>NZ_JAHUZB010000009.1 GCF_019218635.1 Enterococcus alishanensis | reverse complement strand
TAGGTAAATATAAGTATAAAATCAATGAAGTAACATATGTTTAGATAAGGAATTAAAATGCACTCAAATTATAGTGTAAAAATTGTAAATTTAAATATTGTTCAAAAGTAATTAAATAATTTTTCAAATTTTTTTATAAATTGCCTAGTAGAAAGAGAAGTGTCTTTCTGGTTATAATGTATAATTACCCACGAACATGTTTAAGAATTTGGAAAATGGTTGCTTTTTATATTGATATCCGCCAAAAAAATATTAGTTGATATAATCCCGCGTAACCCAAGCAACAAGCCCACCAAGCTTTTGGTGGGCTGCTTTTGTGAATTTGAATTGGTATAGCTAGAATCACTTATCAGAATACCTGTCACTTTTGGAATTATATTGTAATTTTTTCAACTACTAAATTGCACAAATACAAAAAAGTTTCCTTTGTCATAATTTTATCTCCTTTCATAAATCCTATTATTGTCCATTTAGGGTATATCTAAAGGTGACGCTTTTTTCATATCTACGAATTTGTTGTGCAGCCGCTTTATTAGTTTTTGGAATGTACCATATGGATTGTATACAGATTAAAGTTGGAACTATCCGTTATAGATATCCCCACAGGCAATACTTTTATTTTAGCTAAGAATCCTAGTCTACGCATTTTATTTTGACTCAAACAGTGTTATTTTTAGTTGTGCACTTATTACTGTTTTAAAGTGCTTGTTTATATTAAAATATAGGACTAAGACATCTTAAAATGAATGCAGTCTTTAACGGAGGAATGATAGATAACATGAAGCAAATTAGAGTTCTATTTAGTATTTACATTATTGTTCTTATACCATTTTATGTATATGATTTACCGATCCATTTTTTATTGATCGACTCTTTGCTAGCTTACTTACCATTGGAAATTTATGCTTTTATGAAGTATAGATTTCAAAAAAAAAGCACCACAGTACTTTTAATTTTTTATATCCTATTTATTCCCAACAATGCCTATTTATTAACAGATCTAGTTCACTTAAATCGTATCAATTTTTATACTTCATCCAATCTAATTATGTCAGAGAATATTTTAGTTTGGTTTATGTTCTTCTTGGTAGTAGGGGGAATTATAAGCCTGTATGTCTTAGGTGTACAAAGTGAACAAGCTATTTTGAGATTGTTATCGGAAAAGTATTCATGGACACGAAATAAAACTTTAGCAATCCAACTTATCCTGTTTTTTTTGATTAGTACGGGTGTTTTTTTGGGACGTTTCTTAAGACTTAATAGTGTAAATGCGCTAACCCATCCCATATCGATATTGCAGTATATCCCCACAATTTTTACTTTGCACTCTATGGCATTTATTTTACTATTTACTATTTTACAAACTCTTTTATTTTTCGTTTTATCTTCTAGAAAAGGAACTTTTATACTGTAAGTAGTTACCTTTATATCATCCTATTTAATGGGTATGGAAAAAATATTTCAATGATAGACAGAAACTGAATAGTTTCTGTCTTTTTTTGACTCGCTCATATTGTATATTCAAAATACTTGCTATTAATAAAGAATGAATTTATTCTTGAACTTATTATGATTAAAAATATCAAATTAAAGCGCATTTGTTTTTCAAGAAAGGGGACTTTGTATGTTAGTGAGTGTAACAAAATCTTTACGAGATTCATTATTCATTAGATTACTTACTTATTTTGTTTTGGGAGTACTACTTCTGGTTAGCCCTAACAAGGTGATCAATTTAACTATTTATATTTTATCAATTTATTTATTCGTATCAAGTATGCTTCATTTTTATGCTTCATATAAGTTAAAAAAGAAATTAAATACGATTGGGATTGATTTATATATCGGGATATTTCAGTTGCTGTTTTCATTTATTATCTTATTTTTCTCCAAAGGAATTTTATCTTTCTTTCCAATTGTCATAGGGATAGTGTTTATTATTAATGGCGTATTTCAACTTATTGAAAATATTGGCTTTAAACTTAAGTTTGGTATCTTGTACTCTATATTAGTATTAGCATTTGGATTTGTTCTCCTATTTAATCCCTTTGGAACAATTTTAACCCTGACAAGATTTTTAGGTGTTTGGTTTATAGCCATGACTATTTCAGAAATAGTCATATATTTTAAATTAAAAAAATAGAAATAAAAATATTACTTTATCTTATGGAGGGTTTTTTATGTGTACTAGCTTAACATTGCAAGCTGATAGTGGTAACAATTTTCTAGCCAGAACGATGGACTTTGGTTTTAGCCTTAATGGGAAGCCAACTGTGATACCAAGGAATTATAAGTGGCAGAGCGTATTTTCTAAGGATCAAAAAACAAAATATGGTTGTGTTGGTACAGGTAGAAAGATCGATGAGTATGTACTAGCAGATGGTGTGAATGAAAAAGGTCTGGCCATCGCTGAATTGTATTATCCAAATGAAGCTTCTTACAGTAGCATTCCTGCTCCAAATAAGCTAAATTTTGCGCCTCATGAATTTATTTTATGGGTGTTGGGAGAAATTGAATCGATCAATGAATTAAGATTACGTTTGTCTGAAGTTTCAATTGTTAGCAGTGAAATTAAATTATTAGGAATAGTCCCTCCGCTACATTTTATAATTACTGATAAAACAGGTGAGACAGTCGTAATTGAAACGAATAACCAACAACTGAATTTAATTAACAATCCTGTAGGTGTAATGACAAATAGTCCAGATTTAAATTGGCATATAAAAAATCTAAATAATTATTTGAATTTATCACCAACGAATACTCCTAACAAAAAAGTAAATGGTCTTAATTTTCATCCTTTTGGTCAGGGTTCTGGAACATTTGGCCTACCTGGTGGATTAACTCCTCCAGAACGGTTCGTTCGAACAGCATATATGAAAGAGTATATAGATAAATCAGGTTCCAATAATGAAGTACTGAATAATATATTTCATATTCTTAATAATGTGACTATTCCTAAAGGTATTAATATGAAAGATGATGGTTCGGTTGATTATACACAATATAGAGCGGCCTTTGATTTAAATAATAAGGTTTATTACTTTAATGACTACAGTAATCAAACAGTATACTCAGTAAGTCTGACTGAAGAGTTAGTAAATGCCACAGAACCAACACAATATGATTTTAAAAACATATTTACTGCGACAAACTTGAATGAGTAGGTTTGCACACGTGCATTTACTAGTTAACTTTTATAAAAATAGGATAATTTTTACTGATGTTTTGTTTGTATTTTCGGTAAATGAATTGTCGTCTATCTAGAGAAATATATATATAAAGCCCAAAAGAGCAGGCTCTTTTGGGCTTTTTTGCATGCACGAAAATAATAATAGTATTGGAAATCCCTGCTTGATTTATTGTTAGAAATGTAGAGCATTCTTTCTTTTTAAACTTTGCCTCAGGAACTTTAAAAATGATTTGATTGGCAGTGAGCCAATTTTTTTTACCTTCAAATACTTAACTAGGTAGCTCTTTTATTAAATAAAAATAACTACTGTAATTTAATGATGTCATGGAATTTTAAAATAATAAAAAAAGTGAAACCTCTGATTACCCGTATTTTTAAAGGGTTGGAAATGCTTTTTTAATAATATTTATTTTTATAATGTTGTTATTTTATAATTGAGGAAATCGTGTTTTTATACTTTGGAAATTGATATTGAAAAAAAATACGACTAGTATCCTGTTCAACAAGAAATATTAATTTTCCTATTCAACAAAAAATAATAAAGGAGATGGTTTTATGAAAAAAAAAGGAAAGTTATCTTTAGTTAGTTTTTTTGCATTAACGGCTGCTATGGTGATGACAGTATATGAATATCCGACATTTGCTTCTTCTAAACTACATTTAGTGATATTTTTACTAATTGCTGGATTCCTTTGGTTTATCCCAGTGGCGTTATGTTCAGCCGAAATGGCTACCGTGGAAGGATGGGAAAAAGGTGGTTTATACACCTGGGTTTCTAAAACACTTGGTGAGAAATGGGGATTGGCGGCTATTTTCTTTCAGTGGTTTCAAGTAACCGTTGGATTTATTACAATGATTTATTTTATTGTAGGTGCTTTATCCTATGCCTTAAATTGGCCAGCGCTAAATACAAATGTTGGTCTCAAGTTAGCAGCTACTCTGATTATATTTTGGCTAGTCAGCTTCTCACAATTAGGAGGAACAAAAAATACTGCTAAAATTGCAAAAATTGGTTTTTTTGGTGGCGTATTAGCTACAGGTGCTATTTTATTCGGACTAGGCATTGCCTATATCGTACAAGGAAATCCTATTCAAATTGATTTATCTATCAAGTCATTTATACCTGATTTCACGAAGATTAGTACATTGGTTGTGTTCGTATCATTTATTTTGGCTTACGCAGGGATTGAATCATCTGCTAGCCATGTAAAAGACATGGAAAATCCTAGTCGAGATTATCCAAAAGCAATCGTCATGTTAGTTATTACAGCTATTGTTGTGGATACACTGGGAGGTTTATCTGTTGCAGCGGTGATTCCTCAAAGTCAGCTTTCGTTGAATGCAGGTGTAGTTCAAACATTCAAATTTTTAATTTTACATTTTGGAGGCTCCGAATGGATTGTTCGAATCATTGCTTTGGTTTTATGTGTTGGCGTTATCGCAGAGATTGCAGCTTGGGTTGTTGGACCATCAACTGCTCTACTAGAGGCAGCTGAAAATGGTCTAATGCCTAAAAAACTTGCTAAGACAAATAAACATGATGTTCCAGTGAATATCATTTTTGTACAAGGAATTGTCGTTTCTATTTGGGCAGTGGTATTAACCTTAGGCGGCGGTGGTGCTAATCTATCATTCTTCGTAGCCATGGCATTAACAGTAGTGATCTATTTACTAGCTTATTTCTTACTATTCTTATCATATATAAATTTGGTGAAACATAAAAAAGAACTAAAGAGAGGCTACACGCTACCTGGTGGTGAAAAAACAAAAATTGGTATTGCATTATTAGGTTTGATCGTATCAGTTTTTGCATTTGTTATTTCTTTTGTACCACCTACCGGTTTAGGAGGATCTCATGCAGCATATTTAACAATATTAATTGTCTGTGCAGTGATAATGGCCGCCGTACCTTTCATTATCTACTATACCTATAGCAGACATCATTTATCAAACCAAGAAGCAACTAAGATGATACAAGATAAAAAAATTCAATCACAGCAACAATCAATTAATCATTGATTAATTGATTTAATATAAATATTTATTATTTTGGAGGAATGCATTATGTTATACGGAAAAAACAATCAAGAAACACCTGAATCATTATCACCTATATTTGGATCTGAAGCTGATATGACGCTTCCTATGTATCAGTTACGTCAAGATTCTCTAGCCCCTAAAGACGCGTATCAGTATATTAAGGATGAATTAATTGATGAAGGGATTGCTCGAGAAAACTTAGCTACATTTTGTCAAACTTATATGGAGCCAGAAGCAATCCAATTAATGTCTGAAACGCTCGAAAAAAATGCTATTGATAAGACCGAATATCCACGAACTGCTGAAATGGAAAATAGATGTGTCAATATGATTGCTGATTTATGGCATGCACCTGAGTCTATGGACTTTATGGGTACCTCTACTGTAGGTTCTAGTGAGGCATGTATGTTAGGTGGGCTAGCGCTTAAATTTTCTTGGAGAAACCGTGCAGAAAAACAAGGATTAGACATTAATAAGAAAAAACCCAATTTAGTTATTTCTTCGGGATACCAAGTCGTTTGGGAAAAATTCTGTGTTTATTGGGATGTTGACATGCGTCTTGTACCAATTGATGAGCAGCATGGTAGCATCAATGTAGATACTGTTATGGATTATGTAGATGATTATACTATTGGTATCATCGGTATTTTAGGTATTACTTACACTGGTCAATATGATGATATTAAAGCACTAGATGCTAAAGTTACTGCTTACAATAAAACGCATGATTTACCTGTTTATATTCATGTGGATGCCGCATCTGGAGGATTATTTGCACCTTTTGTTGAACCTGATTTAGTGTGGGACTTCCAGTTAGATAATGTTCACTCAATTAGTACTTCTGGTCATAAATATGGCTTGGTATATCCTGGTATCGGATGGGTATTATGGAAAGACAAATCTTATTTACCAAAAGAATTAATATTTGAAGTAAGTTATTTAGGTGGTACAATGCCCACCATGGCTATCAATTTTTCTCGTAGTGCTAGTCAAATCATTGGGCAATATTACGTGTTTTTACGTAATGGGTTTAATGGATTTTATGAAATCCACAAACGTACACAAGATGTTGCAAAATATTTAGCATCTGAAATTGAGAAATTAGGTTATTTTGATATTTATAATGATGGCTCTCACTTACCGATAGTTTGTTATAAATTAAAACCTAATGCTAATGTTAATTGGTCGTTATACGATCTAACGGATCAATTTGCGATGAAGGGCTGGCAAGTTCCTACCTATCCTTTACCTGCAAACTTAACGAATGTCAATATTCAACGGTTCGTTTGTAGAGCTGATTTAAGTATGGAAATGGCGCATAACCTAATTGAAGATTTAAAATTGGGGATAGAAAAATTAAATAAAGAAACCAATTTCTCTAATAAAAACCAAGGTAGTTACGGATTTACTCATTAAAATTTAGGAGGTTACACCTATGAATGATAAAAATTTATCAAATAATGCAATTGGCGTTATGGACTCAGGTGTTGGTGGATTGACTGTTGTAAGTGAATTACAACAGTTACTACCAAATGAATCCATCATTTACTACGGAGATTCTGCAAATTGTCCCTATGGTAATCGAGGAGAGGACGAAATTGTAGCATTAGCAAGTGGCATTATCGATTTTCTCGAAGCTAATCAGGTAAAAATCGTAGTCATAGCGTGTAATACAATGTCTACTATAGTAAATAAATTAACTCAAAAGTACGATATTGAAATCGTAGGAATCGTTCGTCCCGCAGCAGCCTTTATTGCAAAAATAAAACCTAAAAAAATTGGTGTTGTTGCTACGGTATTTACTACTAGTACGAAAGAATATGATAATTATATTCATAAATATTTGCCAGAAACCACGGTATACAGTCAAGGAAGTCCGTCGTTAGCGGCATTAATCGAAAGTGGAGAATTCGACTATACTAAAATTGATGCTGAAATTACTAAAGAAGTTGATTCAATTCTAAAACATGATTCTGAAGTTAGCGATATTGTTTTAGGGTGTACCCATTATCCGATAGTCTTAGATCAATTTCAAAAGCTGTATCCTCAAATACGCTTTGTTAATCCAGCCCATGAACAGGCTTTATATGTAAAGGATTATTTGACGCATTATGACATGTTAAACAGTGGATCTCATTCAGAATTTACTATATACACGTCTGGAGAGCCAATTACGTATAAAAAAATTGTAGATAAGTTAAAGCTACAGACGCCAACGACTATTACACAAAAAATAGTTAATAATTAAATTAATAATCATCTGGAGATTGAACTATATTGAAATCGTTCAGCTTCATAAAACACACAATATCTTTTAAGAAAGGACTGAATATTATGAGTACGAACACTAAAATTGGACTTAGTATATTAACACTAACAGGAACATATGCTATGGCTAACTTTTCGAAAAAGACCTTAAAAAGAATCGAACGTGAAGTAACTCGTCGTAAAACAAAAAAGATTGTCAAAAATACTTTTAATAATAATAAGAAATTTTTAGATATTTCTGATGATTTATCTGATAGTGAGTTAGATGCTCTTAATCAGTTCTTTAAAAAGGTTGGCACTGAGAAATAAAAGGTCAATCTACACAGGAATTTAGATTTCTTCATAGTAAAGCAACAGGCTACAATTTAGATAAAGGTTAATAGATATTAAATTTTCTTTAATCACAAAAGAAGACCCAATGAAATCAAGCAATAGGATTTCATTGGGTTTTTTCTATTGAATATACATAAATAAGCATTAAAAACAGATTCCCTCAAGGTTTATCTGTTTCTTAGTGGGTTGATTTTTTGCGGTAGTAATTTTTCATGACAAAAATGTAATGTCAGATGAAGGTTCTGTTAGCTACAATTAATATAAGATAAGTTATAATACAAATAGGACATATCACAATTAATCGAAAAAATATTTCGAATAATGCTTTAAATACCAATAATTTATTTGAATAAAATATTGTTTGTTCTTGACGAAACAGAGTATATAAATCCTTGTATTCTGTGTTTTATCAATTGAGCAATGAATCCAGTGTAAAAGAAACACTAATGCTGCAGTAAAGCTGTGAATAAGATTTTTGATAGTTTTTTAAAACGTGAGTATGTCCAACTAACCTTTTTCTTTGATTTTCTAAAAGCATCATATTAAAGTTTAAACATTAAAAAAAATTTTTTTCAGAAGGGAAGATAGCTGTGACTACTAATTTATTAAACAAAGATATTGATCGTAAATTAAGATTGTTGACTATTTTAAGTCAGAATAGATGGATTCAAATTGACTCTTTGGTTTCGGAAATTAAAGTTTCAAAACAAACTGTTCTTAAAGATATTGCTAATTTGAATGATATTTATGATAGTACAATCAATATAAAATTTGATAAGAAAAAAGGGGTCAAATTAGAAGAATTAAAAAATCAAAATATCCAAGCAATTTATATTGATGCTTATAAGAATTCTCGGAAAACAAGCTTGTTAATAGATTTACTTTTAAATCCCCCTCAAAGTTCTTTTGAGTGGGAAAAAAGACTATTTATCAGTCATTCCACGTTGTATAGAGATTTAAAAGATATAAAATCCTTTTTAGCCGATCGACAAATAGTTGTAAATATGGATCCTGTTGAAATAATCAGTAACGATGAAAGACAATTAAGATTCTTCTTCACTCATTATTTACTTAATACCACATATGAATGGCCTTTCGATTTAGATGAAAGTCATATTTCACAATTATCTCTTCATTTGAACAAACAATTTAAATTGAATTTATCTAAATTTGAATTAACAGAATTAGATTATTTGATTGCTTTAACACTAACCAGACAAATCCAAGGGTATTTTATAGACAATGTGGATATCAAGTATGTTGAATTTTTTCATCTAGACTACCATGCTAGTGAGAAAGTGGATGTTTTGATTCTAGATACGGTAAGCAAATTAAACATTTCCAAAGATGTTTTTAACCTTACAAATTTCTATTACACTGTATTTTGGTGGTACTTCGGGTGGGAAAATGAATTGGAATATCAAAAATTAAACAATCAAACAGATGAGTTTATCAATAGTCTAAAAGTAAGATTTGACTGTGAAATGATCGAGACTATAAATATTAAAATAAAAAAATACCTCCTTTCAATTTATCTCAAGCATAAGATTTATCCCAAAGATCACTTAAAGTTTTATGATCGACGGACCATGTTTGCAAATTCATTAGAAATAACCTTCAAAGCTTATCATGAAGAGATACTTGAATTACTATTAATGATGGAAAAACAATCTAATTTTCCTTGGTATTCCATGTATAAGGATCAAATAGTTTCATTTATATTTATCAATTGGAAAAACCTATTCCTCAATTTAGAAAGTAAAAAGCCTACCATTGATGTTCTTGTTGTAAGTGACTTAGGAGAGGGACATACCCAAATGGTCTGTTACTTTTTAGAAAAATACTTTGGTCGGGAAATTCATATGACTACTGCTAATCCAGATGAGATGCGATTAGTACTAAGTACAAATGATTGCGATCTTGTCGTAACAAATATTAAAGATATGGATAATATAAATATTGATTTTTATATTATTGATGACGTGCCTACTTTGCGCAATCTAGAGAATCTTAGAGAAATATTTACCCACTTGACCTATGAAAAAGTGAATAAGCTATCCTCCCTAGTAGGATAAATACTAAGAATATCTTCAGTATATTCACGCTGTGGAAGATCTGAATAATCATAGAAAGCAGACTGATATTTTTTAAAGGATTTGTTTCAATTGGAAATATCAAAACTCATAATCCCATTAAAAGTAGAATAAAATCCGGTTCCTTCAGATTTTTATCCGACTTGAAATCTCCTAATTTTTTTAGTGGAATAATAGAATAAATTTTATACTCAGACTAACAAGTTTGATGGGTATAGCCAGGTGTTAAGACAAAGATCTACAAAACTTCGATCTTCGTTTCAAATCTGATTTTTTCTGTAGAACCATAGACAAAATAATGTCTATGGTTTTTTTTTAAGAATAAAACCCATTGACATATGAATATCTGTTCATATATAATTAGGTCATACATATGAATATTTGTTCATATGAAAGATCTATAAAAGAAAGAAGGGTTTTGAATGGATAACGCAAAATTAAAAGTACACAACCACGAAAAAGCACATGATCACGAAGGACATGAGCACGATCATAGTCATGGCGGAAAATTTACGATAATCATGTTTTTTATTGGAATAGCAGCATTTATCACGGGATTTATTTTGGAAGGAAGCAATGAATTACTTGCCAATATCGCCTTTGTAACTTCTGTAGTAACGGCAGGGTATCATATTATTCTTGAAGGTATTGGGGATACATTTAAGAATTCTATTGCCGAAAAAAAATTCCAACCTAATGTTCACTTTTTAATGGCCCTTGCTACTGCGGGAGCAATTGCGATTGGAAGTTTTGAAGAAGCTGCTATGCTGATTGTCATTTTTGCAGGCGCACACTTTTTAGAAGAATACGTTGATGGAAAAAGTAAAAGAGAAATTACCAATCTGTTAAATCTGAATCCCACTGAAGCGAGAATTCTTCGTTCAGATGGTTCGACAAAAGTTGTTTCTGTTGATGAAGTTAAAATTGGAGATATTCTTCAAGTCCTCAATGGCGCACAAGTCCCAACTGACGGTGTGGTACTTACAGGAACAACGGCGATTGATGAAGCTTCAATTAATGGAGAAAGCATTCCAAAAGAAAAAAGTGTTGGCGATGAAGTCTATGGAAGTACTATAAATGGTGCAGGTACTTTTACCATGGAAGTCACAAAAGATAGCTCAGAAACGGTTTTTTCTAAAATTTTGCAGATGGTTAATCAATCCCAGAAAAGTTTAACGAAGACAGCTACTTTGATTCAACGGCTAGAACCAAAATATGTGACGATCGTTTTAGCCCTATTTCCTCTAGTATTATTAGCAGGACCTTACATCTTTGGTTGGTCTTGGGCGGTTAGTTTATATCGTAGTATGGTGTATCTCATTTCGGTGTCTCCATGTGCTTTGGCTGCTAGCGCAGTACCGACAACTTTAGCAACTATTTCTAATTTATCGAAAAAAGGTGTATTAGTTAAAGGCGGTGCTTTTCTTTCTAAACTACAAGATCTAAAAGCTATTTCATTTGATAAAACTGGAACATTAACGAACGGTAAACCTGTAGTGACCGACTATTCTTTTGAAAAAGGTATGGATGAATCAGAAATGATCGATCTCGTTGTGGCGATGGAAAAGCAATCAAACCATCCACTAGCAACTGCGATTATTAATAAATTTCCTGAAAGAAAGTCCTTAGAATTATCAGTCGAAAACGAAGTGGGCAGAGGATTATCTACTCAATACAAAAATAGCCAATACCGTATCGGGAAACCATCTTCTTTTGGAAATGTATCTTTCGTGTATAGCGAAAAAGAAAAGCAATTGTCATCTGAAGGTAAAACGGTTGTTTACGTAGGTAAAAATGAACATGTGATTGGTCTATTTGCTTTAATGGATGTTCCAAATCAGTATGCGAAAGATGCCATTAATTACTTTAAGGATGCTGGCTTACACACTACTATGATTACTGGTGATGCGAAATTAACTGGTGAAGCCGTTGGGAAACAAATTGGTGTAGATGAAGTTGCTGCCAATGTTATGCCTGAAGACAAAGCAAGTATTGTTCAAGCGCAGCAGCGTAAATATGGTTCAACTGGGATGTTAGGTGATGGTATCAATGATGCTCCAGCTTTAGTTACTGCAGACGTAGGTATCGCGATGGGTGATGGAACGGATGTTGCGATGGATGTAGCAGACTTAGTGTTGATGAAAAATGATTTGTCAAAACTTGTCTACGCTCATAAATTGAGTAAGAAAATGGACAAGGTGACTTGGCAAAATATTTTATTTTCGATGTTTGTCGTCATCTTTTTAGTTACTTTGAATTTTTTAGGAAAGATGGATATTACGATTGGTGTGATCATGCATGAAGGAAGCACAATTGTCGTCATTTTAAATGCTTTAAGGATGTTGCGGACTCCCAAGAAATTTTTATAAAAATAAGTAGGAGTAGAACTGAAGTGAAATTTGTAACTATTGAGGTTAAATCATACCAACAGAAGAAATAATAGATCAAAGGATTAACTTGTTCCCTGTATTAAAGAATAAGATTCGTCCCAAAATATTATTGCTATTAATGGTTGGTAAACGAACTGTGAAGGGAATTAGAGAATGAAGTTATGTATTGATCAAAAAAATTGGCGCTAACATAGTTGTTGTTTTCAGTGAATTTTCCTTTTTAATCTTAATATTTTTATTCCCATATAAACCGAAAAGCCAAAAAGAGTAGCTACTTTTTGGCTTTTCTTTATACATTCTTTGATCATAGAGAAGTTCTTGCACTTCACGATAGCTTAGATTGGAACGAAGATAAGGGGATCAAGGTTAGAATAATCTGAAATTAACTCTTTTAAAAATTAACCATCATCTGTCCTCTAAGCTGTATTTCTCCTATTTTAAAACGAAATAATAATTATCAGAAACATTTACAATTGATTCCACTTTTATATAGTCTTCAATGGTTTTAACCTAATAAAATGGCCTTCAGCAGATTCAATCATCTGTTCTATTTTATAATGAGGAACAAATTCTTGAACATCTGTTTCCAATAACATGACTTCTTTTCCGAAGCCAGGTATTCCGATAACCAGATTTTTTGTTTCTAAATGCAGTTGCATTACATTTTGAAGGTGTTCAGATATCTCTAATAATACTGTTTTATCAGTATTTTGGCAGGCACCTTTTTGATGCAATAGTCGCAAACCATTCCGCAAAATAGTATTGTGAACAGTCTTTTCTCGAATGACTTTATTCCACATGATCGTTTCCTAGGCAACCTTTTCTTCAGTAGTTACGGTCAATCTAATACATAAGTTTTTTCCACACTCAATCAGCTGCTCTGCCACGTCTTTTGGACAATCTACATAAAAAACTATAGCAGAGTAGTCTTTTGAAAGTTTATATAAAATTTCCTTCCCTTGATTTAGTAGAGATGATGGGCTATCTTCCAAATTTTCATAAAAAGTGATCTGCTTATTACGGAAGAAGGTGTGGGGTAATTGTTTTTTTATACCAATGAACGCAATTTTTTCTCCTGGATAATGTTGCTTAATATGACTCCATATTTGTTGTGTAGGTTCTATTTTCTTTTCAAGAATAAACAATTTTTAACTTCCTCTCAGTTTTTAATTATTGTTTGCAGGAAATAGTCCTGCGCTAGTTTGTCTTGCAAAACTATCACCTCCATTCTTGATAAAAAAATAACAAACGATATATATCTATCATAGCACCTTATATTTTTAAAGCAAGGGAAAACAGTAAATTATGCTTTTGAGAAGTAGCTAACCTAATTATTCATTGATTTTAAATTACAAAGAAAAAGATGCATAAGTATTAAAAAAGCGATTCACATGATTATAAATAGTCTTGAATATGATTGATATTATATGCATATCATTCGGTCATTATCCAGTAGGATTAGTTCTTTAAGAAACGAGATCACAGCCTGATCAATAGACATTAATATTATTTATTCAATAAAATATTATCTGTTTCGGTAGAGAGTTTTTATGAAGAAAGTTGTTATATTATGTGTCGCAAGAAGGAGATTCAAAAAGATGGGACACCTTGAGTGCAGATGAAAAATCTTAGCTCTGGGATTTTTTTTGTAAAAAATTCACCAAATTCAATGACACTCAACAGATTTTTAAATCTGCGTCATTTGTTTTTTAAGGCTTTAAATCAATGTTTTTTTAGTGGAAAATAAAATGGGATTTTTCTTATGTTGTGGATTTTTAAAACAGTTGAGTATGGTCTGGAGGAGTGAAAAAATAATTTTAAGATTTTTTTGGACTTTTTCGAGAAATTTTTCGTTATTAGGTGTAAGAGGAAAAATGAGGAGAAAAACTTATGGAAAAGCAACCCTTTACTTGCCGCCAACTATTAAACCGCGACTACCAAAAAATCCAACGTCAAGTGACGAAATATTACAGAAGCACGCCGAATCTAATTCTTTGCCTGAAAATCATCCAAGCGCTATTAATCCGCCGAAATCTTGCAGCTGAGAAACTAGCATTACCACTAGTAGAAATCGTCAAAGAAATCTATTTAAAAAATCCAGCGACACCTGATATGGCTGTTGAAATTTATCAGTTTGGAGAATATTTTACCGCACGAGAATGGCACATACTGATGGAAAAATATCACCAATTAGTACGTTTATATATCTTTATCAAAATTCTCGGGGAAATTTTGAAAAAAAGGGATCGACAAGCTTTATTTTTAAGTGGATAGGACTTCATATTAACGATTAAAAATACTGGTTTAATTCGTGAAGACTAGCGCTCTGAGGATGTTGGGTTTTATGGGAAATAATCGGGAATTGTTTAGTTGGTTGTGATATCACTTGTATACAGAAAATTAGATAAGATACGTTATTTTTAATAACAAATGATTTATTTTTAAGTTTTATTTATTTGTTTAAAATAAGTGGATTATAATAAGCCAAAATCGTTTAATAAAATGACTAACGATTTTGGCTTATTTTGCATATATTATTATAGGTGAATGAATTTTTTTTAATTTATAAATTTCCATTGTTATTTATAAAACGTATCTTGATTGTAACAAAAACAGGAAAAAAGTGCTTTTTGAGACTATTTTTAAAGCATTATTCTTTTCACATAAATTATATTATAAATGATGATCAGTTTCAACATTAAATAATTTATTTCCTTGGAAATTATTTAAATAATGTCTTTATAATGTTAGTTTTATCCATTAAAATGATTTTTTGTGGCTTATTTATGTTAAAAAACGGAATATTAAAATTGTTTTTTTAAACCGTCAAGCTGCGCCGTCAATAAAAGAGAAAGGATGATTATTTTATGACAGCAAAAGGAAATAATATTTACCTAAGAAAGGATGGAAGATGGGAGGGTCGTTATCAAATAAATCGAAAGCTCAATGGACAGATTAAATATGGTTACATTTATGGAAAATCTTTTGAGGAAGTAGCAGAAAAATTAGTGCCATTAAGGAAAAAGACAGAAAAGATGCGCCAACTATACGGAGAAAGCACGGTAACTTATCAAGAATGGATCGACTATACCGGTCATGAGATCTTTGAAGGCTTGAAACCTTCGACTGTGGCAAGTTATCGCTATAAAATTAAGCGCTACCTTTTACCCTTCATGGGAAAGACTTCTTTATATGAAATAACTGAATCTTTTTTAAAGGAAATCACCGTCAAATGGCAAGAAATGGGTTTGTCTAACAGTACCTGTACCGTCATTTTGCGGATACTAAATAAAACCCTGCGCCATGCGGTTGCAAAGAAAATCGTGTCAGAAGACCTTGTTCAAGAGATGCCGAAAATAAAAATACAACCACAAAAAGTTCATGCACTATCACAAAAAGAAGAGCATGCACTAAAAAATGCGGTTGAAAATTATGATGACGATAAAGGAAAAGCGGTCATATTTGCCTTGGATGCAGGACTAAGAATTGGTGAGATCGCTGGTTTAAGATGGGAAGATATTGATTTTGAACAAAATATCATTACGGTAAATCATACATATCAACGAATCGCAAATAACCAAGGACAAGGTACCGAGATGAGCTTAGGATCGGCTAAGACAACGGCTTCTCATCGGATAATCCCCATGTTGAGTGAAGTCAGAGAATTATTGGAAAAAATGAAAAAAACGACAAATAGTCCTTACATATTAAGTGTCAGAGGAAAAGCCTGTGAACCTCGTTTATTGACGTATCATTTTCATTGCATCAGAAAAATGGCGGGCTTAGAAAACATCCATTTCCACCAATTGCGCCATACTTTTGCGACCCGTTGCCTAGAGTCGTCTTCAGATATTTCATCCATTAGTGCCATGATGGGACACGCTTCTACCCAGATGACTCTAGACATTTATACTGATTCTCTATTAGAACAAAGAAGAGCTGTGATTCAAGGATTAGAATATAAAAGCGCCTAGGTGATAACGCTTACTTTTTAGTGAATTCTGAAGCTTTTTTTGGATTTTTTAAGTAAGCGCTAACAACGACTTGTTAATAATTCTTGAAAATATATTGATATTAATACCAATCAAAAAATAGATTTCACTATATATATTGTTATTTATTTGATTTCAAAAAAAAGCCAAAGCCGTCAAAGTCAGCCGTCAATAAATAGACTCCTTGCTACAAAAGACTTTATAACTGTTTTCTTGTTTTTGTTACGACTAGGAAAAAATAAGTGGCTGCCATAACAAGCGCGTCACATACAAGTTTAAGGTTTTTTGTTAGAAAAAGATATCAAATGGCTCAGGTCATTTAATATAAAAAAATAAAAGGAGAGATTTAACATGAAAAGAAAGGTATTGGCAGGTTTATTGGCGAGTGTCAGTGTATTAGGATTAGGTTTATCGGGAACGACAGCGCTTGCAGCAACACAAGAGAGATCATCGGATGCAACGATTGGATTTGCGGAGCCAGAAATTCCAGGAACATTACAATTCAGACATATTCCAGTAACAAATGCTTTTGATTTTGGTGCGAATAATGCTGCTCCAACTGGTTCGAATGGAGTTTTTAACAAGTCCGATAGTGCCTATATTGTTATTCAAGAGGGTCGGGATGAAGTAGTAGGAAATCAATGGGCGTTGTCAGCAAATCTTAGCCAGATTACAAATGTGGCTACTTCTTCAGATATTTTATCAGGTGCTCAATTACTATTTACTGGAACATCGAGAGATTACAATGACCTAACTGGTGATGGGATGACACCACCAACTGCGAATGGTGCTATTAGTAATCAAAGCAATTCG
This sequence comes from Enterococcus alishanensis, assembly GCF_019218635.1. Taxonomy (GTDB): domain Bacteria; phylum Bacillota; class Bacilli; order Lactobacillales; family Enterococcaceae; genus Enterococcus_A; species Enterococcus_A alishanensis. The sequence goes on along the minus strand of NZ_JAHUZB010000009.1, from coordinate 66,830 downwards.
ACAGCTATAGCAACAACTCCTAATGTTACGCTTAATCAAGCGAGTGGTAGTCAAAGTTTTCCAGTAGAATTATTAAGAGATGGGACATCTGGCGCTTCTTCTACAGAGGGTTATTCAGCGTTAGAAATGTCAAACATTAGATTAAATGTTATTGCAGATACTGCGAACGCAGGTCAATACAAAGGCACAATCACTTGGTCATTAAATGATCTAGTTTAAACCACACAAAAACCCAAGGGGAATAAACATCGTTTTTTCCCCTTTTTTTAGGAGGAAATGATGAATAATTACAAAGCAACATTTCGAGGAGTCATCCTCCTAGTTCTGGTCAGTTGTGTCTGGTTGTTTCCGAGTCAAGTTCAAGCGGCAGATGAATCTGATGCACAGTCAGCGACAGGTTTTACTGTAGAAGCAGTGATTCCAGATAATCAAGTGGATGTCATGAAGACCTATTTTTATTTAGGGATCGAGCCTGATACGCCGCAAGTGATTCAGGTGAAAGTAAGAAGTACTCAAGAGGCAGCCACGACTGTTCACTTAACCGTACATAATGCGGTCAGTAGTTCGGGAGGATCGATCGATTACACGAGAGTGAATCCTAAACTAGATGAAAGCCTAAAAAATCCAGTGACGGATCTGGTGACCATCAATGGTGGACAGACCGAAGTCACCGTCGCCAACTATGAGGAAAAAACGATCGAGTATACGATCCAGCCACCAGCAGAAAATTTTACTGGGGTGAAATTAGGATCGTTACGATTCGTTGACAGAGATGGCGGGACGCAACAAGCCGGACAGGCAGCATTGAGTTCGGAGTATGGCTATACGATCGCATTGATGTTGACGGAAGATAGAGAGCGTTTTAACTTAGGTGCGGATTTGAAATTAAAGAACGTTAATTTAAAACTATCAAATGGTCGAAAAGTCATTGCAGCAAATATCCAAAATGACCAACCGAAAGTCTTGCAAGAAATGGTGATCGAAGGGCAAGTCAGACGACGAGGACAATCAGATACGATCGTCAGCAATCGTCAGACCAACTTTGCAGTGGCACCGAATTCTAATTTTGACTTCCAATTACCCCTTGATCTGAATAATTTTTCAGCTGGGACTTATGTCTTTACTGGAAAAGCAGAAGGTGCAGGTCGGACTTGGGAATGGGAAGAAGAGTTCACCGTCAGTGGGAATCGAGCGGCGAAGATCAATCGGGAAACAGTCTACAAAATATTGATACCCGGTTGGGTACTGTGGATTGCGGCAGGATTATTTGTGATATGGCTTGGATTAGTTTTCTATCTGTTTAGACGCCAGCGTCGATGGCAGATAAAAGGAGAGTGAGGGGTGTGAGGCAAAGAAAAAAAAGCTGGCTAGTACTGGCTGCTTGTATAGGTATGACGGTACTTCCTACCCAATCCTTTGCTGCCCAATGGCAAGACACGATTGGGATTACTTTCAGTGAGGCGAGTCCGCAACCACCGCCAGAGCCAGCGGAAAGAAACAATGTGATTCCGCTAACCATTAATGTAAGTAGGACACCAGTCAGTCGGGGACGACTTCCTCAGACCGGTGGGACATTTAATCAATGGCAGATCATCGGTCTCGGCTGCGTACTGGCAAGTTTTTGGTTGTTCCTATTCTCACGTTTGAGAAAGGAGGCCACTGATGATTAAAAAAATACTGACAGGTGTCTGTACCTTGTTGATCCTAGGATCGAGCTTTCCTGCGCCAACGATATTCGCAGAGACGATCGATCCCTTAACAGATACAGAGGCAACGATGCCGACAATCACTGATGAACCGACAGTCGCCGCCCAATCAATTATCAACAAAGATGTTCCAGCGGATACCCCGACCACAGAAACCGGTTCAAGTAGTTCATCTGAAAGTAAAGCACAAGGTACGACAAATACCACCAGCTCCACCAACAAGGATGCAAAAGAAGCAACCACTAAAGCTACCAGCGATTCGGATAAAGAAGTTGCTGACAGTGAGGTTGAAGCACAAAGTGATAGTGAAGCAGATGAGGTAGCCTCTGACGACATTAGTGATGCATTGCGTGCAAAGGCTGCAAAAGTCCATGGTATTGAACCAGCTGCCGTGAATGATAAAACACCGATGGTAGAAGGGACTTTTGGAGAAGATGATCCTGAGACTTATATGCTGGATGATACACTTTCTCTTGCATTGAGAAGTAGTGGTATGAATATAACTATAAGTGGGGGTCTATGGAGTGGCGATTTAAAAGATCCTGGTAAATTGACTATAGGAGATATGAAGACGTTACAGGTGGTAATCGTTAGTGATGGCGGACATCCTCCAGTTTTTTCACTAGTTAGGGATCTGATAGGATTGGAATATGCAATCAATATGGACGAATTGGACTGTAGCATGAATGACTTAACTTCTTTAGATTTAACCAAAAATCTTAAACTATCGAAATTAAACTGTCGCAGTAATAAAATTACGGATTTTTCGCTTTATAATAATGGCGCTAATATTGAATCGTTAAGCTGCTTTGGTAATAAAATTGCTGACTTCACGAAGGTCATACAAGCGCAAGAGATATATGCTGATCGGCAAGAAATTACGATTCCTTTATCAGATGTGAAGGTGGATGCAGAAAATAAACTAAAGATCATCGACACTATAAAAATATCTGACAATATCGATTTAACGACAGCGACATATACACCCAATTCTTCTTCATCTAACTCAGAGAAAGAGGCAACCATTGAAGGTAATACGATGAATTTTGAGAACATATCCAAGCAAACGCTTAGTGAAGGTTCGATATTATATGACAGTGATGAAAGTACGACTAATTCTGGTTTTTTTATGTATGCTTGCACAATCACCTTCGAAGACTACAATCCTCAACTATTAAGTGAAGGTGACAATAGTCTGGAATATAGTATTGACAAGAATTTATCAACAGCTTTGCGGGCTCAAAGTGGATGGGATGGTTATAGAAAAAATGCTGGGGAATTGACCGTCGATGATATGGTTACTCTTACAGAGGCAGCTGTGTCATATCGCAATCTTCAGTCGATAAAAGGGCTAGAGTTTGCGACCAATCTGACGGAATTAAATTGTTCAAACAATCAGTTGACTAGTTTGGAACAGCTCAAGGGCTTGCCTCTTGTTGATTTAAATTGTAGGGATAATCAGTTGACCAGTCTAGAGCCGATCAAAGATCTGCCTATTGAAGTCTTAGATTTTTCCAAAAATAAAGTGAGTGATGTGTCCTGTCTGTTTACATCAAAAACCTTAGATAGAGTGACTGGATCGAATAATTCTGTTAGTGATATCTCAGGTTTTTCAGGACTATCTAGTTTGTACATGGGATCCCAATCAATTACTATTCCGGTTGAAACATGGTCGGCTATAGAGGATCAAAAGTTAGTTCTCAACAATTTAAGGACTACTGGGGAAACTGATAGAATGACAATCGTGGAGACAACATATCCTCAGCCATCAGGAAGTACCATATCATGGGATGGTGATCAAATCACATTTTCCGGATATACGAGAAGAGATTTATCAGGTGGTATTTATTATACATTTGAATATGACAGTGCGAAATTGACTGGAGCTGAAACAATAGAGTTTTATGGAAGATTAGTGCTTGAAGCAGATGATAATCATTACTTATTTGAAGGTTTGGAGGGTGAAGGACAGGCTGGGATTGATTCTAAATTAGCTGAAATTTTAAGGACAGATAAAGCTGCCACCAATGATGGCGGTCCATGGAGCGGCTTTAAAAAGCCAGTAAATAATATAACGGCAGCCGATATGGAGAACTTAACTAGTGTTGATGTTTCTGGAAAAGAGCTGACTTCATTGTTTGGTATGTATCATGCTAAAAACTTAATAAAATTTAAAGCAAATAATAATCAGTTAACTAGCTTAAATCACCTGCTAACAACAACACTATTAGAAGAAATAAATGTTGACGATAACCAACTAACTAGCTTAAATTTTGGTTATTTTGCAGAAGATTTAGCAACGAAGCGAATATCTGCAAATAATAATCAGCTAACTAACTTAGATGATCTGGCAGGCATGACGAAATTAGAAGAAATTAGCCTTAATGACAACCAATTAACCAACTTGGATGGTCTGACAGATATGACCACACTAGAAGAAATTAGTGTTAATGATAATCAACTAACTAACTTGGATCATTTGGCGAACAATACGTCAATGAAGCGGTTATCTGTAAAAAATAATAAAATTATAGATATCAAAACGGTTGAAGGTTTTTCAGAATTAGAAGTGGCTGATCTTCAGGGACAGAGAATCCAAAGCAGGTACCGTCCACAATTTACGATAAGACGTTTTAATGATGACTTTGTCAATTATTTCGCTCGTTTGAATGTCCTTGGTACTGCCGATCATACTAATTATGCGTTTAGTGTGAGGCGGTCCGATAATAGTATTGAACCTGATGCGTCTGCTTCCGTATCTGTACCCAATTCTGTAAACTTTACCGCTTTAAGACGATCAGCTTTCAACAATGGTACTACTCTTTATTTTGAAAGAGATAAAAATATTCTCGCCGATAATATCACTTTTACTGGAAATATCAGTTTTTTAGAATACACTGGGACAGTACTAAGAGAAGTAGATGATTACCTAAGCTACAGCGATACAATAAATACTAAATTTGCTGAGTTATTACGAACGAACAGTGACTTAACAAACGATGGTGAAGCGTGGAGTGGCGATGGTAAACCAGTAAATCGCCTGACAGATTTAGACATGGAAGCATTAACCAGTATTGATGTCTCTAATAGTGATTTAACTTCTATACAGGGGATTGAATTCGCTGCATTTTTAAAAAGTTTTAAAGCAAATAATAACGATATTGGACGAGTAGATCTCAGACAAGTAGATCTCACAGGGAACAAAGAATTGGAAACTTTGGAATTGAATCATAACTCGTTAACGACGCTCGATTTGAAGAATCAAACAAAGTTGACTTCCTTAGACTGTGGATCGAATCAAATGACCAATAGTCAGATTTTTAGTGGATTAACTAATTTAACTACATTGAAAATTGGTGGTAATTCTTTCGATAACTTTGATGGTATTAGTGGTTTGACTGACTTAACTACTTTGGCAGTTAACGATAGTAAACTCAGTGATCTCGATATTCTTAACGATTTTCCAAACTTGAAATCTTTGGATATTAGTAACAATCAATTAAGTGATATTAGCAAAGTTAGTGATCTGAAAAATTTAACTACCTTGAATGCAGACAAGAATCAAATCAAAGATATCACTAGTATTGACCAAATGAGTAATCTAAAAGATGCCACTTTAGATGATCAATTATTACAACCACCTTACCCACGTTTTTGGAAGGATGGCGATCAGTTTAAAGCGACGATTGATTATTTGAAGATGAATGTCTCTAATGGTGTTACTTTTACAGCCGACACAGATAACGCTAGTGGCGTATCAGTAAAAACTGAGGGAAACAATATTATTGCTACCAGCGGAAGCAAAGTAAGTCTTGATGGACAAACAATTTATTTTAAACGAACTGGTAAGGGAATTTCTTTCAGTGGGACGCTCGAGTATAGTGAAGCTACTTTATCCGAAGGTCGACCAAATGATGGATCGAATGGTGATTATGATATCGATGCAGATTTTGCGGAGGCTATAAGAAAAGGATCTGGTCATATAGTGACAAGTGACCTCACTCCTTGGAGTGGCAGGGAGAAAGAAGCCAATACACTTACCAGAGAAGACATGGAAGCAATCACAGCGCTCGCTGTTAATGACTTGGGACTAGATTCGGTGAAAGGGCTCAACTTTGCTAAAAATTTAGAGCATTATACAGGCGTTAATAATAACTTGACCAATCTGGATGATTTCAGGGAAAACAGTAACTTAACTTTTATTTATATTGTCCGGAATAAGATTGCTGACATCACTGGAATACCATTCAAAGATGGAACGATAGATGCATCGGCACAAATCATTAGTATGGACTTTCCTGATTTTAAAAAGCAAAGTGATGGAACATACAAAGCGACCATTGATCTGTTGAAAATACCAAATATGAGCTCGTCACCATGGACGAGTGAACAATATATACTTAGTGATATGAATGAAGATAGTCCAGTTACAGCATCGAAAGAAGCAGGTTCAAATAAGTTAGTCTTAACTTCAGCTACTTTTCCAAAATTGGATCAAATATATCTTGAATTTTTATGGCGAGGTCCCAATAGAACCTTTGCGGGTGCTATCAACATTGAATCTGAAGAGTTTTTAACAGAAGGTAGTCCTGGCGATATAGAGCCCTATGATATTGATGCTACATTAGCCCAAGCTCTAAGAAGCGGCGAAGCTGAGGTGACAACAGTCAGTAGTAATCCTTGGAGTGGTAAAGATAAACCAGCTGATCGAATTAGTAAACGAGATATGGCTGATATTTTATCCATCAAAGCAGTGAATCAAAACCTTGTTTCACTATATGGGATTGAACATGCGACGAATCTTCAAACAATCAATGTCAACCAGAATAAGTTAACCAGTCTGAATGAATTAAAGTCAAATGCAGAATTAACAGCTATCGATGCAAATGAAAATCAGATTAATGATATCTCTGTTATTGGAGGTTTGACTAAATTGACGACAGTTAATGCAAAGGACCAAGCGTTTACGGTGGATTATTATCCGACCTTTACAGCAGATGGTGCTAATTATAAGACAACGGTTGATCCTTTGAAGATGCCGACAGGTTATTCAGTCGAGTCGGCGAAAATAGTTGATGAGACACAAAACAAAAAAGCCACAATCAAACCAAATGGCGCCGCAATCGATGTCACCGGCCTAATGCGATCAATCTTAAATGGTCACCAGCTTAACTTTTCTGTAACACAGCCTATGAACCCTGCAGTCAGCTTTAATGGAAATATTAGCTTTGCTGCGTATGCAGGGACGAAACTGATAGAGGGTTCAGAAAACTCAGGACACGGTTTCGATTTGCATACAAACTTAGCTACTAGGTTAAGAGACAAAAAAATAAATGGCGTTACAATCGCAGGTGGTGGTGAATGGGTCGGTAAAGAAAAAGCTCGAAATCAAATCACCGATCTCGACATGGAAGAGTTGATCGGGATATATATCCGTCCGAGCAACATGAGTTCTCTAAAAGGTATCGAATATGCAACAAATATAACTTCATTAAGTGCATATCAGAACGCTATCACAGATGTTAATTTGACAAAAAATATCAAATTAACAAGCTTAAATATAGGACGTAATTCCTTAACATCAATTGACCTGACACAGAATACGGCATTAACAGCGTTGGACGTTTCTATTAATAGTCTACAAAGTATTGATCTCAGTAAGAATACTGAATTAATATCGTTTCAGGGGCAATCTAATTCTAGCCTCAAAACGATTGATTTCAGTAAGAACACGAAACTTACCACAATTAATACGGGGAGTACCGGATTAACAGAAATTGATCTCTCGATGTTACCCGATTTAGCTGACGTAAGGGTGTACTCATGTGATAACTTAGAAAGAATGATTTTTGGTGAAGGAAACACAAAGGCAATGACGACATTGTTTTGCCGTAGCAACCCGAAAATTACTGAAGTTGAAGGAATCAATTTTTTGACAAACCTGACAACATTGCAGTTCTACGCCAATAATATCAGCGATATCGATTCTTTAAGTGACTTGAAGAACCTTACTACATTGAATATCTCTCAGAATCAAATCAGTGATATTTCTAGTCTAAGTGGGATGACAGAATTAACATCCCTAAATGTAAGTAACAACAAAATCAGTGATATCAGTAGTCTAAGTGCCAAACCTAAGTTAACAACTTTGAATGCCAGTAATCAACAGATCCAAGTTGACATTCCAAGGTTTGATCTTAGTAAAGGCACAGGGATCGTCGATGTGCTGACGACAACCAACGGTACTGGATTGACTGCAAATTTGGTGGCAAGTGATCTTGAAGGTGCAACTGTAACAAATACTGCAGACAGTGATGATATCACTATCGGCGGTGTAGCCGCGCGAGATTTTGCAGGACAAAGTATTACATTTGAATACGCTGGTGCAAGTTTAGGTGAAGGTGCGACTACTGCAGATACTAAGACATTTGACGGAACGATTACTTTTAATGAGTATACCGGTCGGAAACTTATCGAAGGTGTTCCTGACGCAAGTGGTAATGAGGACTACGATCTTAATAAGATTTTAGCAGACAGATTAAGAAAAAATAGCGCTGATTGGACAACAAACACTGGTTTATGGAGCGGCACAAATAAACCGACAAATGAAATCACTGACCTTGATATGGAGGAATTGATCACAATTACTGTTGCAGGTGGATCTGGCTCAGCTAGAGGTAATTTAACATCAATAAAAGGTGTGAACTTTGCGACAAATATTACTTCGTTGAACGCGCGTTATCACAGGATTACTAAAGTAGATCTGACTAACAATACGAAGCTGAGTAATGTGGTTCTTCGCCAAAATCAATTGAAAACGATTGATCTTAGCAACAATACAGATTTAACACGTTTAGAAATTGATAACAATCAGTTAGAGGTTCTGGATGTCAGTAACAACAAAGAATTGACTGAGCTGATTATTCATGTCAATAAAATCAGTGATATCAGTAGCTTTAAGAACTTGACCAAGTTAGTCAGCTTGAATGCCCATGAAAATCAAATCTCAGACATTAGCAGTGTAAGTGAATTGACAATGTTAAATTACTTGAATATTAATACCAATCAAGTCAGTGAGGTCCCTAGTCTTGAAAAGCTGACCAGCTTAACAACATTGACATTGAGGAATAATCAAATCCGTGATCTTACAAACGTTGAAGCCTTGAAAAATCAAACAACTGTAAATCTAACTGCAAACTTAAGTAATCAAACATTCAAGTTAGCTTACCCGACTTTTACTGAGGTAGAGGGCAAATATACGACGGCAATCGATCACTTGAAGATGACTGACTCGTCGACATTAAGCGCAACTATCGCAGATTCGGATGCAGAGATTACTTATGACGCCAGCCAAATCATCATAACTGGCTCGTCACGATCGGTTCTAAATGGTAAAACGATTAGTTTTGAAAGGAATACCACCGGAATAACCTTCACAGGGACGATTGACTTTGATGAGTATGCTGGGACAGCGCTTAGAGAGGGTCCGACAGACCTATATCCTACTGATTATGATCTTGATACCAATTTAGGTGACTTACTAAGTAAAGAGAAGAATCCTTGGAATAAAGCCAATGTGACGAATCTGGGAAATGCTTGGAGTGGTCTAAAAAAAGGTAAACACGAAATAACGGATCTGGATATGGAACAATTGACTTTGATTAATGGTGCTGGAGTTAGTTCAAACTATGGAAACCTTACTTCTTTGAAAGGCATTAACTACGCCATAAATTTGAAAAAATTGAATGTGGATCGTAATCAACTTACAGATGTAGATGTTACGAAAAACCTTGTGCTAGATGAAATTACTTTAATTTACAATCGATTAGAAACAATTGATGTGACTCAGAATAAAGCATTGTCGACGCTTTTGATGAGTGATAACAAAATCCAAGGGACGATTGATACTAGTCAAAATGAGAATTTAACCATCCTAAATGTCTATAATCAAACAGATGAAAAACTAGAAGACAAGAATAATCTGACATCACTTGATTTAGATAATAATAAGAAGTTGAAAGAACTGAATGTCGGGAATAACCCTAATCTCAAAAAGGTTACTTTAAATAATAAAGATAATTTTGATCATCTAGTCATCTATAACACAGGTCTGACCGAGTTAGATTTAAGTAATACGCCTAACTTGAAATATTTAAATGCAAGCAACAACCAAATTAGTGATATTAGTGGCTTCATTAATTTAACGAAATTAGCAACAATGAACGTCAGTAATCAAAAACTGACTACTTCTATTCCATTAATTGATGGGACCAAAAAAGCAGAAGTCGATCTGTTAAAAACAACTGCTGGAAGTATTTTGACTACCTCTAGAAATAGCACTAACTTGATTACGCCAGAAGCAGAATATGGTTCTGTTGGTGATAAAGCAGTGCTATCAAATGTAACAAGAAGTAGTCTAAGCGGAAAATCTTATAATTTTAGTTACAGCAATCTGCAAGAAGGTGCTACATCAGGTACGAAATCATTTAATGGTACAGTCACTTTTGATAAGGCCAGTGATACCAATCAAACTTTAGAAGCAGATAAGACGAAAGCTGAGATTGGAGAAACGGTCGGTTTTTCTTGGAATGTTTATAGTATCGGTGACATAGATATGAAGGATGTTCAAGCTAAACTGGATTTACCAGAAGGATTAGCAGTGGATGCAGAGAGTATTAAAGTCACAAATGGTACTGCTATTACGCCTCCGGCAGACTTTAATAATGAAATAAGTATCGGCGATATTGTTAAGGGAGCTTCGGCGACAATTACCTTTAACGCTACTGTCCAAGATACCGAAGTCTTAAAATGGTTAACGACGACTGGAACAGTGACATGGGCGGATACAACGGGTGATGCAACAAGATTCACTAGTACCGCCACTACAAAAGTCCAAGTCAAAGACGACCAACAAAGTTATACACCAAGTAATGAAGGTTTAGCGATTACTTCGGTGCCAGCTGGTTTCAATTTTGGTTATCGCTCAAGATCGGATAAAGAAGCTTTATATCCTTTGAGAGAATCTGATTATCAGTACAATACGAAAGTACCGCAAAATGGTTTCTATGTGCGGGTGCAAAATAATCAGTCAACGAACAGCGGCTGGTCATTATCAGCAAGTCTTTCAAACTTTAGTAATCAACAAGGGATCATGCCATTTGGTAATGGTACAAGTTTGAACTTTAGCAGTATGTCAATCAAAAATGTACTTCAGCCAGATACAGAAGACGAGATATTTAATGACTCTCCGACTGGTATACCTACTACTGTAGGTACAACTGAATTAGCTTCTGGAGGTTCGCCTCAGAGACTGACCTCGGCAGATCAGGCACAAGGAGCTGGTACTTGGCAACTTCAAATCCCATTTAATGGTGTTGAATTACAATTACCATCAAATGCCGGAAAGACTGGAGAAAAATACAATGCAACGGTGAGCTGGTCCTTGGACAATACGCCGTAGAAAGGATGAGAGTATGACAATCTCGATATGGATCGCAATCTTTGGTGGACTGGGAATGGTCAGTCTCATCAGTTTCATGTTTTTCTTTATTAAAGATAGTCGCTTGAGAGTGGAACAACAAAAAAATCCTCTCGCACTGTTAGTTGACGGTGGACTATTATGTGTAGCGTTGCTGGCAGTGATCGCGGCAGTCTTGTTGTATCTCAACTGGCAAGAACAATTAAATCAATTTATTAGTTAAAAAAAGGGCTGTGGGTCATCTACTCACAGCCCGTTACATAAAAAATGACAAGCGGGTGATTAGGAATGTGTAGGGTATTATTTTTAACTAAAAGTATCTCAGTAGAAATCGAATTAGAAGAAAAAATCAGACATCTGGGTCATGAAGTTTTATGCAGCACGACTCTTTTAAATACAATCAAAAAACATGCTTTACCAAAAAGTTTCCTCGAAACTTTCCAAATAGTAGTCCTGAGTGAAACGTTGACCAATCAAGAAACTAAGGTGATTTTGGAAGATATTGGCTTAAGCTCTTTAGGCATCATCCAATTAAAAGATGGCCCGTTAACAGAAGATGATCATCAAGAAAAAAAAGTGACCTATATGTCCCCAAGAGTTTCCTTAACCGAATTGAGAGAAGCCCTTAGTCACTATGATTCACCAGAAAAAATGGGACGTTATGCGGAAACTTTAGAAGATGTCGTAGATCGTCTAGGTTTAAGTAAAAGAGAAAGAACCCTATTGAACATATTAGCAGATACGCCGGGCACTCCTTTTTCACGGGCAGACTTATGTCAGAAAATCTGGAATAAAGAACTCAGCCTGTCTACCAAATGCCAACTATCTAATCTGGTAAAAAGGATCAAGGATAAACTAGAAGAAAATGAGCTGGATCATCTCAAGATTATGACAGTTCGGAATGTCGGGTATATGTTGAAAGTGGCTTAAAGGTAAGAATAAATAGGGGAATACTTTGACGTGACGACTAAATTACACCAATATTTTGAATTTTTGAAAGAATATGAGACAAAAATGTCAAAGAAAAATATTCCAGCGAGGTTGATATCGACTCTTTGGAATATTTTTTGTTATTTATATTGAAATTAAAGATAACATAAACTGTTTGTTCGTAAAAAATAAAATTTGATAAAAGTTTCCTTTTTATTATATGTATAAGCGCGTTAACTAATTGTTTATTATAATAAAAAACAAAAACATGATTTTTTTGTAAAAAAATTAGTTATTTTTTTGTAATTTTATGATATTATTATTGTGTAACGAAGCAACTAGAAAAATTCTGGGAGGAGAATAAAAAAATGAATAAAGAAAATGGGCAGCGGTATCGAAAAATCAAGTGGAACAAGCAATTAGTCAGTGTCGCAACTGGGGTCATCTTATTGACGTCGTTTGGTTTAGGATCAGTGGAATCTTTTGCAGCTGAAAACACCACCAAAGCGACTATCGGAGAAACATTGTTGAACTACCAGTCATTGGTGGTGGGAGCGGCGATTAAAGTAGACGAAAATGAATATACAGTGACCGAAGGAAGCGAAATACAAGAGGTAATTGATGATTACACAACCGTAGGTGCTACGACGCCTACGACTATTACGTTAAAGAATAATGTAACGATTTCTTCACAGATTAACATTGCAGGTAAAAATATTATTATTCAGTCTGAAGAGGGCGAAGATTATGAGATTAGTCTTGGTTTTATTGGAGGGAAAGTGATTAATCTTACCGACTCCAGAAACAATAATACTCAAGGGAAACTTAGTTTAAAAAATGTAACAATAGATGGAGAAAAAGAAACATATACTTCAAGCCAATCATTAATTACGGTCTCTAATTCAACTTTAAATTTAGAAGAGAATAGTACAGTGAAGGACGGAAATGGTGGAGTAAATGGACAGGCAATAGCCGCATCTAACAAGTCAATTGTAAATGTGAATGAAGAAAGTACTATTAGTGGGAATAAGACTACAGCTCATGGTGGTGCCATCTATGCGACCTCTGGTTCAAAAATTTCAGTAGCTGGAACTATTGAGAATAATGAAGCGGCTAGAGGTGGCGGGATATATAGTACCGGATCAGGGGCTAATAATTCATCTGTTATAGTGGGAAGTACGGGAGTTATAAAAAATAATGAAACGACAAATACTACTACCGGATATGGAGGTGGTGGTATCTATGCAGCAAGCGGCTCAGATGTTGTAATAGATGGTGGTGATATGAACGGAAATGAGTCCGCACTACATGGAGGTGCAATCTATGCTTCGGGAACAGACACAAATCCTACGACCCTTAGCATTAAAGGCTCAAATACACATATAGCTTCCAACAATGCAAAGGAGGGTACCGGAAACGGAGGTGCTATTTATGCTTCAGGTTATACAGACGTTTCAATGGAAGAGGGGACAATCGAGCAGAATAGTGCAGTTAATGGAGGCGCTATCTATGCAGCTAATGGTGCAGATATCAATATTGTTGGTGGAACCATTGAAGGAAACACCGTGACTGGGAACGGAGGAGCCATCTATTCTGTAGGAACAGCTGGAAACAATGCAACGACCTCCATTGATGAGCCAAACGATAATACCACGCTTATTGATAATAACCAGGCAAATAGTGCAAACGGTACTGGTGGTGCTTTTTATGTTGGCAACAATTCAACAGTGACGTTAACGGCAGGGACTGTCAGCAATAACCAAGCAGAGAATACTAGTACTGATGGTACTGGTGGCGCTGTGCGTGTTGGTCATACTGGAGGCACCTTCAATATGGATGGAGGCGTATTACTTAATAATACGTCAGATGCTGGGAATGCGGTGAGTGCCATAAGCGGCGGTACTCTTGGTATTCGTTCAGGTGTGATTTACGGAGAGCGTGATGGAGCATTAGATGTTAACTACTTAAATGACGGCGGAAATTTTTCCGGTAATGCGATCCTAATTGCTAAAAATTGTAATGATACCCTCTTTAACAAAGATACAGATGAGGCATTATTACGACAAGGTGCAAATCAACTGATTACTCCATCTATCTCATGGGATCGACAAGATGATATTTCAGGAATTGCATACACTAATGGTGATAACCAAGGTTTCTTTCCTATTAAAGGTGTAGACGTTAGAATTCCTATTGAATCGGCACTATTATCATTGGATTCGACTGGCATGGGCGACTTGATTTATGATGGAGAGGGACATGAGGTTACATCAACTAATATTACAGGCTATAACGATGAAGAATTTGGAGAGATTGTAGATAATGGAATCACCTATGCACCAGTAGCTGAGCAAAAGGATCCAGAGGCATTTAGTTCTACAGAGCCTATTGATGTCGGTGAATACGCGGTAAAAATCAAGACTGATGATACAGGAAGTAAGTATCAAGCATTTGAAGAGATTATAGGAACCTTTATAATTTCTAGTCAAAAAGTTACACCAACAATTAGTAGCCCTATAGTTGATGTAGATGAATCTGTGAATCCAACGATCACTTATACAGGTGAAAAAAATGGCTCTATTTTAGCATCTGCTATTTATCAATCAGAACCAACCTTACAGTACAAGGATGTTTCTGCGGGTGTTAGTCCTAGTTATACAGCAGGTGAAAAAGATATCACTGTTTTAGAAAAAGGGACATATCATAATAATAACTATGTTGTTGACTTTACAGACGTTAAAGGGGAACTAACTGTCAATAAAATCGATCTAAGTTCTGCAACAGGTGAGCTAAGTTATCCATATGCTAAAAATGTTGAATATAATGGGGTTGAACAAGGAATTTCTGCGCCAACAATTACAGGAGATGACGGAAATCTAGCCGACTATGGAACAATATCAGTCGAATATACAAATGTACCAAGTTCAGCAGAAAAGGGACCTTATGATTATGAGGATACTTTGCCAAAAGATGCTGGCAAATACAAAATAAAAATTACTGTCGGTGAAGAGGGTAGAAAATATAAAGGAGCATCTACAAAAGATTTAGATTACGCCATCACTCAAAAAGCCGTACAAGCAACTATTGGTGATATAAGTGTTCCTGTGGGGACAGATCTGAGCACGGTTCAACAACCAGCAATTACTTACAAAGACTTTGTAGAAGGTGAAACTGAGCAGTCAGTCTTTGCTGAGATTGGTAAGCCAACAGTGAGCTATGTTACTGGAGCAACAAATAAAAAAGGTACCTCAAGTATCTCGATCAATCAAGCAAATACTGGAAAACCGAAAAATTATGATATTAACTACACATCTGGCACATTAACTGTTACCGCCTTGAACTTCCCAACAAGTGCTTTGACGTATAATATCCCAGAAAATGCGGAATACAATGGCACAGCTCAAGGAATTGAGAATGTCAGTATTGCCGATTATAGTGAAGCAGAGTTTGGCGCAATCACAGTAACGTATGCTGCCGAAGGTTCAGAAAGTTATACGACAGAAGCACCGATCCAGGCGGGCGCATACAAGGCGAAAATTTCTGTAGCAGGTGGAGACAAATATCCGACCTACGAAGCAAATGAGACTTATACCATTGCCAAAAAAGCGGTGGAAGTAAGAGCCGCCGATGTAGTGGTCGATCAAAATGGGCATTTACCAGCAGAGATTGATATAAACTATTCTGGTTTTATTGACGGGCAAAGTGCTGATACAGCCTTCGTTGGTGGAGAAAAACCAAGAGCTACTTATGGTTCAAATAGTGGAACAGCTGGTGAGTTCCCAATCACCATTACACCAGGGAATCTTACTGTCGAAGCAGATACCAATTACACTATTAACTATGTAGATGGAAAATTAACTGTCAATGCAGTTGAACAACCAATACCAGATCCAGACCCAGAACCAACACCTGATCCAGAACCAACACCATCAGAAGAACGAGTGCCGGTTTACCGTCTGTATAATAGAAATAATGGTGAGCATATCTTCACTAGCTCAAGAGCAGAGGCAGATTGGTTAAGGGATCAAGGCTTACAAGATGAAGGCACTAGCTGGCATGGTAGCGACGCAGCAACTGGCGTACCAGTCTACCGTCTGTATAATGCTAACTCAGGTGAACATTTCTACACAGTTGACCGAGGGGAATATGACTTTGTCGGAAATTCTGGTTGGACGAAAGAGGGCGTATCCTTCTATGCATCAGAAGAAGAAAATGTACCAGTTTATCGTCTATATAATCCAAATGCGACAGATGCAGGGTCACATCACTTCACAGTCGAAAGAAGTGAAAATGATCATTTAGTAAGTGTCGGCTGGATCTCAGAAGCAATCGGATTTTACGGAAAATAAAGATAAAAGGAACTCCTGATTATTTTACGATGATCAGGAGTTTTTTTGTTTAGAAAAAAAGATGCTATTTGCTCATTTGGGTTGAAAAGTTCGGAGTGTTTATTTTTTGGAGTTCATTAAAAAATCTGTGGAGTATAAAAAGTAATTGGAGAGAATATTGGAGATAAGATAAATAGATTTTCGAGAAAACCGAGACGTATTATCGATTATGAAAAGTAAAAGAATATTTTCTTATATTAATCATCAATTATTTTGAATTTTTTTTACGAGTCTATGGAGAGGGTCGTTTTTTTTGTTATTTAGGAATTTCCAATTCCCCAAAAAAACGTACAAAAATAACTAAAAATAGAAAATTTTTTGTTAATAAAAACCGGTTGATAACAACCGTTCGTTAGTTATCTGTTAATTATAATAAAACGTAAAAAATTTATGAAATGTGACAAATTTGCTTTGTTTTTGTTTTTTAATATGTTATTCTTATTATTGTAACGAAGCAACTATTCATTTTTTTTTAGGAGGAGAAGTTTTATGAAGAAGACTGTATTACTTAGTCTTGGAGCAGTAATAGGTTTGGGTCTAGCAATTTACGGAGGGACTAATGCTGATGCAGCTAATCTTGAATTATTCCGTCTGTATAACCCAAAAACTGGTGAACATTTTTATACAGAGAGTGCAGATGAAAGAGATTGGTTAGATGATCAAGGTTGGATTCCCGAAGATGGTGGTTGGGCTACACCTACAGAAGGTGATATTGTTTATCGTCTGTATAATCCGAATGCGAGTGATCATCACTACACTACGGATGAAGGTGAATATGCAAACTTAAAAGCAGAAGGCTGGACACAAGAAGGAAAAGCTTTCTTTAGCTCAACTGATAAATCAGTACCTGTATATCGTAGCTACAATCCTAACGCAGTATCAGGTGCACATATGTTTACTACATCATCTATTGAGCATGATTGGTTAACAACTGATCAAGGTTGGACAAATGAAGCAGTTTCATTCTACGCAGCACCAGCAATTGATAAAGCAGCGTTAAACACTGCGTTAACAGATGCACGAGCTTTAAATGCTGCAGATTACGATGAAACAACATTCGCAGCTTTACAAGAAGCGATCACAGCGGCAGCAGCAGTGGCTGACAATGCTGACGCAACACAATTACAAGTAAATGCACAAGTAACAGCATTAAATGAAGCTGTTGCCGCATTGGTACCAAACTTAACTGACTTAAATGCAGCAATCGAAGCAGCTGGCAATTATGATGAAGCTGATATCACTGCTGATAGCTATGCTGATTTAGAAGAAGCTGTCAAAGCAGCAGAAGACTTTGTAAAAGATGCAGCTGGTAAAACACCTGCTGAAGCACAAGAAGTTTTAGTTGACTTAAATGCAGCATTAGCTGGTTTAGCAGCAAATACTTCTGCTTTAAACGAAGTAATTACAGAAGCTGATGAAGTATCAACAGATGGCTACTCTGAAGAATCTATTGCAACATTCAATGAAGCTTTAGCAACTGCTAATGCCATCACTGCTGATTCTTCTGTTGAAGAAGTTACTGCAGCAAGAACTGGTTTACGTGCAGCAATCGACGGTTTATCTGTTGACATGACTGCTTTATCAGCAGCAATCGAAGTAGCAACAGCATTCGATGCAGATGATATTACAGAAGCTAGCTATGCAGCAATGGCTACAGCATTAGAAACTGCTAATGGTTATGTAAACGAACCAGCAGGCGTGACACCAACACAAGTTGCAGAAGCAATTACTGCTTTAGAAGAAGCAGCTACTGGATTGGTGAAAGATACTACTGCTTTAGATGCGCAAGTAGAAGCTTATAAGGAGTTAGCTCCTGACGCAGATGATTACTCAATTTACAGTTATAGTGTAGCCGACACTGCAAATACTGCCGCTGCTGCTCTTGATACAGATGCTGCTACAATCGCTGAAATTACAGCAGCAAGAGTTGCATTACGTGATGCTATGGCTAACCTAGTAAGTACTGAAGATTTGAATGCTGCAATTACCGCAGGGAAAGCAATTGCTAATACTAATGATATGTATACGCCAGAATCTTATAATAAGTTACAATTAGCTATTTCTGAAGGAGAATCATTCAAATATAGAACAAACAACTATACAAACGAAGAAGTAGCTGCTGCAACACAAGTTATTACTGATGCTATTGATAATTTAGCAACTAACAAAGCAGCGTTAAATACAGCAATTGCTACTGCTCAAGGTTTAAATGCAACTGATTATACATCAACGACAGCATTTACAGATGCACTTTCACTAGCAGTTACTGTTGCAGGTAGTGCTGATAGTACACCTGCGTCTGTTACTACAGCATTGACAGGATTAAATACTGCAATGGAGGCTTTAGTATTAAATAAAGCTGCATTAGGTGAATTGATGACTCCTGCTGATACAATTAATACTGGTGTAACAGCTTCAGCATATGTAGCTGATTCTGTTGCTAATTACGCTACAATCTATGCTGCAGCGCAAACTGCTAATACTGATACTAATACAGGAGCACCAGCGATTAATAGTTTAACAACAGCAAGAATGAACTTAGAAGCTGCGATGGCTCAAGTAGTACCAGTTACGACTGCGTTAGAAACTCGCATCACTTTTGCAGGAACACTTGCTGGAAGCACTGCCGATATTACTACCGCTTCGAATGCAACTTTAACTGAAGCTGTGAATGCTGGAAATGATCTTGTAAATGCACCATTAGGAAAACTTCATACGGAAGTAACTGATGCAGTTGATTCTATTAATGCAGCGATTGTAGGTTTGCAAGTAAACACACTTCCTACTGTTACAGCTATTGCAAATTACAGTGTTGCAAATGAAGGTGGTCAAGGAAGTTATACAAATGATTCTTGGAATGCGATGCAATCAG
This sequence comes from Enterococcus alishanensis, assembly GCF_019218635.1. GTDB lineage: Bacteria > Bacillota > Bacilli > Lactobacillales > Enterococcaceae > Enterococcus_A > Enterococcus_A alishanensis. Next base: position 47,456 of record NZ_JAHUZB010000009.1, on the reverse strand, counting down.
CACATACTCGCACAACTAATGCAAGAGATGCCATGACTAATGCCACAGCAGCAGATGCTAGAGTAGCCGCTTTTATCGAATTAACAGCTGCAAGAACAGAATTACAAGCTACAATTGATGGTTTAACAACTGCTTAGTAAAAGAAGTAACAACAGTATTTAAACTAAACATCCCCCATTTCCATAAATTTTTGCCCTGAAAAGGCACATTTCCAGAAAGGACAATAATAAACTCTCCCTTGTCCCTATTCCTGTCCTTCTGGGGTGTGCCTGAAAAAGAGACGCTACGGCGTTTCTTTTTTTTTCGAAAAATATGTCTTCCGAAAGATATCTACTCGTCCTAAAAATTGGTGAGTAAGATTCTGATACGCAAACTGGCTGGATAAAAGAAGGTGTGGCTTTTTAAATAGCAAGGCATATCAATTTTTAGGATGCTTAATCTGAATTCACAAGAAACCGGCTTTGATCATTATCGGTTGAATAGTGCAGATAACTCTTGGTGGGTTGCACAGGGTTGGAGAGACAATGACCATTAATAATTCATATATCTGGGTTCTTATTTTGAATGAACGAATGAGTTTAAAAGACTGAAACGCCGGCGTTTTACGAAGGTTTCAGTATTACAAATGATGAAAAATATGTTAATATAATCATGCAAATGAGATTGCATCATTCATACACAAAACCCCAGCCTAATGGGATAGGCTGGGGTTTATTTTTCACTTAAACTAAGCGTGTGGGTTGAGAAACGGCAGCTGATTATTGGTCATCTGAATCACTCAACCAGTGATTAACTAATTGTAAAACTAGTCCCACAAAAAGTGGCGCGATGATTAACGAGATTAATTTCTCCTTGATTTCACCTCCTGATGAGGCGGGTTGCCGTAAATAATATACGTAGTTTGAAGCTTATAATTTTTGTCTGGCGAGATGAATACATGAATGGTTAAAGAGGCTATAGACGTTGAAACGCCGGCGTTTTACGAAGGTTTCAGTTTTACAATTGATAAAAAATATGTTAATATAATTGTGCAAATGAGATTGCATCATTCATACACAAAACCCCAGCCTATCCTACTAGGCTGGGGTTTATTTTTCACTTAAACTAAGCGTGTGGGTTGAGAAAAGGCAGCTGACTATTGGTCATCTGAATCACTCAACCAGTGATTAACTAATTGTAAAACTAGTCCCACAAAAAGTGGCGCGATGATTAATGAGATTAACTCATTCATACTTTCACCTCCTACTGAGGCAAGCTGCCATATATAATATACGCAGTTTGAAGCTTATAATTTTTGTCTGGCGAGATGAAAAAGCCCAGTGACCTAAGGGGCTATAAACGTTGAAACGCCAACGTTTTACGAAGATAAAACATTTACAAATGATGAAAAATATGTTAATGTATCTGTACAAACGAGATTAAGTTTTCCATACACAAAACCCCAGCCTAGTGTGATAGGCTGGGGTTTATTTTTCGCTTAAATTAAGCGTGTGGGTTGAAGAATGGCAACCGGTTATTTTTCATCGTGATCATTCAACCAATGATCAGCTAGTCGAAGTACTAGACCCACAAAAAGTGGCGCGATGATTAACGAGATTAATTTCTCCATGATTTCACCTCCTGATGAGGCGGGTTGCCATAAATAATATATGCAGTTTGTAGCTTATAATTTTTGTCTGGCGAGATGAATACATGAATGATCAAAGGTGCTATAAACGTTGAAACGCCGGCGTTTTATAGAGATTTCAGTTTTACAAATATCGAAAAATATGTTAATATAATTGTACAAATGAGATTACATCATTCATACAAAACTTAAGCGTGTGGGTTGAAGAAGGCAGCTGATTATTGGTCATCTGAATCACTCAACCAGTGATTAACCATTAGTAAGATGAACCCTACAAAAAAGTAGTACGGATGAACAATCTCACTAAAAAAACTTCGTTAGCCGATTTTAGCTAACGAAGTTTTTTTATATTCGGGAACTGGATTCTCGTACAATTAATTCTACGGGGATTAGGATAGTTTCACCTAACGTGGTGGAAGAATCCATTAATTTTAGTAAGCTTTCAACAGTTTTCTGAGCCAGCTGTTGTGTATTTTGTCGAACAGATGAAAGAGTTGGACTAGAATATTCTCCATAAGGCGTATCATCAAAACCGATCATTTTTATATCTTGAGGGACGTTTTTACCAATTTTTTTAAGCCGACTATTTAACTTCATAGCCAATGTATCATTGGTGGAAAAGAAACCATCAACAGTCGGATTATTTTTTAAAAAGTTATCTAGTTCTTGATTGATAGTGTCGTCGGAACTGATGCGAAGACTATTTTTTTCAGCATCGAAACCAAGCTGATGTTTTTTTAATGTTTCTTCAAATCCTGATAGACGGCTTCGTGAGGCAGAAGACATCCGGTTATATAAGGCAATGGCTAGATTTTTGGCGCCTGAAGCAATCAAACTTTCGGTAGCAGCTTCGGCACCTTGGTAGTGATTTGATGAGATGAAAATTGTTTTGCTTTTGTCTTGTGGTTCTCGGTCAATGCAAATATAGGGAATCTTTTTTTCAGATGAAGCGGCATTCATAGAAAAAGCCTCAACGCCTGAAATGATAATTAAGCCATCAACTCCTTTGGCTTGTAGGATTTGTAAATAGGCCTGTTCTTTTTCAGCATTGCGAGCGGTATTACAAATAATCGTGGTGTAGCCTTGTTCAAATAGGATTTCCTCAATTTTTTGAACCAAGTCTGAGAAAAAATAGTTTTTAATATCAGGAACTAAGATTCCGATGGTAAAGGATTTATTCATTCGTAAGCTTTTAGCACTGTAGTTGATTTTATAATTGGTTTCTTCAATCACGCTTAAAACTTTTTTACGGGTTTCTTCGGAAAATCGTCCGTTATTATTGATGACTCTAGAGACGGTGGCCACTGATACACCGCTCAGTCTAGCGATATCTTTGATGGAATATTTCTTCATAATAATGAACTCCTTGTATAGTTGTCTATGAACAGTTTAACATAATTAATAAAAAAAATTCTTTGACAGCGACGAGTAATCGTGGTAATTTATAGACATTAAGAGTAAACGTTTACCCAAACAATACATTTACAGATATAGTTTGTATTGTTTATTTTTAGCTCCGTTGAGTAAACGATTACTCAAAGAAAATTTATGAAGGAGGATTTTATGATGGAGAAAATAATGTGTCCGTCAATGATGTGTGCAAATTTTGCTGCTTTAGAAAAAGAAGTTGTGGCACTAGATCAAGCTGGGACTGATATTTTTCATTTGGATTTTATGGATGGTCAATTTGTGCCAAATTTTGCGATGGGGATACAAGATTTAGAAACCATTCGAAAAAGTACCAATAAACTGGTGGATGTTCATTTGATGATTGAGAATCCTGGTCGATATGTTGAGAAATTTGCGGAAATGGGCGTGGATATTATTTATGTGCATCCTGAGTCAGATCCGCAAATTACTAGAACTCTTGATTTAATTAAAAATCAGCAGAAAAAAGTTGGAATTGCTATCAATCCAGGAACATCGGTTGCGACAATTCATGAATTATTACCGTTAGTGGATTATGTGATGGTGATGACGGTTAACCCGGGTTTTTCTGGTCAGAAGTATTTGCCATTTGTAGATAAAAAAATCTTAGAATTAACCGCTCTGAAGGCTGACTATGCTTTTAAAGTAATGGTAGACGGTGCGATTTCACCGGAAAAAATAGAACAATTAAGTAAAATCGGTGTGGATGGATTTGTTTTAGGAACTTCAGCATTGTTCAACAAAGACCAATCGTATGAAGCAATATTAACGGAATTAAAAAAATAAATCGGAGGTTTTTTTATGAAATTAGCTATTGGTAGTGATCATGTGGGACTAGAATTAAAGCCCACAATTATTGATTATTTAAAAGAATTAGGACATCAGGTAGAAGATTTTGGACCAACTACAAACCAACGAACGGATTATCCTAAATATGGTAAAAAAGTTGCGGAAGCTGTGGCAGCCGGTGACTATGACGGCGGTATTTTGATTTGCGGGACAGGAGTTGGGATTTCGATTTCAGCTAATAAAGTGAAAGGGATTCGTGCGGTTGTTTGTAGCGAACCTTATTCTGCAAAACTTTCTAAAGAACATAATAATACCAATATTTTAGCTTTTGGTTCACGCGTTATCGGCAGTGAGTTGGCTAAAATGATCGTGAAAGAATGGCTAGAGGCCAGCTTTGAAGGTGGTCGACATGCCAACCGAATCAAAATGATTGACCAAATCTAATTTGAAAAATTTTAAAATAATTTGAAAAAATATGGAATAATATGAAAACATATGCTATGATGATTTCAGTAAAAGATTTAAGGAGGAATCATCATATGAAATTGGCAACTAGAATTAATTCGTTTTTACCGAAATTTGACCATGACCTAGAAAAAGTATTTGGAGAGTTTAAAAATCTAGGTCTAAGTCATGTTGATTTAAATTATCCGGAGCATGTAGTGAATCACACACCAGCTGATATGAAAGAGCTTTTAGCAAAGAATGATTTGAAACCAAATGGTGTCGCTTTAAGATTTAGAGAAGAGTTTATCAATGGTGAAATTGGAAACGCTAACTTAACGATTTCAGCTGAGGCATTAAAACTATGTAAAGAAGCTGCAGATTATTGTCGCGAGCTAGGTGGCGACATCGTAACTATTTGGTTAGGTTTTGACGGCTTTGATTATTCTTTCCAAATCAACTATGAAAAAGTTTGGAACCAAATTCGTGATTGTTTTATTGAAATAGCTGATTATGCGCCAGATGTGAAATTTAGTATTGAATATAAACCATTTCAGCCGCGAGCTTATGCTTTTATTGATTCATTTGGATTAGCATTGGCGATGATGAATGAAGTCAAGCGTGATAACTTGGGAATCACTTTAGATTTTTGTCACATGTTAATGAAGCATGAAAATCCAGCTTATGGTGCCAGTATTTTGGGGAGTCGCCAGAAATTATATGGCGTACATTTGAATGACGGTTATGGTTTAAATGATGATGGTTTGATGATTGGGACCAGTAATTTAGTTAAAACAATCGAGTTTCTCTATTATGCGAAGTTGCATGATTATGACTATGCTTTTTATTTTGATACTTTCCCAGTGATTGAAGATCCGGTGGAAGAATGCCAACGAAATATTAAAATGATTAAAAAGCTAGATGAACTGATTGATAGAGTGGGAATGGCAGAGATTCAAGCGGTAATTAATGAAAATAGTGCAGTAAAAGCGAGTGATTTAATTCTTGCCTTTTTAGGATAAAATTTTGGAGGAGTGTACAAAATGACAGATTATAAAGCTTTAGCTAAAAACATTCTAGACGAAGTTGGTGGACCAGAGAATATTTCCAACATGACTCATTGTGCCACACGTTTGCGTTTGACGTTAAAAGATCCATCAAAAGCAAACGATGACAAGATTAGAGACATGGACGGCGTAGCAAACGTCGTCAACAAAGCTGGTCAATACCAAGTCTTGATTGGAACCGAAGTACCAAAGGTTTATGATGAATTCGAAGAGTTAGTCAATAATAATGGTCAAGCACAAGTAGCTACGAGTAATGAAAAAAGCGGCAGTATCATTACCAATATTTTTTCAGCGATTTCAGCAATTTTTGCGCCATTACTGCCAGCTTTAGCCGGTTCAGGTATCCTGAGAGGGCTGACTATTTTAGCCGTTCAATTAGGCTGGTTAAGTGAAAGTAGTGGAACTTATGCAATCTTAAATGCAGCAGCAATGAGTGTCTTTTATTTCTTACCAGTGTTATTAGCCTTCACTTCTGGGCGACGATTTGGTGCGAGTCCATATCTTTCAGCTTTAATCGGGGCTGCTTTGTTGCATCCGGATTTTATCGCGCTATTAGGTAATCAAGGTAACGGTGCGACTACAAGCTTCATGGGAATTCCGGTAGTCTTAATGAATTACAATTCTACTGTGGTACCGATTATTTTATCGATTTGGGCCTTTTCTTACTTATATAAATTCTTAGATAAACATATTCCAGAAACGTTGAAATTGGTTATTATTCCTTTGATTTCATTAGTTGTAATGATTCCTTTAACTGTGATTGTGATTGGACCGATCGGTGTTTATGGTGGTGAAGGTATTGCCAATATCGTCAATTGGTTAATTGAACGCAGTAGTGTTTTAACTGGTGTAGTTGTCGGTGGTGGCTGGAGTGTCTTGGTAAGTTTTGGAATTCATTGGGCAGTTAATCCAATCATGATTAATAATGTTTCAACTTACGGTTTTGACTATATTGTACCTTTCACTTTTGCTTGTAACTTTGCGGTTATTGGTACGACGATTGGTGTTATTTTCAAGGCACGTAATAAAAAGTTAAAAGGGTTTGCTTTGACTGGATTAATTACGGTTGCGCTTTCAGCAATTATTGAACCGACATTGTTTGGTTTATTAGTAAAAAACAAGAAGCTATTTTTAGCACAAATTATCGGTGGTGCAGTCGGTGGCGCGTATCTTGGTTTGATGAAAGTGGTAACCAATGCTTTCGTATTTGGTAGTGTGACGACATTCCCAGCCTTTGTGACAGAAAATAGTTCTAACTTTATTCAAGCAATGATTGGTTTGTTGATCTCATTAGTTGTTTCTGCGATTTTAGGCTATATCTTTACGAATAAAGACGACCAATTGGCTTAGGAAATCCGCAATCGATCCTCGTGACATGGCTGATTTGTGTTATTATTATTGTTAACACATGAAGATGAAATGAGGATTGAAAAATGATTCCTTACGAACGAAAAGAAAAAATATTAGACATTCTCAGTCAAGAAGAGCTGATTCGGATTGAAGAGTTTCAAAATTATATTCCCGGTGTTTCTACCTCGACTTTAAGACGTGATTTAAAAGAGTTGGAAAAAAATAATAAAGTCCATCTATTGGCGGGTGGCGGGGTAAAATTAATTACTAGCACAACGGAAATTCCGATCTCTGATAAAGCCAATCTACAAACCAAAGAAAAACAATACATTGCTAAATTAGCAGCCAAGCAAATCAATGATGGTGACACGCTTTATTTGGATTCTGGTTCCACCTGCTTTGCTTTGCTCAAAGAAATTTTAAACAAAAAAGTCCACATTATTACCACTAACACGGACGCACTTTCGTTAGTAGGAGATTTCTCTTGTGAAATCACTTTGTTGGGAGGCACTTTTAACCCAATTATTTCTTCGATTTCGGGACCATTAACGGAAGAAAATATCAAACAATATATCTTTGACAAAGCATTTTTAGGTGCCAACGGCGTCGACGTGAAGTATGGTGTCACCACACCCGATTATGTGGAAGCTTCTAAAAAACGAGTGATAATCAATCAAGCTAGAAATTCGTTTTTATTATGTGACAGCACCAAATTCCACAAAGCGGCAACTGTTCGGGCGTTTGATTTAGCTGAGGTGACTTTGATTTCTGACCAGACTGATAAAAAATTAGCAAAAGAAATGAAAATTATTTCAAAATAAAGGAGCAAATTTTAAATGGGACTATTTAGTAGAAATAAAGCTGTGACACTATTCAATCCAGTGGCTGGCGAAGTCGTTGCTTTAGCAGACGTCCATGATGAAATGTTTGCCAGTAAAGTGATGGGAGATGGCTTTGGCATATTTCCTACTAATGGAGATATTTACAGTCCAATAAAAGCGAAAGTTACTGCTATTTTCCCAACTAAACATGCGATTTCATTAGTAACTAAAGGTGGTGTCGAAGTATTGATTCATATCGGTATTGACACGGTAGAATTAAATGGTGAAGGCTTTGATATTTCTGTCGAAGTTGACGATCAAGTGGATGAAAATACTTTATTAGCCAATGTAGACTTGGCGTATCTACAAGCACAAGAAAAACCAACGGACGTGATGGTCATTTTCACTAATTTAGCTAAGGAAAAGTTAAAGCTAGATTTAGGGAAATATGAAGCTAAAGAACAAATTGGTGAATTAGAATAGGTTTATTACTAAATTAAAAATCCCTTCAGTTAAGTATCAATAACTGAAGGGATTTTTTTATGCCCGAACTAAACGAGCGCCTAAATGTAAAACTTTACGATAGATTGGTTCCCAAGCAAGTCCACTTATTAGCATCACGATTAAGAAAATGGCTAAAGTTGGTAGGTTCATCAAGCTAACTACCAATAATTTATGGAACAATAAGACGGCCACAAAGGTTCCCACAATGGAAGTCACTGCTAAAAAGACTCTCAACGGATTAAATGGTTGCAAGGATTTAACCACACCGATAGAACTAATGCCAATCAATAAGAAATACATCAATGAATGACTTTGCGCTAATGAAATGAAGCCCATAGCATGAATCAACCAGCTGACCATAATCCCAAATAAAACGAGAAGTGCGCTTGGTAACGCCCGTTTGATGGAAGTATTTAAGAAAGTTCCAGTGATTTTTTTATCATTGGCTTCAAATGAGGCAAAGAAAGCTGGATAACCTTCAATCGCCAAATCAATCAAGGTAATTTGCAACGGAATAAAAGGAAAAGCCGTCGCTGTCAAAATACAAAAGATTGAAAGTAAGAAGGAGTAGATAGTTTTAATAAAGAAAACGCCAGAACTTTGAGTAATATTATTAATGACCCGCCGTCCTTCTGAAATAATTTCGGGTAAAGTTGCGAAATCGGAATTCAATAGTACCACATCTGCAATTTGTCGGGTGGCACCATCGCCTTCAGCCATAGCAATCGAAATATCGGCTTCCCGCAAAGCCAAAATATCATTGACACCATCACCAGTCATACCAACAGTGCTACCAGAAGTTTTCAGTTCGTTGATTAACAATTTTTTTTGTTGAGGTGTCACACGACCAAAAATTGTATATTGATGGGCAACTTCTCGGACGGTTTTTTCATCTGTGCAAGTAGACAAATCAATATAATTTTCGGGATTATCTAAACCAGCATTGGCAGCGATGGCAGAAACGGTGATGGGATTGTCACCAGAGATAATTTTTAATGCTACTCCTTGTTCTTTGAAAAAGCCCAAGGTTTCTTTGACGTTCGGCCGAATCGGATCACTTAAAATAATTAAAGCTAGGGCCGTCAAATTAGCTTGATCATTTTCTGCTAAAGCAATCAATAAAATTCGTTTGCCATCGTTTTGCGCTTCACGAGCAATCGATGGTAGCGAATAATCCGGCATTAAGTTTTCTGGCGAGCCGAGATAAACCGTTCCGACAGCTTCTAAAGTGACTGCGCCGTATTTTCTTTCTGAAGAAAAAGCTGTGACTGATGACGCAGAATAGACTGCTTTAGAGTCGAAATAATTGTTTAAAGCTTGGGCAGTCAGGTTACTATCGTTTGAAGCGGCAAGATAACTGCTAATAAAATCCGGTGTTTCTTTGCGATAATTGTCGTTCAAAAGATACAATTCTTCCACTGACATTTTTCCTTCAGTCAAGGTGCCAGTTTTGTCTAAAGCTAAAATATCCATGTGAGCTAACATTTCAATCGCATATTTATTTTGTACCAAGACATTTTTCTTAGCCAACTTCAAAACACCAGTCGTCAAAGCCAAACCAATCAGCAAGACTAAACCTTTTGGTAACATCCCAATCAGCGCCGCAACTGTAGAAACAACAGCCGTAGTGGTTGAAGTAGATTGGAAAAATAGCGCTTCTGCAAATAAAATTAAACCTAATGGAATAATTACCCAACTAGTAAATTTCGAAATTTTGCCAATGGAGCGAACCAATTCAGATTCGTAACCCTTATCACCTTGGGCTTCGCTGACAATTTTGGTGGCATAATTATCAGCTCCCACATGTTCGATTTGACCCACGATTTGCCCGCTAGTTAGATAGCTGCCGGATAAAACGTGGCTGTCAATCGATTTTGCGATAGCATCAGATTCACCGGTTAATAATGATTCGTTGACTTCCGCTGAGCCTTCCAAAACCACTAAATCACTAGGCACTTGATCACCGCTCTTTAGTAGGACAATATCATCTAAAACCAATTCACTAGGAGAAATGTCTTGGGTTTCACCTGCGCGTCGGACTTTAATTTTCTTTTCAGAAATCAGACTAAGATTTTCCACCATTTTTTTTGCCCGTAATTCTTGGACAATTCCTAACACAATGTTGAAAATAATAATGCTGATGAAAAAAACATTTGAATAGGAGCCGACAATAATCAATGCTGCCGCCAATGCAAAGTTTAAAAAATTAAATAAAGTCATGGTATTTTGCAAAATAATTGTTTTGGTGGACTTGGTCATATTCGGTCGGTAATCATTGGTTTGACCTTTTTTAATCCGTTGTGTTACTGCTGCTTGTGATAAACCTTTATCGATAGTCATGGTTGTTCCTCCAATTAGATATGTTGTAATAAAAATGTTAGTCCGTAACCATAAGCGAAAATCGAAAATGGTTTAGCTAGGATAATAATCAAGGTAAAAGTTTTTAATTTCATTTTGCTTAAACCGGCCACCATACATAGTAAGTCATCTGGTGCAACTGGAAATAAAATAGCTAAAGCAAAAAATCTGGTGAAACGCTGCTTATTATCTAAATAATGCATGATTTTTTGGTAATTCTTTTCTGAAACCAACTGCTGAATCAGCGGTTTACCAAATTTGCGAATCAATAAAAATGAAATAATAGAACCCATCACAATGCCTAAATAGTTATAAATAAATCCCCAGGTACTGCCAAAAGCCAATACCCCAAGGCTCAAACTCAAACCTCCAGGTAAAATTGGAATCACTACTTGAATGATTTGAAATAAGATAAAGAACATCGGACCAAAAATTCCAGCCTTCAAAATAAAAGCATACAAATGATGTTGGAATGGTGCCACACCATTATGAAAGATGATATATATTAACACCAGTGCGGCAATAATCCCCAAATATTTCAAAAGGGTAATCAATTTTTTAGGAAGCGCAGGATACGCATCTGTTTTCATACTTTTCACTTACCTCTCTAACACATGCTTAGTCTAACGGTTAATTACAAATAAAATGGTAAGAAAAGTTAAACAGTTTATAAACAAATGTAAAAAAGAAGTGAAAAAAGTAAGTTGGGCTGGTTTTTTGAAGGTAAATTTTTAGAGGTGATAGGTGGAGTGGAAGATGCATTTTGGTTTTGCTAGAAATACTTCAGTAAAAAAGGAGGGAAATTAAATCCAGTGTTTGCTTTATCTATATATAGCTGAGGAAGATAAGCAATCGGACTAACTAAAATCAGGATACCGAGAATTGTCAGAATCATAATTAGCGCTCCTTTTTGTGATATTGAAGTGGTTTTAAATTAGTTAACAGTTATTTTTAGCGGAGAGTTTTTTCGACCGTTAGTGTCAGCTTCTGAAACGCTACAGGCAGCTACGGCAATTTTCATATCCATTTTGGCTTCTAAAATAATTTTACTGCCAGCTTTGGAAAGTGGTTTGTGGATAGTTATTTTTCCTTTGTCGTCGATGGTTGTATACATGAATAAATTAAGTGGCTGAATAATCAGTCGGTTTTCACCTAAGCTTTTGTTGATATTGTCGAAACAATTAGGATGATTGGCGCCATTTTGATAAAAAAAGTCATACATTTCTGGGCGACAGCAAGGAAACAATAAATCGTGTTGACCTACTTCATCATAAATAACGGTGAACATTGGCGTATAGAGGTTTGAATAAATCGTATCATTTATATTTAAACGAATGGATTCATTACAATCAATTGTGACTGCAGTCGATAAAAATTCATTTTGGTCAGCAGTGTTTTCGGCAAAGAAATCAGCAACTTGACCTCCTTCAACATCAATAATTGTTATTTGTTGTCCTTTTTTTATATCGATCGCTTGTCCGGTGCAAGCAGCAATTAAGTATTCTTTTTCCATAGTAGTCTCCTTTTTAATAGTTACTAAAGTTTATCACGAAATTAATCACGTAGAAGCTTTATTCCCAAGAATATCAATAGAACACCGATAAAAATATTTAACAGCTTCAATATTTTTTCAGGAAGAAAATTATTCAACAGTGTTCCCAGAATTGCAACAAAGGTTAAAAAAACAATAGTTGCTAAAACACAACCGGCAGCAAATAGACAAAGTTGCCGTTTAGTGTAGTTATTTTCAATGATTTGTTTTGATAAGATACTACCCCAAAAAATAATCGTCAACGGATTAGAAGCCGTCAAAAGAAGTCCGTTAACAAAAGGACTAGTCGCTGTTAATTCAGAAAAAAGCGAAATGTTAGGTATCAGTGAAATTTGAAAAAAACTTAAGACAAGATTCATTCCAAAAAGACTTAAAATGATACTGCTACTTATTTTGAAGAGGATTTTTATTTTAGGTCGTTCAATCACTGCTGAAATACCTAAAAAAGATAGTAAGATAAATAAGCTATCAACTAATGCGGCAGCGATCATAATTTGTAATCCCGCTAGGAAACCTTTTGAGGCTGAGGTATTTAAGATCATAAAAGCCACCGGACCAATCGCTAATTGTAAGATCATGCCAAAACGCAAACCGGTTAGAAGGGCAGGGTTTATCCGAGGGGTCATGTATTTAGTTCCTCTTTTAGAGTTTTCAGTACAATGATGGTATTTGAACTAACGACGCCCGTTATCGAACCTAGTGAATTGCCTAAAAAATCATCTAGAGCATCGGTGTCTTTCAAAACAATTTTTAAAATAAAATCAGAGGAACCAGCAATATGATGGCATTCTAAAACGGCTGGATGGGCACTAATCAGCTTTTTGAAGTTTTCGGTTTTTTTATTTCGATCCAAATTTACTAAGATAAAGGCCATCAAATTCTCGTCATTTTTCTTACGATTGATTTTGATAGTGTACTTTTCGATAACACCGCTAGCTTCTAACTTTTTAATTCTTTCAGATACAGAAGGGACAGACATGTGTATTTTTTTGCTAATTTGTGAGGCAGATTGACGGCTGTTTTCCTTCAATTCGGCAATAATAAGTAAATCAATTGCATCCATAATATTTCTCCGTTCTTTTTTAAATATTCTAGTGTTTTACTTATAAAATGTAAATACAAGAACTAAATATCCGTAAATTTTTAGCTCTATTAATCAAATTCCTTAAAAAAGTAAAAAGCAAGAAATAATCATGTATGTTTTCTTTACGAAACGAAAGATAAAAAAATCCTCCCTCAAAAATTTCTGAAGGAGGATGAATCAGGTTTACTCCACTTTATTTCGATAAGCACTGGCTGTATCAATTAAGCGATATCCTGTTTTACAGGCAGCTAAAACAGCTTGCCCACATTCTGCCAAATCCTCTAGTTGAAACACACCACAACCTAATCAATTCATCTACAATCCGTTATTTAATACAATCTTCACCATCATAATCTCGTCCTCTCTTTTTGGAATTCTTCTAAGTCTAGCATTTAAAATCGACATTAAGTTAAATGGGAAAATAGTAAGAGATTCACTGGGATTGAGCCAATCGATTGCATAAATGTGCACACACTTAAATGATTGTAAACCGTCAGCTATTTTCAAAGAATCTATTAAAGGGGAGAAATTATATATCTATAACTTGTTACGGTTATCAAGCACTTTTATAAAGGATATCTTCTAAATATAACGCACGTTTTATATCAAATACATTAATTTATATTGATTTACATTAAAATTAATAATATAATTCTTATGAAAAGATAATGTTTGGGGTTAACAACATTGTCTTAATACTTTGATAAAAAGTATTTTTTGAATAGGGGGGATGAAAGATTGTGAGGAAAATACTTTATTTAACTCTCTTGCTTTTTTCTTTTGTAGGGGTATCAAACGTACTTGCTGTTGAGAATAAAGTAGATGATTTGGAGACATTACGGACCACTGAAGAAATAAATAATCCAGCAGAAACGAATCAGTCAGAAACAAGTCAGTGGGTGGAGGCTGTTATCGAAGAAGAGACCCAGTCTAGTTCTTCAGATGAAGAAAATAAAGATAACATAACTACAGATAGTATTGACCCGCAAGCAATGGGAGGGGATGGATCAGAGAATAATCCTTTTACAGTCTCTAGTTATAGTGAACTGAAAAGCGCAATTAAGAGTGGCAACGTGGATTCTGTGACCAACATTAAATATATTCAATTACTAGCAGATATTCTTGTCAATGAAAGTAATTCAGCAGATTTAGCTTTCAATAGAAACACTGAAATAAATGGTATAAAAGATCCTTCGCAACCTAGCACACCTGAAAATTATTGGTATTTAAATTATTCGGCTGTAGCTAATGGCACAATGTTTAAAACTGGTACAAGTGGTCTAACCATTACGCTTAAAAATTTAAATCTAGGATCAGATAGCTACTCTCAAAATACTTATTACGGATTTGTCAGAGTTCTTAGCGCAAGTACAACGCTGAATGTTGAAAATATTAACTATAACATTCAAAGGGGTTCTCAGCCTTTCTTTGCTGCAGCTGGCTATTGTACGTTAAATATCAGTGGGACAAGTAGCTACAACAGTCCTAATACTAGTCCAGCCTATGGTGGGGAATTTGTGGAAGGTTTTCGTTATGTGAATTTCAAGCAAGGCAGTCAAACCAATATTTCAAATTATACTTACGAAAATCACGCATTCTTTTATATGTATGGCGCAGGGGATTTAACCGTAACTGTTGAAAAGAATGCTGTCTTGGATATGAATTCTTCTAGAGTTTATATGTTTTATTATGGAGCAGCAACGGTGAATCAAAAACTTATTTTAGAAGATAATGCAAAGTTTATCTATAAAGTGCGTGATCGTGCGGGCGCCCAATCCAATGTATTAGTGGCTTCTGCTGCACTTGATATGAGACTTGCTGAAGGCTCTAGCTTTGAATATCTGACTAAAAGCAGAGCAATTAATATGAAAAAGTTAAATGTATCTGCGACTGATCCTGCCAGTTTTTATGTTGGTAAAACAGAAGACGCGAACAATTTCAGCAGTCCGATTAGTGCCGGGAGCATCACTATCACTAATACAGGCACCAGTCTTTATCAAGCAATTACTAATAATAGTGTGGTACAGTCGGCAGTTTCGCCAAACAATCGTGTCACTTTTGATAGTACCAATTATCAAAATAAAAGCTGGATAAAATATGATCCCGCTATGTCGATTTATGGTGTTTCGGCTAGCTCTACTGTTGGGAATAGATTAAGCCAAGTATTAAGCGATGTACAAGATTTTCAGACTAACTTAGTGAATGGTTGGACATTTAGAACGGAATTTATTTTGTCAAAAACACCATATTCCGACAGTGATGGTCGCTTGGATCAAACGACTTTAACTAATGATTTTAATAATCAAACCAAACCTGATGGCGTCTATACCTTTACTGGAGAGGATTTTTCTAGTAGCGATTCAGCTACGAGAGGAACTTTAGATGATGTACTGGCACAAAATTATTATATTTATGGTCGCGTATCTGGTACCAGTAACGGTGGATCAGGTTCAACCTTGTGGAAAGAAAATGTGGTGGAAGTACCAAAACATATCTCAACTGTTTTTCCGATGGCTCTGTCTTTTCTAAGTGATGATGGACCTTTAATTACTAAAAAAAATGACTATTTTTTAGAAAGTTATAGCAATGTGCCAACCTATATCACTATGACTAAAGTAACGACTGGAGCAAACAGTGATTCTACGATTCGTTTGGTGGAAACATTATCTGGTGATGAAGGTTTATTACAATTGGATATTTTAGCTGCGTTAAGTAATACCAATACCACTTGGTCAATGGCTAATGATGGCGCTGGTCAGACTTTAGAGTTGAGTCCTTATTTTGAAACTAATTCAAAAGCCAATTTAAGTTTTTTAGGCGGTTATACAGGCTCGTTTTATATAGAAAAACAAGTCAATTATCAAGTCAATTTTAAAATTAGTCATACCAATCCTTAGGAGGAAAACATGGAACATACCAATCAACAAACTGAGAAGCAAGATGACGCTAAGAAAAAAAAATACTTGCTTTTATTATTATTACTATTGTTGTTAGCTGCAGGTTACGTAGTTTATGATCATTTTTTCAAAACTCAGGAAGTCCCAGCAAATATTATCGCAGGGGATTTTTTGCCAGATGGTAAGGATGCTTCTAGGATGACAGAAAAAGAAATTGCGGAATTTGCTCAATCAAATATAGATAAAAGTCAATTTAACATGCGAATTGTTTCAGAAGCCACGATTGATAGCACTAATATGACAGGGAATTTAGCGATTCAAAATCCACCTAGCAACGCCCAACCAGTTAGTGTGGTTGTCACAATCGATGAGACTAATGAAGTAGTTTATAATTCTGGAGCCATTCAGCCAGGCGAAGAAATCCAAACAGCCAAGCTAGAAAAGGAACTGCAGCCAGGAGATTATCCAGCTACAGCAACCTTCAAGGTGTATGATCCAGATTCAAAAAAGAAACAAGGGGAAGTTCAATCAGTGTTGACCTTAATGGTTCAATAATATAATGACAAAAAAGGAGCGTTTTACAATGAAGAAATTTTTAACAGGTGTTGTATTGTTTTCAGGAGTGCTAGGATTTACGGCGGGGGTATCAGCAACTGAAACCACCGATGATCCTAGCACAGGTCTAAAAACGGTCATTGATCAAAATGATACGACAGTTGAAGTAGAGGGTACTTTGGGAATAGACAATACGGATCCTACAGCACCGATTGACGAAGGAGACAAAAAATGGGTCAATGTCACCGTCCCAATGAAAACAATTTTCTATAGTGTTGGTTCATCAGGTAGTGTATCTTCTCCAACCTATACTGTAAAAAATAATTCTGGTCGACCAGTAACCGTTTCTGCAGAAAGATTTACTACAAAATCCGCTGGAGGGATTACTGCTACTGATTTAGATTTAGACTTGAAAACATCCACAGCAGTAACAGTACCAGTAATTACGGATGGAAATTCTGGAGTATTAACAACAACTTCTTTAGGAGAATTGGCAAATAGCGAAGGTCGATTAGTTAATGCTGGACCAACTGGACAGTCTCAAGAATTAACATTTAACTATGATGGTAATTTTACAGCAGGATCATCACAAGCAACCATCACTGAAACGTATGATCTTAGTTTGAAATTTGTTCCAATTAAATGGTAATTAGCATTTTTTAAGAGGGGGCAACAGGATGGACAGCCAAATTGAGGTTCGTGGCACATTAGGTGTTGCACCAACTGATGCAGGTTTGCCAGAATCGAATGTGAGAAAATCAACGCAAACATTTCGCGAGGTAAAAGTTTATCAAGGTTCGCTACCAAAAACCAATCAACCGTTAGAAAACAGTTTAATGTTATTAGGAATAATTTTTTGTCTGATAGCGATTGTACTGAGAAAACTAAAAAGATTTAGCAAAGCTTAACTGAAAAAAATCTTAAAAGATATATAACAATGTGAATAATTATCAGGTACTAGTTAAATCGAAAGTCCTCTTATATGAAAGTGAAGAGGCAATAAATTCAAATGACATGAAAGAAGATATCCCAAAGCTTTTTCTTTTATAGATAATATTACAGTTCCTAATAATCATCAGGACATGAGTGTTGACAAAATAGGAGATACTTTAAAACAAATCTAATGGATTTTAAAAAGTAGGCTAACATAAATTGTTGCCTACTTTTTTATTCGATTTCAGTCATAGATTCTTCTTAATAGTGTTTTCAACAAACCTATTTTATATGGGTTACAGTTATGAGTCATTTTTATGTTGCATTTTGTCAATTTAAGATACAAAAAAACA
Source organism: Enterococcus alishanensis (assembly GCF_019218635.1). Classification (GTDB taxonomy): domain Bacteria; phylum Bacillota; class Bacilli; order Lactobacillales; family Enterococcaceae; genus Enterococcus_A; species Enterococcus_A alishanensis. The sequence continues at coordinate 29,694 of NZ_JAHUZB010000009.1, read as the reverse complement.
GCCCATAAGAGCTGTTAATGAGCCAAAAATCCTTGGATAGTCCCTAAAATCATTGGTGCTAAGCCACCAATTGAAATGAGAATAAGTGAAGCTTTTTGTAATACTGTGAGTCTTTTATAGTCTTTAAAGAATGTAATAATCATTAATATAATGCCAAATGTACAAATAAAACTAAATAGGACATAGAAATTCTGCATAGGATTCCCCTTTTTAGGATATTTTACCAGTTTTTAGTTCTAGTAATGAAATAAATCATGAAAAGTTTCTAGGATTCATAAGTATGGATCAAAGCGTAAATTAAGCGTTAGTAATTATATCAAGAAAAAGAGAAAAAAGAACAAGCAGGATAGCGATAAAATGATTATTAACATATAGACACCTATCAGGAGGGTTTTAAGTAGTAAGGTATCTAACCGCTTAGAGAAGAAAATTCCAACGATTGCAAGGATTGAAATAGATATACATAGAATAATCAATAAAGTAGTAACTGCAATGGGAGCAAGATACCCGAGAGAAAAAGGTAATAACATAACGAGTCCTGCTAAAAAAAGAATAGCTGAGAAGATACCAAAAAAAGGTTTTGCTGTTTTATTTTTTAAAAATAGCGTTGTGGTTCCAGTTACTATTCCACTGATAGAAAGAAAGATTCCAAAAAATATCAGGGCTAGTACCACAAAAAACATTGATATGATAAAGATTGAGATAGTAATCATGGTAGTCTCCTAACTTTTTGAAATATTATATCATATGAAAAATTGTATAAGTGAGCGGCTAACGAGATAGATGGATAAGGAGCAACTAATTTTAAAAAAGATGCACTTATGTCTAATAGCCATTCTCCTCAACTTAACTTAAAATCCAATTAATTTCATCAGTAATCCAATTTCCTTTTCTCTTCATCGCATCAAAAGGAATCCAAGAACTTTTCATAAAAATTTTTTCTGCCTGCCAACCGCCATTAACAAGCTCTTTATTTTTAATAAAGGCAATTGCATCCTGACATTGTGGGTCCTTCAAAAGATTTTCTTTTTTGAGCAGGCTTAAGACTTCAATGATATTCGTTCTATAGGGATAAGGATAAAACAGCGTGATCAAATCATCATATAAATAATCGTCGGAGTCCTGATGGAAAATCACTCTGTGCTTCATAATATAATTTAAGCCTTGAGTAAGTTTTTCAGCTAAGATAGGATCGGATGGAAATTTTTGACGATATTCAGACAATGCCTTGACTGATTTTACTAGTCCATCATAACAAGGCGTATTACCAACACAGCCAAAACGCTCAAATAAATCGGTTTCTTGCCAGGTCGTTGCTTCATTTTTTGCAAAAGGCAAGTAGTTAATTATCCAATCAATCCCTTTTTTAGCCCAGGCTTGCTCGTTTGCTCGAATAAAGATCAACGTACAAATTGCTTGATGGCATGCCAAAATGCCTTTTGACTGTCCTGTTAAAGAGTATCCATCTGCTGTAGCGGTGTATTCGTAGAGAGTTTTCAGAAGTACTTGTACCTCTGGTAATTTTTCAAAATAAGGAATTTCTGAAAGTTCAGCTAATAAAAATTCAATTTTTCGTAAGCCTGTAAAGGTGTCTGTTCTGTGTTTGTCTGACAAGATTTCTTGAATCAAGGTTGATTCGGTTAACAGCTTCAAAATTTCTTTTTCATCTAGCTCTGCGGCACGAAGACTACGATATTTTTGTTTTAATATGAGTGCCGAATCAAGAGGTGTATTTTCCAAGCAATCAGCTCCATTCCTAAGACTTTGAATCTTTAGTTTTATTATAGCAAAAAGTAGTTGTGTAGGAGGAGACTTGAAAAAAAGTGTCTGAGTTGAGTAATGAAACATAATGTGGAGACAGAATCCAAAAATGGATTCTGTCAAGAAAAGATTTAGTAAATAGGTACAAGTATTTCACATAAACTATTAGATACTAAAGATTGTTTATACCGTTCTAGTATTGGTCTGGAATTATCAAATTCTAGTGAGCTCTCTGAAAGATGATCTGAGAATGTATTCCAAAAAGATTGAACTGCTTCGGTAGTGTGATCAATTAGAAATGTCGCATACTTTCCGGAAGGCAATTCTCTTTTACTAATTTCATTGCTTGAGATTTCAGTATTAGTAGCTACATCATATCGACAGTTTTGTGGTGAAGTAATGTTTGGGTTGTCTAAGGCTATTCCATAGATAATAGTATCGTTATTAAAAACATTTTTGTCCTTCATAAGTGTTTTTAAAGTATCCATTAGAATAAAGTTTTCAGGACCGTATGTTCCAATACGTCGTTTATAAAATATTGTTTCAGAATCCATATTTTCTATTGATAGTTCCATTTAAAATCCTCCAAAAAAATATTTGGAAGATTGGCCAATCTTTCCATAAGTTGATGATATCAGCATTTAAAATGCTTTCCAACAAAATTTTTAAAAAATATATATTGGAAAATACAAAAAAGAACGAAAGGTTGTGTCGAATTCTTTTAGCAAGATTGGTGCAACTTTTTTTACGAGCTTCTGATAAAATTTATTATTCGAAAATAGATTATCAGGGGGAGGATGAGTGCTGTGGATCAGATTACTCTGGAAGAAAAAAAGAATTGGTTGGAAATATTACAAGAAATTAGAAAAAGTGAATCGGTGATTATTCAACAACACACCACGACTAAGGAAGAAGTTAAACAGTTTCAACAATATTTAGTAGATTATAAAGGGGAGATCGATCCACATGAAATGTTTACCAATCAAAGAATTCTAAATCAACAGCAGATTTCTGAAAAAATCAACTTCGCACAATTAGATAAACTACAAAAAATTATACAAAATCCTTACTTTTCCAGAGTGGATTTTATTTTTTCAGGAGAGCAGCAGGCTGAAATCATCTATATTGGGGCACAATCTTTTATGAATATGCAAAATGAAATCGTAATCTATGATTGGCGAGCACCGATTGCTAGCATTTTTTATGATTTTGACTTAGGAAAGGCATCGTTTAAAACACCGAACGGTTTATCTGAAGGCTATATTAATAAAAAACGGCAGATCAAATTTTTTAAAGGATGTCTCGAATATGCGGTAGAAGTTGAGATGACTATTTTCGATCAAGCGTTGCAAAATGAACTAGCTAATCAAACTGGTGGAAAAATGTCTACTATTATTGGAACTATTCAAAAAGAGCAGAGTCTAATTATTAGAGATCAAAAAATTCAAAGCCAAGTCATTCAAGGAGCTGCTGGTTCAGGAAAAACTTCCATTGCCCTTCATAAGATTGCGTTTTTGCTTTATCATTTTCGAGAAAGATTAGGTCCAGAAAATATTCTGATTCTTTCCCCCAATCACGTGTACAGTAATTTTATCTCTCAAGTGTTACCGGAGCTAGGAGAAAGTCCGGTTAAAGAATTAACAATAGATGAATTTATCCAAAAGGAAACGAAGATACAAAGTTTTGAAACAAGAATATCAGAGGCTGAATCTTTGATGAATACTAGTAATTTACGGCTCAGTTACTTAAATAGTAAAAAAGTTGTGCAGGATATCCAAATATACCTCGACTCTCTTGAACAATCAATATTATCTCCTAAAGATATAATAATTGATGAGTACCATTACGATAAAAGTTTTATTTTAACCCGTTTTCATGGCTATAGAAAACAGTCAATTTTGGAACGAATTCGTTTGATTGCAGATGATATTCTTGAAGACCTACGGAAGCGTCCGTTTCAACCCTCAAAAAGACCAACAGCTGGGAAACTGAGAAAACTATTAAAAGATATGTTGATTGTGAAATCTCCAGAGTGTCTTTATCAGAATTTTTTGGAAAGCAAAGGCTTTAAAAAGGTGAGAACACGTAGTTTTTCTGATTTGTTTGCTCTGGGATATTTTCAATATTTTTATCAAGGAATGTCAAATTATACTGAGATTAAATATTTAATTATTGATGAAATGCAAGATTACTCGTGGCTACAGCTCTCATTTATTCGTCAGGTAATTGCTTGTCCTATTTTATTAGTCGGCGATCAAAATCAAATTTTAACACCAACTGCAGAACTAACTTTGGAAAATCTGAGTAATTTACTTGGAGGGGCTCCAATTGTTCAATTAAATAGAAGCTACCGTTCCACTTTTGAAATTATGTCTTACGCCAAGAATTTGATTGGAGATCAAAAGATTGAGCCAGTCTTGAGACATGGTCAACAGCCTGTTGAAATTGAGGTTGCAACGATGCAAGATGAGTTAACAGTTATTTTGGAATTGATTAAAAAAAAATCAAAAAATGTGTTGATCACAAAAACTAAACAGGAAGCCTATCTTTTGCAAGAGAACTTAAAACGTAAAAATGTGGATGTTCCGGTTTTAGCCGAAGATACAAAAGATTTTACAGAAGAAAAAACGATTATTTGCCCAATGGTTCTCGCAAAGGGTCTAGAATTTGATAGAGTGATTGTTATAAATGCTGGTGATGAAAATTATTCTGGAAAGCTGGGGAAACACCAATTATTTGTCATTGCGACCAGAGCACTGCATGAGCTGTATCTTATAAGGAGGAAAGCGTTATATGAACAAAAATAAGGCATTTTTAGCTACCGTCTCTTTTATTGAAGCGAATCTTCTTGAAGAATTATCCTTGGAACAGATTGGTAGAGAGATTGGCTATTCGAAATATTACTTAGCACATGAATTTAAGGAATTGACCTGTTTTACCACTTACGACTATGTGAAAAAGAGGCGGTTAAACGAGGCTGCGAAACATCTGATTTCCACAGAGGATAAAATTATTGATATATCTCTTAATTATGGGTATCAAGAACAACGAACCTTTACTAAGGCCTTCACTGAAATATTTAAAATTACACCAAAAAAGTTTAGAGAGAACCAACAGTCTTTTGAAATTTTAGATTCGTTTCAAATGATTGATTTTACGTCTTATAAAACTTCAGACTTGTTACCTAAAATACCTCAGGAAAAACACTTAGAATCGATTCTTAATCTGATGAAACAGATTAAAGATGGCTTTCCTTATCTATCGTTGGAGCAATTAAAAAAAGTAATTTTAAGAAAAATGGCAACTGGAGAAATTGTTGTTGCATTCCTTGGAAATACTGTGGTGGGCTTGATGATAGTCGATTTGAAAGCTAGTTCAATTGAGTTATTAGATAGTTTACCCACACTTTGGGGATGGGATATTGAGAGATTACTTTTAGATTTTGCTAGAGAAAATTTTCTTTTTGCAAGTAATTTCCTTAGTACAACCAGTTTTCGTGAAAAGGACAAGTTAGATATTGGACGGAGAGAAAGGTTGTTGAGGCTAAATTTTATTCCCACTAAGAAATCTATCAATTTTTCTTATCCAACCGAAGACTTTTTGCTTAAACTGCCATGAGGATATTTTAAATTAAAAGAATATGCTAGGCACTGACTCGATGGATTACTTTTTGAAAAGACAATCTACTTTTAAAAATAATTTAAGGGGAGGTAACTTTTTGTTAATAATCTAGTTTATTCAGAACTGAATTTTGGAACTTATAGCTTACATTTCTTTATGAGTTAATGATAGATAAAGATGCTTTTTTTTAGAAATTTTTGGATGAATAAGTGGATGAAACATGTATTTTAAAGCAGATTTGAACTATTGCGATAGTAGTATTCAATATTTCCTACAATAAACATCAAATCAACTGAATATACTTTCCAAATTGTTAAGTGGGAGATATTGCGAAAAAAACGCTTAACTCAAGATCACAAGTTAAGCGTTTTCTAAAGACTAAAGATTTAATTGTTGTCATATGCCTCTACAACAATTGGTAATGCACTAATCACTTCATTTCCAATAGCTGGAAGACCAACAAGAACAGCACTAATTACTTCTTCCTTACTAGCGCCAGCTTTCTTGGCTAACATGACGTGAAAAGCTATTCCACTTGTTTTTCCCGTTGCTGCAAGAACCGCGAGATACGCTAAGTGGTTTGTTTTCTCTTCTAAAGAGCTGATATTACCCCATGTTTCGACTAATTGTGCAAAAGCTTGTTGATATTGAGGAGCTTCTTTAGCAAAGGTTTCAAATGAGTTACTTAATTTCATAGATAACCCTCCGTTTAATATAATATTTAGTTTAATTTTACCAGAAAGGGGATTTTTTTGCTTAGAGAAATCAGTTAAAGAAACATTTCAGCGAAAAAAAAAGCCAGATAGGCTGTCTGGCTTAGTAAGTATAGAATACTTTTCAAAGAAAAAAAGCTGTTTAAGCTTAGGTAAAATATAAGGCAAAACATTAAATACCGCTATATATGTGTTTTACAAATTAGCAAAAAAAGCTTAAAATCATTGATTTAATCATATTTTCAAAATTTTATAAATATAGAAATTTTTGATTTTATTCTATAAATGACGGAGATTACTGAATTAAAAAAGTCAGTCTAGTGACTGACTCACGCTGTAGACAATTTATATTTATCAGTTTTAAAATATCCACCCTATCTTATTAAACAATACAATCCCTAAAATTGCTCCAATAGATAAACATAACAAATACCATCCTACCTTGGATTTTTTTCTGATTTCTTTTTCCATAACAATTATCCCCTTTCACAGTAAATTCCGATTTACTTAATTATATCAGAGAAAAATAAATGACAGATATAAATGAGTCAGTAAACTGAAGCTATTGCGAACTTACTGATGAAATAAGAAAGATAAAATCAAAATGAAGACAAAACCAAGAAAAATGGGAGGGAAGATTTTAAAAACAATAGCTACGAATTTTTTTCCAAATTCTCGTTCTAGCTCGTATTGAGGGTTATTACTATCCTTCAAGAATTGCTTTGGTAATCGTGAAAAAAATAATCCATTTGTTCTATTGATAGAAAGTGCAAGTAGAAAAAAGAAAGTCGTAATTATTATTCCGAATAAAGCGAATAAAGAAATCTCATTAATATTCATTCTTAACAACTCCAATTTCTTTTTTCTTTAAATATATCAACAATATCAATAGGAGTCTATTAACGAAATATTTAGCAAAAAAACTACTTGAAAAAAGTAGTTTAAATCTAAACTATTCGTTTAAAGTTTCTATTGGCAGCTTCATACCTTTCCAACCCTCGAGTGCGCCACCAAGTTCGTAAGCTTTGAATCCTGCTTTTAAAAGAATTAACAAGGCTTGTTTTCCTAAAATAGTACCCGAAGTCCAGTCATAAGCTACGTATGTTTTTTCTTTATTTAATTCATTTACTTTAGAAGGTAGGTCTTTAGCAGGGATGGCTAGAGCACCTTTAATTTGATCCTTTTTAACTGCGCTGGGTGCGTTTCTTACGTCAAGAATCACGTATGGAGAGTCTTTCGTATCCATATGATTTAGGACTTCAAAATGATTGATATATAGACTTAAATAAGTTTCAAGTAGGTCAATTTTAGCTGTTTGCATGTTTTGTATCCTCCAATTTTTTTAATTTACTTTTATTATTTGCTAGCTTTTCAAGTAAATAAGAAAGCTGATTTCTTTCTTCTGCTGAAAATCCATCAAATAGACTGTCAACCGCTTGATAGTTATAGGGTAAGAATGTTTGAAGTAAATTTTTACCTTCTAAGGTTATCTTTATAAAGCTCGTTCTTTTATCCGTTGAAGATTGTTGAATAGTTATTAACCCTTTACTGTTCATACCTTTTATTAACTTACTAGCAGTTGGTCTTGTAACATTAAGTTTATCCGCAATTTCTGAAGGCAACAGCTTTTCATTTTCTGCAATGGATAAAAACATTAAAATACTGAATCTGGACTCACTTAATTTGTATTTTTCTAGTAATTGATTGTATTCTTTTTCAATTTCTCTGTAGGTTTGTTGAAATTGTAAATATAGATGTACAGAATCTGGATTACTAGATAAGTTGAATTTATTTGCTATAGCAGCAATTCTTTCAATATTAGGTCGATCTGAAAAGTTTGAATATCCCAAAAAAAACTTCCTTTCCGAAAAGTAGTTAGCCGGCTAATCAAATATTACATCATTATTAAAATAAGTCAAGCTATCTTATTCTTTAAAATATATATATCAAAAAATTGATTTCCGTTAACGAGGGAGATAACTGAGTCTATACATGGAAACTATTGTAGAAAAAAAACTGCCTGTCAGAAGACAAGCAGTAATTTAAAAATATTTTTTTAAAATTGTTGAGGTTAAAATATCTTACTACCATTTTTTACTTTACTTAATGATGTTAGTAAAATGCAGCCAGAATCTGTATCACTGCCTAGTATTCTAATCTCGCTTTTAACGTCACCAATTCTGATTGGTGCAAAACTGCAGACGCAGACTACTTGTTTACCAATAAGTTCTTCTGCCTCATAATTAGTTAGTTGTGCAGAACTATTTTTACTACCGTATTCCCCTAAATCAACTGTAACTTTATACGCAGGCTTTCGTGCTCTTTTATTCAAAGAAATATTTGTAATTGTACCGACTCTCATTTCTACTTCGTCAAATTGTTCCATTGAAATCATTAATTTTCCTCCAATATCGTTTTCTATTTTTTAAAATCGCTAGAAATCTTTTTGAAGAATTATTCTGGGTGAAAGTATTCATTATCAATAAATTTTAGATATTTTTGGATGAAGATTTTTGAAATTTCTCTATATCCTTCTACTTTACTCAATTTTTTTATTTGTTTAAAGAAGGAAATACTAATTGACGTTTTCTGATGGAATAGACACTGCAAAATGTTTGCAGGAACCCCAATAGGAAAAAAATAGCCTGAATCGGCAGTAACATTTGTAGCAGCAGGCACTGTATCACAATCCAAATCATTAAGATTACTCCCATAAAAAATGAGAAGAAATAAGCAACAACCTGACGTGTAAAGTAACAGATACCGTTAAGAATATTGAGACCGCCTAAGATAAATAATAAAAATAAACCTGGAATTAGAAATGTTTTAAAAGGAGTATCTTGCAACATGGCCGTTGATAAGCCCATACTTTCATGAAATGCTGGAATAAACGCCATTAAACTTCCTACAAATGCTCCAATACCAATAAAAAAATTTAAAAAGGAACTCAGTTTTACAATCAGTTTTTCATTTTTCATTATAACCAACTCTTTTCTAAATCGTATATATAATTGATTATATGGGAAAACAATCTGAGTGAAAACCAATTTATGAATATGCGGGACATTCTATTAAAGAAAGAGATAACTAGCTAAACTTTACCTTTCGTAGAAATGGTACTGAGTAACAAAATAAAAATAGTTGATATAACAATTATAATAAGTTGGAAATTTAGAGGGAGGACTTTAGAGAAAAGACATACTAAAGAAACAACAAGCAAGTATGAACCTACAAGTTTACCCAAAGTGTCACCATTGTAGTGTTTCTTTTCGTTTTCTGTCATCGTATTATATCCGGCAATAAGAAATAGCCATTTTCCACGAATTAGTTGGATTCCAGAGATATTCAGAATTAAGCTTAGTAGGCCCATGAATGGATTAACAAAATTTGACATCAAAAAATCTCCTTTTTGATAGGTATGACATGTCAGCTACCCACCAAGACTAAAGAAGCAACGGATATAAATGAATCAATAAACGGAAGGCATCATTTCTTTTTAAACTGTAAAAGCAAAAATATAAAGATAAAGAAAAATAAAGATTCCCATAGTGTTGTCGTCCAACTGAAAGTTTCACTAACTCCGAAGAACAGATTTCCAAGGTTGGATACAAGAAGATACACTAATGTTACGCAAACTGATGTTAATAATCTTTTTAACATAAAATCACTCCTTTAAATGAGGTTACATGGATTAGGAAAAAATGTCCAGTAATGATGAATTTGGCAGAAAAGGAGAAATGTATGAATAAGCAAGAAGCAATCGAAAAATAAAATAAAAGAGTAAATATACTAGTAATTACTCAAGTGAAATGGTTCGTATTTTATATGCCCTTAAGATAATTAAAGGAATACAAACACCAGGAAAAGTAATAATCCCACAATTTATCGTAGACTATATAGAAGAATGAAAAAATAGGTCATATCTTTTTTAGGAAAAGTATTAAACACGACTTGGAACAGAAGTTTTAAAATAACTAGTTGGCTGCAAATTTTTGATGACTTTGACGACGTTAATGAAGAAAAAGCAACAAAAATCAAGAATTATTCGTTAAAGAATGGATAGATGGATATAAGGTAGAAAAAGAATCTAAGTGGATTGTAAAAGTAAATAATATGTATTTTTTGAATTGGGGTGAAGATGGAACTTGCCAGGTATTCTTAATTAATGACCATCTGAATAGCGAAACTCACGCAGAACATTTCTTAATAAAAGAAGATGCAGATAGTGTAGTAGATTTGATTGGCGGGATAGCTGTACCGGTACAGCACGTTAATGACAGAGATGACGCAATGGAATTTACATTAAATAATCCATATCACGATGTGACCCATACAACTGACTAATTGACTGGGGAAGACTGGTTGGAGTTTTTAGAAAAAAATAATGCTGGGAAAATAGATTGTTTAACAGTTAGAGAAAACAAACACAATAAACTGATTACAATTAATCCTAAAATCTTTCTTGCATAGTCTCACCGGATTGACTTGAAAGACAGATATAATAAAAGGCCACTAAAAAAATTGTGACTTCTTAGAAAAGTCTATAAATGGTTTTCAAAAATTGATAGGAGATACCTTAACGTAAATGATCCCAATTATTATCTTTATTGAACCATCAATTAAAAAAAGATAATTCAGTGATAAAGAAAGTTGCCAATTGATCAAAACATTCACAATAGTAAGAATTGAAAGAATCAGCATCAATTTTCCATGAACCGGAGTGAAGGCTAAAAAGTGGATACTCACTGATAGAAAAATTAATCTCCAAATAGTTACAACATGAGGAGCCGAGAGATTTGTCTGACCGATTGAAGGAATAATCGAAAGTGCAACTAAACCTAACAATAAAATCAATGCAAAGTTGGCCCAACGATTTTGTTGTTTTGTTCCTTGATGAATACTAAATTTTGCCCTAGTTTTTTTATTTAATTGCCAAAACAATCCAAGAGAATAGACAATGATGAAAAAAATAGGGTTAGGAAGAAAAACGGGTGTTGTTTGAACCGGGATGAGTAGTAAAAGGGTTGCTATCCCAGCCGTAATTAACCAGACACCATTAATAAACTGACGGGGATATTTAAATTCTTTTGCTTTCGACATAAAAAGACTTCTTTCTATTTTTAATGATTATAATATAACACAAAAAAATTAGAATGAATCGAGTCAGCTAACCACCAAGATTGCGAAATTTGATTTCATTCATAATAAAGAGTATTCAATTTTTCTGAATCTATAATCGATGAAGTGTCGATAAAATATTTTGATTGCCAATTTTGTGTTTTAGTAGCACTCGTATTTAAGTCAGTTTCCCAATCTGGATAGACTCGCATAGCCATTTTCCCTTTTGAGCCGGGACTTTTTAAAATATTTTTCTTTAATAGTATTTCCTTAGGAAAAACGAATTGCCCAGATAAGCTGTCATCGATGATTACTACAATCAATTTATTAGGGTAGTTTTGAAATGAAAAAGCTTGATTATTTCCTACAGAATCTTTTTCCCAAAAAGCAACGAAATAACCTTTCTTTTTTGGTGTTAATTTGCCTAAACGACAACGAAAAGTAAAGTTTCTGATAGAAAAAGTAGATCCTTCATAATCTTTATTTTGATGTTCGAATTTAATATTTTGCAGAGTTCTACTTGTTAATTGACTAATATAGCACAGTGAGTTATTCAAATTTCCAACCTCTCTCATAATAGAAAAATAGACACATTAGATTCGTGAAAATATTGTAGCACACTAAAATACTGATCCACAGACTCAGCCTTTAGCAAAATGTTAAATTTTATTCAGATCAGTTATTTAAGTGAAAGCTCAACGACCTGATATACGACAACTTGATAAGAATCTGCATTTGCAGGCGTAAAGGCTAGTGCAATATTCCCATTGTCCATGTAATATGCATATATTTTTGTATCATTTCCGTTAAATGGAGTGAAAAAGTCTATACTTGCAGCATGTTCTACGTCACTTAACTTCAATTCTGTATTTACATGGACATTTTTTTGGGTTTCATATTCTCGAACAGCAATTGTTTGTGTGGAAACTGTAGTAGGGGTAAGTGAAGCAACTTGACCTGTGCGTTCTCCGTAGCTATCACTATCTGTTGTATTATACGCAACAGTAATAGACTGATTACTCTTATAGGTGGTTACTGAGAAACCAAATTCGTTATATTGACCTACTAAAATTTTATCAGAGGGAAATGAGACTTCATATGGAAATTCATTTGTAGTATGAGAACTGTCATTATTTGAGCTTTGCTGTAATTTATTTGTTGAGTTCCTTATAGATGAGTTTGTTGAATAACTTGTTATTTGTTGATTTGAAGAAGGTTTATAAGAAAATAGAAAAATAAATGCGACTAAGACAATAGTAATCAAAGTAAATATAGAAAATATCAAAAATAGTTTGTTATCTTTTTTGATTAATTGATTTTGACGTCTTTTCATTATGTCATCTCCTTAATTACCAATATAGATAAATTATATACTTGGTCGGAAAAAATGAATAGTTCGTTACCGTCGTCTATAGCTGAGTCAGTAAGTGGAAGAGTTAACTGACTAAAGAAATATTTTCCGGAATATAAAAAGACTATATAGTTTTTTCATAAACAAAGCCAATCATCTCGCTTCTAGGGTCTTTGATTTCACCTGTTTTTTTATAACCCAGAGATTCATAGAAATGATGCAAGTGAAAGTTTTCGCTCGGAGTATCTAATTTCCATCGTTTTACTTTTGGATATTGCTTCTCAATTGCCAGCATAATTTGTCTGCCGTAACCTTTTTTTTGGTGGTCAGGATCAATAAAAATAGCGCCGATTTCCCCCTTTTTTCTTAAAGGAACAACAAAAGCACCACCAATTTCTTTATCGTCAGCTAGGATAACTTTGCCAAAAATAAGTGGTGGCAAAAACCTTTTTTTTTCAGTTTTTAGTAGTGGTGGATAGACGCCATATTTTTCGTAGTCAGGTTGAAACGCTCGTAATGCTATGTCGTATAGTACGGGGACATCTTGTTTTTTCATCTTTCTAAAAGTAATCATAAAAAACCTGCTTTCTGTTTTTATGCAAAGAGTGATAAGGGAATAAAAAATAAAAGGTTAAATGTGGATGAGTTCAATTTAAATATGTCGTCGAGACACATTGAGGACGTACTAAAGAAAAATATAAAGTGAGTTGACTAGCAAATAAAGTATAAATAAGTCGACTATTACAAATGGAATGAATGAAATTCTTCTAACAGATTTATTAACGATAGTGATATTTTAAAGCTAAATAATCCCACAGTTATTTATTTTATTGTATCAAAAAAGTAGTAAATAGTTAACTCTGCTAACGAAACATTCCTACTACGTGTCAAGTAAAAATAAATAAATTATCTATGTAAAATACGACATCACAAAGAAACTGCAGTCGTTTATTTTTTTAAAACTGTAGGTACTAAATTATCTAATTGTAGCGAGGTTACTGTTGGCTGACTGAAGCAAGGTGATAATCATAGATCGAGCCTTTAATAACCATGGCATACAAACATTTAATTAATTTATTGATGCAGGCAATAGTGGCTACATTGTGTTTCTTAGAGTAAGGTGGTTCCTTTAATTTATAGTAATAATCTACTATATGGTTAGGCCCCCAGCGTTGTTGTTTAAGCATATTAGTAACCACAAAATAGAAGACTCTCCTGGCATTTGGATTACCTCGTTTGTTTATCCGGTCAGTACACATAAAGGTGCCAGATTGGTGCCGTCGAATGTCAATGCCAATATAGGCATTAACCTTTTAACGGATTTAAAATTTTGAGGTGAAAACAATATGGTGAAAATAGAATTAAATTCGGAAGAAATAAATTGGCTTTTATACTCAATTTCAAAAATGAAGGAAAACAAACAAGTGATTCCAATCGAATTAAAAGAACTTGAACAAAAATTGAATATCGCTGAATTGAAAATAAAGAATAGAACCAGGTTGTAGAAAATAAATTACTTGGACCCAATTGCTAATTTAAATCAATTGAGCAAGTTGGACCATAGTGACGGAAGTCCGTTAACGACGGAAATAATGGAAAAAGTAGAGTTTAAGATTATCTTTTTAGGACTTTTTATTTGAAGCTAATGCACAAAAAATGGCAATCCCAATACAGAATATTAGTATTAGTTTCATAGTTGAGAGCTCCTTTACGTTGTTTAAGATAATTATATTTCTATGATCGCAGAAAGCAAGTGTTCTCAGAAGATACTTGTAGAAATTGAATAAGAAATAGAATTTTCCGCTAACCACCAAGATAGTGGAATTGGTTCTAAATGAAAAAGCGACGAAATAAGTCAGTCGCTTTCAAATAAACTGTTAAAAGTAAATTCATTATTAAATTTGGTTGGAACAAATTCAATAATAGAATAAGTAGCAATACCATGAATTAAAAATGGATCTTCTTTGATAATAGATTCTGCATCTTCTTTGGAGGACAACCTTGCTAATATGATTCCGCCTGTTCTAGGATTTTTACGCCCAGAGCAAATAAAATGGTCTAAATCGTAGTTTTTTTGTAGATATTGATTATGAAGCTCAAGAAACTTTTCCACTTGGCTCAAATCTTTTTGATAAGTTAATTCTAAAATAAATAAATTTTTCATTTGAAAATCCTCCTCTTATTTCAATCATACTACGCTTGTGTATTTTAGTTTTCAAGTCCACGCAACACCAATTCAATGTACTGAGAGGAGAAGGGAAATGAGGAAAAATTACATTTTGTTTGTCACTGCAACAAATAATTCATAAACAATAAGTCAGCTAACTCAGTCTTTTACGGAAACAATAAGTAAATAGAAAAGAGATAGTACTATTTAAGTGCTATCTCTTAGAAATTATTTTTAGTTTTTTGCCAACTTATTTCAAGCATAATTCTCATCACTAATAAAAAGGTAATATAGCTAATTATAATCAATTGAAAGTGAATGTCGATTTTTATTACAAAAGAAATCAAAAGGATAACTAATGAGCTACATCCAATAGCTAGCCATGTTTTTCCTAAAAATTTATTGGAGTATTGGAGATATTCCGTCTTCTTTTCTTTACGAAAGAAGACTGTAAAATCACGCCAAGGCACATTAGGGGTAAACAGCGAGAGACTACCAAAAAAACCGATAACACAAAAACCAACAAGAAGAAATTGTAATTGATTCATTATAAGCTACCTCGATTTCTTTTTAATAATAATATCATTATTTATTAAAAAGAAAAAGGATTGCAATATTTTGAGATTAATAAATTCCGCTAACGTCGGCTATAGCTGAGTCAGTAAGTGGAAGAAATAGTGGAATGAGGTGGGATGATGATAGTGAAGAAAAAATATGTTTTTTATGCCTGTAATGAAAGTTTAAGCGGGTTTTATTGTGAATATTGGACACAGTATTAGGGGATGGAACAGTATCCAGTATTGATCGACTCGTTAGAAGATAACTCCATTTATAAATCAAAGAAACTTAAAACATATTCTTCCTATGGACGTGCTTTGAACGGTGTTAAAGCTTGTAGCAGCATCCAAAATAGACTTTGCCGTATCGCCTATTATCGACTCGATCACTTACTGGTAAATTTGGTAAATTCCATTAAGCTTAACTAACAGTTGAAACACAAAATAGAAAAGAGGATACAGTAACAGCAAATATGTAAATCACTAAACTATTTTGTACCCTGTGTTCTCTAATATTTTGATAGATTTATCGAAGTGAGTCGCTTTTACTAAAATATAATCTGTATTATAAGTAGATATAGCAAATATGCTAATATTCGCGTCAGCTAAAAGAGAAGATATTTTGGACAATATTCCAACTAAGCTAAAGTCTAAAACACCTTCAATTTTGAATCCCTTCCAATCATCTTCACGAGATAGTGTCATTGAAGGTACATTTTGGGTAGGTAATACAACAGATAATTCGTCCTCTGTTTTTCCTATAAATAATGGCGATACTGATAAATCAATATCAGTAATAGCTGCTACTTGTATAACTGATAATGGAACATTTATTTTATTTATTTTCATGGACAATCTCCTTTTTTAATAACTATAACTTAATAAAGAGATAGCGTAAAATATTTAGTGCAAACAAAGGAATTCCATTCTGTTAAATTAAAGTTACGACAATAGAAATAATACATTGCTACAAGCGGAATTAACTGAATTACTCGACTATGAAAAATTGATAAATCAGGAATTTAATTCAGGTAAATCTTAAGTCAAGAATGAATTAGCTGAGTGAACAAAAATTTATAAAAATACAAAACTGCAAGTGACGGATATAGCTGAGTCAGTAAACGAAACAGATTGTGGCAAATAAAAAAGCTATCTTTTAATGATAGCCATTAACTATTTATTCTTTTTAGGAAAAAATGCAATAACAAAGAATAATACAGGAAAAAATAACGTTCCCAATAACCCACCAGTATTATAAGCAGCAGGCATGTTAGGATCAGCAACTGACCCAGTAAATAGTTTATAAATCGCGAATAAAGAAAAAATAACTGCAACTACAAAAGCCCATTTTCGTTTAATCATACTTTCACCTCCATGTTGAAAGTATAACAAAGCGAAAATAAAAAGTCTGTAAGCGACGGAGATAGCTGAGTCAATAAATGGAAGCTATTGAAAAAAAGCCCTAAGGCTACAGTCATAAATAGTAGATTAACTAATTGCTTTTGAATGCCCAAAACCCTTTTATTCCAACAAGAAAGCCTATAAATGATACAGCAATGTTTGTATTTGCGCCAATCAGGATTAAAAGCAAGCTAAGTGTGAGGTATTGTTTTCTTTTATCAAAATTAAAATTCATGGGACAACTCCGTTTTATTCATATTTTATTGATGAGTATAGCTTACTTGATTATTTTAGACAATTTACCAATTTTTTTAGAGGATTAGGCAATTTAGAGAATATATTATGTTTCAGATTAACCAAAGTCCGTGTACGAAATAGTTAGGGGATTAAGTGACACTCAAAATAAAGTGGTAATTAATGTGATAATAGCTAATCCGCCTTGCGTGAAAATGATTTTTTTATCACTAGATACGCTGCCATATATCGCAACACAAATAATATAAATTAAAATGATGCGACTAATTTCTAAAGATGCAGTTGGAGAAAATATGCTATATATCAATCCAACTCCCAACAACCCATTATAGATACCTTGATTTTTAAATAGGGTGTTTAAGTATGAAGAATGTAATTCTTTTTGAGGAATATTGAATACCCTACTTGTAGATTTTGATGTTGTCGCAAATGTTTCAAGATACATGATATAGAAAAACTCCAATGCAACTAATACGGTTAATAGTTTTGTTAAAAAAGACATGTTTTTCCTCCTTGTACAATGTAAATACTCATAGAAGTATATTTAACCAGTATAAAACAGTCAATCTTTTGGAATACATATATTTTTGATTTCTATCACTTTATTCAGTTGGGTTCTCTTTTTGTACAAGTGAGACATATTCTAAAAATTTTGTTACTTCTCTTTTTGGTTTTAATGGGTAGAGTAGACCAAAAATATTTTGATACGGCCAATTGACTGGCAATGTTACGAAATTCGGCTGAACATATTGCCACTGTGGTAAAGAAAGCAGTAATTTATTGGACTGATCATACTTGTTAAAAACATTCATATCGTAAAATTCTGAAGTGATTTCCTGTTTGATTTCGGGATATTTTTCCGCTAAGTCGGCTTGTAGGATACCAACCGGACGATTCGGTGAACTTTTTCCTGAGACAAGGGTTTCTCCAAATAAATCTTCTATTTCTAAATTGTCTTTTTGTGATAACGGATGGTTTAGAGGAACGGCAATGGTAAAAGTTACCGGATAAAGTTCATGATAACCGGCTAACTTTGCGGTAATATCGGCAGTGTAAGATCCTGCGATAATATCGTAAGTCGTTCCTAATTGATGAAGGACAGAAATAATCGTATCGCGATTATCGTCAAAAGGCACAATTTCAAAAGAGAAACGATTATTTTTTTTACGGATAGCGGCTAATAAACTGGAAATTTGCTGACTAGGATTTAACAATGAGCTCCCGATTTTAATTTTCCAAGGATGGTCTTTCATTAGATTATCGGCACGAGTCATCGCTTCTTCCGAAAAGGCGATGATTTTTTTGCTGTCTTCATAAATAGATTGACCAACTTCAGTTAAGGTAATTCCTTGGTGACTTCTTTCGATTAGCTGTAAATCTAATTGTTCTTCTAATAAATTCATCTGTTTCATGACAGCCGGCGCAGATATAAATAAAGACTCTGATGCTTTAGCAAAACTTCCCATATCGACAACGGTAATAAAAGTATCTAAAAGGTGGTTATACATAAATTTCCCCTCCATTAACTATTGGTTAATACGATATTAACATTTTACAAATTCTCAAACAATTCGTCGGGTGATAATCTATGTTCATACCAAGTATACAAACCGAAAGGAAGTCATCATTATGGACTATGTAACATTAAACAATGGCGTAAAAATGCCAAAATTAGGATTCGGCGTTTTTCAAATTCCAGATTTGGTAGAAAGTGAAAAAATTGTCACAGAAGCATTGAAAGCAGGCTATCGTCTGATTGATACAGCGCCAGGTTATTTGAATGAAGAAGCAGTCGGGAAATCAATCGCTAAAAGTGGTATTCCTCGTGAAGAAATTTTTGTCACAACGAAACTTTGGCTACAAGATGCCGGATATGAAGCAACTAAAAAAGCTTTCCAACGCCAGTTAGATAAATTAGGCTTAGATTATTTAGATTTGTATTTGATTCATGTACCTTTTAATGATTATTATGGCTCATGGCGGGCGATGGAAGAATTATATAAAGAAGGCAAAATTCGTGCGATTGGTGTGAGTAATTTCAGTGAAGATCGTTTGGTGGATTTGATTGTGAACAACGAAATCAAACCAGCAATTAACCAAATCGAAATTCACCCGCTGCGTCAACAACGTCGCGCATTAGAAGTGATGGAAGAATATGGCGTTCAACCAGAAGCGTGGGCACCTTTTGCAGAAGGAAACGGCAATATTTTTCAAAATGAAATATTAAAAGAAATTGCCGAAAAATATGGCAAATCTCCTGCGCAAGTAATTTTACGCTGGCAATTACAACGAGATACGGTGGTGATTCCAAAATCAGCTAATGTTGATCGCATGAAACAAAATATTGATGTGTTTGACTTTGAATTAAGTCAAGAAGATATGGATGAAATCAAATTATTAGAAACAGGCTTCAAAATTATTGATCATTTAACCGCTGATATTGCCAAATCATTTAATGAAGTCAGATATCCAGAGAAATAGGATTAATCATATAGAAAAGTGAGGAATTGAGATGGAATTAAGAAAAATCGGTAGTTTAACAGTTTCGCCAATCGGAATGGGCTGCATGGGATTTTCTCATGGTTATGGAGAGGTCCCGGAAGAATCTTATAGCATTGCTGCAATTCAAAAAGCCTATGCGTTTGGTTGTAACTTTTTTGACACTGCCGAAGCTTATGGTCGAGAATTATTTTTCCCCGGTCACAATGAGGAACTATTAGGAAAAGCTGTCGAAGGCTTCAGAGATCAAGTTGTTTTAGCAACAAAATTGCATATTGATGAAAATGAGATTACTGATGAAATGGACTTATCTATGGTTATTCATAGTCATCTGAAAAAATCTTTAGAAAATTTGCGAACAGATTATGTGGATTTATATTATTTGCACCGTGTGAATGAATTAATTCCAGTGGAAGCTGTTGCTGAGGTAATGGGTGAACTGATTGAGGAAGGTCTAATTCAAGAATGGGGGCTTTCGCAAGTGGGCGTGGATATTTTAGCAAAAGCTCATGCAGTTACGCCGGTTGCTGCGGTCCAAAATTTGTATTCAATGATGGAATGTGATGCAGAAAAAGATATTTTTCCTTATTGTTTGGCAAATGGGATAACTGTTGTGCCATTTTCTCCGATTGCTAGTGGTTTTTTATCAGGGAATGTTACCGTTGAAACAAGTTTTGAAGGCGATGATGTGCGAAAATTCGTGCCACAACTTTCGAAAGAAAACATGGTAGCGAATCAACCGATTTTAGCAATTTTAGCTGAATATGCAAAAGAAAAAAAAGCCACTAATGCCCAGATTTCTCTTGCTTGGATGCTACACAAATATCCTAATGTGGTGCCAATTCCCGGTTCAAAAAATCAAGCAAGAATTTTAGAAAATTTAGGTGCGTGGAATGTCAGATTGACAGATGATGAGTTTGCGCGATTAGAAGTAGAGCTCGATAGAATTACGATTCACGGACATCGTGGACATATCGAAACACAACAGGCAACTTTTGGACATCAATGGGAAAATAAATAAAAACTATGACTGAAGTTTCAATACAAAGGAGCAAAAAACATGAATAAAAAATCTGTAACAATTAAAAATTTAGACTGGAATATGGCTGGTGATTTGTACTTTCCAGATCATTTTGACGAAACAAAAAAATATCCAGCAATCGTCAGCGCCCATCCAATCGGTAGTAGTAAAGAACAAACAGCTGGAAATATCTATGGACAAGCGTTAGCACAAGCAGGATTTTTGGTTTTAGCTTTTGACGCTTCCTTCCAAGGAGAAAGTGGTGGGAAGTTACGCCATCTGGAAAACCCCGGTATGAGAACGGAAGATTTTAGTTATGCAGTAGATTATTTAGTAACATTAGATTACGTTGATGAAGAAAAAATTGGTGTTTTAGGTATTTGTGGTGGCGGTGCTTACACAATTGACGCTGCAAAAATGGAACGTCGCTTCAAAGCTATTGGTACAGTTACGGCTGCTTCAATTGGTCGTCTCTGGAGAGAAACGGAATTTAATCCGATTAAACAATTGGAAGAAATGGCAAAACAACGAACTGCAGAAGCTCGAGGTGCTGAAATTCGTGTGGATAATGCGCTACCTGATACTGTAGAAGTAGCCAAAAAAATGGGGATTGACGATATTGATCCACTTGAAGCTATCGAATATTATCGCACCCCACGTGGGCAAAAGCCAAATGGCACTAACTTATCAGTCTACTCACATAGTACAGCGTTAGTAAATTACGATCCATATCATTTAATCGAAACACTTTTGACGCAACCACTGTTGGTTATTGTTGGTGATAAACCTGGTGCATTTGGTGCTTATCGTGATGGTTTTGAAATTATTCGCCGTGCAGGTTCCAAAGAAAAAGAATTGTTTGTCTTAAAAGGCTGGTCACATTATGATTTATACGATCAACCAGAACCAACGCGATTAGCTTTGGAAAAATTAGTACCGTTTTATAAAAAATATTTAGGATAGTTTCTATTCATATCTGAAATAATGTACCCACTAAAAAAGATAATTAGGTCTATTTAGTAAAATACGGATATTAGCAAGCAAAAAACAATCCATCAAATTATTTTGAAGGATTGTTTTTTTCTTTAATAAAATTGAATGATGTACTTATTTTAAAGGATAAACGACTTGCGCTGTGTTCAGTTAAACAAGTTGGTGTGATATTGTCATAGTCCATTAATGGAAGAGATAGCAGAAAAAGCTATTTTTCTGCTATCAGCATGATAATAGTAAGTTTCTGAATTATTGAAGTGGTATTCAAACATTACTAATTATATTATGAAAGAAATTTAAAGATTGTTTGCGTAAGCAGAAATCTTAGACAAAAAAGTATTTCTTTTTTGTTGATTAGAATTACGTGTAAAAGGAAAGACGATAAAAGTATTAGTCTTAATGCCACACATTTTTAAGACTTGTTTTTTCAAAACTTTACCATAATCTTGCTGGAAAAAATTGGCATAAAATCCTGGAGTATCATGGGTTGTTATAATTGCTGCAGTCTTCCCAGGAAGTAGTCCTACGGGTAATGTGCCTTTGTATTCGTAAGCGAATCCTTTTGCAAAAACTCTATCAATATAACCCTTAAGTATCGCAGGCATTCCTCCCCACCAAATTGGAAAAATAAAAATTAAGTGATCAGCCCATGTCAACTGGGAACGAAGTTCTAGAGTGGCAGGGTCGTCTTTTAAATCTCTTCTTTTGTTTTCTTTATCGAAACGTAGAACGGGATCAAAATTTTCTTTATTTAAATCAAGAATTTTGGTGTTGTTTTGTGATGAAATACTATTTTTTAATGTATTAAGTATTGTGTAGTTAAAACTTTCAGCATTGGGATGAGCGTAAATTATAAGAATGTTCAAATTAATCTATCTTCTTTCATTTTTATATAAATATAAACTATTCAAGAAAAATAGATATAGTACTTAGGTCGTAGTTAGTTATATAGGAAGGAATAGTCAGCAAAAGAAACATATTGCGAAAAAAAATAGAGGCTAAAAAGCCTCTATCAATTAAAATGCGTAAACTATAAGTGTAATACCCATCATCATGAAGTAAAAACCAACTAGAAATGCAAGTGTTAATGCAGAAGATATAGGATTAAATATCAACATTATTCCTAAAATAATTCCGATGATATTAACAATAACGTTAAACCAATAATAACCAGTACTTGCAACTTTATAGATACCTGATGTAGCTAATGCGACAATAGAATCAACGATAAACCAAATTGCAAACACAAAAGGTAGTGCAATTAAGCCCGCTGAAATGTTGAATAAAAGAAATACTCCGATTATTATATCAAATATTCCTAATACGATTAGCAATGTTGAGTGTTGTCCAGCAGATTCGTTCAAACTACGTCTAAAGAATAGTTCAAAGACACCTTTAAAAATTGCAGAGAAAGCAAACACATAAACAATTGCTAACAAACTACTTTCTGGGTCACGAAATGTAACTAAGGAAACGAAAATAAAGATAATTCCCAAAAGAAATGGTGCCCAAATAAAACCTGATCTTTTTTCCATAATACTCACCTCCGGAAAATATTATACATTTTAATGAGAATTATTGGAAATAAAAACTAAAAAGTCTGTAAACGACTGACTTAAAGGACTCAAACATAAATATTTCTTCTGTGACCAACCTGAATTGCTGTAATCACTATGGGATCATCTTCAATTTCAACGATTGCAGGATAATTTCCAATATGATATCGCCAATAAGAACCTAAGTTACCAGTTAATGCTTTCCCTTGTTGTCTTGGGTCAGTTATGCCATCGACATTCTTGTATAACTATCGAACGATTAAAATGGCTTGATGTTTATCCATTTTTCGAAGTTGTTTTTGCACGTCTTTACTAAATTCTAAATGGTAAACCATCACATGTTACCAAATTCTTTTAGTATTTCGTTCATAGGAAGGGTTGGTTTATTATCTTCTAGCCATAATAATCAACTCGCTTTCTTGTATTTCATTGTAATAAAAATGGAAAGTAAAATTTCAAATTTTTATCTAACCTTTATTCAATTAAGTGAAGGTCATCAGTCAAGCTGCTAACTCAGGATGTACGCCATTGCTGAAAACTATTTCCCGATTTAGGATAGGTGTTTATTTACATACTCTCTAAATATTGTGTAAAAAGAGAGGAAGAGACCGTCTTTTTATTTTAAAATAAAGTATCTAAACTATATTGGAGATGGTAAAAATGGATTGGATAGAAAAAATGAATGCTGCTATTATCTACATTGAAGAACACATTACAGATGCATTGAATATTGAAAATATTGCTAAAGTAGCAGACTGCTCGACGTATCATTTTCAAAGAATGTTCATTTATATGACAGGAATTCCTTTATCAGAATATATTCGACGTAGAAGAATGTCTTTAGCAGTTGCGGATTTAAAAAAGAGTGATATGAAAATCATAGATGTTGCATTAAAATACGGTTATCACTCGCCGACTGCTTTTAATCGAGCGTTTCAAAGTGTTCATGGGCTATCACCTTCAAGTGCTAAACTAGATGGTGCATTGATAAAATCCTACTCACCTATCAGTTTTAAAATGGAGATAAAAGGGGCAGAGAGTCTCGATTTTAGAATTGAGACAAAGGAATCTTTTCGAGTGATAGGCGTCTCTATATCACTTTATGGAGATTTTGAAGGAATGGTTGAGCCAGTTGAAAAAATCTGGGAAGCAGCTGAGAACAATGGAACAATCCATCAACTAAAAAAATGGCAGGCAACGACCAATTAGGATTGTTCGAAGTGATGATTCCTGATGAAAATGTTGAACGTTGGCGCTATTTAATTTCAGTTCCAACAGAGGAACCTTTAATGGAATCTTTAGAGGAGTATGTAGTGGATGCATATACTTGGGCAATTTTTTCATACGCTGGAAAGACAATTGAAGAAACACAAAATTTGGGGAAACGAGTGATTTCAGAATGGTTGCCAACAAGCGGATATGAATATGATTGCGGTCCAGATATTTCAGTACATGCTGAAGATGGCGCGATGGGAAAGATTCTTGAATACTGGGTGCCTATAAAAAATAAGAATGAAGGAGGCAGATTATGGTAGATTTTAAAAAGGACAAAAATATAAAGCCAATTGATGAAAATCTAAGTGTTGTTTTGGGCGATAGTTTTTCAGCGTATAAGCTACTCATAGAAAAACTACCAGCTTTTGAAATTAACCTAGAATGGCGTTTTTATAAAGATGGTGGTTGGCTTGCAAAGGCCACTCGAAAAAGAAAAACAATATTCTGGGGGCAACCTGAGGTGGGCTTTTTCACGATCGCTGCTCATTTTAATGAAAAAAATAAACAAGGAGTTTTTGATCTCAACATATCAGACGAATTAAAAGAGGCATTTTCCAATGCTTCAATCAGTGGCAATCAGTTTACGACACTTAAAATCGATATTTATAATGAAAATGATTTGCTAGATGTCTATCAATTGATTGAATATAAAAAGAATGCTAAATAGTCCAAGTGAAAATTTTTTTGTTCAATCCACCGAAACCATTACTCAAACTAATAAAAATTCTTTGACTACCAACTTATTGAATCTGTTGGTAGTTTTTTATTTGTTATAAATAAAAAAGTGGTAGATTAACTCAGCCCTTTACAAAAAAACTAGTAAAGATATAGCTCTTTGAAAACTGATATTAGTTAGCAAAAATTTTTATGATATACTTTTAATTAAATAATCGATAAAGAGGATTTTGAGATGGGAAATATCATTGATTAAAAATCTGATAAAAATTATTTGAAAGCCTATATGACGATTCGATTAAAACCCTAGGTTTCATGGTATTCAATAATCTTTTGTTTGATTTCACTAGCACCGATTAAATCATTACTGAGGGATCTTTCAAACAGGATTTCTTTTGAATCCAGCAGAAAACAAGTATCTAATTTTTGAGAACTAACATCTAAACCGACAAATAATTTCATGGAGGGCCTCCTTTCATATTTATTTGGAATACTTAGCTATTGAAGTTTGTCCCTGAAACCTATTGGATAACCGCAGTCTCGCTTAATAGTACTCTGCAGTTCATTTTTTAAAAGCCACGCTATTTCCTACTAGAAATATTAAAAAAAATAAACGGTACAGCTAATGGGTTTGGGGCATGATAACCAACTGGTCGGGATGCAGGCTTCCAGTTGTAGTCAAACTACAGAAGTAGATAGCAGTGTTCCGATAGACCATTCCATAAGTCTATTATTCAGGAATAAAGGCCAATACCTAAGCACTAAAAGTTATTTAATAAGGAATGACCCATAAGGGGAATTGAAACGATGAAAGTCGTTTCAAAATATATATTACGAGGAGTGTGTACTATGAAATACAGAGGAACAATGCTTGTTGTAAAGGATATTGAGAGAACCAAGGAGTTTTATACAGCTATTTTAGGTGTACGGGTTATCTCTGACCTTGGCGAAAACGTCACATTCACCGGTGGGATTTCGGCACAGACCGAAAGCTCATGGATGCAATTCACCAAATGCGATGCAAGTTTTTTTAATTATCAGGGAAACGTTGTGGAGTTGTATTTTGAAGAAGAAGATTTTGATGGCTTCATGAAAAAGTTGAATGCAATGAATGTATCTATCATTGGCGAAGCATCTACCATGCCCTGGGGCCAAAATGTGATCCGTTTTTATGATCCAGACAAGCACATAATTGAAGTGGGCGAAGATTTGGCTGTAATGATGAAACGCCTACACGCAGAGGGATTAACCGTAGATCAACTTGCAGAAAAAACCTTTATGAAAAAAGGGAGAATAGAGCGAATGCTCAAGAAATAAGATGGTGACAGCAGAGCAATCGCACGAAATAAAAAGTGTTGCTTTATACAATGGTAAAAGTCATTATGAAAAAAGATTCGAATCAGTAGTTGAAACAAGAGAGTATAGAAAATACTCAGAAAAATATATAGACAAAAACCGCTAACTAAAATAAGTTGGCGGTTTTTCTGTTAACGTCGGCTATAAAGAAAACTATCGAATACAAGATGACAAACTTACAGTATTAAAAAAGTTCTAATTGTTTATTATGATTCATAAATTCAATTGATTCTATTTTGATTTTTGTAAGGTTGTCCGCTATCTCAGAGTTTAGTGGACTATTATATTTTTTTGAAGATCAAATTAAAGTAGGTATACTATTGGGTCAAAAAAAGAGGGTAATCTTCAAGAATAGAAGTTACCCTCTTTTTAAACTTTAATTTGTAGGACGGTCTTATGACTCTATGAAACAAGTAATCACTTTTGCTGCTGCTTGTGCATTTGTACCTATCGCAGGATGACCACCGTGTTCAAATAGGTGGCAGATCGAATTTTTGCAGGCTTTAGTGATTGCTTGATATTCTGTTTCTAAATCTTTACGCAACAGCGGATCCTCTTTAGAGCCAAGTAATAGTAATGGAACTTCGAGGGTTTCCAAAGGTTTTGAAAAAAGTTCGCTTCTAGCATCAATTAAGCGCAGTAGCGAGTCAGTATCACGCGCAACAACTTGCTCCCAATCCTTACCAATACACCATTCATAAAAAATCCTTGTCTCAGGATTCGCTGTAACCATAGTTCGTTCAGTGACCAAGCTTTCACGAAAGCCTGAGTGTAACGTACGACCATCGAAACTATCTGCAACTACTTTGGCAACTAAATCACTGCGAGTTAAGGCAACATTTAAAGCCACCCAAGCACCGCCACTCGTACCGAGTAAGTTCACTGGAGGGAGTTGACAGAAGTCTAACAAACTGATTACTTGCTGCGCTTCATCTTTCCATAATTCAGTTGGAAAACTTTCGACACGATCCGATTGACCATAACCTAAAAAATCGATAAGAATTACCTGATTACCTTTATACAGAGGAAGCAGTGGCTCAAATAATTTTGACGAAGAAGTATTGCCATGCAAAAATACTAGCGGTTCACCTTCACCGATAATTGTGTAATAAATCTTTTTGCCTTGATAATTAAAGAAACTCATTTTTTTACCCTCCTATTCTTAAACTAGCGAATAGTCGGTACAATCCATGTTCCCATAACAATTCCTCCTTCATAAAAAGAAGATTTTCCTACCTTTATTATATCATGGAGATAGAGTGATTGAAGACTGGATTGTGGGAATTCTGAGCGCTTCAATATGAAAAATGGTAATGATGAACAACTTGTCCGCTAATTAACGGCAAATTTCATAGACTTAAAAGAAGAAACGAGCTTTACCATACTAAATGGCGAGAGTTATTTTTTTAGCCTAAGATTGAGAGAACTAATCAGTCTGCTAAATCAGAGTTTAATAGACTCATTTTTGGTGAATAAAACCTAACTAAACCTAACGTTGTATTTACTATGTATTTACTTGTTTTACATCCAGAAAATCACAGATACTCTTAAGTAAAGATATGTTGAAAGGCTGGCTGTTTATATATAGAATTGGCAGTGATCTGAGTGATGGCTAGTTACTTCAGGGAGGCATGAGATATTTTCAGAGATAGGAAAAATATATAGAAGAGCGCCTCATACTTGGGACAAGAGATTATTCCTACAGGTGGGAAGTTTTTTTTATTTTCTAACCTACTAACATGAAAATAAAAGTGTCGTTAAGTAGAAATTATTGTAGAAAAGAAAAAAGCACCTACTATTTGAATTAGTATAGATGCTTTCATTTTGAATGATTTAAATGTATCAAATGGATTTCCTCTCGAATTAATTTAAATTCTATAAAATTTGTTAAAAATTTTTGTGTGAAATTTTTCGTGTTGTATAAACATCTGTTTTAACTACAGAATCAGATGTGTCAATTGTACTCATGTGATCAATCACTTTATCTGTTGGAAAGAAGGCACAAAAAAGTATAAGCGAAGCCCCAGCAGTTACAAGAGAAATTTTATAGTATTTGCCATCTCTCTCACTAAAGTACCAAGTCCCCAAAAAGCCAACTAAAAAGCTGATTACTAAAAAACTTAAAAAAATTAATTTCATGATCTATCCCCACCTTTCATTAGAATTTAAACATGTGTACCATTTTAACAAGTAAAATTGTTGCTAATAACATAATATCATCTCCTTTTTGGTTTAGAGATACTATAAAATGCTGGTTAATATAATACTAGTAATGTTGTTATAAGATAAGTTAAAAGTCGATATAAAGCCTGATAATAAAGGAATTCAAAAATTCATTGCACTAGAAATAAAATGAATTAGACTCTACTAATGAAACATATTGTAGACGTTAGAAAGATGTTGAAAAAATTAAAAAGGTGATGGCTCAGTAAATAAAAAATTACTTGAATGTATGAATTAGAATACTATGTGGATTCCTTATGTATTGAATCATTTGCTCCCTTTTTGCAGCAGAATTTTCAAAGAAAGACAAGGAGCTTCGTATATGTGTGATTGGTAAAAAGTATAAAAATAGGACAAGAAAAGCAAATGAAAAGAATAGAGATACTTTTTGATATTTTGCAGGATAGCTGTCATAGGTTGTAAATGCTAAAAAACTTGTGGTAAATAAAACTAAGAATATTAAAAACATTTTATTTCTCCTTTCTGATAACAAAGATAGTATTTCGCTTAGTTAGATTTGATGTGGAGGGTAGGAATCGAACCTACATTTTAAAACGTGACAAGTATCTACTTATAGCCATATTCAATAATTAAAATACCAATTTCAACCACAATAATAAATTGTTTATCTATCGTAAAAAGTGAAGATAGATAAAGAAAAACTAATATCAAACTAGCTTAAATAGAGGTGTAATGATTATTCATTAAAAAAAATTATTAAGCTAGTCTAAGTATAAAAAAAATAGCAAAAAAATCGAGTAGTTTAATATTTTTTTTCGGAATAATCAGCTATAAATGAAGATATAACAATGATTTCAAAAAATATAAAAAAACAAAATTCTTGGTTTTAATCCGTAAACGATGCAGATAACTGAGTGGATGGATGGAATAGATTAACGAAGAAAAAAAAAACTGCCTGTCAGAAGACAAGCAGTAATCTAGTAATATTATTTTAAATTGTTGAGGTTAAAAAATCTTACTACCATTCTTTACTTTACTTAGTGAAGTTAATAAAATACAGCCAGAATCTGTATCACTACCTAGTATTCTAATCTCACTTTTAACGTCCCCAATTCTGATTGGTGCAAAACTGCAGACGCAGACTACTTGTTTACCAATAAGTTCTTCTGCCTCATAATTAGTTAGTTGTGC
>NZ_JAHUZB010000008.1 GCF_019218635.1 Enterococcus alishanensis | reverse complement strand
TGTTCCTATAAATAGGAACGCCCTACACATTTGGTTCGTCTTATTCGTTCAGTTTTCAAAGGTCTATTTCTGTTGCATCAGCAACTTTTATATCATATCACCTTGCCAAGTGAAAGTCAACAACTTTTTTGAATTAATTTTCAAAAAAATAATTTGAAGATTTTCTATTTAATGGCTCTGATTGGCATGTCCTCAACGAGAACATAAAATAATATAACAGTTTTCAAGGCGTTGGTCAACGAAAAAAAAATATTTTTATTCACTTTTTTTAAACCCGATGTATAAATATAAATCAGTGTTTTTTCGTTCGTTTTTTTTGCTTTAATTGATGGAAATCAGCGTTCCCTAAATTATATCTTTCGCTATTTCTATTATTGATTTTTCCTTAACCTATAGTGATGTTTTTTCACTTCCTTAAGATTCTTTGGTAAAATGGGATCATACCCTTATATAGGAGGAATTAGACAAATGAGAATTTTAGTTGCAGACGATGATAAAGAAATTGTTGAACTATTGAGTATCTATTTACACAATGAAGGTTACGAAGTTGTGAAAGCTTATGATGGCAAGGAAGCATTAAGTAAATTACGGACAACTACGGATATTGATCTTTTAATTTTGGACATCATGATGCCAGTGATGGATGGAATGCAAGTTGTCAAAGAATTGCGGAAAGAATCGCAAATCCCAATTATCATGTTGACTGCCAAAACAACCGACATGGATAAAATTAAAGGATTGGTTGCTGGTGCTGATGATTATGTAACAAAACCATTTAATCCTTTAGAAGTAATGGCACGGGTAAAATCTTTGTTACGCCGAACAAAAATGGCAGTTGCCGAAGAACAACCGGATATATTAGAAATCCAATCATTGATTATTAACAAGGATTCCCATGAAGTTAAAACAATGGATGGCAAAGAAATCCAACTAACAGCTTTAGAGTTTGGAATTTTGTATTTATTAGCTAGTCATCCAAATCGGGTTTTCTCAGCCGATGAAATATTTGAACGGGTATGGAAACAAGAAAGTATCGTTTCAGCAAAAACTGTTATGGTTCACGTAAGTCACTTGCGGGATAAAATTGAAGACGCAACCGACGGTGAAAAAGTCATTCAAACAGTTTGGGGTGTAGGATACAAGATTGATGCCAAATAGAGTAGAAAAAAAGCGGCGAATCACTTTAACTTCAAAGGAAATCAGTGAATTAATTGCTGAAGGGATCGTGACGGTGATTATTTTACTTCTATTAAATGTTGCATTAATGGTACTGATTTCTCAATTATTAAATAATTCGCCAGATTTACAAGATGCAGTCTACCGTTCTAGAAATATTTTTGCCAACAACTACAACAGCGATATTTTTTTAAGCGGCCGCTATTTTATTATTCCTTTTTTCTTAGTAGTGGATGCCTTAGTCGTCTTTTGGCGTTTGATTCGTCGTTATCGTCAAATGCAGCTGCGTCATATCATCAATGAATTACATTTTATTGCTAATGGCAATTATAATTACCGGATTCCTTTCGAATTGCGGGGGGATTTGAGTAAAGTAGTTTCAAGTATCAATGGTTTAGTTGATAGTACTGTTGCTGCAATTGAAGATGAGCGAGCAATTGAAACTTCTAAGGATGAATTAATAACAAACGTCAGTCACGATATCCGTACTCCATTGACTTCAATTATCGGCTATTTAGGTTTAATTGAAGATGGTCAATATCAAAGCGAAGAGGAATTACGTAAGTATACTGGCATTGCTTATTCCAAAGCTAAACAGATGAAATCCTTAGTAGAAGATTTATTTGAATATACGAAAGTCCGTCAACCAAGCGTCCCTGTGAATTTTATTTCCTTTGACATGGTGCAGTTATTAGAGCAACTAGCTACTGAATTTGAGTTAGAGGCTAGTAAAAAAAACGTCACGATTCAAGTGGAAACTACAGAGAAAAAACTCTTTATGGATGGGGACACAGAAAAGTTAGTGAGGGTTTTTAATAACCTCATTTCTAATGCTTTGAAATACGGTGGCGGAGCTGATCAAATTATTATTTCGATTGAGAGAGAAAATACAGAAGCTGTCATCACAGTTAAAAATAACGGTATACCAATACCGCGTGAATCGTTAGATCAGCTCTTTGACCGTTTTTATCGGGCGGATACTTCTCGCTCGCAAGAAATTAGCGGAACTGGTTTAGGCTTAGCGATTGCTCAAAATATTGTGAATCTTCATGGTGGTTATATTTTTGCTCAGTCGGATGAAAACTGGACTTCATTTATTATTCACTTGCCTTTAGTCAGTAATGTAAAAAATTTAGAAAAGCGTTGACAATAAATTTTTGATTGCTTATACTGTAGTCAATTCATAACAAGCAGGAAACCAAGTACTTCCCTTTTCTTTTTAGAGAGTTGATGGTGGGTGAAAATCAACAGTTAAAGGTTAGGAAATCCAGTTTCATTATTCTGTGCTTTTTGAAAGAGAAGCCGGCAAGCAACCGATATCTGCTACGAGGAGCAGCTGAGTACAGCTGAACTAAGGTGGTACCGCGAAATTCAACATCGTTTCGTCCCTAGACAATAGGGATGAGACGGTGTTTTTTTATTTTAAAGGAGGAAAAGGAAAATGTTAGACGTAAAAATGATTCGCAACAATGTAGAAGAGGTCAAAGAAAAATTAGCGACTCGAGGTGTAGAAGCTGACGTTTTAACTAGATTTATTGATCTAGATGAAAAACGCCGCGAGCTTTTAGTCAAAACCGAAGAGCTTAAAAAATATCGTAATGACGT
Organism: Enterococcus alishanensis; assembly: GCF_019218635.1. Lineage (GTDB taxonomy): Bacteria > Bacillota > Bacilli > Lactobacillales > Enterococcaceae > Enterococcus_A > Enterococcus_A alishanensis. Next base: position 92,531 of record NZ_JAHUZB010000008.1, on the reverse strand, counting down.
TTCCAATGAAATTGCCAACTTAAAACGTGAAAAACAAAATGCCGATGAGAAAATTGCTGAAATGCAAGAAGTCGGTGTGAAGATTAAAGACTTTGACGAAGAAGTAGCTACTATCGATGCACAATTAACTGAAATTGCAACAACTTTACCTAACTTGCCTCATGCCGATGTACCAATTGGTGAAGATGAAGATGCCAATGTAGAAAATCGTCGTTGGGGAAAACGAACAACTTTTGAATTTGAACCAAAACCCCATTATGAAGTAGCAGAAGCTTTAGATATTTTAGATTTCGAACGGGGAGCAAAAGTTGCTGGTAGCCGTTTTGTTTATTACAAAGGTTTAGGCGCTCGCTTAGAACGCGCTGTTTATAACTTTATGTTGGATCAACATATTTATGAACACGGTTATACTGAAATGATTACGCCTTATTTGGTAAACAGCCAAGCAATGTTTGGGACTGGTCAATTTCCCAAATTTAAAGAAGATGTTTTCCAAGTAGAAGACCGCGATTTGACTTTGATTCCAACTGCTGAAGTGCCATTAACTAATTATTATGCTAACGAAATTTTAGAAGGCCGTGACTTACCGATTTACTTTACGGCAATGTCTCCTTCTTTCCGTTCTGAAGCTGGTAGTGCTGGTCGCGATACGCGTGGGTTAATTCGTTTACATCAATTCCACAAAGTTGAAATGGTAAAATTTGCCGACAAAGATACTTCTTATGATGAATTGGAAAAAATGGTCGAAAATGCTGAAGACATCTTACAAAAACTAGAATTACCATACCGCGTAATTACGTTATCAACTGGTGATATGGGCTTCAGTGCAGCGAAAACTTATGACTTAGAAGTTTGGGTACCTGCTCAAAATACTTATCGCGAAATCAGCTCTTGCTCTAACTGTGAAGATTTCCAAGCCCGTCGCGCAATGATTCGTTACCGCGATGCAGATGGTAAAGTCCAATATGCCCACACTCTAAACGGTTCTGGTTTAGCTGTTGGTCGGACAGTTACTGCCATTTTAGAAAATTACCAAAATGCGGATGGTTCTGTGACTGTTCCAGAAGCGTTGGTTCCTTACATGGGTAATGTGCGCGTAATTACCAAAGAAGCTTAATAACAGGAAAAAGATTGATTGAATCGATACTTGATTCAATCAATCTTTTTGTTTGGGATAATTCATTTGAGTTTGCCATACTGCATCTGAAATTGTTGATATCACCATCTCGGCATCGGTTACTTGATTGGTATACACCGTTAATATATAAGGATGTTCACCATAAAAAATGCCTACATCATGAACATACGTATCGTTGGTCCCGATTTTATGGGCTACTTGATTGACAGTATTCTCAGTTGCCAAACGTTCATTGAAAATAGTTTGTTGCATGTCCTTAATCAAATTTTGATAACCTTGATTATCAGCTGCATGCGCATTTAAAATCGCTAGAAGCTTCGCCATATCAGCAGAACTGATTGTATTTTCGCCATTGCTTAGACGCTTTAAATAAGTAACATACCAATCTTTTACGCCTGTCTCATAACCGCCAACTAAATCATAGAGCATATTTTTGGCAATATTATCAGATACTGTAATTACAAGTTCAGTTAATTCCTCGACTGTATAAGCAGGCTGAATGTCATTTTGAATCGTACCCGTACCTGATTCAAAGAAAGCCTCTTGATAGGGAATTTCTTGCTCCCAAGATAGATTTCCAGCAGCTATTTGATCGCTTATCAGCATTACTAATGGAACTTTTGTTGTGCTGGCAGCTACAAAAGTTTGTTCACCATTAATAGAAGTTTCTTGACCAGTTGCCAAATCCAAATATGTAACGGCAATTTCACCATCGATTTGCTGAGCTTGATTTTCTAGCGTAGTTTGCATTGTTTGATAAAACTGTTTTTCCTCGGTTGTTGGTGTTTTTTTTATAAAGTCGCTTGTATCATTTACGGTAACTTTGAGTGTTTTTGTATCACTGGCTTGACTGCTATCTGGCTGCAGTTGAATAAAATACCAAAAGATACTGGTAATAATCACTGCACTGGTGGTAAGCCACTTCATTATTTTTTTACTCTTCACTTAATCGACACCTTATTGTTATCATTTTTTTCGTCTGTCGCTTATTTTAGCAAACTATTCAGAAAAAAACAGGAATAAATCATAAAAATATGGCGAAAATTAGCCAATCTTGCGTTGAGTAAATTTCCAACTACCATCAATTTTTACTAAACGATGGTTAATTTGGCTAACGTCAGCAATCGTTTTGTTTTCTTTTTCGACAATTAACAAAATCGAAGTCGCTTCCGCGGTCTGATCTGTTAGCTGTGTAATCATGATTGAGTTCGTAAGGTGAAGATCATCGGACTCTTTTTCCCAAGTGCGAGCAATAAAATTAGCCAATTGTTCTTGACCTGTAGTACTACCTAAAACTCCGGTAATTTCACCATCTTCTGTAAACAAAGCAAGATATTCTTTAACTTTTCGCTGATTGGCATATTGATCAGCCAAAGTAATTAATTGATGGATTTCCATGTAATCTTGATTATTCATTTTTTTCACCTCGCAAGGATTGGTTGATTTGTTGAGTTAATTTTTGGTCGAAAACATTTTTTGGAATTTTAACATGAATTTCTTTTGGCGGTTTAGTGGCATAAGCTGTCTGAATTTGGTTCGCATATTGTGTCACTCTGAAATCCATCACCATTGAAGCTAAAGAATAAACTTCTGATTCATCTAAATCAGTGGTAATCGACAGCCAATCAATTACATTTCTTAAACCATTAACTAAAGCATCATCTAAACTTTCATCAGAAAAACCAAAAGTATACCAAGCATCTTCAGTTTCAACGACTGGTACTTTGATGCTACCTTTACGAATTGTTACCTTCAGATCTAAGCGTTCTGCTGCTGTTTCAATTCCAGTTTGATCCACCACACCCTCGCCTTCTCGGGCATTAATATTTCCAATCCACAAACGTCCACCTGGTTTAAAAACCGGCAAGAAAAGTGTTGCTCCCACAGCAAATTGCGGCAACACTAAATTTCCTCCGTAATTTCCTGCTAGAATCGCACTGGTTTCCTCTTCACCTGCTGGCTCTACGCCAATCACTCCTAAAAAAGGTCGTAAATCAAAACTCACCCCTTTAACAAAATGAGTATGCGTCCGGGCTTCATTGAACTTAAAATAATGCAAATAAGGTTCTTTAAAATCTTCAGGTAAAGCACCGACACCTAAAGGAAATGAGTTCCACCCCCAACTAATTGGTCGTAATTTAGTCAAATTTATTTCTAAAATATCGCCTGGCTGTACTTCTTTCACTACTACTGGGCCATTCATTGAATAAGGACCTTTAGGATATTTATGACGTAACGGCTCTCTTGAGGCAAAATCCAACCCATAAGTTGCTTCATTGCCCCAATGAGTCCATGTGTTAACGTAACTAACCGTTTCACCAGAATCAATTTCAACTGCTGGTGGTGCTTTAGGGTCTAAAAAACCTGAACGAACGGTATCTTGGTTAGAGACTATTTCTTTCATGATAATCACTCCTGACATTTTCGCCATTATACACCTTTTCGTAAAATTCCAATAAAAAAAGAGCTAAGCACAAGCTTAACTCTAAAAATATCATTGTTCTACTGAATAGTTTGGTGCTTCTTTTGTGATTTGAACATCGTGAGGATGTGATTCCCGTAAGCCATTGCCACTCATTTGAACAAATTGGGCATTGTCTCGTAAATCTTTCAAATTCGCCGCTCCAACATAACCCATACCAGCTTTTAATCCGCCAGTCATTTGGAAAATAATGTCTGAAACTTCACCTTTGTATGCTACACGACCCTCTATTCCTTCAGGAACCAATTTATTAGCTTCATTTACACCACTTTGGAAATAACGATCACTTGAGCCTTTTTCCATCGCACCTAATGAACCCATGCCACGATATGTTTTAAAGCGACGGCCTTGATAAATTTCAAATTCACCTGGTGATTCATCCGTTCCGGCTAACATTGAACCTAGCATTACAGCATGTCCGCCGGCAGCTAAAGCTTTTACAATATCACCAGAATATTTGATACCGCCATCGGCAATAATTGCTTTACCATATTGACGCGCCACTGAAGCGGCATCGTAAATAGCCGTTAATTGAGGAACCCCAACACCCGCAACTACTCGAGTTGTACAAATTGAACCAGGACCGATACCAACTTTTACCACGTCTACACCAGCATCATACAAAGCTTTTGCACCTTCAGCTGTCGCAATATTTCCAGCAATCAAAGTCGCTTCTGGGAAAGTTTTGCGGATTTCAGAAATCTTACGAATAACACCAGCACTATGACCGTGGGCAGTATCGATGACAATTGCATCAACACCTGCTTTAATCAATGCTTCAGAGCGTTCAAAAGTATCACTCGTCACACCAACAGCAGCTGCTACTAACAAGCGACCATGTTCATCTTTGGCAGCATTAGGAAATTCAATTACTTTTTCAATATCTTTAATTGTAATTAAACCACTCAAACGACCATCTTCATCAACAATCGGTAATTTTTCAATTTTATGTTGTTGTAATAAGACTTCAGCATCTTCTAGTTTCGTCCCAACCGGTGCCGTCACTAGATTGTCTTTAGTCATTACTTGGAAGATTTGTTGATTGTAATCTGTCACAAAACGCATGTCACGATTGGTAATGATTCCAACTAATTTGCGATTTTCCATTGTTTCAACAATTGGCACACCGCTGATACGATAACGACTCATTAAGTTTTCAGCGTCTTGTACTTTATGTTCTGGTGTTAAGAAGAACGGATCGATAATTACGCCGCTCTCTGAACGTTTTACTTTACGAACTTCGTCTGCTTGGTCTGCAATGCTCATGTTTTTATGAATCACGCCTAAACCACCTTGGCGCGCCATGGCAATTGCCATTTTACTATCCGTTACAGTATCCATACTAGCACTCATTAACGGTATATTTAATTGCAAGTTCTTTGCTAATTTGACACTCATGTCTACTTCATTTGGCAATACATGACTTTCCGCTGGAATCAATAGCACATCATCAAAGGTTAATCCTTTTTTTGCAAATTTCGTTTCCCAATTAGACATTGTTCGTTACCACTCCTTGATTGATTTTATTTTTATCAATCAAAGTAACAGATGAAAAGAAACTAGTCAATAAGTTCCAGTAAATTCCTCATCTAACCTTCATTATTTTTCATGAAATTGCTTAAATCATCATTAGAAAGGGAATAATTTTTCGGCAAAACTTCAAAATATACTTTTTCTGTTAACTGATCACGAATCAATAAAAGCTCTTCTTCTCCTTCAAAACCAGCCAAATGAACAGTTGTATAGCGATCATTAAAAGTGTTGATGCCACGATAAATTAAATGAAATAAAATTTTCGCCTGATGAATATCCCGTTGCTGCTCTTGAGCTTTTTCAACTGCAGTAGTCAAAGTAAAACCTTCATCTAAATAACTTTTAATCATTTCAACTTTTACCACAACCGGCAAACGATAACGACGATTGCCTTTATTTTCTGTATCTATCGATTCGATATAACCTTTTTCCTCCCAATAACGCAATTGGCGAGGAGAGACTTCTGTCATTTTACTTAATTCACTGATACCGACTACTAAATCATCGCTTTCCAATAATTGTCTGACCGTCGATTTTTTCATTCAGTGCACCTCATTTCATTTATAAATTATACTTTCTCTATCAAGCGTGTCAAGTAAGTTGACAAAAATCACAAGTAGCAGTAAATTAACAAACGGATATTAATATTTCAGAAAATTTTCACAAGAGAGGATGTGAAGATCGTGAGTAAATCTCAAACGGTCGATATTTATGGAAAACCTTACAATCGTTCCTTATTAGTAATGGTCTTATTAATTGGAACATTTTGTACGGTTTTGAATCAAACTTTACTAACAACAGCCTTCCCAACTTTAATGAAGGCTTTTAACATTTCAGCCTCAAGTGTCCAATGGTTGACGACTGGTTTCTTACTAGTCAATGGGATTATGATCCCCATCAGTGCTTTTTTAATTAATCGTTTCGAATCAAAGAAACTTTATTTAGGAGCCATGAGCATCTTTTTAGCAGGAACAATCATTTGTTTCTTCGCTCCTAGCTTTGTTATTTTGTTAACTGGACGTTTAGTACAAGCAGCTGGTGTTGGTATTTCAATGCCCTTATTACAAAACATTATGTTGTCGATTTTCCCACCTGAAAAACGTGGTTCCGCCATGGGAATGAGCGGGATCGTTATCGGACTTGCACCTGCCTTGGGACCAACTTTATCTGGTTTTATTATTGATAATTATCAATGGCGAGATCTTTTCGGAATGGTTATTCCGATTGTGGTGTTAGTTTTAATCTTGGCTTTCTTCTTAATGAAGAGCGTCATCCAATTAACACATCCTACAATTGATGTTTTATCTGCTTTACTATCAACGATTGGATTTGGTAGCTTACTTTACGGCTTCTCTTCTGTTGGAGATGATGGTTGGGGCAGTGCTAAAGTATTAGGCTTTTTATTTGTCGGTGTTGTGGTAATTATAGCTTTTGCATGGCGTCAATTGCATTCTGAACACCCATTCTTAGAACTACGGGTATTTAAATCCCCTACCTTTACAATCGCTGCTATCTTATCTGGGGTAGTTAATATGGCCATGGTAGGAGCCGAACTAGTACTTCCATTATATATTCAAAATATTCGCGGTGAATCAGCCTTTCATTCTGGCTTAATGTTATTACCAGGTGCTTTGGTAATGGCACCAATGATGCCAATTACTGGTGCTATTTTTGATAAATATGGTGCCAAACGCTTAGCCATTAGCGGCATGTTTATTTTAACGGCAGCAACTTTACCTTTTGCCTTTTTAACAGCTGAAACACCAATTGCCATGATTGTAATTTTATACGCCATCCGGATGTTTGGGATTTCAATGGTCATGATGCCCGTCACAACTTCTGGGATGAATGCTCTGCCAATGAACTTAATTTCTCATGGTACAGCAGTGAATAATACTTTCCGCCAAATTGCCAGCTCCATCGGGACAGCTATTTTAATTAGTATTTTAACAAATGTTACTAAAGGGAATTTACCTTCTAATGGTTTATTAAAAGCTTTACCATTGCAATACAAGCATCAAGCCCTTAACGCTACTTTGTCTGGCTATCATGCAGCCTTTTATACAGCCGTAGCATTTGGATTAGTTGGTTTTGCTATCACCTTCTTCTTAAAGAAAAAAGAAGTTCTTGTTAAAGGAGGCGTAGCAAAATGATTTTATTGATTACTGTATTAAGTGTTGTCGCCTTTGCCTTTACTAATATTTTTGCTAAAAAAACTTGGCAAACATTTCTATCGGTCATTTTTGCAGGAGTTTTTATTTTAAGTCTTGGTTTAATTGTCGCAAATGATCAATATCATTACGGTATGAAAAAAGAAACTGTGACAACCACAAAAACATTGAAATCTAGTAGTCCCAATTCACCAGTCAACATGCTTTTATATCAGCCTTTAGGTAATGGTACAGAAAAAATTTATTTGTATAAAACCAATGAATCACAAAAAAAATTAAGTCAAACTGGTACGGATAAAGTCACCAACAAAGTGAACGAACACGCTGCTAACAATCAAATTGTTACGAAAAAAATACGTTGGGTTTATCAAAATGATACAATGAAAACACTCTTTGGTTTAACTAGTAAAAATAAAGAAAAGATCAAAGAAATAAATACATTTGATGTTTCTGATAACTGGCTCGTTTTAAGTACTACCCAAGCAAAAAAGCTAGCTAAACAAGTGGAAGAAAATCAAGCAAACATGCAAACAGAAGCACAAGCTTTTGTAACAGACAGGATAAAAACCGCCTTGATGGCAAATCCTAGCTTAACTGCTGATCAACAAAAACAAATTCAAGCAGAAGCAACTGCTGAATATCAACAACAAGCAATTGCAAAATTAGTCACTGAAATCAAATAAAAAAGACTTGAGAAACCTAAATTATAGGTATCTCAAGTCTTTCTTTTTATTCTTGAACGACGTGGACTTTAATCACACCACTCACCTGAGTGTGTAATTTTACCGGTACATTCGTATAGCCTAATGCACGAATTGGATTTTCCAATTCAATTTTTCGTTTGTCCAATTTTAAATCATATTGTTTTTTCAAGCCATCTGCAATTTGTTTTGATGGAATCGAACCGAACAGTCGGCCATCTTCCCCTGCTTTAGCCGTTAATTCTACAACTGTATCTTCTTGGGCTAAAAAGTCAGCTTGCTTTTGAGCAGCTGCTAGGTTCTCGGCATCTTTTTTATCTTGTGCTTTCTTCTGAGCACTTAATTCCGCAATTGCACCTTTATTAGCTTCTTTAGCTAAATTATTTTTCAGTAAGTAATTTTGCGCGTAGCCAGTCGGTACTTCTTTAACTTCGCCCTTTTTACCTTTGCCTTTTACATCTGCTAGAAAAATTACTTTCATTCTAATCTTCCTCTCCTTCTGACAATTGCTTGTGAATCGCATCTAATAATTGTTCTTTTGCGCCTTCAATGGTGGTATCAGCTAATTGAGCTGCTGCGTTGCTAAAATGACCTCCTCCGCCTAATGCTTCCATCACCAATTGTACATTGATATTGCCTGCACTTCGAGCTGAAATAGCTGTGACACCATCTTCACGTTTGACGATCACAAAAGCAGCATTGATGTCCACCATAGCCATTAAAGTATCCGCCGTCTTAGCAGCTGTAACACTGTCATATTGTTTCGTGTCACTTCCAGTTGCGATGACGATATCTTTGCTGACATATTCACTCTCACCAATCAGCTTACTAATTTCAAGATACGATTGAATGTCAGTACTTAATAAATATTGTACTAAAGAAGCATCTGCCCCACAAGTTTTCAAATAACTTGCTACATCAAAAGTTCTTGATGTCGTGCGAACAGCAAAATTCTTCGTATCCACCGTAATACCCGCTAATAATAAAGTTGCTTCCAGTTTAGACATCCGTTGATGATCATTACTTTCAAATTGAATTAATTCAGTCACCAACTCTGATGCTGAGGAAGCTGAAGACTCAATATAAGTCAACAAAGAGTTCTCTGGAAACTCTTCACCGCGACGATGATGATCAATAATCACGATATTATCAAACTGTTCATATAATTCTTGAGAAATCGATAGTGATGGCCTATGGTAATCAACCATAACTAATAAATCTCCTGTTTTACGTTGGCGTTTTGCTGCTTCTGGAGAAATTAATAAGCCTTCTAATTCCCCACTTTTGTGAATCTCAGCCAGACAACGCTCCACATCAGGAATTGTTTCTTTTTCATTAATCACAACTTGGACTTTCTTATCATGGAAACGTGCTAAGCAAGCGACACCAAAAGCCGAACCAATCGCATCCATGTCAGGAAAACGATGTCCCATCACAAAAACATTCCCAGTTTGTTTAAACACATTTTTTAAAGCCGTCGACATTGCCCGCGATCTGACTCTAGTTCTTTTTGTTGCACTTGCAGAGTTACCACCATAAAATATCGGTCTAGACCCATCGCTCGTGTCTTGTACAACAACCTGATCACCGCCTCGTACTAGAGCAATATCTAAATTATTTTGTGCCGTATCACCAATGACCTCTAAAGATGATTTACCATAACTAATACCCATACTAACGGTTAATACCATATCTTCTTTTTCAGCCGAAATGCGAATATGTTCTAACAGATCAAAATTGTCTTCAATCATTTTCTCTAAATCTTCGTAACGTGCTAAAAAGAAAAAACGTTCAGCATTGATTCGTTTGTAATAAATTTGATAAGAATCCATCCAGTCAGATATAATAGTTGTAATGAACGAGTTGACGTAAGATATTTCTTTGTCATCTCGTTTATCTGTCACATCATCATAATTATCCACAGATAATATACCGACAACTGATTGCAAATTCTTCTCTTGTTTTTCCAAATCAACTTCTTTGGTAATATCAATCAAGTAAACAATTCGCTTATCTAAATCTAAGTTGAAACGAAATATGGTATCATCCAGTCGGTAATTATATTTCTCTTTTTCATTTCGCTGAATTAATTCATTGACCATATCTTGTTGATCAGCTTGATTTAATTCTGAAATCTTATCTGTGATATAGGGATTGGTCCAAGTAAACATTTGTTTTTCATTCCAAACAATAATCCCCACAGGCATTTCTTTTGAAACATAGGTAAGAGCATCCTCAGCAACTTGACTCGCTTGAGTAATTTTTTGTTGATTAGTAATCATGACATTATTACGCTCAACAAACAAAAAACCTAATAGCATTATGTCAATTAAAACAACAATTATTATGGTAATAAGATTAATTGGTAAAAAAGCAATTGCCAAAAATTGCATTACCAATAGAACTAAGAAGATTAAAAAAGGCCAGTTTAAGTTGGCAGTTTTTCTCATATAAAACCTCCTAACAAGCCTTATTTTACCACATTCTATGCTTTGAGGCGAGACTCTATGTTTCACGTGAAACTTACAATTATTTTCAAAAAAAAGAATCGATTAGCAACGAGCCAATCGATTCCTGTCTGCATATTATTCGTCAACGCCAACCATTACTGATGTTGCTTTGACAATTGCATAAGCTTCTTTTCCAACTTCTAATCCTAAAGATTTAATTGAATCCATAGTAATTGATGAAACAATCTCTTGTCCATCTGCAATTTCGATTGTTACGATACCATTTACGGCACCTTCTTTAATATTAGTGATTTTACCTTTAATTTGATTGCGAGCACTAAATTTCATTATTTTTCCTCTTTTCTATTTTCTGATTTCTTATAAATTATATCATAAATAATAAAAAGATATAAGAAAAAAGATTAGCTTTTCAGCTAATCTTCATTATTTTTAATTTATTCTTCTGAAACAAATGGTAAAAGACCCATAATACGAGCGCGTTTAACTGCGATAGTAATTTTACGTTGGTTTTTAGCGCTTGTGCCTGTTACACGACGAGGTAAAATTTTACCACGTTCTGAAATGAATCGTTTTAATAATTCAGTATCTTTATAATCAATATATTCAATATGGTTCGCTGCAATATAGTCTACTTTACGACGTTTGCGACCTCTTCTTTGTTGTGCCATCCTGTTTCCCTCCTATCAATTGTTAGAATGGTAAATCATCATCTGAAATATCAATCGCGGAACCACTAAATGGATCACTGTCACGATCGAAATTCGGCATGCTGTTATTTGCTGACTGTTGTGGTGCTTGTCCTTGATCAAAATTGTTGTTGAAATTATTGCCACCAGCATTCGCAGTATTACCAATATTATTGTTAGGATTTGGTTGGCGTTGCTCATTCGCTCCGCGCGGTTCTAACATTTGGAAATTGTCTGCAACCACTTCGGTTACATAAACTTTTTGTCCTTGTTGATTTTCATAATTTCTCGTTTGAATTCGACCAGTCACACCAATAAGTGAACCTTTACGAGCAAAGTTCGCAAAATTTTCAGCTGCTTTACGCCAAATTACACAATTGATAAAGTCTGCTTCACGATTACCACTTTGGTTCGTAAAATTACGATTAACCGCTACGGTAAAAGTTGCTACAGCTTGACCACTAGATGTATAGCGTAAATCGGGATCCTTAGTTAAACGACCTACTAAAACAACATTATTAATCAAGTAAAGCCAGCTCCTCTCTCTTTAACTGTTTCACGTGAAACAATTACTCTTCAATTTTAACGATCATGTGACGGATAATGTCGTCATTGATTTTTGCAAGACGATCAAATTCGTTTAATGCATCAACTGAAGTTGGAGCAGTTGCATTGATGATGTGGTAGATACCTTCATTGAAGCCGTTAATTTCGTACGCTAAACGGCGTTTTTCCCAATCTTTAGAATCGATAACTTCGGCACCGTTATCTTTTAAGATCGTATCAAAACGTTCTACTAAAGCAGTTTTTGCTTCTTCATCAATGTTTGGACGAATGATGTATGTGATTTCATACTTCGTGTTCATTGATTTTCACCTCCCTATGGACTTTGGACCCTTAAGCTTTCTTAAGAGTAAGGAGAGTTATCTAAAAATATAGATACTCACAATCATTCATTATACACTTTGCTCTTGCAAAAATCAAGTTTCATAAATAAGATACGAAAAACAATCAAATTATTTTTATTTAATCACGTAAAAATAAACATTTCTAAAAATAAGCAATCAGCCGTTTACCAATCTGATTAACCATTATATAAAATAAAACCAGTAATATATAACGTTTCATTAGTCTTTGTCATTCTGTTTCTGTAAAATACTCCTTAAATTCTTCTGTAGCATTTGTTTTAAATAAATCTCTCTACTCACTTTTTTCCTGGTAATAATTATTTCTCAGTGGCTAATTTACAGCGGATTTGCCACACTATAATTAATTTTAGACCATAAATAAGCTCATGCTAGTAATAAAAGTTTTGTCTGAAAAGTACAAAAAAACAGCTGGAAAAATTTAATTCCCAGCTGAAAAAATTATTTTTTTATTCTTGTGAATCCGAATTTTCTTCAATTGTTTCAATCACTTCAGTTGAATCGGTTTCTTCAATCAATTCTTCTTTTTCCACAATTGCCATGGTGACTACTTTTGCATCGTCTTCCATCTTCATTAAGCGTACACCTAAAGTTGCCCGCCCAGTTTGAGAGACAGCTGCTATATCAAAGCGTATAATCACACCTTTATTGGTAATTAATAAAATATCCTCATCACCACTGACACTAGTTAAACCAGCTAATGGTCCGTTTTTAGCAGTAATATTAGCCGTTTTAATTCCTTTACCACCACGACCTTTGATTGGATACTCAGAAGCTTTAGTACGTTTACCATATCCATTTTCAGTAATGACTAAAACTTCTTGATCTTCTTTCAAGACTGCCGCGCCGATTACGTAATCGTCATCTCTTAGACGAACACCACGAACACCACTAGCAGTTCGGCCCATATCTCGAACATTGACTTCTTTAAAGGTCACTGAGTAACCAGCATGGGTACCTAAAATAATTGTTTCTTCCCCATTGGTTTGTAAAACATTAACTAATTCGTCTTCCTCTTTCAAGCCAATCGCAATTAAACCATTACTGCGAATGTTAGAAAAAGCATTAACCGTTGTCCGTTTTACTGTCCCTTTCTTAGTAACAAAGAATAAGAAATGATCTTTATCCGATTGTCCAGAAACTGCAATGACTGCTTGAATGGTCTCATTAGAATTAACTTCTAATAAATTAATGATTGGAATCCCTTTAGCAGTTCGACCGTATTCAGGGATTTCGTACCCTTTGGCGCGGTAGACTCTACCAGTATTAGTGAAGAATAACAGCGTATCATGAGTTGAACATGAGACAAGATTTTTAACAAAGTCATCATCATGAATGCCCATTCCTTGAACACCTCGGCCGCCACGACGTTGGGCTCTGAACTCGCTTGACGCTACTCGTTTAATATAACCATTATTGGTTAATGTAATCACGACATCTTCTTCTTCAATTAAATCTTCATCTTCTAAACTTAATACTTCTCCGACTAATAACTCAGTTCGGCGATCATCACCATATTTTTGAGAAACTTCTCCTAATTCAGTTTTGATGATTTCAATCACTCGCTCAGGACGGGCTAAAATGTCTTCTAAGTCGCTGATTGTGTTCAGCAGCTCTTGGTATTCATTTTCTATTTTCTCACGTTCTAAGCCTGTTAAACGGCGTAAACGCATATCTAGGATTGCTTGTGCTTGTCGATCAGACAATTCGAAGCGTTCTATTAAGGTACTTTTTGCTACATCATCTGATTCAGAACCACGAATAATCGCAATAATTTCATCAATGTGATCTAGCGCAATTCTTAATCCTTCTAAGATATGTGCTCTTGCTTCAGCCTTGCGTTTATCAAAATTAGTCCGACGAATAATAACTACTTTTTGATGTTCAATATAGTTCACCAAAATTTGTTTTAAGTTTAAAATTTTTGGTACGCCATTTTCAATCGCCAACATGTTAAAGCTAAATGATGTTTGTAATGATGTTAATTTATACAAATTATTCAAAATAACTGATGCACTCATATCACGGCGGACATCTATCACGATCCGCATACCTTCACGAGAAGATTCATCTCGTAAATCAGTAATTCCTTCAATCCGTTTGTCACGATGCAATTCAGAAATTCGTTCGATTAATTTCGCTTTATTGACCATATATGGTAATTCAGTGACTAAAATTCTTTCTTTACCATTTTTTTGTTCAACAATTTCAACTTTTGCTCGAACTGTAATCGAACCGCGACCTGTCTCATAAGCCCGGCGAATGCCGGATTTTCCCATCACCAAACCACCTGTTGGAAAGTCTGGTCCAGGAACGCATTCCATTAATTCAGCTGTTGTTGCATCCGGATTCTCCATCAATAAACCCACTGCTTGACTGACTTCTCGCAAATTGTGGGGTGGAATATTAGTCGCCATCCCTACGGCAATCCCAGTTGCTCCATTGACTAAAAGATTCGGAAAACGAGCTGGTAAAACATCTGGTTCTTGTTCGCTATCGTCGTAGTTACCGTGGAAATCAACTGTATCTTTATTGATGTCTCGTAGCATTTCCATCGCAATTTTACTTAAACGGGCTTCCGTATACCGCATCGCTGCTGCACCATCACCATCGACTGAACCGAAGTTTCCATGGCCATCTACCAACATATTACGGAAACTAAAAGGTTGCGCCATCCGTACCATTGAATCATAAATTGCTGAGTCACCATGGGGATGATATTTCCCCATTACATCGCCGACAATCCGAGCTGATTTTTTATGAGGCTTATCAGGTGTCACTCCTAGTTCATTCATACCGTATAAAATACGACGGTGAACTGGTTTTAATCCATCCCGCACATCTGGTAAAGCACGGGCAACAATCACACTCATGGCATAATCAATGAAGGATTCTCGCATTTCACTGGTTAGATTGACGTCTTGAATATTCTCTCTTCTATCTTCCAAAATTGATCCTCCTCATTAAATATCTAAGTTCTTCACATAGTGGGCATTTTCTTCAATAAAGGCCCGGCGTGGTTCTACCCGATCGCCCATCAACATTTCAAAAACTTGATCGGCTTCAATCGCATCTTCTACACTCACTCGTAACATCAAGCGATTTTCTGGATCCATCGTAGTTTCCCATAGTTGATGATCATCCATTTCTCCCAAACCTTTATAACGTTGGACGTTTGGTTTTGGTGAAGCTGGTAGAGCATCGATTTTTTCTTGTAATTCAGTTTCAGCATTTTTGCTTGGTTGAATATACGTAATATTTTTTCCTTGTTTAATTCCGTATAAAGGTGGTTGTGCAATATAGACATAACCTGCTTCAACAATTGGGCGCATGTAACGATAAAATAACGTTAATAACAAGGTCCGAATATGGGCACCATCGACATCAGCATCGGTCATAATAACTAATTTATGATAACGAGCTTTAGCTACATCAAAATCGGCACCAAAACCGGTACCCATTGCAGTAAATAAAGAACGAATCTCTTCGTTGGCTAAAATTTTATCCATGGAGGCTTTTTCAACATTTAGGATTTTTCCGCGAATTGGCAAAATTGCTTGGAATTCTCGGTCACGACCTTGTTTAGCTGATCCACCGGCTGAATCTCCTTCGACGATAAATAATTCACATTTTTCTGGGTCATTTGATGAACAATCAGCCAGTTTCCCAGGTAAGTTAGAAATTTCTAAGGCACCTTTACGGCGAGTCACTTCACGGGCTCTTTTGGCAGCTAAACGCGCTCTAGCCGCTAACATACCTTTTTCAACGATTTGACGACCGATAGAAGGATTTTCCATCAAGAATTTCGTGAAATTTTCCGAGAACAAACGATCGGTTACGGTTCGAACTTCAGAATTACCTAATTTAGTCTTGGTTTGTCCTTCAAATTGTGGTTCTGGATGCTTGATAGAAATAACCGCAGTTAACCCTTCTCTAACATCTTCACCAGAAAGATTTTCATCATTGTCTTTCATAATTTTTTGTTTGCGGGCATAGTCATTGATGACCCGAGTCAAGGCTGTTTTGAAACCAAACTCATGAGTCCCACCTTCATAAGTATGAATGTTATTAGCAAAACTTAAAATATTTGTATGGAAACCGTCGGTATATTGCATAGCTACTTCTACAATAATATCTTGCTGTTCACCTTCAACAAAAACTGGTTCTGGGAAAATAACTGATTTACTAGCATTTAAGTGCTCAACATAGCTCTTAATTCCGCCTTCATAATGGTATTCTTTCAAGACAGGTGTTTCTTCACGCTTATCTTCAATCGAAATTTTTAAACCACGATTTAAAAAGGCTAGTTCTCTTACCCGTGTTGCTAATTTATCAAAATTAAAAACAATACTTTCAGTAAAAATTTCAGTATCGGGAATAAAATGAACTTGAGTCCCATGTTTTTCCGTTTCACCGATAACTTTTAAATCGTCAACTACTGCACCACGACGATATTCTTGGAAATAAATTTTGCCGTTTTTGAAAACACGGACATCTAAGCTACTAGATAAAGCATTAACTACTGACGCTCCGACACCATGCAAACCACCAGAAACTTTATATCCGCCACCGCCGAATTTACCGCCAGCATGTAAAATAGTGTAAACTGTCTCAACCGCTGGTCGACCAGTTTTGGCTTGGATATCAACCGGAATTCCTCGGCCATCATCACTGACAGTGATACTATTATCTGCTTCAATCACCACATGAATATGTGTGGCAAAACCTGCTAAAGCTTCATCAATCGAATTGTCGACAATCTCCCACACAAGGTGATGTAAACCTTCCGTTGAAGTAGAACCAATATACATACCTGGACGCTTACGAACGGCCTCTAAGCCTTCTAAAACCTGAATCTGGCTGGCGTCGTATTCAAGCGCTCGTTCTTGTAAACTTTTTTCTTCTTCTGCCATTTAATTCTCTTTCCTTTCAATCTGACCATTAGATACTTGAAAAATGTCTGGATGAACCGTTAATTTGCCTTTAACGTGGTTTAAAGTTGTCGTTGTTAAAAACGTCTGAACTTTATTCTCAATCGTCTCTAGTAAGTGAATTTGACGGCTGTCGTCTAGTTCACTCATCACATCATCAAGTAATAACAAAGGGTATTCACCCGTTTCTTGTTTCATTAGATCAATTTCTGCAAGCTTAACGCTTAATGCGGTCGTTCGTTGTTGCCCTTGAGAACCATAAACTTGGACATCTAAATCATTCACAAAAAAATGCAAATCATCACGATGTGGTCCAATAAAAGTGTTCCCTTTAAATAATTCACGGCTGCGATTTTTCTTTAACTCTGCTAAAAAAACTTCCGCAATAATTGTTGGATCTTCCGAGTCAATCGGAAAGCTCGCTTGATAAGCCAGCCGAAGCTGTTCTTTTTTATTGGTAATTTTTTGATGCAATTCATTTGACCAGTATTCCAACTGTTTAATGAATTTCAAACGCTGTGCCAAAACTTTACTGCCAAAATCGACTAGTTGTTCACTTAAAACGTCTAAATAAATCTCATCATTGGCTTTCTTTTCTGACAATTGCTTTAAATATAGATTTCTCTGTTTTAAAGTTTGTTGATACTGCGCCAAATCATACAAATAGATCGGATTGATTTGCCCTAATTCCATATCAATAAAACGACGTCTGACTTGCGGCGAACCCTTGACTAAAGACAAGTCTTCTGGCGCAAATAAAATCACGTTTAACTGACCGATATAACTACTGAGTTTTTTTTGCTCGATATGATTAACTTTTGACTTACGGCCTTTTTTTGTTAGCTGTAACTCCAATTCAACTTCTGAGCTTCCTCGTGATATTCGGCCAACAATTTTAGCAAAATCATCCTGCCAACCAATCAATTCTTGCTCACTATTGGTACGATGGCTTCGTGTTAAAGCCAAAACATAGATACTTTCCAATAAATTAGTTTTTCCTTGAGCATTTTCACCTAGGAAAATATTTAATCGGTTAGGAAATTCCATACTTAACGAAGCGTAATTTCGATAATTTGTCAGTTCTAGCTTATTCAGCTGCATCTTTTTTATCTCTGGTCATAAAAAAAGTACCTACTGTAGGAATCTCAATCATCATTCCCGAGTAGAGCTTTCGACCGCGGCGATTTTCTGGTTCACCATCTACAAAGACTGTTTCTTCTGCTAAAAACCATTTCGCTTGTCCACCACTAGAGATTAGATTAATCTCCTTTAACAGCTGGCCAAGTGTCATGTACTCTGTTTCTAGAAAAATTTTTTGTTTCACATTCATCCCTCATTTTCATTTCAGAAACACCTCTATATTATACCCTTTTTCTAAGGATAAAACAAATTTAGCTAGCTTATTTTTCGATTTAAGCAATTTTGATCGTTTTAAGGTTTTTTCCTTAGAAAAGAGTAAAAGGTCTTAAAATTAAATTTAAGACCTTTTACTCTCGTTTTTCTTATTTTAGAATATTTTCAAGAAATTTGTGGAACAAATGAATAACATTTGTTTCTAACTAAGTTATTTCTTAGCTTAGTTTGTTCGAACTGGAGTAATTAATTGAATAAATGACGCTTCTCCTTCAGTTGGCTCTAAAGTAAATGGACGAATCGGCGAAATGAAACGAATTTTAATACTCATATCACCAAAAGCTCTTAAAGCGGCTTTCATATAATCTGGATTAAATGAAATTTCTAATGGATCACCAGTAACTTCTTCATAAACCAATTCTTCCTCAACTTTTCCGATTTCTGGTGAATTCCCAAATAGAACCACTGAATCTGCATTGATGGCTAGACGAACAATATTATTGCGGCCTTCATGAGAAAGTAGCGATGCCCGTTCAATTGCTGCTAATAAAGCTGGTCCAGAAAAATTAATTTCAGTGTTAAAACTGTTAGGAATTAAACGATTGGTATCAGGATAATTTCCTTCTAACAAACGAGAATAGAAATACATAGTTGGTGTTTTAAATAAAACTTGGTTATCCATAATTGAAACTTCAATTTCAGCTTCTTCATCAGGTAGTGAACGAGAAAGCTCCACTAATGCCTTACCAGGAATCACGATATTAAAATCAGCTGTCGCATTTTCAATGGGTACAATTCTTTGACTTAAGCGATGAGAGTCAGTAGCAACCGCTAATAATTGACCATTATCTAAAGTAAAGTGAACCCCAGTTAAAATTGGTCGACTTTCATGAGCAGAAACAGCAAAAACAGTTTCGCTGATTAACTTTGTCAACATGTGGACAGGTAATTTTAATTGATTTTGTTCTTCCACAACAGGTAGGTGTGGATAATTATCGGCGTCTAAACCATTAACGGTAAACTCAGCTGCACCTGAAGTAATTGCTACTTGGTAGTTATCTAAAACTTCTAAAGTAAAGGTATCTTCTGGTAAACGACGAATAATTTCACTGAAAAAACGTGCCTGTAAAACAATTTCTCCAGGTGATTCAACCATCATTTGAGCTTTCTCATCATCAACAGCTAAAAAAGTTTCGATTGAAATATCAGCATTACTCCCAGTCAGATTTAAACTTTCACTGGTTAAAACAATTTTTACCCCAGTTAAAATCGGAATGGTTGTTTTAGAAGAGATAGCTCTTTGGACTGTTTGTAGCTCTTGAATGAAGCGAGAACGATTGATTGTAAATTTCATTTGGTTGTGACTCCTTATATATTTATTTATTAGTAAAATTAATAGTAATAGTAGTAGGTCCTGTGTATCATGTGGAAAACTTAAAAAATGCTATATTCTACAAGGTTTTTAACATGTGGAAAAGCTGTGCATAAAAATTTAATTTTTCCACACTTATTCACAGCTAATTTAAGAGTAGATTTTTCAATTCAGCAATTTCTTGTTGGAATTGATTGTCTTTTTTTACTAACTGAGCAATTTTCTCATGGGCGTGAATCACAGTTGTGTGATCTTTCCCACCAAATTCAGCACCAATTTTTGGCAACGAGCTGTCCGTCATTTCTCTTGATAGATACATAGCAATTTGGCGTGGCACAACGATAGTTTTGACACGTTTTTTCCCTTTTAAATCTTTGACATGGACGTGGTAATATTTTGCCACTTCATCTTGGATTTTACTAATGGACAATTGTGTATTTCCAGTTCCTTTTAAACTTTTCAGGGCATCTGCCGCCACACTTGTTGTAATTTCAGTCTTGTTCATCGCTGAAAAAGCTTGAACACGAACCAAAGCACCTTCTAGTTCACGAATATTGGAATCAATTTGACCGGCAATATAACTTAAAGTATCGTCAGGAATTTCTAAATTCTCCGCTTGGGCCTTTTTCCGTAAAATGGCTGTTCGAGTCTCTAAATCTGGTGGTGTAATATCCACTGATAAGCCCCAAGCAAAACGGGAAACTAACCGATCTTGCAGCTTTGGAATTTCATTAGGTAAACGATCACTCGTTAAAACAATTTGTTTACTATCATTATAAAGATTTTCAAAGGTATGGAAAAATTCTTCTTGTGTTCCTTCCTTATCAGCAAAAAATTGAATATCATCGACTAACAATAGATCAACGTTACGATACTCTTGCCGAAATTCCTCAGATGTTTTGTTTTGAATAGATTTAATGAAATCATTGGTAAAAGTTTCACTGGAGACATAGCGAACTTTTGCCTCTGGATTGATTTCAAGCATTTGATGACCAATGGCGTGCATCAAATGGGTTTTTCCTAAACCAACACCACCATAGAAAAATAGCGGATTGTAAACAGATCCTGGTGATTCAGCAACAACTAGGGCAGCAGCATGAGCCATTTGATTGCCTTTTCCGATAACAAACGTATCAAACGTGTATTTAGGATTCAGCATGCTTTTTTTCACAGTACTTTTGGCAGCCGGTATTTCTGGTTCTACTTTTTTAGCAATACTTACCTGTGGTGCTTGATCTGGTGTAACAAAAATAGGCATAATTTCTTCACCGGTTATCTTATAACCGATTTCAACGATTTTTGCTGCTAGATTTTTCTCCCAATAGGTTTTATGAAGATCGCTAGTTACTTCAATCGTTAATTGTTGATTATCTAAAGACAATGGATTTGCGGTTTCTATCCATGCGTCATAGCTAGCAGGATTCAAGTCCTCTTTGTAGCTAGCTTTTAATTCCTTCCACAGATCTTGTACTGAGGTCAAAGATGTCGCCTCCTAATAAAAAAATTCAGACAGAATTACTTTATCATTTTTTTAAGAAGTTTTCCACAGACAAAGTAAGAAACACTAATATTTTTTAGTTATACACACAGTGGATAAGTTTTCAGTCAAGTTTTTCACAGTTGTAAAAAAAGAAAATGATTTTCTTTGTGGATAATTGTGGATAAAAAATGAATATACACATTTTTTTCACAACGTATAATATTTTATAAAGCCTATAAAGAAAGCACAAATAAAAGTTATCCACAAAAGTTATCCACCTTGTGTATAGATTATTCAGAGATGTTTTTCCTGAGGATAATTTTTCGGAAAAAGCTAAAAAAGAAAAAATACTCGCTGATTTTTCCACAAAAAAATTTTTTTTATACCCAGAAAATGTGGATAAATCAATTATTTTTTCTGAAATTCTTGATTGACAAACCTCTATAAGAGTCGTTATACTACTATGGTATGTCTATGTACTGAAACAACGGAGGTGTAATTAATGAAAAGAACTTACCAACCAAATAAACGTAAACGTCAGAAAGTTCACGGTTTCCGCAAACGTATGAGCACAAAAAATGGCCGTCGGGTCTTAGCTTCACGTCGTCGCAAAGGAAGAAAAGTACTTTCTGCTTAAACCACTGCTGAATCAGTGGTTTTTTTTTGTATTTTTTGGCTTTTTTAAGATCAAGGATTTCTATTAAAAAAGCTGATTCCTGAAATGGAAATATGGTATTATTGGGAAGTATTAGATTTAAGAGAAGTGAAGGAAACTAGATGAAAAAATCGTATCGTGTCAAAAAAGAAAAGGATTTCCAAAGAGTGTTCGATACAGGGGACTCGTGTGCAAATCGTAAATTTGTCGTTTATCGTCTAGCAGATTCTGATCAAACTCATTTTCGTGTGGGTCTATCGGTGGGCAAAAAAGTTGGTAATGCCGTCAATCGTAATCGGATCAAACGACAAATTCGGGCAGTGTTACAAGAATTAAAGCCTGAGATTGCATCGGTTGATTTTATTATTATTGCCCGACCTAGCACAAGAGATTTACATCATGAGGAAATCCGTTCGAATCTGATCCATGTCTTAAAACTAGCGAAAATAATTAAATAGGAAGGAAACAGAATTAGTGAAGAAAAAACACAAGAAAATAGTATTAGCGATGAGTCTATTAGCGCTAGTATTATTATTATCGGCCTGTGGAACTGGGACAGTCGATCAAAATAGTACTGGTATCTGGAGTCGTTACATCGTTTATTATTTTGGTGAAGCGATTAAAGGATTGTCATTTGGTAATGTCGGGGTAGGGATTATCCTATTTACAATAATCATTCGTATTATTTTATTACCATTAATGCACTTCCAAACAAAAAGTATGCGGAAGACCCAAGAGCTTCAGCCAAAAATTAAAGCATTACAAGAAAAGTATTCTGCCCGCGACACAGCAACACAACAAAAGATGCAAGCAGAACAGAAAAAATTATATGCCGAAAATAATGTTAATCCTTATATTGGTTGTTTACCATTATTAGTGCAAATGCCGGTAATGATGGCCTTGTATCAAGCCATTTTAAGAGTACCAGCTTTAAGCCAAGGACAGTTTTTATGGTTGAATTTATCTGAACACGATCAATTTTACATTTTGCCTGTTTTAGCGGCAGTTTTTACATTTTTAAGTACGTATTTATCAAGTATGAGTCAGATCGAAGTCAATGCTTCGGTGAAAATCATGAACTTTGCGATGCCAGTAATGATTTTTGTGATGGCGTTGAATTTAGCCAGCGGGCTAACTCTTTACTGGGTAATTTCGAATGCTTTCCAAGTGGTACAAACATTGTTGATTAACAATCCATTTAAAATTCGTCAAGAGCGTAGAGCAGAAGCAAAGCGAATTCGTGACAAGGAACGGGCTTTAGAAAGAGCCAAAAATCCTAAGAAGAAGAAAAAGAAATAAGGAGGGGTCTTGATGCCTGTCTATGAAGGACCAACTGTTGATGAAGCAATTATGCATGGGTTACGGTCTTTAGGATTGTCTAAAGCTGATGCAGTAATTGAAATTTTATCGGTCGGAAAGAAAGGTTTTCTAGGTGTTGGTAGAAAAAATGCGCAAGTCTCAATCGAACCAACGGTAGCGGAAGAAGTAGCAGAAGCGGTAGAAGAAGTCGTGGAAACAATTGTTGAAGCTGACAATGCCGTTAAAGATGAAATTCCAGTGGCGATTGAAGCTGCCAGTCAAAAATCAACCGCATCAGAGTTAACTGAACTAGAAGATAATGAAGCATTAACTGAATTGGCGCTATATTTAACAAATATTACTCGTGAAATGGGCGTTCCAGCTTTAGTTAAAGTAAAACATGAAAACAACGGTTTAATCGTAATGGATCTGGAAACAGATAAACAAGGGATGTTAATTGGTAAACACGGCAAGATTTTAAATGCTTTGCAATATTTAGCGCAAGTATTTATTCATCGAGCGGCTAAGAATAAATTGTCAGTGATAGTAAACGTTGGTAACTATCGTGAAAAACGGCAAGAAGTTTTGACTCGTTTAGCTAAAAGAACTGCTGAAAAGGTCAAAGAAACTGGTCGACCAGTTTTCCTAGAACCAATGCCAGCTTTTGAACGGAAAATGATTCATTCCGTTCTGGGCCAAGATGACTACATCAAGACCCACTCAGAAGGCGATGAGCCTTATCGTTATTTGGTTGTTGAACCGGCCAAAAAATATTTCTAAAATGAAAAAGCGTTTGAGTCCTTAACGGGGGCTCAAACGCTTATTTTTTTGGGTTAATAGATAAATGATATAGCTGATGATTAATAAAGAAACAGCTAGTATATTCTGGTTAATTGAACCGGGGTTACTGATGACAGCCAATAAATTAAATAAAGTGTGGAATATTATACTTAAATAAATTGTTTTGCTACTGAGGTAAAGAACTGCAAAAACCAACCCTAATAACAATGCATTTATGACCTGTAAAACAACTAAAATCAGAGCAGTATCAGGATTTAAACTACTTGCAAAGTGTAATAAACCAAAAACTAAACTTGAAAACAAAAGATAAATTATGGTTCCTTTTGCTTGTAAATAATAATAAAAAATACCTCGAAATAAGACTTCTTCCACATAACCAACTAAAATCATTTGAAGTAACATGAGAACTAAAAGCGAAAAAGATAGTTTAGATTGTAGACCCAAAACAAGTGGTTGAATCAAAATAATTATGAACATGAACAGCCAATTTTTTCTAGCAATCTTCATTTTTTGAAAACCAAAATTGGTTAATTTTCTTTTCTTCATAAACAATGTCAAAATAATAGCAGCTACTAGAAAAGCACCTATTTGACATAGAATTAAACCTGACTCATTTAATCCTAGAATGGCTCCTGATGCTGTAAAAATACTGATTAATAAAGTCAAACCAAATCCTGCACCAATTAATTTTAAATACATAATAAATTCCTCCAGTTCGCTGTTTTTTCAAGATTACCATGGTGGTGATACTAAGATTTCGCTATAATTCCTGTATACCGGAATTTTGAGGAGTTGTAAGTGTGCAAGGGTCTATAATTAAAGAGATACGCAAGAAAAAAGGGTTAACACAAAAAGAAGTTTATTCAGGGGTGGTTTCAAAAAGTTTTTATAGTGATTTTGAAGCAGGAAAACATGATGTAACTGTTACAAAATTTGTTGGATTATTAAATAATTTGAACATCTCATACCAAGAATTTGAGAACTTTCAGCAAGGAACTGCAGCAAATAAAGTGGATGAATTATATAAAAAAGGACAGTTTGAAGCTCTTTATCAATTTTATTTAGAAAATAGCGATAGTCCCCAAAAAGAAATTCGTTACGATGCCATTCATGCTTATTTACTGGTTTTGTTGACTCATACGAATTTTTATCGTTTTTCGCGAGATCCTTTTAGAGAAATAACAGCAGAACTAGAAAATGCTAAAATGTGGACCTTAAAGGAGATCAAACTAGCGAAATTAGTCTTACTATCGTTGACTGAAGGAGATAAGACAGATGCAAAAAAAATGTTTCACCGGATCAATCAAGAATTAGCCAAATACCTAATATTGGATAGTAAAATCTATTATCAAGAAAGTGCTGATTTGTATTTTAATCGTTTGCAAAGCTTACTTATTCTTAATGATTTAACTTCTGCAAAAGAAACCTTACAGGATTATCAAACAATGCTGCGTGAGAGTGATGACTTATATTTGCTTTTACAATTAAAATTTATCACCAATTTAGTCAATCTTTATTTCGACTTTCCTAATTATCAAAAGAAGATTGAACAATTTATGTTAATGATGAGAGAAATTCCAACTTCTGAAACTCATTTTTATCAAATCATTTTAGATTTACATCTAGAAAAAGCCCGCAATTTTTATCAGCGACAACAAAAGCTTTCTTAAACAAAATAAAAATACCGGTGGCAATTCTTGAAAAGTAACAAAAATTATGCTAATCTAGCAACTGAATTTAATATGTAGCAGTCAAAGTGCTATCCAGCTCAATTGAAGGGGTGGAGTGGGCACTTTTTTTGTGCCGTTAATTACATAAAAGGAGAAAGACAATGGCAGAGATTACTTTAGAATTCGATACAATTGCAGCAATTTCGACCCCACCAGGTGAAGGGGCCATCAGTATTGTCCGTTTAAGCGGCGATGATGCGGTAGAAATCGCCAGCAAATTATATAAAAGTGGTAGTAAAAATTTACAAGAGGTAGCAAGTCACACGATTCATTATGGTCATATGATTGATCCGCAAACGAAACAAGTGGTAGATGAAGTCATGGTTAGCGTGATGCGAGCGCCAAAAACTTTTACCCGTGAAGATATTGTTGAAATTAATTGTCATGGCGGAATTGTGGTAGTGAATCAATTATTGCAGTTGATTTTACGTTCGGGTGCACGTTTAGCAGAGCCGGGAGAATTTACCAAACGAGCCTTTTTGAATGGTCGAGTGGATTTATCTCAAGCAGAAGCAGTTATGGATTTAATCCGTGCTAAGACTGATAAAGCAATGAATGTGGCAATTAATCAACTTGATGGTAACTTATCAAAATTAATTCGTACTTTACGCCAAGAAATTTTAGAAACATTGGCACAAGTGGAAGTAAACATTGACTATCCTGAATATGATGATGTAGAAGAAGTTACAACCCGATTATTATTGGAAAAAACGCAATATGTGGAACAACAAATTGAAGCGTTACTACAAAATGCCAAACAAGGAAAGATCTTACGAGAAGGGTTAAACACTGCTATTATCGGTCGCCCAAATGTCGGCAAATCTAGCTTGTTAAATTATTTACTCCACGAAGAAAAAGCCATCGTTACTGAGATTGCCGGAACAACCCGCGACGTGATTGAAGAATATGTTAACGTACGCGGTGTGCCATTAAAATTAATCGATACTGCAGGCATTCGTGAAACTGAAGACGTGGTGGAAAAAATTGGCGTAGAACGTAGTCGTAAAGCGTTGAAAGATGCAGACTTGATTTTATTGGTCTTAAACCAAAGTGAAGCTTTAACCAAAGAAGACGAAGCGCTATTGATGGCAACAAAAGGCTTAAAACGAATTATTTTGTTAAATAAAACCGATTTGCCTAGTCAAATGGATCCCATTAACTTAGAAAATCTATTACCAACCGATCAAATTTTTGCGATTTCTGTTTTAGAAAATGATGGTTTGGACAAACTGGAAGAAGCTATTTCAACATTATTTTTCGGTGGTCAAACAGGTGAAAAAGATGCGACTTACGTCTCTAACACTCGTCATATTGCCCTACTTGAAAATGCTCAACAGTCCTTAAAAGAAGTTCAAAATGGGATTGCCATGGGGATGCCAGTTGATTTGGTTCAAATAGATATGACCCGTTGCTGGGATTATTTAGGCGAAATTGTCGGTGATAGTGTCCAAGATGAGCTGATTACACAATTATTCAGCCAATTTTGTTTAGGAAAATAAGTTTATTAAAGGAGAAATCTATGGAATATCAAGCAGGCAAATATGACGTAATCGTAGTCGGTGCTGGACATGCTGGTTCGGAAGCAGCTTTAGCAGCCGCACGGATGGGCGCAAAAACGTTATTACTGACAATTAATTTAGATATGGTGGCTTTTATGCCTTGTAATCCATCTATCGGTGGACCAGCTAAAGGAGTGGTAGTCAGAGAAATTGACGCACTAGGCGGCGAAATGGGTAAAAATATTGATAAAACCTATATCCAAATGCGGATGTTAAATACTGGTAAAGGTCCAGCTGTGCGAGCTTTAAGAGCACAAGCGGATAAATATGCTTACGCCAATGAAATGAAACACACGATTGAAAAAGAAGACAATTTAACTTTAAAACAAGGAATTGTTGATCGTTTAATCGTCGAAGATAATGTTGTTAAAGGTGTAGTAACTTCAACTGGAGCATCTTATAGTGCCGATGCTGTGATTATTACAGCAGGAACGGCATTACGAGGTGAAATTATCATTGGTGATTTGAAATATTCTTCTGGTCCTAATAATTCTCAACCATCAATTAAGCTTTCGGATCATTTAAAAGAATTAGGCTTTGAAATTCATCGTTTTAAAACAGGTACGCCACCACGGGTGAAATCTGGTACGATTGATTACTCAAAAACAGAAATTCAACCTGGAGATCTGGCACCAAATCATTTTAGCTTTGGCACACCAGATAGTGCTTATAATCAAGAACAAGTTCCTTGCTGGTTAACTTACACAAATCCGATGAGTCATCAAATTATTCAAGAAAACTTACATCGTGCACCAATGTTTACTGGAATAGTTGATGGTGTGGGTGCTCGTTATTGTCCATCGATTGAAGATAAAATCGTTCGCTTCGCCGATAAAGATCGTCACCAATTATTTTTAGAACCTGAGGGCTTAAATACGGAAGAAGTCTATGTGCAAGGTTTATCGACTTCTTTACCAGAAGATGTTCAAAATGAAATGTTACATTCGGTAGCAGGTTTAGAGAATGCTGAAATGATGCGAACAGGCTATGCAATCGAATATGATATGGTAGCACCTCATCAATTACGTCCCACATTAGAAACTAAAGTAGTAGAAAATCTTTATACTGCCGGTCAAACCAATGGGACGAGTGGTTATGAAGAAGCAGCTGGACAAGGGTTGATTGCTGGCATAAATGCCGCTTTAAAAGTACAAGGAAAAGATCCGTTTACGATGAAACGTAGTGATGGATATATTGGTGTAATGATCGATGATTTAGTGACTAAGGGAACCAATGAACCTTACCGTTTATTGACTTCTCGGGCAGAATACCGTTTGATTTTACGTCATGACAATGCTGATTTACGTTTAACCGAAGCTGGTCATGAGATTGGTTTAGTTAATGAAGCAGAATACCAAGCTTACTTAATTAAAAAAGCCAATGTTGAAGCTGAAATTGCTAGATTAAGTAAAACGAGAATCAAACCAACTGCAGAGGTACAAGCGTTCTTGGCAGAAAAAGGTAGTGCGCCATTAAAAGATGGTGTTTTAGCAGCTGATTTCTTACGTCGACCAGAAATTTCTTATGCTGATATTATGCAATTTATTGAAGCTAATGATTCATTAAATAACAAAGAAATCGAACAGGTTGAAATCCAAATCAAATATGAAGGCTACATTAAAAAGGCGCAAGAAAAAGTTGAAAAATTAAAACGGATGGAAGCTAAACGAATTCCTGAACGTATTGACTATGAAGCAATTAATGGTTTAGCAACTGAAGCTAAACAAAAATTACAAAAAATCCAACCAGAAACGATTGCTCAAGCAAGCCGAATTAGTGGTGTGAATCCAGCTGATATCAGTATTTTAATGGTATATGTTGAAAATGGTCGGATTGCAAAAGTCGAAGTTTAAAAAACGTTTCACATGAAACATTTAAAAAATCCAACGGTTAGTCCGTTGGATTTTTTGTTTGGTCTAAATAATCAGCAATCGTTTCATCAATAATTAAATCAGTCACAAATCCCATTTTTAAGAGTGTTTCAATACTCTCTGCTTTCTCTTCTCCAGTAGCAATAATAACAACTCTTTTTAATTTTCGAATATCCTCTAAAGAAAGACCAATCATTCTTTCAGATAAGTCAGTAAATACTGGAGCTCCATTTTTATCAAAAAATGTACTACCAATATCGCCAATGGCCTTCTCTTTGGCAAGAATTTCGGTATCAGTTTGATCGATATAGCCTAACTGATGATAGGTAGAAGATAAAATTGGATTCCCAATCCCTAAAATAGCTAGATCGACATTTTTACCTGCTGTTAAAATTTCTTTCAGCATATTAGTTTTTAATAACGTTTCTTTCACTTCTAAGCTTTCCGCAATTGCTGGTGCATAAAAATATGAAACCTCAGAATGATATTTTTGCGATAACATAAAAGCTAAGTGATTAGAATGATATTTAACATGTGATAAACCAACACCACCTATTAAAGGGATGATTTTCATATCAGGTAAATTCAGATAATTGGCTTGTGTCACATACTGATAAACAGTCGTTCCCCAGCCCAAACCAAGATTTTTAATTTTTGGCAATAAAGGCTCAATTAAGTTGGTACATAATTCTCCAGCAATGGCTTTAATATCTTTTTGATTACTATTTGTTAATGTAGCGATTTCTAAATTTTGCAAATGATATTTTTTCCGAATACTAGCTTGCTTTTGGAGTAAATCATGTTCGGCATGTTGAATCATGATTTTTACGATACCTTTTTGTCGAGCTTCTTTTAGCATACTGGCAACAGTCGGTCGTGATAAATTTAACATTTCGGCAATTTTACTTTGGGTAATTTCTTCTTCGTAGTATAAAAGGGCAATTTTTAAAAGTAGTTCATCTCGTTCAGCCAATGACATCCCTGCTTTCTTTTTACATTTGTAAAATATGTTTGTTTTTGTAAAAAAACAATTGACTTTTAAATTCTTCCACGTTATCATTTTATCAAAAGTAAAGCGATTTTACAAATGTTAAAAAGGAGCTGGAGAATATGTTAGTAAATACAAAAGAAATGTTTGAACAGGCACGTAAAGGAAATTATGGGATTCCGGCAACAAATTTTATTGATTTGGATTCTGCTAGGACATTCGTGGCAGTAGCACAAGAACAAAATAAACCGCTGATTTTACCATTTGCTCAAGCCCATAAAGAATATATTTCATTAGAAGAAGCCGCTTTAATCGGAAAATATTTGGCAGAAAAAGCCAACGTACCGGTTGCCCTTCATTTAGATCATGGTGAAGATTTTGAATTTATCAAACAAGCGATTGATTTAGGTTTTACGTCAGTCATGATTGACGCTTCCAAAGAAAGTTTAGCTGATAATATCGCTATTACAAAAAAAGTCGTAGCTTATGCGCATCCCAGAAATGTAACAGTAGAAGCTGAATTAGGACATGTCGGGGCAGGCACAAATTATGAAAATCATGAAGTGACCGATTCTATTTATACGGAAGTAGCTGATGTAGTGCATTTTGTTGAAGAAACCCAAGTTGATTCTTTGGCCATTTCAATTGGAACCGCTCACGGTGCTTATAAAGGTACGCCAGTATTGAATTTCCAACGATTGAAAGAAATTAGAGAAATGACGAAAGTGCCATTAGTATTACATGGTGGATCTTCTTCGGGTGAAGATAATTTAAATAAATGTGCCATTGGAGGCATTTCAAAAATCAATATTTTTACCGATTTCCTACAAGCGGCATATCAAACGATTGAATCAGGAGATCCGCAAGATTATATTCAAATAAAAAATTTAGCCAATCAAGCAATGGCAGATGTTTTGCGAAAATATTATCGAGTTTTTGAAACAGCGAGCATAAATTAAGAAAGGAAGAATACTGATGACTAAAATAAAAAAACCTTTTTTCGTGTTTAATCCAAAATCTTATCTATACGGTGAAGAATTATTAAAACTGGCGCAAAAAGCTGATGAGATGGCGGCTAAATATCCAGAGATAACAGTGATGGTAACTGTTCCATTTGCTGATATTTCTAATATTGCTAATCAGACAGAAAATCTTATTGTGACGGCACAACATATTGATGGGATTACGCCAGGACGAGGAATTGGTCATGTACTGCCGGAATCAGTTTATTATGCCGGTGCTAGAGCTGTCTTTTTAAATCATGCCGAACGTCCATTGACTTTGACGGAATTAACGAAAAGTATGCAGAGAGCACAAGAATTAGGAATTGAAACAATTGTCTGTGCCGATAGTTTGGCGGAGGCTCGCGCGATAGCCAATTTAAAACCTACAGCAATTTTATGTGAACCAACTGAATTAATTGGGACTGGTCAAACCAGTGATGAAAGTTATATTACGGCTACTAATCAAGTAATTAAAGAAGTGGACGAAAACATTTTAGTGATGCAAGCTGCTGGAATCAGTACACCTGAAGATGTTTATCGGACTATGAAATTGGGCGCAGATGGTACGGGGTGTACTAGTGGTATTACCAATGCTGATTCGCCTATTCAAATGTTAGAAGAGATGATTGTTGCCCTAAATCAAGCTTATCAGGAAAGAGGTTAGACATATGAAAATCCAACACGAGCAATTACTATTAGAAACAGCTGCCGCAAAAGTGACTTATTTAAATATGACAGATCAAATTAAAGAAGTAATTGAAAAAGCTGGCATCAAAGATGGTTTATGTACAATAACGACTCCTCATACGACTTGTTCAGTAGTCTTTGAAGAATATGTTCATGATGTGGATTGGAAAGGGGATGAATTCTTACATGTTGATCAAAATCGCATCCTAGATAAAATCATTCCTCGCCAGTTAACAGAGTCAGATTATCTTTATCCAGGACCAAAACATGTGGAATTTTTAGTAGAATTGGCTGCTGAAGATCCTAGCTATGAAGCTGATCCAGTGACAATTTTAAATGCCGATGCCCATATTAAAGGAAGTTTATTTGGCGCAAGTGAGACAATTATTATTAAAGATGGGGTGCCACAAATTGGCTCCGTCGGTTATTTATACTTTATCGATTGGGATCAAAATCGCGAACGGACCCGTAAATGTAATTTGTTATTAATGGGAGAATAAAAATTGGTTCATTTTGTCAATTAGTTGTATCATGAGTAGAATCAATCAAGATAGAGGGTGTTTTCAATGTCACAATCTTACGATGAAATCAGTAATCAAGAACAACAAGATGCACTAGAATTAATTAAAAAATTACAACAGTCGATTAAAATGAGTCAAACTGATTTAAAGCAAACTACTGAACCAGAACGATTTTTTGAGTTGTATCAAACACTTCAAGCCGATCAGTTTGATTACGATGCATTGTTACGGGACTATCCAAATGAAGAAGAAAATTTTTTCAAAGAAGCAACCCAAACAATCGTGTCAGAATATTTAAAAACAAACTTTGAAAAGTATTTAAGCCTTGTACAAGCAACAACAGATGCTACTGAAAAAAGTCAGCTAGGCAATCAATTTAAAGCAACTTTTTATCCGTATATTAATTTGTTAGACAATGGAAATGTTGTTGATTTAGCTGGAATGTACGAAGCGTTGACTTTATTTTAAAAGCGCGAATAGATTTAACTAATTAAAAATTATTTTAATAATGATCCTTTCAAGGGCTAGCCTTGGAAGGATTTTTTGTTTTAACAGGAGAAAAAGAAAGCTTGCGTAGCTTATTTAAAAAGGGTTTTCTAAGTAATATTTTAAAACAAGGCAGTGTTTTTTTGAATTGAAGGGTGTGCATTTTTTTGTAGCTATAGCTATTCTCTATTTTTTCAATTTCCTACTTTGTTGGTGGAAGCCAAGCAAAGTGAAGGAAAAGTTGATTTTTCTGAAAATACTGCTCAAACAGGTAGTTTTACATCTGTCATCAGATGGCTCTTTACAGCAGATGCCAGTAGTTAATCCAAGAGGGGGAAATAAATAGTGAAATTATTGAGATTATTTTTGTCTTTAATATTAGGGCTTTTAACGCTAGTGGCACCAAATTTTACAAAAGCAGCTGATACAGGCGCAGGCTATAGTATTTCAAAAATTAAACCTCCGATTGAAGAAGCTAATTCAGAAAGCTCTTTTTTTGATTTAGTTGTTTATCCAGGGCAAGAATTTGTTATTCAAACCTATTTAAAAAACTACAGTCAAAACGAAACAATAATCAAAAGTGAACCATATACAACTTTTACTAATAGTCACGGAGAGATCAGTTATACTGCTCCTTTAAGTGAAAAAAAAAGAGATAAAAGTTTAAAGCTACCATTTGCTTCGGTTGCCGAAATTGAAGATGGTCCGCTCGTTATATTAAAGGGAAATGAAGAAAAAGTAGTCTCAATGAAAATAAAAATCCCTGCTACTGCTCAAAATGGAGTGATTTTAGGCTCTTGGTATTTTGAAAAAAAAGAGCAAGCAACGAATCAGCTAGAAAAAGAAAATAACACTCAAATGGATAATTGTTTTGCTTATGCTTTAGCCGTCAAACTGACAGTTAATCAAGAAATAGCGGCGCCCAATTTGAATCTACTGACAGTGGAGCCAGCCTTAGATAATTATCGAAAGGTGATTCATGCTCAAGTCCAGGCTGATCAAGCGGCGATTGTGTCAGAATTGGATTTTGAAGGCAGGATTACCCGTAAAGGAAAAACTGATACTTTATTTAACACACAATTAATTGATCGTACAATGGCCCCCAATTCTAATTTCAATATCCCATTTTATTTAGCCAATCAACAATTAGTAGCTGGAGAATATACCTTATATTTGACGGCTAAAACTACAGATAAAAAATGGGAAAAGGAAAGTTGGCGATGGACCAAAGATTTTAAGGTATCAAAAAATAACGCAGAAAAAATAAATCAAGCAGCGATTAATGATCCCGAACCAGAGAAAAATTACTTGAAATATATTTTGTTAGCTATCATCATATTGTTGTTTTTCACTATTTTATTCATGTGTTTAAGGAATAAAAGTAAGTTAAAAGTACTACGAAAATGAGGGTTAATGATGAAAAACTACTGATTTAAGTGTTATGTTTAAAGTCAAATAGAGATAGGTGTATTAATTATTTTTTCGAATGAAGAATCATCAATACTAGCATTCAAATAACTAAACTATTATAAACTGGCGAAATCTTGAATAGCTTTTACTCTTTGATTGGCTTATTTTTTAATTTTTCTGCTTTTCTTAATTAAAGAAAAGCAGAAAAAAATAGTGGCGCATCCGGCTAAAGATGTACCACTATTTTGCTCTATATCATTGAATGAATAATTTTATTCTTCGCTAAACAATAAATCTTTAATATAAGCTACGGGCATTTCTTCACCAGTAAACAATTTAAAGGCTGCTGCACCTTGATAAAGCATCATCCCTAAACCATTGATGGCTTTTTTAGCGCCGTGTTCTTTCGCAAAACGCAATAATTTGGTTTCTCTTGGCGCATATACTACATCAAAAATAACTAAATCAGGACGAATCACTTCAGGATCATTGATTAATGAAACATCTTCTAAAGGTTTCATACCAGCGCCTGTTGCATCAATGTAGATAGAACTTTCAGCAATCGATTGTTTGAAAGCTGCTTGATCGGCTAAGTCGGTAACAGTTGCTTTCGCATTGGTTTTTTCAGTAATTTTTTGGGCAGTTAATTTTGCATTTTCAAAGGCTTGATCGGCAATATTAAAAATGCGGATTTCTTTAGCTCCGTCAAAAGCCGCTTGTACCGCAACTGCTGTACCTGCGCCGCCAGCACCAGTCAATGTAATAACTGCGTCTTTTACCTCAACGCCTTCATCTTTTAAAGCTGCCATTGCACCGATACCATCAGTATTATAACCAACTAAATGACCTTTGCCCTCAAGATTTGTTACAGTATTTACTGCACCGATTAATTCAGCTTCTGGTGAAATTTCATCCAAATATTGGATAATTTCTTGTTTGTTAGGCATTGATACGTTCGAACCACGAATTCCCATTGCACGAATACCCTGAACGGCATCTGCTAATTCTTGATTGCCAACTTCAAAAGCTAGATAGGCATAATCTAATCCTAATTTAGAAAAAGCTTCATTGTGCATCGTTGGTGACATGCTGTGGCGAATCGGTGTAGCGATTAAACTAATTAATAAAGTGTGTCCAGATAATCTTTCTGTCATGATAGTTCCTCACTTTTTTCTATTTTCTTTAATTTTACCAAAATAAACGCTTAGGACTAATGTTTTATTTACATACTTTAGATAATTATTCTTCATAAGAATTCTTTTACTAAACTTTTGTGAAACGGGTAGAAAGCATTGCAAGAAAAGGCTTTTTGCGTTAAAGTAGAAGATAGTCTGTGAAACATTTTCTGTTTCACAAATTAGAAGGAGTTTTGTATGATACCAGAAGAATTCCAGAGAGAATTGGCCAAGTTAGAAATCGTCTTAAATCAACAACAATTGGACCAATTTGAGCGTTATTATCAACTTTTAGTCGAGTGGAATCAGAAGATGAATCTAACGGCGATTACTGATAAAAAAGAAGTTTATTTAAAACATTTTTTCGATTCAATTACGTTAAGCTTGTCGGCGCAATTTGAACCTACAGGCAGTTTATGTGATGTTGGATCTGGTGCAGGTTTTCCTAGCCTCCCACTAAAAATTGTTTTTCCAGAATTAAACATTACGATTGTTGATTCTTTAAATAAACGCATTACTTTTTTAACTACTTTAGTTGAAGAATTAAAGTTGGAAAAAGTCGCTTTATACCATGATCGAGCAGAAACATTTGGTCAAAATCCGCAGTTTCGTCAGCAGTTTGACTATGTGACAGCTAGAGCAGTGGCGCGATTAAATATTTTAACTGAGTTATGCTTACCGTTAGTAAAATTAGATGGGTACTTTTTTGCTTTAAAAGCAGCAAAAAGTGATGAAGAATTAGCAGAAGCCAAACCGGCCATTGCTTTATTAGGCGGAAAACTTATTTCAGCTGATGATGTTTCACTACCAAATGACGATACACGTCATATCATCACGATTCAAAAGAAAAAGACAACACCCAAAAAATATCCACGAAAACCAGGTTTGCCCAACAAGCAGCCACTAGTAAAATAAAATTTTATCACCTTAGTATGAAATAGGTGCCAGTTCTTCTTAAGCACTTTATAGAAGAATGGTATCCGTAATGAAAATCAGACTAAATTTTTGAAAAAGATTTATTACTTTAAAATGAATTAGGAGGAAAGCAAATGGCACGGATTATATCTGTTGCAAATCAAAAAGGTGGCGTAGGGAAAACAACCACTACCGTTAACTTAGGTGCTTGTTTATCGGCACTGGGCAAACGCGTCTTGATTATCGACAGCGATGCACAAGGAAATGCAACCAGTGGTTTAGGTATTAGAAAACCTGATGTCAAAATAGATATTTATGATGTCTTAGTAAATGAAGTTCCAATCGAAGAAACAATTTTGCCAACTGCTCGGGAAAATTTATCGATTGTTCCGGCAACATTGCAATTAGCAGGGGCTGAAATCGAATTGACTTCCATGATGGCTCGCGAGTCTCGCTTGAAAACAGCGTTGGCTGATGTGCAAGATAATTATGATTACATTTTAATTGATTGTCCACCATCATTAGGTCATTTAACGATTAATGCTTTTACCGCCAGTAATGCGATTTTGATTCCAGTTCAAAGTGAGTATTATGCTTTGGAAGGATTGAGTCAGTTGTTAAATACTGTTCGCTTGGTTCAAAAGCATTTCAATCCTGATTTAGAGATTGAAGGTGTGCTATTGACAATGTATGATGCACGAACCAATTTAGGAGCGGAAGTAGTGGAAGAAGTCCGGCGCTATTTTGCTGAAAAAGTCTATGATACGATTATTCCACGGAATGTCCGTTTGTCAGAGGCGCCTAGTCATGGGCAGCCGATTATTGATTATGATCCCCGTTCAAAAGGTGCAGAAATGTATGAAGCTCTAGCAAAGGAAGTGTTAGCCCGTGAGCAAGAATAAAGGATTAGGTCGAGGAATCGACGCAATATTTCAAGATTTACAAGGTATTGAGGAAGTTGATATGAAAAACGAACAAGTAGAAGAAATTCCCTTAAGTGAGCTCCGTCCCAACCCTTATCAACCACGAAAATCATTTGATGAGGGCAGTTTGCAAGAATTAGCCAATTCAATTGAACAATCTGGTGTATTTCAACCAATTATTGTGCGAAAATCGCAAGTTAAAGGCTATGAATTAATTGCGGGCGAACGACGTTTCCGCGCCTCTAAATTAGCGGGCAAGAAAACTATTCCAGCAATTATTCGCGACTTTGATGAAGAATCTATGATGCAAATTGCGGTATTGGAAAATTTACAGCGGGAAGATTTAAATCCGTTGGAAGAAGCCGAAGCTTACGAAATGCTAATGAAAAACTTGAAATTAACCCAAGCCGATGTAGCCGCTCGTTTAGGAAAAAGTCGTCCTTACATTGCTAATTATTTGCGCTTGTTGACTTTACCGAAATTAGTCAAAGAAATGGTCCAAGATGAACGTTTATCAATGGGTCAAGCCAGAACTTTATTAGGTTTAAAGAAAAAAGATCAAATTTTAAAATTAGCCAATCGTGCCGTTAAAGAGAACTTAACCGTTCGTCAATTGGAACAAATTGTGAACGAATATAACGAAGGCAAAACCAAAGAAAAGAAAAAAGCACCGCGCTTAACGAAAGAAAAACCGTATTATCTAAGAGAAAGCGAAGATCGTTTGATGGATAAATTCGGTACCGGTGTTGAAATCGTAGAAAATGATGGCAAAGGAAAAATCGAAATCGAGTACTTGTCACCAACTGATTTAACCCGTATTTTAGATATTTTAAATATTCATTTTGATGAAGAATAGATAATGGAGGAAACAGATGTACGATTTAGGCGATATTGTTGAAATGAAAAAGCCCCATGCTTGTAAAGCGAATCGCTGGGAAATTATTCGTATGGGTGCCGACATTAAAATCAAATGTACCAACTGTGGTCATATCGTAATGATGACACGGCGGGACTTTGAGAAAAAAATGAAAAAGATTTTAGAGAAGAAAGAAGCGTAATTTCAGCGAAATAGCTGATTCCTATGTTTTAATAGAATGATGAATTTTGAAGTTTTGTTTAACAAAGCTATCCTTGAAATGAAGAAAGAGTGAAGTAAATCATGGCCTTAACAGCCGGAATCGTAGGTTTACCAAATGTAGGTAAATCAACTTTATTTAATGCAATTACTAAAGCTGGAGCAGAAGCTGCCAACTATCCATTTGCGACGATTGACCCGAATGTAGGAATGGTGGAAGTTCCAGACTGGCGTTTGGATCGTTTAACAGAACTGGTTCAACCGAAAAAAACAGTGCCAACAACTTTTGAATTTACTGATATTGCCGGAATTGTAAAAGGTGCTAGTAAAGGTGAAGGACTAGGGAACCAATTTTTAAGTCATATTCGCCAAGTAGATGCGATTTGTCATGTGGTCCGTTGTTTTGACGATGAAAATATTACCCATGTCGAAGGTCGCGTTGATCCGATTGATGACATTGAAGTTATTAATTTGGAATTGGTGTTGGCTGATTTAGAATCAGTGACTAAACGTCATGCCCGAGTGGCGAAAATTGCGAAAACAAAAGAAAAAACGGCTGTTGCTGAATTAGCAGTTTTAGACAAATTAATTCCGGTATTAGAAGCAGGCAAATCTGCTCGCACCATCGAATTTTCAGATGATGAAGAAAAGATCTTAAAAGGCTTTTTCTTATTAACAGCAAAACCAGTTTTATACGTGGCAAATGTGGCAGAAGACACAGTCGCTGATCCAGATGATAATAAATATGTCCAAGAAGTTCGTAACTTTGCAACGACTGAAAATTCAGAAGTGATCGTTGTTTCTGCACAAGCAGAAGAAGAAATTGCTGAATTAGATGATGAAGACAAGGTAGAATTTTTAGAAGCTATGGGAATTGAAGAATCTGGTTTGGATCAATTAATTCGTTCAGCTTATGATTTATTAGGTTTAGCAACTTACTTCACTGCAGGTGTTCAAGAAGTACGAGCTTGGACATTTAGAAAAGGGATCAAAGCACCTCAAGCAGCTGGAATTATCCATACAGACTTTGAACGAGGCTTCATTCGAGCAGAGACTGTTTCATTTGAAGATTTGAATCATTATGGCAGTATGCATGCCGCCAAAGAAGCTGGTCGTGTAAGATTAGAAGGAAAAGATTATGTCGTGCAAGATGGCGATGTTATGTTATTCCGTTTCAATGTCTAAGGAAAAGGGGTAAAAGGATGGAAGAAGAATTATTGGCTCAACTGACACAAGAAAATGTCGAATTAGAAAGCCAATTAACTAAAAGAAATGAACAATATATTTTTGACTTAAAAAAAGCCCTGGCTGCGGCCAACTTTTCTCAAGAACAAACCACTACGGAATTAAACGAAATGTTAAGAGCCTTAGTGGAAGAACAAAAACGTGGGGTAACTGCCCGTCAGCTTTACGGTACGGTAACGGAACGGATGGAAGCAATTGTGAACAAACCCGTAGTAAAGGCAAAATCTACCCAACCATTTTTGATGTGGTTAGATAATTTCTTGATGTTCTTTGCATTACTTGCGGCTTTATCTGGGATCATGAGTTTCTTCATGCCAGCTGGACAATCAGTTAGTACTTATGGATTGACGGCGATTATTTTAGCAGCTGCTTTAGGTGGCGTGATTTTCTACATGATGTATCTATTTTTCTATCAATATGACGAACCCGGTGCTGATAAATCGAAGAAACCGAAAACTTGGAAATCGATTTTAATCATCGTAGTCGCATTTGTCTTATGGTATATCATTTTTAACGCGACAGTTTACTTACCAACAAGCTTAAATCCAATGTTAAATCCAATTGCTTTAATTATTTTAGCAGCGGCATCATTAGGATTGCGCTTCTTCTTGAAAAAACGTTTCGGTGTGGTTTCAAGCTTCTCAAGCCGTCCACCAAAGCGGTAAAAATATAAAAATGTACAACCAACAAATTTGTTGGTTGTTTTTTTTTTGAAAAATCTTGCAAAGTGTTAACCACTGTTATACACTGTTTATGAAAAGGAGGCTAAGATTTGTGCAAATAATTATTCAACATAATTCAATGGTGCCAATTTATGAACAAATTACTAATAAGATTAAAGCGGAAATTTTAGCAGGTCAATTAGCTGAAGGAATGGCCTTGCCTTCGGTGCGACAATTGGCAAAGGATTTAAAAATCAGCGCTTTAACAGTTAAAAAGGCCTATGATTTATTGGAAGAAGAAGGTTTTACCCAAACGGTTCATGGCAAAGGTAGTTTTGTTTTAGCAGTAAATGCGGACACGAAAAAAGAAGATCTTCTTTTTAAAACACAGGAAGAACTAGAAATAATAATCAAAAAAGCGCAACAGGCAGGAATTACCAATCAAGAAATTACTGAAATGATTCAGCTGATATTGGAGGGATAATTATGTTAAAGATGGAAAATGTTGTAGTGAAATATCCGCAATTTGAATTAAATTGCTCATTAGAAGTAGCCAATGGTCAGATTACTGGAATTGTAGGCGAAAATGGTGCCGGAAAAACTACTGCTTTTAAAGCAATCTTAGGTTTGACTGAGATTAGTAGCGGTAAGATTTTGATTGACGGACAGGAAAAAACAAAAGAATCTGCAAGCATGAATATCGGCACCGTTTTAGCAGAATCATTTTTCAATGAACTATACACAGTTAAAGATATCCGAATGATTTTGAAAAATTTCTATCCAACTTTTGATGCAACGTATTTTACAAAATTGTGTGACAATTTTGGTTTGCCTTTTAAACAGAAATATAAAGATTTTTCTAGTGGCATGAAGGCTAAATTAAAAACGATTAGCGCTTTGTCTCATGGCGCCCAGCTATTAATTTTAGATGAGCCTACCAGTGGGTTGGACGTTAGTGCGCGAAATGAGATTTTAGCCTTGTTGCAGGATTATTTAGACCAATACCCTGAGAGTGCGATTTTGATTAGTTCTCATATCTCTAGTGATCTACAACAAGTTTGCGATGATATTTATTATTTGAAAAATGGAAAAGTCTTATTACATGAAGAGACGGATATTTTGTTGGATCGTTATGGTATTTTAAAAGTTACGACGGAAGAGTATCCTCAGTTAGCACCAGAATTATTGTTATATCAAAAACAACAAGGCTATGGTTTTGATGTGTTAACCAGTCAACGAAATTATTTCTTGGAGAATTTTCCGCAAATGGTCGTGGAAAAACCAACAATCGATGAGATTTTATTACTGATGATGGAGGGGGAGAAAATATGAAAGGCTTATGGGTGAAAGATTTATTAATATTGGCTAGTCAGTGGAAGTTGTTAATTGGATTTATTTTGATTGCTGGTTTAAATGGGGTAATTAGTGGCGGTGGAAGTAATATCTTTGTCTTTTTCTTTATGGTTTTCTTTTTTATGTCCTTAGCAACTACTTTAATTGCTTATGAGCAACAAAATAATGGCTATGATTATTTATTTACACTTCCAATCAAGCGGAGTACGTATATCTGGGAAAAACAATTGATTATGGTTGCCTTGGCTGTTTTTGCTAGTGTAATTAGCATTATTGTGGTGTTTATTTTGAGTTTTTTAGAAACTTCAATCATTTTTAATCTAACGAATCTTTTATATTTAGCTTTTGGTGCTACTTTATTCGGTTGTTTCTATGGCGCATTAGCGATGCCGTTGATTATTCGCTTTGGTTCGGAAAATGGTCGAATTGTGATGTTTGGAATGGTGGCTCTGTTTATCGTTGGGGGCATATTAGTTGAGAAAACCAATCTATTTAGTGGCATTTTGCAAAGTGGCTGGTTCCAACAAATTACTCAGTTAACCATTCTTCCTTTTGCCGGCTTAATTCTCCTTTTAATGGCTTTAATTATTTTGATTTCGGCATTTGCCAGTCAGCGTAGTTTAAAAAGTGTTTTAACTTAGTTTTGGTAGTTTGGAGGGAATAGAAATGGATTCAGTAGTACTTATTTTATGTTGTATCTTATTTATTCTATCAGCCTATACTTTGGTTTTATTTGATCGAACGTTAAGTCAGATGTATCTGTCTTGTTTCTTTGCAATGGCTTCGATTGTTTTATATTATTTTTATTTTGCTGATGGCGAACCGTTTTATTTTACGGTTTTGTATTACGGCGTGGTCGTTGGTTCAGCGTTTATTTTTGCTTATTTTCAAAAGAAATGGCAAAAATAAATTAAGCTCCTTTATATCTTATTTTGTTCCCATTGTATTTATGAACTATATTTTGTAGAATTAGGGGATGTAAAGGAGCTAAAAAAATGAGTGAATTACTACAAGATCGCATCCCGCCGCAAAGTGTGGAAGCCGAACAAGCGACTTTGG
The DNA here is from genome assembly GCF_019218635.1 of Enterococcus alishanensis. Taxonomy (GTDB): domain Bacteria; phylum Bacillota; class Bacilli; order Lactobacillales; family Enterococcaceae; genus Enterococcus_A; species Enterococcus_A alishanensis. The sequence continues at coordinate 49,869 of NZ_JAHUZB010000008.1, read as the reverse complement.
GTTCGATTTTTTTAGATGCTGATGCGCTAATTACCGCGATGGAGTACATAACACCAGCTGATTTTTATCGTCGGAGTCATCAAGTGATTTTTCAGACGATGATTGCATTAAGTGATCGTAATGAAGCGATTGATGTCATTACAGTGAAAGAACTGCTGGAGCAAGATAATTTATTAGAAGATGCAGGCGGTGTCAGTTATTTATCAGAACTGGCGATTAATGTGCCGACTGCTGCCAACGTAGCTTATTATGCCAAAATTGTCGAAGAAAAATCCCTGTTGCGAAACTTGATTCAAACAGCGACCAATATTGTGACAGAAGGTTTTGAGCAAAGTGACGATGTTCAAACGATTTTAGATACCGCAGAGCGTAGCATCATGGAAGTCTCGGAACGCCGTAACAAAAGTGGCTTTTTGGCGATTTCTGATGTGTTAACTAGTGCGATTGAAAATATCGACCAACTGTCTCGTAATAATGAAGATATCACTGGTTTGCCGACTGGTTATGTGGCACTAGATAAAATGACCGCTGGTTTACAACCAGAAGAATTGATTATTTTAGCTGCTCGTCCAGCTGTTGGGAAAACCGCTTTTGCTTTAAATATTGCCCAAAATGTCGGAACCAAAACCGATCAATCAGTTGCTATTTTCAGTTTGGAAATGGGGGCGGAATCTTTAGTGAATCGGATGCTTTGTGCAGAAGGTTCGATTGATGCCAGCCATTTAAGAACCGGTCAATTATCAGAAGAAGAATGGCAAAGTTTGATTGTAGCAATGGGAAGCTTATCGCGAGCTAATATCTTTATTGATGATACACCGGGGATTAAAATTTCTGAGATTCGCGCAAAGTGTCATAAATTAGCTAAAGAAAAAGGTAATCTTGGTCTGATTTTGATTGATTATTTACAATTAATCGAAGGAACTGGTCGAGAAAACCGCCAACAAGAAGTTTCTGAAATTTCTCGTCAGCTAAAGAAAATTGCCAAAGAATTAAAAGTACCTGTGATTGCTTTATCACAGCTTTCTCGTGGTGTGGAACAACGACAAGACAAACGTCCGGTGTTAAGTGATATTCGTGAATCTGGTTCGATTGAGCAAGATGCAGATATCGTGGCTTTCTTATACCGTGAAGATTATTATGAACGTGAAGGCGAAGAGAGTGAAGACTCAGCAGCTAATCGTAACGTCATCGAAGTCATTATCGAAAAAAACCGAAGTGGCGCCCGAGGAACGGTTGAATTACTCTTTATCAAAGAATACAATAAGTTTTCTTCTTTAACACCAAGACAAGAATTTTAAGTCGATTTCAATTGAAGTCGGCTTTTTTATTTAAAAGGAGTTTGCGATGGATAAAAAAAAAACCTTTGGAGCAACAATAAAACAAATCCGCAAAGAACAAAAGCTCTCTCAGAAAAATTTGGCTAATGGTTTATGCTCGCAGCCGATGTTGTCAGCGATAGAAAACGGCCAATATTTACCTAATAGCAAGTTACTGATTCAACTATGCCAACGATTAGGTATTCAAGCCGATCTGTTGGTTTTACAAGATCATTTTATGATTAGTCAAAATAAAAATTTTAGTCAAATAGCTGAAAAACTATGCAATCAACACCAGTATCAAGAGTTACAGGATTTTTTACTGAGTTCCGAAGTATTAGAAGCGATTGAAACAGCTGAAGAATATAGCGCTTATTATTATTATTTGGCATGTAGTTATTTTCATTTAGCAGCTGATTTGTCGGAATGTTTACAGGCTTTTAAATTGGCGTTAGCGGAAAATTCTACTGAAACGACTACCTTAGCCCGTTTAATTCAAGTTAGTTTGGGAGTAGTGTATGCTAAGCAGACGCAGAAAAAACTTAGTCATGATTTTTTAGCAGCCAGCATAAAAAATTTGACCCAAACCCCTTATGAAGAGAATCTAAATATCTTGTTTTATTTAAAGGCATTAGCAGAATTTGAGATGACTGAATACTTAGCAGCCGCTGCGACAATTAATCAGGGTATTTTATATATCACTGATCATTCTTCTACTTTTATGATTGCCAATTTATATTATTTAATGGCATTGATTGCAGAAGAAACGATCCAGTTGAATCAAGTGACAGAAGCAAAGAAACGCAGTGACATCTTTGCAGAATTGTATAAAGAGGCTGTATTTAAAGAAATATAAGTATGCTTATTTTTTTATTACTAGCTGATCCGCTATCCTATGTTTATCAAAACAAAGGAGGCGGTTTTTTTATGAAACCACTATTTATCAATCAAATAACTATTCAAGCAGAAGTAATGGCAGTCACTGATTATCTAATGGATGTGACCAATTTACCAGAATGGAATCCCTCAATTCAAGTCATTAAAATTAATGAAGATAATTATCAAATTATCCGTATGGAGCAGGCGATCAATCAAACGGAAACAGTAACCGTCAGCAAGGAATCACAGAAAGTTATTTTTCAAATTTATGGTGACATGTTACGTTATACTTTGACTTTTGACTTAGAAAAAAATGCAGAAAATACAAACGTAACGGAGAAATTAACTATCTTAGAAAATCACAAACTACACTTACCAATAGTATTTTATAAACCAATTGTGAAACAAGCATTTGCCAAAAATTTAACGTTCTTGAAGCAAAGATTTGCGAATGAAAATATAACTATTTAATCACTTTCAGCAAATTATAGTGAAAATTATGAATCATAAAAAAAATGTTCGGTTTTTACCTTGTTTTCAAAAATTATTTGTATAAATATTCGAATATTGATTGAATCCCCCTGTCATAATTGATACAATGTCGATGGAGCCAAAAAAATCTTAAACGAGGTGTTCAGATGTCATCTGTAGTAGTTGTAGGAACTCAATGGGGCGACGAAGGTAAAGGAAAAATCACGGACTTTTTAAGTGAAAATGCGGAAGTGATTGCTCGCTACCAAGGGGGAGACAATGCCGGCCATACCATTAAATTTGATAACGTCACTTATAAATTGCACTTAATTCCATCAGGGATTTTCTATCCTGAAAAAATCAGCGTGATTGGTAACGGTGTGGTGGTCAATCCGAAATCTCTAGTAGAAGAATTGGCTTATTTGCATGAAAAAGGCGTTGCAACAGATAATCTAAGAATTTCAGATCGGGCCCATGTGATTTTGCCTTATCATATTAAATTAGATCAATTGCAAGAAGATGCAAAAGGTGATAACAAAATCGGTACAACAATCAAAGGGATTGGTCCTGCATATATGGACAAAGCCGCTCGAGTAGGAATTCGGGTTGCCGATTTATTAGATAAAGAAATCTTTGAAGATCGCTTGAAAATGAACTTAGAAGATAAAAACCGTCAATTTGTAAAAATGTTTGACGACACTGAAATGGATTTTGAAGATATTTTTGAAGAATATTATCAATATGGTCAAGAAATCAAACAATATGTGACTGATACGTCAGTTATTTTAAATGATGCGTTAGACGAAGGTAAACGAGTTTTATTTGAAGGTGCCCAAGGAGTCATGTTAGATATCGACCAAGGAACATACCCATTTGTTACCTCTTCTAATCCAGTTGCCGGTGGTGTGACTATTGGTAGCGGTGTTGGACCAGCGAAGATTAATAAAGTCGTAGGTGTATGTAAAGCTTATACTTCTCGTGTCGGTGACGGACCTTTCCCCACTGAATTACATGATGAAGTCGGTCATGCGATTCGCGAAGTTGGTAAAGAATACGGTACAACAACTGGTCGTCCTCGTCGTGTCGGCTGGTTTGATTCAGTTGTGATGCGTCATTCTAAACGTGTTTCTGGGATCACAAATCTATCTTTAAACTCAATTGATGTGTTAAGTGGACTTGATACAGTGAAGATTTGTACAGCTTACGAATTAGATGGTGAATTAATTTATCATTATCCAGCAAGCTTGAAGGAATTAAATCGCTGCAAACCAGTTTATGAAGAATTACCAGGCTGGTCTGAAGATATTACTGAATGCCGGACTTTGGCAGAATTACCAGAAAATGCCCGTAACTATGTTCGTCGTGTTTCAGAATTAGTTGGTGTTCGTATTTCAACGTTTTCAGTTGGGCCAGATCGTAAACAAACCAACATCTTAGAAAGTGTTTGGGCACAAGTTTAATTTGAATGATGAAAGAGTTGTCGTTATGACAACTCTTTTTTGATGTTGGCAATAAACACTTTACTGGCTAAAGAAAGCGCGTCTTGATTTTTGTAGACTAAACCAATTTGGCGTTGTGCAAAGAAGTCTAGTGATCGAAGAGTGACTTGATAATTCAATTTATTTAAGATTAATTCAGGTAAAATACTGATTCCTAGATTATTTTCTACCATAGCTAAAATTGAATAGTCATCCCAAGTTCGATATTGGATTTTAGCGTTAATATGTTCTTGTTGGAAAAGTTCGATAATATCAGAATTGCCTTTTCGTTCTTGTAAAATGAAGGGATAGTTGACTAAATCATTTTTACTAATATTTTTCTTTAAAGTTAAAGGATGGTCATTGGGTAAGACAGCTAAAAAAGACTCAGTTTTTAAAGGGACACTTGTTAATGCCGGTAAGGTAGGTAGACGCAAGAAACCAAAGTCAACACGTCCTTCAATAATCCACTGTTCAATCTCCTGATAATCACCTAGCAACAATTCAAATTCGATAGCAGGATATTTTTGATTAAAATCGGCGATCCATTCTGGTAACCAGTGAGTAGCCACACTAGAAAAGTTGCCAATTCGAATCGTGCCGGTTTGCAGATCAGTTAATTCTTCTAAGCGATTTTGGAGATGCTGATATTTTTCACTGAGTTCTTCAGCTAAGGGAAAAATTTTTAATCCGTCAGAAGTCAGTCTTAAACCAGCACGGTTTCTCTCTAGCAAAGTCACGCCCCAATCTTTTTCCAAATCATGAATCATGCGACTAATTCCCGATTGAGAATAGTTAAGTAACTGAGCTGCTTTGGTAAAACTACCTAATTGAACGGTTTTAACAAAGGCAATATACTTTTGAATGTTCATATCCATATCATTTCCTACTTTCATCTGAAATCGTCATGTTAAAGATGCTAAAAATTCGTTTTTGTAATCTTAATAATTATGTTAACGTGTTTTTATCTTAGTAACAAGAAAAGAGTGAAGAAATGTTTTATGTAAGCGAGATAACAAAGGAAGCCCCACAAAAATTTTTGACGGAACTACAGAGAGAAACTTATCAAAATTTGAAAAAATTAGCGATTCCTTTTGAACGAGTGGAAACTGATGAAGCGATTACGATGTCAGATTGTCAGGTAATTAATCAAAAATTATCGATGGAGATGGTGAAGACACTATTTTTAACGAATCGTCAGAAAACGTCATTTTACTTATTAGTGACTACTGGTGAAAAACCCTTTAAAGCTAAAGAATTTAGTCAGGCTTTGGGTGTGGCACGGGTGTCGTTTGCTAGTATTGATTTGATGGAGGAAATATTGGGGACTAAAATAGGTGCCGCAACAATTTTCAGTGGCTTATTGGACTCTGCTAAGAATGTGCAAATTATTATAGATGAAGAAGTGACTCACCAAACTTTTTATGGCTGTAGTGATGGTACAACAACAAATTATTTAAAAATAGATACCCAAGATATTTTAGCAAAATATTTACCATCAATTAAAAATAAAGTTAAAATAATTGAACTTAATAAATGAAATAAAGTTTTTTAGCGTAATATTTTCCAATCCTGTTAATTATCGAGTAAAATAGAGATAGTTAAAAAGTGGGAGGGGAAAAAATGTATCAATTATTAACTGATTCATGTTGTGATATTCCTTATGAGATATTGAATGAACATCACGTTGATTTTATTTCAATGTATGTCAGCATAAATGGTGAAGAATTTGCCGATGATCTAGGTAAGACATTTAAGATTCAGGATTTTTACGAAGAAATCAGAAACGGCGCAATGCCGACAACCTCACAAGTAAACGTTGGCCGTTATGTGGAATTTTTCAAGAAATATGCAGAAATGAAGATGCCAATTTTGTATTTATGTTTTACTTCTGGAATGAGCGGCTCTTATCAGAGTGCGCTGCAAGCTGTGGAAATTGTTAAAGAAGATTTCCCCGAGGCGGAAATTCATGTATTTGATACTTTAGCAGCTAGCGGTGGACAAGGTTTAATGGTTTATGAAGCTGCCCAAAAAAAACAAGCAGGAATGACTCTATCAGATTTGTTAAGTTGGCTAAAAGAAAACCGATTGCGTTATCAACATTGGGTAACGGTGGATGATTTAAATCACTTGCAAAGAGGCGGTAGAATTTCAAAAACCAGTGCTGCAATTGGTGGATTGTTACACGTGAAACCAATCATCGATGTTGATACTGAAGGAAAATTACGTACTTTAGAAAAAATTCGTGGTAGAAAAAAAGCGTTACAATTTTTAGCTGACAAAATTATTTCAACAACTGAAAATTCGACTGAACAATCTATTTTTATTACGAATAGTGATGCGATGGAAGATGCTTTAACCTTGAAAGAAATGATCGAAGAAAAAATCTCGGTGAAAGAAGTTCAGATATTTCCACTAGGGACAACAATTGCCAGTCATACTGGATTAGGATGTATCGCCGTCTTTACACGAGGCGTCGAAAGAGTTTAAAAAAGAATCAAGCAGCCAGCGATGGCTGCTTATTTTTTTGTCTAAAAATAACAAACTAAAAAAATGACATTGATTAATAAAAGCATACGCTTCAATAAAATAGGTTTTTCTATTTTTTTAAGCGTTTTTTTAAAAGTATTTAAGTTGATATAAATAGTAAAATCTATATATGTTTATGTTATTAATTGACGCATTTTAAGTGTAGCGCTTACATTTTTGCAAAAATAAAGTGCAAACATATCTACTTATCAAGGAATATATAACGGCTATATAATATGGTCAGACAAGGGGATGACGCCATGAAAGAAAGAACACTTTCAATTTTGTCAGTATTTATTGCTTCAGACTATCCTTTAGAATTAACCAGTTTGGAAAAAGATTTCAAGGTAAGCATCAGAACTATTCGGAATGAATTAAAAGAAATCAATCAATTTTTAAAAGAGAAAAAAATATCTGAAATCAAAAGTATTCGTCAAAAGGGTTATCAACTTTCATTGTCTAAAGAAGAACGAAATCAACTAGGAATATATTTAAAAGAAGCCAGCGAAAATGAATATCTTGAAAGAGAAAATCGCATTTTTGATTTGATTTTAACTTTCACTTTAGGTCAGGAAAATACTTTTTTATACCAAAAGGAAGAGGAATATCAGATTTCTAAAAGCACTTTGGACGAAGATATGCGGCGTGTTCGAAGTGAACTGGAAGAATATGGAATCGAAGTCATGAGTGTTCCTAAGCAAGGGATTGTCTTAAGAGGTGCCGAGCGTTCGGTTCGCACCATGATTTATGACGTGATTAATCGAACTGTCGGAGTGCTTAATTTAACCAATATCGATAAAAAAGCCTCACTTAATCGGTTGCTATTAGATAAATATATTTCCAATCATTTGTTAAAAAAGCTAGATGATCTCTACATACAAACCGTCTCTTTTGTGGAGGATGATATTTATCGCAATCAGCTAATTATTTTCACAGCTGTTTGGTTAAGTCGCTATATGCGGCAAGATTTAATTGCTAGTACTGCTTGGGAGACGGCGGATGTACCGACAGGCGACATGAGAAATTTTGTCAACGCTGTTTGTGAGACTTTTCAAATTCAACCCCCCGAAATTGAGATTAAGTACATTGTCTTTATGCTAAATACCTTTAATTCTCGGGACATGAATAATTCAATCGAATGGGTGCAAGCACAATTACTATCGATTCAATTGATTGAATATGTGGAAAATGAAACAAAAATTCCCTTTACTCGCAAAGAAGAAGTTTTGCAAGAAGGATTGTACAAACACATTGCCGGATTAATCAATCGTGTAAAAAGTCAGATTCAAATTGTGAATCCTTTAAAAGAGAATATCAAGAAAAATTATTTTGGAATTTATCAAGCCATTCAAAATTTCATGAAAAAAAATCAATGGTGGGGTGAAAAAAAGGTTAGTGATGATGAAGTAGCTTTTCTAACTATTCATTTTTCCACTTCGGTTAGTGCAATCAATCAAGATTTGCATTATATCTACAAAGCAGTCGTGGTTTGTAATCATGGCGTAGCGACGGGAAAATTACTAGCTGAAAATCTTAAAGAGCTGTTTAATATTGAGGTTTTGGCAATATTGAGTTCTCGTGAGACTGAATTAATTGATAAGTTGGATGTTGATTTAGTTTTTTCATCCGTGGCACTTAATTATCAGAATCGTCCATTGTTAGAAGTCAATCCTATTATCCGCGAAAAAGATAAACAACGAATAATTGATTTTTTACAACAACATGCCAGTTTACGACGTTTGGTAAACAATACGGCTGATGCAACTGAGATGTTTTATTCACTGATAAATATTATTGAAGCCAGTGGTGGCAGTATCACAGGTGAGATTTATAGTCAGCTGGAAAACACATTTGATAAAAATAATTTAACTATAAACAAGAAGGAGATTCAGCCTATGTTAGAGGATGTCTTAAAAGACAGTCATATCTTATTAAACCAACAAGTGGATGATTGGCAAATGGCTATTCAACGAGTGTCAGAACCTTTATTAAAAGAAAAGGTGATTGAAGAAAATTATGTGACCGCCATGATTGATTCAGTCAAACAATATGGGCCTTACATTGTGATCGGAAAGCATCTGGCACTGGCTCATGCGCGACCAGAAGATGGCGTAAATAAATTAGGGGTGAGTGTCGCGACCTTAAAAGAACCGATTGTTTTTGGCAATCCCGACAACGATCCAGTAAAAATCATTTTTTGTTTAGCAGCAGTCGATTCATACTCTCATTTAAACATTATGAAAAATCTGATTGCTTTAATCAATGACGAAGAAAAACTAGATTATTTGTGTCAATTGGACTCAGTTGATGCTTTTAAAGATACATTATTTCAATAAAAAATAGAATGGAGAGAAAAAAATGGGTAAACAAGTCAGTATTTTATTCGTATGTGGTGCAGGTTTAGGAAGTAGTTTTGCGGCTCAAATGGCAGCTGAGGATGTATTAAATGCAAGAGGTGTTAATGCAAAATTAGATCACGTGGATATTTCAACGGCAGCGTCGGTTCAACCAGATGTGATTATTACAGCAACTAATTTCCAATCACAATTTGAAAAATTTTCAATTGATGAAAGCAAGACAGCTGTTGTCTTCTTAAAAAATATTGTTTCTAAAGCAGAGATTGAAGAAAAATTAATTCCAGTTTTAGAAGCAAAAGGCGCTATCTAATTTAAATTGAGGGGGAGTAATAATGGGCGTTATAACTTTTATTATTGAAAATATTTTGACACAGGCATCGATTACGATTGCATTAATCGCCATGCTTGGTCTGGTGTTACAAAAGAAATCAGTCGGTCAAATTATTTCAGGTACATTGAAGACGTTGCTTGGTTTCCAGGTTTTAAGTGCAGGTTCTAGTATTATTGTCGGAAGTTTAACTTATTTTGGTGAAATTTTCCAAGAAGGTTTCAAGATGCAAGGGATTGTCCCATCGATTGAAGCCATTAATGGTCAAGCCATGAACGAGCTAGGTTTAGGTCGCGATATCGCCTTAACATTTTTAGCAATTTTTGTTTTTAATATTTTAATTGCTCGTTTCACTAAGTGGAAATACATTTTCTTAACCGGGCAAGCCATTTTATGGATGGCTACCATGACGACTGTTTTTGGATACTTTGCAGGTTTGCGAGGGATTGCGCTAATTTTAGTCGGTGGTTTTATCGGTGCCGTTTTCGCAGTTGCTATGCCAGCGATTGCCCAACCAATTATTCGCCGTGTAACTGGTTCTAACGATATTGCTTTAGGTCATTTTTGTACGATTGGTTACTTGTTTGAAGCCGGTGTCGCTTATATTTTTGGTCAAAAAGGTGAAAATAAAAAATCAGCTGAAGATTTAAAATTACCTTCTTCATTTGAATTTTTACAAGATACGTATCTATCTGTGATGGTGGTAATGGTGCCACTATACATTATTACGGCTGCCTTTGCCGGTCCTGGTGTTGGTGACCATGGCGCGCAAAATTATTTGATGTTTGCATTCTTGCAAGCGATTCAATTTGTTGTGGGTGTCTATGTATTACTTGCTGGTGTCCGCTTATTGTTAGGTGAAATCGTTCCAGCATTCCGCGGAATTGCTATGAAATTAGTGCCAAATGCGATTCCAGCGTTAGATTGTCCTGTCTTTTTCCCATACGCACCGAACTCAGTTATTTTAGGCTTTATTACGACAACCATCGGAACCGTGATTGCCATGTTTGTTTTACCGATGTTTGGCTTAGCAATGATTCTACCTGGTATGTTAACCAACTTCTTTGCCGGCGGTACTGCTGGGATATTTGGGAATGAAATCGGTGGTCGTCGTGGCGCAATTATTGGTGGGATTGCCCATGGGTTCTTCATTACCTTACTGCCAGCATTACTAGTCGGAATTTTCAATAGCATGGGCTTCATTAATGCCACCGCAACCGATGTTGATACAGTGGCAGCCGCATTACTATATGCTTGGATCTTTAGCCCGTTACTAAAAATGTTCTAATTAAAGGAGAGATTCGATGTTTGGCTTTTTGAAAAAAAATAAAGAAAAACAGCCTGCTAAACCAGTCCCAGAAGAACCACAACTTTCTGAAACAGAACAGGAGCAGCTGAAAGATCAAATTGAAAGAATCAAGATTCAAGTCAAAGAACTTGAAGCCGCTGATCCTTTGCAAGATGCTGAATTAGCGAAACTTTATGAATCATTAGGTTTGGCTTATGAAAAATTAAGTCAAGTTGACGAAGCCATCCTTGCTTTAGAAAAAAGTTTGGACTTGAAATTAAGTATTGGTGATGGCTACAAGAAATTAATGAGTTTATACAATGCCAAAAGAGCAGAAGCTGCTAGAAATGGTGACGACGAAGGCATTGAAAAATATATGAACAAAATGGATGACATGCGCCAAATCGCTAAAAAAGTAACCGTTGGCGGAAAATAAAAAAGAAGAAGGTAATGATGATATGTATAAGAATTTAAAACAAGTAACTGAGACAGCAGAAGCGTTAAATATGACTATTGGGGCTTTTAATACTCATAATTTAGAAATGTTGCCAGAAATGATTCGTGCCGCAAAAGAAATGGGGGCACCAATTATTATTCAAACAAGTATCGATACAGCTAAATACATTGGCTACAAAGTGTTAGTTGCGGTCGTTAAAGAAATTGCTGAGGATGAGATGGTAGATGTGGTCTTACACTTAGACCATGCCCGAGATTTTAATGAAATCAAGGCGGCAATTGATGCTGGTTATTCAAGTGTCATGTATGACGGTTCTCACTTACCATTTAAAGAAAATATTGCGAAAACCCAAGCAGTAGTGGAATATGCGCATCCCCGTGGTGTGTCAGTCGAAGGTGAGTTAGGAACAATTGGTGGCACCGAAGAAGGTATTTCTGTTGCTGAAGATGATAAAGTTTATACTCGTCCTGAAGATGCGGTAGAATTTGTTAAAGCCACTGACGTAGATGCATTGGCTATCGCGATTGGAACTAACCACGGTCAATTTAAATCAAAAACCGAAGTCAATATTCCATTATTGAAAGAAATTCATGCCGTAGTTGATTGTCCATTGGTTATTCATGGCGGTACCGGTGTAAAAGAAGAAGATTATCCAGAATTAATTAATAACGGTATCCGTAAATTTAACGTCGGTACAGAGTTATTAGTAAATTGGACAAAAACAGCCAAAGATTCATTTGGTGAAACAGAAGTCAATAAATCTCTACGGCATAATGTTATCCCTGCGAATATCGCCGTAAAAAATATTGTGAAACACAAAATTGGCTTATTTATGAATGTAGAAAGTCCCATCAAACAAACAATCTAATGAAAAAATATTTGATTTTAATCGCAGGTAGCCCAGCAACGGGTAAGACTTATTTAATCGATCGAATCAAAGAAGTTATTCCTGATCCATTTGTCATTACACCTGATGAAGGCAAAGAAATTTTAGCTGATTCAGTCGGATTTGATAACCTGGCTGAAAAAGCTCAATTAGAAAAACACGTGTGGAAATTTTATTATGGTGTATTAGATTTATATATGGAAGCAGGAAAACGGGTCATTGTATCAGAATATCCCTTCAGCTATAAACAAGCCGATCGGCTAACTCACTTAGCCGAAAAACATGACTATCAAATCATTACGATTCGTCTGATTGCGGACTTTGATATTCTATGGCAGAGACGTAAAGTCCGTGATGTCGAAAATGATCGTCATTTAAGTCATATCATGAGCCAGTATCATTTTGGCGATGAATTAATTAATCGAACAGCAGCTGATAGTTTAATTACCGAAGAAGAGTTTAAGCAAGTCATCGAAAATAGAGGATACAATCATTTTCAATTAGGTGACTTGTATGAATTCGATGTATCTGATTTTTCTAAAGTTGACTATGATTCTTTTTTAATTGAATTGGCTGAACGAATCAATCAAAGATAAATTCTTAAACTAATCTAGACTGTAGACCATCTTCAAAAAAGGAAGATGTCTACAGTTTTTTTGTCTAAAGAAAAAAATCACCATATTCAATGACACGCAACTGATTTTTTGATTTGTTGAGTCGGGTAAGAAAGTAAGAAAAATTCCGTAAATCTTTTATGACGCATCTGATCATTTACTCTTGATTTAGCAACGATTCAACTCACCGTTGAGTTGGAAAAGTGCCCGTCAACAAAATAGTTACCCACATTTTATAGTAAATGAATAAACAAGCTTGCTATAATAAAATAAAAGAGGTGGCCGTCAATGATTCGAATTGGAGAACAGCTAAAATATTATCGTCAGCAAAAACAGCTTACCCAAAAAGAAGTGGCTGAAAAATTACACGTGACCCCTCAGACCATTTCCAAGTGGGAATTAGATAAAAGCTATCCTGATCTAGATCAGTTAAGTCGTTTAAGTCAATTATATGGAAAAAAAGTGGATGTGTTACTTGGTCAAGGAAAACCTAGCTTTTTTGATTATTTAATGGGTGCGGATAATTTTCGAAAAAGTTATGGGCTTCCGGCAAAGAGGGGAGTAGAAAAAGATGGTGAAAATCAATAGAATGATTGCTGTTTTGTATAATCTTTGCGGGGTAGCGTTACTGGCTTTAGCAGGCGGCGGTATGGCACCGCCTGTTGGTTATGTTCCTCCGTGGCTTTGGATCTCATGTAGTATTCCGTTTATTTTTTTACTGTTGGCTCATGTCTATCGTTGGCGCTTAGCCAAGCAAAATTAAAAAGCATGTACCGGTGAATTTTTTTCCGGTACATGCTTTTTTTAAAGCGCTAATTGGTTAATCAATCCAATTAATTCTTGTCTGATACTTGAACTGGTAGCCGTATCTCGTTGAACCAATGAAATCAAAAAATGCGGCTGCGGTGTGTCTTCGATCGGCAGACAAACTAAATGGTCTTCCTCGTTGACTGCGATTTCGGTCAGAAAACCGATCCCGACTTGCTCACGAATCATGCCTTTTAATATATTCAGATTGTTATTTTGATAGATAATAGTTGGTTCGAAACCGGCTTGTTGAGCCATCATCTTAAAGGCTTCTGGATGGACATAATGTTCATTTAAGATGACAAAGTTTTCAGCTTTTAATTCAGCAAAAGCAACACTTTTTCGTTGCGCCAGTGGATGTTGTGGACTAACAACAATCATAAAATTCTTTTCGATTAGTAAATGGCTATTTAACTGATGATCACGAATAGGAGAGATTGAGCCCAATAAGGCTAAGTCAATTTTTCCTCGTTGTAACATGGTAACCAAGTCAATTGAACCAGCATCCACTAAATTAATCTGATTCATTAAATCGTGTTCAAAAAGCTGCGTTGATAATTTAGGAAAATAATAGTTACCAATAATAGGGGGTAAACCAAAGGCGATCTTCTCGTCTTTTAAACGATTAATTTCCGTACTGGCAACATAAAGCTCATGTAGGATTGTGCTGATATGTTGTGACAATATTTGACCAGCAGGTGTAATGGTCAGCTGCTTATGACTTTGATCACGGTAAATTAATTTCGTCCCAAAAATCTCTTCTAATCGTTGTACGGCGTAGGTAACAGTGGGTTGACTTACTTTAAAGGCTTCTGCGACCTTTGTATAATTACGCTCTTTTACAAGGCGTTGAAAATATTCTAAATCTTTTAAATTCATAGAAAAGCTCCTCTTAAAATGTTCCGTTACTCATATAAAAATAGTTTATCATACTTCTATGTTTTGACTATATTAACAAATTACGACTAGAATAACTGTGCACTTAACGAACGGATATAAACAGCAAAAAAGCCAAAACAAGCTGAAAATGATACCGTCATATTAAGCGAAAGGTTTTTATCGAGAAGTGGATATTAGGAGGAGTGAATCATGGTTTTCTTTCAATCGATTGAAAGTGTTATTAGTATTATATTAATGATTGCTTTAGGTTATATCTTAAAGCGTCAAGGTTGGTTTGATGAAAGTTTTGGTAAAAGTATTTCGTCATTAATTACGAAAGTAGCTTTGCCGGCATCAATTTTTGTGTCAGTTTTAAAAAATTTGACAAAAGACAGTTTAATTTCCCTATCAGGTAGCCTGATTTATCCTGTCGGCGGTGTAATTATTTCCTATATCATTGCTTACATCTTAGTCAAAGTGTTAAAGATACGCCCTGGACGTCGTGGTATATTTATGAATGCTATCGCTAACGCCAATACAATTTTTATTGGTTTGCCGTTAAATATGGCATTGTTTGGTGATAAAGCCTTACCTTATTTCTTAGTTTATTATGTCACCAATACTATATCCACTTGGGCATTTGGCGTCTTCTTGATTTCCAATGATGATCCGACAAAAGTAAAAGGTGGACCAAAAGCCAAATTAAATTGGAAAAAATTATTGCCACCACCATTATTAGGTTTTATTGTTGCGCTAGTTTTCTTACTATTAAGTATTCCAGTGCCAGATTTTATTAACAATACCTTGAGTTATGTGGGTGGCATCGTGACACCATTATCACTACTTTATATCGGGATTGTTTTATATGATGCTGGTTTGAAGAGTATTAAGTTTGATCGTGATACGGTCGTTGCTTTGATCGGTCGTTTTGTGATTGCGCCAGCTGCGGTCATTTTATTGATTACTATAGGTAGTAATTTGTTTGGCGCAGATTTAGCACCATTATTACGTCAAACCTTGATTGTTCAATCAGCTACACCGATGTTAGCGGTCTTGCCTATTTTAGCTAATGAAGCCCATGGCGATGTAAAATATGCAACTAATTTAGTTACAACTTCAACGATTTTATTCGTGGTCGTGGTACCAATCTTAATGCAAATTATTCAATTTATTTAATCTAAAAAGGAAGTCGCTTGATTTAAGCGACTTCCTTTTTTTTAGTTTCCAGTAAATAAATGTTTCATTTTTTGTTGTACGTCAGGATTTTCTAAGAATTCATCATAAGTGGTTTCGGCGCGATCGACTAATCCACTGTCAGAAATAGCAATAATCCGATTAGCAATTGTTTGAATGAACTGATGGTCATGAGAGGCAAATAATAATGAGCCTTTGTAGGCCATCAAGCCATCATTCAATGCTGAAATGGATTCTAAATCCAAGTGATTGGTTGGATCATCTAAAACCAAGACATTTGATTTTGCTAACATTAATTTTGATAGCATACAACGAACTTTTTCACCACCGGATAAGACATTGACCGGTTTCAATACTTCATCACCTGAAAAGAGCATCCGACCTAAGAAACTTCGTAAGAAAGTATTGTCGTCTTCTTCTTTAGAAGCATATTGACGTAACCAATCTAAGATAGTTAAGTTTGTGTCGAATTCTTTACTTGGATCTTTTGGTAAATACGCTTGACTGGTAGTGACGCCCCAACGAACGGTACCGCGGTCAGGTGTTAAATCACCCATGATTACTTTGAATAAAGTAGTTGTGACTAAGTCGTTTTCAGCTACAAAGGCAACTTTATCGTCTTTATTCAAGGTAAATGAAATATTGTCTAAAATCTTTTTGCCATCAATTGTTACGCTAACATCGTCTACTTGTAATAAATCATTGCCGATTTCACGTTCAGGCTTGAATGCCACGAATGGATAACGACGAGAAGATGGCTGAATATCGTCAATCGTGATTTTTTCCAACATTTTTTTACGAGATGTTGCTTGTTTAGATTTTGAAGCATTGGCACTAAAACGTGCGATAAAGTCTTGTAATTCTTTGACTTGTTCTTCTTTTTTAGCATTTTGTTGTGATTGTAATTTTGCGGCTAATTGACTAGATTCTAACCAGAAATCGTAGTTCCCAACATATAGTTTAATTTTACCAAAGTCTAAGTCAGCCATGTGGGTACACACTTTGTTCAAGAAGTGACGGTCATGGGATACGACAATCACGGTATTGTCAAAGTTGATTAGAAATTCTTCCAACCAATTGATAGATTGGATATCTAAACCATTGGTAGGCTCATCTAGTAATAGTACATCAGGCTTACCAAATAATGATTGTGCCAGCAAGACTTTGATTTTTTGTCCGGCGGTTAGTTCACTCATTTTTTGTTGGTGTAATCCTTCTGGAATGTTTAGCCCTTGTAATAAGACAGCCGCTTCTGGTTCTGCTTCCCAGCCATCTAATTCAGCAAATTCGCCTTCAAGTTCAGCAGCTTTAATCCCATCTTCGTCAGAAAAATCTTCTTTCATATAAATGGCATCTTTTTCTTGCATCACTTGGTAAAGACGTTCATGGCCCATAATTACTGTTTGTAAAACAGTGTAGTCTTCAAAGTCAAAATGATTTTGCTTTAAGACAGCCATCCGTTCGTTAGGTCCTAAGGTTACGTTACCAGTGGAAGGTTGGATTTCTCCAGATAAAATTTTAAGAAAAGTCGACTTCCCTGCACCATTTGCGCCGATTAGGCCGTAGCAGTTGCCGGGAGTGAATTTAATATTTACGTCATCAAATAATTTACGGTCAGGAAATTGTAAACTGACATCACTTACTGTAATCAATGATTGTCCTCGCTTTTTATGTATTGGCGTAAAGCCTCCTTGAATTATAGCTACCAAATGAAGAAGTTTCAAGGGATGTTTGAGATTACTTGAGAAATAAGTTAGACTTATCTGTAAGGGAGGTTGGAAAATGATTGGTATAATTGTGGCGACCCATGATCATTTTGGCAAAGAATTATTAAAAACAGCTGAATCGATCGTTGGCACCCAAGAGGATGTCATCACTATCTCTGTGGCACCTGGCACGATTGGAATGAAAGAACATTTTGTCGAATTAGGCGAGGAAACATTAGAGCGTAATGATGAATTGTTGTGGTTGGTCGATATTTTTGGGGGCACCCCCTTTCGTTATGTGAGTCAGTGTGTTGTAGATGATGAACGACAACACTTAGTTACCGGCGTGAATCTACCGATGTTAATGGAAGCTTTAATGAACCGCAAAAAAACTGGTAGCGAGTTAGCAGAATTATTAGTAAGTGACAGCCAAACCGGTATTAGAAAAATGTAAATTTAAATAATTTTAAAAATAAATCGTCCATCAGCTGCTTAGTCATTGATCTGAAATGATAAGCGGCTGTTTTTTTGTTTGTTTTTAAATATTGAAAATCAGCACTTTTTGCGAATATTAATTGTTATCATAAAGGTCATATGTTCAAAATTTAAAAGTTGTATATTTTGTAAGCGTTATCTTTTTTGTCCGTAGATTAGGACAGTCTTTTAAATTTATGATTAAAATTTGAGCTTATAATTCAATTAAGGAGTTGGTTGACATGCAGCTTAGTAAAAAAGAGAGCAGTTTGATCGAGATTTTTCTTTCAACCAAAAAAATCTTAACTGCGCAAGAAATTGCTGACAATCTGAGAATTTCTACTAAAACTGTCTATCGACTAGTAAAAAAAATCAATGAACTAAGTAGCAATGGTCCAGTGATTGAAACACAAACAGGTAAGGGGTTGTCGTTAAATTACAAAAGGTATCTGAAAGTAATCAACGAACAAGAAAATACCCAAGAAGATAATGCTGAAGGGCGTCGTAACCGGATCTTATTAGAGTTGCTATTTAAATCGCCTCATCCCATGGATATTCAAACTTTATATGAAGTACAATTCGTCTCAAATGAATTGATTATTAAAGACATTGAAAAAATGCGGGAAACAGTTAAGCCTTATCAATTAGCAATAAAGAAAAAACGCAATCTAGTTTCGTTAGTTGGTTCGGAAAAAGAAATTCGTCATCTGAGTTATAAACTTATTTCAATGGGTTCTTTTTTAACAACTGAAACCTATGTCGTAAATGATGAGACGATGAACTCCTATGATGCGGATTTAATTACTTCATTATTGGAATACATTGAAAAAATGGTGGGGAACCCGATTCCTTATCCGTATAATGTCAATATTTTTTCTCACATTTATATTTTGTTGTCACGGTTTCGTAAAGGTAAAGTCGCCAATCCAGAAGTCAGTAAGTTGTCAGAACTAGATGGGGAAGAAAAAAACCTGATTCAACAAAATCAAGAAAAATTTGAAATCGCCAAGAAAATCATTCAACGAATTGAAGACTATCTAGTAGCTGAAATTGATGAGATCGAAGTGTTTTATTTATTTCAATATATTATGGCTTCAAGAGTTAGCACAAACGAAAACGCTCAAGCTATGACGAACGAATCGGAAGAAGTGACTATACTGGCATTGCACTTAGCCAAGTATTTAAAAGCTGAATTGAATTTTTCCTTCATTGAAATTATTGATGACGCCAGCTTTTTAGAACATCTACGCTTAATGCTTTACCGCAGTAAGAACGGCATTATTGTAAAAAATGAATTGATTCAAGATATTCGGCGAGAGTATAGCGAAATCTATGTGGCCTTGCAAAAAGCTTTGGATGATTTGTCGTCAGAATTTGAAAGTTTAAATATCTCAGATGATGAAATCGGTTTCTTGGTTTTGTATTTTGCCCAAATTTTAGAAAAGAAAAGATTCCAACGGAGAGTTTTAATCATGTGCAGTAGCGGCGTTGGTACCAGTGAATTATTAAAAATTAAGGTCCAAAGAGCTTTTCCTGATTTAGATATTGTCGATGTAGTGTCATTAAATCAATACAAGAAAAATTATGAAAAACTGGGAAAAGAAAGCTTTGATTTTATTTTGACGACAGTCAGTTTGGATAACAAAAGCAATGTGCCAAGTTTGTTAGTTAATTTCATGTTTACACAGCGCGACCAAGAAAATGTCGCTAAATTATTGGAGGGGTTATAAATGGATACGTTAGATATTAAAGAAGTTGTCAATAAGAATTTAATCATTACTGGATTGGAAGGAACTGACAAAGAAGCAGTCATTCGAGAATTAACTAAAAGATTACATGATCAAGGCTATTTATCAGATGAAGAAACTTTTGTCCAAGATGTTTTAGCTAGGGAAAAAGAAGGCATCACTGGTTTAGGTAATGGAATTGCGATTCCTCATGGAAAATCAGATGGTGTCAAAATCACAACCATCGCCGTAGGAACGACTAAGAGTCCCATCGAGTGGGAATCCTTAGATGATGAACCAGTCAATGTGGTTATTCTGTTTGCTGTCAAAAAAACAGATGAAACCACCACTCATATTAAATTATTACAAAAAGTCGCGATTTTATTAGCTGACGAAGATTTATTAACCAATTTAAGAAATGCTCAATCGAGTGATGAAATTTTTGAACTATTAACAGCAGAGGAGGAATAGGTTTATGAAAATTGTAGGAATTGCCGCATGTACATCAGGAATTGCCCACACCTATATTGCACGGGAAAAATTAGTTAAAGCAGGTGAAGCTTTAGGGCATGAGATTCACATCGAGACACAAGGAACCATCGGTACTGAAAATGAATTGACCAATGAGCAAATCAAAGAAGCAGATGTAGTCATTATCGCAGCTGACATCAAAATTGGCGGAAAAAATCGTTTTGACGGAAAAAAAGTGGTAGAAGTTCCCACTAATACAGTGATTAAAGCACCACAAGGATTGATTAAAAAGGTAGAACAATTAGTTAACACATAAATAATGAGGGGGAAGTTACATGTTAAAAAAATTAGAGTTGAAGAAGCACGCCCTAACAGCCATTTCCTACATGTTGCCAATTGTTGTTACTGCCGGACTTTTAATCGCCATCGGAAATTTAACTGGCGGGGCAGTGATTGAAGATTACAGTGCAGCTTATTCAATTCCTGATGCCTTAGTTTCTTTAGGTGTACTAGGAATGGGATTATTGGCGCCAGTTATTTCCGGTGCGATTGCTTATTCAATTGCTGATCGACCAGGGATTGGACCAGGTTTATTCATGGGTTTGATTGCTAACAGTATCGGCGCAGGTTTCTTAGGTGGAATGCTAGGTGGTTATCTAGTTGGTTTCTTAGTAAAATTCATCATCAACAATTTGAAAGTACCAAAATGGGCAGAAGGTTTAATGCCGATGATGATTGTGCCATTAGTATCAACTTTAGTTATGGGATTATTAATGTATTTCGTAATTGGTGTGCCGATTGTCTGGGCGACAGTAGCCTTAACCAATTTCTTAAATAGTCTGCAAGGTAGCGGCCGCTTCTTATTCGGTGCTATTGTAGGCGGCATGGCAGCCTTTGACTTTGGTGGACCAGTCAATAAAGTCGCTTCATTATTTGCAGATGGTTTATTACTAGAAGGTGTTTTCGAACCAGAAGCAGTGAAAATTTTAGCATCAATGGTCCCACCGTTTGGCGTAACAATTTCATGGGTATTATCAAAAGTATTCCGCAAGAAAAAATATTCTAAAGGCGAAGAAGACAATATCAAAATCGCTTTTCCAATGGGTATTTGTATGATCACAGAAGGCGTTATTCCGATTGCCGCAGTCGATCCATTACGAGTAATTTTCTCTTGTACTGTCGGTGCTGCTGTAGGTGGCGGATTAAGCATGATGTGGGGCATTGGTTCTCCTGTTCCTTCAGGCGGACTGTTTATTGTTCCAGCGATGACTAATCCATTATTGTTCATGTTGGCATTATTAATTGGTTCAGCAATTACCGGTGTGCTCCTGTTTGTACTGAAAAAAGAACCGGTCGAAGAAGAACAGTTCGAAGCAGAAGAGGAGGAAGAAATGGACTTGTCAGATATTACTCTTTCTTAGGAGGACAGTAAAACATGTATGTTTCAATGAGAGAAATGTTGCAAAAAGCCAATCGTGAAAAGTACGCAGTCATGGCAATAAATTGTTTCAATTTAGAAACTGCTCAAGCCGTGATTCACGCAGCAGAAGAATTACAGGCACCGATTATCGTTGATTTATTACAAGAACATCTGGAAATGCATCTAGGATACGAATATTTAACTTTGCCTATTAAACGGATGGCAGAAAAAGCCAGTGTCGATGTAGCGATTAATTTAGACCACGGACAAGATGTCGCTTTTGTGAAGCAATGTCTGCATGAAGGATTCTCCAGTGTAATGATGGATGCTTCCATGTATGATTTAGCGGAAAATATTCGGATTACTAAAAATATGGTGGACTTTGCTCAAACTTATAATGCCAGTGTCGAAGCGGAAGTTGGGAATATGGGAGCGGTCGCTGGTGACAATTGGACCAACGATCAGATGTTTACTGATGTAGATGAAGCCATCCAGTTTATTAATGAAACGGGTGTTGATTGTCTCGCCTTATCTTATGGCTCTACTCACGGCGATTATCCAGAAGGTTTCGTGCCAGAATTTCGTTTTGATATCGTAGAAAAAATCAAAGCAGCAACCAATTTACCACTCGTGTTACATGGTGGTTCTGGTGCTGGTGAAGAAAATATCAAAAAATCTATTGAATTAGGGATTAACAAAATCAATGTCGGCTCAGATTTTATGGCAGCACAAGCAGCCTTTTTAACCGAAGAATTGGCTAAAGGGGAAAAAGTAGACTACCCAGCCTTGGTTCATCAAAGTATGGCTGCCGGAAAAGAAATGGTAAAAAAATATATTCGACTTTCAGGGTCAATAAATAAATCAAAATAGGAGCGTATTAAATATGTTATTAAACATGAAAGAATTATTAACCGTCGCACAAGAAAACAACTTTGCAGTAGGAGCCTTCAATGTGGCAGATAGCAACTTCTTCCGAACTGTAGTGGAAGCAGCAGAAGCAAACGATTCACCAGCGATTATTGCCGTTCACCCAACTGAATTGGATTTTACTAAAGATGACTTTTTCCAATATGTGATGACACGAGTAAAAAATTCTAGCGTACCTTTCGTAGTGCACATGGATCATGGCGATAGCTTAGCAAGTATCATGCGGGCCATTCATTGTGGTTTTAGCTCAGTCATGATTGATGGGTCACTATTACCATTTGAAGAAAATATTGCTGTGACAAAAGAAGTGGTGGATGTTTGTCATAAGTTAAATGTTTCAGTTGAAGGAGAATTAGGTACGATTGGTAGTACCGGGACTTCGGTTGAAGGCGGCGTGAGTGAAGTTGTCTATACTAAACCAGAAGATGCTGAAATCTTTGTAAAAGAAACGGGTATCGACACTTTAGCGGTGGCAATCGGTACAGCTCACGGAATCTATCCAAAAGATGTAAAACCAGAATTGAAAATGGATGTTTTAGAAGAAATCAAAGAAAAAATTTCGATTCCATTAGTTTTACACGGAGGGTCTGCTAATCCAGATGAAGAAATTGCTAAAGCAGTTGCAATTGGTATTCAAAAAGTTAATATCTCTTCCGACTACAAATACGCTTTTTACAAAAAATGTCGTGAAATCTTAGCTTCGACAGAGCTTTGGGATCCGAATGCGATTTATCCAGATTGTATTGATGCAGCCAAAGAAGTAGTCACACAAAAAATGGGACTGTTTAACTCAACTGGTAAAGCAAAACTATATCGTGAAGCCAATCAACAACCATGGCGCAGTGATTTACAATAAACAATTGAGACAGGCAGTTGACAACTTATGTTGACTGCCTGCTTTTTTTCCCATATCATAAATAAAATGATTTCTATGAGGTGAAGAGATGACAAAATTTTATGGCAGTATCGAAGCTGGTGGGACAAAATTTGTCTGCGCCATTGGTGATGAAAATTTTAAAATCATTGAACGGGTTAGCTTTCCAACTGAAACACCTGAAGAAACAATGCCAAATGTGATTGCTTTTTTTCAGCAACATCAAACAGACTTAGCAGCTATCGGCGTTGGTTCATTCGGTCCGATTGATATTCACAAAGATTCAAAGACTTACGGATATATCACTTCTACGCCAAAACTTCCTTGGCAACATTATGATTTTATCGGCGAACTAAAAAAACATTTCTCGGTTCCAATGACTTGGACAACCGATGTAAATGCAGCTGTTTATGGTGAATACGTGGCGGGTAGCGGTAAAGGCTTAAATAGTGCCGTTTATTATACGATTGGGACCGGGGTTGGCGGCGGCGCAATTCAAGAGGGCCGTTTGATTGAAGGCTTTAGTCATCCTGAGATGGGCCACATGCAAGTCAAACACCATCCAGAAGATGATTTTGCTGGCGCTTGTCCATTTCATGGAGATTGTCTTGAAGGAATGGCAGCTGGCCCAGCCATTGAAAAACGTTTAGGGAAAAAAGGTCAAGATTTAGCTGCTGATGATCCTTATTGGGAAATTGAAGCTTATTATTTGGCACAATGTGTTTATAATACGACGTTGCTATTACGTCCAGAAGTAATTATTTTGGGCGGCGGTGTGATGAAACAACAACAAATGATGAAAAATGTCCGTCAAGCCTTCACAAAATTAGTTAATGACTATGTGGAAGTACCAGCTTTAGAACAATACATTGTATTTCCAGCATTGGAAGATAATGCAGCCACTGTCGGTTGTTTTGCGATGGCGAAAGAAGCTGCTTTACACAATTAAAAAAATCGCCCGTCCAAATTAATGGGCGAGGCGATTTTTAGTTTATTTCAATAATTCATTTAAAGTTGGCATATCATGAACTTGATATTTTTCTTTGAAAGCTTGAATTTCTTCAGCCGAGAATTTTTCAGGATCTAATATTAATTCTTCCACTGGTAAAGGTCGTGCATCTTCAATTTTAATATCAATCACAACAGGGCGTTTGCTAGCTTTTGCAGCAGTGAAAGCTGGTTCTAATTGATCGTAGCTAGTAATTGTAAAACCATCAGCACCTAAAGCTTCACCAACTTTACCAAAATCAGCATCATCTAAAAAGACACCAAATTTTTGTTGTTCAGTATCTTCTTGTTCAGCTTCGATGAAACCAAAGGCTTGGTTAGAAAATACGATATTGATAATCGGTAAGTTATATTTTACTTGAGTGATGATATCTTGCATTTGCATCGCAAAACCACCATCACCAGCTAAGGTAAAGATTTGGCGATCAGGATAAGATAATTGAGCAGCAATTCCGCCAGGTACGCCATAACCCATCGTAGCAAACCAACCAGAAGTGGTAAATTTTTGTTTGCCGTTCATATTTAAATGACGAATGCTGTTGACTGTTACATTCCCTACGTCAGTTACAAAGATGGCATCATCTTCAGCAATACGGTTGATTTCTTTAAAGATTGGTTCAGGGCGTAAAGGTGTTTGTGCATCATTATCAAAGCTATGACGCCATGCATGCCAGTTTTTAATATTTTCTTGGTTAGCAGCTAACCATTTGTCAGCAGGCCGTGCTTTTCCTAACGCGACTAATTTTCTTAAAGCATTGGCACCATCACCTAAAATAGAGACATCTGTTTTGTGGCGGCGACCAAATTTTGTTGCATCAATATCGATTTGTACGAATTTCGCTGCAGGATTGAAGAAGTAAGCAGCAAATGGAAAATCACTACCAACAAAAACAATCAAATCAGCAGCTGCTAAAGCTTCGTTAGCTGGTTTTGTAGCTACCCGAGCAGCAAAACCTAAGAAGTTTTCATAAGCATCAGGAATAATTCCTTTTGCTAAAACAGCAGCGGCAACTGGCATTGAAAAATGTTCAGAAAATGCTTTAACGGCATCGAATCCACCACGAACGCCTTGTCCAACATAAAGAACTGGTTTTTGAGCGGCTTCAATTAATGGTAAAGCTTCTTTTAAATCAGTATCTTCTGGTTGTAAGACACCAGTTTTATGATTGGCAGCAGTCGAAATAGATAAATCTTCAATCTCAGCAAATCCAAAATCAACTGGAATTGTTACAACGGCAACACCATTATTTTGATAAGCTGCTTTAATGGCTTCATCGACAACGTGAGGCAAGCTTTCTGGTGTCATCACTGTCCGATTATAAACAGAAACATCCGCAAACATTGGATTTTCGTTTAGTTCTTGGAAAGAATTATAATTCATTTGAGTTGAAGCAACTTGACCTAATAAAGCAACCACGGGTACATGATCCATTTGTGCATCATATAAACCGTTGATCAAATGAGTTGCACCTGGTCCAGCGGAACCAAAAACAGCACCGACTTTTCCAGTTAATTTTGCATCAGCGGCTGCGGCAATTGCGCCAGCTTCTTCATGACGCACTTGAACATATTTGACTGAATCTCTTTCTTTATATAAGGCATCCATTGTTGAGTTGAAAGAACCACCAGGAATACCATAAATATGATCAATTCCCCAAGATTCAAAAACTTTTACCATTGCGACACCAGCATTAATTTTAGCCATCATTGTCACTCACTTTCTTTTTGTAAGTATTTTAATAATTTTTATTATACTCTTAATTATAATCACTACCAAAGAAAAGCTCTTGAGAGAGTTTGCAGGTGCACCTAAACTTATGATAAAATCATATTATAGTAAACGTTTTATTTTTATTGAATGATTATAATAAAATAGTAAAAGTTGGAAGGGGCAGAAAATGACGACTTGGTTATTAAGCTTAGCTGCTTGGCAGCAAGCATTAGTGGGTACTTTATTTACTTGGGGAATGACCGCATTAGGTGCGGGGATGGTTTTTTTCTTTAAAAATATTAATCGGAATGTTCTAAATTTAATGTTGGGTTTTGCTTCAGGTGTAATGATTGCTGCTAGTTTTTGGTCTTTATTAGATCCGGCGATTGAAGCAGCAACTGAAAACGGATCGATTCCTTGGCTAGTTGTCAGTATTGGTTTTGGTTTAGGTGGGGTCTTTTTATATATTGCTGATAAGACAATTCCTCACATGCATTTTGGACCAAATCATGAAAAAGAAGGGATTCCTAGTCATTTAAAAAGAACAATTTTATTAGTTTTTTCGATAACTCTGCATAATATTCCAGAAGGTTTAGCAGTCGGCGTTGCTTTTGGCGCAGCCAGTGAAGCAGCTAATCCAGCCGCTGCAGTACTAGCGGCCATCTCAGTTTCATTAGGAATCGGGATTCAAAACTTCCCAGAAGGTGCTGCTGTTTCGATTCCTCTACGACAAGAAGGTTTAAGTCGTACGAAATCATTTTTATATGGACAAGCTTCTGGTTTGGTAGAACCAATTGCTGCAGTAATCGGAGCATTATTAGTTACTCGAGTGGAACCATTATTACCTTATGCTTTATCTTTTGCAGCTGGAGCGATGATTTATGTAGTAGTAGAAGAATTAATTCCTGAGGCGCAAGCAACTACTGATAGTAAACATCATTCGGGCGTGCTTGGTGCGATGACCGGATTTATTATTATGATGATTTTGGATGTTGCGTTGGGGTAAATGATAAATATAGCTAGAAACCTTGTTGTGTAAGGTTTCTAGCTTTTTTGTTTAAAAGAGGTGAGGTCTGTGAGTTGGTTAAAACTGGGTCATTCGTTCTTGTTCAAACAGTCTAGCTTTTTTAAACATAGATACTAATTCCATATTTCGCAGAAAATCCATTACTACTGATGAAATAATTATCAAGTATTAGGAGAATGAATTGTTAGTGTTATGCTAGCTATTGTTTATAGAACTTTAAAAAATATTTCTAGTTTTTGTAGAGTTTGCTACATTTACTCTGCTGACATAGATTAAATAATTCTATATTTATTTCTTTAATGGATTATATTCTTATAAAGAAAATCCTAATTCCCGTTTATCTAAAAATAAAAACGTAGTATTATTTAGCAAAAAAAAGACTTTGAGGAAATTTTTTCCTACAAAGTCTTTCATTTATTTTTAGGAGATAAGCATTACACCGCTGTCCAACCACCATCAATCGCAATGGTTTGACCAGTTGTATAAGCTGAATTTTCAGAAGCAAACAATAATAGCTGACCTAATAGTTCTTCGATTTTACCAGGACGGCCGACTGGTGCGCGGAATTTTAATAATTGTTCTACTGAGTCGTCCATAACCATCATTTCACTTGGGAACATTCCTGGTGCGATGGCGTTCACAGTAATATTATATTCTGCCCATTCTTGTGCTAAGCTGCGGGTAAAGTTTGGTACGGCACCTTTTGTGGCATTGTAGGCCAAGTTCGTCATGTGGAATCCGGCAATTAATCCAAACATAGAAGCTGTATTAATAATGCGACCGTAATTGTTTTCAATCATATGTTTACCGACTTCTCGAGCCATCAGGAAATAACCAGTTAAACTAACATCTACGACTTTTTGCCAATCTGCTAATGTTAATTCAACCGATGGTGTTACTTTAATTGCACCAGCATTATTGACTAAAATGTCAATTTTGCCAAAGTGATCTACGACTTTTTGAACAGCTGATACGACAGCATCTTCGTTAGATACATCCACTGGAACTGGCAAACATTCTCCGCCAGCGGCTTCAATTTCATTTTTTACTTCTTCTAAACGTTCGACACGGCGAGCCATAATGGCAACTTTGGCACCATTTTCAGCTAAAGCTTTAGCATATTCACGACCTAAACCAGATGAAGCTCCTGTCACGACTGCCACGTGACCAGTTAAATCTAAATAGTTTTTCATAATAAAATTCCTCCTTGATAGTATTTACTTTTATACCGTAGCAAATTGTAAGCCTTTTCTCAAATGAAATGGCTGAAATTATTACGATAATATAAGTTTATTCTTTAAATAAGAAGATTTTAGCCGTAAATTTGTCTTTATCCTTTCAATAAAACTTCAATTTTCTTCTTTAATATGACGTTATTGAGGAGTGAACGCATGAAATTACGAAAGAAGAATCTACTTTTGCTTATTAACTTGACGTTAGTAGCCATCGTTTATTATTTATATCTTTGTCCAGAAAATCCAAATGCTTCAGCAAAAAATGTCACCGCACTGACAGATGACGAGGTAGAAACTTATTCAGGAATAGAGGATTTAGACGATAGTGACGGAACAATCTTGATTGATGTACCGCTAGAAAATCAGTTTACTGATAGTGCGTTAGGAAATGGTTGTGAAGTGACCGCTTTATCGATGTTACTGAATACCTATGATTATCAAGTGGATAAGAATCAACTGGCAGATCAATTAACTTATGAACCATTGATTACTGCTTCAGGAAATTATGGCAATCCTCATGAAGGATTTGTTGGAAATATTTATGGAGGCACGCAAGCAATGGGTGTAGCGGTAGAACCGATTGCTGAATTGGCGGAAGAATTTGTTGACGAGAGTCAGTACCAAGTAATCAGCAGTAGTGAAGCAGATGTTATAGATATTTTGGCAGTCGTTGCAGGCGGGGATCCAGTTTGGACCATCGTGACCGCTGATTTGGTTGTACCGACAGCAGACGATTTTCGAACTTGGGAAACAGATGAAGGAACTTTTACCGTTAGTCCTTTGATTCATTCGGTGGTGATTACTGGTTATGATGAATCAGCAGAAGTGGTTTATTTAAATGATCCTTTTGGTTATAAAAATCGCGTAGTCAGTTATGATAATTTTGCAACAATTTACGAAGCAATGGGCAGTCAATCTCTCTATCTTGAAGCAGCTTAGCAAATATTTAAATACATAAATGAAGTCAACATGTTACTATACTATTACTGATAGGAAATAGAGGTTTAACGATGAAATTTTCCAAAAAAATAGTATTAGTGATGATCACTTGCTTGTCTATAATTAGCATAATTGGTTATTTTTTGGCTGAAGATACAGCCGCGCCAACGGCATCTGAAAAAGTCAAACAGCAACCGACGCCCACTGAAAATTCTTTGGATTCCGAAAAATCAATTGTATTAGATGTGCCGTTAGAAAATCAATTTGAAGATGATCCCTTAGAAAATGGTTGTGAAGTTACAGCTTTATCGATGTTGTTAAAGTTTTATGGCTATGATACGGATAAAAATCAATTGGCGGATGAACTTACGTATGTTCCTTTTAC
Source organism: Enterococcus alishanensis (assembly GCF_019218635.1). GTDB lineage: Bacteria > Bacillota > Bacilli > Lactobacillales > Enterococcaceae > Enterococcus_A > Enterococcus_A alishanensis. Next base: position 20,482 of record NZ_JAHUZB010000008.1, on the reverse strand, counting down.
AACAGAATCGGATAATTATGGTAATCCCCATGAAGGTTTCGTTGGAGACATTGAAGCTGGTGAGTTGGCAATGGGCGTAGCAGTGGAACCTATAGCACAACTAGCAAAACGATATGTTGCAGACAGCTATCAAGTAGTTGCGGGAGATGGAAAATATTCTTTCGATGAGCTTTTACGGCAGGTTCAAAACGGAAAGCCAGTTTGGATTGTGGCGACCGTTGATTTGCAAGTGTCTACCGAAGAAGATTTTGAAGATTGGCCGACTGACGAAGGACTTCTCAGTGTGACGCCACTGGTTCATTCAGTTGTACTTACCGGCTACGATCCAGCGACAAATGAGGTGTTCGTCAATGACCCTTATGGAATAAAAAATCGCAGCGTGGCTTACGATGAATTGGTAGATATTTACCAGCAATTGGGCCAACAGTCACTTTATCTAGATAAATTATAAAAGCCAGTCGAAAAATTTTCGACTGACTTTTTTTTAGCGGTAGTTACTGCGGCGTCTATTTGTTAACCAATTAACCAAGAAATATGCAATGGCTAATGGAATAACCAATTTGAAGAACAAACTAAAGCCAACTGATAAAACAACACCTAAAAGTCTCAAAGCAATACTTGCAACAACAAAGAAACCAATGACCATTAATATTCTGACAACGATACTATTATTTTTCATATTTATTTCCCTCTTTCATCTTTACCCATAGTTTAGCAGAACAATTGTTACTTGAAATCCAACTTAAGACGGATAATTGACAATCAGAAAGATTACTGTTTAAATAATGGAGATTATTAATGGAAAGAAGGGGACAAGCGATGTCAAAATCACGAATTGAAGCTTTTACTGATGCAGTAATTGCGATTGTGATGACCTTGCTAGTGTTGGAGTTACCGATACCTAAAGACGCTAGCTGGGCAGCCCTAGGAGAAGACGGTCACAAGCTAGCAATCTATTTTATTAGTTTTATCTTTTTAGCTATTTACTGGAACAATCACCATCATTTATTCCAACTAGTCAAAAGAGTCGATGGTGTCGTTTTATGGGCTAACAACTTATTAATTTTGATGATGACACTTTTTCCATTCACCACTGCTTGGGTAGGAGAACATCCGCTAGCTTGGCCACCACAAGCATTATTCGGGATGCTTATTTTAGGGACAGATGTGGCTTACTACTTATTAATGAGAGCTTTAGTGAGAGTAAATGGTAAACAATCACCAATTGGTCAATTATTCAATCATTATCCTAAATTGAAATGGTCAATTGTATTACCAGTACTGGCTTTGATTGCTGGAGCATTAATTACACCACTTGCTGTTTTGATTGTGAATGTATTTGTGTTATTACTGTGGTTTATCCCTGAGAAAAAAGTTGAACAAACATTGTAACTTGCAATAAGAAATAAGCTATTTAGTTGCTGAAAATTCCAGTGACAAATAGCTTATTTTTTTGGTGAATTTTTAATAACAAAAAATTTTTCTCGTCTTTGTTTGATATTTTATAGTGTACGTTTAAGTAATAATTTCGAACGATTAGGACATAAATTCAAAACGATTCTTCCTCTAAATTATAATAAGATAAAGTAGAAAAGTTGAAAAAAATAGTGGGAGGAGATCTATGAGAAAAAGATAAATCGGTTTGATTGGAACTTTATTCAATTATCAAAGCACTATCTCTCATAATAACAGGAGTACAATTATGAACTGAAAATAGCGCATTAAAAATGGTATGGAAACAAGATTTGATCGGTATAAGTCTGGTTATGGATTAAAGATGTAATCAGGTGAATGAAGCATTATGGGGATTTAACAATGGGGTAATAATGAAAAAGTTAAAATAAAACAAGTTACTAGATTCAAATATAGGTCTTTAAAGCACAAAATAAACGAGGTGAATGATTGTGAAAAAAATTAAACCAGGACTAGGATTAATTTTTGGAATCGGGTTATTTGCATGTGGAGTGACAAACGTTAACACCGAGGAAACAATCTTTAATAATTTTTATTGTGCGTACTAATAAAGACAAATATGATGAATTGATTAATGTTAGCTGGATTAATGACAATATTTAATTTTACACAATTTCAAGTTATAAACAACTAGAGGCTCAAATTGAGTACTGTAAAAAATATCCAGCAGCAATCAATAAAGTACAAGCAGTTTTGGAGAATTCAAATTCGAATGAACAAGATTTTCTAGATAAATTAATTATTTTAAATGGTGCTGTTATTACGCTACATGATGGGGATTTTAGCGGAAGTGAGAGGTTAGTTAAACAGTTGAAAAGTGTTTTAAAAAAGCAGGAGAGCCTAGTGTGATAGGCTTCTCCTGCTTTTATGTTGATTTCTCTGAAAGTAAGAACATTGAGATTGTTTGACTTAGAAATATACTCCTATATAGCCTCCAGCATACTTATAATAATCAATTCTTATTCTTCCGTTATAATTTTTGGGTGGTATACCATTAAACCAATATTTTATTGTTGCAGCTCGTGGTTCTGCATTAACAGAAGAACTCGAAATTCCTGTAACATTTTCGTTGGCAAAAACCTCTGAAGTAAAGAAAGATGAAGAGATAAAAAACAATAATAATAGAACACTTAGCTTTTTTTTCATTTTATTCCTCCTATTAGTGATTTTTTCTAATGTTAGTATATGACAAGGTCATAATAATTTATCAAATGCAACTTGTTCGTTGATTTAGTATACCTGAACGTATAAAAAAATATATTTTTAGACAGAATTTATTCTATTTTCGGCTTAAAACAACTTTGAGTAATTGTAACTTTGAAAATAATCAATTATACTTTAGAAAGGTTTACTTCAATGAAGACGGGGTGTCAGTAATGGTAAGCTTATTTATTCAATACATTAGTATCTCACATTTAATAGTATTTTCATTTGCTTATTTTCTCTTAAACGATATCTATAAAAAACAAACTCGAGTTAAAGTTATATTTTTTTTGGTTTTAATTTTGAGTCTTTTGTTAGGAAGAGGATTTTCCAATCTAGACTCTTTGTTTTTACTGGTTTGTTACTTTCTACTTAGTTTGTATTCCACCGAAAAAAAATATAGCAGTTCTTCTTTACTTTTTTCAATCGTTCCTTATCTGATTGAGAGTATTACTACAGTTGTTACAAGGATTCCTATGTCATTGCTAATAAGAGCAAATAGTGGAACAAAACAGTTATTTTGGATGACAGTTATTTTAGTGGCTACTTTTGGTCTTGTTGTAGTATTAGTAAGATGTTTCAAAAAAATCATATATCCATATATAGAAAAGAAAAAAATTATTTCTTATGTATCTATTTTTTTGACATTACTTATTTTTATTTACGATACCTATTGGTTAGTTGCTAACTATGTAGAGAATCTTTTTCTAAAATATTTTATTATTATTATTTATCTATTTCTAATTATTTTTCTCTTCAGTATTCTCTATTTCGAAAATAAAAATAACGCTTTAAAATATGAAATGAAGAGTAAAGAGGCTGAATATATATTGATGAAAAAATATGAGGAAGAGACTGAGAGACAGTATAATGAGCTGCGGAGTTTTAGACATGATTATTTAAATATCATTTCTTCACTGGAATATTTTTTTACCAATGATGACATGGAGGGTGCCCACGAATATTTTGACAAGGTCATTCAACCAACCAGATCAATGTTTCAAAGTAATTTGCTAAAGCTAAATAAATTGAATCAAATAAAATCGCCAGAGCTAAGAAGTCTTTTCACTACTAAATTAAGTTTCGCTCAAAATAAAGGGATAGAGATTATTCTGGATATTCCTGAAGAAATTGCGATTAATCAGAAATTTGATTTTTTAAAGCTAACTCGTATCTTTGCCATTATTTTAGACAATGCGATTGAGGAATTGGCGGATTTAAAAGAAGGAAAATTAATTGTTCTTTTTTTGAATGAAGCAGATCATGTTGTGATTGTTGTGAAAAATTCTACACGAGCGGATCTGTTGCCTTTACATGCTCTTTCAGTGAAAGGTTATTCTTCGAAGGGTGCCAATCGTGGTTTAGGTTTAAGTAATTTGGAAATGCTAGTAGAATCAAGTGAGAACATATTTATTGATACTGAAATAGCTAACAATACTTTTTCACAAAAAATTATCTTAGAAAATGGAGATTGACATGCTTTCAATAATCATATGCGAAGATGACCAAATACAACGAACTGAGCTGAATAAAATCATTGAGAATTATGTGATGATTGAAGAATTAAATATGCATGTTCAACTCTCTACAGACAACCCAAATGAAGTGATTCGTTATGTAGAAGAAAACAAAATAAAAAATGGTATTTATTTTTTTGATATAGATCTACAAGCATCAATGAATGGCATCGAATTAGCTGCAGAGATTAGAAAGCTAGACGGATTGGGAAAAATAATTTTTGTGACGACTCACGAAGAATTTGCGCCATTGACCTTCATTTATAAAACGGAGGCACTCGATTATATTCTTAAAGATGACGTCGCACATTTTAAAAACAGAGTAATTGAAGCCCTTAATCATACAAATAAACAATATTTTTCTGAAAACAATACTCAAGAAATATTTTTAAAAATAAAAATAGGCAATCAAATCCAATTTATTCCTATTAAAGAAGTTATGTTCATTGAAACCTCTACTAATTCGCATAGATTAAAGCTTCATTTGGAGAACAGGACGATTCATTTCTATGATAAGATCGAAAATCTAGATATTTATCCAGACTACTTATACAGAACTCACAAGTCCTATTTAGTGAATATTAATAACATTGTTCTGCTGGATAAGACTGATCGGAGTTGTACATTTTCTAATGGTGAGAAGGCCTTCGTTTCTGTAAGAAAAATAAAAAAACTGGAACAAAAATTAATAAGTATTGGGAAAAAAGTTTGATTTTAAGTCCACCAAAGAAGCGTTGAAGGAAAATCCAGGGATTTTCTTTCAACGCTTTTTAATAGGACTTATTTTTCGATTTCTTCAATTAAATTTTCATCTGCTGGGCGTTCGTAATGAATTTTTTGCAGATAAAGTTTCCATAATTTATCAAATAATTCACTTTGGTATTCCTTGCTTGCTTCGATTGGTACGATAAAATAAGGTTTTTCTTCTGGCTCGAGTAAATCCGAGAAAGTTGTTAAATAACAGTCAGCAATAAAGTTGTTTGGTTGATGATAGTAAATTTCGACAAAATCTAAATGTTTTAAAAACATGATTAAATAATTAACCATGACAAAGTTAGGCGATGGCACCAAGGCAACCTTTAATTTCTCAGTCACCTTTTCATCCATTAAGAAAAGATAAACAATTTCACCTAAATCATCAACAAAGTCATCATGACAATCAACTAGCCATTTCAATTCTGGCTTTTCTTCAATAGCAGGCAAAATATCCGAAATAATTTCTTTGATATATTGATAATCTGGATGTTCATAATCCATTCGGGCGCTCATTTGATGAAAGATTGGTGTTGTACCATGTAAAATAGATAAGTTTAATAAAGCAGAAAAAATATTTGCTCGCATCAATTGTTCTTCTTCGATGGATAATTGTTGCCGCAGAATTTTATTGTTAATTTCTTTAGATAAATAATCTGTTGCTGTCGCCAAAGGGTCTCCTTTGAATTGCAGCTTTTGATAGTAATAACTAATGACAGATAAGCGTTTGTCAGGATGATTTACAAAATGAGGGACATAAAGTAACATGTAACCGACAAAACGAACTTCTCTTACTAGTGTATTTTTATCTTCAATATAATCCTCTGCCACATCTTGAATTTCCCATAAAGCTTCAGGGAAAACTAGGTCGTCTAACAAATCATCTTCAATCAAGTGACCTTGCAAATAACGAATCCGTGAAATCGTCAGTACCATCCATTTTTCTTTGAAGACAATGTGGTCTAACCACTCGTTATTTAGTTTTTCTAAGAAAAGTTTTTCGTTCTCTGGGTTTTCATATGTTGTTATTAAATCAAGACCAAATTTTCCAGTCCATAAGAAACAAAAATACAGCATTCGGATACGAACTTCAGAACCAATTAAAGTCATTTTTGAAAGATTCATCCGAACGCCAAATTTCCGCACATAGCTACCAAATTTAGTTAAGCGTCGAGCTAGTGTAGCACGGCTAATCTGATGTTTTTTACAAAACTGATCGGTAGTTAATTTTGGTTCGATTAAAGTCGAAAGTAAAAATTGATAAGGCATCGAATGATGAACCAACAATTGTAAATAATTGTTGGGATTATAATTTTTAGGTTCCCAAAGAATTTTGTTTTGAGGGCTTAAGAAGGCACCGTATCCTAGTTCTTTAAAATCGCGGTGGACCCCATTGACTAACAATAAAGTTGCATCATAAGAAAAATTTAAGGCAGCGCTTAATTTATGAATCGTATATTGGCCCTCCGGCAATGTGCTTAAATAACCTACTAGAACCACTTTTTTTTGGGTGTTTTTATCAAATAAAATAGTGTTCAAAACGATCCCCTCCTTTTAATCAATATTATCAAAATATATTGCGTAAAGCGATAAATAATTTCAAAAAAATGCAATTTTATTTTTAATGAATTTAATTTTTTTACAATTAATTGCGTAATTTATATGGTAAAGTGAGATAAAGGTGAAGGAGGAAATAAATGATAACAACTGTAATCTTTGATATGGATGGTGTTTTGATTGATTCTGAATATATTTATTTTGCTAGTAAGACACAGGTTTTAAAAAATGCCGGAATAACCGTGACTGAAAGCTATCACTATCAGTTTATGGGAACCACTAAGACATTTATGTGGCAAAAGATGAAAGAAGAGTTCAATTTACCAAAAGAGATCGACTTTTATATTACCGAAATGGATAAATTACGAACAGAATTTACGGAAAAAGATGGTGTACGACCGATTCCTGGTGCGCAAGATTTGGTTCGTAACTTACATCAAGCAGGGCTAAAACTTGCAGTTGCCTCTTCTTCTTCACTCCATGAAATTAAAAGTAGTTTATCCGCGCTTCAGTTAACATATCTTTTTCAAGAAGTTGTCAGTACCGAAGAAGTACCTCACTCAAAACCTGCACCCGATGTTTATCAAGAAGCAATGAAACGTTTAGGTGTGACACCAGAAGAAACGGTTGGGATAGAAGATACTTTAAATGGTAGTCGAGCTGTCAAAGCTGCTGAGATGTTTTGTATCGGTTATGCTAATCCTAGTTTCCCAACGCAGGATTTAAGTGCAGCAGATGTGGTGATTAATGATTTAGCGATTTTAAGTCGCGAAAAAATTGAAGAATTAAGTAAGTAAAAAAAGCGTCGCAGATTTTTTTCTGCGGCGCTTTTCATATGCTTATTTTTGTAAATCTTCCCATTTCCAGTCTAGAACTTCTGGTGTATCCATTCCGTTTTGACGGATGTAATCATGGTGGAAGTTTAATTTGTCAGTCATTTGTTGATCGAAATCACTTGCTTTATCGCCAAGAACAGCATTTGCAGCAGCTTGAGCTAAGTGGAAGCGATCAAGTTCACTGAAAACACGCATATCAAAAGGTGTAGTAATGTCGCCTTCTTCACGGTAGCCATGAATTAAAACATTATGATTATGACGGTCAAAGAAGATGTCACGAATCATTCCTTCGTAGCCGTGGAATGCGAATAATACAGGTTTGTCAGTTGTAAATAAAGCATCGAATTGCTCATCTGTTAAGCCACGAGGGTCTACATTTGGATGACGCAATTTCAATAAATCTACGACATTGATGAAACGAATCTTCATGTCAGGAAAAGCTTTATTTAATAAAGTGACCGCAGCTAAGGCTTCCAAGTTTGGTTCAGTACCAGCAGCAGCAATAACTAAATCTGGTTCTTCACCATTATCGGTACTTGCCCAATCGATCACTTTTAATCCTTCGTTTACTAAAGTTTCTGCTTCATCAGCAGAATAAAATTGAGGACGAGGATGTTTAGATGAAACGATTAAGTTAATCACTTCTTCATCTTGCAATGCTTTGTCCATGACAGCCATCAAACTATTTGCATCAGCTGGTAAATATTCACGAATGAATTCAGGTTTCTTTTCAGCTAAGTGAGTTAAGATACCTGGATCTTGGTGAGTATAACCATTGTGATCTTGTTGGAACACGGTAGATGTTGAAATAATATTTAATGATGGATAATCTTTACGCCATGCTTCATTTTTAGCTTTGCGCATCCATTTGAAATGTTGTGTCAACATTGAATCTACTACCCGCAAGAATGATTCATAGCTGGCGAAGAAACCATGACGACCAGTTAAAACGTAACCTTCTAAGAAACCTTCAGCTTGATGTTCAGATAATTGGCCATCAATTACGCGACCCACTGAATTTTGCCATTCATCATATGAACGTTTTGGTTCTAACCATTGACGATTGGTTGCTTCAAATACTTTGTTCAAACGGTTTGATTTGGTTTCATCAGGACCGAAAATACGGAAATTATTTGGATTTTCCTTGACTAAATCACGGGCTTGTTCGCCAAAGATAATCATATCTTGCGCTTCAACAGCACCTGGTTTAGAAGTGTCAATCGCATATTGTTTCCAGTTTGGCATGTTTAAAGGTTTTGGATCAATCCCACCATTGGTAATTGGGTTCGTAGACATCCGACGATCGCCTTTTGGTGCCATTTCTTTTAATTCATCAATTAGTTTTCCATCAGCAGTAAATAATTCTTCAGGACGATAAGATTTCATCCAAGAAACCAATTTGTCGATGTGTTCCATATGATCTGCATCTACTGGAATTGGCACTTGGTGGGCACGGAAAGTACCTTCAATTTTTTCATTATCCCAAACTTCTGGACCAGTCCAGCCTTTTGGTGTACGGAAAAGAATCACTGGCCAATGAGGCATTTCTGCATCTTCAGCTTTACCTGCACGTGCTTTTGCTTGAATATCTTTAATTTCTTCAATTACTTTATCAAGAGTTTCTGCCATCATTGCATGAACTTTTTCAGGATCAGTACCTTCTACAAAATAAGGTTTCCAGCCCATACCTTCAAAGTATTTAGTCAAGTCTTCATCAGATTTACGTGAAAGAATCGTTGGGTTAGAAATTTTTCCGCCGTTTAAATAAAGAATTGGTAGCACTGCACCATCATTTACAGGATTGATAAATGTATTTGAGAACCAACCTGCTGATAATGGACCAGTTTCAGATTCACCATCACCAATTACAGTGGCTGCGATCACGTCAGGATTATCTAAAATCGCACCTGTTGCATGAGATAAAGAATAACCTAATTCGCCGCCTTCATGAATTGAACCTGGTGTTTCTGGAGCTGCGTGAGAAGCAATTCCGCCTGGGAATGAAAATTGTTTGAACAAGTTTTTCATTCCTGCTTTGTCCGCCGAGATATTTGGATAAATTTCTGAGTAGCTGCCATCTAAATATGAATTTGAGACCATAACTTGTCCGCCATGACCAGGACCAGAAATGTAGAACATATTTAAACCGTATTTATTAATTACTCGGTTTAAATGAGCATAGACAAAGTTTTGTCCCGCAATTGTGCCCCAATGGCCGATTGGATGATGTTTTACATCACTTGCTTCAATATCGCGGTCCAATAAGGGATTATCTTTTAAGTATAATTGTCCAACAGAAAGGTAGTTAGCTGCACGCCAATACGCGTCAACTTTGTTTAAATATTCTTTTGATGAAAAGTCTGTCATGATAGAAAACTCCTTTTAAGTAATTTTTACTTTTAAAAGTACGCACTCATATTATACTGAAATGAAAAATTTGTAAACTAATTTAGGTATTTTCTACAAAAAAGATTTTTACAAAATCAAGCAAAAGCTCCATAGAACGCTTTCAAAACAAGGTTAATCAATTTTTTTATAGTTGTTTATTTTTTGAGCGGAAAAAGTGACAGATTGATGGAGAAATTCAATCTGTCTTTTCATTTGTGAAAAATGAAAAAATCAAATATTTCCATTTTTTTCGATAACACCATGTTGCAAAAATAAGTGCAAAAATTTTGGACTTAAGGTTTTTTAAATGCCTAAAAACAGCTATTTTTTGTTACTGTGATAAAATTATAGATTAGATTCAATTACATATTGAGTCTCATGTTGCAGAAAATGTATTGAATAATTTGTGAACAATGATAGTAGAATTGAAAGCGATTTCCAACTAAACTAAAGGAGTCAAAGGGAATGAAAAAAATGAATTTAACTGAGAGAACCAATCAAATTTTTGTAGAACTAATGACTGATCCACAAATTGCTAGTCGTGAATTATGTAATAAATATCAGCTAACTCGTGGACAGTTAAATTATGCATTGCAAAAAATCAATGATTCTTTACAAGCAGAAAATTTACCAAGTATTCAACGAACCAAAAATGGTCATTTTATCATTGCGCCAGCGGTCTTTAATTTTTTCAGAGGAGGACAGACTGAGACGCCTACTAAACGAGATGACTATGTTTTTTCCACTAAGGAAAGGGCTGATTTGATTCAGTTGATGTTGTTAAGTAAAGAGGAATATTTATCTTTAAATCATTTTATTGATGATTTGCAAGTCAGTCGTAATACCATCTTAAGAGATTTGAAAACAGTTGATAATCAGCTTCAGCATTATGATTTGACATTAAAATACACCCGTCAAAAGGGCTATTTTATTAAAGGGGATGAATGGAATAAACGACAACTGTTGGCAGACTTATTAAGTAATTTAGCTGACATGCATCACGGCATCCAATTCATTGTTCAATTTGCAAATCTAGACAGGCAGCAAATTGAAATTTTTAAAAATCGGGTGGAGTTGGTGGAAGAGGAATTAAATGTGCGTTTCACTGGTGAGCGCTTAAAAGTTTTACCGTTGCTCATGATTCTGCTCATTCGTAGAGCGCAAAAAGGCAAGCTGATTTCTTACAACTACAAGATTAATTATCGCGAATTGGCCGATACCAAAGAATATTTAGCAGCTGATCGGATGATTTGGGATGTAGATGGTTTGACGGAAAATGAGCGAGTGTATATGACATTGCTGTTGTTGACTACCAATCTTTCGCGAGGCGATATTTTATCGGCAAAAGAGATCAATAAATTGAAAGAAGCATTAGAGGCAGTGATTTCGAATTTTGAAAAGAGTGCTGGTGTCATTCTAGAGGAAAAATCTAAATTGTTAGATCGTTTGCTGATTCATATGCGTCCGGCTTATTACCGAATTAAATATCATTTGAATTTGCAGTCTAAGTTTTTTCAAGAAAATAAAGATGCCAGTCTCTTCTCTTTATTTTATTTAGTAAAAGAAGCCAGTGGTCCATTAGAAACCTTTTTTGAGAAGAAAGTACCAGATGCTGAATTATTTTTAATTTCTTTGTTTATTGGTAGCCATATTGTTGAAAGTACCGAAATTATTCATCCGGAAAATCGTAAAAAAGCGATCATTGTCTGTCCAAATGGTGTTTCAATCGCTGTTTTACTGGAAAATACTTTAAGTAATCTATTTCCAGAGCTTGATTTCACTTTATTAGTTTCAGAAAAAGATTTCTATAAAAGTGATTATCCAGCCGATTTGATTTTTTCGGCAGTTCCGTTAAAGACCGATCGAAAAGTTTTCGTAGTCAAAAGCTTCTTATCAGAAAAAGAAAAAAGGCAATTACGAGAAAAGGTGATTCGTTCAACAGCGCTTATTCAGCAAGACCATATCACACCAGAAAAAATCATGGCGATTGTCAAAAAAAATGTTGATGTATCAGATGAAGCCAAACTTTACGATGATTTATTAGGTCTATTTAAAACCAAAGAAAATAAATTATTGGAAAAGAAGAAGCTGCGTTTGTTTGACGCATTGTCAGAAGATACGATTCAGATTTTTAATGAAGAGATTTCTTGGGCTGACTTACTAGATCAATTAGCCAAACCGCTGGAAGAAAAAGATATCGTTACAGCTAATTATGTACAAGCACTAAAAGAAGAAATGCCATTAATTCCAGCATACAGTGTTTTGAGAAATAAGATTGCTTTGCCGCATACTGTTCCAGAAGCTGGTGCCAAAGGTGTTGGGCTTAGCCTAGGGGTAGTCAAAAAAGGGGTAACTTCTGCAGATGGCATCAAGATTAAGACAGTCATTCTACTGGCGTCTAATGATAAAGAAGAACATATCGATTTGATATTTGAAATGATGAGTTTAACTGGTTCGGAAAAATTGGCAGATCTGGAAGCTGCTACTAGTTCTACTGACATTCGAAAGATATTACTAGCATTTAATCAAGAATATTGGGGAGAAAGCCATGAGTGAAAAAAATAGTTTATTAGATTACATCAAAGAACCATTGGTATTTGTAAATGCAACATTTGATTCTCATGGAGAGTTGTTTGAAGAGGTATATCAACAAGCAGTCAAAAGAGATTGGGTAACAACAAATTTTATCGACAAGATTAATGAACGAGAAACAACTTTTCCGACAGGTATCCAGTTAGAAAAAAGAGGAGCCGCCATCCCTCATACGGATCCTGAATGTGTCAAACAGGAGTTTATTGCGATTGTCACCAACCAAAAACCGGTCTCCTTTATGCGAATGGATGATGCCAACCAAAGTGTTGCCGCTGAGATAGTTTTTGTCTTAGGTCTAAATCAGCCTCATGCGCAATTAGAAATGTTGCAGTCGTTAATGGGTTTATTACAAAACGAGACTGTTTTAACCCAGCTAATCAATAGTCAGGATGTTCCATCATTAATTCAAATTGTTAAACAATATAGTTTCTAGAAAAGAGGAAAAATAATGAGAAAAATTAAAATTTTAGTCGCTTGTGGTGCCGGGATCGCCACTTCAACAGTAGTTATGAAAAGAATTGAGGATTTAATGAAAGACAATCATATTGATGCAGATGTGCAACAAATCAAAATTGCCGAAGCGACCTCAAAGCAAGCTGGTGCGGATATGTTAGTGTCTACAACAATCTTACCAACAGAATATGATATTCCAGCAGTCACAGCGTTAGGCTATATCACTGGTATTGGCGCAGATAAATTAGATCAACAGATATTAGAGACTGCCAAAGTAGCTGGCGAGAATTAATTGATATCAACAATAAAATTTAGATAAAACAAGGAGGATTTTTAAATGAAAGCTGTGAATGATGTCGTACAGTATATCCTGAATTTGGGACCGACAGTCATGTTGCCGATTATGATTTTAATTATTGCACTCATTTTTAGAGTACCATTCGGCAAAGCGTTACGTTCGGGATTAACGATTGGGATTGGATTTGTAGGGATTAACTTGGTTATTGGGGTGTTATCAGATAATTTAGGCCCAGCAGCCCAAGCAATGGTAGAAAGATTTGGTTTTCATTTAACTGTAATTGATACCGGTTGGCCCTCGGCAGCTTCTGCTTCTTGGGCATCACCAGTTTCAGCTGTATTGATTCCCATCTGTTTAGTAGTGAACGTCGTTTTATTATTGTTAAAAGTGACAAAAACCTTAGATATCGATTTATGGAATTATTGGCATTTTATCGCAGCTGGAGCGACTGGTTATGTTGTAACTAACGGAAATTGGGTATTCGCAATCTTATGTGCGATTATTTATGAAGTTGCTTGTCTATTAATTGCGGATAAGACCGCACCTTTAGTAGCGAAATTTTATGGTTTAGAAGGTGTTAGTTTACCAACAGGCTCAACTGCTGCTTTTGGTTTAATCGGGATTCCGATTGGGATGTTAATTGGTAAAATTCCTGGTTTGAATAAATTACATGCTGATCCAGATTCGATTCAAAAACGTTTTGGGATTTTTGGTGAACCAATGATGATGGGAATAATCATCGGGGCGGTTATCGCTGCATTAGGTGGTTATGATATTGGCGGTATTTTAACTATGGGTATCAATATGGGAGCGGTAATGTTCTTAATGCCTCGGATGGTTAAAATTTTGATGGAAGGTTTAATTCCGATTTCAGAATCTGTGCGGGATTACTTACAAGAACACTATGGCGATCGTGAAATTTACTTAGGTCTTGACGCTGCTGTAACAACGGGTCATCCAGCCAACTTAGCGACTGGGCTATTGTTAGTACCGATTACTTTATTTATCGCAGTTATTTTACCTGGTAATCGAGTATTACCATTTGGAGATTTAGCAACTATTCCGTTTTATGTGTCGTTGATTGTAGCCAATCGTAAAGGAAATATTATTCAATCTGTGATTACTGGTGCAATCGTGATTGCCTTAGCTCTTTGGATGGCAACCAACTTCGCACCGGTTCATACAGAAATGATGCGTGGCGTTTATGAATTCCCAGAAGGCGCAACAATGGTTTCTACCTTAGATATGGGTGGGAATTTCTTAAACTGGATTATTTTGAAATTCTCACAATTGGTAAGCGGTATTCTTTAATTTTTGAGTATTAATGAAGGAACATTATTCTAGTTCCTTCATGATGTTCAAATCAAAGGAGGAAAAATTTTGAAAGCGGCCTTATTAACAGATTTGAATCAGTTTGAAATAAATGAAATTACAAAACCGCAACCGGCAAAGGACGAAGTATTGGTTCAGGTAAAAGCAGCGGGGATTTGTGGCTCGGATATTCATAAAATGCAGAGCAGTTGGAAATATGAGTTGCCGATGGTTATGGGTCATGAATTCTCAGGTGTAATTGAAGCAATCGGAGAAAATGTTAAAAAAGTAAAGCTAGGTGATCGGGTAGCAGTCGCACCGTTGATTCCTTGTCATGAATGTGAATATTGTCGTGCAGGTAAATATCAACTATGTGAAAATTACACAATGATTGGCTCTCACCGCTATGGTGCTTTTGAAGAATATGTAACCGTGCCCAAAGAGAATATTATCAATATTGGCGACAAAATTACTTTTGAAGAAGCCGCTATGATTGAACCTTTGGCTGTTGCTGCTCATGGTGTTATGGGATTGGATCCCAAATTAGGAGATGTGGTGGCCATTTTTGGTTTAGGAACGATTGGAATTTTGACCGTTCAATGGTTGCGTCTAGCCGGAGTGAAGAAAATTATAGGCATTGATATTGATGCCAATAAATTAAGCAACTCTTTAAATTACGGGGTAACTGATACGATAAATTCTTTAGAAGAATCTCTTCAAGAAAGAATTTTTGAATTTACCAATGGTAGCGGGGTTGACATTGCAATCGAATGTGCCGGTTCTAAGATTACCGAAGAACAATGCCTATTAATTACAAAAAAAGGTGGTTTGATTGGTTATCAAGGAATCGCTTATAGCGATGTATTATTACAAAGAGAAGCTTTTGAAAATATTTTTAGACGAGAATACACTATCAAAGGTTTTTGGAATTCTTATTCAGCGCCGTTTCCGGGAGCAGAATGGTTTCATTCTGTGGATTTTATTGAACAAGGAAAAATTGATTTGAAAAGTCTAATTTCTCATCGTTTTGCTTTAGATGAGGTGCAACAAGCCTTTGATTTAACGGTTAATCGGGAAGAATCGTATAACAAAGTGATGATTTTTCCGGAAAGAAAAGAGGATTTACAATGACAAAAACAATGCAAGGTGTGTCAAAGCAAGCACCTGGTTATGATCAAATGAGTCTAATCGAGCTGCCGATTCCTGAAGCAACTGGCGACAAAGTATTAATCAAAGTTGCCTATACTGGCATTTGTGGTTCAGACATCCATACTTTTAAAGGTGAATACAAAAATCCAACAACTCCTGTTGTTTTGGGACATGAATTTTCTGGTGAAGTTGTCGCTATCGGTGAAGCTGTGAAGGAAATTAAAATTGGCGATCGAGTTACTAGTGAAACGACATTTTATGTTTGCGGTGAATGTGAGTATTGCCAGCAAAAGCAATATAATCTTTGCCCTTATCGTAAAGGATTAGGTACCCAACAAAATGGCAGTATGGCAAACTATGTCTTGGCAAGAGAAGAAAGTATTCATGTATTACCGGATCATTTAAGTTATCAAGGAGCAGCGATGACAGAACCATTGGCCTGCTGTGTCCATGCGATGTATCAGGAAAGTCAGTTGAAATTGCAAGATAAAATTATCATTATTGGCCCTGGTCCAATTGGTTTGTATCTATTGCAAATTGCGAAAGAAATTGGTTCTTTTGTTATTATGACTGGCATTACTCAAGATGCCCATCGTTTGGAATTAGCTAAAGAATTAGGAGCAGATGTGATTGTCGATACGATGAAAGAAGATCTAGCAGAAGTGGTGATGAAGCATACTGATGGTTACGGTGTAGACAAAGTGTATGATGCATCAGGTGCAGCAGTCGCTGTAAATCAGGCTTTGCCTCTAATTAGAAAAAAAGGACAATTGATTCAAGTAGGTTTGTTTGCGACAAAAAAAATTGAATTGGATACTGAATCAATTATTCAACGAGAAATCGAGTACATCGGTAGCCGCTCACAAAATCCTTTTGATTGGCCGATTGCGCTGCATTTATTGGCTAAAGGCGCTATTGCGATCGATCAAATGATTACAAAAAAATATGTCTTAGCAGACTGGCGTGAAGCTTTTGATAAAGTCATGGCAGGAAATGAAATTAAAGTAATGATTGAATCTAATCTAGGTGAATTTTAAGAGCAGATATTTCTGCTCTTTTTTAAGGAGGAGACTGTATGAGTTGGTTGGCTTTAAATGGTCGCGTAATTATTGTAACTGGCGGTTCTTCTGGCATCGGGCAAAGCATTGTTGAAAACTTACTAGTAAATGAAGCGATTGTCATAAATTTTGACTTGAAAGAAAATTCAGCTATTCAAGATGAGAATTATTTCTTTTACCCAACGGATGTCTCAAATAAAAAACAAGTGGATCAACAAGTGAATCAGGTATTTGATAAATTTCGCAGAATTGATGGTCTAGTGAATAATGCAGGGATTGCTTTACCGGGTATGCTAGTCAATCCTGATGGTAGTGGCAAACATCAACTGACAGAAGAGATGTTTGATCGCAGCATTGACGTGAATCAAAAAAGTGTCTTTTTAATGAGTCAGGCAGTTGCCAGTAAAATGATTAAAAATAAGTCTGGTGTGATTATCAATATGTCGACCGAAAGTGCTCATGAAGGTTCTATCGGACAAGGTTTTTATGTTGGTACGAAAGGTGCAATCAATAGTATGACAGTGACCTGGAGCAAAGAATTGGGTAAACATAATATCCGAGTCTTAGCAGTTGCACCAGGAATCATGGAAGAGACAGCTTTGCGGTCAGCGGCTTATGAAGAGACGTTAGCCTTTGTTCGTGGAACAACAGTTGAAAAGTTGCGGCAAAACTATCAAAAAGCTACCAGTATTCCTTTAGGCCGAGCCGGGAAATTATCCGAAGTAGCTGAAGTAGTAAGTTTTTATTTATCAGATCACGCTAGCTACGTCAGCGGTATCATTACGAACATCGCTGGTGGAAAATCCCGTGGTTAGTAAGGAGGAACATCAGATGGAATTTATGTTGGATACAACCAAGCTTAGTTTAATTGAAAAATATATGAAAGTTGTCCCAATTCAAGGAATCACCTCAACACCGAGCATCATCAAACGAGAAGGAAAAATTGATTTTTTTACCCATATGAAAAAAACATTGGAATTGATTGGTCCAGAACGCACCCTGCATATGCAAGTACCAGCAAAAAACAGTGAAGGAATGATTGCTGATGCCAATACAATTTGGCAAGAAATTGATCCAACTGTTTATGTCAAAATCCCTACGACTGAAGCAGGTTTTGTAGCTATCAATTATTTGAAAAGCCAACAGCGGGATTGTCGGATTACGGCTACTGCTGTCTACACCAAAATGCAGGCTTTTTTAGCGTTAGAATCAAAAGCGGATTATATTGCTGTCTATTCGAACCGTTCTGAAAATATCGGTGTGAACCCTTTTGACATTATTCATTCCGCTAGAAAATATGTTGACAGTAATCACTTAAAAACTAAAATTATGGCCTCCAGTATAAAAAATGTCAGTCAGGTTACCGAAGCAATCGACCACGGTGCTCATGCTGTAACTTTCGCTCCCGAAATTTTAGTCAGTAGCTTTAAGCTGGCTAGTGTAAAACAGGCAGTTGATGAATTTACGGCAGACTGGGTGGACTTATATGGGGAAGAGTGGATTTAATCATATTTAGGCAGATAAGAGACAACCTCTGGAGTACCGCCCCAGAAGTTGTCTATTTTTTTAATCATTATAGGTATATGGTTGATTTTGAATTCTACAAAGCGGGTAGAGAAAATTTGAGTTCATTTGCTGGAATTGTTGTTTCAGTAATGTGCTGTATTTTTAGATTGAGCAAATATTTTATTAGGATATACTCATAGGTAACATTTTTTGTTTTTTAGAGAATCCTAATCTACAAAATTTTTAGAAGCGCTAATTAATGTAACTTTTGAATGGATATTATATAGATCCTCTTAGTTAGAAGCATATTTAAAGAACGCTATATGAGCCTGATTAATTAAGTACGATACCATGTAACATCTTATCCCAAATGGTACTTATGTTAATATTCATTGAAAAAATTTAATTGCTAATCTAATATTGACAAAACGGTTTTAAAAGGCCTAAGATGTTAATCTAATAGCAAAAGGGGGTTGATTATGATTAAACTACAGAAACCAGTAGCTGATCTTAAAGAAATCATTGTTAAAAGCGTTTGGTTTGGATTTATTGCAGGTATGATATCAGGTATGGTAAAAATTGGATGGGAGAATATTTTGCCTCCAAGAACTATTGCACGAAATATGACAAATCCACCACAACATTTGGCTGAACAAATTGGTATTCCTTCCGATATAGTACACTCATTTTTCTATTATTCAGAAGACCAAAAAGTATTTTGGTTCACATTAATACTTCATTTTTCATTTGCGATTGGCTTCTCTATATTGTTTGTTTTCATTTCACAATACTGGTCAAAAATTGGACTTTGGCAAGGTACGTTATATGGGGTAGCACTGTGGGTTATCTGGCATATCATTCTAATGCCTGCACTTGGAACAATTCCCGCTCCATGGAACCAACCATTTGATGAACATTTATCGGAGTTTTTAGGTCACATTGTATGGGGTTGGTCTATAGCGTCAACTGTATACTATCTTATTGCAAAAGACAAAAAAGGAAATCTTGACAACATTTAAATTTTAACTAGTGATAATAGTGTTACTTATGTATAGACGCATAAGTAACACTTTTTAGTATGTTTGCAGTGATTTTTGTTGTCACTTTTAAAATTATATTGCAATTTTTTCAACTACTAAATTGTACAAATGCAAAAAAAATTTCCTTTGTCATAATTTTATAGCCTTTAATAAACCCTATTATTGTCTATTTAGAGCGTACCCATAGGTGACGCTTTTTATTTAATCAGTAAAATTGCTATAAGGGCTTATATCGAATTTTTTTAATGTAACTTTTGAGTGCATTTTAATTATGATTGAAACTGTCCGTTATAGGTATGCCCAAGGGTGAGAATTTTTATTTTTTAAGAGAAAACTATTGTATAGCATTTTTTTTTAATTTTATTATGTATATTATGGATGTATTTTAAATAGAAATGTCAACAATGGAGGTAATTCAATGCGAATTTTTATTGATTTATGTGGTTTTTTTGGTATGTGGAGTTTATTTTCATTTCCCTTATATCAAGCTGTATTGGAATTATCTGAAAATTTTTTAACATTTGAAAAAAAATTACCAGAAGAATTAAGAGAAAAAAAAGTGTCCCCTATCTATTGGATACTACCACCTTTAAAAATACATTTAGAAAAACAGAGATCAAAGCAGCTATTAAATGCGATGAAATTAAGTGATGAAGATACTAAGAAAGTATGGCTATTCCTAGATAAAGCAACTGCATGGTTTTATGTTTCACTAGCAGGATTTTTCAATGCAATCTACTTTACTTATGACTTAATGAACTCTTTTTTCAAGAGGAATTTTATTCCTTATCTTATAGTAGTTATTATCTTAATGTCTTCCCTTTCAATTTTAAATGTTGTTTATAGGACAAGTAGTAAAAGAATGCAAAATAAATATGAAACATTTTCCACTAAAACTAAGAATTAGTGGAACTTTTATTCCTTGAATTTGCATTTATCCAACGTTACACAAACACATTATGTAATGTTGGTGCTTAAGTTTGAGTCATTTTACATTATTTTTAATTGTTATCTAAAATAGTGTAAGATTTACGTTTGATTTTTATAAGTATTTTTGAAGTTGATTTATCACAATGGTTATTTAGTTAGCCTGTTTATAGGTACCATAGCTACAAAAAAACTTGCACAGATATCTACTCTTTTCAGGAGAAGGTATTTGTACAAGTTTTTTATTTTTCTTCACTGCTTTTTAACTTGGTATAGTGAATACCAAGTTAAAAAGCAATATACGCTTATTAAAAGCGAATATAACGCTAGCTTATATTGGTATATTAACCAAAAATCATATTAATTTCAATCTTTTTTCAAATAAAAATAATTGTTAGTTGAAAATTAACAAATAAATTTG
>NZ_JAHUZB010000007.1 GCF_019218635.1 Enterococcus alishanensis | reverse complement strand
TTTAGAGTATTCTTATTTGTCATGCGAACAATGTTTACTATAATTGTTTTGAAGGAATGATTTTCACATGATTAATTTTGGAAAAGAACCGGTGTCAGATTACTTTTTAATCTATATAAAATCCTTTTGCGTTTCTGTTGAATGTGTAGAACGAGGTCTTAATCTACTGACAACTAATTTTTTTGGTCCCTTTTTCAGTTGCATTTAACAAATTGATTACTTTTTTTCCTACTTAGCCCTAGCTAACTTCATCCAACTATTTAGGTTAATCAGTTTCTTCTATCTTTAGTGGACTCTATTTCCTTCTAGCAAGATTTTCAAATAAAACCTCAGCACATAAATAGATAAAAAAATTCCCAGTGCATTTATTATTTTTTAAACCCAAACTGGTTGCCAAGTAACGCCGAATTTATCCACGACCCAAGCACATTTGCGTATATTGCCTACGCTTTCTGGACCCATCATTACACTACCTTCTTTTGACAAGGCAGCAAAAATTAAATCAAATTCGGCTTCATCTTGACATTCTAAGTATAGTGAAGAGGCCCAATTAAAATCTGGCGCTGGATATTGACTGGCCATATCTAAAAACATGATTTTTTGTCCTAATAACGACAGCATCCCATACATAATACGTTGACCTTCTTCAGCCGGCATGTGAGGATTATCTGTGCCATAGGGTTCTGCCATTACAACTTCTGCTTCCGGTAAATTTTCTGCATAAAATTCAAGAGCAGCCTTGGCTTCACCATTGAAAGTTAAAAATGGAATTACTCGTTGTTCACTCATTATGTTTCCTCCTTCAAATTAAATTTCTATTAGATCAGCTCTACTCAATTATCGAATACCTAAAAAAATTTTGATATGAGCATAGACCTCAACAATTTTTTCTGTTTCATTGATTATTTTTCACTGTCAGAATATTACTAATTCTAACACCTTGCTGAAAAAATCTAAAATCATTTTAATTTTTTAAACTTCTCATAATTGTTTTGGAATAGTCCTTGTATCAGAGGTGCACACTCAATTATGTTCCAGATACCCCTAGACTATCAAATGTTTGATAGTAGGATACCTTATAAATTTAGCATATTAATTTTGGATAACAAAATTAAAACCAAAACTATTACCTCTGACAGGGGTAGAGAATTCACTAAGCATGTAGAAATTACTCAAGAATTAAATGGTGTTCAATTTTATTTCCCTGATCCTCAAGCACCTTGGTAAAGAGGAACAAATGAAAATACAAATGGATTATTAAGAGACTACTTCCCTAAACTAAAAGAACTGATTCAGAAATGAAAATGAAGAAGCCGAGTTTTAAGGCAGGATTTTATGATCCATCTTCCGATTCGAGCTTTCTTTCACTTCTACTATAACTTATGAGGTTATAGCGGTAAGAAAATCCGTCAACTTTCTTACAAACCCATATTAGTATGTTTTGCGGGCTTAAAAATATTTCCTGTCAGAAGACAAGCCGTAACATGGTGAATGGTTTAATATTGATGAGATTAAAATAGTTTACTATTGTTTAGGGTTATCCATTCCACTAAATATAGTTCACCTGTTAGATGACGATGTAGAAGTCAGTGATTCTTGAGAATAAATAATAATAAATTGAGCAACATATGTATTATTAATCAATGAATAAATAGGTTTGAGCAATTTTGAAACTCCTATCGATTCAAACCTTCTCATACGAGAATATCTTAAATGATGAATATTTTAATCAAATAGTACTTCAGACTGACAAAAAATATTCAAATCTATGATATTCTATTACTAATAGGTAACTAGTTACCTAATCCAGCATGAGCTATATATGCGAGTGAAATTAATTCATTTAGGAGGTTTTATGAAAAAAATGGGAATAGCATTAGGTCTTTTATTTGCAATTTCAGGATTAATTATTATGTATGAAAGTATCGATTACTCTCCAGTGAAGAGTGATTTCGAACAGAAGAAAGAAAAAATAATTAGCAGAAAACAAAATCATAGAGATGCTGTTTTTTCTGATGATGAATTAATGAAATATCCAGAAGCTTTAAGAAATTATTTTAGGGTTTGTGGATTCATAGATAAATCTAAAATGACTTATTCGATTGCTAAGTATAAAAATGTCGATTTCATATTGAATACTAAGCAAAAACCGCTAAAAATTGATTATGAAAGAGTAAATGATGGAGTGACTCCGAATGTTTTAGCGTTTATTGATACGAAGTTTTATGGCATTCCTTTTCAAGGGGTTGATTCATACGACGGTAAAGACGGATCTATGAAAGGTGTTTTAGGAAAGAGTATTACTCTTTTTGATGAATCTGGAGAAGACTTTTATACAGGGAGCCTGGTCACTTACTTATCTGAGTGCTTACTGGTACCAACTGCAGCACTTCAAGATTTCATCGCTTGGAAAAAAATTGATAATCATGTGCTTGAAGCAACATTGAAATACAACGGATATGAAGTTAAGGGGAATTTCTATTTTAATGATAAAGGAGAACTTGAAAAATTTACAACGAATGATCGTGTAGCAATTGATTCATCTGGTAAAAAAACACAAGCGGCCTGGAGCGCAATATTTTCTAACTATGTGTCAGAAAATAAAATGAGACACCCGAAGCATCTTAAGGCAATCTGGCATTATGAAACTGGCGATTCTGTCTATTTTGATGGAGAAATGACAACTTTAGAATATGGCTACAATTAGGCAGGGGAGAATCATGTGAATGATTCGGCAATGTATGAATCAAAACGAGAAAGTGCTAAAGAATAAGCGAGTCAGTTAGAAAAGTTGTCAAACATGGGGAGGTTGATTTTGTAAATCTTTCTAATGTTAAAAAATCAATTATAGAAAATACTGTACAAGTTATTCTTATAGGAAAGGAAGATTACTTTGGAAATTAATGATCTGATTCAGTCCCATCAAGAAACAAGAGATCAACAGCAACGTGCTATTTTTGCAAGTCTATTTATCATGGAGAATAGACTTCAGACTATTTTTGATAAAACTGATCCTAAAGTTACTTTAAAACAGTTTATGTTACTTGTGATGTTAAAATTTTCTAGCGAAGAAGAAAATACTCTCACTAACATGGGAAACTTGTTGGGATGCTCAAGACAGAATATAAAAAAATTAGCAGTTTCTTTAGAGAAATACGACCTTATAAAAATCCACTCAGATAGTGGTGATAAAAGGAAACTAAAATTATATTTAACAGTTGATGGATTAAAGTATTTTGAGGAGATTTTTTCTTTACATACTCAATCGTTAAATAAACTATTTCACAACTACTCGGATTCTGAATTGCAACTCTTTTTTAAAACCTTAATGAAGCTATACGGAGGGATAGAAAAATTAGAAAATGAATATGCTGAAAAAGGGTAGCATAGGGAATGAAAAGAGTAATGTCGCAGCTCTAGATCTCACCATAATTTTCGGAAGTGTTAGCTGAATGATTGGTTTGTTGTCATTCAATACAAATTGTTATTAGTGTGTTTTTTTAAATGGAGGTAAAATATGAAAAAAAATTTCGGTATGTTAAAAAAAATAATTATTGGGATTATCCTCGTATGCGTATTATGGATTTTATTTAGTAATGTGTCTAAAAAATATGAAGAAAGTAAATATGGTTATCCTGGACAGTTAGTAACTGTTAAAAATGAAAAGTTACATGTACACACGAAAGGAACTGGAACTAATACAATAGTACTATTACCTGGACTTGGAACTGCCTCTCCAGTACTTGATTTTGAACCTTTAATCGATGAATTATCTAAAAAAAATAAAGTTTTCGTAGTGGAGCCGCTAGGTTATGGGTGGAGTGATTTAACGGATAGAGAACGATCCGTAGAAAATATAACTTATGAAATACGAGAGGCTATAAAAAAGGTAGGTGTAGATGAACCATTTGTCTTAATGGCACATTCTTTATCAGGTATATATAGTATGTATTATGCAAATAAGTATCCCAGTGAAATTAAAGGAATTGTAGGAATTGACCCTTCATTACCACAAACTTTATCCTACTTTAAAGAAACTGCTCCTTCTGTTCCAAATTATATGGGTTATTTAGCACCATTAGGTATGACAAAACTAGCCGTGATGTTAGACGCTAAGGATTATTTACCTATTGCAAAAAAAGGCGTGTATTCTGAAAAAAATTTAATTGAGACTAAAGCTATAATTTCTTGGAAATTAAGTAATAAAACTGTTGTAAATGAGACAAATAGTATCCAATCAAATTCTGAAAAAACACGAAAACTGAACTTTCCAAATGAATTACCTATTTTAATATTTGCAAAAGAAAGAGCAGACGGTAATCAAAATATTCAGTTTTATGAAACTCAAATTGAGAATTGTGTGAAAGGTGAGGTAGTTCCTCTAAAAGGACATCATTACTTACATTGGACGAGATATAAAGAAATAACGGAGCAAACTAATTCTTTTTTTGAATAAACTTACTTTGTACAATTGTGATTTAAGGGAACTACCCTCAAAGTTTTTTAATTTTACGATTTGCGCCATTTAACTGAAAGAGACACAATCCGGTTGTGTCTCTTTCAGTTTTTATCAAACACTGAGTTCTATCTACAGTCAAACTTCTACATAATGTACAATGTAGTATAGAGTAATCCATCATGAGCAGTTTCCATCATGATACTGAATATCATGGAAACCCATTGTTAAGGACATGAAAGCAATCTCGCTAAAAGCGTTAAAAGAAAATAAATTTATTGACTCTTCTGTAAATTACGAATATGATATTAACCGAATTCTACGAGAGAACAATGTATCAAACCAGCATGTCAATGTATCCACTAACGATGAAGAATCAATTTTGGAAATGGTCAAACAAAACTTAGGTTTGGGGTTACTTTTTAAAAGCTATATCGACCATAAACATGTGACAGATTTACTAGTTAAACCAACCGAACCCTTAATTCACAGGAGATTAGGAATTGCTGTTCGTAAAAGCCAACTAGAATTACCAATTATACAAAATTTTATTCAATCTTCTAAAAAGGTAATTATTTAGAAAAACTAAAAAATAATTATGAAAATCGAAAAAAATAAAATTTTCTTCAAAGAAGTAAATGTATTGAATTTTAGTAATGTAGATAGCCTATCTGTGATTTATGTTTTAATTATTAACTAAGTGTCACCATAAAAGCTAAGTGTCCAAATACTGGCTATGGTATCAAAGCTAAAAAAAAGCCGAATCTAAGATAAGGTACGCATAAGGGATAAAAATCGCTAAGCGTAATAGTGTTTACAAAAGACGACTGAAATTAATTGGACCTGAATGCTAAAAATCTCGGCGGCGTGCAGTTTATAGAAATATTGTTGACGAATTAGAAAAGTTGCTAAAGAATACAGTATGATTCATTAAATTGTTTACAGAATCAAAGAAGACTACATTCCTAGTTAGTAAGAATGTAGTCTTCTTTGTTGCTTCTTTTTGGCATACAAAAACTCTCTATAAAGTAGATTTGAAATTTTTTCTCTATTCTTCTCTACTTTACTGAGAGCGTCTCGGAGTCAGTTTCTGTGCACTTGTTTAAGATTAAATAAATAACTAATATTAAAAAAAGTGATTGTTAACCTCCAGATTTTTATGATGTAAGGTTATATTATTTTTTAGCCACATAAAACAGTTAGAAAAGTGATTGTTGAGACATTCATCAAGGTGTGCCTAAAGCTTTAAGGAAAACTTAAAAAAATTTTTCCGCCTAGTTTTCTCTGGCTAAAATCGGTATATTTGAAAAACGTTATTAAAAAAGGAGGAGCAACTATGAAGGATGTTAACTGGAAGGGCTTATCTAAAAATGAGGTTGATAAGCAACAAGAACAGTATGGGAAAAACCGTTTAGAACAACAAAAGAAAGAACCATTCTATAAAAAAATACTCAATATTTTATTAGAGCCGATGTTCCTATTACTGGTCATTGCTGCTCTAATTTATTTTTTTTTAGGGGAACCAAAAGATGGTTTGATTATGCTGACTTTTGTGGTGGTTATTATTGCCATTGAAATTTATCAGGAGTGGAAAACGGATAAGACACTAGCTGCTTTAAAGGACTTGTCTGCACCAAAAATCAATGTGATTCGTGGTGGCGAAACTATTGAAATACTAAGTGAAGAATTAGTTCCAGATGATCTCATGTTAATTGAAGAAGGTGTCAAAATTCCGGCAGATGGCTATGTTGTCAAAGCCAACGATTTACGAATCAATGAATCCTCTTTAACTGGAGAAGCTGAGGCGGTCTGGAAAAAAGTAGCGACTCAAAAAGAAAAACAAACAGAAGATTATTGGCGAGAGGATTATGTTTACAGTGGAACGCTAGTCACAACTGGTAGTGCCACAATTTTAGTTGACGAAACTGGCTCACAAACCGAATACGGGAAAATTGGGAAACACTTAGCCGTCGCTCAGTCTGAAAAGTCGCCATTGGATGAACAAATTGATAAGTTAGTCAAAGTGTGTGCCATCATTGCGTTTGTCTTGTTATTCTTAGTTGCGATAGTGTCATTTTTCAACGATAGTGACTTGGCGTTTACGAATCGTATTATTCAAAGTATTCTCTCTGGTATCACGATTGCTATGGCTATGATTCCAGAAGAGTTTCCAGTAGTCTTAACAGTATTTTTATCTATGGGTGCTTGGCGCTTAGCTAAGAAACAATCCCTTATTCGTAAACTCCCAGCGGTTGAAACAATGGGTGCTGTATCCTTACTAGCGGTTGATAAAACAGGAACTATTACTGAAAATAAAATGAGTGTTCAAAAAATATGGACAGTTGCGAGTCAAGAGGAGAAGCGTTTGAATGAAATCATGGGGTTGGCTTGTGAAACAGACCCTTATGATCCCATGGAAAAAGCAATTCTAGACTATGATGCAGCACATGGCTGGCTAAAAGAAACCCTCTTTGAAAAAGATTTGATGACGGAATACCCCTTCACGGATGAACTAAAGATGATGGGTCATGTCTGGCAATATAATGAAAAGAAGATTGTGATTGCAGTTAAAGGTTCACCTGAGAGTGTTTTAGATATTTCTGATTTATCAGAATTAGAAAAGGCAGATATTCAAGCAACAATTGCTGATTATGGGAAAAAAGGGTTGCGGGTTTTAGGTGTAGCTGAACAACAAGTAACCAACTATTCCGAGGTTCCAGAAAATATGGAAGATCTTCACTTGACCTTCCTAGGACTTGTTGGTTTAGCCGATTCCCCACGCCAAGGAGTCCAAGAAGATATCCGCCTTTGTCAAACAGCAGGAATAAAAGTTGTCATGATTACAGGAGATAACGGAATTACAGCTAGTGCGATTGCTTCTCAGGTAGGGATTGAGAACGCAGAGAATTGTTTAACAGGTGCAGAGATAGATCAATTAACTACCGAGGAATTAGCAAAAAAAGTAAAAGATGTAAATATCTTTTCTCGTGTCACACCAGAACATAAAATGAAAATTATTCAAGCTTTTAAACAGAATGGCGAGGTCGTAGCTATGACGGGAGATGGCGTGAATGATGCGCCAGCACTTAAATATGCTGACATTGGCATTGCTATGGGAAAGAATGGTTCGGAGGTTTCCCGAGAAGCTGCAGATTTAATTTTAATGGATGATAATTTTTCAACTATAGTGAATACGGTTAAAGATGGTCGTAGAATTTACGACAATATAAAAAAAGCGATCGGCTATATTTTTGTTATTCATATTCCAATTGCATTGGCTGCATTAGTGGGTCCGTTACTAGGTATACCGCAAGTCGCACTATTACTATTGCCAACCCATGTCGTTTTATTAGAATTGGTGATTGATCCAACGTGTTCTGTTGTTTTGGAAAGACAACTAAGTGAACCTGATATTATGGATCGTCCGCCAAGAAGTACTGAAGACAGCATTTTGTCAAAAGGCTTGTTGTTAAAAAGTTTAATTCAAGGACTCGTAATCTTTCTGGCAACCTTTAGCGTTTACTATTTTACTCTACAGCAAGATCCAAGTAATGATGAATTGGCTCGTACAATGGGGCTAGCCGTATTAGTAATTGCGAATATTTTCCTTGTTCAGGTGAATAGTTCAGATAGGTCTCTTGGTATCCAAACTTTCTTAAAATTAAGACATGATAAAGTCATTTGGGGAATTTTGGGAGGGACAGTGTCAATTTTACTCCTACTCGTCTATTCTCCAATGAATAGATTTTTAGATTTGGCACCTCTCTCAGGTAGCCAATTGTTTCTTTGTTTCATCTTAGGAATGGTTTCAGTTTGCTGGTATGATCTGGTTAAATTATTGCGGTTTCATCCACTATCAAAATCGGAAAAGCTTTCTGAATAACTGAAGGTAATCTACCAAAAGTACCAATCATGGAATTGTGGTTGGCACTTTTTATGAGTTCTAAAGCATGAGAGAAACACAGAAAGTTCATTTTACGATTTCTTTCAGTTCTTTAATTATGCTTTTAATCGATTCATTTGGAAGAAAATGAGGACGATTGTTATAATGCGTCTTCTCTAGAAGATTTAGAAGGCGCATTATGGTACAAATTGCTCTTAGAAATGATATTGATAAAGTTGTAACTAGAAATTTCAAAGATTTTGAAGTTAGTGATATGATTGTCTACTCTCCAGATGAAATCATTGGGGAAAAATAAGTAAAATTTGATAAATTGATTTTTATTGATAGCCAAAAAGAAACTATTTCCTCGTACTATTAGTAGTAATCACTAATGAATCAATTTAACTTTCAAATTAGCATAATGAGAACTCCCAAAAGCCAGCTCTTTTACATAGAGTTGGCTATTTATTTTGCATAATCACTTCATCTCAAGTAGTAAAATATTTCCCATTTGAAACATACTGGACAGCACCTTTTTTTTAATTAAAAATCTTATATTTATATCATTTATCTTTCCATCGATTTATGGGAATTTTCCCGGAAAATTGACACTTGTACCAATAATAAAGACTGCTTCCCAGTTCCTTGTCAAAGTATTGTTTTGCAATTGATTTGCCCATAAACTACAAATTGTAAACGATAACAAAAGAAATTTTTTATAAAAGGAGATCATTATTATGGGGTTAGTATTAGCAAGAATCGATCAACGTTTAATTCATGGAATTGTGGTGACACAGTGGGCGGGTGCCACTAAAGCAAAGCGTTTGATGGTAGTAGATGATGAAGTTAGTAAAGATGAAGTGCAAAAAGCTGCTATGAGAATGAGTAAACCTGCAGGAACTGGGATGTCAATTATTGATACAGAAACAGCTATTACCAATTTTAACAGTGGTAAATATGATAATCATAATGTTTTCATGATTGTTCGAGAACCAGAAACTTTATTACGTTTGATTGAAGGCGGCGTAAAGATTCCTAAAGTTAATATCGGTATTATGTTTGATGGTGATGGGAAAAAAACTGTGAAGAAAATGGTTTCTGTTGATCAAAAAGAAATTGCTGATTTGAAAAAAATAGAAGCTGATGGTGTGCCGGTAACTTTTCATTTTGTTCCTGGAGATCCTGAAGAGAGCTTAGAAACATATATTAAATAGATGAGGAGAAAATCTTATGGAAACTATTCAAGGAATTTTGATTGTTGGATTATCAATCTGGATGGTATGGGATCAACAAGGTTTAGTAATAACAACTTGGTTCCCAATAATGGTAGCACTTTTTGCAGGAATCATTATGGGGGATATGCAGACAGCAATGGTTATTGGTGGCACTTTTCAGTTAATGGCCTTAGGCGTGGCTAATATTGGCGGATCTTCTGTTCCCAACTGGGGATTAGCTGCTCTAGTCGGGATTTATGTAGCAATTCGAACGACAAATAATATTGAAGAAGCAAAGGCTGTTGCTTTAGCGGTAGGTGTTCCAGTAGGTATGTTGGGAATTCAATTAGACGTTTTAGCAAAAATATTAAATACTTACGTGACTCACGCGGCACAAAATGTGGCAAATAAAATGAACTTTAAAAAGATGAATCGTATTTTATGGTTGGGTCCAGTCATTTTTGGTTTGAGTACAGCTTTGCCAACTGCTTTATGTGTAATTTTCGGTGATCGTATCATCAATTTAATTTTGGATTTTGTTCCTAAATGGTTCACTGATGGCTTGTCAATTGCTGGAAGCATGTTACCAGTAGTCGGGATTGCCCTATTGTTACAGGTGATGCCAGTTAAAAAATATTTGACTATGTTGTTAATTGGTTTTGTATTGGCAGCTTACTTAAAATTACCAATTTTAGGTGTATCAATTATTGGTTTTGCATTGGCCTATTATTTCTTCACTACTGAAATGAAAAAAAGTAATACCTCAGAGTTAGCCACTGAAACAGGTGTTGTTGATGAAGGAGATGAATTTGATGAATAAGATGAATAAAAAGTTGACGAAAAAAGATATCAATCGAGCAGCCTTTCGTTACATGTTTATGGCTTGTAATATTTTTAATTATGAGAACCAACAAGGACCGGCTGTTGTATATGGACTAGAAAAAGCTTTGCGTAAAATCCACCCTAACGACGAAGACTATGTAGCATCTTTGAATAATCAATTTAAGTATTTTAATACTACTACCTGGATGGCCAATTTATTATTAGGTGCAAGTTTGGCAATGGAAGAAAATGATGGTATTGATTCATTAGATGCAGTTCAAAACTTTAAAACTGGGATGATGGGACCATTAGCTGGTGTAGGGGACACTTTGGTTTGGGTTTTATATCCAACTATTATGGGGTCAATTGCGGCTTATATGGGGCTTGAAGGGAATCCAACAGGAGCAGTTATCTGGTTGGTCTTAAATATCTTCTTTTTACTTTTCCGGTTTAAATTATTTTCAATTGGGTACACTTCCGGAATTAAGCTAGTGACTGTTTTAGGCGCTAAAATTTCTGTATTTACTGAAGCAGCATCGATTATGGGCCTTACAGTAGTGGGAGCCTTAATCCCATCAGTTGTTAAAATAAATGTCGGTTTGGTTTTTAAATCAGGAAAAGTTAAGTTACCGATTCAGTCTCAAATTTTGGATAGTATTATGCCAGCTTTGTTACCAGCTATATTGACTTTTGCAGTCTATAAATTAATTACTTCGAAAAAGATGAGTGTGATTCAAATAATTTTTTCCATAATTATTTTAGCCTTGATTCTTTCTTTCTTCGGTGTTTTGACGGTTTAAAATTTAGTTCAAATTATATTTTAAAAGGAGCA
Source organism: Enterococcus alishanensis (assembly GCF_019218635.1). Taxonomy (GTDB): domain Bacteria; phylum Bacillota; class Bacilli; order Lactobacillales; family Enterococcaceae; genus Enterococcus_A; species Enterococcus_A alishanensis. Next base: position 173,638 of record NZ_JAHUZB010000007.1, on the reverse strand, counting down.
TTTTATGCGGAAAATTATTTTAGCTAGCCATCATAATCTGGCCAAAGGGATGAAAGAAACTTTAGAATATATCATGCCTAATCTTGGAGATGTCACAACAATTGCTGCCTATACAGCAAATACACCAGTTGATCAGGAAATTGATAGCGCTTTGGCTGATCTTACAGATACAGATGAAGCAATTATTTTCACTGATCTTTTAGGAGGATCGGTCAATCAAAATTTCATTAGATATCTAAGTTTGCCGAATATTCATGTCATTACTGGAATGAATTTACCGGTAATTATGGCTTGTTTATTACCTCTGGGTGAAGAGGCAATTGATCCAGAGAACTTACGACAAGGAATTAAAGAAGGAAGAGAACAACTTATTTATGTAAATGATTTTTTAACAGAACAAACAATTGATGAGGAGGATGAATAATGGCTGTTGAATGGTGGAAGAGCAGTGTTGTGTATCAAGTGTATCCCCTGAGTTTTAAAGACAGCAATAATGATGGGATTGGAGATCTCCAAGGGATTATTGAAAAGCTTCCCTATTTAGCTAATTTAGGAATTGATGTTATTTGGTTGAATCCGATTTTTGAATCCCCCTTAGTTGATAACGGATATGATATTTCGGATTACGAAAAAATATTGCCTCAATATGGCACGATGGCTGATTTTCAAGAACTATTAAATAAAGCCCATGAATTCAATATAAAAATTATTTTGGATTTGGTAGTGAATCATACTAGCGATTTGCATCATTGGTTTATTGAATCTAAAAAAGATCGTAAAAATGACTATGCTGACTACTATATTTGGAAAGATCCTAAACCCGATGGATCGGCACCAAATAATTGGGGATCCACTTTTGGTGGTCCAGCTTGGGAATATGTAGAAAGTCGTAATCAATACTATCTTCATTGTTTTGCTAAAGAACAGCCGGATTTAAATTGGGAAAGTGAAACTGTCAGACAAGAGATTTATCAAATGATGCGAAAATGGTTTGAGTTGGGAATTGATGGTTTTCGGATGGATGTCATCAGCTTAATCAGTAAGGACCCTGCTTATCCAGATGCGTCTCAAACTTTAGCATATACAAAATCATACTATGCAGGCGCTTCTAACGGTCCTAGAGTTCACGAATTTTTGCAGGAAATGAATCACGAAGTTTTAAGTGATTTTGATGTTATGACAGTGGGGGAAACGCCAAATACAAACAGCACGCAAGCTCAACTCTATACTTTTCCTGAAAGAAAAGAACTAGACATGGTTTTCCATTTTGATCATATGCATTTGGATTACGGAAAGTATGGAAAGTTTTCAGATATTCGATTTAAGTTAAGTGATTTGAAAAAAGTCTTAACCGAGTGGCAAAATAAATTAGCCAATGGTTGGAATTCATTATACTGGAGCAATCATGATCAACCGCGAGCGGTGACTCGTTTTGGTGATGATGGCGTTTATCGAGAGACTTCGGCGAAAATGCTAGCAACTTTGCTTCATATGATGAAGGGAACACCTTTTATTTTTCAAGGGGAAGAAATTGGAATGAAAAACGTTCCCTTTACTGAAATTGAGGAATATCAAGATATTGAAACTAAATATTTTTATCAAGAAATGCTGGCAGCAGGGGAATCTGAGGAATATATTAAACAGTCGGTTTATTTAAAATCACGGGATAACGCTCGTACACCCATGCCATGGAATGGTGAGTCTGACAGTGGTTTTTCAAAGGCAAAACCTTGGATTGACTATTCACCAGACAATCAGACGATCAATGTTCAAAAAGCTTTGCAGGATGAAAATTCTATTTTTTACTACTATAAGAAACTAATTGCTTTAAGAAAAGCATATCCGATTATTCAGTTGGGTGAGTATCAATTGATTAATGAGGAGGACTCAGCAGTTTATAGTTACTTGAGAAAATATCAAGGAGAAACTTTATTAGTGCTATGTTCTTTTAGTCCAGATACAGTTAATGTTGAGATTCCAAAAGATTTAGTAGAAAAAAATGGTGAGAAATTAATCGGAAACTATCCAGAAAAAATCGAAACTCTTTCCAAAACAATGCCTCTACGTCCTTACGAAGCAGTCGTTTTTCTTTTAAAATAATCAGTTTTAAAACTATCGGAGATTGTTTGATTTCTGATAGTTTTTTCTTTAGTATTAAGAAGACAGGAGGCTTTTTTGATGAATTTCGACCAACATATTAAAATTAATTTTGAAAAATTGTCTAAAAATGAACAAGAGATGATTTATTATATCCTCAATCATAAGACTGAAGTAATCACACTTTCCATAAATGAATTAGGAAACAAGCTACTATCTTCAAAAAGTTCTGTTTTGCGATTAGCAAAAAAAATAGGTTTTAGAGGGTTCTCAGAAATGAAATACTCGATCGAACAATCTTTACTTCAAACAACGATTGCACCGACTGATTTAGTAGCTACTCTACAAAAAGAAATTGATCAAACGTTCCAATATGCTAGCCAAACTAATTTTCAACCACTATTGGATAAAATTAAACAAGCCAATCAACTTTATCTGTACGCAACCGGTTTTACTCAAAATAATTATACAAAAGATTTTTCTAACGATCTTTTTCTATCGGGGAGACCTAATTATTTAATTTCTGGTGAGACTAATTTTGAAATGATTAGCCAAACACTTACGGCTGATGATTTAGTTATTGTTACTTCATTGAGTGGCAATACACCAGCTATTAAAAATGCTATAAAAAACCTGCAATTAATTAAGGTGCCGATTTGTTCCGTTACTTTTTTTGGGAAAAACTTTTTGAGTGATGCGGCAGACTATCAACTTTATTACGAAACCAGTGAATTACCCAGTCTCATGGTTACTGGAAGTTACTCTATGGTCGGATTAAATATTATCTTAACCATTTTAGCACGAAAATTTCGAGAATATATTTTGTTTGATGAATAGACGAAAACTAGAAATATTCTCGTAAATGTTGTTGATACTACTAAAATTTAATTGCTTTTTTTTCATATAATTTGACCTGTGATTAAATACTTAGTTATCAACTATCTGGATGGCGACCTCCAATAACTATTGCCCTATAAATTCGCTCTCTGTCTAAAAAATTGAATAATATAGTATTTGGAAACAAAAGTGAATGCACAATTAGGATCAGGTAATAAAAAATTCATGTCTCAATTTAACTGTTAATTGGCGCAATATTTAGGTCTATTTGACATAGAAGTAAACATTATTTTATAGAGCCTACTTTCATTAAAAAAGTAGGCTCTTTATTTTGCATAAATCACGTTCATTCTAGTGCTTTTTTTGATAACTAAACTAGGTTGGTATTCTATAAGGTCTTTCTTAATGACTTTCTGTTTTCTTTAAACTGTTTTATTTCATTTTCTATGAAAACTTCCAGTTTAACTTTTTATCTATTTTGGATAGAAGAATTTTGAAAATTTTTAAGCGGTTCAAAGAAAGGGCATAAAAATAAGATTCCACCAACTCTATTATTTGGTAGAATCATTCATTCTTATACTCATTAAATGGTCATCGTTGAATTGAATCAGATCCCACAAATTGCCATATAGGTCTTTGAAGACGGCGACTATCCCGTAATCTGCAGTTTTAGGTTCTCTGACAAACTCAATTTCTTTTGAAAGCATGTTGTGATAATCTCGATAAAAGTCATCAGTAGCCAAAAAAAGGAAGACTCTGCCGCCAGCTTGATTTCCGATAAAGTCATTTTGAATTGGTTTTGAAGCTTTTGCTAACAAAATGGTGGTTCCATTTGAATTTTTAGGCGAGACCACAACCCACCTTTTATCTTGTTCAGGCTGATAAGTATCTTCTATTAGATCAAAATCGAGCTTTTGAGTAAAAAAGTTAATCGCCTCATCATAGTCATCAACTACTAAAGCAATATGAACAATACTTTGTTTCATTTTATTTCCCCCTTATTATTGGAAAATGCATAAATGGTACTATTATTAGCTAAATGGAAATTAGATGTACAGGCTGTATGTCATTAAAAAAATCAGCTAACCACTAAGTAAACTATCAAATCAAGAGTAAGTTTGTTTTACCCATTTTCATGCTCGTCTTTATGGGAGTCACGGTCTGTAATCGCGATTAGCAAGAAGGGTGCAGCTAATATAAAATAAAATTTTTCAATTGTAAAACCGAAAAGTAGAAAAGAAATGCCGATTAATAACCAAGTAGTATCAAGTTTGTTCAAATGAAAACACCTCCGCAAATCAAGTGTACCATGCTCCAATTTACAAAAGAAGGTATGTTGAAAATATGGCAATATTGTTTTTTTTATGTGTGGCATCATGAGAGCGTTAGCAGTCCTTCTTCACGGAACGATGGATGATAGTTTTTAACTCAATCCCTTACTTGACCTAAAAATTAATAGCGTTTTTTTTGTCAGATACTGATAACCTCCCTTACCATCTAAATACTCATGAACAATTTTCAGTTTCGGTTCGAAACTGTATTTAGCCAAAAAAATCGACCCCCAAAATGTTAGTTTTTTGGTCTAACTTTTGAGGGTCGGTACATTCAGACACTACATTTTTCCGAGTGTTAAATCACCCAGTTACGAGCGCTTACTTGTTCTTGATACATTTGGGCGTACCAGTCATTGTTTGCAAGGAGTTCAAAGTGTGTTCCTTTTTCTCGAATTTTACCCTCATTCAGTACAATAATTTGGTCGGCATTGATAATGGTGTTCAAACGATGGGCGATAACTACCACCGTTTTCTTTTCCATCAGTTTGTCTAAAGCTTGATTAATTTCTCGTTCATTATCGACGTCGAGACTAGATGTTGTTTCGTCTAAAAGAACAATAGGTGCGTCTTTTAAAATTGCTCGAGCAATCGAAATCCGTTGTTTCTCTCCTCCGGAAAGGGTAGAACCACCTTCGCCTACAATCGTGTCATAACGATTTTCTAGTTTCAAAATGAAATCATGACAATTTGCAGCCTGGCAAGCGGCAACAACTTCACTGTGATCAGCATTTGGTTTCGCGATTTTGATATTATTTAAAATGGTATCGTTAAATAGATAGACTTCTTGGAAAACACAGCTGATATGCTTAGTTAAAGCATCAGGTTTTACTGTAGTAAGATTCACGCCACCAATGGTTAGTTTGCCGCTCCGAACGTCCCAAAAGCGAGAAATCAAATGGATGATGGTAGATTTTCCAGAGCCGGAAGGTCCAATCAGTGCGGTTGTAGTTCCGTCGGGAATCTCACAGTAAATATTTTTCAGTACAGGTACACCATTCTCATAAGAAAAGGACACATCCTCTAATTGAATCGCATGATTTGCTCCATCCAAAGCATCTACTTGGTAGTTCAAAGGTTTGGCTGATAAAACTTCACGCAAATTGTCTGCAGATTTAGCAATGAATTTCATTTGTGGATAAAGCATACCGATGGCCATCAACTGACCAGAAATCGATATACTTAGTATCAGCACAGCGATAAAACTTTCTGGGCTACTAGCTTCATTAGTCAGTAAATAAGTGCCCCAAACAAGTGCCACGGGAATAATAAAGGAGACGATAGTCGAAAAAACCATAACATATGGTATTAACGACAGTTCGACTTTGATGGCTGATTTTTTTAAATCATTGAAGGATTGATCTAAACGCTGAAATTTTGCGCCACTCAATTGGTACAATTTAAAAGTTTTAATACCGTTAATGTATTCCACTACACGAGAAATGACATCGTTAATTTTTTCCCTGTGGGTTCCAGCAAGTTTATTTCCTTTTGCGCCACCGACAATCAGTAAAGGCAGGGCAACTAAAATCATTATCACAATAATCAGTGCAAAACGAACATCAATTACCACTGCTGCAATAATTCCGATCGTTACCATAAAAAACGCCTTAAAGAAATCAATGAAGTTGTGGGTTAAGACCTGCTCAAAATCGGCAATGTCGGTAGTGAAATTACTGGTAAGCTTGCCGATACTATTCTGATTGAAAAAGCCAGAATTTAAACCTCGAACGTGATCAGCCAACTGAATTCTTAACTTTGTGACAATGATTGATCCATTGATCTGCATAGAATTATAAGTAAACCGCGATAGAAAAAGACGAATCACAAAAACGATTGTTAGAAAGAAAACACACTGAATAAAAAAATCTCTAGTAAAACTCCTCTCCACTAATCGAACAATCCCTAAAATCATTACGCCATAAAAAAACATATTAAGAAAAGCATCTAAAATCGCCAATAGCAAAGGTTTGACTAACAATTTGGTTTGTTCTCCAATAATAAATTGGATATTCTTAATAATCTGAATCATCTTATCACCGCTCTTTCTGATGTATACGCTGTCCACATATGAGCATACTTTCCAGCTTTGTCTAAAAGTTCTTGATGGGTTCCTTGCTCAATAATTCGACCGTCATCAAATACACAAATTTGATTCGCATTGATGATGGTATGCAAGCGATGAGCAATCATTATTGTGGTTTTATCTTTCAGCAATTCCCCAAGAGCTAGTTGGATTTTCCGCTCATTTTCAATATCAGTAAAGCTAGTGGCTTCATCTAATACCAAGACCGGAGAATTTTTTAAAATAGCTCGAGCAATACAAATCCGCTGTTTTTCACCGCCAGACATTTTTACCCCAGCTTCTCCAAAAATCGTGTCATAACCTTCTGGAAGGCCCATAATCATATCATGAATTTGTGCTGCTTTAGCTGCTGCAATGATTTCATCTTCCGTAGCATCGGTCTTTCCAACAGCGATATTCATTCGGATAGTGTCATGGAGCATAAAGGCATCCTGAAAAACAAAGCTAACATTTTCCATCAGTGATTTTTCAGAAAAATCTTTAAGCATTGTTTGATCCATCTTGATTGATCCGTTTTGATTGTCCCAAAAACGGGGAATCAATTGTGCAGTCGTTGATTTTCCAGAACCTGAAACGCCAACAAATGCCGTCAAACTATTTGCAGGAATATGCAACGAAAGATCCTTTAACACATTTTCTTTTTCATAAGCAAAAGTAACATTCGCAAAATCGAGCGCATTTAATTCCTGACTCATCGTTGAAACAGAGCCAAAGTGCTGATTTGGCACATCCATGATTTCTTTAATTTTTTCTGTCCCGGTCATGATTTGCATAATGGCAACAGAAAAATTAGACAAACTTTTTAGAGAAGTTAAAAAGACAATGCTCATCACGATGAAGAAAAGGTAAACGGGTAAATCAATGGCATCATTTAAGTACATCCAGCCACCAATAGGGAAGCTGAAGTAAATACCTGATTCAATTAATACCATGAAAATTGCATAGTAAGGACCTTGGGCTTTTGTACATTCTGTCCACATCACGTGGTATTCCTCAACAGTATCGGAATACTGTTTGAAGCCTTTTGCAGTCACGTTAAAAGCTTTCATCACATTCATACCATTGATAAACTGCATGATAGAAGAATTTAATTTGCCTGTTAGCTGATGATAAAGGGGCATATAACTGCCACTGCTACGCATGCCTAACATAATCACAGCAGCCCCTAGAACGATTGGTAATAAGAGGGAGACGGACATTTGCCAGTTAACAGTACACATATAGATAAACATAATAATTGGTGCGGTGACGGCTTTTACAAGATCGGGTACTTGATGAGCCAACAAAGTTTCAATACGTTCTGTATCTTCAATAATCACTTTTTTGATTTTACCTGAAGTGTTGTTAGTGAAAAAGCCTAAGTGAATATTTGCAATATGAGTGCTTAGACGACACCGAATCTCATAAAGTGTATTAAAAGCGCCGATATGAGAAAGGGCACCACTGATAATACTTGTTAAAAATTTAAAAACAATAGCAATTATTGCATATATCGCGTATTGCGTTGCCAATTCACCATTAGGATTTTCACCGAATAAAAAAAGCAATACTCGATAAAGCATAATGAATGGGACAAAGTCTAATAAGCCTGAAATGAGACTAAAGATTCCAGAAAAAAGTAACAACCAGCGTGAACGACCAGCTAATTTAAATAAATAGCTAAGACTATTTTGAGATTTCAAAGTAACTCCTCCTTTTTCGCAATTGAGAATGATTCTCAATCACATATTACCCAACAAAAAGGAGAAATTCAATATTTATTTAATTTTTATGATTATTTTGATGGTAAAAGAAAAATTATTGATAGTTAGACTAAAAATAAAATGGTTCCTTAGTTTTTTAGACACTATATTATGATTATGAAGAGGACGTAGAAAAAGTATTAAAAAATGTAGTAGACAACCAATCTATCGCTTAATCAACAAAAAAATATAGACGTTACAAAAATACTCTTGGCTAAAATAAATTTCTCCACTTGACATTGACGTTGCGTAAACCCTTATTCTAAAAAAGAAGGGGGAATCATTATGGGAAAAAAGCAGGTTCAATTAATTGATTCATTATCGTTTTATGAAAAAGCAATCAATGGCCAAGCTGACGAGAATAGTTTTCGCTATGAAATTATGCAGCCAATGGAAAAGATGTGGCAATATCTAAATGCGCCACTTCTACCAAAAACACCAGGAGGCTATGATGTAGTCATGGCTTCGGAGATGATGGGGATGTGGACGCCTAGAAAAAGCGTTGATCTAATTGCCGACCAAATTTCTGAGTTAAAAGCGACAAAGATTTTTGAGGAGTATCAAGCAGTGATTGATACAGGAATTGCTAGGTTTGAAAATATTGGTTACGAGATTCCTTTGAAAGAATTTGTTCTCAATATACTTCTGGCTGATCCTGAGAATAAAATTGTGATGGCAAGTGAAGGTTATAGCGGTTTTGGAGGGATTCCTGGCTACATGATTTTAATTGTTTTTCCTAACGACTATAATCGTACACGCTTAAAATCAGCCTTAGCCCATGAATTCAATCATAATATCCGGTTTACTTATGCTCCTTTTAATCACGGAGATGTCAGCGTAGAAGAATATTTAGTTATTGAAGGCTTGGCAGAAGTTTTTGCCGAATCCTTATTTGGAATTGAACAGCGTGGTCCTTGGGTGCAAGATTACGATGAAGAAGAATTAGCTTACTCAATTGAAGTAATAAAGGACGGTCGTAAAGGACGTGGCTTTGAGGAAGTTGCCGCATATATGTATGGCGATGAAGTTGCACGAGAACAGGGTTATGCGCCAGTTGGACTTTCCAGAAATGCTGGATATACCATCGGCTATCATATTGTAAAAGAATATCTAAAAAATTCTGGAGCCACCATTGAAGAAGCCACGTTATCACCCTCAGAAATAATTATCAGTGGCTCACATGTTTTTGATTGAAGAATGCGGATACCAATTTTTTGTAACAAAGATTTAAATCGTTGCATGAAAAATTAGAGCGATCATTTCATAATAATAATGAAATGAAGCTCTTTTTTTAATTTGGAAAAATAAATGATGATATACTTATACAAATCAGGATCACTAAAGGTAGGCAAGCTCAGATGGATAAGAAAAAACTGGTAGATACGAGTATTGATTATATATTGGAACACTATAAGGAAAATATTTTGATTGAAGATATTGCCGATTATCTTTATCTTTCGAAATTTTATTTTTCTAGAATTTTTAAAGAAGTCACTGGGGAAAGTGTTTATTCTTTTATCAAAAGATTAAAAGTCGAACAAAGCGCAATCGATATCAAGCTGGAAAAGACACGGACACTTTCTGATATCGGTTTGGATTATGGTTACAGTGCAAATAATTATAGTACGGTTTTTAAAAATCTTTTCCAAGTTTCGCCAACTGAGTTTAGAAAGACTGCTAATTCAAGCAGGGTTATCAATCCTTTTAATAACGAAAAAATAGAAGAGCTTAAATCATTTGAGAATTATCAAGAAGCTGTTCAAATAAAAAATCTGCTGGATTATCCAGTGATTTATCAACGAACTTTAGATAATTATTTGAATGTCAAACAGAATTGGTCAAATTTTATTGATCACAACAAAGCAAATATGACTTCGGCGACTATCATGATTGAAAAATTTTATACAGATCCATCTTCAACCACCCAGCAAAATAACCTGTGCGATCTTTGTTTAAGTGTGACAGAAAAAACAAAAGCAATGGCAACTGTATCGGGTGGGAAATATGCCGTATATTCCTTTGAAGGCTACATTTCGAATATTTTTAACGAGCTGCAGGGACTCTTTAGTATCTGGTTACCGCAAAGTAAATTTAATATGCGAGGGCAATATGGCTTGAATATTTATCGTGAAGTCGATTGGCAAAACGGTTATGTTAAATTAGATTGTTGTATTCCAGTAAAATAGAGCAAGAATTCAGAAGCCAACAGCACAAATTTCTTCTAAAATGAAGTGACTTAACCAAGTGACTAGTTTTAGAAGATTTTTTTATTGGAAAAGGGGGCTTTGGTATGAGAATGGTAGCGGTAGATCCACCTGTTTCAGTTCTTTCTTAAGTGAATTAAGAAAGGATTGATGGTGATGAAAAATGTTCAATGGAAAGTAAATTGCTTGTCCATACCTACAATTATTCGCCACTGTAAAAAATGCCACAAAGATACTGAATTTATTTGTTCAGAGATGTTTCGTGTGAATGCGCAAAAGAAAAATCTAGATATTTGGTTAATCTATAATTGTGAACAATGTAAAACTAGCTGGAATGCGACGATCTTTTCTCGAGTAAATTCAAATAAAATAGATCTAAAAATGCTGAATCAATTTTTGGATAATGATCCAGAGCTAGTAAAAAAATATAGTTTGGATAAAACTACTTTGAAAAAGAATGGGGTTTATATTAAGGAACTTGATTATGAAATCATTGGGGAAAAGTTCCTTTCATCTGAGTCTGTTAAATTAGAAATTCTTAGTGATTATCCAGTGGATATCAAGCTTTCAACTCTGTTAAAAAGAAAACTTGAATTGTCTAATGGAGAATTCAAACGTCTTTTTTTTAATTGTCAATTTGAGAAACTTAATAGTCGAGAAGCTAGAAAAAAATTAAATGATCATTTAATTGTGTTTTTTAATGCCAAAGAAATAGTTACCCACAATAACTAAAAGAACTTGCCACCTAAGAATCAATAATTGATTTTTGGGGGACAAGTTCTTTTTATAGCTAATTTTTTTAACGACTACTATTAACTTTTTGGAAGTAAGAGGTTTGATTAAAATATTATTCTAAGCTTTTTAAATTTTGAAAATCAATCTGATCGATTTCTCGTAGCTCATAGCCGCTGTGAAAAAGTAATTGTGCCTTTTGAGAAATACAAGGAATTTGACGATCTTGGTAGGGAACGGTAGTGAAAAAATCTGCTTCAAATTGATAAAAACCACCCTCTAAATCAGCCTGCTTGGCGGAACCATCGGCATCAAAAATAAAAGGATGAATATCTAAATAACCATAAGTCTCGTGCCACAATTCTATTCTCACCGGTAACCAGTCTGTGACGGTTTCATAGCCAATATCATGAATTTTTTTTAGTAAATCATCTGTAAAATCAGCATCAAAATCAAGATCAATATCTCGATGCTGCCGATTCTGCTTACCTGTCAAAACATCGACACCCCAGCCACCATCCAGATAATATTTGATACCTGTTTCATCCATAATATCAAGAATTTTAAATAAATCTGTTTCAGTAGTATGTTCTTTTTTCATCTCTATTTGCTCCTTTTTTGGTCGTTAAACTAAAGTTTGGATTAGTCAGTCAGGTAGCTTCATCTTTTTTACATCGACTAAGGTCATTTAAAGATACTTCTTATTCGTTTAAGTTTTTTCGAGTATCCTGTAGCCAATTTTCAATAGCTTCTGCTAAAATCACTTGCTGATTCAAAACGGCTTTCCCTGTTTGTGATATTTCTGGGAGGCTAGCTTTCATATTTTGATTTTCTTCTAAAGAGGTCTTAAGCATTTTCAGATTTTTTTCGATATTATCCAGACAAACCTTTTGTTCCTGAGCTGAAAGGGAATCAAGATTGACAATGACCGCATTTAAATCTAAAAAAATTCTAATCGGTTGAAGTGAAGTCAATACCATCAAATTTTTAAATTCTTTTTCTCCTTCTGCTGTTAAAGAATAAACAGCTTTTTCTGGCATTTTTCCTTCTTTCACCAAAGTTTTTTTTATGAGTCCTTTATCTTCTAATGTAATTACTTTTTTATATATAGAAGGGGTGCTAATTTTTACCCATTTAGAAATATTGCGGTATTCAACCAGTTTTTGGATATCATATGCGCTAAGTGGTTCTGTTTTCAATATCCCTAAAACAATTAAATCGATTGTAGCCATAAAAATCCTCCTTGACAATTTACTATAAATTATAGTATTGTAACTTCTCGAAGTAAAGTGCTATAAATTATAGTATTTTCTTTAATGGAAGATTTGGAGGGATTAATATGACAGAAAAAGTACAGGAAATCAATATGGGAACGGATCCAATTAAGCCCCTTTTATTTAAGATGGGTTTGCCAATAATGTTAGGAATGTTATTTACGGCTTTAGATAATATTGGGGATGCCTTTTTTATCAGCAATCTTGGGGTCAGCCAACTTTCAGCAATTCTGATCTGTGCACCGATTGGACAAGCCGTTGTTGCTTTAGGTCTTTTATTTGGAAATGGGGCGGGAGCGTATATTCCACGCTTATTAGGAGCAAAAAAAATGGAAGAAGCAAACAAAGTTGCCTCAACCGCCATTTATGGTAGCTTGTTTTTAGGAATCTTAGCGATACTCTTAATTATGTTCAACTTAGACAGTCTCTTAAGATTTTTAGGTGGAACCAAAGAAAATTTGAATTATGCTTTGGATTACGCCAAAATTTATGTTCCTTCTTTGATTCTAAATATTTATATCGTTACGATGAATAGCCTTAATTCTAGCGAAGGCAAAGCTAAATTAGTGCTAATCGTAAATTCTTTAACTGCCGTTTTAAATTTTATCCTGAACCCACTTTTTATTTATACTTTTCAGATGGGGATTGCAGGTGCTGCCTTTGCGACAGTCGTTGCTCAAAGTATGGCTATTTTAGTATTAGTTCTCAATATTCTAATGAAGAATAGTGTGTTCAATTTCAAATTTTCAGAGATTGATCTAGGGAGAAATATTCTTCTGCCAGTATTTAAGGTGGGTATTTCGACTTTGGCCTTCCAAGTTTTAACAAGCATTTCTATTACCTTAACCAATATACAATCTAGAGAATACGGGGATTCTTTTATTGCTGGAATGGGCTCAGTGACTAGAATTGTGTCTTTGGGCACATTAATGGTCTTTGGATTTATCAAAGGTTTTCAAGCAGTTGCGGGTTTTAATTTTGGCGCAAAAAAATATGATCGTCTCGCTGAAGCGATTAAAGTGTCGATTATTTGGTCAACCGCTTTTTGTATCATTTTCGGATTAACGATGATTATATTTCCAACTCAAATTATTTCAATATTTTCAACTGGAAGTACCGAAATGGTTCGTATCGGAGCCAAAGCATTAAGAATTATTGGACTTTCATTTATGTTGTTTGGCTTTCATACCGTGTATTCGTCACTTTTCTTGGCATTAGGAAGAGTCAAGGAAGGTTTTTTTCTCGGAATTTGTCGCCAAGGTATCTGCTTTATTCCAGTTATTTTAATGTTGCCACAAGTATTGGGAACAAAAGGAATCATTTATTCCCAACCAATTGCAGATATCCTGACTGCTGTGATTACGTTATTCATGGCAATTGCCTTACAAAAGCAATTAAATAATTTGCGTCTTCCATCAATAAGTATGGAAAAAATTAGCCGATAATTATTGAAAAAAATAGAAATAGAATCAATGCACTAAAACACATCGGTTCCCAGCCAGCTTAAAAACAAAGACGTGATCCATTCGGAATCTTTCCTTCGATTATCAAATGGGACATAGCCTTGATATGAATAAATATAGTCAATTTTCCAACCACTCGTAGAAGTTTGCTTGTCCTTTAATAAATCTAATACCGGAAGTATCTCAGGCCTATTTAAACTATTCGTTTTTCCAATAATATAAACAATGTCCGTCAAAGAAAGCACATAACTTTGGGGAAACATGATATCGGTGATGTGTGGACTAATGGGTTTTTGATTGCTCAGTCTTTGAAACATGTGATGTTGCATCATATATTCCAAACCTATTTGGATTAATTGATTTACTTCAGTGTCTTCATTTTGGGAAAAATCTCGATAAGTAATTAATGCCCGCACCGTTTTACCAATCCCGATAAAAAAAGGAACATTTTTCATACAGCCACCATGTTTACAAATACCTTCATACGGCCAAGTAGTTTTTGTCACTCGATCAAAAACTTGATATTGTTTTATCCAATTGAGTGCCGCTTGAGCTTCATCAGTATGGCCAAGACCTAAACGGCAGTAAGCTTCAAAGATCAATGCGTTGTAGCAGGGGACAATTTCAGTTGCAATACCTGTATATGAAAATCCTTCTTCGGTAGCAATATGTTTATTAACATAAGAAACTAGGTTCTGAGTATAAGGTAGGTCAATTGTATTGGGAATTTCCGCTAACCCAATTAGATTCCAAATGTGAGTTAACAAATTTTTGTGTTCAACATGGGTTAATTTTTCGATTAATTTTGAATCACCAAGCAAGTTAAGTGTTTCTGTTTTATCCATTTCTTGTAATGATTTACTTTATTGCATCAATCTTAGTTTTAGTGGGTTTTCCAATATCAACACCTGCTTTCGACTTAAGTATATCAAACTCAAAATAATATAGAAATCTGCTAATAACAAACAAAACCAGAGATCTTCAAGGAAGCAATGATATTAATATTGCAAAAGAAATAAATACAACATCTTTATAGGCAATTAGAGGATACCTTTCTTTAATAACTGGCAGGTTTATTATGTTTACAAAGTTATTGTCTGAATTTTTGTCTATTATCAAGATTTAAGAATCAATTAATGACTATTTGATTTTTGAGAATCAGTATGAATCCTTCTATTTTGGATAAATTATAAAAATTTTAAGAAACAATAATTTCAACAGACAGAATGAAAATAATTCGTTATTACGGATAAATATTATATATAATTACTACTTATTCAACTTATTTCTTGAATTATACATATAATTATCTGTTTTTAATACAGATAATATGTATCTGGAGAATTGTAATAACCAAAAAAAAATAATACTAAAATTCGATATTTAATAAGCGTGTAATCTGTAAATGATCATAGAAAAAGAGCGCTTTTTTTATTTAATAAAAAAAAGATTTATATCAGTAAAAGAGTTATCAATTCGTTCAGAATAGTCATTTTTAAAGCAATATCAGCGAACCTTTATTCTATTAACATAGAAAAAAACACCTACTTATGTTCTAGGGATAAGGCGTATAAGTAGGTGTTTCCAAATTGATATTTTTTATTAAATTAAAAAGAAAGCGATTTCAAAAATTAATGCGATAAAAGAGAAACAGTTATGTTTAAAGTTAGCTTAAACATGACTGTTTTTTTCTTGTTCTTATAAAAAACGAGATAGATATGTGCTGTTAAGCAGTTTATAAACCTTCTATACCTTATATTGTAATTTGTTTCGTGGTTTATATCAACAAATTTATTTAAAAACGTTTTTTATGACGAAATATCTTATTTTTTAAAAAGAAAGCTGTATTTTCGCGAAAAAAGTATTAGCCGTCAATTAAGCCGTCATAAATTTATATATTATTGAAAAGGAGTCTTTCAAATTGAGTCGAAGAGGAGAAAACATTTATAAACGCAAAGATGGACGATGGGAAGGTCGTTTCATCAAGGGAAGAAGAGAAGATAATAAAATTAAATATGGCTACATATATGGGAAAACTTATCATGAAGTAAAAAATAAATTGTACATTTTTAAAGCAAAGTATCAGAATTTACGAGAAACGAATGGTGATAGCGTAATGCCACTTATTAGTTGGGGAAAATACTGGCTTGCTTCCATTCAAGACTCAGTTAAACAATCTACCTTTGCTAGTTATGAGTATAAATTAACTGCTTACGTTTACCCATCTGTTGGAGATTATCCATTAAATGAACTAAATAAAATACAATTTCAAGAATTAATCACGACGTGGCAAAAAAAAGGAATATCCAATGCGTCAATTCATGTTATCTATCGATTATTAAATCAGTGTCTTAATGCTGCTGTAGAAAGAGGTGATCTTACAGTTAACCCTTGCAATCAAATACAGCTTCCAAAGATTAGAAGAAGAAGGATTTCTTCATTATCTAGAGGACAGCAAAAAGAGATAGAAGCTGCTGCCAATCAGATCAGTGGAAAAGGAAGACTTGCAGTCCAGTTAGGCTTATCGGCAGGTTTGAGAATAGGAGAAATCGCAGCATTGCGTTGGGAAGACGTAGATTTTGAAAAAAGATTGTTAAGAATTAACTATACGTATCAAAGGATTAATTCTTTATCTGATAAAAATAATACTAAACTATACTATACCGAATCTAAATCAGATGCCTCAACGAGACTAATTCCTATGACAAAAAAACTTCTGGATCAGTTAAAGTACTATAAAAAGAAGTCAGATAGTTACTATGTTTTAGAAACACAAGGGAAACCTTGCGAGCCTCGCTTACTAACTTATCACTTTCATAAAATAAGAGATTTAGCCGGATTAAATCATGTTCATTTTCATCAATTGCGTCACACGTTCGCTACTCGCTGTATTGAAAAAAATGCCGATATCGCATCAGTAAGCGCATTATTAGGTCATGCTTCCACTCAGATGACATTAGATACATATGCTGATGCTATGTTAGAACAGCGAATTCAAGTAATAGCTACATTAGATCAAAAAGGAGCTTAAGAGAAAAAAAAACTATGATTATTTTAAATATATGACTAAAAAAAAGTTTTTTTGGGCCTTTTAATGAAAACGCTTTCTATAGGGCTTGTTTTTTTAATTTCCTTACTTTTTCATTATTTAATTCGCTAACCAAAATTAATTATAAGCCGTCTTTGACCGTCAGTAAGCCACTTAGATCTCGTAATAGTCTAAGCTTCTGACGGTTTTCTTGTTTTTTATAAAAACAAGAATTTATTGAAATAGATGATGCTGTTTAATCAATTTTTATCCTTTCTTAATAAGTAATATTATTGCATACTTTGATGTAAATTTTTGAGAAAAGGAGGAGAAAATGAATATTTTATTATTATCTAATTGTTCATTCTTTGAAACTAAATTTATTCAACATCTAAATGCAATAAAACATGAGGTTTTTTGCAGTGAACAACTGTTAAAAATTTTAAGAACCGGAGGTGATGTTAGCGGATTACTAAAATATTTTCAAGTAGTTATTTTTAGTGAGACAGTATCTAATCAGATGATTTACGAGATTCTTTCTGTTTGTAGTTTTAAGCAGACAATAATTATTTTAAAAACAAGTCACTCTCTGAGTGAGAATGAGAAGGGATTATGGTTGGAAAAAGGAATCACTCATTTTATTTCAGAGGAAACGAATTTTGATTATCTCAGGGAGCTGCTTTGGTGTGATCATTACGAAGATCAGTTGACTTTAATGAATACGAATATGGAAAAATCTATTCGTATTAATGAAGAAACGATGAAGGAAGAAGAAAAAAGAAGATTTTTAAGGACTTTATCGAATCAAGAAAAACTTGTTTTTAAAGAGTTAGAAGAAGCTACTGGATATGTCTCGCGAGAAGAGTTGTCAGAAAAAATATGGGGTAAAGATTGTACAAGTTCTACCCAAAGCCGGCTTTCAAATATTTCAAAAAATATTAATAGGAAGCTAAAGGAATTTGGCATAGAAAATATGAAGATCTTAACCAGTTGGGGCAAAGGTTATTCTTTGGAATTAGTAAATTAATAGGATGACAAAGCAGAAAAAAGAAGATACTACACGATAACATCCATAGCTAGTCCTGAAGCAGCTATATATCGGATATATAACAACGGTTATGGAAATAATTTGCTAATAAAAATGAATACTATTATCGCATGTTGGATATCAGGAACAGATGAATCAGATGGATTTAGAAGATTAATATTTTACTGACCTATTAAAAAAGACATGCAAGAGAAGAAACAAGAATATAGAATCTAAAATCCAAATTCTAGCGACGTCTTTAATCAACAAATAAAACTTAATGTGATGTTGCAGTTAACGTTGGGTGGAGAAACGGAACAAATTTAGATTGTATGTGAGTATCTGATGGAAATGTCAGGATATACCTGAGTTTAATCCAGATGTGACAATTTCAGTTAGTCGTAACCTTACCTCTAACTAGGCTGAACATAAGAACATTATAAAAATTGGACGGAAGGATGGGGATTTTAATACCTCAACATAAGCGTATTAGAAAGAGGATTTAAAAAATATAAGGAGGAGAAAAAATGAATTTGAAAAAAAAGATCCCATTTTTTTTATTAGGTCTAGTGGCAATGTTTGGGATAACTATGTACACAGGAGGGGCAAAAGTTCATGCGTCTACGGATGCTGATAAAGCTCAATATAACGCAGCTATGCATAAAGGGACGTTGCAAGCGACTGGAGATACAACAGTATCATTTATAAAACAAGATGGTAGTGTGGTTGGCTGGGATAATCCTTTATTAAAAAGTGATTCTAATTCTCTCGGTGTACAAGCTAAATTCGATTTGAATAATATTGATGGAATTATTCAAGCGGTCTCTACAGGGCAGATATCTACAATTTCTCCCCTTGAACAAACTTTTATAGGACAGTTCAAGTCTGCTGCACTGATTTCGGGCTCTTTTGACTTGAATATTGATTTAAATAGTGCGCTATCAAATTATTTTTCCTTGAATCAAAACACTATAAATCAATTACAAACTACGACAGATTTTAATAGTTTGTTATTTGATGGAGAAGAAGCTGCAGCGTATTCAAATATTTTTGAGATAAAGTCTGTAACGTCAGCAAATAACATTTTGAAAATTTCTGTATCAGTAAAACCAAATGTTACGGGACAAAATATTTTAGACTTACAAAATAAATTTGGCACCTTGAATTTTTCATTTAAAAACTTGTTAGTTATGAAAGATAGTACTTGGGATGATGTTAACCAAATAAATAAAGGTGAATTTGACAGATTGCTGACAGTCTCATCGCCTTCTGGAGAGACTACATTCATCGTAAGTGTTCCAGATGCGTTGTTACCATATGCTTCATTGGCTGGAATCACAGTAACTAATCCATATGTGGGTATCAATTTAGAAACTAATCCAGGCTATGGAAAGTTAAGTTTAGGGTATGTAATGGTATATGACGGAAACGGAAATTCTTCAGGAACAGCGCCTGTTGATTCGGATAGTCCATATGATGGTGAAAAGTCAATTGTACTAAAAGATCAAAATGATATGAAAAAAGATAATGCAAAATTTATTGGTTGGAGTACGGATCAAAATTATGTAGCAGGCACATCTCCTCTATATAATGCTGGTGACAAATATACTATTGCAAAAAATACTATTTTATATGCTGTTTGGAAAGATATTGTTCAGGGAGGAAATGTGACAGTTAGTTACGTTGATGAATCTGGCAATAAGTTACAAGAAAAAGATACAGTTTTAGAAGGTGAAGTTGATGAAGACTACACCACTGTTCAAAAAGATTTTTATGGGTATAGATTTAAAGAAGTTGTCGGAAATGCAAATGGGAAATTTACTTCTAGTCCGCAACAAGTCACCTATGTATATTCTAAAATAGTTCCTGGTAAATTAACTGTTGAGTATTGGGAATATGATACTAAAGGAAATGCAGTAAAAAAACTTGATGAGCGAACTATTACTGGAGAATATGGAGACTATTATAATGCCGAAATTCTTTATCTTACTGGATATGGATTTAATGGTGTAGTTACTGATACAGAAGCGGGATATGCACCAGCTGCAGGTAGATTACTGGATGAAGAAGATCGCTCAATCAAGTTGACCTATCACAAGCTTGCAGGTGAGAGTACTGAAGGAATGGTACTTGTCCAATATCAAGATGTTGATGGAAACGAAATCAAATCTAGCTATATAGAACGCGGTGAAATTGGCAAGCCATATACAACAAAAAAAGAAGATATTGTTGGATATAAATTTAAGGAAGTTATTGGAAATGCTACAGGTACATTTACTAATGCCGTTCCGATTGTAACTTATGTTTATCAAAAAGACAGTGTAGTACCTAAAGATGTTTTAGTACCTGTATATAGAGCATACAACCCAAATGATGGAGACCATTTATTTACAACAAGCAAAGATGAATACAATTGGATTCAAGATCAAAAATGGTCTGGTGAAGGAACTGCCTTCCAGAGTGTTAAAGCAACATATGCAGATGCAGTAAAAGTTTATCGTTTATACAATGTTAACTCTGGAGAGCATTTTTATACAACCAGTTTATCTGAGTATGAAACTGTAGCTGCAGCTGGCTGGAAAAAAGAAGGAACATCTTTCTACATGGTTCCTAAAGAACAAGGTAATCCAATTTACCGTGTATTTAATCCAAATGCTACAGGGCCAGGTTCTCATATGTATACAGCTTCTAAAATAGAAGCCGATTGGTTAATTAGTTTGGGATGGAGAGATGAAGGAATAGCTTTCTATACTCCTAAATAAAGGTGAGTAAAAAAGGACTAGTATCTATATACCGCTAGTCCTTTCTTTTGAAAATATATGGATAATTTTTAAGGAGAGTATTGTGAAGAAAATACGTAAAGAAAAAATATTTAATAAAGTAATCAATGTATTTATGTTGATTGTGATAATGTTTTCTCAATTCTCATCTTTTGGGGCAGCCTTTGCAGAAGAGGTTCCAAATATAGAAAACAATGAAGTTCAAACTGAACAATCAATTCCCCCTATTGAGAAAGCTGATCAAACGGTGAACCCAAGTATAACGAGAACCGATAAGATTGCTAAATTAGGAGTTGATGTTGCTGTTGATAAAAATAATCCTCCTTCAGGAGATTATTTCAATCTTATATTAACTTTTGGTGGAATGTCTTACGGAACGGACAATACTGTATATAATGCGGTTGCAACGATACCACTATCTTCTTCAGATAAACTTGAGGCAGGGACTTTACCAACAGATCCTAATGGTGAATACACTTGTTCAATAGAAGGAAATAATATTGTCATTAGATTTGCAGAATTTCAGGCCGGTGGGAATTACGATGTTAAGATCCCTGTAAAATTTAAAGAGGGTGTAAGTTTGCCTTCAGAAATTTTATCAGGCCAGGTTACTTTTACCGGAGATAATGCAGATGATGCAGATGCGGCAAGTATACCAGAGGTTTCTCCGTATAATACTGCAAAACCGGTATACATGAATATTATTGACCAAGTTAGTACATTCAAGGCTTATATACCACATTCAGCTCAAATCAATTTGACACCAGAATTAAAAGAAGGTGGGCTAAATGTAGCTAACGGTAAATTGAAAGTTGATTTTCCGGCAGATATTGTCTTAAATGGGCTAAATTTCAAAGGACAAAATATTGATTTATCAACTGTAAAAGCTAATCCAGATGGAACTAAGTATATATTACTAGATGTATCTCCATTTGATGTAGATAAATCGAATTTTTCAGGTCTAACGATTGATTACAATTATCCGAAGCTAAAGGATGGAGATCTTCCTGATGGTGTTAATGAGAAGAATTATGAAATAAAAGCTACTTTTACAGGCACAAGATACAACGGTGAAGAATTTACTGAAGCAGGTACCATTAAAGAAAAACAAACACTATATAAAGGTGCTGGAGTCTTAGGAAAGACTGCAACCGAAGAAATTTATAAAAAAGCAGATCAATCAATTGAGTATTCAGTTAATTATACATCTGGTTCTGAAACAAAAAACATGGTCATCATAGACGATCCATATAAAGAGACAGATTTTTTTAAAGGATATAATTACACTGACTTTAATTGGAATTCGACATTAAACAATATAGATAGTCAATTCTCTTATCAAACCAATAAAAATAGTTCATGGCAAGTGGTTGGTGACCCTAGTAAAAATGGTTCCGTGACTGTTTCTTCATTAAATTTAGCAAGTGATGAATATGTTACATTGGTAAAATTAGATCTTTCTTATGGTGGAAGTAAGGTTATTCCAGCTAACAGTGGAGATGTGATTTTCAAATTAAATGGAAAAACAACAGAAAATATTACGGACACTACTTTAAGTACAAATAATAATATTGTTAACACTGCCAAGTTTTCTGGAGAGTATTTAGACGGAGATAGCTATGTAGAAATTAACAAAGAGTACGATGCTACAACCGTTTATATCCCAGAAGTACAGGGAGCTTATCCAGGCTGGGAAGGTTGGGGACAACCATTTTACAACAAAGATTCAGTAACTTCTCAAAATACATTTGCTGCAGGAGATACATTTTCCTATAAAAATACACCGGCAAATGTTGGATGGGCAGGTGGCAATATAGCCATAGAAGACCCTGTTGTATATGTTAAATATCCTAACACTTTAAACATTGATCCTGAAAAAGTAACCATAAAAGGATACGAAGATGGTGTTTTTAAAACAAAACCAACGGTTGAAATTATTCCTAGTGATGGTGGGTATAATTTAGTCAAAATTAGTATTAACGAATCTATGCCGGCTACAACATATGATTCGAAATATCAAGTGATCATTAGAGACATTGAACCAACGAGTAGAACAGGTTCAGCTGTTGATTTTACAGCTTTTTTAGGATCTAATAATCCAAATCAAAAATATGTGGCAGGAGTTGGATGGCGAGGAGCTACAGGAATGCCATGGGCAAACTATGCTGTTGCTATTCAACAATGGGCTACTTTTGATTCTTCTTTAAAATTTTCAAGCGAAATTAAAGTAAGTACTGGTAGAACAAATGAAGAAGACTTTTCGTTTGTAAATTCATTAGTAAATCAAAATGGAGGAAAAAATGTAATATTCCGGTTAAGTGCTGAAAATATCGGAACAAATCCCACAAATCAAACAGAGTTAATCAGTATGTTGCCTTACAAAAACGACACTGTCACAACTAATGATGTCTCTAAAAACAGTACTATTTCAGGTTATCTAAAAGGTTTATCAATCGATGATGGATCCGGCATTTCTGGAGTCAATTTTGATGAATATGAAATATATGTTTCTAAAGACGCCACCGCTGCTAATAATAAAAAAGATTTAAAAAATACCGGTGTTTCAGGGTATTCTTCTAATTCTACATGGGAACCTTGGGATGGAGCGACTGAATTAACGGATGATTATAGAGCGATAAAAATTGTTAAGAAAAGTGGTCTTGGTATTGGTGAGGGCATAAAAGTTTATATGGATTATCATGTCCCAGAAATTACCACAAATACAGAATCTTTATGGGCTAGTGTGGCACTAGGCGGATATTATAAGTCTGGAAATAATAAATTTAATATAGCAGTCACTGAACCAAGAAAAGCAGGTCTAATGGTTGGGAATGATGCTGTTAAAAGTCTGAACGGATATGCATGGGAAGATAGTAATTGGGATGGGATCAGAAATGATAGTGAACCAGTTATTCCTAATTATCCAGTTTATTTAGTAAATGAGAACAATGATATTATTGATCAAACTACTACAGACGTAAATGGATATTATGAATTCACTCAATTATTTGCAGGTAAGTATCGTGTGATTATGCAAAATGATCGCTATGATGCTGGTTGGGATCTAACTAAAAACCTGGAATTAAATGATAATAACGTGAATGATATGAAACCCATGAGTGATAAAAGTGTCATTTACGATTATGCTCCTTGGCTATCAGATAAAAAAGGTGGTTATCTAGGTATTACAGATACTATCGATCTTACACCTGAAAATATAATTAAGGTAGATAACGTTGATGGTGGATATGTAGATAAATCAAGTGCAAATAATAGTGTAGCTATATCGGGAAATGTTTGGCTAGACACTGCTATAAATGGTATCTGGCAGACTAGTATAGAAGATACGTACCCAGAAGGTACAACGATGAATTTGTATAAAAAGGAAGCAGATGGCACCTATGCTTTTGTAAAAGCAACTGTCACAGATAACAATGGATACTATGAATTTTCTGGTCCCGATTTAACTTCAGGAGATTATGTAGTTGGACTAAAAGAAATGCCGGCATCATATAAGCGAACTGTCAATGGTAGTAGCATGAAATTTGATGATCGGAGCGATACCACTTCTCAAGGGATAGATGCGCCATATGTAACTGCAGAGTTCCATGTAAATGATGGACAAAGAAGTGAGAACTGGGATCTAGGTCTTATTGAAACTGTAGACCTTTATGTAACAAAAATCTGGGAAGACGGCGGGAATACTTCCAAACGTCCAGAAAATATCGTAGTTGAGTTGAAAAAAGATGGCAAAGCATTTAATCAAGATGGCTCAACTGATCCATATGAAATCGTTAAATCAACAGATGGTACTTGGGAAACGCTGGAAATTAAAGGCTTAGAAAAATATCATATGTCTAATGCAAAAGCAGTGGAAAATAAATATACTGTGAACGAAAAAGACGTACCAAGTGGCTATACTATGACTCAGACGGATAAGAGTGATCCTAACGAAAAAAATACTTACCGTTATGAAATTACTAATAAATTAGACAAGACGACCATTGAGGGAACTAAATCATGGGATGACGCCAATGATCAAGATGGTAAACGTCCAAATTCAATCACAGTAAATTTACTGGCTGACGGAAAAAAAGTGGATTCAAAAACAGTCTCTGAGGCAAATGGTTGGAAATACTCTTTTTCTGATTTAGAAATATACAAAGATGATGGAACCGAGATTTCTTACACAATTAACGAAGAAGCTGTGGCTGATTATACACCGACAGTAACAGGGACTAACCTTACTAACACACACACGCCTGAGAAAACGACCGTCGAAGGTACGAAGACTTGGGATGATGCTAATGATCAAGATGGCAAACGTCCAGAATCAATCAATGTGAACTTGTTAGCAGATGGAACAAAAATAGATTCAAAAACAGTTTCTGCAACGGAAGATTGGAAATACTCTTTTACTAACTTAGATAAGTACAAAGATGGTAAAGCAATTTCTTACACAATTACTGAAGATACAGTAACTGACTACACAACCAAAATTACAGGAGCAAATATAACTAACAGCTACACACCAGGAAAAACTAGTGTAACTGTTACTAAGGCTTGGGATGACAATAATGATCAAGACGGTTTAAGACCAGAAAAAATCTCTGTTCAGCTTTATGCGGATGGTGTGAAATCTGGTGCTCCTGAAGAGTTATCTAGTGGAAACAACTGGACAACTACTTGGGTTGATTTAGCTCAAAAGCAAAATAAGAAAGATGTTTCTTACACTGTGAAAGAAGAGGGAACAGTTACAGGGTACACAACTGCTGTTGACGACACTGATAAAGGGAACGTCATCATTACCAATTCACACACGCCTGAGAAAACAACTGTCGAAGGTACGAAGACTTGGGATGATGCTAATGATCAAGATGGTAAACGTCCAGAATCAATCGTCGTAAACTTGTTAGCAGATGGAACAAAAAAAGATTCAAAAACAGTTTCTGCAACGGAAGATTGGAAGTACTCTTTTACTAATTTAGACAAGTATAAAGACGGTAAAGCAATTTCTTACACAATTACTGAGGATACAGTGACAGACTATACGCCAAAAGTAACGGGTGGTGATATTACCAATAGTTATACACCAGGAAAAACCAGTGTAACTGTTACTAAGGCTTGGGATGATAACAATGATCAAGATGGTTTAAGACCAGAAAAAATCTCTGTTCAGCTTTATGCGGATGGTGTGAAATCTGGTGCCCCTGAAGAGTTAAATAGTGATAACAACTGGACAACTACTTGGGTTGATTTAGCTCAAAAGCAAAATAAGAAAGATGTTTCTTACACTGTGAAAGAAGAAGGAACAGTTACAGGGTACACAACTGCTGTTGACGACACTGATAAAGGGAATGTCATCATTACCAATTCACACACGCCTGAGAAAACAACTGTCGAAGGTGCGAAAACTTGGGATGATGCTAATGATCAAGATGGCAAGCGTCCAGAATCAATCAAGGTGAACTTGTTAGCTAATGGGACAAAAGTAGATTCAAAAACAGTCTCTGCAAAAGAGGACTGGAAGTACTCCTTCGCTAACATAGATAAGTACAAAGACGGTAGCAAGATTCTTTACACCATCACCGAAGATACAGTGACTGACTATACACCAACAGTAACAGGTACTGATATTACCAATAGTTATACACCAGGAAAAACCAGTGTAACTGTTACTAAAGCTTGGAATGATAAGAATGATCAAGATGGTTTAAGACCAGATAAAATCTCTGTACAACTTTATGCGGATGGTGTGAAAACCGGTAATCCTGAAGAGCTAAATAGTGGGAACAAATGGACAACTACTTGGAAAGACTTAGACCAAAGAAGAGATGGGAAAGATATTACTTACACAGTGAAAGAAATCGATGATGTGCCTGGATATACGACAGTTATTGATGATTCTGATAAAGGGAACATCATTATTACCAACTCTCATACACCAAAAGTAATAACGACTACGAATAATCCCACTAGTTCTGGCAAGAGCTTTTTAAGTAAAATACTCCCTAATACAGGTGAGAACTATAATTATTTATTTTCTATTTTAGGAACATTAATTGTATTGATGGCGGTTGTTCTTTTTTTCATAAGAAAATTAAGAAAACTAAATAGATAAATATTATCGAAATTATCATTGCAATACATGATCTATTGATAGCAAAAATAAATGATCTTTAGGGTTCAATCAAAATAATTTATACAGTAGATTCTAAAAGGATAGTACTTCTTTTATTTAAGAAAGAAGTACTATCAATCAAAAAAGGGGATTTAAATATGAACAAAAAGTTTTTCTGGTTAAATGGACTACTCGTCTTTTTAACATTATTTATTGGTAAAGGAGTGCTCGCAGATACAGTACAAGTATCAACAGTTGATGATTTAATCACACAAGTTAATACTGCGACACAAGCTAGAACGATTACTTTAGATTCCAACTTTCCTCAAACAATATCGAAAACAATTGATTTGAAAGAAAATACCAGTTATCCAATTATAATTGATGGGCAAAATAAAACCTTAACTTCAGATGGAAGCACTCTAATGTTTTCATATTCTGGAGGGAGCTCTAGTACTGCTGGCTCTGTAACACTTAAAAACATGATTCTTCAAGGAAATAACTCTTCTGGTAAAGCAATAAATACCAGTGGTTATAAAGGCGATTTCAATTTAGATAATGTCTATGTTGGAGACTTCCATAATCCTTCTGATGGTGGAGCTATGAATATTGGCGGGAATACGTCTATTGTAGATAGCACATTTGAAAATAATACGACAAATGCACCTGGATATGGTGGTGGAGCTATTGCTGGAAAACAATTTTCTAGTAAATTAGTAGTTGAAAATTCTAAATTTTTCAATAATGAAACTTTAGCTCTTGGTACAGGAGCTGTTGGTGGCGAGGGTGGAGCAATGTGGTTTTATGCTCCTTCAACTTCTGCTTCTTTTGAATTTAAGAATAATTACTTTAAAGAAAATAAAGCTGTGGAAAATGCTTCTTCTATGACCGGTGTTCAAACACTAGCCGATGGTGGTGCGATCGCATTTTTCAATGTAATGCAAGGAATCAAAATAGATTTCGATTCTAACACATTTGATTCTAACGTTGCCGGAGATAACGGAGGAGCCATTCTAATACAAGCGAATGGTTCGACTTCCACTGATGGCGTTACTTCTGGGATCCTTTTCCAGAACAATACTTTTTATGATAATAAGTCAAATGGTTCTGCAAGCAGTGGCGTAACTCAAAGTGGCGGGGCAATTCAGATTTATCAAAACGGTGGTAGAAGTACCAGTAGAAAAACTATGGTTGACTTTATTTCTAACACATTTGCTGCAAACAAATCAGTAACTTCTGGAGGAGCTATTGGTTTTGCCGGAGCGCCGTTTTTTAATGGTGCTGGAGGAAATTTTACAAACAATATCTTGGTGGATAATGTAAATGGTTATTCTACTGGAACAGAAACACTAAACTCCATTGCATCTTCTTCTGTAAAATCGACTGATAAAGGAAATAATATCGGTTATGATGCGACAGGAGCAACAGGGGACATTGTAAAAGATGGAAAACAAGTTTTTGGAAATATTCCATATGGTCTTGTCCCAGATAATTCTACTATCAGTGCAGGAAGTTCGAATACCAGAGAAACAGTTCCAACTATTCCAATTGCACCAGAACTTCTAGCAGATGCTAAAGTTAAAGATGGGACTAGCTTACCTGTAGATCAAAGAAATATTCCTAGAATAGAACCTTCAGACATTGGGTCTGTTGAAATTTCTTGGTTGAAATATGATAGTAATGGAGGTAAATTTAATTTCGATAATTTACCTGATAAATATGATGGCTCAACTTATTACGGAGAAAAACAACCTACTACTTATTATCAAGTAGGAAATAATACTCAAAAAGTTAATATAATTAATGGACAATCAGATTTAAATGCAAGTAGAGAAAATTATGATTTCTTAGGATGGTCTACTGATCCAAGTGCCACGAAACCAGATGACAATTTAAAAGCTGGCAATCAAACTACAATTGTTTCTGAAGGAGCTACTTTATATGCAGTTTGGACACCAGCGGCTGGTGCAAGCGTAACTGCTCACTATGTAGATGAACAAGGTAAAACAATATCTGAGGATATTATTTTAACTGGTCCAATAGGAGAATCATATACAACAACGCAACAAGAAGTTTTTGGTTATAAATTTAAAGAAGTTGTTGGTAATACAACAGGAACCTTTACGAATGAATCTCAGGAAGTAACCTATATCTACTCAGAAATTGTTCCTGGAAAAATAACTGTTGAGTATTGGGAGTACGATGTAAATGGTAATCCTATTAAAAAAATCCATGCGGATGAAACGATAACTGGTAAATACGGTGAACGTTATGATGCACCAATTATTTATGTACCTGAGTACGGATTTAATGGTGTTATTACAGATGATGGATACGCTCCTCTTAGTGGACTATTACTGAACGAAGAAGCACAAACAATTAAACTTTCTTATCACTTGTTAACAGATGATAATCCTCTTCAAGAAGGAGTAGTAGTTGTTCAGTATCAAGACTCTGAAGGTAAAACTTTAAGAGAAAATGAAATGCTCCGTGGTGCAATTGGTTCTGACTATGCAGCGACTCAATTAAATATTGATAACTATACAATGATTGAAGTTGTTGGAGAACCTACTGGTCAATACACATCAAATGTTAAAGTCGTTACCTTTGTATATAAGAGTAATAGTATTCCGAAAGATGAATTGATTCCTGTATATAGAGCATATAATTCAAATGACGGAGACCACTTATTTACGACTAGTAAAAAAGAATATGATTGGATTCAAACATATAAATGGACGCCAGAAGGTATTGCCTTTCAAAGTGTCGTGCCAACTCATAAAAGTGCGACTAAAGTATACCGTTTGTATAATCCCAATTCAGGAGAACATTTCTATACAACTGATGTAACTGAATACAATAGTGTTGGGGCTGCAGGATGGAAGCAAGAAGGCATTGGTTTCTATATGGTTACTAAAGAAGAAGGAGATCCTGTATACCGAGTATTTAATCCTAATGCAACTGGACCTGGATCACATATGTATACTAAGGTTCGTTCAGAAGCAGATTGGTTGATTAGTTTAGGTTGGAGAGATGAAGGCATTGCCTTCTATACACCTAGATAAATAGAAAACTAATATAAAAAACCAAAAAAGGTTGTTTCTATATAAATGATTTTTATTTCATAGTGTTTAATTATGCCGATATATCTATCAATATTCATTGATTTAAATCATTAATGATAAAATATTTTCAAATTTATCAACATAAAAACGATTTCTTTGTTATAATAAATAAAGTGACAATTATTTATTTTAAGGAGGAATTTCATGAAGAAAATTATTTTAGGAGCTACATTGCTTGTTGGTATGGGTGCAGCCTTTATGCTGAGTACAAATGCGGAGGCAACTTCCCCAGCACCAGAAACAGAAAAAGAATTATATCGTGTCTATAATCCTAATTCAGGAGAACATTTCTTTACAGCAAGTCTTGATGAATACAGCTGGTTAGAAGATCAGGGATGGGTTCAAGAAGACCTTGCCTGGTTGACACCAACTGAAGGAGAAAAAGTTTACCGTCTATACAACCCTAACGCTGGAGACCATTTCTATACCAAGAGTATCGTAGAATATGATTGGTTAAGTAAACAAGGATGGGTTCAAGAAGGTGAATCATTCCTAAGTTCTGCAGACACAACCGCTCCAGTTTACCGAAGCTATAATAAAAATGCACTAGCTGCCGGTGCCCATATGTTCACATTAAGTAAATCTGAACATGATGGTTTAGTGAAATCTGGTTGGATTAACGAAGACGTTCAATTTTATGCTGTATCATATGCAAAACAGCTTGGAGATTTGATTGAGTATGCTAACTCTTTAGAAGAAGCGGATTATGATCCAACTGATTATGCAGATTTTAAAGCAGTTGTAGCAGAGTCTCAAGCAGTGTTAGATAATACTAAGGCTACTCAAGATGAATTACAGGACCAATTGAACAAATTAGCAGATGCTTTAGTTACATTAGAAGAATCTGTAGAAGTACCTGAATCAGAATAATATATTTATGAGAAGTGTTACCTATGGGTATACCTAAGGTAACACTTTTTATTATGCCAATTAAACTTGGATCAAATTTAAGTAGATTAATTTTTTTGTAAAATACAATATTTAAAAGGGGATTATTATGAAAAGAATATTAGAACAAGGGAAAGTATCTTTCCCTCAGGCCATGAGCGATTTTTTCAAAGGTTATGCTGATTTTAGAGGACGGTCTACACGTAGAGGATATTGGTTTGCAATGCTAGGAATTTTAGTTATTTATGTCATTTTAACTATAATTACTGGGATATCTTCCAGCAACAGAGAATACTATGAATCACCTATCAATGGCTTTATGTTATTTATAATTGTACTATTTACTTTAGCAATCATCATTCCTTCCATTGCTTTATCAGTAAGAAGATTAAGAGATACAGGCTTGAAAAGTAAGACAATTTTAGTTTTATTTATTGTATATTATGCCCTTAGTTATACTTGGGGGATGAATTTATACTCAACTGTGTTAAATTCAGTAACTAGCATGGCGTCAGCATATAGTAGCTATTCAGACGTTACTACACCTTTAACAACTTTAAACCTTTCTGGATCACCATTGCTTACCTTCTTTACAATGTTATTATCTATATTTATAACCATTAGTGCTTTTTTACCCTCAGATATGTTTGCTACTACTAGTAAAAATTCGGTACTAACATCAATTTTTTCTGAGAAATAATTATTTGATAAAGACAGATACCATTATAGGTTATCTGTTTTTTTCTTTATAAAATAAAAATGGAGCTGTTCATTATAGGTATGCTTCTATTAGAATTCTATTAATAGTATACGCGTTGAGAAATGAGTAGACCAAAAACGACGGATTTCTCCAGTACAAATAATAAATGAACATTCCCTACGATTAACTTTTATTTCAGTTGATCGTAGTTTTTTTGTTTATCTTGTGAAGTTGTGCTGGAATCTAATTTCATTTTTCAACAGCCACAAATACCAGAGAATAGAACTTCGTGATCCATGAGCTACCATGTATATTTCCTTATAGTTTCCTGATAATTTTTTCCTATGATAAAGCTATCAAAAGGAGGAGCGATATCATGAATGAACTTCTATTAGAAACTAGGGGACTAACAAAGTCTTATCATCATCAAAATGTTGTATCAGATTTAGCCATTAAGGTGCCTAAAAATAGTGTATATGGTCTTTTGGGAGCAAATGGTGCGGGTAAATCAACTACTTTAAAAATGCTGACTGGAATTGTAGCCCCGACGAAGGGAGAAATTCTTTATCAGAACCAATCTTGGAAACGAAAAGATTTAAGTGAGATTGGTGCTTTGATCGAGTCTCCACCCTTATATGGAAACTTAACGGCTAAAGAAAATTTGTTAGTGCGAACAGTGACACTGGGATTACCTAAAGAACGCATTGAAGAGGTATTAAAAATTGTGCAGTTGACTGATACAGGTAAGAAAAAAGCACGACAATTTTCAATGGGCATGAAACAGCGGTTAGGAATTGCCTTGGCATTATTAAATAATCCCAAACTACTGATTTTAGATGAGCCGACAAATGGTTTGGATCCCATTGGTATTCAAGACTTTAGACAGTTGATTCGCTCGTTCCCTGAAAAAGGTATCACAGTTATTCTATCTAGCCATATCTTATCGGAAATTGAACAAACTGTTGATAAAATTGGCATTATTTCAAACGGAAGATTGGGTTATCAAGGGGATTTACCAAAGAATACGCAAGCATTGGAAGAATTATTCTTAGAGATTGCCAAAACATATACTGAAGTCGGAGGTTTTTAAAAATGAAACAATTAATCCAAGCAGAATATATAAAAGGTCGTCGTAGTTTTGGAAGACGTTCGATGATAATTTTTCCAATGGTAGCCATACTTTTTGCAGTTTTTTTAATGAGCGGTCAGTTATCACAAATTGCGGCTTATAATTGGTGGTATATCCTACTTTTACCAGCAGCCGTTGCTTTTTTAGTAATTAGTTTAATTAACAGTGAAAAACGGATGGGATTTATCAATCTAAAAACGTTACCCATCTCAAGTCAGAAAATTTGGGTTTCAAAGATAATTACTGGCTTTACGTATCTCTTTTTGATGAATGTCATGCTGTTTGGATTTTCAACCATTTCTGGACTGCTTTTTGGTTCACAATATCCAATCTGGGGGGGACTATTAGCAGGTTTACTTTTGACAATCACTTGGGCATGGCAAGTACCGCTAGGGATGTGGTTAGTCACAAAATTCAATTCAACAGCAGCATTTTTGTGTCTGATTGCAGCAAATACCGTTTGCTCTTTTCAAGATATTGCCGGTGGGCAGTTATGGTATATTCCTTTTGCCATTCCACCTAGATTAATGACACCAATTATTGGCATCAATCCTAATGGTGTGCCACTTTCAGCAAATAGTCCACTTTGGAATACAAGCGTTATACTTCCAGGGGTTATTATTACTATTTTCTTGTTCATTTTCAGTGCATGGTTTACAACTAAATCATTTGATTGGAGTAGAGAAAAATGATTGATAATTTGCTTGCTGATTTTTTTAAAATAAGAAAAACTCCTTTTTTTCTGCTACATTTACTGATTCCTTTACTAGGGATCTTCATTTTCTTTAGTTATCAAGTAATAGCTCAACATAGCGGTAATTTAATGATGATTAGTTTTTGTCAGGTATTGTCTTTAGTCTATCCTATTGTCGCTGCGTGGCTAACAAATATTGTCATAAATCAAGAAATTGAAGCTGGTGGAGGATTTTTTCTACTGAGTGCGAGGTCTCGTAGTAGTGCTTTATTATCTAAGCTCTTTTATTTGTTGATAGGTGGTTTGTTGGCTTGTTTTATTGCAGTCTTTGGTTATCATTTGCTAAATTTTTTGTTAGTAGCAAGCTATCAATTTTCTTTTTTTCAGGTGGGTCAGTTATTTCTTTTTGTCTTTGGCTGTAGTATTTTCCAGTATTTTTTGCATATGAGCTTATGTCTTAAATTGGGGGAGCATGTCAGTTTTGGAGTAGCCGCATTAGAATTTTTATTAGCAGCTTTAATGATGACCAGTTTAGGAGAGATTCTCTGGGTGGTTGTCCCTAGTGCCTGGGGAATGAGGCTGATTCGGTTAATGGGAACTGATTTTACCGGTGATGTACTACTGAAATTTATTCCTTTTCCCCTCATTATTTTGCTAATATTAGTTATAACAGTCGTGATGGGTGTCATTCTCTTTGCCATCATGAGAAGCTGGGAAGGTCGTACGAACGAAGAATAGTTTTTTTGGGAGGAAATGATGACAAGAATTTTGATGATTGATGATGATCCACAAATCTTAAAATTAATGAAAACGGCACTTGAGCGACAAGGATATCAAGTTGAGACGGCTGAAAATCCTTCTGAAGTCACTCTTGCAAAAGCAAAGTTTGCCGATTTGATTTTACTTGATGTGATGATGCCTGAAGAAGATGGCTTTAGTTATTTAGAAAGAATTCGGCAGCAAGTGGATGTGCCTATCCTTTTTGTAACAGCAAAAACAGCTGAGCAAGATTTGATTCATGGCTTAGGTATTGGCGCCGATGATTATATCGAAAAGCCTTTTTCAATTGGTGAGTTACGGGCCCGGGTTGCTTCTCATTTAAGAAGGGAGAAGCGAGAACATCATCATGTTTTACGTAGTGGAGAGCTAACCGTTGATTTAGAAGCCAAACAGTTTTATTTCCAGTCAGAAATGATTTCATTTACTAAGTCTGAGTATGCGATTTGTGTTTATTTACTGGAGCATGCCGAACAGGTCTTTTCAAAGGAACAAATCTATGAAGCTGTATTCGGTTTAGATGGTGTTTCAGATGAAACCGTCATTGTTGAGCATATCAAAAATATCCGCAGCAAGTTAAAAAAGTATCAGTTAGCACCAATTCAAACAGTCTGGGGGATTGGCTATAAATGGCAAAAAAACAATCCATTGGTTTGACCAATTATGTGACACGCATTTTATTTATGGCATTTGGAGGGACATTTTTAATCATCCTTCTGATAGTAGCTACATTTTTAGTGATGCTACAAACAAATTTTATTGCACCGTCTAATATTGGAGAAACGGCAGCACGAAATACCATTGAAGATTTAACAGCACAAGGACATTTCTCGACTAATTTTGATACTAGCTATTTTAATTATATCTATTTCAACGCTGAAGGAGAGGTAGTTTCTTCATCTTTGCAAAATAAAGAGTTAACAGATGTAAAAAAACGTTATGAAAACCTCAATCAAGATTACTCTAACGGTGCTTATCTAAAATTTTCAGATGGCAGCTATTCTTTATTTGTTTGGCAGTACCAAGCACTTTTTACTAACGTTTGGTTACGGAGATGTTTACCAAGGCCGGAGTTTCTTTTCTTTGGAATCACTTTGCTATTATTAGTTCTGTATTCTGTATTTATCATTCGCTTTGCGAGTAAAAATTTAAGTAGCAAGATTTCATTAATTAATCAAGCCAGCCAGCAGGTTGCACGGCAAGATTTAGATTCACCAATAAAAATGAAAAGTGGTATTAAAGAGTTTGATAGTAGCTTGAATTCTATGGAAGAAATGCGGCAAACACTTAAAAATTCATTGGTTCAACAGTGGCAAGCACAGCAGCAGCAAAAACAAGATTTAGCAGCATTAAGCCATGATATTAAAACACCACTGACAATTATCAGCGGAAATTCAGAGTTATTATTAGAAGACGAGCTAACAGCACCGCAAAAAGAATCGGTCCGAGCAATTTTTGAATCAAGCCAGCGAGCGCAGCACTATCTTCAAGTGCTACAACAAGTATCCAACTTTGATTTACAGATGAAAGAAAAAACTGAAATGTCAGTCAAAGCGTTACTAAAGGAAATCGATGAAATTTTACGTCCTTTGGCTAAACAAAAAAATTTATTGATTACTTATTCCTTTCCAGAAGGATTAAAAATATTTGCTGATGTATTTAATCTTGTCAGAGCTTTAATCACTCTTGGAGAAAATGCCATAAATTATTCTACAGTAGGAGAAATAAAAATTTCTGTCACCAAAGAAGACAACTATATAAATTTTGTGTTTGAAGATACTGGTCCAGGTTTTTCAGATGAAGGACTGAAACATGCTACGGAGATGTTTTGGCAACAGGATCAGAGTCGCTCAACGAATGTCAATTATGGCATTGGATTAGCTTTAGCTAAAAAAGTTGCAGAAGACCATGGTGGTAAAATTAATATAGAAAATAAAAATGGTGGGGCAAGGGTAACTTTAGTTATTGAGAGTTAATATTGAAGCCATTGATTAAAAAGAAAAACATACGGTTTGTTGAAGAGTGCTGACAGATAAAAAAAAGTCATCTATTTAAAGATAGCTAAGTAAACTTTTTGGATATTATCTATTTAAGATCACTCTTGAAATAAAAATGGCTACTAAATAACCTAATACTAACAAAAAAAAACCAAGAAAAGCCTTTTTAAACAACTCTTTTTTATTCATTTTTTACCAACTTTCTGAATTTTATTAATATTATACGCTTTTAACGGTCAGATAAAAATAATGAATGTTCGTAAAATATTGAAACTTGTTACTTCTTCTTTTTGGCTTGTTTACTAAAGTATAAATCAAAAGGACAGTCACAATAACAACACCAACAATTAATAAAATATATTTTATAGTATCTATTGCGATTTTCGCGAATACTTCAATAAAACTCCCTAGCCACTGAGGCAAAGTAAAGATGATATAAAAAAAGCAGCAAATTTTAAATTGATAGGTAGATGATGCAAAAATTATTTTTCACACTGCTTTCCTTAGTTAAAACTGCCAATCATTCTTTGTTAATTTAAAAAAAAGTTCAGTTTTTACTTCGTTTAGCAAGGGTATGTCTACATTATCAAGCTGTAAGACATATTCAAAGCCTAATTTTTCTACTACTCTTTTGGAATTATTATTTTCAATGAATATACCGGCCCAAACATTTTCCATACCGAGATCATTAAAACAATATTGAATCACCCGTTTTGCAGCCTCAGGCATGAAACTTTTTCCCCAATAAGGAAAACCCAGCCAGTAGCCGATTTCTGCATCTTTTTTACCCATAAAAGAGCGTCGTTCGCTTGTTTGATTTAAAATGATTCCAATCGAACCAATTACTTTTTCAGGCTGTTCTTTTAGACAAATCGCAAAGTCATGTTCTTTAGAAAACACATTTTTTATTATCTCTAAACTATTTTCAACACTGGTATGTGGCGGCCAACCAGTAATAGGCCCAACTTTTTCATTAGATGCCAGCTCGGATAATGCCTCTGCATCATGATTTGACCAAGGACGTAAAATTAAGCGCTCCGTTTCTAAAATCATATGATTTCCCCACCTTAAATTTAAGATTTATTTGATTATAGCATGTTGAAATATTAGCGACTATATCAGTCAAATGGATAGGGTGTTGCTAGTAACTATCCGGAAATAATTTTCATAGATTCTATCAAATTTTTTAACACTTTTTTATAGCAGATTGATAAAAGTAAAATGAAGAGGTGATGGAGACGATCAATAGAAGTAAAAGAAAAACAATATAAAATGGAGGAAGATATTTGGAAGTAGATACTTTATTTTCCTTATCTTTCTCTTTTGAATAGTGTAGTCAGTATTATTTTGGATAAATGATGGTAATATTTTAGATGTTAGTAAGTCGTATCTTTTTTAGGATGACTGGAATAAAAAATCGTAGACCAATTATAACTAGTTTACTAATAGCAAACTGCTCCTAGATATATAAAATATAGCTAATTAAAATCAGTCTGGTATCAATAGAGTGGCCAGCTTAAAATCAAAGTATTTATCAAATATTGATTGGTCAATCTACAACCCTTCTACGGAGCAAATCCATAATACAGTAATATATACATAAACAAGCCGTATTTAACCATAATAAACGAAAAAAATGCGATGAATATTACCAAGAGAGATTTTATCATTGTACTTTGCTCTTTAAAGGTTTTGCTAAACAGTAATCTGAAAAAAATAGTGAGGAGTAGGAAGATTGAAAAGAAGTACCAGGAGCATTCGATATAAAAATAAAATTCATTATACAAAGTAAGTGAAGCACTGTGATTGAGAAGGTAGGTGCCAGTTTTTAAATAGTAGATTAAAAAAATTATTTGACTTACACTAGCTAAAATAAGAACGGGTTTAAATAATTTGGTCCTGTAAGAGGTCAGGCCTAGCAATAAACAGTATCCTACAGCAATAAGAATGACATAGCTTTTAAAAATTAAAAAACTAAAGGTGCCCATAGGTTCTCCTCCTCAAAGTTTCAGACTGTTAGTTTGCGCAAAATACATCTAACTGACAATAAAGACGATCGAATTAAAGAGTTACTATTTCTGGTTATTTGTTTTTTTGAGAATAAAATGCTGAAATAAGTGGTTATTTTTTTACTTTAATCAACAATGCTTATTAAACACCAAAAGGCTTTCAACGAATAAAAAACTGAAAGATTAGTTAAATATTTGCATGAATAAAAGTAGTCCCATAAACATTTTGATTCCGGCATCTATGGCAACCGTAGAATATATTGAGATTTCTTTTTTTTTTAAATGAGATAAAACAATTTATTAATAACGCTGCTGACAAAATATAAGCGTAGATGGAAAAAAACGGAATAAAGTGGATGGCTACGGCAGTCAAGATTCCTATGATTAATTTTTTATCTCCTTTGTTTGATAAAATTTGAAAATAGAAATAAGCAGCGGCAATACCAACCACTAAAATAATTATTGACCAGATGCTAAAAAAGCTTTTTCCAGTATCAACATTTAATGCTTGTTTTAGCGCATCGTTATTCAATACCCCTAAGATACCTATCGTATACAAAATACCAAAACTGATCCAAGAGCCATTTAGGTTTTTTGTTTTGTAGTAAGTAAAATCAAAAGCAATCATCCCTAGACCGATCACAATTAAAAATAAACCAACAACTTGCATAGCACAGCTCCTTTATACAGTAACTTTACTTCATTATATCATATCCTAAAATGCAAATTTTCAGCTGCTATTGGTACAGTTAGTGCAATTGAGGGGGCCAGTTTATCTATAGACTCAATCTACTGTGGAAAAAAATAACAAAAAAACCAGCCATAAAAAAGTGACTAGTTGATCAATCTGAAAAATGATTGGACGTATTGTACGCTAAAACAATTTCAAAAAAGCTAGTATACCATTTTTATACATTTTGATATTCTAGGAACATGATTTCTCTTCCTTGAATTGAAATTTGTAAATCACCAAAAAAATTATAGCTAACTTGTGAATTGAGTTTGAATTGCTCAAAATTTGAATTAGAAACTTCTTTTGCATCATTTTCCGAATGGATTACGACCTTTTCAAAATTTTTTAGCTCGATATAAGTACCTACTTTTAAGTTGATTGTTAACATATGTATCCCCCTTATTATTTTGCCTGTTATTTTCTGTATTGTTATTATATGATATATTTTGTTAAATATGAATAGTTATTAAAAAACATTTTAACGCTTGTTAGGTAGATTTTTTGATTATTTGATAAATTCTTTGTTTTTTAGTGTTTATTATAAGGAGGAGTTGATTAATTATTAATAATATTTATGATTTTTCTAAAAAAACATCAATTTGTTTGTTATATCAATAAGAGATTTAAGTTTAACGAATTTAAGTTAAACAATTTTACAGTTTTCTATCGCAAGATTTTTTAGATAGGATCTAGGATAGCAAAACCCTACCATGGTGACGGATGAAGTTGAATAGCAGTTTTTTTGAGGTCATAGAATAAATGAGGTTTACTTATGCTTCATTAAAAACGTAAGATAAAAAGATTTTCGGTAGGCTATTTTTAGCCGAATGCTGCATAAAAAAGTTGCTATGCTATTTTCCTTACCCTATAGTATAGATAATATTAAGTGTCATCAGGAGGGCTATATTTGACGATTCAAAGAAGGTTATTTATTTCGAATATTTTGATGATTGTCATGCCAATTGTGGTGACATTAGCGGTTTTGGGAGCATTGATTTTAGCGTTTAATGAAAGCTTTGGCTCTGACTTTTTCCGCCAGTATCGTTCCAACGAAAAATTTGCCTATTTTCATGAGGGTATTGAACAGCTGCAAAAGAAACCTTCGCCTGATGTGGCGGCAGAAGTGAAAGAATTACGAGAGGAATATGATAGTGAGCACCTGACGACTTTTCTTTATAATCGGCAAGGGGAATTGATTCAGAAAATTGGTAGCTTTTCCAATCAGGAGATGCCACAAGCCATGATTGCAAGTGATGCGCCTAATTCTCAATCACAGGATAATTTATTGTTAGTGAAATTTCAACTAGGGGATGAAACCCTCATTGCCGTTAATGATAATTATCATATTATGATTGAAGAGACGTTGGTGGACAACAAAAGTTTGATTATTTTTGTGGCGGTAGTTTGCGGAATTTTTGCGGTGAGCGCAATTATTTTTACGAATATTATGATGATTCGTTTTATTTACAAGCCCATCAATGAGGCCTTGGATCGATTAACTTCGGGAGTAAAACAGTTACGAGATGGAAATTTGGATTGGCGCGTGGATTATCAAAATCAAGACGAATTTTATCCAGTG
The DNA here is from genome assembly GCF_019218635.1 of Enterococcus alishanensis. Lineage (GTDB taxonomy): Bacteria > Bacillota > Bacilli > Lactobacillales > Enterococcaceae > Enterococcus_A > Enterococcus_A alishanensis. Next base: position 133,285 of record NZ_JAHUZB010000007.1, on the reverse strand, counting down.
GTGGAAAGTTTTAACCAGATGGCTGGTCAGATTGAACGCATGGTGGCGGAGCAAGAAAAAAATAGTGAAAATCGGAAAGAGCTGATTGCTGGTATTTCCCATGATTTGCGGACGCCATTGACAGCGATAAAAGCTTATGTAGAGGGATTACAGGCGGGTGTTGCTCAGACGCCAGTTAAAAAAAGTCGGTATTTAGCGACTATTTCTCAAAAGACTGATGAACTGAATCATCTAGTGGAACAGCTTTTTCTATTTTCAAAAATTGATATCGGAGAAATTCCGTTACATTTAAAAACTGTTAATTTAGGTGCATTTATCAGTCAATTTGTTACAAGTGCGCAAGATGAATATCGCGAGCGCCATTTAACGATGACCTTAGAAGTTAGCACTGCGAATGCTTATGTGGAAATTGATCAAGAACAGACCCGAAATGTCTTTATCAATATTTTGGAAAATACAATAAAATATGGTAATCAAACAGATAATCAAATGGTTATTAATCAATATATCGTCGGAAATCAGGCGGTGATTACTTTTAGCGACAATGGTCCCGGCGTGCCTCAAGCCCAGCTAGAAAATTTATTTGAAGTTTTTTATCGTGGAGATAAGGCGCGAACTGAACCAGAAAAGGGCAGTGGGCTTGGTTTAGCGATCGCCAAAAGAATGATTGAAGCCCAAGCTGGAAAGATTATTGCCAAAAATCGACAGAGTGGTGGATTGACGATTGAACTGACATTCCCGCTAGTATCGGAGGAGATTTATGACGAAAATATTAATTATTGAAGATGACGAAGCTATCGCTACAATTGAACAGGATTTTCTAGAAATTAACGGCTTTGAAACCGAGATTGTGACAGATGGGCATCAAGGTTTAAAAAAAGCTTTATCCAATGAATATGATTTATTGTTACTAGATGTTATGTTGCCGGGAATGGATGGCATCAAAATTATGAAGCGGATTCGTGATAAGGTCATGGTGCCGATTCTTTTAGTAACAGCTAAAGGCGATGAGCTAGATAAATTGCGGGGCTTAGGTTTGGGTGCTGACGATTATATCAGTAAACCTTTTTCGCCATCGGAATTGGTTGCCCGTGTCAAATCAAATTTGGCTCAGGCCGAGCGTTTGAAAGCCAAAGGAGAAAAAAGTACTAATAAAATTCTTCAATTTGGTGAAATCGAGATCAGCCCTGATACCATGAAGGTTACGGTCGCTGGAGAAGTGGCCCAATTAAAGCATAAAGAATTTGAATTATTGTTGTTTCTGATGGAAAATCCCGAACATGTTTTTAGTAAAGAAGCGATTTATGAGCGGATTTGGGGAATGGATGCTTTTGGCGATATTCGTACAGTGGCAGTTCATATTAACCGGCTGCGAGAAAAAATTGAAAAAAATCCATCTGAGCCACAACATATTCAAACCGTTTGGGGTGCAGGCTATCGATTTATGCCTTAGTTTAAAAGAGTTTATCTTTTGTTTAACAAATCGTGTCATCGAATTTACTTTTCTTTCTTATCTTATGTAAGACAATAAAAGAAAGAAGTGAGCCGATGAATCAACTCAATAACAACCTATTTTATGCAATCAATCATTTTGCCGGACAAGTGCAGGTGATTGATTGGTTTTTTATTATTGCCGCCAATTTTTCTCCGATTTTGTTAATTCTTTTCATTTTGTATCGCTGGTTTTTCTCGAAGCAACTGATAAATAGTCGTCAGCGAATTTTTTTAGCGGGACTTTCCTTTGTTTTTGCAGAATTATTAGGAAAGATTGCTGGACTTTTATATAATCATCCGCAACCTTTCGTTCATTTGACAGGTGTTCATCAATTGGTTAATCATGCGGTGGATAATGCTTTTCCTAGTGATCATAGTCTACTATTTTTTTCTATTATGAGTCTTTTATTTCTCACTAGCCAAAGTAAGTATCGCAGTTTATATTTGGTTTCGGCGATCCTTGTAGGGCTTGCGCGCATCTGGGTGGGGGTTCATTATCCAATCGATGTAGTTGCTAGTGGGTTGATTGGTTTTTTCAGCAGCAGTTGTATCTTGTGGCTGAATCACAAACTAGCTTGGCTAAATTTAATCAATCAAAAAATCAGTCATTTTCTGTTGCCAAAATTTTCTCAAAGGAGACATTAAAATGAAACTATCACAAAAACTAGCTCAAAAAATTGCCCATAAAAATTATTATGTCTTTGTATTTTCAGATAAAATAGCCGCTACTGAAAATTTAAAACCCGTCCTTAATCGTGAAGAAGCTTTCTTAAAGGGAGAAGTGCAACAATCGATTGTGATTATTGTGAAGAAAGAGGGCATTGTTTTTGGGGATTTTTAAGTAATGAGCCTTTCCAAAATAAGTGAAAAAAAATTGACCCACTCATTTTGACTGAAAGGGATTGGATATACTTTTTCAGATTACTTTTTAAACAAAAAGATAGCTGCCAGTTGGAATTATTTTCAACTGACAGCTTTTTATTTTGTGGAAATAAAAAATAGCAACATTTTACTCATCTAGACCTCTAAGAATATCTTAGCAATGAAAAAATTTTGTAGGATAGACACTTCAAAATCCAAATTGCTATAGTCTGCCAGGATATTGTTTAAAGAATAAAGCCCGCGACCACTGTGATTTGGTTTAGTAGTGAAGTTCTTTTTGAAGATTTTTTCCAATGAGATTTGATGTTCAAGTGTATTACGAACTTCGAAAATAATTGTATTTTCTTTACGAAAAATATGAAGGACAATTTTGCCTTCCGTTTGAGATGCTACCGCTTCGAAAGCATTATCCAGTAAAATCGATAGACTACGAACTAGATCGATTTGTTCGACTGTGATTTGATAGTTGATTTTTTCAATATCCAGCTGTAAATGAATCTTTTTTTCAGAGGTTTCCACTCTTTTAATAAATGAAATAATCAAGCCTTGTAGCGGGAAATTATTTAGGTTGGCTAGAGTAGAGTAATAATCTGGTTCAATGATATTTTTTGAGTAATCGATAATTTGATATAGGTAGTTTTTCGCTTGACTATAATCATCTTGTTCGAAATATTGAGACAAGCTAATTAAGATATTTTTGTAATCGTGACGAAAATTTTGCATTTCGTTATAGCTTTGATTAAGGGATACGATCGATTGGTTAAGATACTGCGTCTGTTGTTTATTGGAATAGTAAGTAGCGACGATTAAGATAAAAAATACAAAGAAAACAGTCACCACCAGCATGAGAATCAAGCTTAGTAAAATGGCACTGTAAACTAGTCTGCGGACAAAATATTCGTACATTAAAAAAAGGAAGATTGATAAGACTAAACTGACGATTGAAAAACGGGTATATTTCTTTTTTATTTCATTAAATAGCTGGTTTAATTGTAATTTTTCGAAAATGAAGTTAGAAAGTAACGCAAATAATAAAATCAATACAACCTGGGGGATAAACCACAGCAACCGGCTTTGCTTCACATGAAGTACGCCCAGCAATAATAATAAACGTGGTAAATCATAAGTAAATATCCAGATTGAAAAGAAGGCAACCAGATTTCTAAGAAATGAAAAGGTTGAGACCAGCCAAGTATTATAGGCCGTTCGAATCAGATAGAACTTTAGACAGAGATAAAAGAGCATTAAAATCAAACTGGCTTTTATAGATATAAAAGAGACTAAAAGAATAGTGCTTAAAAATAGTACTAAAAAAATAGATTTTCGACTGTCTAATATTTTTTTATAGTCACATAAAACCAGCAGGATGGCTTCATTACTAATGATAAATTCAAATAAAATACGATAGTTCATGATTATATAAAACCTTTCATTGAAAAGTTCACTGGCTTTTTTCTAAAGCTTTTCTTATTTTACTCAATTGTTTTGAGCCAACATATAATTCTTGTGCCTCTGGAAAATAGAGAACCCCTTCGTTTTGATTGATGGAGACAATAGCGGCTAAATTGATGATATAAGATTTCATTTTAAAGTAAAATACTGGGGCAGTCAGCCTTTTCTTTAAATCAATCAAGCGCTCATTTGCAATAAATTCATCATTTTTTGTTTTGACGACGGTCTTTTTTTGCACGCCTGCTAAAGTAGCCACATAAAATATGTCTAATGGATTCATTAATATTAATTGCTGCTGGGTTTTTATCTCAATCACATCATTATTACTGACTCTTTTAAGAATCGTACTTTGAATTTCTGTTAAAAAAGGAAATAATTCTTCATTAGAGATAACCTGTGAGTGAACATTTTTATTCAAATACGCTAACGGGTAAGTTTGTTGATTAATCGAGTAAGGTCCCAGCGTTTGATCACTCGTTAGAAACAAAATAAATAATTGGGCATTTTTTGCACGAATTTTTTGCGCCAGTTCTACACCAGTGAAGCTAGTATTTAAATGAATATCAATCATGACAATATCATTATCGCTAAAATTGATTTTTTCAATATCATTGTAAAGAGTCAGATAATTAAAAGTATCTTGAAAGTGAAAATCTAGATACGGACTTTTTTCAGCAAAATCTCGTAAGCTGTTCGTGACGGCTTTTTTGTGAGAAAGCTCATCTTCAATAACAAAAACATTAATAGTGTATGACATGTAATTCACCACTTCCAATCTAATTGAAAAGTATAATAATTCAACCAATATTTCAAGAAAAAAGCTTATTAATGCCTATTTCTTAATCGACATTAAGCGTTGGTTTAAGAAACTTGCTATATAAATAAAGTCTTAAATAGGAAAAAAGCTGAAGTCATAATCGACTTCAGCTTTTTTGAACGGTTATTAAATGCTAAAAAATAACTGGAATACGCAACTAGCCGTTTTTTATACGCCAACGGACAAAAAGCGTAGGGTCAGCTTGCTAAAATAAAAAAAGCTAAGGGAGACAAATACAGATCACCCAAAGCTTGAAAAAATTCATATTATTTTTTCTCAATTCTCTTAAAATTGAGAAGCCTTTAAGAAGGATAAAGAACAGTTGTTGTCAATTATTTTAGCACAACAATTTAAAATTGCAAAGATTATTTGTATAAAATGATTGAAAAGTATAATGAAAATAGTTTTTTTTGAATTTTCAAACGTTGTTTCTTTTTATCAGCCGTCAAAATTATCGTCAATAGAAAGAGTGGTTTTTATGCCAAGAAAAGGTGAAAACATCTATAAACGTAAAGATGGCCGTTGGGAAGGTCGTTACAATTTTGTCCGTACAAGTTCTGGCAAAGTGAAATATTCCTCCGTTTACGGGAAAAAATATGAAGAGGTGAAGAAAAAATTACAGCAAAAAAAAGTCCAAAATCCTCCAGCAGAGACTACTGCGAAAACGATGCATTCAAAAAAAATTTATACCGAATGGCTGGATTACTGGATAAATAAAATTGAAAGGACTCGGGTAAAAAAGACCACTTTGTCGGCTTATATCCGCACGATACAGGTACATATTCATCCTTCGATAGGGTCGTTATTACTGACGGAAATATCTAGCGGTCATTTGGTTGCTTTTTTAACTGAGCTGCAAAGGAAAAATTTGGCAGCTGGAACGATTAGAAACATTTTTAATATTGTAAAAAAATCATTGACCGATGCCTATTTACAAGGCTATCTACAGCAGAATCCTTGTAGCAATATTAAACTCCCTAAAATCAGCCAGCAACAAAATCGTGCCTTGACCTTTAAGCAGCAAAAAAAATTGGAACAAGTCGCTTTAAAAGAAGCTAGTTGTTCGCCAATAATTATTGCCTTGTACTCTGGCATGCGGATTGGAGAAATCAGCGGCTTAAAATGGGAAGATGTTGATTTTGTCGATGACACAATTTTTATTAGACGGACTGTTTCGAGAATATTTAGTCTCGATGCCGAAGAAAAAAAGACCCAATTAATCATTGGCTCCCCTAAGTCAGCTAGCTCTGCCCGTAAAATTCCAATCGCAAAGAATCTGAAAAAGTATTTGTTGGCAAAACGAGCTGCTGGCACTAGCGAGTATGTGATTGCTACTCAAAATGGTCTAACTGAACCGAGATCCATCACCAATCGATTTAAACGAAATTTGGCTGAAACGGATTTGCCGGATATTAATTTTCATGCTTTACGTCATACTTTTGCCACGAGGTGTTTAGAGCAGGGAGTAGACGTAGCCAGTCTGAGTAAAATATTAGGACATCAATCAACCAAAATGACTTTAGATACTTATGCAGGTTCTTTAATGGAAACGCGGCGACAAGGTATTTCGAAAATTGATCAATTATTTCAGTCAGTTTAATTTATAAACCGTCAAAAAAAGCGTCAATTGTTCCTTGATTAGTTGAAACAATCACTCATTTGATCTCATTTTCTCGATTTTAAGAGAATCGAGAAAATAACCAGTTGTTGGAAGTTTGCTCTTTAGATAGACCGTCAATTTAATAGAATATAACAGAAATATCGAAAAGTAAACTTTTTATAAGTGGCTTCTCTTAGAAACAATTAGTCGGACAAGCGGATGCCCAATATAACAAAGAGACAAATCATCTGAAAGGAGTTAAATACTTGGATTCAATTATTTTACTAACTAAAAATGTTCAATCAGAAGCAAGTCTGGTTGAGAAATTACAAGTACTCGGCTATGAAGTCTTCTGTACTTCTTATTTACTTGAAGAAATTTTACAAGAGTACAAGGCAAACTATTTACCGCTTTTTGAAATGATTGTCGTTAGTTCAAGTGTTAGTGATGATGAAGTTAAACAGATTCTAAAGAACAATCACTTCGGCATATCTGTTTATCGAATAGATGCGCTTCAAGATGATCAAGAAATAGCAGAATGGAAAAAAAGTGGATTAACCGATTTCTTCAGCCAGGAATGCACCGTAAAAGATTTGCGAGAGCTTTTAGCAAAAAGGAAGAAAGCAGAGAATCTTTCGGACCAGCGCAATTATGTTCAAAGTCTCAAAAGGGATAAACCGCTTAGTTTTGAATTATTTCTCAATTCATTATCGGCTAAGGAACAGCAAATTTTCGAAATCTTGGTTGATTTGAAAGGGCGTTTTATTCAAAGAAAAGATCTGTCAGAAAGAGTTTTTGGCTCAAGTAATTCATCTTGCTTAGCGCAATTGTCTCAAATTGTTAATCGAATTCGTCAAAAGATTAACAGCAAAAATCCTGAAAGCTCCTATCTGATTACCAATTGGGGAAAAGGTTATGCCTTATCAGAAAGTTTTTTCTTGAATTTTCGCTTGTAGGAAAAGAGGTGATTCAACAGCTGTATGAGTGATTATAATTCTTGAAAAATCATAGGAAAAAAGGAGTGATGTTTGCGATTGAATTTTTATCCGAGAGACTCTGGCGTTACTTGTTCTTATGAGAAACATGAATTGAAAATCTTCAATTATTCATTTGTTCGGTCATTGGAGATTTCTGAGCTTGATTAAAGACTAACGTAATCGATCAAGAGAGAAGTGACCGTTCAAATTTGGCAAAATGTTAGGGTTATCTAGCAAAAAGCCTTCAATAATTGAATGCTAGCAACAAGTAATTAAAGAGAAAAGTGGGGGAAATTAGTTCATGAAAAAAAGAAGCATTTTACCATTGTTAAGTTGTGGCATGTTAATATTTTCGCCATTAACTTTAGCAGAAGGAGTTAAAGCTGAAACACAAGAAACACAAGAAACAACTAGCTCAAGTGAGAATGAAAGTGAATCAACCTCACAAACAGAGCAAGAAGAATCAACTGCTTCATCCACCACTGATACCGAGGAGCCAGCCGTTGTGGATGACCGACAGGACAGTATTGAAGTAAGAGCTAGCGATATATCTGGTGCAGGATTGAAAAAAATTCCTTATGGCGCAAAAAAACTAGACGGCGTTTTTGATAAATTGAATTCAGCTGGTTCTGGTTCTTGGAAAAATGCTCTTGTGCCCCAGAATCCAACCGATGGGACCAATGACAATCGTCCGTACGATGAGATTCAGTTAAGTGGCTCTCAAAACTGGCTATCAGTTTTTTCAAATGATTATCAAAAACTGGATTTTTCCAAAGATTTTAACGGTCATGTCTATATTAATTTCAATACGGGATTTACTGATGGACTAGCATTTGTTATGCATAATGATACTCGCAAATCAAAAGCAATGACTTCGGCAACGTCTGATTTAGATGGACAAAATTTAGGGGTTTACGGCGCTTATGCAGGTATTGGAAGTAGCCCTTACCGGAATCCTGCTGAAAAAGGAATTCAAAATTCTGTCGCCGTTGAGTTTGATATGCATGGAAATTGGAATGAGGAGAGCGATAATTTTGATAGAAAGGTAGGGCTTAGTGTTCTAAACGGTCCAACTCATATGGCCTATTCATTTCCTGGAAATCCAACTACTTACGAGCCTTATAACTCTTATTCTTCTTGGACGAATAGTAATGGGACTCCGTCAACTGCTTTACAGAAACATTATGTTGGAGCAGAAAAACAAGGTTATCAATCACTAAAAAATATTGTTAGTAATAGTTGGTATGAATTTCGGTTTAATTATGTATCAGGAGTTGGTTTAGTTTATTACTTATTTAATCCAACCAATAATACGCTAACAGAACCAGTGGTGATTTCTAATGCCGAATTGGAAGCAAACCTTAAGCTATCAGAAAATAATAATACCGCTTATTGGGGCTTTAGTTCAGCTAATGGGAATTTAGCGGGTACTACTAAATTTGCTTTTACAGAGACACCGGTAGAAAGTGTCGCCACTTTGAGTAATCAAGTGTATGACAAAAATAATACAGAAGTTACTGTCCCAAGAGATGAAGCAATCACGGATAAATTTATTAATAGTGGGGATACCGTGACGTTGCAATCAACTTACAAATTGGAAAGCTCACAGCGTAATTACACGATAAATAATTGGAAAGGTAAAATTGATCCTGCCGCAATTGCAATTCCTGCCAATAAGCAAATCAATGTTACTTATTCAGTAAATGATGGAGAAGCTAAAACGCAAAATGTAGCGGTGGATGCAAAAGGGAATTTTAGCCTAGATGGACTTAATTTAGCTATCCCAAGAGAAGGAGGTACCGTCACTTTTAAATTTAGTCTTCCAACGGTTAATAATTTATCGGCCCAAAAAACAGTATTTTATAGTAGTGTCAATGGTCGTTACGGCACAGATAGTTTTGACACAATTATTGAGAGTGATTCGAATTACTTTTGGATTAATAAACGTAATAATGATCCAGTGATTGATGGTGTAACTTTTGATCAAACGAATTTTCAGGACTTTGTTCACCCGTTTGGATTCAAGCTGAGTTATCACGATGACGATGCGGCTGCCAATGAATTGAAGATGAAAATTGAAGTCAATGGTCAACTAGTGAGCGAAAGTAATCTAGCAGCAAATGCGAGTCAAAATCTCCCTTGGGCAGAAACGACTAAAATTGATTTACTGAATGAAAATAACATTTTTACTCGTGGCAACAATACTTTAAAAGTAACTTTAACTGATGCCAATGGGGCTGTTGCAACAAAGGAAAGTACCTTCAACGTTGAAGGCTATCAAGGATTTGAAAAGGTTACTAAGGAATATCAATGGAATTACAGTCGGACTCAATTGCCAACTGATCGAAAAGCGCAAGCTCGAGAAAACCAGATGACTATCAAAGCTCGTGATACAACCAAAGATAAGCCGACAAGTGAAGTAACCTTATCTGCGACACAGTTATCATCAAATAAAAATAACTTGTCAGCATCAGAGTTTGTTTTTAAAGAAAATGGTCAGACTTTTGCTTTGCCAGAAGTTTCATTTAAGCCAAATCAAGCATACGACTTTTCTAAATCTGATGGCTTGTTACTAAAACTTAGCGATCAAGATAATCCAGGAGAGTATAAGGGGGTCATCAATTGGACAATCAAAGATGCTCCGTAAAGTTGAAGAGAGAGGGAAAGCTAAAATTTATCCAACGGTTTATTTTATTGCTGCTGGTCACGGTGACGACAAACATTTTGTTAACAAGTCCAGTCCATGCTGAAAAGGCAACTGATCAAATGGAAAGCAAAACTACGATCGAGTTGGTTAATGGCAAACCAACAGATAATAATGGCTCCAAACCTGGAGGTAATTTATCAGGGGGCGGTTCAACAGGAAGTCCGTCAGTTGGTGGGTCAGGCTTATCTGGAAAGCTACCACAAACCAATGAAATTCAAAGCTTTATTTGGTCCTTTTGTGGAACTATCTTGCTGCTCTTTGTCATTTATGAACATCATCAATTAAGAAAGCGAGGTGGTGTGGAGTGAAAAAGATACTCTTTTGTGGGCTGCTAACAGTTGTGGGTGTGGTGACTACCGTGATCCAACCAACTTTCGCTCAAACAACGCAAGGAAGCAGCTCACTGACAATTACCGCTTTAGACGAAAAGAATCCTCGAATTTATGAAGCAAATAATTTAAATTTCGGGATTCAAAATAAAGGAGAATCCAATACCAAATTTCAAGCAACTGAGGATTTAGTGATTAAGATTTTTGATCAACGTTTGGTTCCCGGTGATTGGCAATTACAAGTCAAAATCGGCAAGCTAGAAACATTAGACGGCCAGCAATTGGCTAATCCTAAATTGAGTATCGGCGAAGGCACCTTTGTATCTGATGATGGTGCCGGTATGCAAACTTACAATTTTTCATCTGAAAGTATGCAAGTTTATCAAAGCATTTTAAGCTCTGAAGCAGGACACAGCCGCGGTTGGGCTGAATACCAAGTACCTAAGGAAAAAATATCATTATCCTTTGGGGAACAAGCTGCTTCAGGAAAATATACAGCAACAAACTATTGGCGGGTAATCAACGCCGAACCTTAATTAGTTATCAATTATTTTGATAAAATATTTTATATAAAACGGAGGAACAGAAATATGAAAAAGGCATTTGGAGTAACATTATTAGCAGCGGTTGCATTATTAGCAGCAGCACCAGTAGCAACACAAGCAGCAACAACATTGGATACAGACGGCAGTGGAACAACACAATTGGTCATCACTGATTATACAATTGATCCTGGAACAGGTTTACCAAGCGATCCTGGTGCATTTAACTTAGTAGATGTATCAAGTATTGATTTTGGCGCTCACTCATTAGATAGTATCGCTGAAAAAGACCAAACGTTAACTGGAACATATGATAAAGATGTAAAAATCAAAGACACTCGTCCATCACAATCTAGTAAAGACGCAGCAGTTTTACAAATTGGTAGTTCAACAGCAACCCAATCTGAAAAAGACGATTCTTTAGCAAAATGGACAGCGGCTATTCCTGCTTCTGCCTTTACAGTAAGTGCTTCAGCAACTAACTTAAGTGGCGTGGGTTCTTCATTAACAATCGGCGGAACAGAAGTATTAACAGCTGCTGGAACGGTGATTAATGAAACTGCTACTGCTCCAGTTGGTACGAAAACTTACACATTAGGCTCTCCTGAATTAACACTAGCAAACAATCAATTAGCTGCAAAAACTTACAATGGTACTGTGACATACACTGCAGTATCAGCTGACTAATAAACGAGCTGATTTTAGGCTGTGACTTTAGTAGAAATAAGCTGAGGTCACAGCTTTTAATTTCTTGATTTAAAAGCTTTACATAATAGAAAAAAATATTACATAAAATATTGGAGGATTTAGATTGAAGAAAAAAATTTTTATAGCTTTATTAGGAATGTTAATGGTTATATGTTTTCCATTTGTAAAAACCGATGCCGCTGAGGAGGACTCAGTGGATTATAGTATTCAAGCAATTATTCCAGAAAACCAGGTCAATCAAGAGTTGTCTTATTTTGATTTACGAGTGACGTCAGGTGAACACCAAACAATTCAAGTCCAAGTCAATAATTTTTCTGATCAAGCCCAAAAATATTCCGTTGAAGTGAATACCGCCCAAACTAACGGAAACATGTTGATTGATTACAGTAATAATCAGCTACCAAAGGACTCGATGAATCAGTTGCCAATCTCGGAATTTGTTGACTATCCAAAAGAAATTGAAATTCCAGCACAAAAAGCAGGAATTATTTCCTTTGATATCAATGTTCCTGAAGAAGCATTTGATGGAATTTTATTAGGCGGTATTCATGTTAAAAAACACTTTGCAGAAAACGAGAAACCTGCTGACGGGAAAATCAAAAGTGAATATGATTATATTTTAGGATTGCGTTTATCTGAAAATGATGAGGCGGTTACACCAAATATTGAGTTCTCAAAAATTTCTCCAGCAAACATTTCCAACAATGCAGGTATCAAAGTTCAACTGAAAAATCCAACTGCCACAACCATCAAAAATGTCACGATGACAGGAAATATCTATTCAGCTGACTCTGACAAATCAATCATCAGTCGGACGATTGAAAATGGTAGTATTGCACCTGATTCAGTCTTTGATTTGTTTTTCTTTAATGGAAAAACCGGTAAGACCAAGCCCTTAGAAGCCGGAAATTATCGGATGGAGATGCAGGTCAAAGATGAGAACGATCATCAATGGAACTTCAGTCAAAAATTCAAAATTAGCCAACAAGCAGCAAAAAAAGTGAATAACCAAATCTTCACAACTACAAGTGACAATACGCTGCTTTATATCGTTATTGGTATTTTGAGTGCCTTAGTGTTAGGTATGCTGATTTTCTGGTTCCTTAAAAAAAGACAGACGAATAAAGATATCGAAAGTAAGAAATAAAAAATGCACAAATCGTAAAATTGAAAAAATATACGCGTAGATAAAAATGTAAACAAAAAAATTCCGAACTCAAATTTGAGTTTGGAATTTTTTAATGATTTCATTTTGGCGGTTAATCTGACTTTACCATACTCTTATCGACCACAATCAACGCCAACGAATGAGAACCTTCGAACTTTTTAGATTTCCATAATCGGTAACCATCATAGACCACAACGGAGAAATGATTCTTGGTTTTCAAAGCAAGATTCATTAATTGATTGATGATAGGTTGAGGCAAATTCCCGTTAATAATCAAGCTACCTTTGACTTTTCCAAGTTTTTCTTTTACATGCGACAAGGTATGATCCAAATTTTTGTGTAAATCTTTTGAAGTGAAAAAGTTGATAATCTTATTTTTTTTAGTACCTAACAACAATTCCTCTTCAGTTAAAGGATTTTTAGCTTTACCTTGCATCAGAGCAATATATTTTGTGATTTTCTTCAACATCATCATCCACTCCTTTTACTAGTGTAATAGGATTCTAAAGGCTCCCTTAGAGGGAAGGTCAAGGGGGATGAATGAAAAAGATGATTACTTATGGATAATAATTAAAATGCCGAGTTGTCTTTAAGAACCCCAGGTCTAATATCAATTGTTTCTTCTTTTTTTAATGAAAGTAATCGCATTATCAGGTCCTTTAATAGCGATATATGACGCATCTTCAGGAATACCAATTTTAGTGGAAATTGGCACAACCATATCATTTCCATAGAAGTAACTTCTCATCTGTTGAAGCATAATTTTATCTGTTTAAACACATCAATAAAGCTAGAAACCTTATTAAATAAAGGTTTCTAGCTTTTTTATTTTTGGCACGGCTCTTGCTTTATATAAAGTGAGGTGATGAAAGTGGAGAGAAAGATATTAATCGCGACACATGGCGAGATGGCCAAGGGTTTGCAGAGTTCTTTAAACGTCTTAGCGGGTAAAGGGGAATCGATTGAAGTCATTAATGCTTATATGACAGACACCGATTACACGCCGGAAATTATTCAATTTATTGAAACAATTAATGAGGAAGACCAAGCAATTATTTTTACAGATTTATATGGCGGTAGCGTCAATCAAAAAGTCGTGACTGAAGTTTTACAGGCTAAACGAAACAATATATTTATTGTTTCTAATGCAAACTTAGCGATTATTCTTAGTTTGATGTTCTTAGCAGAAGATCAAGTAATTACTGATGAAATTATTGAAGATGCGATTAAAGAAAGCCAAGTACAATTAGTCAAAATCAATCAAACACAAGAAGAAGATTCAATCTTTTAGGAGGAAGAAAAAATGATTACACAAATTAGAGTAGATGATCGCTTAATTCACGGACAAGTCGCCGTAGTATGGACCAAAGAATTAAATGCCCCATTATTAGTAGTCGCAAATGACGAAGCTGCAAAAAATGAAGTGATGCAGATGACTTTGAAAATGGCAGTACCTAACGGAATGAAATTATTGATTCGTTCAGTTGATGAAGCCATTGAGATTTTCAATGATCCTCGAGGTAAAGACAAACGAATTTTTGTGATTGTGAATAGTTTAGTTGATGCCAATAAAATCGCGCAGAATGTGCAAGATATTGAAGCAGTCAATGTGGCGAATGCCGGACGTTTTGATAAATCAGATCCAAAATCGAAAAAAATGATTTTTCCAAGTGTGCAATTAAACCCATTGGAATTAGAAGCGGCTAGAGAATTAGCTGATTTAGAACACGTCGCTAGTTATAATCAAGTCTTGCCATCTAATCCCAAATTAAATTTAAAAGACGCGGTGAACTAAAGGAGGAAATGACATGTTATTTCATGCAACAATGGCGGCACTGGCCGTATTTATCTGTTTCGCGGGAAATTATTTAACTGGACAAAGTATGATGGAGCGTCCTTTAGTCGTAGGTTTAGTCACCGGTATTTTAATGGGTGACATGCGTATGGGTATTTTGATGGGAGCTTCACTGGAAGCAGTTTTCTTAGGGAATGTGAATATCGGTGGGGTAATCGCTGCAGAACCTGTAACAGCGACAGCGATGGCAACAACTTTTGCAATTATTTCAAATGTCGAACAACAAGCAGCTATGACTTTAGCAGTACCAATTGGTATGTTGGCGGCTTTCGTCGTGATGTTTCTGAAAAATGTCTTCTTTAACTTATTTGCACCACCATTAGATAAAGCAGCGCGAGAAAACAATCAAAAAATGATTGTCACTTTGCATTATGGTACTTGGGTTTTATATTTCTTGATTATCGCATCGATTTCATTTATCGGTATCTTAGCCGGAAGTGGACCAGTCAATGCTTTTGTTGAAGCGATTCCACAAAACTTGATGAATGGGTTGAATGCCGCTGGGGGCTTATTGCCAGCAGTCGGGTTTGCCATGTTAATGAAATTACTTTGGGACAATAAACTGGCGGTCTTTTATATTTTAGGATTTGTTTTGACTGCTTATTTATCACTACCAGCTGTAGCCGTAGCTGTAATTGGGGTAGTCATTTGTGTGATCAGTGCGATGCGTGATTTTGAATTAGATAAAATTGCCCAAGGAACTGGTCGACCAGCTGCCGGTGCTGCAGTTACGAAAGAAGATGAAGAGGAGGACTTTTTCGCATGAAATTCCAAGAAAATTTAAGTAAAGAAGATAAAAAAATGATGCGTTCAGTATTCTGGCGCTCTTGGACCATGAACGCTTCAAGAACAGGTGCGACACAATATCACGCAGTTGGTGTAATTTATACTTTGTTACCAGTGATTAATCGTTTCTATAAAACCAAAGAAGAACAAACCGAGGCAATCGTCCGTCACACCACTTGGTTTAATGCCACGATGCATATTAATAACTTTATTATGGGTTTGGTTTCTTCAATGGAACGACAAAATAGTGAAGACAAAGATTTTGATGCCAGCTCGATCACAGCGGTAAAAGCTTCCTTGATGGGTCCGATTTCAGGGATTGGTGATTCATTCTTTTGGGGAATTTTGCGGGTAATTGCGGCAGGAATTGGGATTTCTTTAGCCAGTACAGGTTCACCGCTAGGCGCGATTGTTTTCCTTGCCTTGTATAATATTCCAGCCTTTTTAATTCATTATTATGCTCTTTATAGTGGTTATTCTGTTGGTGCGAATTTTATTAAAAAAATGTATGAATCTGGTGGAATGCGAATCCTGACTAAATCTTCTAGTATGTTAGGACTAATGATGATGGGGACTATGACTGCTTCCAATGTTAAATTTAATACGATTTTAGAAGTAGCAGTCAAAGGTAGCGACGAAGCATTAAAGATCCAAGATTATTTAGATCAATTATTCATTGGTATCGTGCCTTTATCAATTACGCTAATCGCATTTTGGCTATTACGTAAAAAAGTCAATATCAACGTAGTCATGTTTGGCATCATGTTCTTAGGTATTCTGCTTGGTTTATTGGGCGTCTGCTAATGGTTAAAAAAGTTTTCTTCTTTGATTTAGACGATACTTTGTTGGATAATTTTGCGGCTTTTTGTCAGACTTTAAAGCAGTATTTTCCAGAAAGAGAACAAAATCCTGATGAAATTAAAAGATTATATGTTACTTTTCGGCTAAAAAGTGAAACGATTTATGAAGAATCATTGTCTAATGAGCCAAAAAAGGTGACCTCAGAATTTGATCGTTGGAAATTGGTTTTTAATTATTTTCAGCAGCATTTCACGCAAGCAGATTTAGCAGTCTGTGATCAGCAGTATCATATTTTCCAAAAAGAGCAAAGCTTACTACCGGAATATCAGCGTTTATTTGAAAAGTTGCAAACCAATGGAGTGATGGTAGGTGTTTTTACTAACGGTTTTGCGACCGCTCAAACAAATAAGATCAAGCAACTAAATTTAACGCAACATATTCCCGCAGATCAACTTTTTGTCTCAGATTTATTTGGTGATGCCAAACCAAATGTCTCTTGTTTTGAAAAATTAAAAGAAGTCTTGCCCACTGAGGTGGAAGAATTCTTTTATGTCGGGGATAGTTATAAAAATGATGTTGTGCCAGCTTATCATGCAGGTTGGCAGCCGGTTTGGTTGAATCGTTTTAATGAGCGAAAAGTCGATTATCATACTTATCAAGCCAATGATTTTGATCAGTTAAAGCATTTGATTGAGGAATTAATTTAATTGAAGTCAGGAATGATCACGCAGGTGTTTTTGCTAGTGTTATTGTTCCTGATTTTTATTTTCTACATAGGAAAAATAGTGTATCTTTAAATTGAAGAGGTGTAATTATGCGTTCAGAAACCAAAGAACAACTGTTAGATGTTTTAAAACAACAAGAAAAATTAACCACCACAGAAATTGCTGAAAAAATCCAATTAAGTCGTTCAGCTACCAGTTTGTATTTAAACGAATTATTACAAACAAACGAAGTCACTAAGCTGGGTTCAAAACCAGTCTATTGGCAACTTTTAGGGGATGATCTTTCAGGCGAAGATGTTTTTTCAAAATATATCGGTAGTCATGGCAGTGCTAAAAAAGAAATCGAAAAGTGTAAATCAGCGGTGCTATATCCGCCATTAGGGTTACCAGTGTTGCTCCATGGAGCTAGTGGTGTCGGGAAAAGCTTTCTGGCGGAATTGATTTTTGATTACCTTCATCAGCAAAACTTAGCTGGTGCCGAAAAATTCTTAGTCTTTAACTGTGCTGACTATGCTAATAATCCTGAGTTAGTGGCATCATTACTTTTTGGACATACTAAAGGCGCCTTTACTGGTGCGGAGGCAGACAAAAAAGGTTTACTGGCTCAAGCTGATAATGGTGTTCTCTTTCTAGACGAAGTTCATCGTTTATCTGATGAAAATCAAGAAAAACTATTTTTGTTTATGGACAGTCATAAATTTCGACCAATTGGAGAAGAAGAAAAGACAGAGACATCCAATGTCCGTTTACTATTTGCTACTACCGAAGATCCGGAAAAAGTCTTGCTACCGACATTTTATCGTCGAATTTCAGTTTTGATTGATTTACCATCTTTTCATGAGCGTCCTTTATTTGAACGAAATCAGTTGGTTTATGCATTATTTTTGCGGGAAGCTAAACGAATCAAAAAAAATATTCGCATCAACCACCGTATTTTTGATGAATTAATGAATGAACAGCTACCGGGAAATGTTGGTAGTCTAGCAAATCAAGTTCAAATGTATTGTGCTGAAGCCTTACGAACCAGTCAAAGCCAAGAAACCATTTTGATTGGTGAAGATGATGGTCAAACGGTCTGGATTGATTATCAAGTCACAGAGGAAAAAGTTGATGATTTAGCCCAACAAGATCTAATCAATCACTTTCAAGAGATTCTTTCGGAAGCAGTCTCCTTAAGCGAGAAAAAACAGCGACTCTTTCAATTTGACCATGATTATTTAGCGGACAATTTTGTTTCAGATAGTTTGGCGATTGGTTTGATTCAAGAAGTTCAAACTCAAAATCGTTTGATTATCGACGATGAGGAACTGACTTTTGCAGCCATAAATACGATAGCCAGGATTTTACAATTATATCAACAAACTATTTCTGCTGAAATACTGCAGAATTTATCCTATCAGCTATCAAAAGAATATCCTCGTACCTTATTATTAGCCAATTATTTAACCAAATCAGTGACACAAGAATTACAAAGCTTCGTAAAAGTTATTTTAGCTGTTCTTTTAACAGAGGATGTCTCAGAAGAAATTCGCTATCAGGGTTTACTAGTTGCTCATGGCAACACGACGGCTTCCAGTATTCAAGCAGTGGTCAATAGAATGTGTGGCGAATATATTTTCGATGCCATCAATATGCCTCTGACAGCTTCATTGCGGGATGTGGTAGCGCAAGTGAAACTCTGGTTGGGAGAACGAAATACCTCTGAAGGTGTGATTATGTTAGTGGATATGGGTTCTTTGACCCAACTGTATAAAAGTTTGAAGCCTCAGATTTTAGGGGAGTTGTTAGTGATTAATAATTTGACAACTTCTTATGCGCTAGAAATCGGTCAAAAATTATTACATGGTGAGTTATTTTATGAAATTGCCAAAACAGCCGAAGAAAACTTTGTTACTGAAGTCCAGTATTTTGAAGGATTTTCAGTGGAGAAAAATATCATTATTGCTAGTATTTCAGGGCGAGATGTTTCGAAAAAAATTATGGAGATCTGTCAAAAATACGTTAATCAAGACATTAAGTTGATTGTTCTCGGCTATAATGAATTGGCGAAAATCTTGGATCGCGCTTATTTAGAGAAAGATTATTTGAAGGAAACCTCACTGATTTTGACGACTTCTTATTTAGATAACAAAACTGATGTAGCAAGCTTTAATATTTTAGACGTATTAGACGAAAACGCTGAAGAACAATTAAATCAGAACTTTAAAGACTTGATTCATCCTAGCAATATTCCAATGGTGATCAATGAATTCATTTATTTCTTCTCAAAGGAAGGCTTGTCAGAGAAATTAGTCTTTTTAAATCCTGACGTGATTATCAAACAAGTCGAAGACATCATCGACAAGTTTGAAAAACGCTTCAAGCTACAGGTCCGCGCCAAAATGAAATTTAATTTGATGATGCATATTGCTTTAATGACAGAACGCATCATTTTAGGGACAGAGGATTACGCCGTTCCACAAGAACTTGCACCATTGAAAATTAACGACAAATCATTCTATCAAAATGCTAAAGATATCTTCTCAACCATCGAACAATTCTACAAAATCAAAGTATCCGATTGGGAATTGTATGTGTTATATGAGATTTTGACAGCGTAATAACCTACAAAAAACTGCTAGGCAATCAACCATGATCGCCTAGCAGTTTTATAATTAATAATCATCTTCCGAAAACTTCGTCTCTTGATATTCGCCCTCATCGCCAAAGTAACGATTGTAGCGTTGTTTAAACTTGCGGAATACAAAGACGACGACTAATTTGACCATTGAATAAATCGGAATCCCGAAGATTACTCCGACCACACCTAATAGGTCGCCCATCACTAGTAACACCACAAGAATAGTGACTGGATGGATCTTCAAACGATCGCCCATCACTCGTGGCACCACTAAGTCGCCGTGTAATAATTGAACAGCAAACCAGGCAATCACGAATTTTACCACCATAAAAGTTGAGATTTGGAAGGCGATAAATAATCCTGGAATGAAAGCTAAAAAGGCGCCAACATATGGAATGATACTTAAAATACCGGCTGCTAAAGCTAGGACGGTAGAATATTCCATGCCGATTAATAAGAAAACGCCCCAATAAATTAAGCCTAATAATAACGAGGCAATCACTTGTCCTTTCAAAAAAGCACCTAATTGTTGGTTGGCGATTTTGATTAAGGATTTGGTATCTTCACGGAATTTTGGTGGGGTAATTTGGATCACCGCTTGATATAGTTTTCTTGGGTCCTTGATTAAAAAGAAAGCAATAATCGGTCCAGTGAAAAGGGTAATTGCCACACTTGAAACGGCTGAGAAAATATTGCCGAGGCTTTGGGCGCCTTGTTGCCAGTTGTCACCGACAATCCCAGCGATATCTTTCCACCATTCATCGACAGACTCAAAGGCTTGTTCCGCCCAGTTTTTCAACGGTGTATTAGCCAAGATGTTTTCGATGGCTTTTTGGAAGTCGTTGATTAAGTTTGGGAAATTATTTGCCAAGTCACGACTTTGGTCTTCGATTACTGGGACCAATTGAAAGCCTCCGAATATTAATAACCCAAAAATAACTAGATAGGTTAAAGTAATACTCAAAGTTCGGGGAACACCATGCTTATTTAAAAAGTCCACTAAAGGATTTAGTAAATAATACAGCAGCAAGGCAAAGACCACCGGTGGTAAAATAGTTTGTAAAATAACTACAATTGGATGGAAAATAAAAGATACTTTTTGTAGTAATAAAATAGCTAATGCTAATAAAACGACTAGGCCTACAATATAATAAGAGGTTTTACCTCCTAAAAAAGCAATTAAAGGCTGGCGTTTTTTCTTCTCCATGTCATCACTCCTCAAATAGATTATAAATTTTTATAGAAGCTAAAGAAAGTAAAAGGATTGCATTAGTTAAATAAATTTGAAAAATAACTGGATTTAATTTTGATTTTTCATTTTGGATTCGTTAAAATGTGGTTAGGAGCTGAATCAATTAAAGCATAATCCTAAATTTTAGTGGTTATTTTTAATAAAATATTTCCAACTTCCATTGGTTATGGTATAAAAAGGAGGAGCTATATGAAGAAGAACAAATGGTTATGGTTATCATTGTCGGCGTTTGGGTTATTGGCTATTGGTGCACAGGCGGCTGATGCAGAAGAAGTAACACTTGCCAATACTTTGGTACCAATTTATCGGGTTTATAATCCGAATTCGGGAGAACATTTACACACGCTAGATTCAGGTGAACGAGATAACCTGATGGGTATCGGCTGGGTGTACGAAGGGATTAGTATGCAGATTGACGGTAGCGGGAATGATTTGTACCGCGTTTACAACCCTAATTCAGGGGAACATTTTTATACAAAAGATAGCGGCGAGCAACAAAATTTAGTCGCAAATGGTTGGCACGCTGAAGGTGTTGCTTGGAAAACACCAGAATCAGGTGAAGTAGTTTATCGGGTCTATAATCCTAATGCACGAGATGCAGGTAGCCACCATTATACTTTAGAAGCAAGTGAACGGGATGGTTTAGTTAGTCAAGGCTGGAAAAATGAAGGGACTTCTTGGTTTGTTTCCGGCGGCGCTTCAACAGTTACGACTAAAAGTTTTATCGCAGAAGTACCTTATGTGAGCCAATACGTCCCAGTAAAAGCACCATGGGGCTGTGCTTCAGCGGCTTTATCGATGATACTTGGATCAAAAGGGATCAATGCTGATCCGAAAGCAATGCAAGATAACTTACCGATGTATCCGGCTAATCCTGATGGACAAAAGGGCGACGTATACACCGGTCAAGGCTTCGGCTGGGTTATCAAACCTAATGCACTAGCCACATATGGTCAAACGTTTGGCGGCAATACAGTCGATATTTCTGGGGAAAGTACGACCCAAATTATCAATCGCGTGTTAAGCGGACAACCAGTTTTATATTATGGTTTTTCATCTTACCAAGTCGATAGCGATACCAATCGCAATCATTGTAAAGTCATTGCTGGTTATCAAGATGGCAAATTTTTAGTCTATGATCCGTTGTACTATTCAGCAGATGATGGTGCAGGCAGCGGTGGTAAAAATATGAAGTACGATAATGGTGCTAGAGCATGGATCACGGTCGGTCAATACAACGCTGAAAAAGATGGTCGCGCAATTACAATTAATTAAGCAAAGAAAGCTGAACTTTTCATAATGAAAGGTTCAGCTTTTTTGTGATTGATCTATTTAATTATTTAATTCTAAAAACATGATTTCAGATCCTAAGATAGAGACATAGTTTTCCCCTTGGAAATTATAAGTAAGATTAGGCTGAAGTGTAAATTTATCAAAATCAGCCTTATTTAGCATTTTTCCCGACTCGTAACAGACATACTCGAATTTTTTGATTTCTACATAAGTACCTACTTTTAAATTGATGGTTAACATTTGTTCCACTCCCCGTATTGAATATGTAAAAAGTGTAACAAACTATAGTCAGTAAATACGTAAATTGATAACGCTTTCATAAGGGTTTGTGCAATCAAAAAAAATTTTAAAAGTCTTTGAGATTACACTGAATTTAAACTTGTTTAATCGTAATGTCGACGGTAAATTGGTCGGGGGATTTATCAATCGTTAATGAAAAATCAGCGTACTTCCGACTAATCTTATTCAATTGAAACAAGCCCAGACCACTATGATTTTCTTTGCTAGAGTAATTTTTTTGGAGCAAAGTAGTGATGTTTGACTGGTTCAGGGTGGAGGGATTAGTCACCGTCATTTGCCAATTGGTTGCTGTATTTTGTAGTTCGACGTAAATATACTTTTGCGGTTCCATCACAGCTGCTTCAAGGGCATTGTTTAACACAATCGAAATGGAACGCGTCAATTCAATTTGAGAGATAGGAAGGTCCGTACCTTGGTCAAAAATTTTTAATTCTAGATAAATATGATCTTCTTCACAATGATTGATAAAATCAGACAATACGCCGCGAATCGCGGCATTTCGAATCTCAGTTAACTGTTTATAGCGATACTCTTTAAAATAGTCCTCTGAATCAGCCAAAGTTTGAAGCAAATAATCTTTTGCGCCAGATAGATCTTCGCTAGTTAAATATTCATTGAGACCTAATAAAATACCACGAAAATTATGTCGATACTCTCTAGCCAACTCGTAATTTTCCTGCTCCTCTTTCATGGAACGTTTTAAGGCTTTTAAATAGGCATTTTTTTGATAAACTTTGCTCCTTAAAGTAAAGACTGAAATAGTCTGAGTAGCAATCGAAAAAATCAAGAGCAGCTGTAAAAAAAGTAAGGTGAATGGTCCAAAAATCGAAAAAAAAGTGAGCAAAGTCATTAAAATAATAAATAGGATAAACAGACTGATACCTGATAGAAAAAATGATTTTGGCATCTCCTTTAGTGAGCCGACCACATGATATTTTTTGTCTAACTTAACCAAATAATGTGATAACACTAACAATAAACTCACTTGAATAAACGCTAGTAGCGACAGCGTTTTCCCAGAATTGAAATTGACGCCTATCATAATATATTCTGGGAGATAATAAGTGATCAGTCGGACAAACACGATTAAGGCATATTGAAAAATCAAGATCAATGCCGGCAGTAACCAATTAGACAAATAACGTTTCATCAATATTAATTCCAGTAGAAAAAGAAAATAAAAAATTAGAAAAGCCGAAATTTCTTGGCTTAATAAAGAGAAAAAAAAATTACCTAACCACAAAACATTAAGCAGATAGCTGGATTTTCTGGAAATAAACATTTGATCAATGAAAGTCCACAACAGTACAATGTTGCACAAAGAAGCCAGCGCCATCGAATTACCCGGAGACATCACTATTTTCCTCTCGTAAAAACTGCTGCACTTTTTTAGTACCCACCAAACCGATATCTAAAATTGTTTGATCGATGAATTGTACCAGACCGTCTGTGGAATATAGTTTTTCGATTTTATTGATATTTAAGATAAAAGACTTCAATTCTTTTATGAAAAAGGGACTTTTCAATTCTGTTTTTAAGGTTCTTAATTTACCAGGAACCAGGATCTCTTGCTGCTGATAACGCAAAGTAAGTGTATTTCTATGACTAGGAATAGTCGCTATGTAAAATATATCTGCTTCATTGATGATGGTTTTTTCACGCCCTTGATTGATGATAAGTTTAAGATGACTTCCGGCATCTTTTTGCGTATTTGTTACAAATTTTTGAAGAATCCGCGCTAAATCCTGCTGCACCAACCCCCGATTCTTATCTTTCACTAAGTAGCCTAAAGGAAGAATTTGACGATTGACAATTTCGATGGTTTTATCTTCAAAAGAAGTACAGAAAACAATGCCACATTCTCTATTTCTACCCCGAATAACCTCTGCTAAATCAATTCCCGTCAAATAAAAATTAAGATCAATATCGATAAAGAACAAATCAGTCGAATAAATATCCATTCTTTCGATTTCTTGAAAAAAGGTTCGTTCATTCAGTACCTCGACTATTTCAAAAGGATGGGCACTGGCAGAATGGATTAAATCAATGATTTTCTTTCTAAAGATAAACTGATCTTCAATTATAAAGATTCTCAAAAAATGACCCCCTAAGTATCTTGTATCAACAACATAGCATATGTTTGAAGCCGGTAAAGACATAAAGACCTTTATTTTAAAAAATTATCATTATTTCTAATTATTTTTAAGTTTCAGCTTAAATCGGCAAAATAGATGTTTTGCAAGAAATATAAGCAATGATTTTCTAAATGAGAAGCACTAAATAGGTATTTTCTACCATAAAGGCCTTCTTGTCTAATGGTTAATTGAAATGATTTTGGCTAAAAATATTTATAACAATTTTTTTATTTTTTTGAAGTAAATAAAAATTGAATTAGTAAAACTGAGAGATTTTATTATAAACAAATAAAATAATCATGAAAAGGAAAATCGCTGCCGGTAAAATTTAACCCATTTTAAAGCAAATATTTTTTTATCCTAGCCAAAAAATTGCAGCAAATATTATTTTAAATAAATATCCAATAAAAGTGATTTATCTGCAAAGCAAAATGGATTGAATAATTTTTTGGACTTTTTTTCAAAAACTTTCGTTATTAAATGTAAGAGAAAAAAATGAGGAGAAAAACTTATGAAAAAGCATCCCTTCACTTGCCGTCAACTATTTAATCGTGATTATCAAAAAATGCAACGACAAGTGACTAAGTATTATCAGCATACGATGAATTTTGCCTTGTGCTTGAAATTTGTAGAGGCATTACTTATTAGACGGGCATTAGCAGCAGAGAAGTTAGACTTGCCATTGTATCCCGTGGTTAGGGAAATTTATTTTGATCAACCGGCTACGCCAAAGTTAGCGGCTTCGATCTATCAATTCGGAGAATATTTCACCGCAGGAGAATGGCATTTGTTAATGGAAAAGTACCGCCAATTGGTGCGTTTATATATCTTTGTCAAAATACTCGGGGAAATTTTGAAAAAAAGGGATCGACAAGCTTTATTTTTAAGCGGATAGGACTTTATATTAACGATTAAAATAACAAATGAGAACAATTATTTTATTTTAGACATATAATTTTCAAAAGAATATCAATTTCTAGAAAAATAAAACATTTACAGAAAAACTACCATAAAAATGCGTTAAATCAAATAATTTTACTTTTAATAGAATAATTTATGTATTTTTGTTAGGGAGGATTTGCTATAATTAACCTAAATGAACTGAGGGAAAAGGAGCGAAAATGATGATAAAAAAACGTAATTCTCATTTAGTTACTCATAGCAAAAAATTCATCCAAGTCAGCGCAGGAATCTTATTAGTCAGCCAAATAGCTTTAGGGAGTTTGCCTGTATTTGCAGAAGTAGATACAAGTAATCAAGTAGGAACAGGAAGCTCAATGAATGAATCTTTGAAATTAGGGATGTTACAGACACCTATCGCGCCGCAAGTGACGGGACCAATCACGACAGAAGCTGATTTAAATGCGGCAATTGCAAATGCGACAGGCGGTAGTGTAGAGAATCCTGTGGAGATTATTTTGGGTGATGCGATTAATTTAGTTAATGAAATTGTTGTATCAGACAGTGATCGTCATATTTTACTGAAACCAGAAAGTGGAAATACTAAGATAACGAGAGGGAGTAATATAGCATTTAATGTTTATAATAATGCCAGCTTGACTCTGGAAGATGTGACGATTGATGGTGAGGATAGAGAAATTACCGGTTCACTAATCAGTATGGGAGATAATGGGACGCTTAATTTGAATAGTGGCAGTAAGATAACGAGAGGAAATAGTGGGATTGATTCTGGCGGTGGTATATATGTTAGTAATGGCACAGTAAATATAAATGGTGGGGCAATTAGTGACAATAGATCAGAAAGGAATGGCGGAGGCGGTATATTTGCTATTAATTCTACAATAAATGTAAATAGTGGAAGCATTCGCAATAATAGTTCACACCGTGACGGCGGTGGCATCTATGCATATGCTTCTACAATAAACCTGAATGGCGGTCAAATCGTCAACAACACTGCTGACTTTGGTAGCAATATCTACTTAGATGGACTTAATTCAAGTCGGCAAGCAACACTAAACACAACCAATGGCGTTATCTACAATGAAAAGATTAGTGGTGTAGATTCAATTTACAAAGCAGATAACTTCTCCAGTTGGGATGGTCTAAAAGAAAAAGCATTTACGATTGAAAGAGATAAAAATAAAGATACCTATGATATTGAAACTGCGGATGATCTAACAGTAACCCCTGATATTACGCAATCTTATTCACCAACTGTAAACTGGGCATACCGCAACGGTGTTTCAGGAATAGCCTATCAAAATGATGATAATGTAGGTTTCTTTGAAGTGGATGGTGTCACGGTGAATCGAAAAACTGTCGACAGTGGTCAGTTGACTGGAGATTCTGCTAAGTTTACTTATAATAGTCAGCCTCAGGGAATTACTGAAAGTAATATTAAAGGCTATAATCAACAAGATTTTGGCGCAATGACTTTCAAATATGCCGATGCTGGTAGTGAAAATTATCGTGATGAGATGCCAACTCAAATAGGAGAATACCAAGCAAAATTTGAGACAGCTGGTGGGGATATTTATCAAGCTTACGAGTCGACAGATGCCATCACATTTTTTATCAATAAAGCGACGCCAACACAAAGTGACTTTACCTATCCAAGCACCACCAATCTTGCTTATCGCAGTGAAGGGTGGACTATTAACAATCAAATTAAACCAAAAGATGCGACTTTAACCAATTATAAAGTGAGGTATGTGAAAGACGGTCGAGAGACAGCGACGATGAAAGAAGCTGGCACTTATCAGATTAAGATCATTGTTGGTGAGAATACGAATTTTAAAAACGCTAGTATTATTACAAATGGAAAAATTACCATAGCAGATAAACCTCAACCAGCAGCAACTAACTTCAAAGCAACAATTGAAGAAAATTATGTCTATAACGACGAACAGCCAACAATCGAAATCACTAGCGATATCCCAGAATTAGGGGAAATCGACACCATCTTCAAGCAAGGAGAAGATGACACCGATTCTACCAATGTTGGTGAATACCAAGTCTATGCTCGGACAAAGGAAACCGAAAACTACGGGGCAGCCGATGTTTTATTAGGAAGTTTCACTATCAGTGAGAAACCACTAGCAGTGACGGTGGAAGATGTTACCCTTCAACAAGGTGAAACTTTACCAGAAGCAAGAATTAATTATGATGGATTTGTGGCAGGGCAAACACAAACTGATTTATTCAGCACATTACCTTCTACCAGCTACGAAAGTGATGGAAAAACAGCGGGAACATTTGACATCACTTTGAATCCCGGTATCAAAACAGAAATAGGTAATAATTACGCAGTGACCTATAGTTCAGGAAGCTTGATTGTTAAGGAACAGACTATTCCAGAACCAAGTGATCCAGATCGATTACCCCTTTATCGTGTTTACAACAAAAACAACGGTGAACATTTATATACTTTGAGCCAGTCAGAAGCTCAAGGTCTGATTGATAAAGGCTGGCAAGATGAAGGCATCGGTTGGTATGGCGGCGAAAAAACTGGCAAAGCAGCATATCGTTTATACAATCCAAACTCTGGTGAACATTTCTATACTTTAGATCAAGCTGAGTATGATTCGGTGGGAGAAGCTGGCTGGAATAAAGAAGGTATTGCATTCTATGCATCAGAAGATACAGAAATTCCGATTTATCGCGTATTTAATCCGAATGCGCAAGATGCCGGATCTCATCATTTTACATTGAGTACAACTGAAAATACTGGCTTGGTTCGTGAAGGCTGGCGCTCTGAAGGGATTGGGTTTTACGGAAAGTAATTGAAATGACTAAAAGAAAGTTCAGTTTGATGGGCTTTCTTTTAGTCTTATAGTCATCAAAATACAATACATAAATAAATAATAGGGGGAATATAAATGAAAGAAGGACAGAAATTCAAACTAATCAAGTGGAATAAACAGTTAATCTCGGTAGCTACAGGAATATTATTAGTCAGCCAGCTAGCAGTCGGACCGGTGCAAGTCTTGGCGGAAACGACAGATGAAACCACGCCAAATAGTTCGGAAAATATCGATCCAGAAAGTCCGCTGGATGTAGGGATGTCCAGCGAGTTATTCACAGCAGATAATCAGAAATCTGATGGGAATGCTGGCGGAGAAAGTCAGGCATCGGCGGATCGAGCAACAACTAGAAATAATTTAAGCCCACAGAATGATACCATCACAACTCAGGCTGACTTGCAGGGTGAAATTGATAAAATTGAAGACTCTGGAACAATTATTCTATCTGACAATATTGAAGTTAATAACGAAGCAATTAACATCAGCGGAAAAAATATCACACTGACTTCGGCAAATGGAACTACTTTAAAAAGAGTGACTAACTACTTCGGTGGTGTGTTCAGTGTAACAAATTCAGGAAGTCTAACGCTGGATAATGTAAGCATTGATGGGAATGAAAATAATAAAGCAACAAAAGGAAGTTCGCTTATTACGCTAACTAGTGCTACTTTCACATTAAAATCAGGGACTCTCAAGAATGGAAATGCACGAGATGGCGGTGCAATATATGCTGGTAGCGGAAGTAGCGTAAATATAGAAGGTGGAACAATCAGCAACAATACAGCAACTTTTAATGGAGGCGGCATCTATGCTGAAGGTTCTACTAGCAAAGTCAATATAGAAGGAGGAATAGTTAATGGCAATCTAGCAGATACTGAAGGAGGCGGCATCTATGCTAATGACGGGACAGTCACAGTAAGTGGAAACGGAACAATCAGCGACAATGAATCTAATTTTGGAGGCGGCATCTATGCTGACACCGGAACAGTCATAGTAAGTGGAAGTGGAACAATCAGTGGTAATAAAACTAGTAGTGGCACCGTTCCAGGATTAGGAGGCGGCATCAATGCTTACCATAGCGAGGTTAAAATAGAAGGTGGAACCATAAGCGACAATGAATCTGATGATGGAGGCGGCATCAATGCTACTGGAGGAACAGTTACAGTAAATGGCACCGGGATAATCAGTGACAATACAGCAACTAGCTATGGAGGAGGCATCCATGCTAACACCGGAACAGTCACAATGAGTGGAGGAACCATAAGCGGCAATGAATCTGCTACTGGAGGAGGCATCAATGCTGAAGGAGGAACAGTCACAGTAAGCGGCGGTCTCGTCTACGGTGAAGCTGCCTCAGTGACTGATTTGATTTACGACTATAGAAATAATTGGAAGAAACCAATTGAAAATGGCGTAGTCATCGCCAAAGCACCGTCAACTACTTCAAATTCTTTTGAATGGAATAGTGCTATTGATTTAGATTTTCTCCTTGGTGAAAACATAGACGATGTAGATCCTTTCTGGACCATCAGCGGGACAAATGAAGCCCAGTCAGTCGGTATCGCCTACAAAGATGGCACAGAAGCTGGTGGATTTATCCCAGTGGCAGATACAAAATTGAAATTAACGCCAAATTTACTGGATGTTTCTGATAAAACCTACAATGGCAAAATACAGACGGTGGTTCCGATGGATAAGAATGAATGTTTTAGAAAGGCATTCGCTGAAGAAGTGACGTTGACGCTATACCAGAGTGGCATGATATCAAACAGGATAAAAGATGCTGGATATTATACTGTGATGGCAGATGTAACTGATGAAAAAAGTACACTATTTTCTGCTGGACATATAGTCACTGGTGTAAACGTCAAAAAAGCGACGCCAACAGAAAAGGATTTTCATTATGAGCGAGCAACGGATTTAGTATACGAAGGTGAAGGACTGACTCTGGAAAAGGCGATCACTGCTAAAGATGAAAGCTTGGAGCACTTTACCGTGACATATGTGAAGGACAACGTTGAAACTGAAACAATGAATGAAGCAGGTACCTACCAGATAAAAATCGCAGTGCATAATACCAATAATAATTTTAACTCCAACCAGTTCGTGCTTTCTGATGCCACAGTGACTGTGAAAAACGCGCCAACGAAAGATTTATATAAAGGGACATTTTCTAAAAAACACACTTACGATGGAGAAAAACCAGTCATTACCATTACTAGTGATGAAAAATTAGGGACTATCACACCAGTCATTAAACAAAATAATCAAAAAGTCGATTCATCTAATGTCGGAACGTACCAAGTCTATGCCCACAACGATGGATCAGAAAAGTACGCAGAAGCAGATACTTTCATCGGTGAGTATGAAATTACTGCGAAACCGCTAACCATAACTGCCGAAGATGTCAAAGTCCAACAAGAAGATTTACTACCAGCCCTAGGTACAGTCAAATATGGTGAATTTGCGACTGGTGAGACGGAAGCGACCATTTTCTCTCAATTACCAACGGCAAATTTTACAACAGATACTGCCAAAGCAGGGACTTTTGAGATTGAAATGATCCCTGGTGTGGTGACAGATGCGGCGAATAATTACACAATTACTTATCAAAAAGGCACACTGACCGTCACAGAAAAACCAGCAGAAGATCGTGTACCGTTGTATCGTGTCTACAACAAAAACAACGGCGAACATCTTTACACGAAATCCCTGACAGAAGCACAGGGCTTGATCAATAAAGGTTGGCAAGACGAAGGTATTGGTTGGTATGGCGGCGAAAAAACTGGCAAAGCAGCATATCGTTTATACAATCCCAATTCTGGTGAACATTTCTATACTTTAGATCAAGCTGAATATGATTCGGTGGGACAAGCTGGCTGGAATAAAGAAGGAATTGCATTCTATGCATCAGAAGAAACAGAAATTCCGATTTATCGCGTATTTAATCCGAATGCGCAAGATGCGGGATCTCATCATTATACTTTGAGTACAACTGAAAATACTGGCTTAGTTAGTGAAGGCTGGCGCTCTGAGGGAGTTGGGTTTTATGGGAAATAAATACAAAAGTGAACTTCTAATTATTTTACGATAATCAAGAGTTGATTTGAAAGGGAATAGATCTCTCAACATTTCTGATCAGGTGCGTTTATCAATAGACCAATACAAGCAGTTAGACAACTCTCTTGTCTAACTGCTTGTTTGTTGTTGTTTAAAAATCTAGCACACAATTCAAGTACATCAATAATTATTATCCGTTGCATATTGATAAGCTATCTTTTCAAAAATTAGTTGGAATACTTTAGGATATTAAATATCTATTAAAAATAACTGGAGAGAATTATTGAATGTTTCTCACTTTTCAATACCCTAAAAGAAAGTTCCCCACGGTGCTTCGGTTCGTTTTTGGCCATCGCTTTTTCCGGTGGCGAGATAGCCGAAGGTGCCATCTTGGCGAATCTGTCTCAGCCAAACATAGCCGTTTTCGTGAGCGAAGGCATCGTATTTGAGGACTTCGCCGGCTTTTAATGTCGCAATTTTCAAGGCATTTGTGGTAGGTGCGCAGCGTAAATGAATAGCGCTGTGGAGTTTGAAATGCCCGGGTTCACTGATGCCCCATTGGAGATCTTTTAATGGTTCCCCGGTGAAATAATTAAGATTCTTTTGCCCAGTTAAACGATTGAGATCCAGATCTCCGTTATATCCGTTCAACCGTCCACGGCTAGTATATTGGTGGAGGTCGTATCTTTGTGTGACTGACGGATTGACCCCTTGATAAGTTCCAGTGTCTCGTCCGTAAGTTGGCAACCAGATACCGTCAAAGTTTTCGGTGACGAGATTTAGTTGTTTGTACAGGTGATGCCCGATATAAGCCCCCACTTTTGCGCCAGTTAAATCTTTTAATTTTCGGCGAAAGGCCTCCACACCACCTCGCATATCTGCCATCGTCACTTCTTCCACATCTAGCCAGTAAAATGTTGGCTGAAATTCTTTTGCTCGTTGATAAAAAGTCTGTGCTTCGTGTTCCATATCGTGATGGTTGATCCCACGGACAAAGGCGTAGACCGCCACTGGAATACCGCAGGCTTGGAAATTTTTGATATGGCTGACGTAGTGTTTGTCTAAATAAGCCGAGCCGTATTGTATGCGGACGATTACATGGTCGATCTGTTTGGCTAAAGTGGCGTAATTCATTTTGGCTGGGACTTGCCATTCGCTGATGTCGATAATTAATGGTTTCATATTTTTCCTTCTTTCTTAATTTGGGTCACTAGTCAAAGCGTTGTAGTGCCATTTAAAGGCTTCAGTGAAATACGTTTGCGAGAATTTATTCAAGGGAAGCTGCTGACAATCTCGTGGTAAGGCCAACAAAATAGTTTGCAAAAAAGGGGAGTGTCCACAATCAGGCAGATTCTTTTTTAAGTCGGTCAATTCTCGTGGACAAAAGGCAAAATCCCTTCGCATCACAGCAAATAGCAGCAAAGCCTCCAAGCTCAACCATCTCAAACTCCTTTTCCGTAAAGTCGAAACAATCAACGGTCCTTGTTCAAACTCAATCAAAGTCTGATGGGGATTTTCATGGATCTGATAGATTTTCAAAGGGTTCAACCAAATCGCCGCTCCCCACGGACTCTCCAGCGGAACTAAAAGCTGATGCCCATCGGTCATCGGGACTTTGTATTGGGGAAACTGCTGAAATTTTCGCACGGTTTTACAGACAATCTGATAATCTAAAAAACTATCGCGAAAAAAATGCTCCTGCAATACTTTGAAACTTTTTTGACTAGTGAAAGCGAGCGTGTCGTTACATAAAAACAAAGTGTCTAAACTATTTGGCACAGGCAACACAGCGTGGATCTCACACCGGTTATTTTGGTGAAAAAGGGTGGCTTTCTCAAGATAGAAATCCCACACAGGACTGGCAATATTTCAATCCAAGATGTCAGTATTACAACTACCATAGGGTCCATTTTTCATTGATTGATCAACTCCTTTAGGTTTGTTATAGAAGTTACTAAACACTTTTTTGGCAAGATATATCAGGTAAGAATACTAAGAATTTAGCAAGTTCTAAATTGGGAAAAGGCGGCAATCGCTTCTAAATTATGAGTACCCGGCCGGAGAAAATAATTACAGGAGGCATTGTGGAAAGAGCAGAAATCGAAACAGCCCTAAAAAATTACCAAGGTCTATTTCACAAGGTATTACATGTCAGTCGCGTGTATCCCTTTAGTCCTGATTACGAAGATTATTTCCAACAGTTGCAGCTGGCATTCTTTCAACGCTGTTTAACCCAAGAAGAAGTTAATTTGCCAGAAATGTTCCGTTATTTATGTTGGCAAGTCAGAGACCATCAGCGGAAAAATTTGCGTCAACAAAAGATTAAAGAAAGAAGCTATGACCGATACCAAGAACCTATCAATAATCCTGAAGCTGAAAGCCAATTAAAGTTATTTTTAACCATCAATTGGCCCAAGCTTTCTCGTGGTGAACAAATATTTTTAAAAGAACGCTGGCTCGCTGGGCGTAGTATCCAAGAAATCGCCGACCAATATCAGGTTAGCCGCAGCACCATTTTTTACTGGCGCAAACAACTAGCCAAACGACTAGGATCTTACTTTTATGAAGATTAAAAAAATGAGCTGATATCAGCATTTTTCTAAGAAATAATCCTTAATAAACTAAAATTCGTAAAAATTCTTAGGGAATAAAAAAAGGGTAGCCACGCCTATTGTCAGATCGTTGCGGAAATTGATTTACTGTCATGAAAATCGTTTTAAAAGATAACTAAAACGAACTGAAAAAATAAACGGAATAAGATGAGGATAGATGAAAAGGAGGTGAGTAATTATAGATAATTTAGTTCATGCTGAATTACTGAGTGAGGTTTTTTGCTTAAGCTTCTCAAAAATAACAGATGAATGATTAAACAAGTGAAAAATACTCATAAGAATCAGCTGAGGTTAACCAATCTAACTGGTACTTTTTCAAGTAAAATTTTTAGTTTTTTCTTAGATATCAGGTGTAAAAAAATTTTGAAAAGTATCAAGAGGAAAAAATAAATATGTGGGATAAGGGGAGTGGCACACTTATTAATAAATATTTTTTGCTGGGAAATAGCTAGTAGAGATCTCGATCACATACGATCGAGGTCTTTTTTTTTGATAAATTCTTAAAAAACAAACGATTACGTTATATATTTATCCCTATTTAGTTTTTTTAAGATTGTTTGAGGTTCAAAGTAATCCACAAGACCCACCGATTATGAAGTCTCGTTTTAAACGTAATAATAAATCTTTATTTTGAATATATTTTTTGCTTTTTTGTCTAAAATGAAGAGATTAATTATTTATTTAATTAATTATACCGATTATTTAAAAGGTTTATTTTTTTATTTCTGACAACGTTTTATTACAATTCGATACCGATATTCCATAAATATTGGTTTAAAAGGATATTTTATGTCGTTATATATTACAAAATATTTTATTTATTTTGAATAATTAATAAATGGATGTTATAATTATAATATAAAAATTACATTAGTTTTTTTGAACATCTTTCCTAAGATGGGAGATGCTTTTTAAAAACGAGGGGGATTAGAATGAACACGCAAAGAAAGAGAAAATATTGGAAAGGGATGCTTTATTCAACGACATTGATTGCCATGTTAGGAACGCCTGTCAGTGCCCTTGCAGCTGTGACTCAAAATATTCAATCAGAGAAGCTAGCAAATGATCAAAGTGAAAGTGGTGAACTTCCGCAAGCTTACACTGATTATGTTAATGCTTATAATGATTATAAAACGAAAAAAGAGACTTACGAAAGCTACACTACTGAAGAAAATTCCTTATATGCAAAAGCTGCTGAAGCCAAAAAGATTTATGAGGAGCAATTGACTAAACTTAAGGAGGCAGAAGACGAATATCTTGGTCTAAAGGGAGCCTATGAGGAAGCTAGGGGAAATTATGATGATATTGAAGAACAATTTAATTTGCTTAACAAACAATATACGGAAATGACTCCTGAATATAAGGCTGCCAAAGATGCTTATGAAGGTTTAATAGCGCCATTTGAAGATGCAAAATCAACCTTGCAAACGCAAGAAGGTCAATATTTAGCGGCTTTACAGGAATATAATAATTTAAAAGCTAGTGTAGCAGAAGGAAGCGATTTGCAAAACGCTTTTCAGACAGCCGAAGCTATCTATAAAATAAAATTAAGTGATTATAAGGATGCTAAAAAAGCTTATGAAAAGAAGCAAAGTGATTATAAAGGTTTAGTGACTGATTATAATAAACTATTAGGCGAATACCAGATAAGTCAAGGACGTTATCAATCGAACCTTTCTGACTATAATGGAAAAAAAGGGCTGTACGAAAAAGCATTAGCAGAATATAATCAAGCTTTAGGGGAACAAGCTGAACTCAATGCTAAAGTGGCTGAGCTCAATCAGACTTATCAAAGCAGCTTAGCGGCTTATAATTCCATAAAAGAGGGTTATGAGGGGGAATACGATGACCTAGCGAACCTTAAGGATTCTTATCAGGTTCAAATGGAGAATTATGATAGAGAACTATCTGGTTTAGAAGGTCAAATTGGTGAGTATAATCGCCAAATTGCCGGATACAATCAGTTGAGGGACGGCTATTTAAAGACTAAACAAGCATATGAAGATATCGTTGCTACTTATCAATCAACCACTGGAAAAATCGAAGCATTATTACCAGTTTATGAAAAGAATACAGCTGACTATAATCAGGCTCAGGCTGCTTATCAAAAAGAAGCAGAAGCTTATAATTCAGATAAAAGGTCTTATGATGAAAACAAGCTTGCTTATGAGAAACAGTTAAGCGCTTTCGAGACTGATGCGGCTATTTATGCGGCTAATCGAGATGCAGCGCAAAAAATTTTAGACCAGTACGCTAAAGGCGATGCCGAATATGAAAGCGCTTATGCAGTCTATATTGAAAATGTTAAATTATATGATCAGACTGTTGAAAAGCATAAACCGGTTAAAGCAGCGTATGATCAATTAGTAGCTGAATTTACGACTACCCAAACGAACTATGATAAAGCTACTGAAAGCTTCACCGCCTTAGAAAATCAATATGTAAGTCTTAAAAGAGAATATGATAATCTAAATGCGCAAAAACAATCTGCTGAATCAAGCTATGAAACACTAAAATCAAACTATCAAACGGCTTTTGATCAATATTCTAAGGTTAAAAATGAACATGCCCGAATTCAAAAACTGCTTAATGAGCTGACAACTGAGAAAAATCGAGTCTCTGGTCTATATGATGCTTTAGTAAATTCTTATAATGAAATAAACGCTAAAATTCCTACAAACTACCCAGAAGTTAAGGCAGCCTACGAAAAAGCAAAAAGTGATCATGGAGCAGCAATGGCAGAATACGCTATCGCCAAAGAAAAAGTTAAGAGTTTGACCGGCACGAAAACCAATTTGGAAGCAGACATACTGGTTTTAAATACAGTCCTTGGTGAATTGACTACAGAGTTAGGTCTATTAAATACAGAAATGGGAGAGGTAAAAAAGGCGAAAACTGAACTTGAAGAGCAGTTAGAAGATCATTCAGATGAATATTTGATAGTTCATGGACAGTTTACTGAAGTTTACAACTTGTTTAAAGAGGCAACAAGGGCACGAGATGCTGTGCTTGATCAAGTAAAAATTGCAGAAGATGAATTACCAATAATTGAGGACCAATACGAAGATCTAAAAATAGCACACGGAAAATTAACGGAACAATATAATGATGCTCAGGCAAAATACAACAAGGCATTATCACTTTATGGCCCAATTGAGGCTCAAAAGGAGCAATTAGAGGAACTTCTAACAGATTTAGGCAATAAAATTAATGACCCGGATGGTCTGAAAGACAAATTGGATGCTGCAAATAATTATTATGAAAATGATTTAAACGATGAGCTTGAAAAAGCAAATGATCTCTATCAAACAGCTTTAACCGAAATCGAAAGCTTCAATAATGATGCTAACGCGGCTGACATGAAACAAGCTTATAAAGCAGCTGAAGCAGCTCATAAGAATATGATGGATCTACAACCAGCTGCTATCTTGGCTATTCAACAATACAATGAAGACATCGAGAGTGCTACCGGAGATATTACGCGAACTTATGAAGCCGCTGTCGCAGCTATGGGAGTAATTAATGAAACAACTTTCAAACCTTTGATGGAGTTTATTGATACTTATCCGATTAACACTGAGATTCTAATAAACCAAACGATTAATCAGGATACTGTTGATGATGACGCCCAACTAGCTGCATATGAAGATTTAGTTTCAGAATTAAAAACGTGGTGGCCAGAGTATCAAAAGGTATTAGTATCAAGTAAAGAAGTATTTGATGAACAAATAAAAATCATCAAGAAATATCAAACTGACTATAATGCCGTCCTACCTGAAGACAAAGATCCGTTCGATCTAACTGATTTCATTACTGATGCTGAAAAGTTGTTTGCTGCTACTGACACAAACGATACTAACTTGACGGATCTGCAGGCGTATCTTAAAGTAGTAGCCAGGCTGAAAGAATATTTAGTGGAGTTTAAGATTTATCATGATAAGGCTGAGGCACTAATTACAGACGACTATGAGCCATATAAAAAAGCAAAAGCTTTCATTAACGCTACCGCACTTACGGAAAATGGACAGCCTATTGCTGGTAAAGATTACTTTGATTTTACTGGCTTAGGAATAGAGGGTCTGGGTGAAGTTAAGACCGAGGACGATTGGAACAACATGTTAGCCAAGTATGCAATTAACCGAGCTGAAATTTCAGCTGACCTAGAAGGTTGGCAAGATCAGATGAGTATTGATGGTGATGCATTCATGGCGGTTAAAATAGATTTCAGAGCTGACCTTGACAATATTATTGAAGGAACAGGGGTTAAATTTCTTAAAAGCAGTTTGCCTAACAATGAAAATAATGCCAGCGCCTATATATTTCCTGGTTTATATAAAACAGCGTTTGAAGATAACACTCAAGCTACTCTTGACTCGTTTAA
This sequence comes from Enterococcus alishanensis, assembly GCF_019218635.1. GTDB lineage: Bacteria > Bacillota > Bacilli > Lactobacillales > Enterococcaceae > Enterococcus_A > Enterococcus_A alishanensis. The sequence continues at coordinate 95,025 of NZ_JAHUZB010000007.1, read as the reverse complement.
TACTTGTCTGGCGAATGGACTTATACGGGCTACTAGCGGCTTGTCTGAGGCTGAGAAAGAGGAAATTCGTGAGGACCCTTTTGGATATTGGGAAACTAATTATTCATGGGATGAAGAATCTCCCTATACCTATTTTCTACTAAACGATAACTTTCCATCAGCAGATCCCCAGATAACAAAAGCGCTGGAAGGGGAACCTGCACTGCGCCTGAACCCGCAATTGAAATTAACACCGATGAGCGTGGAGCAACCGACTGTGGCGATTCCTGAACCGGATGCGCTAAGCCCACTAAGTCTACCTGCTGAGTTAGGCTCAGTCGAGATGGAGGATTTAGATACTACTCTTAGTGTACCTAGCGTAACCGACCTTAAACCAGAAGCACTTCCTATTTTGCCGACAGTTGAAGACTTATCGGTTAAACCAGTTGAGAACATCGATATTACTAATGAAGAAGTGACACCAATTGACGTAACACTACCAGAACTAGAAACAATGACTGATGTTGGCGAAACAGAATTGGACGTTGGTGACCCTGGAACTAATGAGGATCCAAAAAATGCTGATGGTACGATTAACGAGATCCCTGAGCCAGTTTTACCGCCAACCTTTGATGAGTCGACAGCTTTTGATGATGTGAAAAAACCAGATCTATTTGATCCAACACCAATTAATCAACTTAAAGATCCCGGTGAAGGTGTTGTGTTAGAAGGGAAGAAAGATTATGAAATCACTTCGTCAGCTGAGCCGGTGAAAATTACTATGATCAAACCAAGTGAACCAACATCGATACCACAAATTGATCCACCAGTAATTAAACCAGTGAAGGATCCAAACAAAGATCCGAGAGATAATCGCATCTCAGGTGTGCAAGTAACCAACAATAATTTACCATCAACTAGTAACAAAGGGACCTTGCCACAAACCAACGATATCAGTAATCCATGGTATCAAGCACTAGGTGCCAGCATCATCGGCGCTCTTGGCTTTAGCGGATGGAAAAAACGTAAAAAAGCCAAAGCCGATAAAGATTAGTTAGCTACATTGGGGAGGACGGTTGTCAGCTATACCTCCCCGTTAGCTGACAATCTGTGAAGAACCAAACCAATGGAACTATATATATTTTCTTTCTTTGGGAGCCTAAGCAGTTTTAGTCATAAGCTGTTTAGGCTTTTTTTATATTAGCTAAATTTATATTTTAAAAATAGTATTATTTATACAGATGACTTTGGTAAAAAGGTCGAGGTTTCATGGTTAAATGAATCGATTCCTAATCACTAGACTTATTTTTAAATAGTGCAATTCCGAAGTACTAAAGTGTTATTTTTTTGCAACAAAAATGACCAATCTATTATTTTTTTAAAAAAAATTTTTGATTGTAATTTCAAGCTATTAAATTCCGTTAAAAAATCTTTTATGATATTCTAATTTCATTAAAAATTATTTCGATTTTTGAAAGGTGAGCCAATATGAAAAATGTAAAATTATTAGGTTTTAGTGCAATAGTAGGAATGGGATTAGTCATTTATGGCGGTACTGCAGCAGATGCAGCAACCAATGACTTATTTAGAGTCTATAATCCAAACAGCGGTGAGCATTTTTTTACTGAAAGTACAAGTGAAAGAAATTGGCTTGTGGCACAAGGATGGAAATACGAAGAAGCCGCTTGGGCAACACCTGACCAAGGAGAGGCAGTTTATCGCCTATACAATCAACATACTGGAGATCATTTTTACACGAAAAGCGTAACGGAATATGATTGGTTGAAAACACAAGGCTGGATTCAAGAGGGAGAAGCTTTTTATAGCGACACTGATAAAACCAATCCAGTTTATCGTAGCTATAATAAAAATGCTAAAGCTGGCGCCCATATGTATACGACTTCTATTATTGAACACAATTCGTTGATTAGTATCGGTTGGACCAATGAAGAAGTATCATTTTATGCAGCGAATCCTGGAAATAATACCGAAGTGGTAGATAAAGACGAATTGAATGCAGAAATCGCAAATGGGGAAAACATCTCTAAAGATGACTACACTGAGGCAACATATCAAAACTTAGCAACAGCTCTTGCCGCTGGTAAAAAAGTGGCGGCTGATCAAAAAGCAACCCAAGCCGAAGTAGATGCAGCGACTGAAGCAATCAAGACGGCATTAAATAATTTAGCGCCAGGAACAGTAGATAAAACAGCTTTATCAGCAAAAATAACTGAAGCTCAAAATTATGATGAATCAATCTACACATCAGATACGGCTGCAGCTTTAGCGACAGCCATCACTGAAGCACAAAAAGTTTTTAATGATGCTGCAGCGACCCAAGCACAAGTAGATGCACAATTAAAAAACCTAGAAGATACGATTTCGGCATTAAGAGTGTCAGTAGATCCGACAGCCTTACAAAATTCCATCAACAAATTGGCAGCAGCAAACACTGCTTCTGGAAATAATCTAGTCGCAGAAAACTATGCAACCAACACATGGGATACTTATAATGCGGCTTATCAAGATGCAGTCACGATTTTAGCTGCAGCGGGAACTGATCCGACAGTCACCCAAGCAAAAATTGATACTGCCAATACCACTTTGCAAGAAAGCTTCGACAATCTAGTTTTTGTGAGAAATTTGAGTGATTTATATCAATACACGATGACTTTATCAGTTTATCAGTCGATCGTGACTGATGAAATGAAGGCAGAAATAGTCTACGACAGTCAAACGATGGCAGCCTTAGATTACTATCAAATGGGATTAAAAGGAAATTACGAACAATTATTTGAAGCAGATGGTCGCACACCTACTGCTGATGCGGCTGATATAGTGACTCAAGTAAATATTGATGACATGATTAGCCAAATCAAAGAAACCTTGATTTCAAACTTAAATATTGAGTATGATAAAAATCAAGCCAATATTATTGGAAAAGTTTTAACTATCTCAACCGATGATGAACTAACAGCAGTAGTGCCACAAATCACTGTGCCAACTATTAATTGGGCTGCAGAATAATTTAATTTTTTCAAATGATTCAAATTGACAGCTCCCTAAAGTAGATGAAAATCTATTTTAAGGAGTTATTTTTTTGTCGAGAGATTAGAAATTAGGGAATCTTGCCGATGAATGATGGTCGATACAGAATGAGACGAGCAATTTTTTATATTTTTAAGTTGACAAACGACTTTTATCTTAGTATGATATTTATGAAATCGATACCATAAGGCGGTGAGATATTGGCAACGATAAAAGATGTTGCAAAGAAAGCAGGATTATCTGTTTCGACAGTTTCAAGATTTTTAAATAATCATCCGTATATTTCCGAAGATAAACGTAAACGAATTCAGGCAGCGATGGAAGCGTTGGATTATACCCCTAGCTCAGTAGCGACGCAATTACGTTCAAAAAAGGGGACGATGATTGGGATTCTTGTTTCTCGGATTGTAAATCCATTTTTTGCTCATTTGGTTGATTCGATTGAAAAAAATGCCAGAAAACATGGTTACAATGTGTTGGTAATGCAGACTTATGATGATAAAAAGGCTGAGACCAATATGTTGGAAATGCTGAAGCAGCAGGTCATTGCCGGTTTAATTATGTGCTCTATCGAAGGTGATCCGAAAGTCATCGAAGCTTACCGCGAATATGGTCCAATCGTTTTATGCAATGAACAAATTCCCGGCTCAAAGTTGCCACAAGTTTATACAAACCAAGCGACTGCCTCTTTTGAAGCAACCAACTATTTAATCCAAAAGGGTTATAAAAAAATTGCTTATTGTACTGGTGGGAGTTTGACTCGAGGCGGACATGGAAATTCTCGGACAGAAGGTTTTGAAAAAGCTTTACAAGAAAGCAATTTGCCAATGAAGATTGAGTGGATTTTTAAGCAAGTCCATACGATTGAAGATGGTAAAAAAGTCGCGGATAAACTTTTAGCTTTGCCGAAAGACCGGCGTCCTGATGCAGTATTTACTAGCAGTGATGAAGTGGCTAGTGGTATTTTAGAGAGATATTTAGCCAAAGGTCAGTCAGTGCCGGAGGATTTAGCCATTATGGGTTTTGATAATCAGCCTTTTACTAGTATGTTGGCAGTTCCTCTAACCACGATTCAACAGCCGGTGGATGCTTTAGGAAGAGAGTCCACTAATTGGTTAATTGCCCAAATGGAAGGAAAAGTTTATCAGTTAGACAAGTCTGAATTAGTTTTAAATTTAATTACCCGAAAATCTGCTTAGCCAGATTTTTTTAGCAAATGTGGTATCGATACCACAAAGAAGGAGAAAAAAATGACGATTAAATTAAAAGAGCAGCGAGTAAGTGAAGCACAGAATTTTTGGAAAGAGGAAGTCGTTTATCAAATTTATCCGAAAAGTTTTTATGATAGTGATAATGACGGAATTGGTGATATTAAAGGGATTACGCAAAAATTAGATTATTTAGTTGATTTAGGTGTGACAATGTTGTGGATTTGTCCCATTTTTACCTCGCCAATGGTTGATAATGGCTATGATATCGCTGATTATAAAGGTATTCAAACCGAATTTGGCAGCATGGCAGATTTAGAGGAACTGATTGCCGCAGCGAAAGCTAAAAATATCAAAATCATTTTAGATTTAGTCGTCAATCATTCTTCTGATGAACATGCTTGGTTTCAAACTGCTTTAGCAGACGCTGACAGTCCTTACCGCGACTATTACATTTTTAAAGCAGGCAAGGAAGGTAATCCGCCGAATAATTGGCGTTCGATTTTTGGTGGTAGTGTCTGGGAGCCGGTCCCAAATGAGGAAAATATGTTTTATTTTCATACCTTTGATAAGCGACAACCGGATTTAAATTGGGAAAATCCTGCCTTGCGTGCCGAGATTTATGAGATGATTAACTGGTGGTTGGAAAAAGGGATCGCTGGTTTTCGGATTGATTCCATCACCTTTATCAAAAAAGATCAGGATTATGGGGATGCACCGATTGATGGCAGCGATGGTCTTGGCAGTGTGAAGCACAAAACCCGTAACCGACCTGGAATTGAACAGTTTTTAACTGAATTAAATGCCGAAACTTTTAAAAAACATGAATGCGTTAGCGTTGGGGAAGCACCTGGAGTGACTTATGAGGAGTTTGACCAATATATTGGCGAAGATGGCTATTTCAATATGATCTTTGATTTTCATTATGCTGATATCGATGTGGAAAATGGCAGTGAATGGTTCCGCCAGACCAATTGGCAACCACAGGATCTGAAAGAATTGTTATTCAAAAGTCAAATGGCGATTCAAGCTAGTGGGTGGGGGGCTAATTTCTTAGAAAATCATGATCAACCCCGTTCATTATCAAAATATATTACCGATAAAAATTATCAAAATGAAATTGGTGCCAAAGCATTAGGGGCGTTGTTCTTCTTTTTGAGAGGGACCCCATTTATCTACCAAGGACAAGAAATCGGCATGAAGAATTTCCAAAGAGAAACAATTGAAGATTTCAATGATGTATCCAGTATTGATAATTATCATCGTTCATTAATGGAAGGTTTTTCTGAAGGAGAGGCCATGAATTTTGTTAATCAACGTTCAAGAGACAATGGTCGGACGCCTTTTCAATGGGATGCTTCCGATAATGCCGGCTTTAACCATTCTGACCAAGCTTGGTTGAAATTATCTGGTGACCAGACAGAAATCAATGCTGCTCAGCAAGTTAATCAAGCTGATTCTGTTTTCGCTTTTTACAAAAAAATGATTCAATTAAGAAACCATTCTAGTGCTTGTGAGACACTGATTTATGGTCAATTTGCACCAATAGAGGCAAGTGATGCTGTGATTGCTTATGAACGCATTGGAGATCAAACCATTCAAGTTTTTGTAAATCTAAGTAATCAAATCGAAGCAATTGAAACGTCAGGTGAAATTTTGCTGAACAATTATTCACAGTTGCAAGAAAGAGCTGGCAGATACTTACTACAACCTTACCAAGCCGTTGTAATCAGAAAGGATCCTACTCATGACTAAAACAAACTATCAAGAGATTGCAGAAAAGTTAGTTGCGGTGATTGGAGAAGACAATATTGTCTCCTCTACTCACTGTGCCACCCGCTTGCGGTTACAAGTTAAAGATCGTAAAGCAATTGACGACAGCCAAGTTGAGGAAGTCGAAGAAGTTAAGGGCGTCTTCTATAATGCCGGGCAATACCAGATTATCTTAGGTACTGGGATTGTCAATAAAGTTTATGCAGCGATGCAATCCATTTACAACTTTAATGAGAGCTCCAAAGATCAAATGGCTAAAGATGATTCTTCCTTTTTACAACGTGCCGTGCGCAATATTGCCGATATCTTTGTGCCAATCATCCCAATTTTAGGTGCCACTGGACTATTTTTAGGGTTGAAGGGTGTTCTGTTTAATGAAACCGTTCTTAAAGTGATGGGACTGACAGCTGATAGTATTCCTGAATGGTTGAATGCGACCGTGACCGTTTTAACAGATACGGCTTTTGGTTTTTTAACAGCTTTTATTTGTTGGTCAGCTTTTAAAAAATTAGGCGGTTTACCGATTATCGGCTTTTTAATTGGTTTGATGCTAGTTTCTCCAGCGTTGCCGAATGCGTATGCAGTAGCTGGTGGAACAGCCGAACCTATCATGGCGTTTGGCATGATTCCTTTAGTGGGTTATCAGGGATCGATTTTGACAGCCTTAATTACTGGTATGATTGGTGCAACATTGGAGAAAAAATTACGTAAAATTATGCCGAATGCAATGGATTTGATTTTCACTCCTTTTGTAGTCATTTTAGTTTCTGTATTTGTTGCATTGTTTGTCTTGGGTCCAATCGTCCATGCTTTTGAAGGACAAGCAGTAAAAGTCATTGAAATGTTCTTGCATTTACCTTTAGGAATTGGTGGTTTGATTATCGGTTTCTTATATCCGATTGCGGTAATGACGGGGATGCATCATATGTTTATCATGATAGAAACGTCATTAATCGCGACTACTGGATTTAATCCTTTGATTACGGTTTGCGCTATGTATGGTTTTGCGAATGCGGCAGTCTGTTTAGCAATTGCTTTACGCACAAAAAGTGCTTCAGTCAAAACAGCAGGTATTTCCGCGACAATCACGCAAATGTTAGGGGTTAGTGAACCAGCTTTATTTGGTGTCGTGATGCGGACAGGGATGAAAGCGATCGTAGTTATGTTAGCCAGCTCAGCGGTTGGTGGGATGGTTCTTTCGTTATTGGGCATCCAAGCCAATAGCTATGGATTAGCTGTTTTATTATCGCCTTTGATGTATATTTACGATCCTTATCAAGTTATTACTTATGTTTTAGTGGGAATTGGTACCTTTATTTTAGCTTTTATCCTAACCAATCTATTGGTAATCAAAAAAAGTAGTAAAGTAGAAAATGTCGCTAAAACACAAACAAAATCTCAAAACGAAAAAATTTATTCACCAATTGAAGGCGAAATCATTCCCATTACTGAGGTGAATGATCAAGTTTTTGCCAGTAAAATGATGGGGGAAGGTTTTGCGGTTATTCCCAGTGAAGAAACCATCAAATCTCCCGTTTCTGGAACAATCACCATGATTGCACCGACTAAACATGCAATCGGTATTGTGACAGCGGATGGTTTGGAATTATTGCTTCATTTAGGCATTGATACGGTGGAATTAAACGGCGCCCCTTTTAAGTTAAACATCGAAATAGGTCAAAAGATTCAGCAAGGTCAAGAAATTGGAACCATTGATTTAAAAATGCTTGAAGCTAGTGGAAAAGACGCGACAGTTATGGTGATTATTACCGATACTAAGGAGACCATTTCGGGCTTAGAATTTAATCAAGACTATGTGTTGCCGATTTTGGGATCTTAAAACGAAATTGTTTTAATTTAGAGTGGTTAATTGTGTCTAAGAAGAAAAGAATTAACTAAAAAAACAACTGACTGATGGAATGATCATTCCAACGGTCAGTTGTTTTTTAAGCTCTAAATAATAACTTGTCTTTCACACCAGCCCGAAGCGTATTGATTAAAGCCGTGATGACTTTTTCGACTGTTCGTGCTTCACAACCAGTATTGGCACCAATCCAAGCAATCATTTCCGGGGTAATTTTTTTTGCAAAGGGACGTTTTAATTCTTGGGCGCAATATTTTTCATAGCTATCCATGATTTCGCTGCAGATAGCTGCACTTTCACCAGTTATTTGGTGTACTTTTTCGACCATTTCTTGATATTTCATTGTTTTTTCCTCCTTAAATTAAAAGCTAATCTATTCAAAAAAAGTATTTTCTTCTTCGTCTTTGAAATTAAAGTTTGTCTCATTATCGTCTTGTTCGGTGAAGTTAGTCTCCACATAATTTTTTACAGCCGTTTTATCGACAGAATGTTCGACAATCTGAGAAGCCGCTCCTAAACCTAATACAATACCTGTGATTACTACTATTTTTTTAATTTTCATTGTTATTTCCTCCTTAAACTAAAAGCCAATCCATTCAAAAAAAGTATTTTCTTCTTCGTCTTTGAAATTAAAGTTTGTCTCGTTATCGTCTTGTTCAGTGAAATTAGTCTCCACATAATTTTTTACAGCCGTTTTATCGACAGAGTGTTCAACAATCTGAGAAGCCGCTCCTAAACCTAATACAATACCTGCGATTACTACCATTTTTTTAGTTTTCATTGTTATTTCCTCCTTTAATTTTATTCAATATTGTTTGCTGATCCACGTTGTTCTGATTAATATTTAATACAGTAAATAATATGTTCACGATATTTTCGATCTTTATTTCAATCTTAGAATCTTTTAAATTACTCAAGTCCAGCAAAGACTGAACACCAGCAACTAAGAATTGGCTGTCGGCTAACGGTTGGCTTGAGGAAAACTCATTTTGCGCATTTCCTTCGGCGATTATTTCAGCATAAATCGGGCAAATTAGTTCAATCGTTCTTTGTAATGCTCGTTGCTTCATTAAGGCATTGTTGGCTTGATGAAGTTCTTTGACAATGTTTTTTTTCTCGTCAGTCTCAGGTTTGGTAAATAGGGTAGTTAATAATTTTTCTAAGGCCGACAAATCTTTACGAGCTAAAATTTCTTTGGCGTATGCTAAATCCTTAAGAACAATCCGCATGATCACGGCGTCCATTACTTCTTCTTTAGAGTTAAAATAATAATAAAAAGTTCCTTTAGCGATGCCAACTTCTTTTAAAATCATATTGACAGAGGTAAGTTCATAGCTCTTTGAAATAAATAATTGTTGCGCACAATCTAAAATCTCGCTACGTTTTTGATCAAAATCTTTTGTATGTGTCATGGTGACTCCTTTCTCGACTGTTGGTCTATAGCTATAATATACTAGACCAACGGTCGAATTGCAAGAAGAATTTGAAATTTTTTAAAAGAAATAAAAATACAAAAATTAATTGACAATTGTAGCAAAAATACATTATGATGAAACTATCAAATACGAAGCGAGGGAATAAGATGAAACCAACGAAAAAAGCCCAAGATATGACGCCAATCGAATTGGCCCGTTACATTGATCAATCTGTTTTGAAGCCAGAATTTACGATTGAAGAAACGAAAAAGTACATTCAAGAAGGCATTGATTTTAAATGTAAAACAGTCTGTGTCAATCCTTGGGCCGTGCCATTAGCCGCTGAAATGTGTGCTGGTACAGAAACTGAAGTTTGTCCGGTCTGTGATTTTCCTTTTGGCCAAAGTTCGACAGCGTCAAAGGTTGCTCAAGCGGAAATTATCCTAAAAGATTATGCAAAAGATATTGCGGAATTAGACATTGTGGCAAATTATGGTTGGTTACGCAGTGGACGTTATGAAGAAGTGACGCAAGATTTGAAAGCAGTAGCAGATATTTGTCATCAATATGGTGTTGCCGTCAAAGTGATTTTGGAAACCGATGCTTTAACGGTAGAGCAAGTCAGAAAAGGTTGTGACTGCGTGGTTGCTGCTGGCGGAGATTTTGTAAAAACCAGTACCGGATTTTTAACTGGTCATGAAGGCAACGGTGCGACAGTCGAAATCATCCAGATTATGATGGATCAAGTGGCTGGTAAAGCCAAGATTAAAGGTAGCGGAGCAATTCGCACCCGCGAACATTTTTTACAACTGATTGATATGGGCATCGACCGCATGGGGATTGGCTATCGATCAACGCCAACTGTTTTGGGATTGGATAAGTAGAGTTAGGATGATGGGCAGTTTGCGCATCATCTTTTTTGTTGAAAAATAAAATGAACTAGTCAAAGAAAGAGTCGATTATCACATTTTTTGTGAGCATCGACTCTTTTTAGTGGCTTTAATAATTTTTTCCTTCTACTAATGAATTAACTTGATGAAGCTCAGTTGTAAAGCGTTCATAATCACTCAGCAAAATCCCCATGTATAGCATGTCAACTAATGATAAGAGGGAAGTCCGAGAAATCATAGTTTCACTATAAAATGTTGTTTCGTGATCACCAGTCAGTAATTCTATATCGGCAAATTTTGAAATATGCGTGGCTTTATAGTTGGTTAAGGCAATTGTTTTGGCACCAGTTTTTTGGGCGATTTCTAGTGTGTTGACGGCATCAATCGTACTACCGGAATGGGTAATCGCTATAGCTACATCAGTTTTTTTCAGGGAACGGGCACTTAATTGTCCCAGATGGTTATCAGCAAAATAATTGGCATTTACACCAATCCGAATCAATTTACTGACAAAATCTAAAGCGATACTGCCAGAAGTTCCTAAGCCAAAAACTTCAATTCGATCAGCAGCTAAAATTGCTTCGATAGCGGTATTAAAAGCTTGATAATCAAATATTTTCAAAGTATCCTCTAAGCCTTTAATCGTAGACTGAATGATTTTATTGGGAATACTGTCGATGGTGTCTTCCTGAGAAAAATTTAAATCGACAAATTTCTCTGGTTTTTCGCTAGTTTGTTCTTCTTTCCCCCAATCCTTCAAAACCTGTGCTTTAAAATCACTAAAACCTTTAAAGTTTAGTGCTTTTGTGAAGCGAACAATCGATGGTTCACTCACTTCAATTGCTTGAGCCAGCTCAGCCAAAGTCATTTCTGATACTTTAAAGCCAACTGCTAAGACGTAATCGGCAATTTTTTTCTCTGTTTTACTGAGGATATGATATTTTAATTTAATTCGTTCAGCATAAGATAGATTATTTTCCAAGAGTTACTCCTTTTGTATTTTTACTACATTTTAATGGATACATTTTCCATCGTCAATCAGGGTATAAAGATAGTATAAAGAAATCGCAGCAAGATTCACACTATCTTTATTTCTTTTTTTATATTCTGAAGGAGTAAAGGAGTGGAAGAAAAATGATGCTGTTTTTAGCAGTCGTTAGTTTATTATTAATGATCTATTTATTTTGGTTTTTATTTAAGGGGGAAAAATTATGAGCGGCTTGATTTTTCAAGGAATTTTCTTCTTTTTTATATTATTGATTCTGGCAGTGCCATTAGGTTGGTACATTAAGGAGATACTGCAAGGAAAAATTCCTCGCTTCGCTAGATTTTTGCGACCTTTAGAAAATTTAACGTATAAAATAATCGGACCAACTAGTCAAAAAGAAATGTCGGCTAAAGGTTACTTATTTAACCTGTTAAGCTTGAGTTTTTTCTCTTTACTATTATTATTTGGCTTATTAGTAACGCAACATTGGCTTCCTGGCGGTGAAAATGTCAAAAATATGCCGTGGGATTTAGCCATCAATACGGCTGCTAGCTTTGTAACAAATACTAACTGGCAAGCGTATGCAGGTGAGACCGATCTCTCTCATTTTAGTCAGATGTTTGGTTTAACGGTGCAAAACTTTATTTCGGCAGGCGTCGGAGTAGCTGTTTTAGCAGCATTGATTCGTGGAATTACTCAACGAAAGAAAAAATTCATCGGTAATTTTTGGCAAGATTTAACCCGTAGCTTAGTTTATTTATTTTTACCCTTGTCAGTTATTTTTGCGATTGTCTTGATGTCTCAAGGCGTGGTGCAAAGTTTTAGTGACGGAACGAGTTTTACTGGTTTATCAGGACAGGATTTATTTCTAACTTTAGGTCCAGTCGCTAGCCAAGTAGCGATCAAGCAATTAGGGACTAATGGCGGTGGTTTTTTTGCAGCCAATGCAGCCCATCCTTTTGAAAATCCAACAATTTTAAGTAACTTTGTAGAAAATATGGCGATTTTATTGATTCCAGCGGCATTAATTTTTGCTTTTGGTTTTTGGGTGAAGGATTGGAAACAGGGACGGACAATTTTAATTACAGCGACGATTTTCGTAGGATTAGCCTTTATTGGTGTGTTAATCAATGAATATTATGGTCCTCAATTTGCCGATGTTGTCGGTCAAATGAACCTGGAAGGCAAAGAAGTTCGTTTTGGTGTAGGTTGGTCTAGTTTGTGGGCAGTCGTAACTACGGCGGCTTCCAATGGCTCGGTAAATGCGATGATGGATAGTTTTACACCTTTAGCGGGTGCGATTCCGATGTTCTTAATGCAGCTAGGTGAAATTATTTTTGGTGGTGTCGGTAGTGGATTATACGGCATGTTGGCTTTCTTATTATTAGCCGTATTTATTGCTGGTTTATTAGTCGGTCGCACACCAGAATACTTAGGAAAAAAAATCAATGTCTTTGATATAAAAATGGCGAGTTTGGTGATTTTGACACCGTTAATGCTAACGTTGTTTGGTGCGATGGCTTTTGTTTTACATCCAGACGTCTTGTCTTGGTTAACAAATGCTGGACCCCACGGATTTACAGAATTATTATATGGCGCAACTTCTTTAGCCAATAATAACGGAAGTGCCTTCAGCGGATTTTTAGCAGACACTACTTTTGTTAATTTGTTAGGCAGTCTTATGATGTTAGTGACTCGCTATTTACCAATGGCGGCGATTTTATTTTTAGCAGCAAATATGAGTGTCAAAAAACAATCGGCTTTAAGTGAAGGGACATTGTCTACTACTAGCCCGACTTTTATTAGCATGTTAGTCATCGTGATTTTGGTGATTGGTGCCTTGAGCTTTTTACCAGTGATGGCGCTCGGTCCATTGGCTGAATACTTTGCATTATAAATGGAGTGAATGAGATGAAAAAAATTTATCAATGGGCGATTGGTCAGGCTTTTAAAAAACTAGATCCGCGCCAGCAAATTAAAAATCCAGTGATGTTTGTCGTCTATGTGGGTGCTATCTTAACGACAATTTTGTGTTTTTATCCGACAGGCGTTCCTTTGTGGTTTAGTATCGCGATTACTATCTTTCTTTGGTTGACTTTGTTGTTTGCTAACTTTGCTGAAGCAGTAGCAGAAGGTCGCGGAAAAGCGCAAGCAGATAGCTTGAAACAAGCCAAGAAAGAAGTCATGACCTATAAAATTAGCGACTTAACTGATATACAAAATCAAAATTTCACGGAAATAAAATCATCTGATTTAAAAAAAGGTGATTTAGTTTATGTCCAAGCAAGTGAACAAATTCCAGCGGATGGTGATGTTGTTGAGGGTGCCGCTTCAGTTGATGAAAGTGCCATTACTGGTGAATCAGCTCCGGTTATTCGCGAATCTGGTGGTGACCGTAGCGCGGTAACTGGTGGGACGACAGTAGTTTCTGACTATTTGGTGATTCGGGTGACTTCTGAAAATGGTCAATCTTTCTTAGATAAGATGATTGCAATGGTAGAAGGTACCGAACGAAAAAAAACGCCTAATGAATTAGGGCTACAAATTTTTCTGATTACTTTAACCTTAATATTCTTAACTGTTGCAATTACCTTGATTCCTTTTACTGATTTCAGTAGCGTGTTAGCTGGAAATGGGCAAGCTTTATCTAGTATTATCGTGATTGCTTTATTGATTTGTCTGGCACCAACAACTATTGGGGCTTTGATTTCTTCGATTGGGATTGCAGGAATGAGTCGATTAACGAAAGAAAACGTCATTGCCATGAGTGGTCGAGCAATTGAAGCTGCTGGTGACGTTGACGTATTGCTATTAGATAAAACGGGAACAATTACACTGGGGAATCGCCGGGCCAGTGAATTTCTACCGGTTCCTGGTGTCAGTGAAAAAGAATTGGCAGATGCTGCGCAATTGTCTTCTTTAGCCGATGAAACAGCGGAAGGACGAAGCATTGTAATTTTAGCAAAAGAAAAATTTGATATTCGCGGACGAGAATTCCAGCAATCGGAAGTTCACTGGATTCAATTTAGTGCCAAAACCCGTATGAGTGGTATTGATTATCGTGGCGATGAAATCCGTAAAGGGGCAGCCGATACCATGAAGCAATATGTAACGGCTCAAGGAAAAACCTATCCAGCCGCCTGTGATGAAATTGTTGATCAAATTGCTCGTGCTGGCGGAACGCCTTTAGTAGTGGTGAAAAATGGTCAAGTTCTAGGTGTGGTCTATTTGAAAGATATTGTTAAAAATGGTGTTAAGGAACAATTTGGCGATATGCGTAAAATGGGGATCAAAACTATCATGATCACTGGTGATAATCCGTTGACTGCAGCAGCAATTGCTGCAGAAGCTGGTGTGGATGATTTCTTGGCGGAAGCAACACCGGAAAATAAAATGGATTTAATCCGTGAATACCAAGAAAAAGGTCACTTAGTTGCGATGACTGGTGATGGGACTAATGACGCACCAGCTTTAGCTCAAGCAGATGTTGCAATGGCGATGAACACTGGTACCCAAGCTGCAAAAGAAGCAGGAAATATGATTGACTTAGATTCTAGTCCGACAAAATTGTTGCAAGTTGTCCAAATTGGGAAACAATTATTGATGACTCGCGGTGCTTTGACGACTTTTAGTATTGCCAATGATATCGCCAAATATTTCGCGGTCATCCCAGTGTTATTTTACGGAATTTATCCGCAATTAAATGCTTTAAATATAATGGGACTAGGTAGTCCATTAACAGCTATTTTATCAGCGGTCATTTATAATGCCGTGATCATTGTTGCCTTGATTCCGTTAGCTTTAAAAGGTGTAAAATATCAAGAGAAACCTGCCAGTCAAATTCTACGGCATAATTTACTAGTCTACGGTTTAGGTGGTATTGTGGCACCGTTTATCTTCATTAAGATGATTGATCTAGTGCTCTCGCTGATAATTTTATAAATGAAAGGAAAAATAAAATGAGCAAAATATTTAGTAGCTTACGTTTTTTATTGTTTGCCGTCATTTTGTTTGGCGGTCTCTATACCTTATTAGTGACTGGTATCGGGCAGTTATTTTTTAACCATCAAGCCAATGGTAGTTCGGTCACTCGTGAGGAACAAGTCGTGGGTTCAAGTTTGGTGGGGCAAGATTTCTTCGAGACCAAATATTTTTCTGGACGTAGCAGTGATGTTAGCCAGCTATCACCAATCTCTAAAGAGCAAGCAGATCATGTTCGCCAAAGAAAAGAAAAATTATTGGCGGAAAACCCAACTGAAACACAAGTTCCGAATGATTTAGTTACTGCTTCTGCAAGTGGTGTTGATCCAGATATTAGCTTGGCTGCCGCTAACTTTCAAGTCGAACGAATCGCGAAAGCCCGACAAATTAATCCGCAAAAAATTCATGCTATAATAAATGAAACAGCGGAAAAAGATTGGTTCTCCAGTCGTGAATTTGTCAATGTTTTACAGTTAAATCTCGCGCTGGATGAATTAATTTAGTAGAAAGGCGTTTGCTGAAGATGGCAGAAATGACACAAGAAAATTTTAAACGCGGCGACGCCAATCGTGGGAAATTGCGGGTCTTCTTTGGCTTTGCGGCCGGAGTTGGTAAAACTTATAGCATGTTGCTAGAAGCCCATGAATTAGTTTTATTGGGAAAAGATGTGGTGGTGGGTTATATTGAACCCCATGATCGACCAGAAACTAATGCTTTACTAAAAGGATTAAAACAAGCGCCGCTAAAACACTACCAATACAAAGACTTAACTTTGAAAGAACCTGATATCGATTATCTAATTCAAACGGCGCCAGATGTAGTTTTGATTGATGAATTGGCTCACAGTAATGCGGAAGGCTCGCGGAACCGTAAACGATATCAAGACATTGAAGAATTGTTGCAGGCAGGAATCGATGTGTTTACTACTGTCAATGTGCAACATATTGAAAGCTTGAATGATATTGTTTCGGAAGTGACAGGTATAGAAGTTAAAGAAACTGTGCCGGATACTTTTTTCCAGCAAGCGACTTTGAGAGTGATTGATGTAGAGCCGGATGAATTAATCGAACGTTTGGAGCAAGGTAAAATTTATGCCGATGAAAATGCCAAGCGGGCGCTACAAAATTTCTTTATTCCCCAAAAACTTGATCAACTGAGGGGATTGGCGATTCAGCGGGCATCTGATCATATCAATCGAGTCCGTGGTAAAACTAGTGGCATGCAAAACAAGTTGTTGGCGGTTGTGTCAGACAATTACCCTAGAATGGCGGAAAAATGTATCCGTTGGACGGCACGCTTGGCGCAAGGTCTGGGTGCTGAATGGATTGTCATTCAAATTCGCCATCAATCCGATAGTATCAGTGAGCTACCCTTAGCTGAAAAACTAGGAGCAGAAGTGGTCACCATTGAAGAGGAAGATAGCTTTGAAACGGTAGTGGAGTATGCTAAATTAGCAGGTATTACCGATATTATTATGGGTAAAAACTTACGAACACCGTGGTATTATAAGCTGTTCTCGGAAGAATGGGAAGATCGTTTACTAAAACGCCTAGATGATACCGAGCTGCATTTAATTCCTTATAAAGAAAAACGCAGTGTTTTTTGGGAGATTCCTAAAAAGATCATTGAAGGTGGCGGAAAAGATTTTGGTGTGGCGATTGTTGGTGTGATTTTGGCCACTTTAGTCACCGAATTTATGCAGTATTTGCATGTGGGCGATCAAAATTTGATGCTAGTGTATATATTCTTCGTACTTTTGGTGGCTCGGCTAACAAGCGGCTATTTTTGGAGCGGTTTGTCATCAATATTGAGTGTCTTGTCTTTTAACTGGTTTTTCGTGGAGCCATTATATTCTTTGACAGTTTACAAGCAAGGTTATCCGATTACTTTGGTGATTATGTTTGTTGTTGCTTTGATGATTAGTAATTTGATGGTTCGTTTGAAAAAACAAGCCGATAGTGCCAAAGAAAAAGAACATCAGATGGAAATCTTGTATGAGTTGAATAAACAATATGTGGTGGCTGATAATCAGCAGCAAATTTTTGAAATCACCGCTACATACTTAGCTCGTTGGTTAAAACGAGGTGTAGCGATTTATGATGAATTAGGCCGATTACAACATGCCAGTGGAGAAAAAAATCACCTTTTAGCCAATTCAGATGAATCAGCAGTTGCTTTTTGGAGTGCTAAAAATCAAAAAGAGGCTGGCAATGGTACCGATACATTGATCGGTGCGAAAGGTTTTTATTTACCGATTGTGGCGAGTGGTCAAACATTGGCAGTCTTAGGTATTTTGCGCAATGCTAGTCTACCGTTGGAAAATAACCAATTGAATTATTTGAAATTAATTTTGACTCAATTAGCCGTAGTTTTAGAACAAGCCCAATTAAAAAATCAAAAGGAACAGATCGAACTAGAAAATGAGCGGGAAAAGGTTCGCAGCAATTTATTGCGGGCAGTCTCTCACGATTTACGGACACCCTTAACCGCCATTTCTGGTATTGCTGAAACCTTAAAAGAAAACGGCAGTGACTTACAAACTGGCACCCGCCAAAAATTATTACAAGATATTCAAGAAGAATCTCAATGGCTGATTCGAATGGTGGAAAATCTATTATCAATTACCCGCATCAACATGGATACGATGGCCGTTAAAAAAAATGCCGAGCCGCTAGAAGAAGTGGTAGAAGCAGTATATCAACATGTTCAAAAAGTCTACCCAGCTGAAAAACTAGTCGTCGATTTACCGGCAGATTTAATTTTTATTGAGGTTGATCCGATATTGATGGAGCAAGCTTTATTTAATTTAGTAGAAAATGCTTTTCGTCATGGTACACCGAAACAGCCAGTTGATTTAAAGGTTTATCAAGCAGAGGGAAACACTGTCTTTGAAATCGAAAATAGCGGAGAAATTCCTTTGAGTCAATTTCAAAAAATTCAAAATAATTTAACCACGGAAGCTGAAGTACCGGTAGATTCAAAAAATGGGTTGGGCATTGGCCTAAGCATCGTTAAAACGATTGTTCATGCTCATGGCGGTAGATTAGCCTTAGATAATCAAAATAATAAAACCATTGTTAAAATTTATTTACCCGACTAAGGAGGTGGACTTTTGAAAGCAAAAATATTATTGATTGAAGATGATGAAAATATAACAGATTTCATGACAGTCGTGCTAGAAAAAGCAGACTATCAACTGACCATCGCTGAAAATGGCATGACCGCCTTGACGGCTTTTCAAACAGAAAATTTTGATTTGGTTTTGTTAGATTTAGGTTTGCCGGACATCGATGGCATCGAATTATTAAAAATTATTCGCAAACGGATGATCTTACCAGTAATTATCATTTCAGCTCGCAATAACGAGACTGAAAAAGTAACTGCCTTAGATTTGGGCGCAGATGATTATGTCACTAAACCCTTTGGCACCAATGAATTAATGGCTCGCATTCGAACCGCCTTGCGTCATAAAAATAAACAAATAGTAACTTCACCAATTATTGAAAATGGCAAATTGAAAATTGATTTAGATAAACAATTATTTTATCGTGACGAACAAGAAGTCCATCTGACAAAAAATGAATTCCGTATTTTATCCTTACTTTTTAGAGAATTAGGCAAAGTTGTGACTTACGAAAGTTTAATGACTGAGATCTGGGGGCCTTATCAAGGTGATCCGCAAACTTTAAGAGTCAATATGTCCAATCTACGAAAAAAGATCGAAGAAAATACTTTATCTCCTAAATACCTGATGACAGAAATTGGGGTGGGGTATCGATTGAAGGATTATCAAGATAAATGATCAAAGCAGTAGCATTTCGCTACTGCTTTTTTGCTATAATAAAATCAAAAAGGTGGGAATAGAGATGAATTGGGAACCTTGGACTGGTTGTTATCCGCAAAGTATAGGCTGTACGTATTGCTATTTTTATGGGAAATATTCAAAGCGATATGGACAAAACCAGATTGTAAAAACACCTGATTTTAACAAACCTGTCGCTCTTCAAAAAAATAATCAACCAAAAATTGCCAGTGGGAAAATTGTTGCCACTTGTTTTGGGACCGATTTTTTCTTACCAGAAGCCGACCCTTGGCGCAAAGATGCCTGGGAAATGATTCGCCAACGACCAGATTTAGATTTTTTGATTTTGACTAAGCGAATCGATCGTTTTGAAGTTTCGTTGCCAACAGATTGGGGTGAGGGATATACGAATGTCAATCTAGGTGTCAGTGTTGAAAATCAAACTCTTGCAGACTTGCGTTTGCCACAATTTTTGTCGTTACCAATTAAACGTCGTTTTGTTGCTTGTACACCACTTTTGGGACCGATTGATTTAACAGCTTACATTGATCAAATCGATCATGTCTCTGTTGGCGGTGAAACTGGAAAAGAAGCGCGGGAGTGTAATTTGGATTGGATCTTGGCACTGCGCCAGCAATGTTTAGATCATGAAAAAACTTTTTGGTTTAAAAATACTGGTTCACGTTTCCGTTGTGACGGCGTTTTGCAGAAGGTGAATCCCTATAAACAAAGTTCTTTGGCAAAATCAATGAATTTAAACTTATTAGGAGAAACGCCTTTATTTTAAAAAGTCTCAAATAAATAATAATTAGAAAAGATTTTCTGCTCTAAAAGAGTCCTGAAAATAAAATAGAATTAATGATAAAAAAGTTTTAAAATATGGGGAAATAGCAGGTTATTGCAGTTTTTAAAGGGGAGATAAAAATGAATAAAAAGGTATTGCTGTGTTGGGGAAAATGCTTGTTTCTGGGGTTGAGTCTGTTTTATTTGATGTTTGGTAGTGTGCAGCAGGTTGTTTTTGCAGAAGAAAAAGAAGTTATTAGGAATTTTCTGCATAAAAAAGAACCGCAATCACAGCCGGCCATCACAAGTAATCCGGTAAATTTTCCCGACCAACCAAGATTAGATCAAGTTTCTTCACGAACAGGACAAAGAATTGTTC
Organism: Enterococcus alishanensis; assembly: GCF_019218635.1. GTDB lineage: Bacteria > Bacillota > Bacilli > Lactobacillales > Enterococcaceae > Enterococcus_A > Enterococcus_A alishanensis. The sequence continues at coordinate 74,915 of NZ_JAHUZB010000007.1, read as the reverse complement.
AGTTACACTTTTTTTAAAAAAGCGGTTGGCTAGTTTTAGTCTTAGTTTTGCTGGCTGCGATTGTGGGAGATTCTCGAAGAAGACGAGAATAAGCTCAATACATGTTAAAGAAAAAATATATATTATTTTTGACTGGTGATTAGTTATTTTATTTAACAAATATTAGCTATAGAATAAATGCCAAAGCAATGTATAGATAACTCCAACGAAAATCTTTTTTCAGAAAAAGATAAAGCATGCCGGCAAGTAACGAAAAGGCAATCGCGTATAGACCACCACTGAATCCTTGTAAAAAGAAATGAATCAAGCCCCAAGTAATTGCCAAGAAAACTCCTCCCGCAGGAAGCCATTCCGGTAAAGTAAATTTTATGTCAGCAAACCTTTGTGCAAAAACAATTGCCAATAATATCAAAAGTGATTCAGCTAAATAATATAAAATTCGTAACAAATAATTAGCCAAACTTCCCACTGATGTGAACTCTATCCAAGGTTTAAAACCACCAAAACCAAAAGTAGTCAGCACAATCACAATCCCGACACAACATAGCGCTGCCCAGTGATTTTGTTTTTTTAAGATAGGTTGATCATCCAATATAAAAAAAGAAAATTTGGTTCTGGCTAGATAGATTAAGCCGACACTGACAATAGTCCACAAGATTGCGGTTATCAAATTTGAGATTCCTTGAGAAAAGCTTCCTAAAAGACCTTGAATCAGTTCAAGACTAAAGCCGGCAAAAGCATAAAGGGCTAGCCATAAAAATTCAATGGCTGAAACGTTTTGATTTATTTTCTTCATATAGATAACTCCCGCTCTTTTTGTTCAGTATAGCAGAAGGGGAAATCTCTGAATATAATTTTTTTTATTAATAATGACGAAAATCAATCGCGAAAAAGCAATTGATTTTTTTGTTTTCAAAAAATAATTCCCAACTAAAACCTGTGTTTCCTTAAAATAAATTCTTTATAAACCACATTAATTTCTGTGTTTTAATAAAAAAATGTTGACAACTAACTTTGGATGTCGTAAACTTTGTCTTGTAAACAACATGATGTCAAAACATTGGAAGCGCTTTTTACCATCAGTTTGTTAAATACAGAAAATGGAGGGAATTATGGATAATCAAATCAAACCAAATTGTGGGCCACGAATTGATCGCTTGCCTACAAGTAAAGTGCAGTGGAGTTTGTTTGCGATGGTGGCCTTTGGCTTGTTAGTCAGCTGGAGCAACGCAATTGGTGGCTTGGTCTTAGCTCAGTTAGCGGAGATTGGTTGGACTAATAATAATATCAGTGCAATTTTTTCTTCACTAACAACAGCGGGCATGTTTTTCGGAGCATTAATTGGCGGAATCATTGGTGACAAGATTGGTCGCCGTAATAGTTATTTACTGTTTGTTGGGATTCATGTTATTTCGATGGTAGCTGGAGCATTATCACCAAATATGACGATCTTAATTGTTTTCAGAGTCATTATGGGATTTGGCTTAGGGGCTTTGTTGGTAACATTATTCGCTGGCTTTACTGAATATGTGCCTTCAAGAAATCGCGGGACATGGTCAGCTCGAGCATCATTTATCGGGAACTGGTCTTATCCGATTTGTTCGACGATTGCGATGTTCATTACACCAGCGATTGCACCAGAACTAAATTGGCGGGTACAATTTATGATTCCAGCAGTCTTATCAACGATTTTATTTGCAGTCGTATATAAGCGCTTTCCAGAATCACCTCGTTGGTTGGAATCACAAGGAAAATATGCCGAAGCAGAGAAAATTATGTCTGATATCGAGACCCGTGTGGAAGCTGCTACAGGTGAACCTCTACCACCGGTTGAAATTGCTGAGTCAGCACCAAAAAAAGAAGTTCAAATTTCTTATTCACAATTATTTAAAGGGGAATTATTGAAACGGGTTATCTTAGGCTCATTCGTTTTAATTGCTATGAATGTGGTGCAGTATACCCTGATCAATTGGTTGCCGACGATTTTCTTAACCCAAGGGATTGATTTAAAAGATTCGGTTGTGTTGAATACGATGAGTATGTTTGGAGCACCGATTGGAATTTTCATTGCAACCTTTATTATTGATAAGATTCCTCGTAAAATTATGGGGTCAGGTTTGTTAATCTTGATTGCCGTTTTAGGCTACGTTTATTCATTACAAACTAGTATTACGACGATTTCGATCTTAGGATTTTTCTTAATTACTTTTGTTTATATGTATGTATGTTACGCTTCAGCCGTTTATGTGCCAGAAATTTGGCCAACTGCAGCAAAACTTCGCGGTTCAGGTTTAGCCAATGCCGTCGGTCGAATTAGTGGTATCTTGGCTCCTTATGCGGTTGCTTATTTCTTAAATACAACCGGCGTGACTGGTGTATTCTTATTATTAGGTGGCGTATCAGTCGTCACTGCAGTAGTGATTATGGTTTTTGGTATCGAAACAAGAAGTGCCTCAGTGGAAGAAATCGGTTCAGTTACACCGGCTTCGGAAAACAGTCACTAATTGTTTAATTATAAAAATTGGAGGGTCTAACTAATGAAAGCTTTAGCAAGATACGGAAAAGAATTTGGCGGATACCGCTTGATCGATGTCCCAGTTCCTGAAGTGGGAGAAGAAGATATTTTAATTAAAATTCGTGCCGCAGCTATCTGTGGTGCCGATATGAAACATTACAATGTAGAAAATGGTTCCGATGAATTCAACTCGATTCGCGGACATGAGTTTGCTGGTGATATTGTAAAAGTTGGTGACAAAGTAGTTGATTGGAAAGTCGGTCAGCGAGTAGTATCTGATAACTCGGCTCACGTTTGTGGCACTTGTCCATCCTGTGAAAAAGGTGATTTCTTAACCTGTAAAGAAAAGGTCAATTTAGGCTTAGATAACAACACTTGGGGCGGCGGATTCTCTAAATATTGTTTAGTACCAGGGGAAATTTTACGGATTCACAAACATGCTCTTTGGGAAATTCCTGAAAATCTTGATTACGAAGATGCTTGTGTATTAGATCCGATTAGTAATGCTTATAAAGCAATCGCGCAACGTTCAAGTTTCTTACCGGGACAAGATGTTGTTGTAACGGGAACTGGACCATTAGGTTTGTTCTCTGTTCAAATGGCGCGCATTATGGGTGCCGTGAATATCGTGGTAGTTGGTTTAGAAGAAGATACCAAAACTCGTTTTGCAGTCGCTAAAGAATTAGGTGCTACTCATGTGGTGAATGGTTCAACTGAAGATGTGGTGGCTCGTTGCCAAGAAATTTGTGGCAAAGATAATTTAGGCTTAGTAATCGAATGTTCTGGTGCCAATATTGCGTTGAAACAAGCGATAGATATGCTTCGACCAAATGGTGAAGTGGTGCGGGTCGGCATGGGATTCCAACCATTTAATTATCCAATCAACGATATTACCACTTGGGCTATCAGTATTATCGGACATATGGCGTATGATTCAACGACTTGGCGCAATGCGATTCGTTTGTTAGCTAAAGGCGATATCCGGGTGCAACCAATGATTACTCACCGTTTAGGTTTATCTGAATGGGAAAAAGGGTTTGAACTAATGGCTAAAAAAGAGGCCATTAAAGTTATTTTCACATACGATTTTGACGACGAAGACTAAAAAGGGAGCGAATAAATTATGTTAGCAAATATTAAATATTGGGAAGAAACTGCCCAGGAAAATGGTTTTGCAATTCCACATTTCAATGTCTGGAACGCAGAAATGTTAATGGGTGTTATTGAAGCTGCTGAGGAAACTAAAGCACCAATTATTATCTCATTTGGAACTGGCTTTATTGGCAACACAATTTTTGAAGAATTTGCACCAATGATGGTTTCTATGGCTAAAAATGCCAGCGTACCAGTAATTACTCACTGGGATCATGGTCGCAGCTTGGAGATTGTTCAAAATGCTTACAATTATGGTATGAATTCTGTGATGCGAGATGCATCGGCAGAACCGTTAGAAGAAAATATTCGTTTAACCAAAGAAGTGGTGGACTATTTCCATCCATTAGGAATTCCTGTGGAGGCAGAATTAGGACATGTCGGCAACGAAACAGTTTACGAAGAAGCATTATCGGCTTATCAATATACAAATCCAGATGAAGCGGCAGAATTTGTTAACCGGACTGGTTGTGATTCATTAGCTGTTGCCATCGGAAATGTTCATGGTGAATATTCTTCTGATCCAAAAATTGCCTTTGACGTATTGAAAAAAGTTCGTGAATTAGTTGATGTGCCTATTGTTTTACATGGTGCTTCTTGTATTGGCGACGAAGACATTAAAAAAGCCATCTCACTAGGTGTTTCAAAAATCAACATCCATACTGAATTATGTTTAGCAGCGATGGACGCAGTTCGCGAAAGCTCTGACAAATCTTTCTTGGAATTAGAAAGAGCTGTCCGTGGTGCAGTGAAGCAACGGGCAAAAGAAAAAATCTTGCTGTTTGGAACAGATGGAAAGATGAATTATTAAAATAGTTTAGTAAAAAGAATTTGTGAAACTTTATATGTAGGACGCAGACAGAATATTGTCTGCGTTTTTTTTATAAAAAAGCGCAAACTAACAAAATTTCGAGAATTTCTTAGCTTGCGCGCGATAATTATTTAAGGTTAAAAGGCTGGCACATTGGCACCACCAGAATGTTCTTTGATATAATTAGCCACTTCCTTTGTAGTCATTGCTTCTTTTAAGACTTTGATTTTTTGACTGTCTTTTTCGTCTTCTCGCGTAACGAGCTGTAAAGCATAGTGTTCACTTGCTGGCTCATCTTCAAGTAAAATCGCATCTTTAGTCGTCAAGCCAGCAGGTTCTAAATAAGAAGGATAACAAAAAACCATAGCAATATCAGTTTCATCATAGGCCTGTACTAAATTTAATAAGTCAATCTGTTCAAAGGTGATATTTTTGGGGTTTTCAACGACATCAGCAACAGTGCCATTGTAACCAGTTCCAGCCTTTAATTTGATTAGGCCATTTTCATTCAAAATAGCAAGTGCTCGACCTTCGTTTGTTGGATCGCTGGGAATGCCAACTTTAGCATTTTCTGGTAAATCAGCGAGTTTTTGATAGTCTTTTGAATAAAAGCCGCCAGTAAAGTAATAAATTGGTTGGACAGCAACTAAATCGGCAGATTTTTCTTCATTAAACATTTCCATGAAAGGAACGTGCTGGGCAAAGTTCGCATCTGCTTCATCATGCTGCACTGCGTCATTATAAGCAACATTATCATTGACTTGCATAATATTAATCTGGTAGCCTTGTTTTTCCGCTGTCTCTTTGGCGATTTCTAAAATATCCTTAGCTGACTCTAATTGCACAGCCACCGTGATTTCTTTATTCTCTTTTTGTTCAGTTTGTTTACTTTCCCCACAAGCACTTAAAATAACTCCCGATACAATAGCTAACAACACAAAATAAATTTTTTTCATTTTTTCTCCTACTTTCTTTTGTCTAGTTTTTGGGCAAGGGTATTGCCAAGCATTTGTAAAATAAAAACTAAAGTAATCATGATCACAATCGCCACATACATAATGCCGTACTCGTATCGTTGATAACCAACTCGAACCGCAAAATCACCGATTCCACCACCGCCAACAATCCCCATTACTGTTGAGTAAGAAATCAGACTAACGGTTGTTGTCGTAAAGGCTAAAACTAACCCACTACGAGCTTCGACTAATAGAAAATGCCAAATATATTGTAATTTTGAGGTGCCTAAAGAATTAGCCAAATCAGATATTTCTGCTGGTAGATCCAATAAGACTTGTTCAACTAAGCGAGCAAAAATTGCGATGGCAACAATACTTAATGGAACTGCTGAAGGAATCGGACCGAATGCTTTCCCCAAAATCGAGCGGGTCACTGGAATCAAAGCGATCACAAGTAATAAATAAGGAAAGGAGCGGATCATGGTCACGATAAAGTTAAACAGCCAATAAAAAAGTGGAGGCTGTCTTTTTACTTTAGGATTGACTAAAAACAACCCTAAACCAAGCGGAAGACCAATGATCAAGCAAAAAAATAGTGAAATTAGCATCATCAAACCAGTCTCCTGTAACCCAGTCAGTAAAGCAGGCCAATTTGCCACCAATTTTTCCAAGAAGTTCATGGCAGTAAACTCCTTTCGACTTTTTCAAGGTAGCTTAGAGTTTCAACAGGAAATTGTTGGGGATTGTTTTGGAAATCTCCAATCAAACGACCATTTTCTAAGACTAAAATCCGTTGACAAAGACTTTTTAAAGTCTGAAGCTCGTGACTAACAAAGACGATCGTCGGTCGAAATTCTAGATGCGTTTTTTTCAATAAACTGACGACACTAGCGGTATTTTCTTCATCTAAAGAACTAGTCGCTTCATCACAAAATAACCAACTAGGTGTTCGACTCAATGCTCGTGCGATTCCAACCCGCTGCTTTTCTCCACCAGATAATTGGGCGGGATAGGCTGCAGCCTTGTGACTCATGTCCACAAAGGTGAGGAGCTGTCGGACTTTTTCATGCTGCTTTTTCTTCAATAATTTTAAAGGTAAAGCGACATTGTCATAAGCGTTCAAGTTCTCTAACAGATTAAAATTTTGAAAAACGAGTGCCATTTGTTGCTGCTGATGGCGGAGGTCCTTTTTTGTAAAAGTTCGGCTATCAATACCATCGATTAGAATGCTTCCTTCACTAGGTGATTCCATCAGATTTAGTAGACGCAATAAAGTCGACTTTCCTGAGCCGCTTTTTCCAACGATGCCGACGATTTCTCCTGGCGTCAAAGAGAGGTTAATATTTTTCAAAGCGGATGTGGTTGGATAATTCTTTGATACGTTGACTAATTCAATCATAGCGCCTCCTAAAAATATAACAGTATAAAAATCTGTGTAATAAATATCAGCATGGAAATTTATAGATTAAATTCCATGTTTTTTAAATAAAACGTAAAACACTAGCAAACTAAACATGAAACTCCTTACATCATCTATTAAAATGAAACAAAAAGCAATTTTTTTGCTGAGGGAAAATATAATATCTGTTTTTTTACTGTAGTATTTTGAAGTGTGAATTATTTTTTAAGGACGTAGATTAAGTGAGTAAGTTGGTTGCAGAATACAAAAGTACATAGAAATAAGTTTTTAAAATATAGAAGTGTGATTTGGATTTTTCAAAGTTTAATTGGTTTAAAGATGATATTATTGGTAAATGAAATCAGTCTAAGTAATGCAAGTTTGACGGCATTAATTTATCAACCTTTACATTATGAGCGACATCAACGAAGCTTTTCTTCTAGGAAATAAAGTCATGATCATGAATCAAGGGAAAATATGTCAATTTGCTACACCTTCAGAAATAATTGCTCATCCCAATGATGCTTTTGTAAAAAAATTATTGGACACGGTTTATCAAGAAGCAGAAATTTGGCGGGGGATGTAATATGCTTAACTATTGGAATGATTTCCATTCAGATTTATTGTTAGCTCTTTGGCAACATACTCATTTGGTTTTAAGTTCACTATTTTTAGATTTAGTATTGGCGATAGTGTTGATTTTATTATTTTTACAACGACCTAAAGGACTAGCAAGTATAAACTATTTTTTTCAGCATTGTACTCGATTCCAAGCTATGCTTTTTTTTGCTTTGCTGATTCCGATTAGCGGTTTGGGTAAAGTCACAGCCATCATTGTGTTAACCTTATATAGTGAATCCATTTTATCGCGGACGTTTACTACGGGTTTAAAAGAAATTGATCCTTTAAAGATCCAAAATGAATGCTGGTGGATTAGGAACCATTTTGTTTGATGGTTTACGGACACAGAGTATAGTTAAAATGATTTGGGGTACCTTAGCTACGGTTGTGTTATGTGTATTTGTGACGATTTTATTGAATAGTATCGAAAAAAAGTTTGAATTGGAGGAATTTAGATGAAAGCCATTGTTGTATATGAAGCTGGTGGACCGGAGAAATTGATTTATACGGATGTAGAAAAACCTAAAGTTAAAGCTGGCTGGAGTTTGGTTCAAGTAAAAGGTTTTGGCATCAATCACTCAGAAATTTTTACTCGTCAAGGTTTGTCACCTAGTGTCTCTTTCCCCAGAATTTTAGGCATTGAGGCAGTGGGTGTGATCGTTGAAACAACAGATGAAGCAAAATTACCTATCGGTCAAACAGTTATTTCGATTATGGGAGAAATGGGTCGCGATTTTGACGGCAGTTACGCAGAATATGTTTTGCTGCCAAACCAGCAAATTTACCCAGTGAATACAAGGTTGCCTTGGGAAATATTAGCAACAATTCCTGAAACTTATTTTACAGCTTTTGGCTCAATGAAAAGATTAAACATTAAAGAAACCGATTCGATTTTAGTGCGAGGTGCCACTAGTGGTGTTGGGCTTGCTTTTTTAAATTTGGTTAAAGCACAATTTCCGCAAATAGAGATTTGTGGGACAACTCGTAGTTTGACGAAAAAAGAACAGCTATTAAAAGCAGGCTTTGATACAGTTATTGAAGATCAAGATGGAAAATTACAAACAGAAGCAAGCTTTGATAAAATATTTGAATTAATCGGCCCCGCTACCATAAAAAATAGCTTTCAGCATCTTTTATTAGCAGGTATTATTTGTAATACAGGCCTACTAGGTGGAAAATGGTATTTAGAAGAGTTTGATCCAATTATGGATACAAATGGTGGTTATTTAACGGGTTTTTATTCTGGAGATGTGTCCAGCCCAAAATTAAATCAGCTCTTGGATTATATTGAAGAATTCCGAGTAACCATTCAACCAGAAAAAGTTTTTAAATTATCAGAAGTGCGTCTTGCCCATGAATATCTGGAAAGTCAAAAAAGCTTTGGAAAAACTATTATTTTAAATTAGGAGGAAAACTAAATGTCTTTATTATTATCTCCAGTCGAAATTGCCGGTCTGAACTTAAAAAATCGAGTAGTGATGTCGCCAATGTGTATGTATGAAGTCAAAAAACAAGATGGTGTTGTCACTCCTTTTCATTTTGGTCATTATGGTGCGCGAGCGATTGGTCAAGTGGGTTTAATAATTATTGAAGCGACTGGCGTGACTCCAGACGGTCGAATCTCAAGCCAAGATTTAGGTTTATGGAACGATCAACAAAAAATGGAATTAAAAAAATTAGTTGATCAATTACATTATTTAGGCAGCCAAGTGAGTTTACAATTAAATCACGCTGGGCGAAAAGCCGAAGATGCCGATTATCCGTTGGCACCTAGTGCAATTGCTTACAACGAAGAATTTGCGACACCAAATGAAATGACTCTTGATGAGATTCAATCAGTGGAGCAGGCTTTTGTTGACGCGGTCCAACGAGCAGTTTCTGCTGGAGTGGATATGATCGAATTACATGGGGCTCACGGTTACTTAATGGATCAGTTTTTATCACCGTTGACGAATCAAAGAACCGATCAGTATGGCGGCAGCTTAGAAAACCGTTATCGTTTTGTCAAGGAAGTGGTAGAAAGGGTTCGGGCGATTTATCAAGGTCCTTTATGGATTCGTTTATCACTAACAAATTATGCTGACCCAAAAGAGCAAAATAGCATTGAAGATTTTCAACAAATTGGTCAATGGCTGGAACAAGCAGGAATTAATTGTTTAGATATTTCCACTGGCGGATTATTAGATCGCCAACCCAATTTCCCGATTCACGCCGGTTATCAAACACCTTTTGCGACAAAGATGAAAGAAGCCGTCACTATTCCTGTAGCCACTGTTGGTTTGCTAAGTGATCCTGGAATGTGTGAATATATTGTGGAAAATCAACAAGCCGATTTAGTTGTATTAGGTCGAGAATTACTTCGCAATCCTAATTGGTTAGCCGAAGCAGCCAATGATTTACACGATCATGGTTTTAAAGTATACAATCATTCTTACCAAAGAGGGCAAATGAAAAATGTTGCTGAGCGTAAACAATTTGGTGACGCTAAATAAATTTAGACCACTTGAAGAGAAGTTTTCAAGTGGTTCTATTTATTATGGAAATTGTTGCATTTGCAATAAAAATAAGATAAGCTGTGAATATTCAATTCAGGAGGTAAAATTTTGACAGATATTTTAAGGGAAATAGGAGTGATTGCCCGTTCATTAGATGGCATTGCCAATATTGAATTTAAGCAATTTGATTTAACCCGTGGGCAATATTTATATCTGGTGCGCATTGCTGAACAACCTGGGATTATTCCTGACCAATTAGCTGAGTTAATCAAAGTCGATCGAACGACTGCGGCTCGGGCCATTTCAAAGTTAGAGAATCATGATTTTATTGAAAAAAAGAATGATCCTGAAAATAAAAAGATCAAACGTTTATATGTAACTGATCAGGGACAAGCAGCTGCAGCCTTCATTTTAAGAGAAAACAACTATTCCAACCAAATGGCGTTGCAAAATTTATCAGCAATAGAAATTGCCGAATTGGCTCGGCTAATGGCAATGGTTAAAAAAAATGTCGAAGCTGATTGGGAATATGTCAAAAAAGGAGGCAAACGAACGTATTAAACAACTATCATTAGCCACGAAGGAAACCTTTTTAAATATATATCAAATGCAGTTAACATATGTAAAAGAAAAAGATAAACTTACTAAATTAAGCAGATTTACAAAACAATATCTATATCAAAACTTGCAAAGAGAACTGAATTGTCCTGGCACTCTATTTTATTTAATAAAAATTGATAGACAAATTATAGGTTATTTAAAAATTAAGTATGATCATAAAGATCTAAAGAAAAGACTCCATAATCGTCTAGAAATTGCTGAAATATTTATTTCAGAGAACTCTTGAAGAATTGATTTCGTTTTGTTGCTATGGGAAAAGGTGGAAGAAATAGTCGAAGAGCAGGAGATATCAATTATTAGCTTGTCAACGGCAATTGATCTGCCTAATCATATTTACAAAAAATATCGAATATTAGACCAAGGAGAAAAAATTATATGAAAAAAATCATTGTTACAAAAGACTTTTGGGAGATTTTTCCAACGGCACAAATTCAAGTAGTAATTGCAAAAGGTTTAAATAATCAGGTTGTAGATGAGAAATATGATGACTTCAAGAACATGTTGGCAGAGGCAGTTAAAGAAAGTCAAAAATTTTTAACAGCCGATGTTTTTAGTCAAAATGAAGTAATTGCTCTGTGGCGGGAAGCATTTAGTCAATTTAAGACTAAAAAAGGCGCTCGATCATCAATTGAAGCTTTGCTAAAGAGAGCAAGTCAAGGTCGTGAGTTTGAACCGATTAATCCATTGGTAGATATTTACAATAGTATATCTTTAGAATTTGCTGTGCCAGCTGGCGGTGAAGATCTTGAAGCAATTGATGGTGATTTAATCTTAGGGAAAGCGCAAGGGGGCGAATCATTCTTTCCGTTAGGCGCGGATAAAGATGCCCCGGCATTACCAGAAGAAATCATTTATTATGATCAAACAGGTGCTGTTTGTCGTTGTTTAAATTGGCGAGAGGCCCAAAGAACTATGTTATTGGAAAAGACAACAGATGCCGTTTTAGTCTTGGAATCGATCAATCAAGAACAAGCTGAAAGAGCTAATCAAGCGGTTCAAGAGCTTAAAAAGAAGATTGACTCGTATTTTTCTATTGATAGTCAAATCATTACTTTGACAGCCGGAAATCCGTCAGCAACCTTAATAGAATAGGCTTTACAATGTATAAATCATTATATTAAAACAACATTTTTTTGGGTTTTTCTGATAAAACAAAGATAAAAAGTCTGTTTCGAAGATTTTATCCTTTTTTTGTTATTGACTGTATGTTAAAATGAAACAAAGAAAAAGGAGGGAGTCATATGGCTGGAAGAGACCGCATTATTATTATTAAACAATTATTGCTAAATGAAAAAAAAGTATCTGTCGCTGATCTAAGTCAAAAATTTTCTGTTACTGAGGAAACGATTCGTCGTGACTTAGATAAGCTGGAGTCAGAAGGTGTATTGACGAGGACTTATGGCGGCGCAATCTTAAATGTTGAAGAGACTGTCTCCAATATCCCCTTTTATAAACGGGCAGAAAAAAATATGGAAGCTAAGCAAGCGATCGCTATCACAGCAAGAGAACTACTGGCAACGACTAATACAATGTACGCCGATTCAAGTTCAACAGTGATGGAAACAATGAAGCTATTAAAAGATCGTGATGATTTAATGATTGTGACAAATTCATCAGAAGCCTTGAAAGAATTGTTGGTTTCAAATGTGAATGTGCTATCAACCGGGGGAGAATTAAATAAGCGTACTTTGTCGCTACAGGGAGATTTAACTGAGCAAGCCATTCAACATTACAATGTTGATGTTGCCTTAATTAGTTGTAAAGGCATTGACTTGGAAACCGGAGTTACTGATACTAATGAAGTGGAATCACGGATCAAACGTCGGATGATTCAGCAAGCCAATCAAGTAGTTTTATTAGTTGATCAATCTAAGTTTGATAAAAAAGCCTTTGTTCACCTTTCGGAATTCCCTCAAATCCAACATGTGATTACCGACAAAAGACCAAATCAAGAATGGCGCAACTTTTTCAAAGAGCAAGGGATTGAAGTTCATTTTTAAAGAATAAATACGAGAAAAGAACTAGTTATAAAACTGGTTCTTTTTTTGTTTTTAAAATTTAATCTTTGTTTCAAAGAAAATTTTGTGGTTTATATTGACAGTTTGGTTTTGTTGAAGTAATATATAGATATCAAATGAAAGCGTAAACAAACAGGAGGGTCAATCATGAACAGTAGAGACATTGGTAAAAAGTTGGATCAGCTGCCGATCTCCAGATGGCACTGGCAAGTATTTTTGCTTATCGGCTTTGGATTACAGATTAATGGTTTCTTGAATTCTTCCGGCAGTTCAATTTTAGCCGATTTGGTAGCCAGCGGTTGGTCAAATAATTATTTAAATGCGGCATTTTCTTCAGCTATGATGATCGGATTTTTCATCGGATCTTTGTTTGGTGGAAATTTTGGTGATCGATTTGGTCGAAAAAAAGCTTACCAATTGAGCATTTTACTTTTTGCGATTTTCTCTTTACTAGCAAGCTTTTCGCCGAATATTTATTTCTTGATTGTTTGTCGTGGTGGGATGGGCATTGGGATGGGATCTGGCATCGTGATTGGTTATGCTTCCTTCACTGAATTTATTCCGGCAAATGTCCGTGGTAAATGGTCGGCGCGGATTTCATTTTTAGGAAATTTATCGCCATTGATTGCCGCATCAGCCAGTTTCTTAATTATTCCGACGCTAGGTTGGCGAACGATGTTTGTGGTTGGTTCAGCGGCCTCCTTTATTATTTTGATTTTAGTTTCTAAATTTTTAGATGAATCACCACGCTGGTGTGCTGAAAATAATCAAGAAGCTCGAGCTGAAGAAATTGTGACCAAAGTTGTCACTCGGATTGAAAAAGAAAAAGGAGCGTCACTGAATTTAGAAACTGACAGTAATGGAACTTCATCCAACAGGGTAGAGAAAAAAATTTCGTTTGGATCATTCTTCAAAGGGGCTTTAGGCATCCGGACAATTGTAGCAACGACGGTTTTAGTAGCGATGAATATTTCCCTTTATACGATTACAGTTTGGATTCCGACAATTTTCGTCAATAGTGGTATCAATATTTCGAAATCTTTATTGATGACCACCTTAATCATGCTGGGAGCACCTTGTGGCGTGTTTGTTTCAACTTTAATTGTTGATAAATTTCCCCGTAAATGGTTTGGGGTCAGCTTGATTTTATTGATCGCTATACTCGGCTATGTTTATTCTTTACAAACAACCGAAGTTGGGATTATTGCTATTGGTGTTTTATTAATTTTTATTTTATATATTTACAATAGTTTTTCATCGGCAGTTTACGCACCAGAAATTTGGCCGACAAAAGCTAAGATGCGCGGTTCAGGTATTTCCAATTCGATTGGTCGAATTGTTGCAATTGTAATCCCTTACATTATTGCTTGGATTTTAACCAATTATAGTGTCACCACTGTGTTCATTGTTTTAGGCTGTGCTTTAGGATTTTGTGCCTTGATTCTAGCAATTTTCGGGATTGAAACCCGTAAGAAATCAGTGGAGGAAATTAGTATCGATGACCCAAAGGAGCAACTAGTCACACCCATCATTAGTTCAATCAAATAAATTTAACTATAAAGGAGCAAGTCAAACATGAAAAATACAGTAGCAATTTTAGAGCATCCAGGAAAAATGATTATCAAAGAAACCGCAACACCCGAACCAAAAGCCCACGAGGTTTTAATCAAAGTTGGTGATGTCGGAATCTGTGGTTCAGATGTCCACGGCTTCCAGCATGGTCCTTACATTCCACCAAAAGATCCCAATCAAACGATTGGCTTAGGTCATGAAATGGCAGGCGTTGTTGAAAAAGTGGGTGCCGATGTTACCAAATTTAAAGTTGGTGATCGTGTATGTATCGAGCCTGGCGTGCCTTGTTACAAGTGTGAATTTTGTCTAGAAGGTCACTATAATGTTTGTCCAGTTGTTGACTTTATGGCGACACAGCCAAATTATAAAGGCGCTTTGACTAATTATTTAACTCATCCAGAAGATATGACTTATTTATTACCAGACAAGATGACAATGGTGGAAGGTGCTTTAGTAGAGCCAGCAGCTGTCGGCATTCACGCTGGTGAAATGGCGGGAGACTTATTAGGAAAAAAAGTCGTAATTTTAGGCTCCGGTTGTATTGGTTTAATGACGGTGCAAGCAACTAAATTAATGGGTGCTGCGGAAATTGTTGTGATTGATGTCTTACAAAATCGTCTAGATAAAGCTAAAGAACTAGGCGCTACGGCAATTTTTGATGGTCGAGAAGATAATTTAGTGGAAAAAGTCAAAGAAGTTGTTGGGCAATATGGCGCCGACGTGGTTTACGAAACAGCAGGTGCGATTCCAACGGCTAAAATGGCATTAGAATTAGTCAAACGTCGCGGTAAAATTTTGATCGTTGGGACAATTCCAGGAGATACACCTGTTGATTTCTTGAAAATTAATCGAGAAGTTTCGATTCAAACAGTATTCCGTTATGCTAACGATTATCCGAAAACCATCAGTATGATTGCTAGTGGAAAATTTGATGTATTGTCGATGGCGGATAAATATTTTGACTATCAAGATACGCAAGAAGCTTTTGAATTCTCAGTAAATAATAAGAGTGATTTGATCAAGGGTGTTATTCGTGTGGCGAAATTAGATTAGAAAAGAGTTGAACTGAATGAGTAAGGTGGATGTAATTTGTATTGGTGCCGCAATTGTGGATATTCCTTTATATCCGGTGGGAGATTTTATTTTTAAAGAAGTTTCTTATCCGTTAGACGATATTTCCATGAAAATTGGCGGCGATGCAATTAATGAAGCAACAATTATTACCCGTTTAGGCAACCGGGTTTCCTTGATGAGTGCAGTAGGCAACGATGGTGCCGGCATGTTTATTCAAGAATTTGCCAAGGAAAATCAGATTATTACCGATCATCTAACGGTCGATCCTAAATTGACCACATCTTTAAATATCGGCATGGTGAGAGAAGATGGTGAGCGAACTTTTGTAACTAATCGCAATGGTAGTTTATGGAAAATGAGTATTGATGATATTGATTTGACTGCGATAAAAGACGCCAAAGTTTTGTCATTGGCAAGTATTTTCAACAATCCTTTGTTAAATAATGACGCTTTAGTCAAGATATTTAAAAAAGCTCAGGCTGAAAAAATGATTATTTGTGCTGATATGGTGAAAAGTCGTTTAGGGGAAAGTCTAGCTGATATTTCTGAGGCTTTATCATATGTCGATTATTTCTTTCCTAACTTAGAAGAAGCGGAAGAATTAACCGGCAAGTCTGAATTGGCCGAAATTGCTGACACATTCTTAGATTTAGGCGTTAAAAATGTGGTAATAAAAATCGGAAAACGAGGCTGCTATTTAAAAAATGCAAAAATAGAAAAAATTGTACCAGCCTTTAGAAAAGACAGTGATGTCAAGATTGATACGATTGGAGCGGGAGATAATTTCGTTTCTGGTTTTATCGCTGAATTATTACAAGACAAAGCTTTTGAAGAATGTGCATATTTTGGCAATGCTGTCGCAGCTGTGTCAATCGAATCTCTCGGAGCAACAGCTGGCGTAAAAAATCGTGAACAAGTAGAAACAATGATTAAAAACTATAAATAAAAACGAAGGTGGAGAAAAACTCTTGAAAAATATGACATTAGGCAAAACAGACATGGAAGTTTCACGAATTGGTTTAGGAACTTGGGCGATTGGTGGCGGACCGGCCTTTGGCAACAAAGATAATAAGGAACAGTCAATTAAAACCATCCAACATGCCTTAGATTTAGGTTTAAACTTTTTAGATACGGCACCAGGCTATAATTTTGGCAACAGTGAAAAAATTGTCGGTGAAGCTATCAAAGGCAACCGTGAAAAATACACAGTTATCACTAAATTTGGGATTACATGGGAACGAGAGGGAGCTTTTTTCAACAAGGTTGGTGAACAATCATTATATAAAAATCTCTCAAAAGAATCGATTCGCTTAGAGGTGGAGTCGAGCTTAGAACGTTTACAGACAGATTATATTGATATTTACATGAGTCATTGGCAATCAGTAGAGCCATTCTTTACACCAATTTCTGAAACGATGGAAGTTTTAAATGAATTGAAAGCTGAAGGCAAAATCCGTGGAATCGGCGCGGCCAATGTTGATGTGGATCATGTCAAAGAATACTTAAAACAGGGACAATTGGATATTATCCAAGCGAAATATAGTATTTTGGATCGTCAAGTTGAAGAGGAATTACTGCCATTATGCAAAGAACATGGCGTAACTGTACAAGCTTATTCTCCATTAGAAATGGGTATTTTAACAGGCGCTATTGATAAAGATTATGTAGCACCAAAAGGGACTGCCCGATATGGAAAGAAATGGTTTGAGCCAGAAAACCTAGCTAAAGTAGTGGATATGATTGAACTTTGGCAGCCGTTGTGTGAAAAATATGATTGCAGTATTGCTAATTTAGCAATTGCTTGGATTTTAGCCCAAGGGGATAATATTAATGTTTTGAGTGGATCTACCACACCCGAAGAATTAGATGAAAATAGTAAAGCATTAGACATCCAATTATCAAAAGAAGATGTGGCATATATGCGGGAATTAGCAGAGAAAATTTCATAAAAATAGAAGTTGAATAAAATAAAGCGACCCTTTAAGTTAGCATAAAAGTCTAACTTAGTGGTCGCTTTTTTATAAACATCTGTATCTATTTTTTATTGTTGAAATTGTCTATTTTACCAATGAATATTCACTGGTGTTCCAGTTGGAATATTTTCGTACAACCATTTGGAATCTTCTACAGATAAGATAACACAACCAGCTGAAACCCCGTCACCTACGACGCCTAATCGTTCACCTGAAGACGCATCATAAGGACCGTTTTTTGAAGTAATTGGCACACTATGGAAAAGATATAAGGCATCTTGCCAACCAACTGCATAGTTTGCTCCGCCCCAAAGACTCCAAAAAGTATCTGCGCGATAACCGTTGATCTGATAATTGCCAGTTAAGGCTTGATATTTTGAATTAACATTTTGAGAAAGCATAGTGTAAATTACGTCAGCGCCTGATTTGATATATGTCCGTTTGTTATTATAAGAGACTTCAATATTCAAATTCGGCACAGCTAAACTAGGATAAGGTCCGCCGGTTGTATAGCGCCAGTAATCTTTTACCTCAGTAATTGCACTAGCTTCGACCCAACCAATCGCTGTATCAGGAAAAGCAATTTCGTAATAGGTGCCATAGTTAGTTTTTACTTCTGTTTTTAAAGTAGCTACTAAATTGGCATAATTTGCGGTATTGCCAACGACACTTGAATTGCCAGTTTGAGCTGCATTTAAAATGTCTGTGTTAGACACACGACCGTGTCGGTTAGTTAAACGATTGATACTATGGATGCTTTCTCCATCATAGGTTGGTTCACTGATACCATACCAGCCAATTGCTTCATCCTTCCATCCAACATCAACTAAAGAATTAATTTCATTTTTATCATAAGTATAATGGTGGGAGCCAGATACAGCATTTGGGTTATAGGCACGATAAATGGCTAATTCTTCTGTTTCCGAAGAATACCAACCGATGCCTTCATCTTTCCAACCTTGTTCAACTAAATAATCTGCTTCTCCGCGGGATAAAGTATAATGATGATCGCTGGCATTTTCATTGTACATCCGATAAACTGGTTGATCACTCGCTTGTGGGGCAACCCAACCGATGCCTTCATAATTCCAGCCGAGATTCACTAAATTATCTCGTTCCCCTAAGTTGGCTGTATAAAAATGTTCGCCTGAATTTGGATTATACATCCGATACATTTTTTGACTGCCCTGGTTGGCAGCTGATGCTGAAGAGCTAAAGCAACTTATTGCTGCTAAGATACCAAAAACACTCAATAATATTTTTTTCAAATCATCAATTCCTTCCTAAAATATTAATTGTAACTATTGATCCTAATTAAAACACACCTACAAAAACGTTACCACAAAATCAGCGGAGGGTAAATCACTATTTGTGAGAGTCGAGATTTTTTTGAAATAATTTGACTCCCTCAAAAATCTGTGCTAATAATAGTGGCACATACTAAATAGATGACTTGAAACTGTTCGCCGGAAGAGTTTCAATTACGGTCAGAGAGATCAACCCTAGGCTTTAAGGTTGATTTCCCTGGCCTTTTTTATTTAGTAAATATTTATTACAGGAGTTTTTTAACATGGAAATTGCTAAAAAAATTCTGACTTATGAAAGTCAGTATCAAACGAAGGTCGCTAACGGACTCAGTCAAGCCGATGTCGAAAATAGGCTCGCTGAATATGGTGAAAACCGTCTGCCGGAAAAACAGCCTAAGTCCTTCCTGCAATATTTAATTGATGCTTTAAAAGACATCACGATTATCATTTTACTGATTGCGACAGCCCTATCGACTTACGTGGCGCTCACCAATCATCCTGATGATTTAACCGAACCGATTGTTATTTTCGGGATTGTCTTATTAAACTTATATCTATCGATTAATCAACAAAAAAAAGCCGAAAAATCGATGGATAAATTAAAATCATTCAGTATTCCGCAAGCAAAAGTCAAACGAGTAGAGGGAACGGAAACAATCGACAGTACTAAAATTGTTCCCGGTGATATTGTTCTTTTAGGAGTCGGCGATCGCGTACCAGCCGATGGCGTTTTAGTTTCGGCTACGGACTTTTTAGTTGATGAATCTTTCTTAACTGGAGAAAGCGAGCCTAGCGAAAAAAATCCAAATCAATTTTCAGCAGCTGATGCGTCTTTAGGTGATCGTAAGGACCGCGTGTTTTCCGGCTCACTGGTAACTAGCGGCAAGGCGGAAATGATTGTTACTGAAACTGCTGATAAAACGGAAATCGGAAAAATTTCTAATTTACTACAAACAGAAGAAGTAAAACCAGCTCCATTACAAGTCAGAATGCAAAAGCTAGGAAAAATCTTAGGTGCGGTTGCTATTTTTGCCGGCTTATTAGCGATAGTGATTGGTTTGTTGCGTGGTTATCCTTTGACAGAAATTTTGATGATTGCTATTTCTATGTCTGTGGCGGCAATTCCGGAAGTTTTACCGGTCGTGGTTACGATTTCTTTATCTTACGGTATGAGCAATATGGCTAAGAAAAATACTATCGTTCGCACACCAATGGCAGTTGAAACTGTCGGAAACTTATCAGTTATTTGTTCAGATAAAACCGGTACGATTACACAAAATAAAATGACCGTAAAAAAAGTTTGGCTGCCAGATGGGGGACTTAAAAAAGTTGACGAAACTTTATCAGCTGACGAAAAAAAATTAATCCAATATTTCTATTTAGCTAGTGATCGAGAAACTGGCAATCCGACTGAATTAGCCATTAACAAATTAACGCAAAATCAATTTACTTATTCCGAAGTGGAAACCTTTATGGCGGATTACCAAAAAATTAAAGAAGTTCCTTTTGATTCCAGTCGTAAGCAAATGACGGTGGTTTATCAAGTCGATGACGGTTTCCTATCGATTACCAAAGGTGCTTTTGACCGGCTGAAATTTCAAGATCAGCCGCAAGAAGCTGTGGCTATCCACGATGAATTAGCGGCTGATGCTTACCGAGTATTGGCTTTAGGCTATAAATTTTGGTCAACCAATCCACAAGATTTCACAACTGATCAATTAGAAAATGAGCTAACTTTTGGTGGGTTTATTGGTATTATCGATCCTGCCAGAGCAGAAAGCGCCCCCGCAGTTGCAATGGCTAAAAAAGCTGGTATTCGGACAATTATGATTACCGGCGACCATTTGCTTACTGCTAAAAAAATCGCTCGTCAAGTCAATATTTTAACCGATGGCCAAAAAGCCATGACTGGGGCCGATTTGGCAAAGCTATCTGACGAAGATCTAAATCAACAAATTGATCAATACAGTGTTTTTGCTCGAACATCACCAGAAGATAAAATTCGAATCGTTAAAGCCTTACAACAAAATAATGAAGTAGTGGGAATGACTGGCGACGGTGTAAATGATGCGCCCGCTTTAAAAGCAGCTGATGTTGGTATCGCTATGGGTGGCGGAACAGAGGTTGCGAAAGAAGCAGCCGATATGGTTTTATTGGATGATAACTTCGCGACAATTGTTGATGCGATTAAAGAAGGACGTCGGGTCTATAGTAATATACGTAAATCACTTTATGCGATGCTGGGTTGTAATATTTCTGCCTTGTCGATTGTATTGATTTCTCTATTAGCTGGTTGGGGAGCGCCGGTAACAGCGATCCAGTTATTATTGATTAAAGTGGTGGCAGACGGCATTCCTGGTTTTAGTTTGTGTGTGGAACCGGCTGATGATGATATTATGACACGTCAACCAATCAAAAAAGGCACCAGTATTTTTGCTGGTGGCTTGTTGAAAAATATTGTCGATATTTCGATTGTCTTTACAGTGTTAAGTTTGATTGCTGTGGTGGCAGCCAAATATACCAACTTGTTTGCTGGAAATAATAGCATGATTTTCTTAGTGCTTGGTTTGACAACGATTGTTCATATGTATAATTGCCGAAGTAAACGATCCATTTTTAAACTAGGTATTTTAAGTAATAAACTGTTGTTAACGACCACAATTGCCGGTTCAATTATTCTGATGCTAGTAGTTATTACGCCAAGTGTCGGCAGTGTTTTCGGATTAACCAATATATCTGGATTAAGCTGGATTTTAGTCGCTATACTTTCAATTATGCCGCTGGTATATGTGGAAGTGAAGAAACGCTTAGGATTGTTTGGTCAAAAAGAAAAGAATCTGAATTTAGGAAAATCTTATAAAGTAAGCTAATTGATAACTCGTGAATGAGGATTTTTCATCCTAAAAAGTTTAAAGGGGTGAGAAGATCATTCGCGGGTTTTTTGTGTTTTATAAAGATGGTATGATTAAAGGAAAAAGGAAGTGAAGCAATGATTGAAATCGCAGAAGCACAAGTTTTGTCGCAACAAATGAAAAAAGAACTAGTGGGCAAAACCATTAGTCAGGTATCCTTTGGTAACTCGCCCCATCGTTTTGCTTTTTTTTCGACAGAAGAAGAGACTTATGATTTGTGGCTTGTGGGTAAGAAGGTTGAACAAGTTTCCAGTGTTGGCAATTATGTTTTATTGGAATTAGCAGATTGTCGTTTGTCTTTTAGTGAAGGCTTGAATTTTTATTGGCTATCAGCAGGAGAAAAATTACCGAAAAAGTATCAATTTTCCCTCACTTTTTCTGATGGTTATATTTTAGCTTGCTCAGTTAGTATGTATGGCGCTATGATGTTGCAAAATGAGGCACTGCCAGGAAACGAATATTTTCAAGTGGCGGTAGAAAAACCCAGTCCACTGAGTGAAGATTTCAATCAGGCATACTTTCAAAAATTAGTAGCTGAAACCAAGCTAACTATTAGTTTAAAAGGTTTCATGGGAACTGAACAACGGATTCCAGGACTTGGCAATGGCAGTCTCCATGATATCTTTTTTACGGCAAAGTTATTACCTAAGCGGAAGCTGAATACATTATCTCCTGAAGATATCACTGAATTGTATCAAAGTATGAAAACGGTTTTGGCAAAAATGGTGACACAGGGAGGTCGGAATATGGAAAAAGATTTTTATGGACAACCTGGTGGCTACCAAACAATTCTTTCCAGCAAAACTTGGAAAAATCCGTGTCCCCGTTGTGGTAACGAGATTCAAAAAGTCAGCTTTTTAGGTGGAACTGTTTACTATTGTGAAGGCTGTCAAAAATAATTAAAACCACTTTAGTCAGAAATCTGCTAAAGTGGTTTTTTTTACATCAAAAAGAAACTTTGTTGATTAAGTGAAAGTAACCAAGAAAGTCCATGAGCATTTTTAAACTGGCGCTGGCTTTTTGTGTTTTCCAGTAAAACTTTATTTTCATTTGTATCCTCTAAAATATATGATTGTTTATTCATGTGTCACCCAAAAAAACAACTCAAATCAATGAGTTGTTGAAATTATTTTTTATCTTTTAATAGGAAGGAACAAATAACTGCTGGGATCATCACTGCTGCTAAGACAAAAATAACCATTGATAAACTGGAAACATCAGCAATTTTTCCAAGTATTGGTGAAGTGATCCCACCGACACTGACAGCTAGTCCTAAGGTTACACCGGAAGCTAGGCCCATTTTATTTGGCAAGTATTTTTGTCCTAGAATGACCATGGAACTGTAAGGAATAAATAGTAATAAACCGATGGGAACAACTAAAATAAAGGCCAGCGCGACATTTCTAGTCATGCCTAAAGCAAACAGTAGTAGAGGAACTGCTAAAAAACTCCAGACAATAATTTTTTTATGCCCGTAATAATCAGCCAAGCGTCCACCGATTAATGTGCCAGTCGCGCCGACAATGAACATCAAACTCAATGCAAAACTACCGCTAGAAGTACTTTGTTGTAAAGTGTTGACCCAGTATAAAGCTAGAAAAGTATTTAAGCCATAAAAAGCAATCGAACGCCCAATCAAAACAACTGTCAAAACACCAAACATTTTCCAATCATCTTTTTCTTTTGGT
This sequence comes from Enterococcus alishanensis, assembly GCF_019218635.1. Taxonomy (GTDB): domain Bacteria; phylum Bacillota; class Bacilli; order Lactobacillales; family Enterococcaceae; genus Enterococcus_A; species Enterococcus_A alishanensis. The sequence continues at coordinate 51,801 of NZ_JAHUZB010000007.1, read as the reverse complement.
TCTGTACTAACACTTCCTGAAAAAGTAAATTCTTCGGCAATACGATTTAATTTCGGTAAAGTTAAGGTGAAGATAAGAGTTAAAATTGCTGTTGGAATTAATACTACTAAAACACCGCGAATGCCCCAAAGATTGACTAAAGCTGTCGCTGTAATTGGACCAATGGCAAAACCAATATTTCCTCCAAAAGTAAAAATACTCATGCCTTGTCCTTTTTTAGTTAAGGAAAGAGTGTTTGTTAATTTTGCTGCATCAGGATGATAAGCGGCAATCCCGATCCCACAAATAGTTACCCAAAAAATTAAGGCATTATAGGAATTCGCAATCCCTAATAAACTAAAACCGATGCCCACCAATAAAACAGCAACCGGCAAAATCCAGGTCGTCCGGTATTTATCCGATAAAAAACCAAACAATGGCTGAATAATCGAAGAAACTAAATTCATAGCAAAAATCAAACCAGCTGCCACTGCATAAGCATAATGATGTTCCGCGATTAAAAAAGGCAAAAGTGCCGCTACCGCTCCTTGAGTAAAGTCTGCAAATAAATGTCCGGTAGCTAATAAATAAGTATATTTTTTATAATTCAAAATCTTCGCCTCACTCTGTAATATAATCTAATAATTGAAACATCACTGCTTTATTTTCAATCGGGACAGGAGTTTTCAAAATATCTTCTGCTGTTTGGTTTAAAAGATTATCTTTCGTATAGTTGCCGTCATTGATGACGATCTCTCTTAAATCATCTGCCTGTGGTTCAAAGTGAAATTGTAAACCAATCACACGATGATTCATAACAAAACCTTGATTTTCCAATAAGTCACTAGAAAAAAGTAAATCAGCACCTGCTGGAATTTCAAAAGTTTCTTCATGCCAATGAAGAGCCAACAATTCAGCTGGTAAATGAGGAATCGTTTTAGATTTTAAATAGACTGGAGCAAAACCAACTTCTTTGGGCCCTTTAGTAATTTGATATCCCAAGGTTTTAGCAATTTGCTGAGCACCGAAACAAGCCCCAAAAATTGGAGTTTCATTTTCTAATAGCTGAGCAATTAATTCTCGCTCTCGCAAAATCCATTCAGTGGAATCGTTGGGACTCATGGGGCCGCCTAAAATAATTAAAAGATCGGTTTCTGCAGCACTTGGCAATATATTATATTGATAGGGATGATAAATAAACATTTGATGATGATGTTTTTGTGACCAAGATTGGATTGATCCGGGTCCTTCATTTGGGGTGTGTTGTAGAACATTTATCCGCATTAATAATTTCCTCCAGTTAATTCATCTGATGAATTTAAAAACATCATATGATTTATTTTCGTGGAAGTCAAGAGGGAAATCACGATAATTTAGTTGTATTTTACTGAATTTTGTATTATAACTAAATGTAAATAGAAAACATCTGATGAATATTGGAGGCCGCCATGAAAAATCAAAGAAATCTTGTGAACGAAACGATTGAAGCTTTATTGAATTATATCGCAGAAAATGATTTAGCTATTGGAGCAAAGATGCCCACTGAACCCCAACTCGTTGAAATGTTAAAAGTCGGTCGTTCTACTTTGCGGGAAGCGGTCAAGATCTTAGTTTATTCTGGTGTGCTGGAAGTCAAACAAGGTTCAGGAACTTATGTAAAAAGCCGCCAGTTAACGACTGAATATACGGATGAAAATTTAATGACAGTGAAAACCATGTTAGAGATTCAAGCCGCCGAATTAGCAGCAGCCGCAGATTTACCGGCTGAACGGTTGATTATTTTGAAGGAAAAATTATTTGAACGGAATAAACATTTAGAGGAAGGGGAGTTCTCAAAATATATTTTGAGTGATTTGGCTTTTCATTTGCAAATGGTGGAATTGTCGGGAAATCCTTTTTTACTTAAATGGTATAACGAAATATATCCAGATTTGATCACGTTATTAAGTAGTCAAATCTTAAAAATTGATGCTTTTCAGGATACGATTGTTTTGCATAATCAAGTATATGAAGGAATTATCGAAAAAAATCCGGAAAAAGCTCGAGCAGCGTTGATTGAAATTAGTCAGGCAAATTAAAAAATCGCGACCTTGAAGTAGGTCGCGATTTTTTATTCTTTTACTTTGTAACGAGCTTGTTTAAACATACTGATATCGTCATTTTCTTTGTCTTCTTTGTACTGTACAAATTGGACTTTAGGTGAATAGTTGATTTGATGAGCTTCTCTTAAGCCTTCAATATCTAAAGCATAAATTTTATTATTCTTAATTTTTTGCGAAAAGACTTGGTGATTGGCGACATAAACATAAGTTGTTTTTTGCTCATCAATGTCTTGGCTACGAAAAGTCAGCTGATTATCTTCAGTTGTAATGGTATCTGTCAACAATTGAAAATTCCCCACACCAGTGTCTTGTTTAGTAGCAATAGCAAGATTTTTTTGCGTATCTGAATCGACTGTCTCATTGACGATTGTTGCCGAACAGCCTGTCAGAAATAAACCAACAGTAAAAAGTAGCCCTAATAACATATTCTTTTTCATTTTGTTAGCCTCCTTTGTAAAAGTATAACAGACTAAATCGAGAAATCTTCCGACTAAAGGCTGATATCAGTCAATTTACATTTAATTTTCGTGGATTTATGCTACACTATGGGTAACAATTATGAAAACAAAGGAGAAATTTGCTTGAAAATTGTTGGAATTGATTTAGATGGAACGTTGTTGAACTCGTCACAAAAGATTAGTCAGGAAAATGCTGCCGCGATTAGCCAAGTGTCAGAAGATGTATTTCCGTTTATTTGTTCGGGAAGAGAACTAGGTGATATTCAAAGATTATTGCAAACCGTTAATTTAGAGATGCCGATGGTGGCTTTAAATGGAGCCGTTGCTTATGATAAAGGAGAACTATTGTACGATCGCGAAATTTCGCAAGCAGACGTACAAGCGATTCATCAAGTGATTGCTGACTTTCCGCTCAAAGTTTATACTAATGAGAAAAAGTATGAATGCGCTGATTATGTAAAAAAGGCAACCGAATTGTATCAACAAAATGCAGCTGATTTCCCTGAAAACAGTTTGAAATATTTATTGAAATATGAAAATACTAGCAAAGGAACCATTTTTGAAAGTATTAATGAAATTTACCAAAATAAACAAATGAAAGTTTATAAATTTTTCGTTTATTTACCAAGTATTTCTTTAAAACAAGCCGCGATGAAAAAATTGAATCAAATTGAAGGCATCAACGCAACAGAATCAGCAGAGGACAATATAGAAATTATTGCTGGGGACGTTTCAAAAGCCTTGGCCTTTACAAAAATTACACAACATTATCAATTTCATAATCCTATGACGGTCGCAATTGGTGATAGCTTGAATGATTTAGAAATGATCGAAGCTGCTGATATGAGCTTTGCCATGGCTAATAGTCATCCAACAATTTTAGCAAAAGCTAGTCATTTGACAGTTTCAAATGATGAACATGGTGTGGCGCAGGCTTTTGAGAAACTACAATTAGCATAAATAAATGCCCAATCTGAATTGTCAGATTGGGCATTTTTTATTTTTAAATCGGTTGATACTCTAAAACGGCTTGATAAGTAATGACTTTCATACGGCGATAAAATTCTGCCGGCAAATCACGCCAAGCTTTTAAAATACGATTAAAAAAATGATCGTCGGCTTCAACAACGTATTCACTTAAGAGTAAACCGAGAAATTTCTTCTCTTGAGTCAATAATGTTTGATAAATTTCTTTGGCTTTTGATTCATTATCTATCACATAAAGAGTGTTAATCTCCACATAAGCGCCTTCGATTCTTTCTGTTTCTTCAATAAAATAAAGTGATTTTCTTTGTTCCGTCATAATAATCATCCTTTCTATCATTCAAAGTATATTTATAAAAAACCATTCAAGTTTAATTTTCCAACTAAATTAAGAAACAACAAAACATGACAATAGCTGGATAAATAATATAGTCTCGATTCATTCGTTGACCATCAGCATAAGCTTGCCAATGGAATAAATAATGTACAATTAACCAACCAATTAATGTTCCTAGGGTATTCATCATCAAGTCATTGACATCAGTAATTCGGCTGAAAGTAAACATCTGACTTATCTCAATCGTTAATGAAAAAAGGAAACCATATAGCAAAGTATTAGGAAGACGTTTGAATTGTGGCCACATAACTGGTAAAGCAACACCTAATGGTATAAAAAATAAAATATTCAGTAGCGTGGAACCATCAATGATCTTTTGAAACGGGATCAAATTAAAATTCGGGTGAAAGATTGACTGATTGATTTTCCACATTTCGGTCCATTCTGTCAAATCTGGAAATCCGACTAAATAGCCGATGGCTGCAATCAAATAAAAAATAAGCAACAGGCTCCAAATAAAATAGTGGAGATTGATTCGTTTTCTTTCAAGAATTAAATAAGTACCCCAGACGCCCATATAAATAGCAACATCCATGATTTCACCTCCTGTTTTGTAACTAAGCTCAGTATAGGTGAGGAATCTTTAGTAACCGGAAATATTCTGAGACCTTTATCAGAATAATTAGGAAGAAGCTGTGAAGATGTTTAGGAAAAGAATAATTTCTCTAGGATTTGTTTAAGACCAATCAAAAACTGTCTATTTAAGAAAAAAATGATGAAACCTTCTATTTTCCTAATAGAAGTGAAAGGCGGTACACTTATTTGGAAATAAAATGAAATTTTCAAAAAGGTGGGAATGATTATGTACCAAGATTTAGAAAATAAAGTCGCCGTGATTACAGGAGCATCTAAAGGAATCGGAACAGCGATTGCAGAACGCTTCGGTAAAGAAAAAATGAAAGTCGTGGTTAATTACCATTCAGATGAAACAGGTGCCCAAGAAACCGTTGCAATCATTAAAGAAAATGGTGGGGACGGGATTGCCGTTCAAGCAGATGTAGAAACGGAAGAAGGTAACCAATTATTATTGAACCAAGCTATCGATAAATTTGGCGATTTAGATTTATGGGTCAATAATGCCGGCATGGAAAACAGTCATGAAACTCATGAACTATCGTTGGAAGATTGGAACAAAGTCATCAATGTGAATTTGACAGGGGTCTTTTTAGGAGCGAAAACAGCCTTAGCTTACTTCGTTGAAAAAAATAAAAAAGGCAATATCATCAATATGTCATCTGTTCATCAACAAATTCCTTGGCCAACATTTGCCCACTATGCGGCATCAAAAGGTGGCGTAAAATTATTTACCGAAACAATTGCCATGGAATATGCTGAAAAAAATATTCGAGTGAATAATATCGGACCAGGAGCAATCAATACACCGATTAATGCGAAAAAATTCGCTGATCCTGAACAACTAGCAGCGACAACTGCGATGGTTCCAATGAAAAAAATTGGAGAGCCAGAAGAAGTTGCCGCGGCAGCAGCTTGGTTGGCGTCAGCTGAATCAAGTTATGTGACAGGCATTACTTTATTTGTAGATGGCGGCATGACTTTATATCCGGCTTTCCAAGATGGTAAAGGTTAGGAGGAAATAATGATGGGAATTTTTATCGCGTTACTTCCTGCATTAGGTTGGGGAATTATGCCAATCTTAATTGGAAAAATTGGCGGAGAACGAACCAATCAAATTTTAGGAACAGGAATTGGTTCTTTAATTGTTGGGTTGGTAGTTCATTTTGCTTTTTCAACTAGTAGTATTTCTTGGCCAGTTTTCTTGATTAGTTTAGCCTCAGGCGCTTTTTGGGTCATCGGTCAAACGGGACAATATCGTTCTTTTGAAATTATGGGCGTATCTGAAACGATGCCGATTACGACAGGTTTTCAACTAATCGGAACTTCCGTGATTGGTGTTTTAGCATTTGGTGAATGGCCAGGAACAACCAATAAATTAATTGGTGTCGGTGCACTGATTTTGTTAATTATTGGTGCTTATTTAACTTCGATTAATGATAATAAATCAGGTAACAGTCAAGTCATTAAAGGCATCATGGTATTGTTACCAACTAGTATCGGTTACTGGGTCTACAGTGCGTTACCTAAAATGGTAGACGCTTCTGGTTTATCAATTTTCTTTCCACAAATGTTGGGGGTCTTTTTAGGGGCATTGATTTATGTGCTGACTCATGACCGTCAAGTGATTACTGAGAAAAAAAGTTGGCTGACGACGATTGTCGGTATTGTTTTTGCCATTTCAGCTTTAATTTATATCTTTTCTGCCCAAGAAAATGGTGTAGCGACGGCTTTTGTGTTCACACAATTAAATGTGATTGTCGCAACTTTAGGCGGCATGTTGATATTGAAGGAGAAAAAATCGCCGCGAGAATTTCGTTTCACTATTGCTGGTCTAGTTTTGATTGTGGTAGGTAGCATTATCACAGGCTTTATTTAGGCTTGTCAAATGCTTATTTTTAACGGACAATAAAGTTAAAAAGGAGCGAGATCAATGGAGCCATATAAAATTCATTTTTACCAAGTTGCTGCTGAAAATTTAAGTAAGAAGTTGTCCCGTAGAAATTTTGATGTGGAAATTTGTCAGACATTAGCTGAGGCCAAAGAAAAAGCCTTAGAGATGATTCCATTAAATAAAACTGTTGCTTTTGGTGGATCGCAAACATTAGTCCAATCAGGTATTTTTGATGCACTTTATAAACGGGGACAAACAATGATTGATCGTGAAAAAGCCAAGAATTTAACTGAACGGCATCAAATAATGAAACAAGCGCTAACGGCGGATGTTTTTTTGACCAGTATCAATGGTATCTCTGAAGATGGTCATTTAGTGAATGTCGATAATGTCGGCAACCGCGTGGCGGCCATTACTTATGGTCCAGATAAAGTGTTGGCTTTTGTCGGTATCAATAAAGTTTATGGTGACTTGGAAACGACGATTAAAATGGTACGAGGACAAACTTCGCCGATGAATGCCCATCGTTGGGATTTGAAAAATACGCCTTGTGCTAAAAAGGGCATCTGCGGAGACTGTCTGCAAGAAGAATGTATTTGTAATACAGTTGCTGTGACTAGACGCTCATGGCAAAAGGGTAGAATCACTATTTATTTAATTCTAGAAGAAGTTGGACTTTAAAAAAGTAAGCAGCAATGCTTTCTTTTTTTTGCTTTGATACTCTATTGAAGGATGGGCAGTCTACAATAATTTATCTGCGGTAATCACCCGATAATTATGTGAGTTCACTGTTACTCTGACTTTCAAAGTCGAATTTGATATATAAAAATTTTTACCTTTTTTCTCGATAATACTATCTGGTTTGGCAATTGTTTGATAGATGAAAGTTTCGATTTCAGGAGGTGTTAACTGCAATTGTAGCTTCTTATTGATTCGTTGATAAACCAATTCAGTGTAACAAAGAGAGGTGAGAATTTTTGTTTTCATAAGTATCCTTTCTGTTAAGACGCCTAATTTATAGTATAAAAATAGTAATTGCCATTAATGATACATCATTATTCGTTTATTTCGTCAATCAATCGAGTAAGATCTTCTTTAAAAATATAGTGGCTAAATTGTTTACTTAAAACTTTGCTGATATTACGATAGGCAAAAATTGGTGTATTAGGCAAGGTATAATAATAAAGTCCATTTTCCTGATATATCGGTTGGTCAACTGTAGTAAAATGATTGCCTTCAATCGCGTTACCTGCATCGGCAGCAATGTCAATAATCAAACTACCTTTTTTCAATTGTGCCTGTTCAGCTAAAGTCATGATTGGCTCAGCCTCATCGCCAACTTCAATCCCATTAATGACAATCGAATACTCTGGTAAAGGTTCTTTAAATTCTGGCATGGTTCTGCGAGTAAACATTCGCACCGTTGGGGTCATTTTTGAAACTGCATGAAATGCACCCTGGGCTGTATTGCCAGCACCTAGTATCGCAACAGAATTGTCATTATCAGGCAGCAGTCCATAATTCAAAAGGGCATGAAGGGTGCCGGCATAGCCAGCATAAAAACTATTTTGGTAAATATAATTTCTGGGAATGATTTTACTAGGATAAGATTTTCCTTGATAGAACATCGTCGGTCGGCGATTGTCTAAATCCAAAACATATAAATTTTTCAGAATGGCCTGGGTTTTCATAAAATCTTTGCCAGAACCTAATGGATGGGTCCAGCCGATAATAATTTGGTTAGGTCGAATCAACTTATAATCAGTCGGTTGAATAATCTTTAAAGAAAAAATAGCATCGCATTCCGCAAAAATCTCTGGTCGAGACAAAATTGTACAACCAGCATTCCAATAGGCTGCATCATCAATATCTAAATCACTGCCAAAACCTGATTCAATAAAGATAGCGTTTTCAAATTTATGAATATCTTTTGGTAGGAGAGGCAAACGGCGTTCATTGGGAAAATTTGATTTTATCAAACCTAATTTCATTTTAATCCTCTTTTCTGTTTAAAAAATATAGGAACCAGCAAAGTCGTCTCAAATTAAGTGTAACATGCCTGGACTACTTTATTACCCGTTTAAATTCAATAAAAAAAACAACCGCTAAAAATTATTTTAGCGATTGCTTTTTTTATTCATAAATTTATTTCATTTCATCTTTAACTTCGTTGTAAAGGTCTGCTCGTTTACCAGAAGTTGCTAAAGTTGAAAGTTCTTGTGAAGCAGTGTGATCAAAAGCTTTATCTTTAGAATCTGAAACTGACCATACGCCTGAAGAGAACGGTGTTTCAAAATCGCCAGATGAAGTGTTTTCGATAGTTATTTTGTACATATTATCTTCTTTAGTAACAGTTACTTTCATGAAGTCACTAGATTCACCATATTTTAATGAGCCGTTGTCTTCAGTGACTGCCATTGAAGTAGTTTGATTTGGTGCTTCAAATAAAGCGATTTGGTCCGTGATATCAACTGTTTTATCGTCTTCAAACATTGATTTAGATAATGCTACGCCACTTTCCGCTGCTGGGGCAAAATACCAACCCATAGCACCTGATGCTGCGTGCATGAATGCAAAGTGTAAATATTCTTCATTGCTTGATGCAGGAACTTCAAAGTTTACTGAATCACCAGGTTTAGTGATTTCTTTCGCTGATTTGTCTTCGCTAGTATCTTTACCAATGATTTGACCATATTTTTCTTTATCAGATTTTTCAGAACTAGATTTTGCTGATTGACTGGTTTTGTCTGAACTGCTTGCACTCGAGCCAGAGTTTGAATCGTTTGTGCCACAAGCCGCAAGTAAAACAGTCATCCCAGCTAATGTAATACCTCCGATTAATACTTTTTTAAACATAATAACATCTCCTAGATAATTTTTATATTTCAATTCGTTTTGTAGTTTATGCCGAAAAAATGGTTTAGGCAATTAATTGAATTTCACAATTAAAATAACAATAGTCATTGTTTTGTTTTTATTAATTTGTTCGACTGAATCGTGCGAATTTTGCCATAAAAAATGAATTAGCTGAGTAAATTTGCCATGGAATATCAGTTATAAAGAAAGGGTAAAGAATCTTTCAATAAAATACAAACAGCACAGATTGGGAGTATAGACACTTGTGTTTTAGGAGGCTATTCCATATCTTTTTCAACCATGTGGTAAAGATCAGCTCTCTTTCCAGAAGTTGCTAAAGTAGAAAGGGCTTCTGAAGCAGTATGGTCAAAACTTTTTTCTTCCATATCGGTTACAGCCCAGACGCCAGAAGAAAATAGTGTTTCAAAATCGCCAGAAGAAGTATTCTCAATCGTGATTTCATACATGACGTTTCTCATCTTAACGGATGTTTTCATAAAATCATCAGCAGGATCTATTTCAAAGCGGCATCCTCTTCGCTGACTTTTTTAACAGTCTCAGCATTTGGTGCAGCGAATAAAGAAATCTTGTCGGTAATGTCGATGGTATTTTCATTTTCGAACATTTATTCTATTTTTTTAGTCTTTAAAAAATGAAAGGGTTTCGTTATTCGAAGTGATTAAATTATTTTTTGATAGTGATGAAAGATGAATAGACGGGGAACCTATAAAAAAAAGATTAAAAAAAAGCTATCGCTGATTCGCGATAACTTAAAGGGATTTTCTCAATTCAAATAGGTTAGCACCTAATCCGCTTTTTCCTGTTAAAATATCTAATTCGAAAAAGATTGGCGGCTCATTTTCGGTAAGACCAGGGTAGTCCTTAACTGCTTCGTCGATTTTAGCATGGTTTGTTAATTTTGTTAGATAAGTCGTTTTAGGTAGTTGCAAAACTTCTGGATGCTGGGCGTTTTTTTCATTTGGAGTCAAAGTCAGAAATAAATAAGATTGGTAGGCACCTTCACGAAACAAATATAGTGTCCCCATTTCATAAATGACATCTAAGCCCAATGAAAATACTTTCTTAATTAATTTTGTTAGACCCCGGTGAAATTCCTCCGAGCCAAGCGCCCCATCAAAAGGCTCCAGCCAATAATCGGTTGCTTCCAGGGTCAAGGTTAATTCCTGCAGACCTTTTTTCAGCGTTTCACCACGCTGCATTTCATTTTTTAAATCCGCTAAAAAAAGTCGATGCTTTTGATATAGTTCAATTTTGGTTTCGACCATGCGAATACCTTCATCAATAATTTGCTCGACATCGACAATTTCTCCGTCAGCTGTCATAAAGTCTTTTAATTTTTTTAAAGGAATACTCAATTCAGCACACAAACGAATCATTTCTACTAAATAAATATGAGATTCGGAATAATAGCGGTAGCCATTTTCTGGATTCACATAAGCTGGCGGTAAAACACCAATCCGATCATAATAGCGCAAAGCTTTGACGTGAACCCCGGAAGCTTCGGATAGTTTACCGATTGTGAGAAATTTCTTATCAAACATCATAATCTCCTTGACCTTCCCTTGAAGGGATAGTTTATAACTAATGGTAGCATATTTCAGCGGAACAATAAAAAAATTTCGTGAGATGTGAAATAAAAACGTAAATAAGTGTTAGAGGTGAAATCATGAATTTGAAAAAGTTGTTAAATTATTTGTTGCGACGCTTTACTGAAAAGAAATGTCCCAGTGAACAAGCGATTTTGTTAGGAAGTAAGAAGCAAGCAATCTGTCACTTTGTCACCTGTGAGGAATTCAATCAAAATGTCGAAAACTCTTTGGAAAAAACCAGAGAAATCCTAGCCAATGTCAAAGGCAATCTAGTTATCAACGGTAATTTAACTCAGACAGTGATTTCAAAATTAATTAAACTGTCTCAAATCCAAAATCGTCAATTTATCGTGGTGGTAAATGACGGCTACAATTTATCAATTACTGATGATGTCAATAAAGCCCAAGACTTGGCTGTTATTATAGAAGAAACTGAATAAAAATTAAAAGATAACGAGGTGAGCATGATGCAAAAGACGACAAATATCTGCTGTCCACAATGTAGTGAACCAACGAAATTAATCATTGAAAACTCAGTCAAATTGTACCAATACCCACTTTACTGCACCAAATGCCAAAAATCCTTTCTGATCGATTTATGTGATTGTAAAATCACCGCCATCAGCCATTCAAAATAGTCCACTAACAAGCAGCTTTTAGTTGCTTGTTTTTTTAGATTTCCTTAATAATTGTTTATAGATTCCTGCTATTTTGTTCAAACTAAATTCATAAACACTTGCTATATTATATACATACCAACAAACAACCCTAACACTTTTTCATTTTTAACTCCTAGCCTGTCAGTCCCCCAACTGGCAGGCCCTTTTTTATTTGAAAAGAAAAAGTTTTATAATTTCCCTGCATTTTGTTCAAACTAAATTCATAAAAGCCTGCTATATTATATACATACCAACAAACAACCCTAACACTTTTTCATTTTTAACTCCTAGCCTGCTAGTCCTCCAAACTAGCAGGCCCTTTTTTTGTCTCATTTCCCAAATAAATTTCTGGCTGATCAAAGGCTTGTTGTAATTCTTCAAAAAAGCGGCTGACGTGAAAACCATCAGTTACTGCATGCGACGTTGTAAATGACAAAGGCATCTGATAGCCATACTTCTTTGCGTAATGATAGATTGAGTGATATTCAAATTTGCTGTCTAATTAAAACTCATCGGATTCATTTTGGTGAAGTAATAAAAATACTTTCGTCTGGACCAGTTTACAGGGTCAATTTTTGTATATTTTTTGTTCATTAAATTCACTCCTCTAATAAATGCAAGTATAAATTGTTTATCAAGATTATTTTGAATAATAATTTAATGAGGATTTCTTTGATTGATGTTCGCTGAGGAGGATTCTACGGTGTTTTCGTTTATTTGAGGAACTATCGTGGTCGAAGAAGGTCGCAAAACTCCTCATTTTTTTCTCATGCAAATTTTTTGAAAACAGGCACAATGAAGAAGAGGAGTGATGAAAATGTTACAACCAAAAGTAAATGAAGAGCAATTAAAGTCTGGAAGTTTCTTTGAAATATACGATAGTGAGGAATTTTCTTTGGCTGATTTGAAAATTAGTGGGGAAGTAGTAGAGGATCAGAAGCTACCACATCTATTTTTAGATCGTTGCGTGATTGAGAAAACGGTATTTAACAATAGTGATTTTTCACGAGGAGAATTTACCGATTGTATTTTTAGAAATTGTGATTTCTCTAATTGTGATTTGTCTCAAGCAGCCATTCATCGGGTTGTTTTTATCAATTGCAAATTATTGGGGACCCAATTGATTGAAGCTTATTTAGGAAATGTGGTTATTCAAGAGTCACGTCTGGATTTTGCTAATTTTAATGATGGGAGTTTGAAAGTTGTAAGCTTTGAGGACAATCAAATGACTAAGACGGAGTTAGCGGGTTTAACCACAAAGCAGCTAAAATTTTCTCGTTGTCAGCTAGAAGATAGTAATTTTTGGGGAACCAAATTAAAAGGAATTGATTTGAGTGATTGTGAATTTGAAAAACTATCAGTGACCCAAGAAGATTTGCGAGGTGCGACAATTAATCAATCGCAGGCGGTTTTTTTAGCGAATCAATTGTTAGGAGTACGAATAAAATAAGAGAATGACCGCAATCATTCTCTAATCTGGATAATGAAAAATTTCAAAGCGTAATTTGTCGGGGGTTTCAAAAAATAGTGCGTAATAATTGGGCGCAATTTTTTCTTTGTATTCCCGTGGTTCATTATGCAAAATGTTGACATCTAACTGTTTGATTTGCAAAAAAATCTGATCAATAGCTTCGCGGCTATCGGCTTTAAAAGCAAGATGTTGTAGAGCACCAGGTTTGCGGGAATCGACTGTGTCATGAGCAAAAACTTTTTTAGGGGAACAAATTCCGAAATCAAAGGTTGGACTCAAGTATTCAATTACATCCATCTCGGCATGTGGCAAGTAGCCTTTGAATTTTTTACTAACGTCAAACCCTAATAAACCAAAAAGTTCGTCATAAAAATCTTCTACTTGATAAACATCCGGCACAGTTACTTGTAAGTGATGGAAGGTGAACATTATTTGTCTTCTTTTTCAAAAACCAAATCAAATTTGCGAGGATAACCGTTAGTATTGGTTTCTACTGGAATTGCTGTCACAAAACGATAGCCTTTTTTGCCATAGTCGTTGATGATTTCTTGATGTTCTGTTATTGTTCCCATTACTAATTTTTTTGCTTCGGCATTGATAGTAACAAATTCGTATTGATACATAAAAATTCCTCCTTTTTTAAAGGCAAAGCAAATTGACAACGCTTTCCTTCTTATGTAAAATTTTAATATAATTTCATCAAATTGGCAATTTAAGGAGGAAATCCAATGACTCGATAGCGAACTGTTTAACCGAACAGATCAGCTAAAAAGCGCTAAGAGCGCGAAATATCGGTGAAATAATCGATAAAAAAACGGGAAATTACGCAAGTCGTGAAGTTCCGTATAAACTTCTAGCGGATTTTCCAGTCAGGAGTTATAGATGAGTAACCTGTTTGAATTTATTAAAGAAGAGGTCCCAGTATTTAGTCAAAGTCGCGATTCTATTTGGTTAGATCCGCATATTGCTCAGCAGATGTTGATGGCCCACTTGGATATTAAAGGTGATGGTGCGACTCGCAACTTAGCATTTGTGGAGGCATCGCTTCAGTGGTTGAAGAAAAAATTTCCGGTGAAACAATTTACAAAAGTTTTGGATTTAGGCTGTGGACCAGGTATTTACAGTCAGCGTTTGGCTGAGGCTGGTTATCAAGTGACCGGTATCGATTTTTCAGCGAATAGTATTGCCTATGCACAAAAGAAGGCGGCAGAAAAAAATTTGTTGATTGATTATCAAGTGGGAAATTATTTACAAACGAATTTTTCTAAGGAGAACTATCAGCTGGTGTTACTAATTTATTGTGATTTTGGCGTTCTAGCCCCAGAAAGTCGCAAAAAATTGTTAAAGCAAGTATATGAATCTTTAGCTGATGGTGGACAGTTTATTTTTGACGTCTTTACTTCTGAGAAATATCAAAATTTTGTTCCTACTAAAACATGGTCAATTGAAGAAGATAATTTTTGGACTGTCGAAAGTTGTCTGCATTTAGAGGCGAACAAACGCTATCCAGACAAGCAAACTTATCTTGCTCAACATTATTTACTTTATCCAGATCATCATAAAGAATTTTTTATTTGGGAAAGTGTCTTTAATCAACAGCAGATAAAAGCAGCATTATCTGAAGCTGGCTTTAGTCAGATCGAAATATATAGTGATATCCGTGGTGAAAAACTTAAGCAACATTCTGAAACCATGTGTTTTGTTGCGAAAAAATAGTTGATTGATAGTCGGAGATTTCTCCGACTATTTTTATATTCAAACCCATGATTCTAATCCTTCATGTATAATAGAAGAAAAATTTGAAACTGAGAAGAGGATTGGATCATGTATCTATTTCAGCGAATTGAAGAAGCTGTTTTTAAGAAAAATGATGCTCGGCGGGTAATTGGTGAATTTATTTTAGAGAATCGCGATCATTTGCAAGAGTATTCGATGGATGAAATTGCGAAGCGAACCTTTACTTCTAAACCTACTCTGGTCCGATTTGCTAAATATTTTGATTATTCAGGTTGGAAAGAATTTTTGTATGCTTTCACCCATGAAGTCGCCTACCATGATGACACCGCCTATCATGACGTTGATCCCAATTTTCCTTTTGTAGCAAACGATGATTCACTAGAAATTGTGGGAAATTTAGTTAATTTAAAAATGCAGAGTATTAAAGATACCGTCTCACTATTAGCAATGGAGGATTTGAATAGAGCAGCAGAAATGCTTCAAAATGCTGAAAATATTGTTATTTATGGGACCAGCCCTAATCTTTATTATGGTGAATTATTTAAACGCAATTTGTTAACAGTGCATAAGAAAGCTTTCATGGCAAAATCTGGAGAAACTGGCATTATCTCACATACACTAGGTGAACATGATCTGGCAATTTTTATTTCCTATTCAGGGAACAATCCGGATGAAAATCCTATCAGCAACGTCAAGATCTTAAAACAAAATGGTGTCCCAATTATCAGTATTACTAGTGGCGGACAAAATTATTTACGCGACTATTCCGACTTGGTTCTAAATATCTCTAGTAAAGAAAAGCTTTATTCGAAAATAGCTAATTTTGCTACTCAAGAGTCGATATTGCTGATTTTAGATGCCTTATTTGCAAAATTATTTGCTTTGGATTATGAAGCAAACAAAACTAAAAAAATTAGTAACTCAACAGTCCTAGAATCTAAAAGAAAAGCTACCTTTAAGGATTTGGAAGAAGACTTTAAATAAGTATCTGGGAAATTCCTAGATACTTTTTTAGTGGAATAAATTCCATTTAAATAAATGATTGATCAAAAAAAGTGGAATCTGTTTCGAGCTGTTCTGAAGCTATTGGAAACGCTAACTATTCATGCTAAAGTTTAGCCATAGACAAGATAAGAATAACCGGTTGATTCAAATAAAGCATCTTGTAATTGGAAAGGGGTACACCATGAGTAAGAAATATCAAGCCCTAGCTCATGACATCGTTGAAAAATTAGGAGGCAAAGATAACATTACTGATGGTTATCATTGTCAGACACGTTTGCGTTTTAAAGTTGTGGATGATTCAAAAATTGATGTCAAAGGATTGGAAGCTTTAGACGGTGTGACTAAATATATTTTTAATGCTGGTGTTCATCAAGTGGTGATTGGTACGCATGTAAAAGATGTATTTGAAGAAATCGAAAAAAATATTGATGTTGATCCAAATAAACAGGTAGAAACTGAAAAGAAAAGTATCATCACCTCGATTATTGAATTTGTCGCTGGAGCTTTTCAACCAGTAATTCCCGCCTTATCAGGTGCAGGGATGGTCAAAGCAGTGTTAGCTTTACTAGTCGTTTTCCAAGTGATTTCGACAGATTCACAAACCTATTATTTATTAAATATGTTCGCAGATGGCGTCTTCTTCTTTCTACCGATTATTTTAGCCTTTACGGAAGCACAGAAGTTACGCTGTAATCCGATTTTGGCAGCTTCTGTAGCGGCAATTATGATGCATCCAAACTGGGGTGCTTTAGTCAGCGCGGGAGAACCAGTTCATTTTTTTGAAATTATTCCATTTACTTTAGCGACTTATACCGGATCAGTCATCCCAATTTTATTAGTTATATTTGTACAGTCATATGTTGAAAGGTTCTTAAATCGAATCATTCCAAAGGCTGTCGAACTAGTTTTTGTACCTATGCTAACATTTTTAATTATGGGAACTTTAGCATTTGCAGTGTTAGGACCGATTGGCAGTGTTTTAGGAGGCTATTTAGCGACGTTCTTTACTTTCCTAAGTGTTAATGGCAGCTGGTTACCAGCAGTTTTAGTGGGTGGATTGCTACCAATCATGGTGATGTTTGGTTTACACAACGGTGTAGCTCCTTTAGGCGTGATGCAGATGGCTGAACTCGGCTATGACAGTATTTTTGGTCCAGGTTGTGTGTGTTCAAATATTGCACAAGCATCGGCGTCAACTGTTGTCGCTTTTCGTACGAAGGATAAAAAATTGCGTCAAATTGCAACCTCAGGTGCGATCACAGCATACATGGGCATTACTGAACCAACTTTATATGGTGTTAACCTTCCTAAAAAATATCCTTTAGTAGCCGCAATGATTGGTGGAGCCGCCGGTGGTTTATATGCGGGACTAACGAACACTCATCGTTTTGCCACGGGCTCTTCAGGTTTGCCGGCAATTTTACTTTATATTGGTGATAATTCGATGCGTTTTTTCTGGAATATCGTGATTGCATTGATTATTTCAGCCGCTGTTTCAGCTGTTTTAACGTATGTTTTAAGTTTTAAGTTTGAAAAAAATGAGCTACCAGAAATAAAGGAAATCATTTTAGAAGATACTTTAGTTGTTAGTCCGTTAAAAGGGGAAGTGATTCCCTTAAGTGAAGTAAAGGATGAAGCATTTGCTTCTGAAGCTTTAGGAAAAGGCTTTGCTATTGAACCGATTGAAGGAAAAGTTGTCGCACCATTTGATGGGAAAGTCGTTGCTATTTTCCCAACCAAACATGCTATTGGTTTAGTTTCCGATACTGGAGTGGAAGTTTTGATCCATGTTGGTTTAAACACCGTTGAATTAAATGGTCAATATTTTGATGCATTAGTCGAAGCAGATGATGTGGTAAAAAAAGGACAACCATTATTATACTTTGACTTAGAAAAAATTCAAGCTGCTGGTTATGAAACACAAGTGCCAGTCGTAGTTACTAACAGTCCACAATATGCATCAGTTGAAACAATCTCAATAGGACTAACCGATTGTAATCAAGCTATTTTAGCTGTGAAAGTTTAAGGAGATGAAAACAATGGCTTTAGATAAAAACTTTTTATGGGGTGGCGCAACTGCTGCGAATCAAGTTGAGGGTGGTGTCTTAGAAGGTGGACGCAAACTTTCTAATATCGATTTGTTACCTTACGGCGAAGATCGTAAAGCAGTCGGTTTAGGCGAATTAGAGATGTTGGAATGGCAAGAAGATTATTATTATCCAGCGCAAGAAGCGATTGATATGTATCATCGTTATATGGAAGATATTCAATTATTTGCTGAAATGGGCTTTAAAGTGTATCGGATGTCGTTGTCTTGGTCACGCATTTTTCCAAATGGAGATGAGCTAGAACCAAATGAGGCTGGCTTAGTTTTCTATGAAGAAATATTTAAAGAACTAAGAAAACACAAGATTGAACCGTTAGTAACAATTGCACACTTTGATGTTCCGATTCATTTAGTGAAAGAATATGGTGGCTGGAAAAATCGTCAATTGATAGATTTCTATACCCGTTATGCTGAAACTGTCTTAAAACGTTACCAAGGATTAGTAAAATATTGGTTGACTATCAATGAAATCAACATATTACTCCATCAACCTTTCGTTGGCGGTGGGATTGTTTTTAAAGAAGGCGATAATAAAGAAGAAATAAAATATCAAGCGGCCCACCATCAATTAGTTGCCAGCGCATTAGTGACCAAAATAGCTCATGAGGTGGATTCAGAAAATCAAGTGGGTTGTATGTTGGCAGGTGGTAGTCATTATCCATATACTTGTCGGCCAGAAGATTATCAAGAAGCGATTAGACGAGACCGTGAAGGATACTTTTTCATTGATGTGCAGGCTCGTGGGAAATACCCGAATTATGCACTGAAAAAATTTGAGCAAGAGAAGTTGAATATTCAAATGGCAGTAGAAGACACTGAAATTTTAGCAGCTGCACCAGTTGATTTTGTGACTTTTTCTTACTATTGTTCACGAACTGTCAGTGCCCATTCTGAAGATTATGAGCAAGCAACTGGAAATATTTTTGCATCAATTAAAAACGATAACTTAGCGTCGACTGAGTGGGGTTGGCAAATTGATCCCTTAGGATTACGCAATTCATTGAATCAATTATACGATCGCTATCAAAAACCATTATTTATTGTAGAAAATGGTCTGGGGGCTATCGATACACCAGATGAAAACGGCTATGTTGAAGATGATTATCGGATTGATTATTTAAAAAAACATATTGAAGCGTTTAAAGCTGCCGTTGAAATTGATGGGGTTGAGCTAATGGGTTATACCACTTGGGGTTGCATTGATTTAATCTCAGCGAGCACAGGACAAATGAGTAAAAGATATGGCATGATTTATGTCGATCGACAAGATGATGGATCCGGTACTTTGAAACGTTCAAAGAAAAAATCATTTGACTGGTATCGCCAAGTAATTGCCTCAAATGGAGAAGTTTTATAAAAACAGATTAGGTTGTATCTTAAATTTAAGGTACAACCTTTTTGTTAAAGGAGTGTTTTAAATAAAAACTTTATATCTAGTACGTCACGGTGAAACCTTATTTAATCAGCAAAATAAAATCCAAGGTTGGTGTGATGCCCCTTTGACTGAAAAAGGTATTCAGCAAGCATTAACGGTAAAAAATTATTTTGCTAAAAGACAGCTGACTTTTGATAAAGCTTATTCGTCCACTTCTGAAAGAGCGCGTGATACGTTGGCACTCATAACGGATCAGCCTTCTACTTGTTTAAAAGATTTGCGGGAATGGCATTTTGGTAGGCTAGAAGGAGAGAACGAGCGGATTAATCCACCTTTACCCTATAATGATTTTTTTGTTTCTTACGGAGGCGAGTCACAAACAGCATTTCAGCAACGAGCAATTGAAATATGTCAAAAGATTATGCAAAAAGATGGAGAGCAGATCCTAATTGTTAGTCACGGTGCTTTTTGTGGCAGATTTCGAGAATATTGGCAGACCCATAGTTTGACAGAAAGAAAAGTGGCGACTATCGACAATTGTTGTATTTTTATCTATCAATTTGAGGCAGAGATATTTCATTTGACTGAAATCATTTCTCACCAAGAACAATTGTTAGCACTTAAAAAGTAAGTCAGAAAGGTGGTCACTATTTGAAAAGGTTATTCTTACTTATGTTTTTACTATTGTCAGGTTGTACTGTCAATCAAAATACCTATGAAAATATTGAGGAGAGTACATCTCAAACAGGAACGATTCAATCACGAAATAATTTGGAGGAAAATGTAATGCGACTTTTGCTAACAATAAACGAGCAGAATTATACCATCTCCTTAAATAATTCTCAGGCGGCAATAGATTTTTATCAAATGATGCCACTTGATTTAACTTTGTCAGACTTTAATCAGACTGAAAAGGTGGCTGACTTACCAAAAAGTTTACGAATTGACGGTTCACCCAGCGGAGCAGCAGCTCAGTCAGGACAGCTAGCTTATTATGCACCTTGGGAGAATTTAGCAATTTTTTATCAAGATTTTAGATACGGAGAAGGTTTAGTTATTTTAGGTGAAATTGATCAAGGCGCAGATATGTTAAGGAATTTGAACCAAAATGTTGAGATTACCTTTTCACAATTGAATGAATGAAACAACCACCGAAAATTTTTTTCGGTGGTTGTTTTTTAAATTAAAGTAACTTTGATTCTTTTTTTCAAACGACCTTTATTTTTAAGTTGCTCGACAGAAATTTGACCAACTTCTTTGGTACTAGTTACATGTGTTCCAGCGCAAGTTTGCACATCGACATCTGCAATTTTGACTAAGCGAATATCCGTAATAAATTCTGGCACTAAATTAACGTAAGTGCGCACCAAGTCGTGATTTTCAGTCAATTTTTCGCGGGTGGTATGTTCAATCGTCACAGGGTAATCTGCTTGAATTAATTTTTCCAGTTCTGCTTGTAAAAATTCTTTTTCTAATTTCTCAGGCACAGTTTCTTCGGGAAATTTGATTTCTAAACGGGCATGGTCTTCTTCAATTTGATTACTAGTAGCTAAAGCACCATAATGTTTGTAAAAATATCCAGAAGTTAAGTGTAAGAGAGTGTGGTACCGCATGTTTTTTAAGCGGTAAGCAGCATCAATTTTTATTGTTACTTCTTGCACGTTTTCAGGTAAAGCCTCAGCCAAATGATATAGATAGCTATAATCTTGATCTCTAGTAATATCTTCAATCGGATATTCGGCGTCATCAATCCATAGTGAAGCAATATCTCTTGGTTGTCCACCTCCGCCAGGATAAATAATCGTTTGATTTAGTGCGACGGTTTTCCGATCAGGACTGATAAAGATAATCTCGCTTGGACAAGTCATTTGGTAACTATCTGTTAAATAAAGTTCGGTCGTCATTTTTTCTCCTTTGGTAAAAATTTATAGTAGAGCTAGTAATGCATCTATATTTTCTTCCTTTGTTGCCCAGCAAGTAGCAAAGCGAACGATTTGTCGTGTGTCGTCGTATTTTTCCCAACGAGCAAATTTAATTTTTTCTTGTAGTTCATTGATTTTTTCATTAGGCATTACGAAAAACTGTTGATTGGTAGGAGAATCTAAATATTGTTGATAGCCTTTAGCTAACATTCCCGTCTTTAATTTCATTGCCATATCAATGGCGTGTTGACTAATGTCAAAATATAAATTATCCGAAAATAATTCCAAAAACTGAATGCCAATTAAACGACCTTTAGCTAGTAATGCACCGTGTTGTTTAATTAAAGTAGTAAAATTTTTTGGTTCATTATTTTTAGTAAAAACAATTGCTTCACCGCAAAGAGCACCAATTTTTGTTCCACCAATATAAAATATGTCGCAAAGTCTAGCAATATCTTGAATCGTAACATCTGCTGAAGGACTTGCTAAACCGTACCCTAAGCGTGCACCGTCTAAATATAAAGGTATCTTGTGTTTTTGGCAGACAGCTGCTAAAGCTTCTAGTTCTTTTTTACTGTACAAAGTACCGTATTCGGTTGGATAAGAAATGTATACCATTCCAGGAAAGACCATATGTTGATAATTGGCATCTTGATAGAATGTTTCCACCAAATTATCAACGTCCTCAGCCTTAATCTTTCCTTCTTTAGCTGGTAAACTCAAAACTTTGTGACCACTAAACTCTATGGCACCTGCTTCATGTGTACTTATGTGACCGGTTTCGGCTGCAATAACTCCTTCATATGGTTGTAATACCGAATCAATAACTATTTGATTGGTTTGTGTTCCACCAACTAAAAATCGAATCGTTGCATCTGGACATGCGATAGCTGATTTAATTTTTTCAGCTGCTTGTGCAGAAAAATCATCTTCACCATAACCAGCTTCTTGAATCATGTTTGTTGCAATTAAACGATGCAAAATTCTTTCGTGAGCACCCTCTAAATAATCATTTTCAAATGAAATCATTCTTTTCCTCCAATTCATTTGGCACAACTTGATATAGGATTTCTTCAATTTTTTTCATAGCAGCTTTTAATTCCGAAATATCTTTTTCAGGTAGTGGCGTTAATAAGTCAATGACCTTTTGATCAGATTGGGCCTCAACATATTGATTTAATTCTAACCCTTGATCATTTAAATATAGGTGAAAGATCCGGCTATCTTGAGCATCCTTTTCGCGTTTTAAATAACCAGCTTTCTCTAATTTACTTAAAATTCGGCTCAAATAACTTTTGTTAATATTCAAACATTTGGTTAATTCATTTGCCGTGATACCAATATTCCGACCAATTTCTCCAATAATCCGCATTTCTAACATCGAATAATCCAAATCAAAAACATTTTTGTCGAAAACGCCGAGGATTCTTGTATAGTAACGATTAAATCTTCTAATTTCTTCAGTCTCCAAAAGAAAACTCCTTTCTAAATAGTTTACTTTGTCAACTAAATATAAAGTAGAAAGTTTCCATTGTCAACTAAAAAAGATTGAAACAAAATGTTTCAATCTTTCTTCCGTGCCACAACAATCATTCGAGGGCTATTTTTATCATAAGCTGTTTTTTGGTAATCACCATAAATTTGGACATCTGAATACCCAGCTTGACGTAATAATTTGCGATAATCAGCAGCTAAAATAATTTTGTAAATAATGTCATATTGATTTTCTTCTAATCTTTCAGGACTGTGATATAAATCTAATACTTGAATTTTTTGGAAATTTTCATCATGACTTTTTATAAATATTCGAGAAAAATCAGGTCGATTAACGACGACTTCAACTGGTGGCAAAGCTAAGGTGAAATCGGTCATTCCTTGGGTTAAAACCAATAAACCATTTGGATTTAATCGTTGATACATAGATTTTAAGGCTGTAAGTAAATCTTCATCGCTGTGAAGATGAGGCAGGGAAGTGGTTAAGCAAATAATACTGTCAAAAGTTTCATTAAAAGCATCCTCTAAAAAACGAAAATCGGCTTGGCGCAATGGGATTTTTGTTTTACGCTCGGTTAAATTTTTACTGGCTACTGCCAACATAGCTGGTGAATAGTCTGAACCCATCATTTGAAAACCTAGCTTATTCAACATATAAAGATGCTGACCCGTTCCACAAGCACAATCTAAAACGGTCTCCACTTGATTTTCAGTAAATAATTTTTCAAAGAACAGCTCTTCTGCTCCTAAGTACCCACTAATTTCGCCAAATTCGTCATAATCCTGGGCAAAATTTTGATATAAATCTTTCATCCAACCACCTCTTTTTCAAATTATAACATTTTTTTTATTTTTACTTGACTTAAAGTTAGCTCGAAGGTGTAAACTCAAAAAAAATCGAGAAGAGCTGAGTAGTATAAAAAAAATAATTTTACTAAGTTTACCATTGATATTGGTAGCTTTAAGCGGAAATTTTCAACAAGTTTATTCCAATACGACAAAGAGTCAACAAACAACTATCAAAAATCCAATCAATTCTCAACAGGTTTTATTAGATGTACCACTGGAAAATCAATTTGAAGGCGAAAGGTTACAAAATGGTTGCGAAGTTACTGCTTTGTCAATGCTGTTAAATTATTATGGTTACGGCGTCAATAAAAATCAATTGGCCGATCAACTGACTTATCAATCTTTTAGAACTGGTAGTAATCAGTATGGCAATCCTCATTTAGGATTTGTAGGTAATATTAAGGAAGGTCGACAAGCCATGGGTGTTTTTGTAGAGCCGATTGAAGAATTGGCAAAAAAAGTTGTGACTGACGAAAAAATTATTACTAGTAATGGTGATTTGTCTTTTGATAAAGTTTTGAATCAGGTTGCACAAGGCAATCCAGTTTGGATGCTGGCAACGGTTGATTTACAGGTACCAACGGCATCAGACTTTCTACCATGGCCGACAGCCGAGGCCGAGTTGACGGTCACGCCACTGATTCATGCGATAGTGGTGACTGGATTTGATGAAAGCAGTCAAACAGTCTATCTTAATGACCCATATGGTGAAAAAATCGTGCAATCAGTTATCAAGATTTAGCCAGTATTTATCAGCAAATGGGCCAGCAGGCACTTTTTTTGAATTAAAAAAAGATGATTGACTTGGAGTTTACTCCAGGTGATATGCTAATTTTAATTAAGAAATTGGAGGAAATATGATGAAAATAATCATTTTAGGAGCGGCAGGTCAAATTGCCAGAATGTTGACTACCAGATTGATTCAAGAAAGCGATGCTGAATTAGTATTATATGCCCGAAATGCAACAAATCGATTAAAAAATCCTGATGAAAATCGTGTAAAGATTGTAGATGGTGATTTTAATGAAGAAGCAAAATTAGTTGAAGCTATGAAGGACGCAGATTTCATTTATTTAAATGATATGAATTCCCTTGAAGCGACGGAGGCAATCGTCAAAGCTGCTGAACAAGCTGAACAACCATTCTTAATTGGTGCGACTATCTTAGGAATTTATGATGAAGTAGCCGGTCCTTTTGGCAAATGGAATGCGCGAATGGTCGGTCAAACAGGAACCAATCGCCACAAAAGATCAGCTCAAATTGTTGAAAAATCCGGTTTGGATTATAGTTTACTTCGTCTGACTTGGTTATATAATGAAGTCGGTAATTTGAATTATATGATTACCCAAAAAGGTGAACCATTTATTGGTGCTCAAGTTTCTCGTGAAGCAGTTACTCAATTAATCTTGGATATTGTATCTGACCCAAATAAATATCGAAAAACTAGCTTAGGCGTCAGTGAACCAAATACTGATTTTGCTAAACCCTCTTTTTATTAATTGATTTTGCTATAATGAAACAAAAGAGGTGAGGTCATGTTGTTTAAACAAATGCGGTATTTTGTTTCAGTTGTCAATCATAATAGTTTTACTGAAGCAGCTGCTGAAGAATTTATTTCCCAGTCTGCTATCTCTCAACAGATTCGAGCATTAGAAGAAGAGTTGGGAGTAGCTTTGTTCGTTCGGCAACACCGCAAATTTTCTTTGACACCAGCAGGTCAGCATTTTTATCAGGAAAGTCAACAATTATTAACACAGCTCGATCGAGTGGTTAAAGAAACTAAAATGATTGGTGAAGATCCCGAAACCCAATTGCGGGTGGGTTATTTAAGAGTTTATGGAGGCCAAGAATTACATCAAGCAATCGCCGAATTCAACGAAATTTATCCAGAGATCGCCATTAATATAATTAATGGAACCCATGAAGAATTATATCAAGAGCTACGACAAAATACGGTAGACATTGTTTTAAGTGATCAACGCCGAGCCTTTTCGGAAGAGTACGTGAATTTTGAATTGATTCAGCCCAAAACCTTTGTGGAAATTTCTGCTAGAAATCCTTTAAGTCAGCAAGACAAAACTGAAATAAATGAATTGGCACAATTGCCCTGTATTTTAATTACTTCAAAAGAGCAGCAAAGCCATGAAGAAAATTTTTACCGGGATACATTAGGCTTCAGTGGCAAATTTTTATTTGCCGAGAATTTAGCTGAAGGCCGTTTAATGGTGGCAGGGAATCAAGGATTTTTACCAATCGAAAGCGTGGGTACCTTGACTCCAACCGAAATCTCCATTAGACGTATTCCCTTAGAAAAAAACCATCAAGCTGTAGTGCGGAATTATTGTGCCTTTTGGAAAAAAGAGCGAACCAATTATTTTATCGAAGAATTCGCTGCAATATTGAAAAAATTAATCATTACGAATGAAGAAGTCTTTTAAAGGCTTCTTTTTTTGCATTAGTTATACTTATCCATGAGATTAGTATTCGAAATTGTTTGATCAAATAAAACAGGTAAAATACTAAGAGTAGTCAATCAGAATAGCTAATGAATTTGATCTTTTTATCCAAGGAAGGAGTCAAAATGAATATAAAAGAAGTCAGTCAAAAAACAGCTTTAACCGCTGATACGTTAAGGTATTATGAAAAAATCGGGTTGATTCCACCGATTACGCGAACCAGTGGAGGGATTCGTGATTTTAACCAAAATCATTTGCAGTGGATTTTATTTACGAAAGATTTACGGCAAGCAGGATTATCGATTGATAGTATTTTAAATTATATTGCCTTATATCGGAAACATGAAGACACAGAAATTGAGCGTAAAGAAATATTGCAACAACAGAAAAAGTTATTAGTGGATAAAATTGACGAACTAACTACCACATTAAATTTTTTATCGGAACGAATTGATCATCATCAAGAATTTGTTGAAAAAATAGAAGAAAAATTGCCTTGCTTTGATCCTAGTCAATGTGTGGCATCTTAATTGGAGGAATAATAATGAGTAAAACATGGTTAATCACAGGAGTAAGCAGCGGTTTTGGTTTGGAAATGACCAAACAATTATTGGAAAAAGGCGATACGGTTGTCGGAACCGTTCGAAATGATAGAAATGTGAAGGAATTGATGAATAAGTATCCAGATACTTTTTTTCGTAAGTTTTTAGATGTGACTGATACGAAAGCAGTCCAAGCTTTAGTTCAAAAAGTTTTTGATAAATTAGGTCAAATTGATGTGATTGTCAGTAATGCAGGTTATGGACTCTTTGGGGCTGCTGAAGAGTTGACAGATGATGAAGTAGATAAAATTTTAAATACTGATTTAGTTGGTTCAATTTATTTGATTCGAGCAGTGTTACCCTATTTTCGTAAACAAGGATTTGGACGTATCATTCAAATCTCAAGCTATGGCGGACAGGTCGCTTTTGCTGGCAATTCAATGTATCATGCCGCAAAATGGGGGATTGAAGGTTTTGTAGAATCTGTTGCCCAAGAAATGGCGCCTTTTAATGTTGGAATGACTATTGTGGAACCAGGTGGTGCTCGAACAGAATTTCGTTATGGTAGTGCCCAGGTGGCTAATTTAATGACAGAATACAATGGTAATCCTGCTCATGCTTTTTTGTCGATGTTAGATAAAAATAATGGTTTGGCAGTGGGCGATCCGAAAAAAATGGTCCGTCGAATGATTGAAAGTGTCGAAGTCACACCAGCACCTTTGCGATTAATGTTAGGTTCCCAAGCATTAAATGATACGATTAAAGTTTTGGAAAAAAGAATCGCAGACTTTGAAGCACAAAGAGAACTAGCCGCGTCAACAGATATTGTGGAGTAACTAAACTGAGGAGATTCTCCTCAGTTTTTTTGATGAAATAGAGTAGATTAATAAAATCAAAGATTGACATTAAAAATAATTATGATAACTTATTGTAAAGCAACTTAACAATAAGGAGAAGAAATGAATACAGAATTATTACAGCAATTTAATCATTTGATGACTGCGTATAAAGAATTGGAGAAAACACAACATGT
The DNA here is from genome assembly GCF_019218635.1 of Enterococcus alishanensis. Taxonomy (GTDB): domain Bacteria; phylum Bacillota; class Bacilli; order Lactobacillales; family Enterococcaceae; genus Enterococcus_A; species Enterococcus_A alishanensis. The sequence goes on along the minus strand of NZ_JAHUZB010000007.1, from coordinate 24,298 downwards.
TATTTCAGATTTGAATTTGGCAGAAATCCACACCATTGTCTTGATTGGTAAGCAACCGGAAATCAATGTGAACAATTTAGCACTTTTAAGAGAAATTTCTCGCAGTGCCGCTTCTCAATTGACAAAAAAATTGGAGACAAAAGGATTTCTGCAACGTAAGACAACGGAGAAAAATAATAAAGCCGTTCGCCTATCTTTGACTCCCAAAGGTGAAGAAATATACGCTACCCATCAAGCGCAACAGCATTATCTAGAGGAAAAACTAAACGATGTTTTTAAGCAATACAGTGAGGAACAATTGCAAGTAATTATTGATTTTATGAAGAACGTTGAAAAAGTCTGGACCGAACTTCCTTGGATCAATGAAGGTAAAGTAAATGGAAAATAAGCATTTTTTGATAACTGAAACTAGTTCAGCGGCTGATGCAATAATAAATTTGAAGCTGAAAGATTTGCCATCCTGTACAGAAATGATGATTCGAACAGAAACAAAGGGTCCTTATTATTGTATTAATGCACCTTTAAACTATTCGACTGAAACTAAGTGGATTGCCGAAAATAAATATTTGAGTGATGAAAAAGGTAATTTAGATCTAAATACAGCTCCAGCTATTTCTGGAAGCTATCAAGGTGTTTCCCCTATGGGATGTCTGTCTTTTTTGTCAGCAAAGAAAATCATTAAGCAAAAGAAAGAAACTAATTTAGATAATATTTCATTGAATGCAGCCTTTTCAATCAAACTAGAAGTTTATTTAGACAAAATTCCAATTGATTCATATGTGATTGAACGATATTTTATGAATGAAAAAATAGCTTTTAAGCAAGTCGCTTTTTCTGCTAGTAAAGGAAGATATTTTTATCCTAAAGAGGCAACCAATTTACCTGCAATAATTGTTGTAAGTGGTAGTGAGGGCGGTATTGAAAAAGCTCAAGCTATCGCACAATTACTAGCTGGTCATGGTTTTGCAACACTGGCTATTAGTTATTTTGGACTAGATGAACTAGCCGTTAATTTAGCTGAAATACCGCTAGAAATAATTGAAGAAGCGCTTAATTTTTTAGCGTTGCAAGAGGAAGTGAATAAAGATCGAATCGGGATTTACGGTCGATCAAAAGGGGCAGAGTTGGCACTTTTGGCAGCTAGCTATTTCGCAAAAATTAAATGTGTCGTAGCAAATTCTCCCACAAATGTAGTTTACGAAGGAATTAAGCAACATTTACCAGCAAAAAAATCTAGCTGGACTTTTCAAACAATGCCAATTCAGTATGTCCCTTTTAAATTTGGTAGTGCAATTCTTGCAAAAATTAAGGGAAAAGACTATCCAGACAACACTAAAAAGATGGAGTCAGAAATTCCAGTAGAAAAAATCAAAGGTAATATCCTGTTAATTTCCGCTATAAAAGATGAAATTTGGCCGGCATATTCGGCGAGTCTGATGATTCAAAATCGTTTAAACTTGAATCAGTTTCCATATAAATTTGAATTAGCGCTTTATCCCAATAGCGGACATATGTTAACACTGCCGTTTCAGCCTAATAATCGTTATAAAAAGAAAAACAATGTCATAGTCATGGAAGAGACGCTGGACGCTTGGCAAAAGACCGTTGATTTTTTCAAAGAAAACCTCTAAATAAAAGCTTTACAAAAATACCCCATCAATTTCGCGATTGATGGGGTTTCTTATTGAATAACTTTTCTTATACTGTGCTACTACTTATAAATATTCCTTCGGCCTGCTTGCCATTTCAGTAAAAATATTTAAAAATTCTGCGGCATGATAGCCGTCACAAACTGCATGATGAACTTGTAAAGCAATCGGCAAATAAACTTTATCAGCAGAAAAAATGAACTGTCCCGCTGTAACAATCGGCAACAGATAATCAGGATTGTTACCGATATTTAAATTAAAACTAGAAAAGCTGGTCCAAGGAATCATCGAAAGATTAATGACATTCTCAGCTCGGTCTGATTGTGGGAAAAGTTTTTTACTGTTGCCATATTTTGCTACGTCAGCTTGGTATTGCCGATGGAACTCTTTAAAGTCTCCAGAGTACTCACTTAACAAGCATGAAAACTTTGTCGTTTCTTTATTAAATAAAGTATACATTGGATTTACCGTTTCGTAATAACCCAGTTCTCCCTTAGAGTTCAATGCCATTCTAAAATTCTCTTTTTGATTGGCAATCTTAATGATTAAAAAAAGAAAACCAGCATAAAAAGAAAATTCGTGTTTTTTTAGATAGCGATATAAGGGAGTTACGTCAATTTCTTTGGTCAAACTGAAAGTAGTTTGCTGTTGGAAATAATAGTCAAAAATTTCTTTGCGATCCCAGTTTTTTATGTCGATAGGAATAAATGCCATGATAAAACCTCCTAATTTTTAAATCAAAATTTGTAGTTGTGTACTATTTACTTTGATTGTAGCAAAATTTTGAACTAAACAGCAGGCGGAGCACAAAATTTCCGTGGTCAAATCATACAAAAGATAACTAGCGTTTTGGCCATTAGAAACAGTGATAATGGAAAAACGGCAAAATTACTCTGATTTTTTTATGAATTTTAAAGAAATATTTGATGAAAAATCTATAAGTTTCAGAAAACGGTATCAAAAAGAATTATACTAGAATTATGATGAGAAGAGGGAGGTGCCAGTGTGGTAAGCGGTTTCAGGAGATTCATGTGAAAATACAAACATTAGATTGGAGTATGGACAATGGAGGAGAACAAACGGATCAAGTGGTTTACGGTATCAATGATTGCCTTTAGTATGGTATGGGGCTTTGGTAATGTCGTAAACAACTATGCGCAACAAGGTACTTCGGTAGTCACATCATGGATTTTAATCATGGTACTTTACTTTATTCCTTATGCGTTGATTGTCGGACAATTAGGTTCTACATTCAAAGACAGTTCTGGCGGGGTAAGCTCGTGGGTAAAAGAAACGACTGGTAAGAAAAGGTTGGCTTATTATGCGGCTTGGACTTATTGGGTGGTGCACATCACTTATTTAGCGCAAAAACCGCAATCAGTGTTAATCGCGTTAGGTTGGGTATTTAGAGGCAACGGCAATGTGGCGACTAATATGAGCGTCCAAACCGTAGCAATTATTTCTTTAGTTATATTTTTAATTTTCCTATTTCTATCAACAAAAGGTTTGAATACCTTGAAATTTATCGGAAGTTTGGCCGGTACAGCAATGTTGGTGATGTCAATTCTATTTATCATTTTAGCAGTAGCTGTACCATTCATTACTCCAGGTTTTGAAGCAGCTACGCCAGATTTGACTAGCGCCAGCACCTATATACCAGATTTTAACTTAGGTTATTTCGCAACGATTTCGATGCTGGTATTTGCGGTTGGTGGGGCTGAAAAGATTTCACCTTATGTAAATGCAATTGATCGTCCCGCTAGAAATTTCCCGAAAGCCATGATTTTTATGGCATTAATGATTGCGATCAGTGCTATTCTAGGCTCAGTAGCAATGGCTATGTTGTTTGACAGCAACAATATTCCCGATGATTTAATGGCAAACGGGGCATATAGCGCTTTCCAAATCTTAGGAAATTACTTTGGTGTCGGTAACTTATTTATGATTATTTATGGTTTGGCAAATGCAGCTGGACAATCTGCTGCGTTAGCCTTCTCAATCGATGCACCATTGAAAATTTTATTAAATGATGCCGATCCAGAATTTGTTCCTCGTTGGTTAAGAAAACGGAATGCCAAAGGTACTCTAGTCAATGGATATTTACTAACGGGTGTCTTAGTAATTATTATCATCATCTTGCCAATCTTTGGTATTGAAAACATGAGTGAATTGGTTAAATGGTTGACCAACTTAAACTCAGTTGTGATGCCAATGCGTTACGTTTGGGTATTCTTCGCCTACATGATGTTGGTTAAACAAGCGAAAAAATTCAACTCTGAATACAAATTCATTAAGAATCCGAAAATTGCCTTTGTCGTTGGTCTTTGGTGTTTCTTATTTACAGCACTTGCTTGTATTTTAGGAATGATTCCAAAAATCGAATACGCTGCAAACCCAGGTTCTTGGATGTTCCAATTAGCTTCAAATATTATTACGCCATTTGTTTTAATCGCTTTAGGGATGATTTTACCAATGATTGCCAAACGCGAACGAGCAAAAGGAATCGAATAAAATTAAGCTACTCAACAAAAATGTTGGGTAGCTTTTTTAGTAATAGCTGCATTGGGATCTCCAAAAAAAGAAAGCATGAATGAAGCTGTTACTTCATTCATGCTTTTTCAAGATGTAAAATCGGATAAGGTCGTCCATCATCATCAAGTGGCGAACGACTAGCTACCTTAAAACCATTTTTTTGATAAAAACGTAACGCCCGCGGATTGTCTTCGTTGACATCAATTTTGGTGATACCATCATCTTCCATTAGTTGTTGCAAAATTTGGTTACCATATCCTCGTCCAAAGTATTCTGGTGATAGAAATAGCATTTCTAAACTATTTTCAGCAGTTCCAGAAAAACCAATCAACTGATTTTCTTCCTGCCAAACTTTTAATTGAACATGTTCGAAATAGTGGGGCAAATTTTTTTCGATGGTTCTTTGATCTGTTTCTGATAAAAAATCATGGGTGGCTCTGACGGAGTCCCGCCATAAATTGATTAAGGCTGCTTCATCATTTTTTTCAGCTAAACGCCAAGTTAAAGTCATATTTTATTCTCCTTTTGAAAGATAGATTTGCTATTTAAATCAAGTTTTTTTGATTTAATTAAAATAAATAACTCTTCGATTGCTGGAACTACGCTTAAAAGAGCTAAACTATAGAAAATTGTCGCATATTTTAGAGAAAAAGGAAATAGCATAAAAATTGTTAGACCCATTAGTTTGTTTAGATAAGTATGTAAAAATGCCAAAGTTTTAAACTTATAAAACCCAATAAGAAGTGATAAAATTTTAACAAAAAAAGTTGGCAATAAAAATAGTAGAAAATTTATTGGAAACAAAGCTTGTGTGATGACCATCAGCAGTAAAGAACAGACAAAAATGAAATCGGCTAAGCTATCTAATATAGCCCCTTTTTCAGAAATGAAGTCAAACCTTCGAGCCATCCAACCATCTACCATATCTGTCAGACCACAAAGATAATAAAGTATCAGCCAAGTGACACTAAAAAAAGGCAGTCCGAATAATGGAATGGTTAATATTATTCTGCTGATAGTTAAAATATTTGGCAAATTTTTCATAAAGACTCCTTTAAAATAATTATCTTCAGTATAACGTAGCCCCTTAAAACTATCTTGTATTAACTGTAAAAAAATGCAGAAAAATGAAGGGATTGTTTTTATCTGCTATACTTAACTGAAAGTAGCGAGGGGAGGTTGGGAAAATTTATAGCTTGATTGTCTGTATTCAGATTGTAAGTTTCTTTTTGATTTTTAAAAAAGTTTCGGCTTATTCATTTACCATTGGAGAATTCATTATTTATCCTTTAATGATGATTGGTTTAGGTTTGATTTTTAGTAATAGATTCGGTGTTTGGAGCGCCTTGCTTTTTTTTGTGCTGTTTATTTTGATTGGCTTAAAAAAAGAAGGGAAGTTTCAGTTTATTATTGTTTTTTACGCATTATATGCTTTACTGATGAATTCTTTTTTAGGTTATATCGTTGCCCAACCTTTTGAGTATTTATTTTCGACTTTGGATTTTTTACCGCGAGACTTCTTGTATTTGTCAGTTGCAGTTACCCCAGCAATTTTAAATTATTTGATATTGGCGGCTTTAAATCATTGGCTGCCAGAGTATGCCATTAAGTCTTTACGGCAAGTGAGTAATTTTGCGATGGGAATTTTGACTTTAATTTTAGCTTCGGTAACTGGCTTACTATACACAATTTTGACGGTGGAAAATCAGAATCAAGCAGGTACTTGGTGGAACAACTTAATTATTATGAGTTTATTTATGGTGGTGATTTTTTCACTACTTTTGTTAAATACCTTTTATCAACGGCAAAGAAAACAAGAAATTCACGCCTTAAAAGAAGTACAATTGAGCCAATTGCAAGAATACACCAAACACATCGAAGCATTATATGAAGAAATGAATCATTTCAAGCATGATTATATCAATATTTTAAGTAGCTTGGATGACGGTATCAGAGAAAAAAATATGAAAAAAATTACGCAAACTTATCGGACTGTGATTGCGCCAACTAAGCAAAATTTCCAAAATAATCACTTTATGATTGCTCGCTTGAGTAATATTCTAGTTCCAGAAATTAAAAGCTTACTTTCAGCCAAACTATTGCTGGCCAAACAGCAAAATATTGAGGTGCAAATCGAAGTGGTGGCACCAATTACCGAATTTAATATGGATTTATTGTCTTTGATTCGAATAATATCAATTTTATTGGATAATGGGATTGAAGCCGCAGAGTTAACTGAAAATCCTTGGTTGAAGTTAGCAATTTTTGAAGAGGATGACACACAAATTATTGTAATCGAAAATAGTAGTCCTGAGATGGTGAATATTAAAAAAATTGCCGACAAAGGTTACTCTTCTAAAGGAATGAATCGCGGGATTGGTTTATACACTGTAAAAATGTTACTGGCTGAAACTCCTTATGTTTGGCTAGAAACTAGCAGTGAAACGATGAAGTTTTCACAAGTGTTAAAAATTATGGGGGACAAAAAGTGAATATATTTATTTTAGAAGATGATTTAATTCAGCAACAAAACCTACAACGAACCATTAAAGAACTGTGCCAACAAGAAAGAATTGTCTATCAGCATCTGATTGTCACTGCAAAGCCAGAAATCATACTAGAAAAAATTGCCTTAGCTAGTCGCCATAATCTTTATTTTTTAGATATGGAGATTGAAGACCATAAAGAAACCGGCTTAGAAGTCGCCCAAGCTATCCGCAAGAAGGATCCTTTTGGAACGATTGTTTTCATAACAACTCATTCTGAAATGGCACCGCTGACTTTTTCTTATAAGGTTTCAGCTTTAGATTTTATTGAAAAGGACCAATCCGCTGTAGACATTAGAAATGAGATTCGAGAATGTTTACTACTTGCTGAGGAAAGGATCGAAAAAAGTGTCAGTGATGATGCTTTTATTCTTAAAAACAAATACAGTAATCTACAAGTACCTTATTCAGATATTTATTATTTTGAAACGACAGGGACGTCTCATAAATTACGGCTAGTGACGGCAAAAAAAATGCTTGAATTTTATGGAGAATTAGCAGAGATTGAGGCCATGGATCAGCGTTTAATGCGTTGCCACCGGGCTTTTATTATTAATTTAGCTAATGTCGTATCTTTTGACCGCAGCAATAAAACGGTGTTATTTCCAAATGGGGATGAATGCCTTGTATCACGCCGTTTGATGAAAGAAGTTGCTCAGAAAATCAGCCAGTAAAGTTGAAAAACTTTGCTGGTTTTTTGCTGTTCAGGCAAGTTGACTGACCGTTTATGAAGTAAGCTATTTTCTCTAATACTTCTTAGCTATGCTAGGTTCAAGCAAGAGGAGGAGAAAAAATGACAGGCATGATTCAAATTAATCAAGTGAGTAAAAATTTTAAAGCTACACAAGTAGTTTCTCGAGTCAATATGACTATTAAAGAAGGAGAAATTTACGGTTTCTTAGGACCAAATGGCGCGGGTAAAACCACCATCATGAAAATGATTTTGAATTTAATTAAACCTACCACAGGAGAAATTCGGGTAGAAAATGAATTGATTCAGAAAAACTCTTATCAGTATCTCAAAAATATTGGCAATATTATCGAGACACCGGTTTTTTACCAGCAATTAACGGCTGAGGAAAATCTATCTCTTCACGCAGAATACATGGGTAAAACTTCTTCCGCCAAGATTTCAGAAGTTTTAAAAATTGTTGGCTTAGAACAAGTAAGAAATAAGTTAGTCACAGAATTTTCATTAGGAATGCGCCAACGTCTTGGAATCGCCCGTGCAATTTTAACTGAACCGAAAATATTGATCTTAGATGAGCCAATTAACGGTCTAGATCCGATTGGTATCAAGGAGATTCGTGAATTGTTATTGTATTTAAAGCAAGAAAAGGGGATGACTATTTTAATCTCTAGTCATATTGTATCTGAGATTGAATGGATTGCTGATACGATTGGTGTGATTGATCAAGGTCAGCTATTAAAAGAAGTCAGAATGTCAGATATACGGGCACAAAATACCTCTCATTTGATGGTAGAAGTCGATCAACCAGAAAAAGCATTAGAAATCCTACAAACAAAGTTAGGTATTCAAGATATGCAACAAACACATAGCAGGATCCAAATCTATGACCAGCAAGTCGATCAATCACTAGTCACTCAAATGTTAGTTAAAGCAGATATCCGTATTTTGAAAATAGAACAAAATCAAGAATCTCTGGAAGAATACTTCTTAAATATGATTGGTAAGGGGAAATAAAAAATGATAAAAATAATGAAACTAGAATGGCAGAAAAATCATTTGGCAAAATATATTAAAACAACCGTGATCAGCACAATTGTGATTTTTGCAGTTACGGCTTTTATGGCGATTGTTTCAAAAAATCAGTCGGAGTTAATGTTCACTGATTTTACAACTTATATGTCTTTTGTAAATATTATCATTAGAGTAGTATTTGTGATTTTCTCAGCGGTTTTATTGTCTCGTTTAGTAGTGGATGAATACAAAAATAAGACCATTCAAGTTCTATTTACTTATCCGGTTAATCGTCTGAAGGTAATGCAAAGTAAATTATATTTAATTGTTGGCTTTTGCTTTCTCAGTATTTTATTTGCGACGTTGGTGATCAGTTGTCTGACTTTATTGTTAAATCCAACTTTAGAATTATTTCCAAAAGCTATGACCAGCCAGGATATCGTAGAAACAATTCCAAGTCTGGCGTTAGTTTCATTAATGACTGCTTGTTTGAGTCTGATTCCTTTATATTTTGGCATGAAGAAAAAATCCACTTCTACCACAATTACGTGGGGTGTCATTATTGGATTATTAGTGAATGCGACAGTGTCTGATGGTAGTTCTACGGTGAATTTAGGGCAAATGCTGGTGGTACCAGTGATACTAGCTTGTGTAGGATTATTGATTGCTTATTTGTCATTTCGACAAATCAATAACCAAGATATTTTATAGGAGGAAGACAATGAATAAAAAGATGTTAATAATCAGTGGGATTTTAATGATTGTAGCCGGCTTTTTCGTTTGGAATCAAGTGTCATCTTCACAAGAAAATGATATTTTTAATTTATCTGAGGTTGAAATGATCTCAATTGATACGGAAGAGTGGGATGTAAATTTAGTCGAAACAAATAGCCAACAAATCAAAGTTTCAGCCGAAAACTTAAATCACGGTGACGGGGCAAAAGCGAAATTAGTCGATGGCACCTTGAAAATTCAACAAGGAACATCAAAAAATGGCTTATTCGGTGGTTTCAGTTTTAAAAATAATAGTCAGCTAACTGTCGAAATACCTGTGAATAATTATAAAAATTATCAAGTGACTACTCAATCAGGTGATATTTCTTTGAATCGAGTCAATTTAGCTAAGTCCAAGATTGAAAGTTCCACTGGTGATATTTATTTAAATAAAATTAGTGCACACGAAAATGCCAGCATCGAGACCAAAAATGGCGACATCGATTTGTCTTTTAAAACCAAGCCAACTGATTTAAAATTAAAGACTTCTGCTGAGTTTCTTGATACTGAACAGGATTTGAACGATTTTAACTCAGGCAAACAACAATTAGATTTGCGTTGTCCTGACGGAACGATGACCATCTATTAAAAGACCACAAAAAGTCAATTGTTTAGCTGACTTTTTGTGATCTTTTATCTATATTAAATTTAATAAATCGGATGGTTTTTTTAAAAAGTAATCTGCTTCTGTGAACATCGCTAAATCCAATGCCCCCCAATTAGCAACAGCAAATTTTATCCCATAAGCTTTGGCACTTTTCATATCATATAACGAATCACCAATATAAATCGTTTCACCTTTTTCGACGGACAACAAATCAATCGCTTTTTGGATCGGTTCAGGATGAGGTTTGTGATTTTCAGTATCAGATGCCGTGATAAAAACATCAAAATAGTGATTCAAATTAAAAATATCAAATTCAGTTTTCATTTCGTTACTGGTTTTAGAGGTAACAACCCCCATTTTAATTCCTGCAGCTTTTAATTTTTTTAAAATTTCTTCAATCTCAGGATAAACAGACACGTGTTCAGCGTACAATAAGACATTTTTATTCCATGCTTTTAACAGCTTTTCCAATTCTGCTTCATCAGCGGTAAATTCTTCCAAAGCAGCTCTTCCAGGAATTCCTAAAATATAGTTTAAATCTTCAATCTCTACTGACAGTTGCATTTCTTCCAGTAAGGTTTTTTGCAGGGAATGGGTCATAACATAAGCAGTATCAATCAAGGTACCATCAACATCGAATAAGATAGTTTTAAACATTTTCCGACTCCTTCGTATAGATAATTTTATTTTTGCCAATTTTTTCTGCTAATTCTCTAGAGATTTTTTGATCGGTCACTAGAAAATCAATTTCTTTAAAAGGATAGACTAAAAAGTTATGGGTCAAACCAATTTTGGTATGGTCACAAAGAAGTACGATTGTTTTAGCTTGCTGGCGAATCAAGGTTTTCATCGCAATGTCTTCATCATGGGCATAATAAATGCCTTTTTCGTCGATTCCGGCACAACTAAGAAAGGCGACCTCAATTGTATATTTCGATAGTTCTAAAAGAGGTAGCCCGCCAGTAACAGCCCGTGTTTCACGATTAAGCTTTCCCCCTAGCATTGTCGTTTGATAGAGAGTATTGCGTAGTAATTGATCGGAAATATCTAGCCCGTTTGTAAGAGTGTACAACTCTTTTTTTGTAGGTAGAAACTGAGGCATTAAAGAAACGGTTGTGGAGACATCAAAAAAAAGAGTTTGATTTTGAGTGATGAATGTTACAGCTTTTTTGGCAATCTCTTTTTTTATTTGAGTCAAATTGTTGGTGCGATCTAAAAAGCTGTCGATTTTGTTGAAGGAATCTTTTAGGCTAATTCCGCCGTAGTTTCTGGTAACTAATTGATTATCAGCAAGCTTAATCATGTCTCGGCGGGTGGTATCACGAGAAGCACCAGTCAGCGAAATAATGTCTTGTAAACTCAATGATTTTTCTTTTACCAATTGATCCATGATGAGTTGTAATCTTTTTTGCTGGTTCATAAAATTCACCATCTCTATTAAGTTAATTTAAGTATATTTTTATAATAAACTAAAATAGCTTAAAAAGATACAAAAAAATACTACACACGTTATGTAGTATTAAAAGCTGATTATTTATATTGAATCATTGCCGAATAACCCCAAAAACTGTGTTGATATTTAATATCGACAATTTCAAATCCCTGGGTGTCTATTTCTTTTAACGCCTCATTTATTTTTACGTTTAAGCGACTGGAACCCCAGGTACTCTCTACTAAGTATACTTGCATGAAAAAACTCCCTTCTATTTTTTTAATTTTATCGGAAATTTATTTATGATACAATCACAATTTTTTTCCATCAGAAAAATGCGATTGTTAGTAATGAGCAATTCTTTATTGATTTTTTTAAGGTAGTGTTATATTAAATTTATCGAGTGATAAATTTTTGATTAAAGAGGGGATATTTATGTTTTTAGCAATTAATGAAATTAGACATGCCAAGTTACGGTATGGTTTAGTAATCGGTGTGATGTTTTTAATCGCTTATCTAGTTTTTTTCCTAACAGGATTGGCTTATGGATTAGCTCAAGATAATCGAACCGCTGCAGATAAATGGCAGGCGGATGAAATTGTTTTGGCAAAGGATGCCAATGGAACTTTGGCAATGTCGATGATTCCACAAGAAGAGGCGGAAAAAGTCGAAGCGGGTAAAACAGCAATTTTGACGCAAACCGCAGGAGTTGTAAGTGTGGTGGGAAGTAATGCAGACAAAATTGATGTTAGTTTTTTTGGAATCAATAAGGATCAATTCCTGATGCCGAATATTGTTAGCGGAAAAGCTTTCTCTGGCGACAATCAAGCTGTTGCTGATATTAGTTTGAAAGAGGAATACAATGTCAAACTAGGGGACACGATTAAGCTTTCAGGTAATGATAAGAAATTAAAAATTGTTGGATTTACCGACAATGCAAAATTTAATGTAGCACCTGTGGTTTATACGACGATTCCCGCTTATCAAGAGATTCGTTTCGAAACCAGTGGCGTTAGTGACAATCCGCGAGTCAATGCGATTGTGACTCGTGGAGAAGTTAAAAATTTACCGGATGATTTGGAAAAAGTTAAAATGAGTACTTTTATCAATGATCTACCAGGATACAGTGCACAAGTATTGACTTTCGGCTTTATGATCGGTTTTCTGATTGTGATTGCGGCAATCGTGATTGGGATTTTTATTTATGTTTTAACAATGCAAAAAATTAATATTTTCGGAGTTTTAAAAGCGCAAGGAATTTCCAGTGGATTTATTGCTCGTTCGGTGGTGGCGCAAACCTTTATCTTAGCTTTTGTCGGTGTGGCGCTAGGATTATTAGGTACAGTCGGTACATCATTAGTATTACCAACAGCCGTTCCATTTCAAGGAAATTGGCTCTTTTATGGCGGCATTAGTTTGATGATGTTATTAGTAGCAATCCTGGGGGCCTTTTTCTCGGTCCGAACGATTGTTAAAATTGATCCGCTAAAAGCGATCGGGTAAAGGAGACGAAAAAATATGGCAGCAATAACATTTAAAAATGTTGAGAAAAAATTTCAAGATGGTGATCAAGAAATTGAAGCCTTAAAAGAAACTAATTTTCAAGTAGAAAAAGGCGAATTTGTAGGTATTATCGGACCTTCTGGCTCTGGTAAAAGTACGTTTTTAACTCTAGCAGGTGGCCTACAAACACCTTCAAAGGGTGAAGTCTTAATTAATGACGCAGCCTTCAGCGACACGAAAGAAAAGGAACGAGCGAAATTACGTTTTAAAGAAATTGGCTTCATTTTACAAGCCTCAAATTTGGTTCCTTTTTTAACTGTCAAAAAACAATTAGTTTTAGTCGATAAAGTTAATAAAGCTAGTCAAATTTCGGTTGGTGAAAAAATGTTTGAACAACTAGGGATTGCTTCGCTGAAAAATAAGTATCCAGAAGAGCTTTCCGGTGGAGAACGTCAACGTGTAGCGATTGTTCGAGCATTGTACAATGATCCTTCAATTATTTTAGCAGATGAACCCACTGCTAGTTTAGATTCGGAAAAAGCCTTTGAAGTCGTAGATATTTTGGCACAAGAAACCAAAGAAAAAAATAAAGCAACTTTAATGGTTACTCATGATACCCGTTTGATTGAAAAATGTGATAAAGTATTTGTGATGAAAGACGGTGTTTTAACCGAGAAAAAGTGAGTGGAAACGATGGTTCAAAAATATAATAAAGATACAGAACAAAAAATTTTGGCGGTAGGCAACGAACTTTTCATGGAGCAGGGCTATTATGCAACCTCAACCCGGCAAATTGCCAAAGCTGCTGGAATAACTCAACCGAATTTGTACCATTATTTTAAAGACAAGGAAACCTTGTATGTTGCAGTAATTGAAAAATTATTGACTGAAGTAGGAGAAGATTTAAGCGGAATTCTCCAGCAACATTTAGATTTTCAACAATCCTTAGAAGCGATGGCGAATTATTTGATGACTACCCATTATTTCGATTTAAATCGGATGCTACAGGATTTGGCGAAATATATCACACCAGTTACCCGTTACCAGATTTTCTCATTATGGAAAGAAAATTATCGCCAACCTTTTGAAGACTTGTTTCAAAGGTATGGTCACGAGATGCGTAGCCAAATTTCACCAGAGCTAGCGGCGAGACATTTCTTCTTTGTCCTATCTCCGTATATCACGCAAAAAGAGCAGGCTATTGATGAAGGTTTATCTAGCCAGACGATTGTTGACCTTTTTCTCCACGGTATTATTGAAAGCTAAAAAGAACCGACCATCTGTTATTAATAGATGGTCGGTTTTTATTTTAATAATTAAGAAAAGGTAAAGAAAAATATAAAATCTTCTTCTCTGCTCTTTTATATTAACATATTTTTGTCCGAATTTCAAGATTGTATAAATTCTTGTTTTATGATATTTAGTCTGTAGAATGGGGGGATGATAGATGGGGAATTTTGATATCACGTTATTTAATCAGGTTTTGCCAGTAACTATTAAAAAAGTTGAAGACGAATTAAATCAATTAACGGTAAAAAAAGGTTTTGCACTTCAGGCAGCCGAGGTAGAGAACTTATTGGTAGAAAGAAATCAACTTTTTTTAGAAAACCATCTGATTGATTTTGGCTTAGACAATGTGATTTATTTGGCTGAAGAAATTTTAAGAGAAGAAGTCTGGGGTAAGCGTGATTTTTTAGAGAAATTAGCTGACGTAATGGAGATTTTTTATTATCTGAGAGGCAACGAAAATCAGTCTATCTCAGATGATGAATTAATTGAGGGCATTGGTAAAGTCGCAGCCTTTTATGAAGGAAATATGGATCGTGTAAAAGGTTATTTTGAAGACCATTCTTTTTTAGAAGTGGAGGGTGAGTCATGGGAAATGGATTAGTTCGCCAAGACCAAGAACATCAGGATTTATTAAAAGAATTAATCATGAAACGATTAAGTGGCTCGACGGTCTTACCGATTGAGGAGATTCAAAATATTCAAATGTCCTTAAATTTTGTTTTAAGTAAAGTTGAATTGTCAAACAGTTTAAAACAACAATTTGAATCAGGTAAAAATGAACTACAGCGAAAAATCACCGACACTGAAAAGTTATACAAGCACATAATGGAGAATCTTGAAGACTATGGTGTCTTGGCAATCAGAGAATCACTCATGAGTTTTGCTGATTTTTTTAAACAGTACCAACTAGATTTTACAGCACATCAAGTCAATGGACTATCTTTAGATTATTTGCTGGCGCAACCAGTTGATGATCAGACCTATCAAGGAATTGATTTTGTAGAAAACTACCTGACAAGATTTAACATAGAAGCTGATTTCTTAAATAAGTTTCCCAAAGAGCGACTTTTGTTACTATTTCAAACAGCTAGTCACCAATTGGATTACGACTATCAAATTGACGTCAACAATTTGTTTGAGTTGGTCTTCTTCCAATTCTTAGCTAAAAAATTTGTCGGGAATCAATCTTCATTTTTGTTAAGTTCATTTGAAATAGCCTATCTGTGGGGGAATAAAAGTAGTTTTCTGTTAAATAGTCGTCTTTTTTTGGAAGAAATAAATAACGAATATTATTTCTTTGTGTTTGAAAAATTCGTTGCTTTCATTACTGGCTTGCAAAATGAAACAGCTTTAGGAAATTTATTCATCACACTACCAACCGAAACTAATACGTTATCGGTTAATCCACCGATGTCCGCTGTGAAATACAATCAATTACAAGAAAAAATAAAAAAAGGTATAGCGACAAAAGAAATAGCAAATTTTCTAGAAAGTCCTTATGATTTATTGGAGCTGGTAGAAGATGAAACGATTTCTCCTAAAAATATAATTGCATTGATAAATGAAATTGCTTTTCCTTTATTTGCAGCTTTTGTCTTACTGATTCGGAAAAAAGAACGTCAAGATTGGCATACCATAGTTGATTTACGAAAGCTGTTAGACATTGATACAATTACTCTCGGTATAAAATCACGAGCAGAAAAACTAGAATTAGAGGAAGTAGAGGGATTAACGATAATCTTACAAAAATTTGAATTAGATATGACTGATTTTAATTAAAATAATTGTTTTACTCATTCTGTTAAAAGGTTAAGGGAGAAAGTTGCCCTTAATCTTTTTTTTTGAGAAATGATCAAGTAAAAGTTAGCTCTGAATAAATATTTTTAGTGGTAAAATATTTATTTGTCAGATTTCCATTTTAAATTTTGGAAATAAATTTTAATATTCCGAAATTTTAAATATTTATTTTATTTTTTGAAAATATTCTTATTAAAACACTGTTTTTTACTAATTACAGGTGTTATAATAAATTACAAATGATAACGCATACATTTTTTAGCTTGCTTTTATTAAGGATTTATTAGTTTTGCTTTAGAATTATATTGTGGAATAATAGCTTGTTTTTTTGTCCTTTGATTGAAATTGTCAGTTAATCAGTGTAGCAAGTTCAGTTTTTTTGTCAATTCAGTTCATCTGTTTGTAACTGCATCTATCAAATAAAAATTTACAACTGGTGAAAATATTTCACTTAAACTTGCTCTGAATGTGCTAGTTGATGTGGATAATAGAAACATTAGTCATAATTTTGAAAGAGAGTATTTTTACAAGGTAAATTATTTACGGATGGTATAACCTAAATTCATGAGAGCGTTTCTTCACAATGAATCAAGCCAAATTTGAAGTAGGTCATTCAATCTGGTTGATAAAAAGAAGGAGAGGGCTTCAGCTAATCAAATAATCCTATTTATCGAATTTCAATCTTAATTTCAGTGATACCGGCAGTCATCATCATGTATTGGGAAAAGTTGCAATAAATTGATTAATTAATTTTGGGTAATTATCAAAAAAAATCGCGCTTTACGGAAAATAATGCGTATTTATTACTTGAGGGTAATTTTAACTGCCCTTTAAAAAAAACGAAAGTAGGTGGCCGATATGTGCCGAATTTTATTATTAACCAAGTGTGTCTTCGCTGAACAAGAATTAGAAGAAAAAATCCGTCAGTTGGGACATGAAGTGCTATCTAGCACAAGCTTATTAAAGTCTATTCTGCAAGAACGTTTGCCAGAATGTTTTTTACAAGAATTTCAGATTGTTTTGCTGAGCGAATCCATTACCAATGGTGAAAATTTTGCCGTGGTAGAAAAATTGCAAAACAAAGCGAGTTTAATTGTTCAACTAAGTGAAAAAAATCATCAAGCGGAACAAAAAAAATCTGCTGTGACTGCTTACCTTTCGCCAAATGCACCATTAGAGGAGGTCCGAGAGATGCTTCATCTAGGAGAAAGTAAAAAAAATAATTATCCAAGTGGTCAAGAAATTCTCCAACAATTATCATTGACTAAACGAGAGCAAAAATTGCTACAAGAATTAGTTCGAGCTGAAAATAAAGTTCTCTCACAAGAAGAATTGGCACATCAAATTTGGAACAAAGAACAGTTAGACAATTCAGCAAAATGCCAAATGTCTACTTTAATCAGAAAAATCAGGGACAAGATGGAGTATGCTGGTTTCGACAGCTCATTATTACAAACAGCTCGTGGGGAAGGTTATGTGTTACGATCAAGTTGAATGTAAATTTGTTAAAGATGTGTTGTAGTAAAAAATCAGTAGTTATTTTAATAAAATAAATCGAAGAATCTCGGGTATTGCCCGAGTTTTTTTTGTTATTTTAAAACTTCATCGTAAATTCTATGACGAAAGTATGAATTTTTTCTAAAATAATTGGTATTGGTATAGAGGCAAAAGCTTGATTTTATAGTGGTAAAAGTTATGGAAAATTTTATATGCAAAGATTTAAGGAATTTTAGTTAAAAATTAGTGTTCGTTGATCCAAATTAGTGATTTTTTTATGACTTCTGGTATAGTTATTTTGGCATTCGAATACTATCGCAGAAAGAAGTGGTTTTACGTGAATCGAATCAAACAAGGCTTAAAGAATCGTTGGAATATTTTATTAATTGCCGGCATTTATTTTTGGGCTAAAACAATTTTGGCTTATTATATTGACTTTTCTTTAGGTGTCGAAGGTTGGATTCAGACGGCAATCTTATGGATTAATCCAATCGCCACGATGTTGTTACTATTTAGTAGTTTTTTATATATAAAAAAATTGAAACCAGCTTTAATTGTATTGTGGCTAGCAGATTTATTGAATACCTTGGTGTTGTACATCAATATTATTTATTATCGTGAATTTACTGATTTTGTGACAATTAAGTCAATTTTAGGGTTTTCGAAAGTTTCTGAGGGAATATCGGGTAGTTCTTTAGCTTTGATGCGCATTCACGATATTTTCTATTGGTTAGATATTTTTCTATTATTAGCAGGAATTATTTATTTATTTGTTAAAAAAGTAGATATCACATCAAAACCAGTCAAAAAAACAGCCGCAGTTGCAGTAAGTATCTTTTCAGTATTGTTTTTTACAGTTAATTTATCAGTTAGCGAAGCCAATCGACCTCAGCTTTTACAACGAACTTTTGATCGAAATTATCTGGTGAAATATTTAGGTTTAGATACTTTTACAGCCGTTGATGGTTTTAACACAGCAAAAGCCAATGAAGTGAGAGCTAACGCATCTTCTGGTGATATCAATGATGTATTGAATTATACGAAAAGTCATTATGCTGCTCCAGATGAAAGTAAATTTGGGATTGCTAAAAACCGCAATATCATCGTATTGCATTTAGAAAGTTTCCAACAGTTTTTGATTAATATGAAGGTTGATGGCCATGAAGTTACACCGTTTTTAAATAGTCTCTACAATGATGATCAACAAACGTTGTCTTTTGATAACTTTTTCAATCAAGTTGGACAAGGGAAAACTAGTGACGCAGAAAACATGTTGGAAACTGGTACCTATGGCTTAACACAAGGTTCATTATTTACTCAGCTAGGTTCTGACAATACTTTCCAAGCGGCACCAGCCATTCTGAATCAAACGGAAGGTTATTCTAGTGCAGTTTTTCATGGAAATGTTGGCAGTTTTTGGAATCGGGAAGATGTTTATAAAAATCTAGGTTACCAAAACTTCTTTGATAAATCTTATTTTAGTTCGGATGATGAAACATTAGGTTATGGTATTTTAGATAAAGACTTGTTGCGGGAAAGTGTGTCTCATCTTGAGCATTTACAACAACCTTTTTATACGAAATTTTTAACAGTCACTAATCATACACCGTATTTAACCGATAATAGTAATTTTGATTTTCCATCATTAAATACTGGCGATGAGGTAGTCGATAATTATGTACGAACGGCTCATTATCTTGATCAAAGTTTAGAACAATTTTTTACGTATTTAAAAGCTTCCGGAATTTATCAAAAATCAATTTTCATGATTTATGGTGACCATTACGGAATTTCGGATACGAACAACCCTGATTTAGCTGAAACTTTGGGTAAAGATAAAGCAAGCTGGGATAGTTATGATAATGCAATGTTGCAAAGAGTGCCTTTGATGTTTCATATACCTGGCTATACAGGTGGAGGTGTTCAACACCAATATGGTGGAGAAATTGATGTGTTGCCAACTTTATTGCATTTAGTTGGTGTTGATACAAAAAATTATGTTCAATTTGGGAGCGATTTGCTTTCTGAAAATCATGATCAAGTTGTTGCTTTTAGAAATGGGGATTTTGTAACGCCTCAATATACTGAGCTAGGTGGGAAAACTTATGATACCAATACTGGCGAATTGATCGATTCACAAGCTGCAGGTATTGAAACTGAGATCCAAAATGAGCAACAAAATGTCAAAAAAGAACTAGAACTTTCTGATAAGTTAAATGAAGAAAACTTGTTACGATTTTATACACCAGAAGGATTTACAGCAGTTGATCCTAAATCCTATAATTACAAGAATCTAGATCAACAAAATGAAGACAAGGAAAAACAGCTTGGCGCAAAATCCACCAGTATATTTTCTGAGAATAATGATCAGACGACTATTAATTTATATCCAACAGATAATAGTACTGAAGAATAATATAGCTAAATCAGCCTTTGAATAAAAGGCTGATTTTTTAATAAAAAACAATATAGTTTTTTTGGAAAAAGAAATAACTATTCTGTAAATTAGATTATAAATAAACATAAACGTTTTTTTATAATAGAAGTATTGTTTGTTGGTGATAAGTTTCCTTACAGATAAATACATTTTTTGCTGACGCTATAATTTTTAGAATTTATCTTTTGTACATAGGAAATAATTAGTAATTCTTCAATGAATAATTACTAAAAAATAGAGATCATTTCAGAATAAAAAAAAATTCTAAGGGATCGTTAATAATTTTTTTTCGTTATTGTAATTTGTTGAGTGTTTTACTGGATTTTTTTTAAAAGATATCATATTATAACAGAAGCCTCCTGTTGTTTCGTTACAAAAACAAACTGTAGGTTCGGACAGCTTCTTAATTGAAGCTGTCTTTTTTTGTATTCAATTTATATATTTTTGGATGAAGGGAAATTAGCTCAATAAGTCAATCATTCAATTGATTCCATTTGAATAGGTCAATCGGATTGAAAAAATAGCTTTAGATCTAATAAACAAAAACGTAACTGTATTCTCCTAAAGAAGAAGCTAAATTTCTAAATAATTGACAAAACTTTATCAGCCTAGTTTTTTATAAGTCAGAAGTATTTCTTTTGTTACTAATATTACTTACCTTTGAAAAATACAAAAGTTTCAAATAATATGTATATTTTGTTTAATTGTGAATAAAAATAGACTATTTCATGATTTTAAATTAGAAATTCCCGGAATTAGCTTTTTATCTCAGAAAAGACTAGACGAAATATGACATTTAGATTACAATTATTTCATTGATGTGACTAAAGCATCAAATAAGATAGGAGAGAGGAAGATTTTTATGCGATTAGGAATGAAAAGTGGTTTATTAGTCGGGCTTTGTTTAGTTGGATTACAAGTACAAGTGGGAGCAGTTCAATCATATGCAAGTGAAGTTACAAGCGAGCAACAACCACAAATTACAGAAAATCAAAGCAATTATGAACAAGAGAAACAGGAAGCTTTAACAGCTGGTTATACTTTGGAACAGTTCGAAGCAATCATGGCAATACCTGATTTTGCTTCAGATTCAACCGCTCAAGTTTTTTCTGCTACTACTCGAGCAGCAGCGACCGATCAACAAAAAGTTGTTAATATGGCTCAAGCACAAGTGGGTAAACCTTTTGGCTGGGGAGCTGTTGGACCAAATGCATTTGACGCGTCTGGCCTTGTACAATATGTTTTTAAAAATGCGGTTAACATGAGCGTTCCAGCTCCGACTACAT
The DNA here is from genome assembly GCF_019218635.1 of Enterococcus alishanensis. GTDB lineage: Bacteria > Bacillota > Bacilli > Lactobacillales > Enterococcaceae > Enterococcus_A > Enterococcus_A alishanensis. The sequence continues at coordinate 3,246 of NZ_JAHUZB010000007.1, read as the reverse complement.
CCCAAGAAAGAGTTAGTAGAGATGTTAGTATGAACGCCTTACAACCAGGAGATTTATTGTTCTGGGGGAACAAAGGAAATTCTACTAATGTTGCCATCTATATTGACAATGGTCAATATATTCATTCGCCGGGACCAGGTCAAACAGTGAAAGTTGGACAAATTGCTTGGTATCGACCTGATTTTGCTAAGAGAGTTTTGACAGATACACCGAAAAAGCGTCCAAGTATAGATGGGCAACAAGCAAATGAAAGATATGTTTTCAGATTATACAATGGTTACGAAGGCAACCATCATTACACACAAGATTTAGGTGAAGCAACGAATTTACAAAATGTTGGCTGGAACTATGAAGGTGTTGGCTGGGCTGCACCAACGACTGGCGATACCGTTTACCGTTTGTACAATCCAAACAATGGTCGTCATTTCTATACATTAAGTGCTTCAGAACGAGATTGGTTAGTAACAGTTGGTTGGAAGAGTGAAGGTGTGTCATGGAATTCTGGCGGAAGCGTTCCTGTATATCGTGTATACAATCCAAATGCAACCGGTAGTCAGGATAGTCATGTTTACACAACCAATGCTGGCGAAAAAAATAATTTGGTTCGCTTAGGTTGGAGAGATGAAGGAACTGCTTGGTATGCGGTTCGTTCTTTACAATAAGAGATTAAAAAAAGAAGTCCTCGAATTTTTAAGCCTCTAAAATAGGATGCACTCACTGCGTCCTGTTTAGAGGTTTTAATTATGCTCGATAAAATGAAAAAAGGAATCATTGGACATCAAAAAGCTAGTAAGATGACCGATTTGAGATTAGTAGTGCTAGTAACAGGAATTGTCAGTCTGTCGAATAAATGTAAAAAATCATCAGTCATAAATGAGTACAATAAAAAGCCCACAATTGGGCTTTTTATTGCATACGAATATCTAGTTCTCTAACAAATTCATCTTCGTTAATAATTTTAAAATCTTTGACGATTAAATGGTTTTCATCATTGGAAGGATCGAAAGACCCTTTTACAGAAATCAAATATTTGTTATTATGCAACATTAAAAATTTCATGCTGACAAAAAAATTACCGATGACACACTTAATTGTCCCAGATTCTGTTTCTAAAGTGAATCTTGCTAGAGAATCTCGTATTTCGACATTTGTGAGTAATCCAACGTAATTTTTCATATTTCCACCTCGTCAATTATTCTATAATATGAGAATATTTTTTTGAAGTAATAAGACGTTTTTTTTAAAAAAATTAAAAAATAATATCAGTTATTTTAATATGTAAATATCACTATTATATGGTTTTTATATAGATACGAAAGAATATAAAATAGATATGCAATAGGATTTAAGTTGTTTTAATTTTGTTATTTAATATATTTTGAAAAACATTATATTGATAATTTTGACGAAAAAAGCATTTAGACGTCCTAATAAAACAGTTCTAAGCGTATTTTTTGAGAGTATAATTATGTTTGTCTGTAATGTGGAATTCTAGTTAAAACTAAATTTTTTAATTGGGAGATAAAGGTTCAGGTCTTACAGAAGAAATATATTAAAACGCCCAAGCTAATTGCTTGAGCGTTTCCGTTTGTAGAATTAGGTTCGTCGAGTGTTTTTTTACAATAAACAATTAAACTAAGTTTAAAAGAGAAACCATGATATAAACGGATAACAATAAGGGAAGATAACTTATTTTAATCAACAATCTAAATCATTGAAAGACGTTGTTTAAAAAATGTCGTAAACCTTCAGTGTATATTTCTGGATTCGTATCAAATGATTTGCCATGGATAGCGCCATCAACTACTAGTTTTTCTTTGTATCCAGGACTGGCATTATACATGTCTTCCATGTGGCTAATAGGTATAAAATCATCCGCACCACCATGAATGAATAATTTTGGAACATCTGTATTTTTAGCACTTTCTATTGGAGAAATTTGATCGATACTAAAACCTAATCTAGACTCAGTTCTTTGACTGATTTGATTTACTAATTGTTTAAAATCAACATTTTTTATTATAGGTAATAATTCTGAAAACCAAGAAAAAGCTTGTAGCATTTCCTCATGCAAATCAGCATACCCACAATCTTCAATATATGCAACAACATTAGGATGTGGAACATTTTGTGACAGTACCGTGGTGGATGCTCCCATCGAAACGCCCATTAATACGATTTTTTGATCGCTATTGGTTCGATTGACTTCATCATTAATCCACATATTTAAATCATCTTTTTCGTAGTATCCAAAAGTAATATATTTACCATCGCTTCCGTTTACTGCGCGACTGCTAATTAATAGGACATTAAATCCTTCTTCTGAAAAGAATTTGGCTTGTTTTATCAACTCATATTTTAATGCACGATAACCATGATGTAAGATAACAGTTTTATCAGAACCGTTATCAATATAACGACCTCGGAGCGTTATTGGATTGCTTACTTCTTCGCCATTTTCTTTTCGATATGTTTCTGTTGTAGTGATTGTTCGATCGCTAGTATTTTCTAACTTTTCATACCAATTTTTTACATACCAGTCAACACTGTCTATTTCGGGATTCTCTTTAATTTTTAAATCATCAAATAAATTCATAATTGGAATATCTGATTCAAAAATAACTCGAAACATCAAATTTGCTACAATAGAAGGGGCTTCTTGTTCAGATAATGTGGTACCTTGAATAATATTTTCTTCTGCTTCTGACAATTCTTCTTCAAAATCATTAATGATTTCTTCGCGATTATCCAGTGAGAAATCTTCGGTAGCTTGGGCATTTGAGCCGTTAATAAAGAATAAACTACAAACAGCGAGGCAAAAAAACATTCCTTTTTTCATAACATCACCAATCCTTTTTTTAATTATTAATTTCTTAATCAATCAAAATTAAAAGTTTCGAGTATCTAGATCGTTATAAAAAATTTATCAGATAGCGCTTACAAGAACAATGGAAAAAATTACCGTAACGTTACGGCAACTTTTTATTTTTTAGATAAAAATTTAGAATGACCGTTCTAATGGATAGCGTATTAAAAACATCCGCTGCCTTTCCTATCTCAAACTTATATCAATTGGGTAGATATTTTTTTGGGTAAGTTACGAGTTAAAAGAAATTAATAAATTGAAATAATCAAAGGGTGTTCAAAAGACCTTCAAAAAAAATCCGCTAAGCGTCAGTAGAAAAGGCTCTACATCAATGCTTAGCGGACATCATATTCTATTTGGCGGGAATGTGTAGGTTTAAA
>NZ_JAHUZB010000006.1 GCF_019218635.1 Enterococcus alishanensis | reverse complement strand
TCGAACACAGAAGTTAAGCTTTTTAGCGCCGATCGTAGTGAGGGGTTGCCCCTTGTGAGAGTAGGACGTCGCCACGCGAATTTTTTGATTTATGGAGGTTTAGCTCAGCTGGGAGAGCATCTGCCTTACAAGCAGAGGGTCAGCGGTTCGAACCCGTTAACCTCCATATGAGCCGTTAGCTCAGTTGGTAGAGCATCTGACTTTTAATCAGAGGGTCACAGGTTCGAGCCCTGTACGGCTCATAAAGATATGCGGGTGTGGCGGAATTGGCAGACGCACTAGATTTAGGATCTAGCGCCTTCGGGCGTGGGGGTTCAAGTCCCTTCACCCGCATTAAATAAAACGCCGGCTTAGCTCAGTTGGTAGAGCATCTGATTTGTAATCAGAGGGTCGAGGGTTCAAGTCCTTTAGCCGGCACTTTTTTAAGAAAAGCAACGAAAGTTTGCGGAAATAGCTCAGTGGTAGAGCACCACCTTGCCAAGGTGGGGGTCGCGGGTTCGAACCCCGTTTTCCGCTTTCTCTGAAAAGACCAGGGACATGCCGGGGTGGCGGAACTGGCAGACGCACAGGACTTAAAATCCTGCGGTGAGTGATCACCGTACCGGTTCGATTCCGGTCCTCGGCATTAGTACGAATAATGATGCGCCCATAGCTCAACTGGATAGAGTGTTTGACTACGGATCAAAAGGTTAGGGGTTCGACTCCTCTTGGGCGCGTAGTCTTTTCTTATTTTTACGGGAAGTAGCTCAGCTTGGTAGAGCACTTGGTTTGGGACCAAGGGGTCGCAGGTTCGAATCCTGTCTTCCCGATTCTTAGAAGGTGAAAACCTTCTATTTTTTTTACTCATTTTTAAACAGATAAGCTATTACTCTTTCTTTCACATGCTAAATTCGTTATAATTAAGGTCAGAAATAGTCAACAGAAATAGATAATGGGAGAGGATAATAGTGAGTCGAAATACCTCAGATTCAATCGAAGCATATTTGAAGGGTATCTTAGAAGACCATGAAATAATTGAAATCAGGCGAGCGGAAATGGCTCAATTGTTTAATTGCGTACCTTCCCAAATTAATTACGTGATCAATACTCGTTTTACTTTTCAAAGAGGATATATTGTTGAAAGTAAGCGCGGCGGCGGTGGTTATATTCGGATTAGCAAAGTACAGATTTCCGATCAGCACTATTTCTTAGAACAATTAATGAATTCTTTTGGAACGGAAATTTCGGAAGCAAATGCTTTTGGAATTATTCAAAAATTATTTGAAGAGAAAATTGTAACGGAAAATGAAGGAAATTTAATGCTGAGTGCATTGTCGAAAAACACATTGGGAATTAGTCAAATTGAAAATAGATTACGGGCGCGTGTATTACATGGATTTTTAGAACGTTTGAGTTATGAAAAAAAGGAGTGAAATAGATGGATCAATTATATACTGAAAGAGCGAAAGCAGTCTTGACGATTGCCCAACAAGAAGCAAAGTATTTTAAACATCGTTCAGTTGGTTCAGAGCATTTATTATTGGCTTTAGTTATTGAACAACAGGGAATTGCCGGAAAAACCTTGCGTCAAATGAATTCTACGGAAACGGATATTCGTGAAGAAATTGAAAATATGACTGGTTATGGTTCAGTGACCAATTATGCAGAAGGTAGTTATTTACCTTATTCACCGCGAGCAAAACAAATTTTGATTTTTGCTGATGATGAAGCCAAACGTTTCAATGCTAAATTGGTTGGAACTGAACATATTTTATTGGGCTTACTGCGGGATGATGAGATTTTGGCTTCTCATATTTTAGTCAATCTTGGATTAAGCTTACCTAAGATGCGTCAATTGCTATTACGTAAAATGGGCGTCAACGAATCGATGACTGGTAGCAATGGTCAAAACAATCGTAGAAAACCGGCGAAACAAGCGACAACCAATTCACAAGGGACGCCAACGCTTGATAGTTTGGCCCGTGATATGACCAAACTAGCTCGGGAAAAACGTTTAGATCCAGTGGTAGGTCGCGATAGTGAAGTTCGTCGTGTTGTTCAAATTTTAAGTCGCCGAACTAAAAATAATCCAGTTTTAGTGGGTGAACCCGGTGTTGGTAAGACAGCTATTGTAGAAGGCTTAGCTCAACGAATAATTACGGATGATGTGCCAGAAGACATGCGTGGAAAACGTCTAATGATGTTAGATATGGGCGCATTAGTAGCGGGTACAAAGTATCGTGGTGAATTTGAGGATCGTTTGAAAAAAGTGATTGATGAAATCTATAACGATGGCCAAATTATTTTATTTATTGATGAACTGCATACTTTAATTGGTGCCGGTGGTGCAGAAGGTGCGATCGATGCTTCAAATATTTTGAAACCAGCTTTGGCTCGTGGTGAATTGCAAACAATTGGTGCTACGACTTTAGATGAGTATCAAAAATATATTGAAAAAGATTCTGCATTGGAACGTCGTTTTGCCCGGGTACAGGTGGAAGAACCAACTCCTGAAGAAGCAGAAGAAATCTTAAAAGGCTTACGCCCACGTTATGAAGAACATCATGGGATTAAGATTACTGACGAAGCATTACATGCGGCGGTATCTTTATCAGTTCGTTATATTAATTCTCGTCAACTACCAGATAAAGCCATTGACTTAATGGATGAAAGTGGTGCAAAAGTCCGCTTAGATACGACAGATGAAGAATCTGAATTGGTAGAATTGAAACAAGAATTAGAAAACTTATCAGCAGAAAAAGAAAAAGCGATTCAAAACCAAGACTTTGAATCAGCTGCTCGTCTACGTTTGAAAGAAAAGCAAATGGCACAGGCTGTTGAAGCAGAAGCTTTGAAAGAAGCCAAACAGGAAAAAGGCTATGCGAATGAAGTAACGGAAGAAGATGTCGCTGCAGTGGTTTCTCAGTGGACCGGTGTGCCATTGCAACAATTAGAGAAAAAAGAAAGTCAACGGTTATTGGATTTAGAAAATGTATTGCATAAACGTGTGGTAGGACAAGAAGACGCCGTTAAAGCTATTTCGCGAGCAATTCGGCGGGCTCGGAGTGGTCTGAAAGATCCAAACCGACCAATTGGCTCATTTATGTTCTTAGGTCCAACTGGTGTGGGTAAAACAGAATTGGCGAAAGCATTAGCAGAAGCGATGTTTGGTTCTGAAGAATCATTGATTCGAGTAGATATGTCTGAATACATGGAAAAATTCAGTACCAGTCGTTTGATTGGTTCGCCGCCAGGATATGTTGGTTATGACGAAGGTGGTCAGCTAACTGAAAAAATTCGTCAAAAACCTTATGCTGTCATTTTGCTAGATGAAGTTGAAAAAGCCCATCCAGATGTTTTCAATATCTTATTACAAGTTTTAGATGATGGCTACTTAACCGATGCAAAGGGTCGGCGAGTAGACTTTAGAAATACAATTTTAATTATGACATCAAATATCGGCGCCAGAGAAGTCCGCGAAGAAAAGAGTGTCGGCTTTGGAGCTAAAGATATCATGCAAGACCATGTCAGCATGGAAAAACGTATTTTTGAAGAATTAAAACGAACTTACCGTCCAGAATTCTTAAACCGAATTGATGAAACGCTAGTATTCCAATCCCTTAATCAAGATCAAATTCATGAAATCGTGAAAATCATGAGCCAGTCAATTGTTGAGCGGATGACCGAGCACGAAATCAAAGTTAAAATTACACCGGCAGCAATCGATGTGATTGGAAAAGTTGGTTTTGATCCGGAATATGGCGCACGACCAATTCGTCGGGCACTCCAAAAAGAAGTCGAAGACCGTCTGGCTGAAGCTTTATTGTCGGGCTTAATTCAATTAGGTGATTCAGTGACTATTGGTGCCAGCAAAGGAAAGATTACTTTGACGGTAAAAAATGCTACTGAAGAAAAAGTTCCAGCTAAAGTATAATGACGAGAACGAGACTGTCAGAAGACAGTCTTGTTTTTTTTAATTTTTTCTCAAATCTATCATTTTATTGTTCAAAAAATGCTAACTTCGGTACAATAAGGCGGAGGAGTTGAGTAAATGAAACGTGCAATTTATCCAGGGATCATTGTGTTGGTAGCAATTTTATTTATTATGCCGCATTTTATTAGTCAAAATATGGTATTAGGGGCGGACGCGCTTTTTCATTACAATCGTTTTTATGAGACTGCGATGCAGATAAAACATCATAATTTTTCACCGTTTATTTCATTGTATGGTTTTCAGCAGTCTGCCCGAGTGGTTAATGCGGTCTATGGACCGGTATTTGCTTATTTTCAAGGATTATTAGTTTTAGCGGCAGGGACTTGGTTTCGCTATCAAATCCTGTCGAATTTTATTTTATATTTAGTTTCAGGTTTCTCTATGTATGGCTTATTACGTTATGGAAAAGTTAAACGACCTTTGGCGACATTGACAGCAATTATTTTTATGACTACTTATACGGTTTTATATTGGACGATTAATCAAGGCTTTACCAGTTGGGGAACTAGCTTGATGCCTTTATGTTTGTTGCCGATTGTCGATATGAGTATGCGGCATCGTTTTCCAGTAGTAAAAGTAGCTTTGAGTGTAGCAGTATTGACCCAGATTCATATGTTGTCGGCTATTATGTTAGGTTGGATTTATATACCTTTTTTCATTAGCTATTTAATAAAGTCAGATATTAAAAAAACACTATGGCAACTTGTAAAAGCAATCGGGCTGTATGTATTATTAACAGTCAATGTCTGGGCTAGTCTATTAATGATGAATTTAGGTAATCATTTGCAGTTTCCGTTTGTTAATTATCATATGAGTGACAAGGCAATTAATTTAAAAGGAAGTTATTGGTTGGATTATCCGCAAATACTAGTACCTTTAGTAATTGTGATGCTACTGATCTTTATTGTGACCCATAAAAAAATTCAAGGCTTTACCAAACAGTTGCTAGGCACGAGCTTGTTCTTTTTATTGTTGTCGACTAGTTTGATTCCGTGGACTTTTTTAGTCCAGCATCATGTACCTTTTGTGTCTTTGATTCAATTTCCGTTCCGTTTCTTTGAGCCTTTTACGATGTTGTTCTTATTTTTTGCAGCTAGTATGTTGGAGCAATTGATGTTCAAACGCTGGTGGCATGGAGTGATGGCAGTCATTTGTTTGCTGAGTGTCCTCGGATCGATTTCAACAATTAATTTGCGCTTGGCTCGATGGGATAATATTTCTTTAAATAAACCTCATACTTATCGGATGAAAAACGTTGAGGAAACCAAAAAGGATTTTTACAGTAAAGATTTACAGCTGGCTTTAGAAGATATGCAAAAATCTAGTCCAGACTATTTGCCAACCTATGACAGCGATCAGAAAAATAGTTACCAATTATATGGAGAACAAATAATTTTAAACGATAAGAATTTTGAAAAAACCGCTAAAAATGGTGAATTGACGGTCACTTGGGAGAGTAAAACAGCTGGCATGGCTCGTTTGCCGGTAATTGTCTATCGCCGCACGCAATTAAGTCAAAACGGCCAACCATTAAAATATACGGATTTATCAGAAATTGGTAGTCCGACAGTAACTGAAAAGGTTGGAAAAAATCAATTGACAGTGAAATATTTGGTACCGTGGTATATTTATTTGAGTTTTGCGGTGAGTGTGGTGAGTTGGTTCGGTTGTTTGATCTTTAGTTTGCGAGAAGTTCGTCGCTTCCAAAAATTTAGAAAATAAAAAGCAAATCCAACGAGGATTTGCTTTTTTTATTGGATGCTGCTTAAACTAATTTCTCCAGAAGACAAGGTCATTTGTTCACCATCGACATCCACCACTAGTTCGCCGGTATTAGTAATGGCAATAGCTGTGCCGTAATGAGTTTCTTTTTGACGAATGAAGCTGACTTTTTTTCCTAAGACAAAAGATTTTTTACGATAAGTTTCTAAGTATTCAGCGGGGTCGGCCGCTAATAGTTTGAAGAAACGTTGCCAAATTTCAATGATTAATTGATTGCGGGTAATTGTTGGCTGGCCATCAGGAAAAATTGAGCTCGCTTTGTCTTGAAGTTCTGTTGGAAAACTATTTTGGGGAATCGAAAAATTAATGCCCATGCCGATAATGATGTATTTGAGTGAATTTGTCTCCACATCGGTCATCGCTTCAGATAAGATACCGACGATTTTTCTACCGTTTAGATAAATATCGTTGACCCATTTGATTTGGCTGTCTTGTTGTGTTAATGCATCGATGGCTTCAGCAACTGCAGCTGCCATTAGCACTGTATATTGTGGTAACTCAGCTAATTGTTCTTTTGGTTCTAATAACATGCTCATATAGATACCAGCTTTTTCTTTTGCGAAAAAGGGACGATTGAAGCGTCCACGAGGTGCTTCTTGCATGTCGGCTATGACAAGTAAAGGAGTCGGCGTGCCTTCTAAGACAGAGAGCTGAGCGTCTTTCATAGTAGAAGTAGAAGTCGCCAATACTTTTACAGCCACTCGGTTGTCTAAGCCTTGCTGGATTTCTTTTTGCTCTAAAATATCAGAAGGCTGATAGCGATAGCCATTAGCAGTATGTTGGATTAAATAGCCCTTTTTTTCCAGTTCTTTGATTGCTTTCCAGATGGCTGTACGGGAAACACCAATTTCTTTGGCTAATGTTTCGCCAGATAAGACATGATCAGCAGTCTTTAAGCGTTGTAATACGATTTCTTTGGTTGACACAGGCTCGTCTCCTTTTTAATTAGGAACTGTTTTATTCCTAGTCTATTTTTTCTCAGTGTATCAAAAAAAGGACGAGAAGAAAAATCTTCCCGTCCTAAAGAAGGATGAACCAGTTCTAGGCTAATAATAAAGCGTCGTCTTTTAATTCCACACCGGAATTTTTTTGGAAAAGCGTCATTAATTTTGGCACCGTCAAATCTTGTTTTTCTTCCTGTTTTAAATCTAAGGCAATTTGTCCTTGATGTAGCATAATCAGACGATTGCCATAACGAATCGCATCTTCCATATTGTGAGTCACCATGAAAGCTGTCAAATGGTGCTCGGTGATTAATTTTTGCGTTAATTCCATTACCGTAATGGAAGTCTTTGGATCTAATGCAGCGGTATGCTCATCTAGTAAAATTAAATCTGGTCGTTGTAAGGTAGCCATTAATAATGTGATGGCTTGGCGTTGACCACCTGATAATAAGCCGATTTCAGCATCTAAGCGATTTTCTAAATTCAAGTTTAAAGTCGCTAACTGTTCTTTGAAGAAGTTGCGGTTTTTACTTTTTACACCACGGCTGAATCCGCGTTTGTGACCACGTTTCATAGCTAAAGCAAGATTTTCTTCAACTGTTAAACGGACAGCTGTACCCATTTTAGGATCTTGGAAAACCCGGCTGATATATTTTGAGCGTTTAGTGACTGATTGTTTGGTAATCTCAGTATCATTTAGGAATAGTTGACCATCTTCCACAGGCAAAGTTCCTGCCACGCTATTTAATAAAGTCGATTTACCAGCACCATTTCCACCGATAATTGTAACGAAATCACCAGGTGAGAGAGCTAAGTCAATGCCGCGCAATACATGGTTCTCGTTGACAGTACCTTTTTCAAAAGTTTGATGTAAGTTACTAATTTTTAAGACTGGCTGCATTGCTTTTCTCTCCTTTTTTGTTTTCTCGTTTCGAGCTTTTTCCGATGTTTAAGTTTAATTTTTCTCGAATTTGCGGTAATGATAGACAAATGACTAAGACTATCGCAGACGCTAATTTAGAATCTGACGGTTCGACATTCATTTCGAAAACCAAAGCTAAAATGAAACGGTATAAAATAGCGCCGACTACGATAGTTCCTAAACGAATCGCAATTGGTTTGTTACGTAATAATACTTCAGCGATGATGATTGAAGCCAAGCCGATAACGATGGTTCCAACACCAGAGTTTAAATCAGCAAAGCCATTGTTTTGGGCTAATAAAGCACCAGATAAAGCAATACAACCATTTGAAATCATGTAACCTAATAATTTCATGTTTTCAATCTTGATACCATTAGCTTCACTCATATCAGGATTGTCGCCAGTCGCACGAACTGCTAAACCAATCTCTGTCCGGAAGAATAAAATCAATAAGATGATAGCAATTAATGCAATCAGCAAACCAATTAAAATGACTGAGTTGTTACGGGAAAGCCCTAAAGTTTGAACCCCGCTAAACAAAGTATCTTCTCCTAATAAAGCAATGTTTGGTGCCCCCATCACACGAGATGTGATTGAGTATAAACCGGTCATGGTGATGATCCCTGCCAATAAAGGAGGTATTTTAAATTTTGTGTTTAAAATACCGGTTACTAAGCCAGCAGCCATCCCGCCGACAAATGCCAATAAAGTAGCAGCAACTGGATTTAGACCATTAACGATTCCGACTGCTGCAATCCCCCCGCCTAATGGGAAACTACCTTCAGCTGTTAAATCGGCAATGTCTAAAATTCTAAAAGTAAACCAGACCCCAATCGCCAACAGCGACCATAATAATCCTTGCGATGTGGCTGATAATAATAATCCTAAAATATTACTCATGATTCATCCTTCTTTCTGGTTCTTCTTTTTAAGGTTCTTTGATTGTTTCAGGGTCGATGCCTAATGCTTCGGCCATATCTTTATTCACGACTAATTCTAAATTATCTGATTCTTCAACAGGCATATCAGCAGGTGTTGCATCGCCATCTAAGATTTTAGCAGCCATCTTACCAGTTTGTTCACCTAATGATTCATAGTTAATGCCGACTGTTGCTAAACCACCAGTATCGATTTGTTCAGTAGAACCAGCAACTAGCGGAATTTTATGTTCTTTTACGACTTCGCCGATGACTGAGGCAGCAGAGGCAAAGGTATTATCAGTTGGAACGTAAATGCCATCAGTTGATGTTGCTAATGATTCTGTTACTTGCTGGACATCATTAGTGGTGTTGGCTGTTTTGACTTCGACCTTAACGCCAGCTTTTTTTAACGCTTCTTCAGCTAAATCTGCTTGGATTTTTGAATTGGCTTCACCTGCGTTATACATAATGCCAATGGTTTCAGCGTCAGGTACGATTGAAAGTAGTAAAGCAATTTGTTTGTCGATAGGCACCATGTCAGTTGTTCCAGTGATATTGCCGCCAGGTTTCTTGTCGCTTTTAACTAATTTTGCTTCTTTTAAATCGGTGACTGCTGTTACGGTAATTGGAATTTCGGTTGTCGCAGTTGCTAAACTTTGTGCTGCTGGTGTAGCAATCGCCAAAAGTAAGTCTGGATCTTCTTTGACTAATTTTTCGCTCATACTTTTTAGATTGTCTTGGTTGTTTTGGGCATTTTGATAATCAATTTCCAAGTTTTCGCCTTCGGTATAACCACCAGCCTCAAGCCCTTTTTTGAATCCTTCATAAGCATTGTCTAATGAAGCATGTTCAACTAATTGTAAAACACCGACCCGTTTTGTTTCGCTGTCTCCGTCCGTATTGTTTGAACCACATGCTCCTAATACCAATAAACTAATTAATCCCATGCCTGCTAATATTTTTTTCATAATTATTCTCTCCTTTTTTAAATAAAAATCACCCACCTAGAAAGACTAAGTGGGTGATGAATCTACCAAGAGTTTATAATTCCCCTTAGCCACTTAGTACGTCTACGTGGCTGGGTATTGCAAAAAGCTCTAGCCATCATAGATAAACACAAACCTTGACTGTTTGCATCCATCTTGATGAATACAAACACTATCTAAAATAGCTAAAGTAATAGCGGTTATTCAGTTGTGAATGGCACTTATTTAATTGCTGATTCATAAAAAATAACCTCCAACTGTTTGATGTATATGAGTATACGATAAGAAATATTAGAAGTCAATAATAAAATATCAAAATTCTGACAATTTAGTTTACGATGAACCATCTTATATAGTAAGAAAAAATTAAAAAATTATTTTTCAAGCAAATTATTACCGTATCTGTTGGAATCTGATTATAGTGTAGAAAAAGGGGGAGAATAATATGGCAGAAGAAAAAGCAATATTTGCCGGTGGCTGTTTCTGGTGTATGGTAAAACCATTTGATAGTCAACCTGGTATTAAGAAAGTTGTCTCAGGGTACACCGGTGGACATACTGTAAACCCGACTTATCAAGAAGTTTCCAGTGGTCTAACTGGTCATACGGAAGCAGTTGAGATTACTTATGATCCCGATGTGATTGGTTATGATCAATTAGTCGAAACCTATTGGCAACAAACCGACCCAACGGATGCCTTTGGTCAATTTGCTGACCGAGGAGATTCTTATCGTCCAGTTATCTTTTATCAAAATGAAGACCAACGAGAAATCGCCGAAGCTTCAAAAGAAAAACTGCAAAATAGTGGGCGTTTTAAAGAGCCGATCGTTACTAAAATTGAACCTGCTCAAACCTTCTATCCAGCAGAAGACTATCATCAAGATTATTACCGTACCAACTCAGCCCACTATAATGCCTATTCTGAAGGATCTGGCCGTGCCGGCTTTATTCGTCAAAACTGGAAAAAATAGCGTCTGACAAAAATAAATAATAATCCAATAAATAAAAAAGGCAGAAAAGGTAACACTTTCTGTCTTTTTTTATGATAGACAGCATAAATAATTCCAGTCAAAGAAGCAATAAAAAGTAAGAGCAATAATTCAAAGCCACTTAAAAATAAGCTCCAAAATCCTACCACCCACAAATCCCCTAACCCGATACTTTTTGGCAAGACAATTTGTAAAAAGAGAAAACAAACTACAATGACCAATGGATGGGCCCAGTAAATTTGAATATTTAAAGGAATAGCAGCTAATAAAATAACCCCGCTAGTCAAAATAAACCAGCGCATTTCCACAATCAAATAACGATAATCAATGACTGCTAAAACGAGTACAGATAGAATAAAAAATAAATACCAGCAATTTTCAAACGTATACTCTGTTAGAAAAAACCAACAAGCCCCGCCACAAAAAAGTTCGAACAAGAAGGTTTCCAAAGGAATTTTACTGCCACAATGACGACAGCGGAATTTTTGACGTAAAATTGAGACAATCGGAATCATTTCGAGTGGTTTCAAAGGAGTCTGACAGTCAAAACAATAAGAAGCAGGGCGAGCAACGGAAATTTTTTGTGGTAACCGTTGACTAACTAAACATAGAAAAGACCCAATGATTGTCCCAAAAATAAAACGCAGCATGACGATTTGCCCCCTTTAGATAAAGGTACGCGAAATACTGAGATTACTGAAAATTTACTTTTGTTTTTCGGCGGTTATTTTTAGCATGGTCTGCTTTTATCATATGGCATAGCGCATCAATCGTTTTAATTTCACCATGACTTCGATAAAGAAAATTCCGCAATTCCTTAAGATCTTCATCAATATATGCATCATCTAAAAATTCTTTGACAAATTTTGTGCGTTTATTTTTTCTAGTGGTGGTGATATAGTCAGCTTCTTCTTTCATTGAAAAGAAGACCGATTTGAGTTTTGCTTCAATTTGGCAAGCCAATTCAATCGATATCTGTGGTGCTTGCTGATCAAGCTGACCCATCCATTCTTGCAAGACAATGCCGCCTAGCTTAAATTCTGTTGGATGAATGATTCGATATAAAAACCATTTATTTTCAACATTACAAAGATAATCTACTTTTATCGGTAAATTAAAGTCAAATGCTTCCACGGCCTGATTATATTCAGAGATATTTTTAGTTAAAATTTCTAAATAAATTTTTGGAATTGCTTGCTGATGATTTTGTGTGACATAGACTTCACGTGGTTTAACAAAATATTGTATTTTATAAATGAATTCTTGTTTGTGTAATAAGCGAGAAAGATCATAAATACTTTTTACTCGGATGGCTTGATTAAGAATATCCGTTTGCAGATGAATTTCGATCGTAGTGATACCTATGCGATCTAGATGATTTTGTGTTTTAGTGATTTTTTTTGACCAGTTGTCCATAGTTCGTCTCAGTCCCTTCTCAAAAAATATACGCAAAAAAATCCCAACGGTAAAAAACCGCTGGGAAATAAAATTATAATTCTTTTTTTGCTAAGTCAATTTGAGCTTTGACCTGATCAAAACCTGTTCCGCCAAAAGAATGACGACGGATGACCGCTGTTTTAGACGCTAAAGTATCATAAATATCAACTTCGATTAACGGCGTAATCGCTTGGTATTCTTCCAACGGCACATCTTGTAGATAAATGCCTTTTTGCGTGCAATCTAAGACTAATTTGCCGACAATTTCATGGGCTTGACGGAATGGAATCCCACGAGTAGCTAAATAATCAGCTAATTCAGTCGCATTTGAGAAATCTTTTTCTGTTGATTCGGCCATGTGAATAGTATTGACAGACATAGTTGCAATCATTCCAGTCATGATTTCTAAACTGGTTGCCACAGTATGGACGGTATCAAACATGCCTTCTTTATCTTCTTGCAAATCTTTGTTATAAGCTAGCGGCAAACCTTTCATGACAGTCAATAAACCAATCAAATCACCAAAGACCCGGCCGCTTTTTCCTCGAATTAATTCAGCCATATCAGGATTTTTTTTCTGAGGCATAATCGAGCTTCCAGTAGAAAAAGTATCGGTTAATTCTACAAATTTAAACTCATTACTACACCATAAAATGATTTCCTCACAAAACCGCGAAAGATGCATCATTAAAATCGAGCTGTTACTTAAAAATTCCAAGATAAAATCTCGGTCGCTTACACCATCTAAACTATTGTTATATGGTGCCGCGAAACCCAATTCCTCTGTTGTCATAAAGCGATCAATCGGAAAAGTTGTTCCGGCTAAAGCTGCTGAACCTAAAGGAGACAGATCAATCCGCTTCAAGCTTTCTTCTAGACGAGCTTGGTCGCGACTAAGCATTCCGTAATAAGCCATCAAATGATGACCAAAAGAAATCGGCTGGGCATGTTGCAGGTGGGTATAACCAGGCATGATGGTTTCCACATGTTCCTCGGCTTTTTCCACTAAAACTCTTCGGAAATCAGTCATTTTTTCGATGATGTCTTGTACGTGTTCCTTCAAATATAAATGCATATCAGTTGCTACTTGGTCATTACGTGAACGGGCAGTATGAAGATTCCCCGCGACAAGGCCAATTTCGTCAGTTAACATTTTTTCTAAGTTTAAATGAATGTCTTCGTTTTCGATGGTAAAAGTGACTTCGTTATTCGCTACTTTTTCAGCTAAGATATTTAACCCTTTGGTAATTTCAGATGCTTCTTCAGTGGTAATGATACCAGTTGCGCCTAGCATTTTTACGTGGGCTAGACTGCCGATAATATCTTGTTTGGCTAATTTTTGATCAAAAGGAATCGATGCGCCAAATGCATCAATCCAAGCTTCGTTTTTGCCGTCGAAACGACCGCCCCAAAGTTTTGCCATAATTCACCTCGTCATTTTTTTAGCAAAAAAGACCGTCTCAGCGGCCTTTTTCTTGATTTTATCATAAATTCTCTTCATTTTTTAGGGAGGAGGCATCATAAAGATACCTCAGGATGAAAAAAACATTGCTGGTTTCCTTATTTCCTTACAGGGAAAAGAAACTCGCCTAGAGCAATGGCGATGTGTACCGGATAGCATTATTTACCGGCAAGTAAAAGCTACCTCACATCAAGTACACCCGCATTTTTCAAATTTTAAACAGTTGGTTGTTTGCTTTCAGCTTGCACTTCAGCATTCACTTTTGTTGGCAGACCCCATAATTTAATGAAACCAATCGCTGCTTCTTGATCGAATGTGTCAGCAGAAGTATAAGTTGCCAAGTTTTCATTGTATAAGCTGTTTGGAGATTTCCGTCCTTCAACAATCACGTTGCCTTTAAACAATTTCACTCTCAAAGTACCATTTACAACTTCTTGTGATTTTTTCAAGAAAGCAATCAATGAATCCATAATCGGGTTGAACCACAAACCATCATAAATCATTTGTGATAATTGTTGCTCAATCACTGGTTTGAAGTGAGCCATTTCCCGTACAAAAGTTAAATCTTCTAATTCTTTATGAGCCTTCAATAAAACTTCCGCTCCAGGACATTCGTAAACTTCCCGTGATTTGATGCCGACTAACCGGTTTTCGATATGATCAATCCGACCAATGCCGTGTTTACCAGCTTCTGCATTTAATTCCATGATTAAATCAGACAACAACATTTTTTGACCATTTAATTCAGTTGGCACACCTTTTTCAAAAGTAATCTCTACTATAGAAGGAACATCTGGTGTGTCTTCTAATTCAGCAGTGATATCGTAAGCACCTTTTGGCGGCGTTGCCCAAGGATCTTCTAGCACACCACATTCACAAGCCCGCCCCCATAAGTTTTGGTCGATTGAATAAGGATTGTCTAAGTCAGCAGGAATTGGCACACCTTTTTCAGCGGCATAATTAATTTCTTCTTCCCGAGACCATTTCCATTCCCGAACAGGTGCGATAATTTTTAAATTAGGATCTAACGCTTGGATTGATACTTCAAACCGTACTTGGTCATTTCCTTTACCCGTACAACCATGAGCAATTGTTGTTGCGCCAGTCTCATGAGCTAATTCTACTAATTTTTTAGAAATTAGCGGCCGTGATAAAGCTGAAACCAATGGGTAAGAGTTTTCGTAATAAGTATTGCCTTGTAAAGCAATCAAAACAAAATCTTGTGAGAATTCTTCTCTAGCGTCAATCGCATAAGAGGCAGACGCGCCAACTTGTAAAGCCTTTTGTTTAATAAATTCAGTATCCCGACCTTCACCGATGTCTAGGCAACAAGCCACCACATCATAACCTTCGTCGACTAACCATTTAATTGATACGGAGGTGTCTAATCCACCTGAGTAAGCTAAAATTACTTTTTCTTTCATCCTGCATTTCTCCCTTGTTAATAAATTTCATGCAATTTTCATCTTTGCGATGTAGTCATATTAGCACCATAAAATACAAAACGCAAGCACTTTTTAAATATTTATGCAAAAAAGTTTTGTTTTTGTGTTTGTTTATTCATTTTCGTCGAACAAGAAATTTTTTATACAATAGAAGAGATGGGAAATGAATGAGAATATTTATTTTTATTTAGCTG
The DNA here is from genome assembly GCF_019218635.1 of Enterococcus alishanensis. Lineage (GTDB taxonomy): Bacteria > Bacillota > Bacilli > Lactobacillales > Enterococcaceae > Enterococcus_A > Enterococcus_A alishanensis. The sequence goes on along the minus strand of NZ_JAHUZB010000006.1, from coordinate 218,474 downwards.
AGAAAAAGATTGACATGGCGCACTTTCGCAAGTATTATGGTAAATGGTATTGTTTGCCCCATGAGAGCCCCGGAAACTCAAGTGTTTGTCAAACATTCGAAACTGAAATTGGAGGAAGAAATCGTGCGTACAACATATATGGCTAAGCCAGGCGAAGTAGAACGTAAATGGTACGTAGTAGACGCAACAGATGTTCCTATGGGACGTCTATCAACAGTAGTTGCATCAATGCTACGTGGAAAAAATAAACCAACATTCACACCACACATTGACACAGGTGACTTTATAATTGTCATCAATGCAGACAAAGTAAAATTAACAGGTAATAAAGCAAATGATAAAGTTTATTACCGTCACTCAATGTATCCAGGCGGATTAAAATCTGTTACAGCTGGAGAATTGCGTGCTAAAAATTCTCGTCGTTTGATCGAAACTTCTGTAAAAGGCATGTTACCTAAAAACACTTTAGGCCGTGCTCAAGGCATGAAGCTTCATGTATACGGTGGCGCAGAACACCCACATGCAGCGCAACAACCAGAAGTATTAGACATTACAAACTTAATTTAAGGAGGGAATTTCATTGGCACAAGTACAATATAGCGGCACAGGCCGTCGTAAAAATGCAGTTGCTCGCGTACGTTTAGTACCAGGAACTGGCAAAATTACTGTAAACAAAAAAGACGTTGAAGAATACATCCCACATGCTGACCTACGTTTAGTAATCAACCAACCATTTGGCATTACTGAAACAACTGGTTCATACGATGTTTTCGTAAACGTAAACGGTGGAGGCTACGGAGGCCAAGCCGGAGCAATCCGTCACGGTATCTCTCGTGCTTTATTAGAAGTAGATCCTGATTTCCGTACACCTTTAAAACGCGCTGGCTTACTTACACGTGACTCACGTATGGTTGAACGTAAAAAACCAGGTCTTAAAAAAGCCCGTAAAGCAAGTCAGTTTTCAAAACGTTAATATATTTTATATATCGACAATTTCAGGCGTTTCGCAATTCAGTTTGCGAAGCGTCTTTTTTTGCTTAAATTAATTTTGATTATTCTTGCATATAAATAATGTTTATATATATATATTGACTGGATAAATTTACCGAATATATATTTTTTAAAAATAAATGATTATTATTGATATATGATAATAAAGATGTATAATAAGTTGTATTGTGAAATAACTTACAAATAAGAAAAGGAGAGTTTGTATGAAGAATTTAGAAAATAAGATTGCAGTTATTACAGGAGGGGCATCGGGAATAGGTTATGGAAGTGCACGAATGATGGCTGAAGATGGCGCAACAGTGATTCTTTTAGACATTAATGAGAACGTTTTCTCCAGTGCTGAAAAAATCATGAAGGATGGATACAAAGCTGAAGGTATGATTGTTGATGTTAGAAATAAGAGTAACGTTGAGGAGACTATCGAAAGAATAATTAAGAAATATAAGAAAATAGATATATTGCACAATAATGCCGGAGTAAACAAAAGAGCCAAGTTTGAAGATCAAACAGAAGATGTTACAGATTTTATATTCGGTGTGAATATCTATGGTGTTTGGAACATGACACAAGCCGTTTATAAATATATGAAAGAACAAAAATATGGACGTATTATAAATACTTCATCAGTAACAGGTCCAATCGTTTGCGATGAAGGAATGTGTGCGTATTCTCTAACAAAATCAGGAATTTTAGGTTTTACAAGAGCGTTAGCTGTGGAAGCTGCTAAATATCAAATAACTGTTAATGCAATCATGCCTGGATACGTAAGAACACCAATGGCTGAAAGATCTGCAAAGATTAGCAGACCAGATGATCCAGAAAGTGCTTTGAAAGATATGGCCGAACCAGTGCCATTAAAGAGACTTGCGACGATTGATGACATCGGGAATCTAGCAGCATTTCTTGCATCAGATAAATCATCATATATAACAGGAGAGGGTATTGTAATTGATGGTGGTAGTACTATACCTGAAACTTTTGGCATTTTAAATGCAGGATCATAATTAATCTAAAATTTAAATTCTAAGAGTTAGAAGGTGGAAATTATAAAAAAACCGTTTGGATTCTATGTATGTTCTTTGGGTTTCTCTTTTGAAAGAATATCATTTTATACAGTTAAATATATGTTAGCGATATGGATTGCTGTAAAAGTCAGTGCTGGAGGGTTAGGATTGACTACGGCAGAAGGCGCTGCTGTTTCCGGCGCTTTCGTAGCGATGACTTATATAACTCCGATGCTAGGTGGTTGGTTAGCCGATTATTGGATAAGCCCTCGATTGTGTGTAGCTATAGGAATGATTTTAATGGGTGTCGGATATTTATTTACATGGCAAGCTGACTCTTTGTCGATGGTTTGGTTAATGATTGCGTTTGTTTCTGTAGGCACAGGACTATTTAAAGGAAATTTATCTGGAGTTAATGCTTTATTGTTTAATGATGAAAAAGAGCTGAACGAAGCTTTTTCAATTCAATATTCATTTGTAAACATAGGTATGTTTATTGGAACAACATTTTTAGTATTATTAATTCCAGTAATCGGATATAATCTAGTATTTTTAGTCTGTGCCATCATTCTTTTTATTGATGCGCTATGGTTTATTTTAAATATGAAATCCTTAGGTGATGCAGGTAAATACCCATTTAAAATAGATCAAAGAAAATATGATTCTGCAGGAAAAAATAATAGTGACCAAGTCTCTTTGTCTTCTGGGGATAAGAAAAGAATATTAGCAATTGTTTTAGTGACATTACTATCGATCGTTTTTTGGGCAGTTTGGTATATGGCTTTTATGCCTGTATATTATTATTTTGGTTATGGAGATGGGCCAGGATTTCTGGAGCGAGCAAATTGGATTATTTTTGGTTTCCAAGTTCCAACATCTTATGTTGACTCCATAAATGCATTAGGATGTATAATCATGGGTCCCATAATAGGACGTTTTTGGACTAGGATGGCAAATCGTCCAAAAGGTGATATAAGTATGTTCAAAAAAACTGCATTAGGTTTAATTTTTGCAGGCTTAATTTACGTAGTCATGGTTGTAGCCGATTTAATTGGAAATGGGAATGCTTCTTTTGGTTGGTTTGTGATAATTGGATTGTTATTCTCAATCAGTGAAATGGTTTTTTCTCCTTTAGGGAACGCCTTTATAACTAAATTAGCCCCAGCAAAACTGATGGGATTTTTATTAGGTTTTTGGCCAGTAGCAGTTTTCTTCTCTACGATGATATATCCTAAAATATATTCATTAATAGAGACGAATAATCCAATTTTATTCCAAAGAAACTACGGAATAGTAGGAGCTGTAGTGATTTTATTTGGAATTATTTTATGGTTTGGCAGTAAAAAACTAGATAGATTAGAATCTGGTGACTAGGAATTAGGAAGGGTTTAGATTGCATTTTACGAAACTGCTGATCGATCAAAAATTAAACAGTTTTTATATGATCACTGTATTATGAGTATCAACTACTGACACTTAGCTTATAAGCTAGGTGTTTTTTGATTTATTGATGTAGTAAAATAGTATTAATCGAAGAACCTATTTTGATTGGAAGAAAACACCTACATAAACGTAATTAATTTGAATTCAGTATTCTCATACTTAAATGAAATCGGATTTATTGATATCGAAGATGAGGAAGGCGAGCTTTTTGAAATTGGCATTTTACTATTAGAAATTTGGGAAGAGTTATTTGATGAATATGATGCTAAAAATATCCCAGAAATAAGCAACTGGTTCAAAGCACAAATGAAACATTCTGAGAGACACTGTTTTAAATCAAATGTTGAAGAAATTGTTCAATGCTATTTTTAAACTAATTGGAAAATTTTTTTCCAGATGATCGTTATTATTGAATGACTAGTAAAGGAGATCACCTAATGAACTCAAAAAAAACAAACGATGCTTTAATAAAAAGGAATATATCTCCTTTCCTCCCATCTGAAATAATCCAACTTCTTCCACCCGAACTCACCACCCGTTTCGCCCTCTATCCAGAGAACGCTCGTCATCCCGTCAACAAGACATTATTTAAAAATGATTATTTTCAACTGACTTGTAATGTGCGGGAAAACAGTTTGGCTATTTCTTCAAGGGGGGATTTGGTGTATTCGGCGATTCCTTATGATACAGCGAGAAATTATATTCAGCGAGGAGCGATTCAGTATTTGCTTCATCCGGAGGAAGTGCGGAAATATGTTGTGTCTCACAAGAAAAATTTGGAGAAATATTTATCGTTGAGTATTTTTCAAGTGACGGGAAAAAGAGTTGAGGCTGATTCGCCTGAAGTGATTGAGGCGTATCAGGCTATTTTGGATAATCCTTTGTTGGAGATTCAGATTCTGGGGCGTTTGTTGCAGCATGATGAGACGGGCCCGCTGTCGGCGAACTTGGCGGGGAAGTTTTTATTTAGTGAGAATGTGAAGACGGGGATTGCTGGTTATTTGGCGGAGTATTTGAATTTTGTGGTTCAGTTGACCCAGTCGTTGCCATTGATGACTGATGGGAAAAGTGTCCAGTTGTTGGCTACCGAAGCACAAAGTGAAGGGAAGCAGCAGCAATTATTGACTTTTGATTCGGACATTTCTTCTGCATTGGCTTTATTGCCGCAGGAACTGCAACGGTCAATTGTTGGTGAATATCAAGTACCAAAGGTCAACACCAAACCATTGTTACGTTCAGAATATGGTGCTGAATTGGCTAAAGTGCGGGAAAATTATATTGCCCACAGTGTTCATCCAGATGAATTAACCACTCATTTTGAAAATGTTCATGAGACTGAAAATACCAATCTGATAAATGTTGTTTCTGATATTCACGCAACAGATGGCAAATTGCCTTTTAGCAATCAGCATTTCAATATTTTAGTTGGTGATAGTTCTGATTCACAAGTGACAGATAAAACGATCCGCGGGATTTATTTGATTGGTCATCATGATATTGTCGATGTTTTAAATGAAGATCCAACGGCTGAAAAGTGGCAACCATTTAAGAATTATATGTGGTTCAAACAGCTTTTAATTGATCCTGATGAAGCGTGGTATTTATTGCCGACGGGAGATCATGCGTTTTATCAGGTAGTAAAAACTGAGCTTGAAAATAGATTTCCGCAAATGACGGTGTTACATAATAGCAGTGTGATTCATGAGGGAACGCGCTATATTGGTTTAACGATTCCAGTTTCGTTGGTTGATCGCAAGAAGGAGCAGCAGAAATTTATTCTGGAAACATTGCAGAAATTATTGGCAGAAGATCATCAAATTCCGACAGTGATTGTTTCTCATGCACCATTGTTTAATGAGTTGAGTATGCTTTCAGCTACTAGTGAAGCCTACAATCAAGATTATACTTGTTCAGATCCGGCGATTGAGCAATTATTTGCCGATTATCGGATAATTGGTGCAATTCATGGACATCATCATATTCCTGCTTCTTCGGGGCGTTATAAAATTGTCAAATTTGCTGACAAGGATTTATTTGTAGTGTGTTCAATTTATTCGAAGATGAATACTGGCTTTGAGTTGAAAAATCTATTGGCTTCAAAATTATTTAAATAAAAAATACAATCAGAAATTCTATGCCATAAAAAAAAGTGATAAAGTGCCTAACCACAATCTTTCGGTTTGTGATTAGGTATTTTTTCTTTTTTCAAAAAGTTCTTTTAGAGCAGTAAAACAAACAATATTGATGAAAACTGCTATAATTTTAATCAAATGATAAATTTTTAAGGAGTTCGAAAAAATGAAAAAAATAATCGTGGTTGGTGCAGGAGTAGCGGGGCTTAGTGCAGCGGTTCGTTTGCAAAAATTAGGCTATCAAGTGGAATTGTTTGAAAAAGATAGTCAACCTGGCGGAAAAATGAATCAAATTAAAAAAGATGGTTTTACTTTTGACGTAGGTCCGACGATTGTTATGATGCCGGACATTTATCAAGAGGTCTTTACTTTTGCTGGCGTTAATCCAGATGATTATATTCCGATGGAAAAAGTGGAGCCGATGTTGAAACTGTATTTTTCCCAAGAAGAACCGTTGACTTTATCCAATGATTTGGTGGAATTGACGAAGACGTTAGAAAGCATTTCAGAAGAAGATGCGCAAGGTTATTTTGCTTTTTTAGCTGATATTTATAAACGTTATATTATCGCAAAAGATGCATTTATTAATAAATCGTTTCGTAGTGTCTGGGATTTTTATAATCCAAAATCTTTATGGTCGGGTTTGAAATTACGGACTTTTAACGATGCATATAGTTCAATTTCTAAGTTTGTAAAAGATGAACGGCTGCGAAAGTCATTGGCTTTTCAAACGTTATATATTGGCGTTTCGCCGTATCAAGGTCCGTCACTTTATACCATTATTCCCATGATTGAATTATTTTATGGCGTTTATTTTATTAAAGGTGGCATGTTCACTTTAGCGACCTCATTGGCAAAATTATTGACGGAATTAGGCGGCACGATTCATTACAATACTCCGATAGAAGAAATTGTAATCGAAGATAAAAAAACTACTGGGGTAAAAGTAAATGGTGAAAAAATTTCAGCGGATGCGGTAGTTTGTGGAGCTGATTTTCCTTATGCGATGGAGAAATTGATTCCTGACGAGAAAAAACGCGGTAAATATACTGATAAAAAAATTCAGCAAATGGAATATTCTTGTTCTTGTTTCTTGTTGTATTTAGGTTTGGATAAAGAATATGCCGGTAAAAATCTCCATAGTATTTATTTTGCTGATGACTTTAAACAAAATGTCGATGATTTATTTGAGCTAGGTCATTTGCCAGAAGATCCTTCATTTTATTTATACCGACCTTCTAAAATGGATAAGAGTTTAGCACCTGAAAATCAAGAAGGTTTGTATGTCTTGGTTCCGGTACCAGAATTGTCGAAATATGATGATTGGTCAGATGAAGCCGTGGCGAAATATCGTGACAAAGTTATTGCGAAAATCAAAAATAAAACCGATTTTACTGATATTGATCAACATATTATTTCAGAATCGTATTACACGCCTGATGATTTTAAGGAAAATTTCAATGCGTATAATGGCGCCACTTTTGGCTTGAAACCAACTCTGAAGCAAAGTAATTATTATCGTCCCCATAATAAATTCGCTTACGCGGAGAACTTATATTTCTGTGGCAGTAGTACCCATCCTGGTGCTGGCGTGCCGATTGTGATGCAAAGTGCCAAATTAGCAGTAGAGGAGTTGTTAAAGGATGAAGAATAATTCAACCGATTTTAGCGCCCACAAACAAGATTTTACCTATTGCGAGACAGTTATCAAAAAACATTCGAAAACTTTTTACACAGCTTTTTCCCAATTACCCAAAGAAAAAGCTCAAAGTGTTTATGCGGTTTACGCATTTTGTCGACGGGCCGATGATTTGATTGATTTGGCGCAAGATGAAGTCCAATTGCAAGTATTAGCTGATCAATTAGTTGATTTTGAAAATGGGATAGTAGCTGATGATCCCATTTGGAGGGCTTTAGCAGTTGTTTTTGCGACTTTTCCGATGGATATTCAACCCTTTTATGACATGATTGCTGGTCAAAGAAGAGACATTGATTTTAAGCAACCGAAAGATTTAGCTGAGCTAACAGAATATTGTTATTATGTTGCCGGTAGCGTAGGTTTGATGCTGTTGCCAATTCTTTCTAGTCATGCAGCTGAGATTCAAGAACCAGCGAAAAAATTAGGTGAAGCTATGCAGATTACCAATATTTTACGAGATATTGGTGAGGATTATCAGATGGGCCGAATTTATTTACCGCAAGATCAGTTAGCGGCTTTTGGCGTAACGGAAAAGATGTTTAACAATAGCAAACCAACGCAAGCTTTAGTAACTGTCTGGGAAGAATTGGCTAATTATGCCGAAACTCTATATGATGATTCTTTAGTGATGATGCCGTTAATCGATGCTGATTGTCGACCAGCTTTATTGGCCGCAGCAATGATTTATCGCGAACAATTGTCAGTGATTCGCGAAAAAGATTATGCCATGTTAAAGCAACGACAAGCTGTTAGTAAATTTCGGAAATTACAGCTTCTAGGTGAAGTCAAAGAGACTTTGCAGCAAATGGACCAAGTGATTTAAGTCAAAACCTTCTCAAGAGCGAGAAGGTTTTTATTTTTTTGTAAAGGGACTATCTACTGGAATAAAAATCCGATAAAATAAGCGGATAATTAATGATACGAGGGAAAAAATGAAAATATTATTATGTGAAGATCAAGATCAGATGCGTCAGCTCATTAGTCGTATTTTACTACATCAAGGTTATCAAGTGGTGGAAGCACGGGATGGTGAAGAGGCATTGGATTATTTTTATCAAACAAAATTTGATTTGGTCATCATGGATTGGATGATGCCAAAAATCAGCGGTTTAACGGCAGCAAAACAGATGAAACAAGAAACAACCATCAAAATTTTGATGCTGACGGCTAAAAATTTACCCAATGATGAAGTTGAAGCCCTAGTATCGGGTGTAGACGACTATTTAGCCAAACCTTTTCATGCAGAAGTTTTATTAGCGCGGGTTGCAAAATTACTAGGTATTTTAGGTCAAACTCCTAACCAGAAATTGGTTGTGGTTCCTGATAAGCAGCAAGTTTTATTTAAAGATCAAGAAATAAAGTTGAGTAAGAAAGAATATGAATTGCTTTACTATTTTTATCAAAATCAAGCGCTAGTCTTATCACGAGAACAAATTTTATTAGCGGTCTGGGGCATGGATAATGAAAATGACGTAAGAACGGTTGATAGTTTTGTGCGGATTTTGCGGTACAAGTTCGGTAAAGAACTGATTCAAACAGTTTACGGCAGGGGGTATCGTTTTGAGATTCCCGAAAAATAGTTTGACGGCGGCATTGATGAAGCGTATTTTAGTAGTCTTTGTTTTGATGTTGGCAGTTTTTGGTTTGTTCTATCGCTATCTTTTCCCTACTTATTATTATTGGAAGATGGAACAGCCAGTAAAAACAGCCGAAAAAAAGATTCAAAACAATCAAGAGGCTCAGCTGGATTCCGCTGTCGTAATTGTCAAAATACCGGAATATCAATCTTTTTCAGAGACCGATTTGAATGATGCGATCAGCTTTAAATTACAGCGACAAGGTATTTCTTTAAATAAATTTTGGGTGGATCAAGCTTCTTTAGCGAAGTTGACCCAACAAGAAGCGGTGCAACGATTGTATAATCAAAGCCGCCAAGGAACCGATTTTTATACTCGTTATTTCCACAAAGGGCAAACCTTGTATTTGGTGGGGACGAGTATTCCTAATTTCCGTCAGGCATTGAGTATTATGTTACCGTTGGTTTTATTAGCTGTCGTATTATTTTTATTGATTTTAAGTGGTTTATTGTACTTGATTGTTCGCAAACAAATCATTCAACCAGTTAATCGATTAGTTCAGCGGACGAGTCAAATCTCGCAACTAGATTTTGCGGAAACCCCAGTGGAAGAAACCAATGAGTTAAAATTGTTAAGTCAGTCAATTAATCAAATGAATCAATCACTGCAACAACATGAAACCAGCCTACTAAAACGCAATCAGCAATTAAAAAATTTTGCCGGTAATTTAGCTCATGAAATTAAAACTCCCATGTCGGTAATGCAGCTACTGGTGGATAGTGAAAAAATGGGTATCACTAGTCCAACTTTTTTAGCTGATTTAGATCAGCAGATTCACCAAATGAATCAACTGGTTGGCCAAATACTTAACTTTAGTCAACAGGAGAAAGAAGCCTTAACGATGACTGAAGTAGCGATTCAGCCAGTAATCCTGCAAGAAATCCAACAAGCCCAGAAAATTGATCCGAAATTTCAATTTACGGTAAAGATTGCAGATTGTCAGTTAACAACGAATCTAGAATTGTTGCGAATTATTTTATTGAATTTGATTACGAATGGTATGAAATATAGTTTAGATAAAAGATTGGAAATTAGTGGCAAAGAAAAAAACGGGGCTTACTATGTAACCTTCAAGAATAATGCCAATAATCTTGAAGCTGAGCTGTTGGCGCATTTAGCAGATCCTTTTGTGGTAGGAGAAACTTCTCGTAATCAGCATCTAGCTGGAACAGGTTTAGGTTTGTCGATTGTCCAAGAAGCTTTGGTCGCTTTAGGTGGACAGTTGGAATTAAGGCAAGCAGACAATCAATTTATTGCAGTAATAAAACTACCTTTGAAGTAATGTTTTTGACATTGCTTCTTTTTTTGCACAAGTTTTGCACATTTCTTCTTTATTCTTTTTAAAGAGGAGATGACAACATGACCAACAAACAAAAAAGACAATTAATTATTAAAATACTAGCGATCGCTTTAACTGTGACTATCGGATTATCAATTGTGATCCTTTATCAAAAATTAGCTGAAAACATTGGGACGATCGTGCCAGTCGGGAGAAATAAATGAAGACAAGAAAAATAATCAAAAAAATCCTACTGTTACTTTTTTTAATCGTCGTATTCATTCCGATTTACGCTTTTAAAATTGAACCTCGGTTATCAGTGGTTCATCATATTCCTTTGTCTTACGGGGAAGCGAAGACTGAATTAAAAGTTCTGCAGTTATCAGATATTCAAGTTTCAGAAAGTTATCAAGTCAATCGTTTAACCAAAATTGTCGATAAAGTAAATCAAAAAAAGCCAGATATCATTGTTTTTACCGGTGATTTATTTGATAATTACAGTCAATATGCCAATGAAACAGAAATTATTCAACAGCTGAAAAATATGCAAGCAACAATTGGTAAGTATGCTGTCTGGGGCAATCATGATTATGGCGGAGGGGCTGCCAATATTTATCGTTATGTGATGAATAGTGCCGATTTTACTGTCTTGCAAAATGATGGCGAAACGATTGATGTGAATGGGAAGCAAGTTTTTATTGGCGGATTGGATGATTCGTTGTTAGGAAATCCATCAGTCGATGCTACATTAAGTTATCGTTCGCAAGTCGATTATTCGATTTTATTGACTCACGAACCAGACGTGGCGGATGATTTTATTGGAACGGATACCCAGTTAGTTTTAGCTGGACACAGTCATGGTGGACAAGTTTGGTTACCTTTTTATCAAGTTACCAATGTGTTAGCCAAAAAGTATACTCGTGGTTTGTATACTTTAGCTGACGGCACCAAACTGTATGTTAACACTGGAATTGGTACGACCTCAGTGCATGCCCGTTTTGGTGTGATACCAGAAATTTCGGTGTTTGAGATTACTTTTTAGAGAGAGCATTTTGTTAAAATGTTTTCTCTGAATTTGACATTTGGCCAGAACTGCTGTTATGATTTAGTCATCAAAAAAATTTGGAGGTGGTAAAATCATGAGTAGTGACTCCCCCGACGGTGAGCAGAAAATCTTAGTAGCTTTAACTTATTTTTTACGTGAATAAACAGGCTTTGGCGCGTTAATCGGCACTTTTATCAAGTGTGGTTTAAGGGGCTTATTTTGTTTGTTTGAATTTAAAAAATAGGATGGAGAGACACATGAATAAAAAAGATTTTCAATTAACTGTAGAAGAAACTTTAGAAAAATATCAGATTAATGAGTTAACAGAAGGTTTGTCAGAACAACAAGTCAAAGAACAATTGGCCAAATATGGTCCCAACAAAATTGAAAGTAAAAAAACACCAAAATGGCGTTTGTTTTTACGACAGTTTAACAATATGATTATTTATATTTTGATGATTTCAGCGTTGTTAACGTTAATCATGGGGCACCGTTCTGATGCGATGATTATTGCTATTGTAGTCATCGTCAATGCTTTGATTGGTTATTTCCAAGAAGCCAACGCCTCTGACGCATTAGAACGAATTAAGGAAATGATGTCAGCAGAGGCAACGGTTTATCGTGAAGGCATTCGAACCGATGTGCCAGCAGAAGACATTGTTGTAGGCGATGTTGTCTTCTTAGAAGCTGGGGACAATGTGCCGGCAGATTTGAGAATTGTTGAGGCTGATAATCTACGCATTCAGGAATCAGCGTTGACAGGTGAACCCGATTCCGTTGAAAAAGAAATCGAAGCGTTGGAAAATAGTGAAACTCCCTTAGCTGAGCAAAATAATTTGGCGTTTGCTTCGACTTCAGTCACTTCTGGTAGTGGTGAGGGTGTTGTAGTTGCTGTCGGCGCTCAAACGGAGATCGGGAAAATTTCCACTGAAGTCAATAATGCTGATGATCGTAAAACGCCATTGATGCAAGAAATTGATGATTTAGGAAAAGGGATTACCTATGTGATTATGGGTGTTGCGATTGTATTGTTTATTGTGAGTTTGTTTTTGAAAACTTATTCACTTTCCGTTTTATCATTAGCGGTAGTGACAATGATTGTTGGTTCAATTCCAGAAGGATTACCAGCAACAACCTCAGTGGTTTTAGCAATGGGTGTTAGTGACATGGCAAAAAATAAACACACAATTGTTAAAACTTTACCGGCAGTTGAAACATTAGGTTCAGTTGACGTAGTAGCTACTGATAAGACTGGTACGCTGACAAAAAATGAAATGACTGTTAAAGATATTATTTTCCGCGATTGTCATTATCAAGTATCTGGTGATGGTTATCAGCCAACCGGTGAAATTTTGCAAGAAGGTCAAAAAGCGACAATCAGCCAACAACTAAAACTTTTTCTTGAGGCTGGTTATGAAGCCAATGATACAGTTTTGGTAGAAGAAGACGGACGCTGGCAAATCAATGGTGAACCAACTGATGGCTCATTTTTAACTTTATATTATAAAGCATTAGGCTGTGACGCACCTGAATATCAAGAGATTGACATGCTGCCATTTGATTCCGATTATCGTTACATGGCAAAATTAGTCGAAAATCCTGCAGGTGAAAAAATCTTATTTATCAAAGGCTCGCCAGATAAATTATTTGTGATGGCGGAAGAATCAGAAAGTGATTTTGATAAGAATTATTGGCAAAAACATGTCACTGATTTATCGGCAGAAGGCAAACGGGTAGTGGCGGTTGGCTACCAAAAAATGCCAGCCAGTGTGACGGAAATTACCCATGAATTATTAGAAGCAGGGATTTGTCTAATCGGTGTCGCTGGAATTATCGATCCGCCACGAGAAGAAGTTATTCCAGCTTTGAAAGAAATGAACGATGCTGGTGTTGCAGTCAAAATGATTACCGGTGACCATCCTTTAACTGCTAAGGCAATCGGTGAAAAATTAGGATTGGCGCCTAAAATTAAAGTCATTACTGGCGGCGAATTAGATGAATTAACCGGTGAAGATTTTAAACAAGCGGTTTTAAATAATCAAGTTTTTGCCCGCACCACGCCAAAAAATAAAATGGATATCGTTGAAGCCCTCCAAGATAGCGGCAAGGTAACTGCCATGACTGGTGACGGAGTCAACGATGCGCCAGCTTTAAAACGGGCGGACATCGGTGTAGCAATGGGGATGAAAGGGACTGACGTAGCCAAAGATTCCGCCGATATGATTTTGACTGATGATAATTTTGGGACAATGTCGGTGGCGATTCGTGAAGGACGACGGATTTATGACAATATTAAGAAAAGTATTTTATTTTTATTGCCTACTTCCTTTGCTGAAGGGTTGATTATTGCTTTTACAATTTTGATGCAAAAAGAGATGCCTTTACAACCCACTCAATTATTATGGATTAACATGGTATCGGCAATCACTATTCAGTTTGCCTTTATTTTCGAACCGGCAGAAGCTGGCTTAATGAAACGTAAACCACGAAAAACCGGTAGTAGTTTGTTGAATCGTCATGATATTTGGCAGATGGCTTATGTCTCAGTGATTATGGCTTTAATCAGTATAGTCGCTCATGATTGGCTATTGGATCAAGGAGTCAGTCAAGTCGTGGCTAGCACGATGATGGTAAATATTGTTGTCTTGAGTAAAATTTTCTATCTATTTAATATTCGTACCAGTCAACCAGTGATATCGAAGTCCTTTTTTAGTAATCCGAAAGCATTTTTGATTATTGGGATTATGCTGATCTTGCAGCTGTTGTTAACCTACGTGCCATTTATGCAGCAGGCTTTCCATACAGCAAGTATGTCATGGACTGCTTGGGGGATTGCGATTGCTTCTGGTGTGATTATTTTAGTTATCACTGAAATTGATAAAATGATTCGTTTAAAAAGAAAATAACAGATAGGACTATCCGAATTTTTGGATAGTCTTTTTTGCGAACAAAAATGTAAGACGGTTGTTAGCTGTCTCGATGGTCGTAAAAAAGAATTTCATTTAAGATAGAAAAAAAGATAAAAGGGGATTTATATGAAGACAAAAGTAAATGGGTTTCAAATTAAAGTCATCGGTGTTATTACGATGGTCTTCGATCATTTGGGACAGTTTTTCTCATTTTTAGGCATTCCATTGTGGTTTCATTGGATTGGTCGAATCGCAGCACCGCTTTTCTTATTTGAAAGCTCAGAAGGATTTATCCATACTAGTAATCGAAAAAAATATATGTTTCGTTTGTTAATCGGCTTCTGGATTATGAGTGTTGGTGATTGGATTTTAAATACATATTTTGCAATAGGTAATGCGATTGTGATTAATAATATTTTTGGCACCTTGTTAGTCGGTACAATTTATATGCAAAGTATTGAATTTTTGAAATCAGGTGTTAAAAATAAAGCCAGTAAAGATATTTTAAGTGGCATTGGTTTATTTTTATTACCAATTTTAACTAGTGTGTTACCGTTATTAGGAGCTTTTACTGGTGGAAGTTCAGCGATCGTCAACTGGATTGCACTACTTTCAGGATTTCTTTTACCAAGCTTATTATTAGCTGAAGGCGGCTTTTTATTTGTTTTATTAGCAGTATTGTTTTATTTATTCCACGGTAAGAAAATCTGGCAAGTCTTGAGTTTAGTTGTGATTGCGGCGATTTCATATTTTGCTGGCGGGGGCAATCCTTTTACGGATAATTATCAATGGATGATGCTACTTTCTGCAATTCCGATTATTTTATATGACGGAACAAAAGGTAAAAGTATGCGGAATTTCTTTTACATTTTCTATCCTGCCCACATTTTCATTTTTGCTTTGATCAGTTACTTTATTCAAAGATAAAAAACAGCTTGAGGTGTTGTCCTCAAGCTGTTTTTGCTTACCAAATATCTTTGGCAATTTCTTGTAATAGTTGAATTTTAGCCCATTGTTCTTCATTTGTTAAATGGTTGCCTTCTTCAGTCGAAGCAAAGCCGCATTGGGGGCTGATACTTAAATTTTCCAATGGAATAAATTCAGTTGCTTCATTAATTCGGGCTTCAATCGCTTGTCGGTCTTCTAGTTCAGGGAATTTTGAAGTCACCAAGCCTAAAACCACTTTACTGTCGGGATTGTGCCAATGGCGTAAAGGTGAAAAATCACCAGAGCGATCGCTATCGTATTCTAAAAAGAAGCCATCATAATTTGTAGCAAATAAAGCTTCCGCAATTGGTTCGTAACCACCAGAAAACAGCCAAGAGGAAGCGTGATTGCCGCGACAAATATGAGTGGTGATTGTTAAATCTTCCGGTTTATTCGCCAATGCTTGATTAATAATATCACGACAAATATCAGCAATTTCATCGGGATTGATGCCTTTTTCCGTTAACTCATTCCGCTTATTAGCATCAGCTAAAAAGGCCCAGTTAGTATCATCAAATTGTAAATAACGACAACCTAAAGCATAAAAAGCTTGGATAGCTGATTGGTAAGTTGTGGCTAAATCAGTGTAAAAATCGGTTAAATTCGGATAGATTTCATGGATTTTACCGGAACCATCATTGGCTAATAATTCTTGGCGTAAAATCATTGTCGGACTAGGGATGGTCGCTTTTGCCAAATGTTCACCATCTGTTTCTACTGCTTTTTTTAAGAAAACAAAATCTGCTAAAAATGGATGCTCTTGGTTAAAGGAAATCGGTCCAGTGACCCGAATATTGTAAGAAGGGGCTGCTTTGCCTTTAAAAGTTTGATTGTAGCCAGTTTCTGGCACGTAACCAGTCACACCATTTAAATTTTCTAGAAAATCAATGTGCCAAAAACCACGACGAAATTCACCATCAGTAATCCCTTTTATGCCAGCGGCTTTTTGTTGCGCGACTAATTCTAAAATGGCAGCATCTTCAATTTCTCGTAGCTCTTCTTTTGATAAGGCGCCAGCTTTTACTTGTCGACGGGCCGCGTGAATTGCTTGGGGACGTAAAAAACTACCTACATGGTCAACGGTGAATGGAATAGTTTGTTTTGTCATATAAATTCCTCTTTTCTGTTTTTAAAATAAAAAAAGTCCTCTTACTATTTCTAGTAAAAGGACGAAAATATCGTGTTACCACCTTTGTTCGGGAAAAATCCCCTCTGCCTGATCAATCAATCAGCGGTCTGTTAGCGCAGACCAGACGTTTTTGACTACTTATCGCCAAAAAAACTTCAGAGGCCATTTTCAATCTTTTTTTTGCTGACTCTTTGCACCAACCAGAGCTTCTCTTAAGCAAGTCAAAAATTTACTTTCCTCGTCATCAGTTATAAATTTTAATGTTTTTATCATTCTACTCTTAAATAAAAAATTGTCAATTCCGATTTTTCGTCGAATAAACTTTCTATTTTTTACCTATTTTATTCATCACTTCGTCACATTTTCCGACTATTATAAATGCATACCAACAAACAACCCTATATTTTTTCATTTTTAACTCCTAGCCCGCCAGTTCCCCGACTGGCGGGCATCCTTTTGTCTTAATTGACTTGCTTACCTTTTCTTAAACAATCATTCATATAATCCCCTATCTTTGATTAAAAATTATTCTTGAAGTTCGTGTTTAATAGAATACAACAAAGAAAGGTGATGTATATGACATATAAATATAAAGTAGCTGTGATTCAGCAAACCAATTTACCCTTGACGATCCAATTTATTAGTGAAGATTTTTCACCAGCCTTAAATCAAAAATTAGATCAAGCAGTTCTGGCGATGCAAGATTTTTTAAATCAAGAGACTAAAGAGCTACCACTATTTAATATTTCTAGTCACCGTCAAGGTAGTCAATCGAGTGTCGGTGTGACAAAAAATTCACCCCTAGAAGAAGCTTTTAATCATTATCTGCACCCATTCGTTGAAAGAGGTGAAATTATATCAGCGGCAGTCAATGGCGGCGGTACACCACAAAATAGTGGACAACAAATTTTCAGCTGGCATATGGAAGTGGTTCCGCAACAAGCAGGAACTTATCTTTATAAATAAACCCCAAGATTTCCTAGTTTTATTCATAAGATATTCACAATTTGTGATTAATATATAAGCATACCAACAAACAAACCCTAACACTTTTTTTCATTTTTAACTCCTAGCCCACCAGTTCCCCGACTGGCGGGCATCCTTTTTTTATTCGTGTAATTCCAGCGGTAAGCCATCAGGATCAAAAAAGAAAGTCATCTTCTCTTCAGTAAAATCATCCACTCTCAAAGGCTCACAACGAACATCTTTTTCCTCTAAATATGCAACGGCAGCTTCGATATTTTCAGTTTTAAATGCCAAATGCCGTAAACCACTAGCTTCAGGAAAACTAGGACGTTTTGGCGGATTTTCGACTACAAATATTTCTAATTCTGCACCGTTGTCTAGTTGATAATCCAATTTGTAGTCGTTGCGGTCTTTTCGATAATGTTCTCTAATCAGTGGCAACGATAATATTTCGCCGTAAAATTGTTTGGTTTTTTTGTAATCAGAAGCAATAATTGCCACATGGTGAATTGTCGTAAAATTTTTCATGAAATTCCTCTTTTCTAAATGAAATAAAAAGACGCAAACGATTAAGATCGTCTACGTCTAGTGTACCGCTATTTAGCCTTCAATCAAATCTCCGGCGTGTGGACCAGCATCTAACAAATAAATTTTGGTAATGTCGACAACAATCGCTGCTTTGGGTTCAGGTAAATGCCCTGAATCAGCTGCGAATTTTTTTGCGGCAGCAAAAATTTCATCATCTGTATGAATTTCTACCGGACCTTCAAAACGGAAGCCTTTAAATTTAGGATGATCAACTGTCGCAACAACTACTCGCGGATTGACTTGAACATTTTGCCAAGCTTGTTTGCCAGTGTGTTCGTTATAAATCAAATGATGGTCATCTAAAACACGTAAGGTACCTTTAGGACCAATTTGAGGATAACCTGTTGCATCAGTTGTTGCAATAAAACTTAATTGAGCGCCAATCATATCTTTCATTTCTTGTGTAAGTGTAGCCAAAAATATCGTCTCCTTTATGATGACTGTATACTAGCACTTTCATGAAATTTTTGGAAAAAATGCGGCTCGAAAATAGTTATTTTTTTTGACGCTGAAATTCTCGCCAAACAGCAACAAAAACTAACAATAATAAGACTAATAAAAAGGCTAATGCCAATTGAGAACCTAAAATAGTTCCACTGATTAAATCAGCTTGATGATTTTGGACAAAATTGATAATGGTAGCCACAATTGCTGTCGCTACAGCACCAGCAAATTGTTGTAAAGTATTAAAAATTGTATTGCCATCGCCAAAATCAGCATCATCAATTTGACTCATGCCGCTGGTCATTAAATTACTGTAAGCAAAACCTATACCAATCATATAAAATACATGTCCTGCAACTAATCCTAACAAAATCGGTGCCCGTAAAATAATTGTTAACCCCGTCCAGCCAATAGCAGCCAGCGCCAAACCAATTAAGATTGGTTTTTTTGGACCAAACTGATCGAGCATCCGTCCTGAAATAGGTGCTAATAAAGCCCCAACGGTTGCCCCAGGAAACATCATTAAACCAGCCACAAAAGCATCTTTACCTAAAACGATTTGAACAAAGTTCGGTAAAACAAAAGAAACACCTAATAGTAAAAACTGACAAACTAAAAAGGCTAATAAAAAGGTCCGAAAAGCTGAATTTTTTAAAATTTTCAAACTAACTAAAGGTTCTTTTGTGTGAGTTGCTTGGCGATAAAAGATTACTAAGCCTAAGATACCGACAGCTAAAGGAATAATGCTCAACCAGCTACCAATTTGATTTAAGAAAATTAAGCTTCCGCTAAACAATAAAGCCAAACCTAACAAGCTAACCAAATCCAATTTTCCACTTTTTTCAATTGGTAAATCAGGAATGGCAATTAAGCCTAAAACTAAAGAAAGTAACAGCACCGGCACTAGGAAAATAAAAATATAATGCCAAGATAACGCCGAAGTTAAAATACCACCATAGGTTGGGCCAATCGCTGGGGCGATCGAGGTTGTTAGTGTCCCTAAACCCATCATGGTTCCGCGCATTTTTAGCGGAGAGTATTTCAAAATAATATGAAACATTAACGGTAAAGCAATTCCCGTACTAACTCCTTGTAAAATCCGTCCCAACAATAAAATTGGAAAATTAAAGGCCAAGAAATCGGTCACGATACCTAAAATAAAAATCACATTAGCGATAAAAAATAAGCGACGCAAGGTCATGTTTTTCAATAAAAAATTCGCCAACGGCACCATAATGGCAATCACCAATAAATAAATAGTGGTTACCCATTGCACCGTCCCAGTAGAAATACCAAATTGTTTAATCAATGTGGGGAAAGTAACATTCATAGCAGTTTCAATCAAAACCCCGGCAAAAGACATTATTCCGGTTGCCAAAACCGCCATCGTTAAATGGATTTTTTTCTCTTTCATTCAATCACCTCAAAATTTCATAAAAAAAGAGAGTCGGCTTCTAAATTAATAGAAACCGCCTCTCTCTCGACACAACTTATCGCTGTGTTATCTGTACGATTTATTCACTATTTAAAGTAAAACAATTTACTAAAAGAGTCAAGACCCAAATCAGTTTTTGATTTGTTTACCCAGAGTATCAATTTTGCGGCGAATAATCTGTTCCATTTGACGCATATCCCGACTAGCCTGATGAATCGTACTTGTAGGTCGATTGACCTTTTGATAAAGCATTTGTGGTAGAAAACTAAAGGTAGCTTGGGGCGCTTTAGCAATATATTCAGCAGTAAACCATAGATCTTCTGCCAAAGCTATTTTTTCATCAAAAAGAATTTTCTCATCTAATAAAACAGCACTGCGAAATAATTTATTCCAAATATAACCACCAATTGGACTGCCAAAAGAGTTCACCGCAGCGAAGATTTCTTTTCGACTAAGTAACTGGACCTTTTCTGATGAAGCAGCATTACGATAGCCCCATTGATAACCCACCGTAGCCAAAGCAATCTCATCATTCATCTGTTCAATTAAAGCTTCAATAAACTGAGGTGCCAATAAATCGTCGCCATCAACAAAGCTGATAAACGTACCCTTTGCTTTTTTAATACCAAAATTGCGAGCACTAGAAACACCACGATGATGATCCAAGCGAAAAATCTTTACGCGATCATCTTGAGCAGCCAAATTTTCCATGACTGGAAAACTATTATCTTTTGAATGATCATCGATCAATAAAATTTCGATATTCGAATAAGTTTGTGACAGAATAGTTGCAACGCTCTTCGTTAAATACGCGTCAA
The DNA here is from genome assembly GCF_019218635.1 of Enterococcus alishanensis. Lineage (GTDB taxonomy): Bacteria > Bacillota > Bacilli > Lactobacillales > Enterococcaceae > Enterococcus_A > Enterococcus_A alishanensis. The sequence goes on along the minus strand of NZ_JAHUZB010000006.1, from coordinate 197,948 downwards.
TATTGTAAACTGGAACAATCACACTGACTAGTTGATTCATTTCTTCACCTTCTTAATAGGAAGAAAATATACTACTCTTTTTGAAATGTCCATTATTTACAACTAATAACCATGAAATAAATGGCTTTCACGTATTTTAAATAAAAGGAGTGATTTTATGAAATTATACGGTATCAAAACTAAGTACGCTTTTAACCAAAAAACTTTTTACTCTTGGCTTAGAGACAATCAGATGATTGAAAAGAGTGAAACTGGTTATGTTGTCGGTCCCCAAAAAATGGACGGGATGCATACTATTGTTAGCGAAAGAGTACAAGATGGTAAAGTTATTTCGATTACACAAGTCGCACTGGAAGAAAATCAGATCCCACAACTAGTAAAAATGTATGAAAACAGCGGGTTACCTAATCTCTATTCCGAAAGACAGAAAGTCGAAGAGTTAGATCGGAAAATCTTTGAACTAAGTGAAAAAGTGAGTGAACTAGAAATAGAATTACAACAAATCAAATAAAAAGAAACCGCGACGATGTAAGTCAGTCAAGGGCCTTCATCAGCCCTTGACTTTTTTGTTCGTATGCTGTATCATTTGAAGTTGCAAAAACTATTTGAAATGATTAAGGCAGGAGCGAAATATTGTCCGTTCCGGCTCTATAGGGAAAACAAAAGTAGAAGCTTCAACCGAAGAACGTTCTATTTTTGGTTTTTTTTTCGCCTAAAAGCCGCAAAAAATGTCTGTTGTTACATAATTTTAATTTTTGTAATTAAAATGTAACTTAATTTTCGAGCTAGTTTTCAGACTTTTTAAGAGGGGTGAAGAACTTGGCTGGACACGTAGTAAAATACGGGAAACACCGAGAACGCAGAAGCTTCGCACGAATCAGTGAAGTGTTGGAATTACCAAATTTGATTGAAATCCAATCAGATTCATACCAATGGTTCCTAGATGAGGGTTTGCGAGAAATGTTTGAAGACATCTTGCCAATTGATGACTTTAACGGAAACTTGTCACTTGAATTTGTAGATTATGATTTGAAAGAGCCTAAATATACTGTTGCAGAAGCACGTCAACATGACGCAAACTATTCAGCGCCATTACATGTTGTTTTACGATTAATCAATCGTGAAACTGGAGAAATCAAATCCCAAGAAGTATTCTTTGGTGATTTCCCATTAATGACTGAACAAGGCACATTTATTATTAACGGAGCAGAACGGGTAATCGTATCACAATTAGTTCGTTCACCAGGTGTTTATTTCCATGGAAAAGTGGATAAAAATGGTAAAGAAGGTTTTGGTTCAACTGTCATTCCTAACCGTGGTGCATGGTTGGAAATGGAAACTGATGCAAAAGACATTTCTTATGTAAGAATTGACCGTACCCGTAAAATTCCATTAACAACTTTGGTTCGTGCTTTAGGTTTTGGTTCTGATGATACAATCATGGAAATCTTCGGCGAAAGCGAATCATTACACAATACGATTGAAAAAGATTTACACAAAAACCCTAGTGATTCAAGAACTGAAGAAGGTTTGAAAGATGTATACGAACGTTTACGTCCAGGTGAACCTAAAACAGCTGATAGCTCAAGAAGCTTGTTAACAGCCCGTTTCTTCGATCCAAAGCGTTACGACTTAGCGAATGTTGGTCGTTACAAAGTAAATAAAAAATTAGATTTAAAAACACGTTTATTAAACTTAACTTTAGCGGAAACTTTAGTAGATGCTGAAACAGGTGAAGTAATCGTTGCAAAAGATACTGTTTTAACCCACCAAGTGATGGATGAATTAGGACCACATTTGGAAAATGGTTTAAATAAAGTAACTTATTTCCCATCAGATGATGCTGTTGTAACTGACGATATGGTGGTTCAACCAATTAAAGTTTATTCTCCAAAAGATCCTGAAAGAGTCATTACAGTTATCGGAAATGGCTATCCTGATTCTTCTGTTCGGACAGTACGTCCAGCGGATATTATCGCTTCAATGAGTTATTTCTTAAACTTAATGGAAGGTATCGGCAATGTGGATGATATCGACCATTTAGGTAACCGTCGTATTCGTTCGGTTGGGGAATTATTACAAAACCAATTTCGGATTGGTTTGGCGCGGATGGAACGTGTAGTACGTGAAAGAATGTCAATTCAAGATACTGAAACTTTGACACCGCAACAATTAATTAATATTCGCCCAGTTGTCGCAAGTATCAAAGAATTCTTTGGTTCTTCTCAGTTGTCACAGTTCATGGATCAAACGAACCCATTAGGTGAGTTGACCCATAAACGTCGTCTATCAGCCTTAGGGCCTGGTGGTTTGACTCGGGACCGTGCGGGTTATGAAGTACGAGATGTTCACTATTCCCACTATGGCCGGATGTGTCCAATTGAAACACCCGAAGGTCCAAACATTGGGTTGATCAACTCACTAGCTTCATACGCTAAAGTAAATAAATTTGGTTTTATTGAAACACCATATCGTCGCGTAGATCGTTCAACTGGTCGCGTAACCGATAAAATTGATTATTTAACTGCTGACATTGAAGATCACTACGTAGTGGCTCAAGCAAACAGTAAATTAAATGATGATGGTACTTTTGTGGATGATATCGTAATGGCCCGTGCCACTTCAGAAAACTTAGAAGTAACCGTAGATAAGATCGATTACATGGATGTGTCACCAAAACAAGTAGTTGCGGTAGCGACAGCGTGTATTCCTTTCTTAGAAAACGATGACTCAAACCGTGCCTTAATGGGTGCCAACATGCAGCGGCAAGCTGTGCCATTGATTAACCCTCGTTCTCCTTGGGTTGGGACTGGTATGGAATATAAAGCAGCTCATGACTCAGGCGCTGCTTTAATTTGTAAACACGATGGTGTCGTTGAATTCGTTGATGCGAGTGAAGTTCGTGTGCGTCGCGCAAACGATGCATTAGATAAATATGACATTACTAAATTCCGTCGTTCAAACTCAGGTACTAACTATAACCAACGTGCTTTAGTTGGCCTTGGTGAAGAAGTTGAAGCTGGTGATATCTTAGCTGATGGCCCTTCAATGGAAAATGGCGAATTGGCTTTAGGTCAAAACGTTGTCGTAGCCTTCATGACTTGGGAAGGTTACAACTATGAAGATGCGATTATTATGAGCCGTCGTTTAGTAAAAGATGATGTTTATACTTCTGTCCATATTGAAGAATATGAATCAGAAGCCAGAGATACAAAATTAGGACCTGAAGAAATCACTCGCGAAATCCCGAACGTTGGGGAAGACGCATTGAAAAACTTAGACGAAATGGGCGTTATTCGCATTGGTGCTGAAGTTTATGATGGTGATTTATTAGTTGGTAAAGTGACGCCTAAAGGGGTTACGGAATTATCTGCTGAAGAACGTCTATTGCATGCAATCTTCGGTGAAAAAGCCCGTGAAGTTCGTGATACTTCATTACGTGTGCCTCATGGCGGCGGCGGGATCGTTCACGATGTGAAAATCTTTACTCGTGAAGCTGGCGATGAATTATCTCCAGGTGTAAATATGTTAGTTCGGGTTTATATCGTACAAAAACGTAAAATCCATGAAGGTGACAAAATGGCCGGACGTCATGGTAACAAAGGGGTCGTTTCTCGGATTATGCCGGAAGAAGACATGCCTTACCTACCAGATGGTACACCAGTCGATGTCATGTTAAATCCATTAGGGGTTCCTTCTCGGATGAATATCGGACAAGTATTAGAATTGCATTTAGGAATGGCTGCTCGTTCATTAGGTATCCATGTTGCGACACCAGTATTTGATGGTGCGCAGGATAAAGATGTTTGGGAAACGGTTCGTGAAGCAAGTCTAGCTGGCGATGCCAAGACTGTTTTATATGATGGTCGGACTGGTGAAGCCTTTGATAATCGGATTTCTGTCGGTGTTATGTACATGATTAAATTGGCCCATATGGTTGATGATAAATTGCATGCTCGTTCAATTGGACCTTACTCACTTGTTACCCAACAACCATTGGGTGGTAAAGCACAGTTTGGTGGACAACGTTTTGGTGAAATGGAAGTATGGGCTCTAGAAGCTTACGGTGCTGCATATACCTTGCAAGAAATCTTGACTTACAAATCAGATGATGTAGTTGGTCGGGTGAAAACATACGAAGCCATCGTCAAAGGTGAACCAATTCCAAAACCAGGTGTACCTGAATCTTTCCGCGTATTAGTGAAAGAGTTACAAGCCCTTGGTTTAGATATGCAAGTTTTAGATATCGAAGACAAAGAAATCGAACTTCGTGACATGGATGATGATGATGATGATTTAATCACTGTCGATGCTTTGACTAAATTTGCTGAGCAACAACAAACAGCAAAAGATTTAGAACAACAAGCAAAAGCACAGGTGGCTGAAGAAAAATCTGACTTAGTCCAAGAAATTGAAACTGCAGAAGACTTATAAAATAGCCGGTCAGTCGGTTTCCTTGTGAAGCCGGCTGCCACTTAACCGTTAGAACTAAACCAAAAGATTTAGTCCTGCCTTAAAATGAAATGGAGGGAAACCCTTTTGATCGATGTAAATAAATTCGAGAGTATGCAAATAGGTTTGGCTTCTCCTGAAAAAATCAGAAGCTGGTCATATGGTGAGGTTAAAAAACCTGAAACCATTAACTATCGTACTTTAAAACCTGAACGTGAAGGTTTATTCGATGAAAGAATTTTTGGGCCAACCAAAGACTGGGAATGCGCCTGTGGTAAATATAAGAGAATTCGTTATAAAGGTATTGTTTGTGACCGTTGTGGTGTAGAAGTTACGCGTTCAAAAGTTCGTCGTGAACGGATGGGTCATATCGAGTTAGCTGCACCTGTAACACACATTTGGTACTTTAAAGGAATTCCTTCAAGAATGGGTCTTATTTTAGATATGAGTCCTCGTGCTTTAGAAGAAATTATCTATTTTGCCTCATATGTAGTTATTGACGCTGGTAATACTAGTTTAGAAAAGAAACAATTACTAACTGAACGCGAATACCGCGAAAAACGTGACCAATACGGTCAAGAATTCCACGCAGCAATGGGTGCCGAAGCAATCAAACAATTGTTAGATCAAGTTGATTTAGAAGGCGAATCTGCTGAATTAAAAGAAGAGCTTAAAACAGCTCAAGGACAAAAACGGACTCGAGCAATTCGTCGTCTAGATGTGTTAGAAGCTTTCCGTTCTTCTGGTAATCGTCCAAGCTGGATGGTTATGGATGTCATTCCTGTTATCCCGCCAGATTTACGTCCAATGGTGCAATTAGAAGGGGGTCGTTTTGCGACTTCTGACTTAAATGATTTGTACCGTCGGGTAATTAACCGGAATAACCGTTTGAAACGTCTATTAGATTTAAATGCACCAAATATCATTGTTCAAAATGAAAAACGGATGCTACAAGAAGCCGTTGATGCTTTAATCGATAACGGTCGTCGTGGTCGTCCAGTTACTGGTCCAGGTAACCGCCCATTGAAATCTCTTTCTCATATGTTGAAAGGGAAACAAGGTCGTTTCCGTCAGAACTTACTGGGTAAACGGGTTGACTACTCAGCACGTTCAGTAATCGTTGTAGGACCAACTTTACAAATGTACCAATGTGGTTTACCAAAAGAAATGGCAATCGAATTGTTCAAGCCTTTCGTAATGAAAGAATTAGTCCAGCGAGAAATTGCTTCAAATATCAAAAATGCAAAACGTAAAATCGAACGTCAAGAAGATGTCGTTTGGGATGTATTAGAAGAAGTAATTCAAGAACATCCAGTGTTACTTAACCGGGCACCTACGCTACACAGACTAGGTATCCAAGCATTCGAACCAATCTTGGTTGAAGGTCGCGCCATTCGCTTGCATCCACTAGTGTGTGAAGCCTACAATGCCGATTTCGATGGAGACCAAATGGCGGTGCATTTACCTTTAGGTGAAGAAGCGCAAGCCGAAGCTCGGATGTTAATGCTAGCTGCTACCCACATTCTGAATCCAAAAGATGGTAAACCAGTCGTTACACCATCTCAAGATATGGTCTTAGGGAACTACTACCTAACAATGGAAGAAGAAGGCCGTGAAGGCGAAGGCATGATCTTCCGCGACATGAATGAAGCTGTTTTAGCATGGCGCAATGGTTATGTCCATTTACACTCACGTGTAGCTGTTGATCCAAATACTTTAGGGGACAAACCATTTACAGAATGGCAAAAAGAACGGTTATTAATTACAACCGTTGGTAAAATTATCTTCAATGATATTATGCCGCAAGAATTCCCTTATCTAAATGAACCAACTGATGCAAACTTGACGCAAGCAACACCAGATAAATATTTTGTTGAACGTGGTAGTGATATTCCAGCAGCAATTGCTGAACAAGAGGTCATCTTACCATTCAAGAAGAAAAATCTGGGTAATATCATTGCTGAAGTCTTCAAACGTTTCAAAGTAACAGACACTTCAATGATGCTTGACCGCATGAAAGATTTAGGCTACAAACATTCAACAATGGCTGGGATGACCGTAGGGATTGCCGATATTTCTGCCTTGGCTGAAAAACATCAAATCATTGATGATGCTCACGGACAAGTGGGTACTATCACGAAACAATTCCGTCGTGGTTTGATTACTGATGATGAACGTTATGAACGTGTAATTGGCGTTTGGAATGCTGCAAAAGATGAAATCCAACAAAAACTGATGGAATCATTAGATGCGAAAAACCCAATCTTCATGATGTCAGATTCTGGAGCCCGTGGTAACATCTCCAACTTTACTCAGCTTGCTGGGATGCGTGGATTGATGGCCGCTCCGAATGGACAAATCATGGAATTACCAATCATCTCAAACTTCCGAGAAGGACTTTCAGTCTTGGAAATGTTTATCTCTACTCACGGGGCGCGTAAAGGGATGACCGATACTGCCTTGAAGACTGCCGATTCAGGTTACTTAACACGTCGTTTAGTTGACGTTGCCCAAGATGTAATCGTACGAGAAGAAGATTGTGGTACTGACCGTGGTCTAGAAATCTCTACAATTCGTGAAGGTAACGAAATTATCGAAGCGTTAGAAGAACGTTTAGTGGGTCGTTATACTCAAAAAACTGTTCGTCATCCAGAAACTGGCGAAGTATTGCTAGGCGCAGATGCTTTGATTAGCGAAGCAGATGCTAAGCTTGTGCTTGATGCTGGTGTTGAAACTGTGACGATTCGTTCAGTCTTTACATGTAATACGAAACACGGTGTATGTAAACATTGTTACGGTCGTAACTTGGCAACTGGTGATGATGTTGAAGTTGGTGAAGCAGTTGGTACAATCGCTGCCCAATCAATCGGTGAACCAGGTACTCAGTTAACCATGCGTACTTTCCATACCGGCGGGGTTGCCGGAGACGACATCACTCAAGGTCTTCCTCGGGTTCAAGAAATTTTTGAAGCGCGTAATCCAAAAGGTCTTGCTGTGATTACTGAAGTTACTGGTGTAGTAACTGAAATCGTTGAAGAAGCCTCAACCCGGACAAAAGAAGTTACTGTCAAAGGTGAAACTGATACTCGGACTTACACAGTTCCATATACTGCTCGTATGAAAGTGGCAGAAGGCGACATGATCCATCGTGGCGCTCGCCTAACTGAAGGTTCAATTGATCCTAAACACTTATTACAAGTGCGGGATGTGATTTCAGTTGAGACTTACTTGCTACGTGAAGTACAACGTGTATACCGGATGCAAGGGGTAGAAATCGGCGACAAACATATCGAAGTAATGGTTCGTCAAATGTTACGTAAAGTCCGGATCATGGATCCAGGTGATACTGACATCTTGCCAGGTACTTTACTAGATATTGCTGATTTCAAAGATCAAAACTACAAAACCATTATTACTGGTGGCGTACCAGCAACAAGTCGCCCAGTCTTATTAGGTATCACTAAAGCATCATTAGAAACAAACAGCTTCTTGTCAGCTGCATCATTCCAAGAAACAACTCGGGTATTAACCGATGCTGCAATTCGCGGTAAGAAAGACCCATTACTTGGATTGAAAGAAAATGTTATCATCGGTAAGATTATTCCTGCCGGTACTGGTATGGCAACATACCGTAACATGGAGCCAAAAGAAGTCGTTGTTGCTAGCGAAAATGTCTATTCAATTTCTGACATTGAAGCACAAATGGCTGCTGAAGATGCTTTAAACAATCTATAAAAAATTAACTCTTCTGAATGAAAATTCAGAAGAGTTTTTTTGTGTTATGATTTTCTTAACAGGAGGTAAAGCAAATGAAAAAAAGTACGTACATTTGGCTGATTGTCGGACTTTTTGTCTTAGGTGCAATTTTGCTACGAATAGGGATTGGAAAAATATCTTGGGTCGTACAAATCTTTTATTGGTTTATACTTATTTTTACAACACGTGCTTATAATAAAAAACAAAATCAAGACTTGGATGAGATGTGGACATTGGCTGATCGATTGGGAAAAACATCAGAGGATTTAAAAAACTATTCCGATTTAGGGTTGTTTGATCTAGAAGCTACTAGGAGAAATTCACATGGTGAACGAAGCTTTTATCCGAGTCGGCGATCGATTCGAAAGATTGTGGATAACTTGAAAAAGGAAGCTGAATAATTCCTCAACTTCCTTTTTCCACAGTGGATAACTATTTGAATTGATGATAAAGAATTTGGATGTCTGAATAAGTGCCGTCTTTCAATAAAAATCCGGCGGGAATCGTACCAATCAACTTAAAATCATTTTTGGTGTAAGTTTTTAAGGCGGCTTGATTGGAAACTACAACAGCATTAAATTGGATACCGGCAAAGCCTAATTCACGAGCTTCTTTTAAGGAGTATTTGACTAAAGGATCAGCTAATTTTTGTCCTCGAAACTCTGGTACTATACAATAACTGGCATTAGCAATATGGCTACACCGCCCGATATTATTGGGATGCAGGATATAATAGCCAGCTAATTTGTCATCAATAAATAGACAAGTGGTGGCGGTTTGTTCCAGCAAAAATTCGTGGAAATCTATTTCATAATAGAGCTCTTCACCAGGAAAAGCATCTCCTGCTAACAGTACTTCATTCCAAATATCGGTCATTTGGCTTAGATTTTTTGGGTCATAAGATTTGAATATTAATTCCGTCATTTTTAAAATCCTCCTAAACGAATAATTGCAAGTGAAACGATACCGACGATCACAATCACCAGTAGATTTTTAGAAATTACGGCGCCAATTAAGGTGGGGAGGGAGGCCAATAAGTTTTCCACATTGACTGTGGGTAAGTGGCCTAAGTTTTGAACAAATAGACTGCTAAACCACAAAGATGACATAATGACAATCGGCACAAAACTAAGGTATTCGGCAACGCCTTTAGACAAAGTAAACTTCTTTAACAAAATAAAAGGTAATACCCGTGAAAGCCAAGTGACAATGCCACAGCTGAAAATAGTGAGTAGAGTAAAGCTAAAAGTAGGCACGTTTAATCACCACCCCAAATCCGCAACCAATTAAGGTCACTACTAAGATCAATAAGCTACTAGGAATAAAAATAAAGCCAACATAGGTTAAAAATAAAGTAAAGGCAATTACAATTAGCTGTAATTTACGATTCAATGAGCGATCGGCAATGACTTGCATGTACAATAAGCCAATAAACATCCCCACAATCGCAAAATCCAAGCCCAAAGCTTCTGGATTACCAACAAAATTTCCCATAATGGCACCAACAAAACTCCAAAAACACCAAGTTAAAAATGAAATGACATTAGCTGTGTTCAACCACTGAAAACTCAAAGTATGATTGGTGAAATTTAATTTATTCATCCCCAGTGCAAAACTCTCATCAGTTAAAAAAGTTCCTAATAAAATGTTTTTCCACAGGCTGTCATTTTTAAAATATGGAGCGACAGTTACGCTAATTAAAATCATTCGAGAACTAATCAACAGTGTGGATAATACAATCGATAGCAATGGACTATGACTAATGAACATACTAACCACAACAAATTGAGCAGTCCCTGAATAAATAAACATCGACATCAATAAGACAATTAGCGGACTGAGTCCAGCTGCTTTGCCAACAATCCCAAAAGCAAGAGCAATCCCGATGTATCCAAAAACCGTAGGCATCGTCTCTTTAACACCGGTTCTTATATCTAAACTTGCATCCATCATTTCTCCCCCTAAAAAATGAGCTATTGAATAGCATTCTATCAGAAAAATGTGGAAATGAATATCAAAAAATGAATAAAAAATTAAATAATTCTGTGTTATTTGTCATTTAGAATGAAAAAAAAGACTTGCGGCGAACGCAGGTCAAATTTTATATTATTTTTTTTGTTTTTGCCAGATCGTCTGGTAAGCATCGAATAGGACAATTGTTTCTTCCATCAAGTTATTTAAACGACGATGAACCTCAGAATTGATGATGGTTCCATTAGCAAAATCTTGTTCTTCAATAAATAAATAATTTGGTAACGTATTAGCCTTCATATAGTGTAAAATCGGTTTTAATTGATTTTCAGCCATTAAAAAATGTTTTGGTGAGCCGGCACTGATAATTAGACTAACAATTTTATGAAAGAAAGCTTGTTGTGGTAATAAGTCGAAAACATTCTTCAAAGTACCAGGAATTGAAGCTTGAAATGTTGGCGTTGCAATTACGATAATATCTGCATCCATTAAATTTTTTGTTAAAATCCCCGTATCTGCAGGATAGTCAACATAATTACGACCATCGGCAAAGAGAATCGTCATTTCTTTTAAATCCAGCAAAGTAATTTCAGCAACGGGAGCGTGTTTGAGTAAATATTTTTTAGCATCTTCTAAGGCTAACCGGCTTTTACTACCGGTAATTGAGGCGGATAGTAGTGTTATTTTCATTATTTTTCCTAACTTTCTTTTGAGTAACTGACAATCAGTATAACATTTCTCATTTTATTACTAAGAGATTTTGCTTATTATCTTTTGAAACCGTTATTTTTTACGATTGTTTAAGAAACTGAAGTACGTTATAATTTATTTATTCATAAAAATGCAAATAAGAGCGCTTACGTGCATTTTTGCTAAATTTAAAGGAGGAAAAAATTTGAAGAAATTAAGTGTGTTAGTTACCGTATTATTTAGTTTGTTTGCTTTGTCAGCTTGTGGTGCTAGTGATGATTCTAGTGGTACAGATACAACCGGCTCGTCAACTGCCAAAAGTGAAAAACAATTTGAAGGTCAAACGCTAAATGTTGTAACAACTTCTGATGCTTACAAAGAATTATTTGATAAGTTTTCAGACGAAACTGGTGCCAAAGTAGAATTTTTATCGATGTCTAGTGGCGAAGTGTTGTCACGGATGCAAGCGGATCAAAGTAGTGAGCCAATGGCTGATTTGTGGTTTGGCGGCGGCTTAGATGCTTTCATGCAAGCGAAGACAGATGGTTTGTTGGAACAATATCAATCAGATGCTGTTGAATCAATCGATGAAAAATACCGTGATCCAGAAGGTTATTGGTTGTCTAAAGGTTTAACTGTGGGTGGATTATTGATCAATAATGATGTGTTGGAAGAAAAAGGCTTAGCGGTACCAGAGACTTGGGCAGATTTAGCCGATGAAAAATATAAAGATGAAATCATTATGAGTGATCCAGCTGTTTCAGGAACAATGTATGCGATTGTTAAAGGTATCTTAGATAAAGATGGTAATGATGCTGGCTGGCAATATTGGGAAAGTGTTAATGAAAATATTCCTTATTATGGTCAGCGGGGTAAAGATCCACAAGAAAAAGTTACTGCTGGTGAATTTGGGATTGGTTTAATTCCAGTTGATAAATCTGCCTTTGATGCGGCAGAAGAAAATGATCTTTCAGTGGTTTATCCATCAGATGGTATTCCTTGGGTCCCAGAAGGTGTAGCAGTCTTCAAAGATGCCCCTGGAAAAGACATGGCTGAAGCCTTTATTGATTTCATGTTGCAACCAGAAAATATGAAAGAATTGGCTGAACTAGATGGTAAAGATACCGACCAAATTATTATGCCAGGGGTTGATGGCTATGATTTAGGATTGGAATCTAAGGATTTAATCGATGAAGATTTGACTACTTTTGGTTCTGATCGAGAAGCTATCTTAAACCAATGGGCTGAAATGGCTGCAAATAAATAATTAAAAATAGTCTGTGGCATGATTGAATGATGTCACAGACTATTTACATACTATACTAGGAGGGATGCCAGATGAAGTTGAATAAAATGATTAACCGCATCAGTGAATGGATCATTTATCTATTGATTGTCGCTGGTGTCCTTTTATTTATTTTATATCCTTACATAAAAATTTTTGCTGAAGCTTTTACGAGTGGCTCTTTTGGAATTACTGAATATTTAAGTGGAAATATGATGTTGCTAAAAAATTCTTTGTTTGTGGCAACTTTAACGACAGTGGCGTCATTATTTTTTGTGCTAAGCTTGACGATTTGCTTTTTGTTTCTGAGTGAGAAAGTGCAAAAGATTTTTCGCATCGGTTTGTTGGCAACGATGGTTTCCCCGCCTTTTGTGACTTCTTTGGCTTATATTACTTTATTTGGCCGACGGGGATTTATTACCCATGACTTGCTGCAATTAAGCTATAATCCTTACGGTCCTCAAGGGATTATTATGATGCAGACAATTAGTTTTGCTTCATTGAATGCCTTAGTTTTGATTGGGATGTTAAAAAATATCGATACTTCGATGATTAAAAGTGCCCGTTCGTTAGGAGCAAAATCAGATGCAGTGGTGAAGGATATGATTATTCCTTTGTTGCGACCGGGAATTATTGTAGTGGCACTAATTAGTTTTATTCGCAGTTTGGCGGATTTTCAGACACCGACAATTATCGGTGGCGGTTTTCGAGTGTTGGCAAGTGAAGGGTACTTTGCTGTCATTAGCCAAGGAGATATTCATAAAGCGGCGCTGATTAACTTAACGTTGTGTCTGCCAGCATTAATTGTCTTTTTTATTTATAATCATTTTGAAAAGAATGTGGCAAGTCAAAGCCATGGTCAAGAACAAGGCAGTTTGGCTTTGCCGCGCAAAGGGCTGTTTTTTTATGGGAGTAGTTTTATTTCAGGTGTATTTTATTTATTGCTCATTTTGCAGTATGTAACGATTGTGGTGAATGCCGTAACGGTTAAACGAATGGGAAACTTTTATTGGTCTTTACAACCGATTTTAGATACGCGAATCTATATTAGTGACACGATTATTCGGACGATTGTGTATTCCCTGTTAGCGGGTTTTATTGGCAGTCTACTGAGTTTTTTGATTATTTATTATAGTCAGGTCCGCCATAGTAAACTGATGAAAGGGATCGAAATGATCGGGACCTTGCCTTATTTATTGCCGGGTACTTTTTTTGGATTAGGTTATCTTTATGCTTTTTCCGGAGAACCTTTTTCATGGACGGGTTCCAGTATGATTGTCATTATTAATGTGATTTTTAAACAATTGGCTTTTGCTACAAAAGCTGCTAGCGCTAGTGTTAGCCAAGTTGATCCGACTTATTATAAAACAGTTCATGATTTAGGCGGGCATACATTAAATGAATGGAAAGATGTCTTTTTTCCAATGACTAAACAAGGATTTGCCTTAACTTTTATCAATGGTTTTATTGCCACTATGACAACGATCGGGTCGATTATTTTCTTGATTCGACCGGGGCAAAAAGTCTTAACTTTGGTGATGTTTGATGTGGTACAAAGAGGACTGTATGGTGTGGCATCAGTGATTGCATGCCTGATTATCATTATTTGTTTAGTGGTAGCAGGTTTGATAGCTCTTATTTTTAATTTAAATAGAAGGAGGAAACGGCATGTTTCTTTCCGTACAACAGCTAAATAAATCTTATGGTACTACTAAGATTCTAAAAGATATATCCTTTACCTTGCCACAAGGGGAGATGCTGGTAGTGTTGGGTCCCAGTGGTTGTGGGAAAAGTACTTTACTTAGTTGTTTAAATGGCTTTGAAAAAGTAAATAGTGGGAAGATTTTATTAGCGGAAGAAGATATTACTGAAGTTTCACCAGAAGAGCGGGACATTACAACGGTTTTTCAGTCTTATAGTCTGTTTCCTCATCTAAATGTACTTGAAAATTTAATGTATGGACTAAAATTCAAAAAAATAAAAAAAGGAGAGGCTCGAAAAAAAGCTGAAGAAATGTTGGCATTGCTACGCTTAAGTGATTATGCTGAAAGTAATATTCAAGATTTAAGTGGCGGGCAACAACAACGGGTAGCATTAGGTCGTAGCTTAATTGTTGAACCAAAACTATTATTACTAGATGAACCTCTATCTAATTTGGATGAAAAATTACGGATATCTTTACGGGCAGAGATTCGTCGATTACAAAAGGAATTGGTCATGACAATGGTGTTTGTCACTCATGATCAACAAGAAGCTTTTGCTATTGCTGATCAAATATTATTGATGAATCAAGGAGAAATTCAACAAATTGCGGAGGGAGAAGAATTATATAATCATCCACAAAATCCCTTTGCCCTGACCTTTATTGGAGAAAATAACTTATTGAGTCAGCAGCAATATGTGCGCCCTGAACAGATCCAATTAGTAGCTGACAAAGAAGGTGAAGGAGAAATTATTCAGCAGCGTTTTCAAGGAGCAACCATTGATTACGAGGTCCTGGTTCAAGGAAATAAATTAATAGTCACTACTTTAAATAATGGCAGCTATTATTCTATCGGACAAAGAGTGCGTGTGAATTATCAAAGTCAAAAAATAGCAACAGACAGGAGTAAATAAATGAAAATATTACATGTTCAAGCCCAATTGCCGGCTAAAACTGGGAGCGGTGTTTACTTTTCCAATTTAATTAAAGGGTTAAAAAAATATGATCAAGCTTGTGTATATGGCACTTTTGGTGATTTTAGCTATGATTTAATTCCACAAGAGAAACAATATACAGTCAAATTCCCTAATCAAGATCTGGCTTTTTCATTACCTGGAATGAGCGATATCATGCCGTATGAAAGTACGATTTATGGAGAGATGACAGAAGAGATGATTGCTGCTTGGCAAAAGGCTTTTCGAAAAATTGTCAAACAAGCTGTTGCTGAATTTCAACCCGATGTGATTTTTTGCCATCATTTATGGTTTTTAACATCGTTGGTACGAGCAGAATTTCCTGAATTACCAATTTTTGCTTTTTGTCATGGAACCGACATTCGCCAAGCGCGCCAACATCCCCATTTGTTAGAAAGGTACGTCACTAATTTAGATCAATTGGACCGTGTCTTTGCACTGAGTCATCTGCAAATTCAAGATATTCAAACGGTTTATCAAATACCAAAAGACAAAATTACCGTACTAGGTGGCGGATTTGATCCAGAAATTTTCTATCCAGTAGAAAAGACACATAAAGAAACCATTGATTTAATATATGCTGGTAAAATTTCCGCAGCAAAAGGCACCTTTGCTTTGGCACAAGCCTTTGAAAAAATCAGTCAACAGCATTCCGAAGTTCATTTGCATTTAATTGGTCATGCGGCTGAAGATGCGCAGGAGCATTTAGCACCTTATATCGGAAATCCACAGTTGCATTTATATAATGTCGCCAACCAAAAGTTATTGGCTGACGAATTTCGTAAAGGCGATATTTTTGTCTTACCTTCTTTTTTTGAAGGTTTGGGCTTAGTAGCGATTGAAGCACTGGCTTGCGACTTGCGGGTAGTTGTGACAGAGATTCCGGCTTTGCAGGAACAATTAGGTAAAACAGTGAATGATAGCGGGATTATTAGTTATGTACCGTTACCTCGGATGCACAATCAGGATGAACCAGTAGCTGAAGATTTACCGCAATTTTATCAAGCCTTAGGTGCAGCCTTGGAGCAGCAAATCTTAGCGGTTAAAGAAAACAAAAAAATCCCGACTGAAATAGCAACGGAAATCTTAAAAAGCAGTTGGCCGCAACTAATCAGTAAGGTGGAAGAGTATTTACTTTTCTAAAACAGAGCCGACAATTTTAAAGCCTAACTTTAAATAATAAGGATCGGCATCACTAGTCACATACAAAGATTCTTCTGGAAATTCTTGCTGGAAATGTTCGATTAATTGTTGACCGTAGCTATTACCGCGATAAGCTGGATCAACTAACAAATCTAAAATATATAAATCAAATCCATCATCATTACGTCCACGAATATAGCCGTAAATTTTTTGTTGATCTGTTAAGACAAAAGATATTGACCGGTCTAAAGCGTGGGCGTATTTTTGTTGGTTTTCTGGCGTATTGTAGGTCCATTCCGGTCCTTCACGGGTCATTAAAGCAAAAAGCTCGTCTAAATCATTGGTTTGATATTTTCTGATAATCATCATACCACCTCATAAATTTTTTGAAATGTTCTTTTAATAGCTGGCTATTTTCTTTGGAGGAACGGCCATTGATGGCGTAAGCACCTGTTTTATTAGTATAAGAAAAATTCCCACTGGTTTTTGTAGGTGCTTTGTATTGATTCTTTTTTAAAATTTTTCTGCGAAATTGCGGATCACTCTTACCAAATTTTACGTCTAATCTAGTATGAATCTTATCGTTTTTATTAGCATAATTGAAACTAGCCCCGTTGACTACACCATTTAAATTATCGAGATCTAAAATATTTTGAAATTTTCCAGCACGGTTGATAATAAATTCACTATGAAAAGCGATTAACAACTTAAAATTCCCTCCATCATACCCGCTAGGATAGGCTCCTAAACCGGCGTGAGCCTTTTTTTGATGCAAACGATCAGAGTCTGAAAGTGAGAAGTTTCGATTTCTTAAAAAATATGCCAACTTGGTGTGATCACTAAAACCAAATTTTTGTCGGCGAATAAATTCAGTTTGTTGTAATGAAATGAGATAGCGTAATTGATGGATTTGTTTTCCTAACGAATCAGTCAATGTCAGAGGTGCAGGAAATGCAATCTGGACTTCCAATGCTAAACTATGCCAAAAAGGATTATCTGGTGCCAATTCAGAACTAAAATGACTTAGTAAATGCTGAATGACCGAAGATTCCTGCGTTAACTCTGGGGGAAAGTCTAAGCATTTTAGTAAGACCGTTAGTTTGTTTCGAGCATTTTTCGTTTGCTGTTGCGTATTCCAGGCATTCCACATGGATAAAAAAGTTTCTGAACCAACTAACAAACTGGGATTTTCTTGGTTTGTTGTCAGATAAGCGGCTTGGCTAATAGCTGGCCATCCTAATTGTTTTAAACAAGGCAGAACACCGAGAGTCAAAAAATAATCTTCTGCGTGGAGCAAATAATTTTTAAGTGCAGGGATGTTTTCGTTAACTAAATTATTCAAGGCTGCTATTTCAGGCTGTAAAGAGAATATAGGTACCAATTTTTCTTGTTTTAAGACAGGCTTTTTTTGCTGTAGCCAAATTTTTGCTTGGATCTGCTGCTGAATTATTTTTTGCGCTTCTAATAGAAAGGATCGGTTTTTAGCAGGGTAATGTTTCAAGAAAAATGGTAATACGGCAATTTTTTCTTCCAAATCAAGTGTGTATGACATAACAATCACCTCATCAATTATTTTAACATCTCTATGAAGGTTTTTAGTAATAATTGAATAGAATCATTTTTACAAAAAAATTTACTTTTTTTGATAAATAGCTCCTAAAAGTTGATTTTATCCTTATTAAATAAGGATTATTTCTCGATAGAAATCATTTTTTTCAATCATATAAAAAAATGAAAGTAAACAATTTTTGTAAAGTTTTCGTAACGAGACTAGGGTGAGGCATATGAGCTAGTTAAATGTGAAAAGTTCATTGAAATGAAAGGAGAGGTTGAAATGGAAAATCAAAATAGTGTTATTCCGATAGTCACTGCAGCTGATGAAAATTATGCGCCATACCTTAGTGTCATGCTTACTTCAGTTGTTGAAAATAATCCAGAAAACCGTCCGCTTTGTTTTTATGTTATCGACGATGGACTTTCTAAAACAAGTAAGCGTCATTTGGAAACGGTGATTAGCCGTAAGACAAACCACGCAACCATTCAATTTTTAACGATTGATCGAAATATTTATCAAGACTTTTTAGTTAGTGATCACATTACAACGACAGCATATTTACGCATTTCGTTACCGAAACTTTTAGCCGGAGGACCATACGATAAAATTTTATATTTAGATGCAGATGTATTATGTTTGGCAGATGTCGCTGAATTATATGATCAGCCCTTAAATGGTAATATCGTCGGTGCAGTAATTGATGTAGGTGAAGTAAACGGTTTAAAACGTTTAATCGGCGATGTCGATGGGTACTATTTTAATTCGGGTGTTTTATTGATTGATGTTATCCAATGGAATGCTCAGGCGATTACCGAAAAGACCATTGATTTTTTAACAATTTTTAATGATCGGATTGTCTATCATGATCAAGATGCACTGAATGCTGTTTTACACGGCAAATGGCAACCGCTCCATCCTAGATGGAATGCCCAAACAGCTTTAATTTTTAACAAATTTCCTGCCCCTGATAGCCATTATCAAACTTGGTATCAAGAATGTCACCTGCAGCCGGCCATTGTTCACTTTACTGGACACGATAAGCCATGGAATACCCTGGTTGGTCATCCATACACGCAACAATATTTAACCCAGTTGGCTGACAACCGGATGAAGAAAGTAGGAAAGGTAAATGGATAAGCATGAGCGAGTTATTGTAGCTAGTACTAATTCAGATTTTGCCCCTCACTTAGCGGCATTATTTGTTTCAATTTTAGACCAAGTTCAGTCATCGAAGGATTTTTTTCATTTTTACGTGATTGATGATGAACTTGATTTTAACAATCGTCAGTTGCTACGACTATCTGTAAAAAATTATTGCAACCATGCAACTGTGGATTTCATGAAAATTGATCCTAAGTTTTTCGAAAACGTAGTTGTGAGTGAGCGAATACCGAAAACAGCCTATTACCGGATTGCTATTCCCGAATTATTTCGTGGGACGGGCATCGACCGTATCCTATATCTAGATTGTGACATGATCGTTTTAGATGATATTACGAAATTATGGCAGCTAAAACTAGATGATACGATTTTAGCGGCAGTAGAAGATGCTGGATTTCATAATCGTTTGGCAAAAATGCAAATTCCAACTTTATCAGATCGTTATTTTAATTCTGGCTTTATGTTTATTAATATCAAACAATGGTTGAAAAACGAGGTGACTAGTAAAGTTTTGAATTTTATTAGTGAAAACCCTGAAAAATTACGGTTCCACGATCAAGATGCTTTAAATGCTATCTTACATGATCAATGGTTAATCTTACATCCTAGATGGAACGCCCAAGGTTATATTATGAATCAAGACGTGGTCCATCCGTTGGCGCAAGGTGAGCGGGAATATGAAGAAACAAGAAAGCATCCATCCATCATTCATTATTCTGGACATGTAAAACCATGGGACCAAGATTTCGATTGCTTTACGCAAAAATACTATAAAAAATACGCTGAAGAAACAGCTTTTCAATATTTAGAAAACCAAAGGAGTTTACCAAATGACTGAACCAAATTTAATTGATCCAAGAAAACGATATTATACTGATAAATTTACCAATCAAGAACAAGATACCCCCGCTTTAGGTGAAAAGATGCAACCAAAACCAGATTGTGGTGAAGAAAGCTATCAAGGCAATCATGAATTAGAAAATCGACGGGTATCAATTACTGGTGGAGATTCTGGTATCGGCAGGGCAGCAGCAATTGCTTTTTGCAAGAGAAGGTGCCGATATTGCTTTACAATTTTTACCAGGTGAAGAAAAAGATGCTGCAGAAGTAGCACAATATGTTGAAGCTGCCGGTCGTAAAATAGTTTTATTACCTGCAGACTTAAGAAATGAGCAAGCGCCAGAAGAAATCGTCAGTCAAGCTGTTAATGAGCTAGGCGGACTAGATACTTTAGTCCTAAACGCTGGACAACAAATTTCTCGGATGGAAATAAAAGACCTACCAATGCAACAGGTCAAAGATACTTATCAAGTTAATATTATTGCGATGTTTGCGATTGTTAAAGCGGCGGAAGCCTATATTCCAGCGGGTGGTGCAATTGTGACAACGACTTCTGTTCAAGCTTTTAATCCTAGTGAAAACCTATTGGATTATGCTTCAACTAAAGGTGCGATTGCTAATTTTACGGTTGGTTTAGCCAAACAATTGGCACCTAAAGGAATTCGCGTGAATGGCGTTGCTCCCGGTCCAATTTGGACACCATTACAATTAGATCATGGACAACCAGAAAGTGCATTGCCTGAGTTTGGTCAATCTAGTTTATTAGAACGTGCAGGACAACCAGTTGAGCTGGCTCCCGTATATGTATTTTTAGCTTCTAACAAAGCTAGTTATGTCACCGCTCAGATTTATGGTGTGACTGGCGGCGAAGCGATTAATTTATAGTAAAAAAAGAAGCTGTCTCATCTATTTTTCAGATGGACAGCCTTTTTTTATTTTAAAGCAGTTTTAATTAACTTTGCTTCTTTGACAGGGTCTTCTGCATTTAAAATGCCACTGCCGACAATGACGATGTCTGGTTTTAAAGCAACGTATTCAGCAATGGTTTGACTATTAATTCCACCAGCGACAGCAATTTTTGTATGTTTAGTATATTTTTTCATTTCGATTAAATCTTCTAATGGTGTTCGACCAGCGTGTTGTTGATCTGCACCGGTGTGAACAGCAATGATATCGACGCCGATTTTTTCTAATGTTGGAATTCGTTTGGCAAAACCAGTGACGCAAATCATATCTACCATGACTTTCCGTTTTTGTTTCTTAGCTTGCTCCACACAACCTTGGATAGTTAAATCATCAGTAATACCTAGCACAGTGACATATTCAGCCCCGGCATCATAAGCGAGTTCGGCTTCATAGGCGCCGGCATCCATAATTTTTGCATCACATAAAACTTCTAGTTGAGGAAATTTTTGTTTGATTTGACGAACGGCTTCACGACCTGCATCAATTAAGAAGGGCGTACCTACCTCAACAATATCAATATACGGGGCTAACGATTCTAGTTGTTCCAAGGCTTCGTTTAAGTTTAATTCATCAATCGCAAGTTGTAATTTCATCTTTTTCTCCTATTCTAAATTGGCATGATTGGCAAAAGCTTTTGAAGTGTCGATCTGCTGCTCGCTAGCGAGTTCAACAATGAGGGCATCTCCTAAAAGCAAAACGGCTTCTTCAAACATACTGCCACCAGGTAAAATACCCATTTTGTTTTCTGCCGAAGATGGTAATTTATCAGTATATGCCGGAATTTTTACTAATATATCAGCTGTTTCCCCCAAACTAGATTCAGGGAAAATCGAGAAGACAGCAACCTGCCCTTGATATTCTTTGGCTTTTCGAGCTGTCTGTAAAATAGATTTGGTTTCGCCGGAAGCACTTGCTGCGATTAATAAATCTCCTGCTAAAAAGGCGGGTGTAGTAACTTCGCCAACAATATAAACTTGAAATCCGATATGCATTAAACGCATAGCAAAGGCTTGTAACATCAAGCGAGAACGACCTGCTCCAGTTAAAAAGATACGCTTACTGTGGCGAATAGCTTGCACTAGTTTAGTAACTTCAGTTTTATCAACCTTACTTAAAGTTTCGCTTAATTCTTTGACTGCCTGTACAACTATTTGAAAGCTTTCCATTTTTTATTCCCTCGTTTCCGCTAAATTTTTATAACTAGCAATAAACATATCTAATGAACCAGTAAATTTTAACTGTGAAATACCATCTGGAATCAAGACGGTTTCACCTTTTATCACTGGTGTATTGTTAATTGTTCCCTCACCGTCAACAACAGTAATAAAAGCAAAACGAGCTAGATCATAAAAACCAAAATCTTTTACTTTTACACGACTTAAACCATATAAACCAGGTTCATCCCAATAATCAATCACTTCACAATTAGATTTTAAATAAGGTTCATACCAAACAAAACCTTTTGATGTATCAGGAACTAAGACATTGTCTACAACTTTATCGATGTGTAATTCACGATGTTCTTTTGTATTAGGATCAATCCGATCATAATCAAATAAACGATAAGTTAAATCAGCATTGCGGGAAATATTGTAAGTTAGTACGTCTCGACCAATAGCGTGTAATGTCCCAGCTGGAATATCAATAAAATAATCTTTTTTAGCTGGCAGATATTTTAATAATTTACCCCAATCATGAGCATCTGCTAAAGTTTTAAATTCTTCTCTAGTATGAGCGTGGTGACCAAATTCTATTTTTCCATCTTCTGGCGTATCTAAAATGACCCAAGCTTCTGGTTTGCCACGAGAATGATCATGAACCAATGCGTAAGCATCATCAGGATGCAGCTGAACAGATAAGTCAGCCAGTGGATCCAATAAATTCACGCGAATCGGCAATTGTTCAGTATCGCATTTGAACCAATCTGGATAATCTCGATAAAGATCTGACAAAGTGAGATCTGTTCCTTCAACTTTACAATCGGCCTCACCAGGAAGAGCCACCACATTATAAACTTCACCAATAGGATATAAATCCGTTTGATAATTGAATTTTTTTAAGATGCGATCGCCACCCCAAATTCTTGGTTCGAAGAATGGTGAGATTTTATAAATTTGTTTTTCCAATTAAAACCAACTCCTTAAGTTTGTTTTCTGCGATTAAACAAATTATAAACGCTGATAAGAAAAAATTCAAGCGAAAATTTGGTTTTATAGATAAATACCAATTTATAAGTTGGATATGCTATAATAAACAAAATGATTTCAAGGAGAAAACAAATGAAGTTAACCAGTGAAGAGCGTAAAAATAAAATTTTACATGAAGTAATTACCAAAGGAGAAATTAGTATCAATCAGCTAGCGGATGAATTGGGGGTAACGACGGAGACCATTCGTAAAGATGTTAGTTTTTTAGATGAAAAAAATTTAATTGAGAAGAAGCACGGTTTAGTAACAAAGGTCAATACTTTTTTTGAAAATGAATTTTCTGTTAAAGAAAATACCCAACTGCCAGAAAAAATTAAAGTGGCCGAAATGGCTTTAAATTTTATTCCAGAGAATGCGGCAATATTACTAGATACCAGCACCACCGTATTACAGCTGGCTAAATTATTAGTGATGCGAGATGATTTGACAATCGTTACTAACTCACTTCAAATCAGTCAAGTACTAGCTAATTCTGACAATCAAATTTTACTAACTGGCGGATTGTATCGAAAGAAAAGCAATTCGTATGTAGGGGATTGGGCAATCCAAGCTATTAAAGAAATGAATTTAGATGTTGCTTTTCTTGGCTGTGATGGATTCTCAGCGACAGGTCCAACCATTCGTTCTTATCAAGAATTGGAAATCAAAAAAATAATGGTGGAGCAAAGCAAAAAAAATATCGTTTTAGCAGATTCAGCAAAACTAAAGAATACTGGATTATATTCTTATGTCGATTATCAGAATTTAGATGTTGTCATTGTGGAAAGAAACTTGACTGAAGTAGAAAGACAGGCATTTCCTGAGGAATTATTTTTTTATACGAATTGAGATAAAAATAGATCAGCTGGAATAATCAAGTGTTGTTGATTGTTCCAGCTGATCTTAATCATTATTTAGTTAGTAAAAAGTTGGAAAAATAAAATAACAACGGCTGGTATAAATGAAAATGCTACATTGTAAATAAAATGCGCCATCAAACTAAACCAAATATTTTTCTTCCAATAGTAGAAAAGGGCAAACAAGAAACCGCCAGCCATTAAAGGTAAAGTATAAATAAGCTGACCTTGAAAGTTATTAAAGTGCGCTAGTCCAAATAAAATGGAAGACACAAACAGCATGAGAATCGTCATAGTTTTTGAAGTAGTCCATTTGAAAAACAAGATGTGGCGAAAGACCAATTCTTCAGTAAAAGGTGCCATCATAGGGATTAATGCACCAATCAAAGTCGGCAAAATAGTCATGGTGAGTAAGTTGCCATGGATACTTGCTGGCTGCACTAGTCCTCGACCGACTTGCTGAATCACACCAAAAATAACTGCAAATAAGACACTCAACATAAAATTCCTGAATAGTTTTTCTTTGTATTGCTGCCAGCTGTTTTTCAAAAACGTCCGATTCAATAAAATCGCGGCTAAAAAGCCTAAAAAGAATATACAAAAAACTAAAAGTGGACCAGCTACTGGTAGTTTGATCAAGTCGGTTAAACTAAGTAACCAGCCAATTAATAACTCTAGTGGAATAATTAGTAGTGTCGTTAATTCTCTTTTTGATAAGGGCCTGTTCATCTGAAAGTCTCCTAGTTTTTCCTTCATTTTAACACTATCAGCTGATTATATTAAAAAATCTGATTGGTAGTTTTAACTGTCCTTTGATAAAATTTAAAGGAAATAATAAGCGAAGGAGGGATAAAGTTGTTTAGAATTGGTGAGTTCTCCAAATTAACGCAAGTATCGATTCGAATGTTACGTTATTATGATGAGGTGGGATTATTAAAACCGGCCGCAATTGATTCAATAAATAACTATCGCTTATATGCTACTGAGCAAATTCCTATGCTGAATCAAATTATATTTTTGCGGGATTTAGGGTTTAATGTAAAAGAAATTAGTACAGCCGTAAAAAAATGGCAGCCGGAAAATATTGCTAAACTTCTCGATCAAAAACAACTAATGCTTGAAAAACAACTATCACTGGGGCAAAAACGACTAACTAAACTAGCCATCGCCAAACAAGACTTAGTGAAAGAAAAAATCGAGCTTCATTCCAATATTACAATTAAATCTGTTCCTAGCTATCAAGTCTTGTCTTTAAGGAAAATAGTCAAAGATTATTTTCAGGAAGGATTACTCTGGAAAGAATTGGCTATGTTTGTCGAAGAACAAAAAATTTCATTGTCTAGCGGTGAGGAATCGTTAACGATTTATCATGACCCGGAATATAAAAATCAAGATGTTGATATGGAAACTTGTCTCGTTACTGATCAACTAATCGCATGCCCCGCACCGTTTAGTTGTCACCAAATAAAAGCAGTCCCTTTAATGGCTTCCTCAATGGTGTATGGTTCTTTCGAAAAAATGAATGATCTTTATTTGGCTTTTGCCGGTTGGCTGACGGAGCATCAACAATATCAAATGGGAAATCATAGCCGTCAAATCGTTCATCGCGGTCCTTGGAATGAAGAAAACCCCGACAATTATTTAATTGAAATTCAAATACCGATTCAAGAAAAATCCAGCAATTAAAATTGTTGGATTTATTATTGACCCTCACATGGTGTTAGACCCTAAACTGAAATTAATAAGAAGGGGGAATTTGAATGAAGAATTTTTCAGTAAAATCAATTGGTCAGGTGGCTAACGATCAAGAAGAGATGGCCATTCAATTGTCGGCAGAATATGCAGCAGGATTAAGTGGATTAAACGGCTTTAGTTATTTAGTGGTACTTTGGTGGCCCAATCAGATGGATTCTGACGAGGCGCGCAGCATGTTAGAAGTTCCTAAACCATATAAGAATGCACCAGATACGATGGGGATTTTTGCTACACGTTCACCAGCTCGTCCGAATCCGATTGCGATGACGGTTGTCGATATTTTATCTATCGATGAAACAACTGGACGGATTATCGTGCCCTATATTGATGCGCTTGATGGTACGCCAGTTTTAGATTTAAAGCCTTATACGCCAAGTGCCGATAAAGTGGAGCAGCCTGGTGTCCCAGAATGGAGTGCTCACTGGCCAGAAAATTATGAAAGCTCAGGCGATTTTGATTGGGAAAATGAATTCATGTTTTAGCCAAAAAACTGCTGACTCGTTTAAAATAGCGAGTCAGCAGTTTTTTTGGAAGGTTGCATAAAAAATTAGCGATAAGAATTGCCTAATTTGTACCCTTTACCCCAAGAAGTAGTGATTTGATATTCAAAAAATCCAGCTTCAACCAATTTTTTATTTACGTTTTTAATGATTCCTGATAACCGACTTTCCTTAGATTTTGTTAACTCACCACCCCAAATACTTTGAGCAAGTTCTTCCCGAGTCACGTATTCATCTTTTGATTGCCATAAAATATTGAAGACCGTTCGCTCTTGCGAAGACAAACTCGTATAAGTAAATTCTAGAAATTTATTTGGGTCATCATCTTGTAATGTTGCTGACGATTCTTGTTGAAAAGAACCCATTATTAAATTGTTTTTTTCTTTTAAAAATAATAAATCACGAATCGTTTCAAATGAGGTATCCTTAGAAATAAAGCCAAAAATACCAATGTGTTTCCACAACTGTTGCTCTTCGTCGTTCAGGGTTTGACTTGTCTTTCTAAAAACTAGTGCATCCTTAAATATTTCTTTCTGCTCCGATAGAATACTACGGACCTCTTCATTTGAGACTGTTTCGCTAAAAATAATCGCATCAAAGTAATCAAAAATACTTTTGACTGGCCAACTTTCTTCTAGACTCTTTAACAATTGGTTACTACTAAAAACTTCATGGCCCATGAAATTAAGCTGTTGGGAGAAAGATTGTTCAAACGACACGCTTTTTGTAAGTAATAAAATATTCATAAAAAATTTCCTTTCGTAAGTACAATCAACCATAATAGTCGAGTTTTGTAACTTTATTATTAGATTATACTGTATTTTAGCATTTATTATAAATGATTAGTATTGATTTTTGGTTTCAATAACCATCGTTATTGGTTATTGGGATTCAAAATAAACATTTTTTTATTAGAATGAGATTTTTTTGGGGCTTCTATATGCTATATGGAAAGAATAAAATTGGCAAACCATATCAGTGAATAATACCGGAGTATAAGAATTAATTAATATTTCTCTAATGGATACCGTAAAAATATTTTACCATCAATGCTAAATGACGTGATTGAACGTTTATCAATCTTTGTTCATATATTTTTATATTTAATTAATTAATATTTTTATTACATGATGTATTTTTTCGTCTAATTATTATGTTGCAGGAAGATAGGAGTGAAATAGTAGAAGAGAAAATGATTAAAACAATAAAATTAAAGGACAAAAAAACACTTCAACAAAGAGCGTTGAAGTGTTTTTTAGAATTCTAATGAATACAAAGGTTGTTAAAGCGTTTATTATTCTGCGATACCGTAGAAACCAACAGCTTCATCAGCCCAGCCTTCACGGACAAGACCATTCTTTTCAGATTCAGATTTTGTATAATGGTGAGAACCTGGTCCGGTAGCATTTGGATTGAATACACGGTAGATAGAGTATTTAGCATCTTTTTCTGTACTAGAGTAGAAGCCGATTCCTTCATCGTTCCAACCTGCAGCAACAACTCCTGCAAATTCAGTAGCGTCTTTCGTATAGAAATGTTCGCCAGAATTAGGGTTGTAAGCACGGTAAACTGTATCACCTTGAGAAGGAGATACCCAAGCAATACCTTCATCGTTCCATCCAGCAGCGATTACGCCATCAAACTCGCCTTTATCTATGGTGTATAAATGTTCACCAGAGTTAGGGTTGTAAGCACGGTATAATGGTACTTTAGTAATTTTAGTACCAGGCATTGTTGCTGTAGCAGCATCGCTGATGTTACCAGCTTTATCTGTTGCTTTTACTGTTAATACACTACCTGCATCAACTTTTAAGTCTTTGAATGAAACGCGACCAGTTGTTTTACCGTCAACAGTTCCAGGAACAGCGCTTGAAGTTGCAACAGTTTTATTATCTTTATCAGTAACTGTAACGATTGAACCAGATTCAGCAGTTACGTCAAATGAATAGCCAGCTTTTTCAGTACCAGTAACAGTGCCAACGATTGGTGCATTTGGAGCAACAATATCAGCGAAAGTAATTGGCACAGTGTTATTGCCTTGTTTTTCAAAGATATCAAATGAAATAATTTCTGGTTCGTCAACAGCACCAGTGAAATCAACAGTTAAACCATTAGGAGCGTTTGTTTTAAACCAATTTTCATCAGTATTCATTGCAACTGGGAAAGTTACGCTTGATGATTTCAAGACTGCTGCATCACCAATCAATTTAACGAAATCAGCAACTGCGTTAGCACCAGTAGGTAATAAACCTAACACACCATTTGCAAGTTTCTTAATTGGTTCAAAGATAGTGTTAATAATAATTGTCATAATTGGGAAACTAGGATTGTTCACTTGGAATGCATTAATTGCATTTTGTAATGCAGTAACAAGATCATTGATTTTGTTTGCAATAAAGCGAACTGTTGCATCATCAAATTGTGCAGATAATACTCTGCCATCTTGAGAAACACCAATAGCTGATGATGTTGCAGCAACATCAAGGTTACGTAATTGACCAATTGCGTCCATTGCATTGTAAACTTCTTCAGCATTTACACTCCAACCAAGAATACTTTGATCGTCAATTAATTGCATAAGGGCTCTTAATTTTTCATCAGTTGTATTCAAGAATTGGTCGATTAACGGGATATTTTCAGACAAATCCAGCCCCATTTGTACTGTAACTCCTGCATCACCTGTTGCACTTACTAAACCTGCTAATTGAGAAGGAACTTGAATTTTTGCTGTTTTGTTCCCTTTCAAAATTAATTGGAACTCTGCTAATGATGAGTTTTGCACTGTGAAGTTACCAGTGTGTGAACCAAAACTAGCAATGGTTGGGAAATCAGTTGAGAAATCTGTTTTCTCGTTAATGTTCCCATTAATTACTGCTGCCTCTGCCATAATTGTATGGGTACTCAAGACAGGCACGGCAGTAGCAACGCCGAAAGTTAAACTGGCAACCGCCACTACACCTAACTTAAACGCCTTTTTTTCTTTGATATTCATTCTATACCTCCGTAATCTTTAATGTGCAAGCTGTTATTCGTTAACTTAGTTTAAGCAAAATACAGCCAATAAGATAACTCAATATAACCTTTAAAGATATATTAAATTAATCTTCGCAAATATATGTTAACATTAAGGAGTTTTTTTGTCTATATTTTTTATGAAAAAAGAAAAAAAACTAGAAATGTATGAATTATGAATATATTAAACAGTGTAAAAAAATAATTTTTAGTAGATAACTATACGAATTTGAAAGGATAGAGTTATAAAAATTATAAATACATAATTTGTGATATTAATATGTAAAGAGAACTGTCTGGAGGGTTTATTGAGAAACCATAATTATTCACTAAATTTAAAGAGGAATAAATTATTATTAATGCTTCTTTATCAAATCGAAATTATCTTATCTTGAAAAAATATCAAAAAAAAGGAAACTAACTAATATATTTTTTTCGATAATATTTATTGAAATTTGTTAATAAATATGATTAATATATATTATGATAATACATTTATAAAATAGGAGAGAAAATGATGGCTAATATTTTGATTTTAAGTAAAAATTTTGAGACTGAGAGACCGATGGAGCAAGCATTACAATTGTTGGGGCATGAGGTTTTTTGTTCTGTTTCATTAACATTGAACAATTATGAAAAGTTTCTAGAACAATCAGGTAGTGATTTTTTAAAATATTTTCCAATAGTTATTTTTAGTGAAACTTTATCAGATGATGAAGTGGCTTATGCGATTCAAAAAACAGCTTTCCAACGTAAGTATTTTATGCGTAAATCCGACCAAATGATTAAGCAACAAATTCATGGTAGAGAAATTTTAAATATTCAAACTAACTTTACATTGGAAGGACTCCGACTATTGTTAGAAGAAGTTGTTAAATCAAAAGAAATGAGTAGTGAAGTGAGCACTGATATTATTTCTGACTTGAATTTAAGCAAAACGGAAAGAAAAACACTAGACTATTTAATCGAAAATGAAGGAGTAGTAGTAGAAAGAAAATTACTATGTACAGTCTTGTGGAATGAAGTCAGTGCTTCTCGTTTGTCCGAATTATCAAATATTACAACTCGAATTAAATATAAATTAAAAAATAAGTTTGGTGAGAATATACACTTGCAAACTGTATGGGGAAAAGGTTATTTATGGAAGAATTCTGATGATTAATTATGTTATTTATATAAAATGACGAAGAAAAAAAGCAATTAGTATCGAAAAGATACTAATTGCTTTTTTTAATTAGACAGCACTACCGGCGTAGAAGCCTGCACGAATCGCATCACCGATTTTTCCGATTTTTTGACTGTCACCAACCACGCGAGTTTTCGTGTGGTATTTTTCTTTGATACCATTAACGGTATTTAACAAAGGTCTCATCCCGAAAGCATTTAAGACGGTGTCGGCATAAATTTTTTCAGTTGAGCCATCTGCTTTTTCAACAATGACACCATCTTCTTCAATTGATTGAACGACAGTTTTTGTTAGCATGGTAACATTGTTAGCATTTAAAGCGTTCAGCAATGAAATGCGGTTGATAAACATCGCATCTTGAGCGACTTCATCTTTCATTTCGATGATGGTAACATTTTTACCCATTTCATTTGCCATTTCCAATGCGCCGTCACAACCAGTTGAACCACCACCACAAACGATAATATTATCACCTTTGATTAATGATTCGTCACGATGAGCCGCAACCATAGTTTCAACGATGGGTAAATCAATTCCAGGAATGTTTGGCACGATTGGTTCGGCACCACAACCAACAAAAATTTGATCGCATTCAGCTAAAATAGCATCGTCTGATGAAACAAAAGTATTTAATTGCACATCGACGCCTAATTTAGTTAATTGTGTTTCATACCAATCACTTAATAATTGGATATTATTTTTAAATTTCGCAGTAGCAACATCCCGCATAATACCCCCAAGGCGATGACTTGCTTCATATAAAGTCACTTTATGACCACGAGTGGCAGCCACACGAGCTGCTTCCATACCAGAAGCCCCGCCACCGATAACCACGATATTTTTGACTTCATTGGCTTGTTCTAGTTTGAAACGTCTTTCTTCCATCGCTTGAATATTCACAGAACAACTTAATTTCGTATGGTTGTTCCAAATTCTTCCGATGCAATTTTCGTTACAACGAATACACGGTCGAACATCTTCTCTATGTCCAGCTAATAATTTATTAGGTAAATCTGGATCAGCAATCAAGCCACGACCAATCATAGCAAAATCAATATTTCCTGATTCAATGATTTCAACTGCTGATTCAGGATTATGAGTACCGGCATTTAATAGTGGAACATTAACGGCTTGGCGTGCTGCTTCGTTAACATAAGACATACAAGATTCCCCTAGATAAGATGGTGGGAAAATATAATCTAGTGTTTCATAGCAACCAGCATCAATGTCAAACGCATCAACGCCTTCTTCTTCTAAAAGTTGAATCAATGGAATCGAATCTTCCAACGTCCGGCCACCTTCAAAACGATGGTCCAGTGAAATACGGAATAAAATCGGTAGTTGATTACCCACAGCTTTACGAATCGCTTGCACAATTTCTCTTGGGAAACGGGCAAAGTTTTCTGGTGAACCACCATATTCATCGGTTCGTTTGTTCCAAACAGGTGACATGAATTGATCAACTAAATAACCAGCATGGGCATGAATTTCAATCGCATCAAAACCAGCATCTTTTGCTAAACCAGCCGCAAAAGTAAAACCGTCCATCACATCTTGAATATCCTGTTTTGTCATCGCGCGACAAGGAACATTCGGGTCAAAAGCAGAGGGAATTGCTGAAGCGGACATTGGCGGGCGACCTAAAGTATCAGGAAAGGCATTCCGTCCAGTTCCACAAGTAATTTGACAGACCACTTTGGTTCCATAGCGATGAACTGAATCAACTAAAGATGTTAAAGCCGGTAACACGCTAAAAGAATCCAGCGTTCCTTCCATTGAACCTTGGGCAATTTCTTCATTCAAAGGCTGGCAACCTAAAATAATCATGCCGGCGCCACCTTTTGCTCTTTCTACAAAGTAATCAATTTCTTGTTCATCTTTTCGTCCGTTAATAAATGCGGAGTTGGTTCCCATCGGTGACATGACAATGCGATTTTTAACTTCCATATTTCCAATTTTAAATGGGGTAAATAATGCATCATAGTTCATTTTTTTCATCCTTTCAAACTAATTTTCAGCAAATGGTGTTGCATAGTAACGGTAAACATCATATTGAATCACAATCGGGTCATTCGTGAAATCTACCCGACCGATGCCAAAACAAGCATAATGATTACACCAATCATAGCATTCATCATCAGTATCTAAAACCGGCATCGGTTGTGTGCCCATCACAGCAGGGAATTTTCCGTTAGCATAATCTGCCGCTGCTTCTTCTGACCCTAAATCAATCCGTCCTTTGTAAAACATGTTGATATGGGCACCATCACCTGTTTCAATCATGGTGCGACAATCTACATCAACAATGCCATTGGGATAAACGGTTGACCAATCTGCACCGACTGGTAAAATTTTCCCTTGGATTTTCGGTCCCCAAACTTTTCCACCAGCGATTGTTCCAGTGACACGAGTACCGCCTGTTGGCAATTTTTGGATAAACATGTCTGCATTTACATCAATTGAGTAAGTGAATAAATGCTCAATCTTAAATTTGTTTAATTCGAAGCTTTCCATAAGTGTCGACTCCTTTTATTTAATTATTGTGAAAATAATAACATGCAAACGAACTAAAACCATCGGCAAAATAAATGATTTTTCTGGTACTTTATCGTCAAAAATGCCAATAGATGATAAAATTAATTAAATAAAATTTCAGGAGAGAGCAAGATGGCGCGATACAGTGAAAAAAGTTTAACGCAGTATACCAATCAAATGATTGAAAATATTGCCAAAGGTTCGACAATTGAAGAATTGATTGATTATACGTATCAAACTTTTCGCCTGCCGTTAATTGTTGCAGATCCAGGCTATCGTTGGATTACTTCGGCAGGAGACCAAAAAGTCACAGATCCTTTTTGGCAACAAATTATTGAGCATGGAGAACCTAGTGACCATACTATTATGGCTTATTATATTGAAGATGGTTTGATGCAAGCGATTACTGGCTCGCGACAGGCAATAAATATTAATTGGGGTGTCTGTAAAGACTATCCGCAAACTAGCGGACCAATTTATATTGATGACAACTTAGAAGGTTTTGTTAGTGTGTTGTTTATGGAAGAAAAATTGCTAAGATTTTCTTTGCGATTGAATGATTTATTGTGTCGGTTTTGTACGATTTTGATGCGTTCTAAAAACTTTCGTCTAAAACATGCTATCAATCCTGTGAAAGAATTATTGGCGCAAAAAATTTTTGATACAGCCAATTATCCGCAAATTAACAAACTAACAGAATATGTCGATACGTTACGCTTAACACCGCAATATTGTATTGTAGTTTTAGCAGAAAAAAATCAGGAAGAACAGATTCTGTCTCATATTAAAAGCAGGATTGTCAAAGACGGTAGCAATGTTTTATTTTTAGTAAAAAAACATCGTTTATATATACTTTTTCACCATTTGCAACTAGTAGAATTTGAAGAAAATTTATTGAGCATTGTCCACCAGTACAATCTTTATTGCGGGGCCAGTGATGTTTTCACAGGTTTGAATCAACGGAGAAAATATATTCAACAAGCAGAATTGGCTTTTGAGACAGCAGCAATTTTAAACAGGAATCGAGAATGTACTTATTTTTCAAAATCATTGCCAGAAATTTTATTGTTACAGCCTTTGGAGAAATATTCTTGGGAAAGTATCGTTCCCACTTCGTTAAGGAAGCTTTTTTCTTATGATCATGCCCATGAAACAGAATTAGTTAAAACACTAGAAATTTATTTATACCAGCGAAATGATATTAATCAAACTGCTAAAGAGCTACATATTCATCGTAATACATTAATTTATCGTTTAAATAAAATTCGTGACATTACGCAAACTGAAATTGATGATTCAGAAATGGCTTGGGTTTTTCAATTAGTATTGCAAGCCCAGAAAATGTTTCAGACTAAAAAATAAAGGAGCCTTAAAAATGAAAAAAACGATCAGATTGAAGATTGCTCAATGGCAAGGTGGCAACAAGCCTACTTATGCTTTCGGTTCACAATTACTTGCTTGGTTGGCACCGAAAAATTTAGAGCAGGAAGAATTCACAATTGCAATCCCGACCGCTAGTGACGATACTGAATTAGAAAAAAAGAATGGTGTTGTAGCACAACCTACTTTATTGAAAAATTTAGCGGCTGTTACTGAAAAAATCATAACTGAAAAACCTGATAAAATTATTACTCTAGGCGGTGATTGCTTAGTTTCGCAGGCACCTTTTGATTATTTGCATGGAAAATATGGAGAAAAATTAGGTATTATTTGGATAGATTCTCATCCAGATATTTCGACACCAGAAATTTATTATCACGAACATGCGATGGTTTTAGGAAATTTATTAGGTCATGGAGATCCGTTGTTCGCGGAAAAAGTTCAACATCCATATGGAATAAAAGATATTTTATTTGTTGGTTTACAAGAACCGACAGCGGATGAAAAAGTCATTTTGGCAGAATTGAATTTGCCTTATCAGGTTCAAAAAGAGCAGTGTCTACAGCCTGAAAAAATTCGCGAATGGATTAAACAGAATAATTTCACCAAAACAGTGATCCACTTTGATTTAGATGTGTTGGATCCAGCAATCTTTAAATCATTGTATTTTACTGAGCCGGGTGTTAGTGAATTTCCTTCTGAGTCAGGAAAAATGAGTTTAAAAGAAGTTGGCGAGACGATGGCAGCCATCCAACAAGAAAGCGAGATTGTCGGATTAACTATTGCAGAATATTTGCCATGGGATGCGGAGAACTTAAAAAAACTTTTACAAAGCTTTGACATTTTTTCGTAAATAATTATAAATAAGTCGCAACTATCTATAAATGTTAGTCGCGGCTTTTTTGCTCATGTATTATAATAAAATAGAAGACTATTGATTGGAGAAAGCGAATGAAAGAACGGGACAGTTATTTTGATAATGCAAAGTTTATGTTAATGGTACTAGTTGTCTTTGGGCATTTGATTCAACCGTTTATTGGAGACGACGGATTTGTTCACGACATGTACTATACAATGTTTACTTTTCATATGCCGGCTTTTATTTTGATCTCTGGTTTCTTTTCGAAAAATTATCGCCGCCCAGGTTATTTATGGAAAAGCTTTAAAACTTTTATTGTCACTTATTTGGTTTTTCAAATAATTTACTCGTTATATTACTGGCTCTTTGGCAATGCCGGTTCCTTTAATGTTAATTTCACCGTTCCTCACTGGTCATTGTGGTTTTTAGTTTCGATGTTCTTTTGGAATGCTTTATTATTTTTATTTGGTCGTTTAAAACCGCCGATTGGACTTAGTTTGAGCTTTTTAATCGCATTGATTGCTGGTTACTTGCCATTTATTAACCGCGAGTTAACTATGCAGCGGACATTGGTATTTTTTCCTTTCTTTTTATTAGGCTATTATCTTTCACCAAAAGCCTTTAAGAAGGTACAAAATAACTCAGCCAGGATAAAAGCTGCGATTGGGCTTGTCTTCGTTTTTTGCTTTATTTATGTTAATGAAAGTATCAATAAATATTGGCTCTTCGGTTCAAAACCTTATGAAGATTTTCTTTCTTTTCCAGAGTTAGGCGCGCTTGTTCGCGGAATAGTTTTACTGCTGGGAGTGATTGGCATTTTTAGTTTTCTAAGTTTTGTTCCAACGAAAAAAACATTTTTCACAGATTTAGGACGTCATACCTTTAATGTTTATTTATTACATGGTTTTATCGTTAGAATT
The DNA here is from genome assembly GCF_019218635.1 of Enterococcus alishanensis. Classification (GTDB taxonomy): domain Bacteria; phylum Bacillota; class Bacilli; order Lactobacillales; family Enterococcaceae; genus Enterococcus_A; species Enterococcus_A alishanensis. Next base: position 162,263 of record NZ_JAHUZB010000006.1, on the reverse strand, counting down.
TTTCGTTCTTTTGATTTTGGAGGGCTGCAAATTAATTTTATTGGCTTGTTGTTTATTTTAATTTTTAGTTTTGGCATTACCTTGTTGCTGGGAAGTCAGCCAGTTGCTGAAGGAATGGATTATATTCGTCAAGTGCCGCGAAATGTTTATCAGAGATATCAAAGGGGAAGGGGGAATTAAATGGAGTTGACAGCATTAAATAATATTGGGAAAGAAATGTCTCGTAAGTTGCAACAAATAGGTGTTCAAACAGCCGAAGATCTACAACAGATGGGTAGTAAAGAAGCCTTTGTCCGACTGAAGATGGCCTTTCCAGAAGTTTGTTTAGTTCATTTATATACTTTGCAAGGTGCGATTGACGGGACTGACTACAATCAATTGTCAGAAGAGCTGAAAGCTGAATTGAAAGGTTTTAGTGATGGCATGAAATAAATTTAAAAATACTAGCCAATCTATCAAGAGTGGAGCAATCCACTCTTTTTTTGTTATCAATTTTTCTTAAATTGGTTTGAGAGGTGTTCAGCAAGGTTCAATAATAATGTTGCATCATTCTGTCATATCCGATTTTAAAAAGAAATGCTAGGATACAAATATAGAGAAAACGCTTACTCCGGGAGGCTAATCATGCATGGATTAACACAACGCCAAAGTAAGTTTTTAAACTTATTATTAAAAAATGAATCATTTGTACCAATTAAAGATTATGCGGCGATTCTTAGTATTTCCGAACGAACCGCCCATAAAGATTTAAAGCAACTAGAAATTTTTGTCCTTTCAAAAAAGGCAGTAATTGAAAAAGTTCCCCGTAAAGGAATTTTTTTGACTAATAAAAACTATTTGGAAGAGGCAGTCAGCAATCAATCGGAATATCAAATCAATGAATGGAATCATTCACCTTTTGAACGACAAATATTGATTGCTAAAGATTTATTGATTCACAGCGAAACTTTGTCTTACCAATTACTTTCAGAAAAATTTTTAGTTAGCAAGACGTCAATTGCCAATGATTTTTTACAAATTGAGCGGATGATTAAGAGTTCAGATGTGACTTTAGTTTCTGATAATTTAGGAACAAGGATTGTCGGTAAAGAATCTAATATTCAAAAAGCAATTAAAAACTTTGCCTATTCAATTATTGAACAAGCGGATCAAGCCAATGATTTTAGGCTGAAATTTCCTGAATTATGTTATCAATTTTTAGCAAGGGAAATGGTCGAAAAAATCACATTTTTATTACAACACAACCAAAATTTTAACATTGAGAAATTATCGGATAACTATTTTCAATCCTTGATTCTATCGACAAGTATCTTATTGATTCGCATAAAAAATGGTTTCCATTTGGAAAAACAAGTCTATTTTTTGTTTGAAGATGTTGAATCTCTGAAAACATATCTGCTCACTAAAGAGCTGGTGGATCAACTGCAAAGCGAAACCGATTTTAAGATGACTGAAAATGACTTTGACTATTTGAATAAACAATTAATTGCTCACGGCTTTGAACCGAAGTTAAAAGATTTTATTTTGAAGGAACAGTATGATGCCTTAGTTAAAAAAATTATTGCCGATATGAGCATTTCAGTAAAAATTGATTTAACGAACGATCAGCAGTTATACAGTAATTTAATGTACCATCTGATTTCAATGATTTATCGTTTGAAGATGAATATTCCAGTTAAAAATCCACTTTTAGCTGAAATAAAATCAGAATATTCGGTCCTTTATAGCACAACTTGGCTAATTTTAACCAAAGTTGAAACTGAATTAGCTATCCAGATACCGGAAGATGAAATTGCTTTTATCATGATCCATTTTCAAGGAGCAATTGATCGAGCGTCAAAAAACAAAAAAATCTTGATTGTTTGCCCAACAGGTATTGGGACTTCAGAATTGATTGCTAATCGAATGAGAAGAATTCTTTTTCCGCAAGATATATTAGAAGTTGTTTCCTTAAGAACTTTTTATCAACGAGACTTATCAAATGTTGATTTAGTTATCTCACCGGTCAAAATTAATCAAAGTAGTGTGCCTATTGTCTATGTTTCGGCTTTGATGAGTAAAGAAGATTTAAAGAAAGTTTCTTCTATGTATTTAGATTTGTTTTATGACCAAATCGAACCGCAACCTGTGAAAAAATTTGTCTCATTAGGAAAAATAATCGATGCTCGTCTCATTTATTTAAATAAAAACTTCTCTTCAAAGGAAGAATGCATTGCGCGCATATCACAGGATTTATTGAAATTTGATCTGGTGACAGCTGATTTTGAAAAATCAATTTGGGAAAGGGAAAAGTTAGGTGTGACTGATTTGCCTACGGGAGCCGCAATTCCCCATCCACCACCAGAAGTAGTAAAAGAAAGTCGACTAGTTGTGATGACCTTAGAAAAATCAATTCGTTGGCATACCCGAATGATTAATACCATCTTGATGATCTGTATTGCTGAGGAAGATTTGAAATCAGTCAAAAGTATGTTGTCAGAACTATACAGTATCGTCGAATCTAAAAAAACGATTGAGCTGCTTTTCTTTAATAAAAGTAAAAAAGCAGTATTTATTGAATTAGGAGGAAAAATTTTTGATTGATGAAAGTTTAGTCGTGCTGGATTCGCCATTAGACAATAAGGCATCCATTATCGAGTTCTTATCTGAAAAAGCCAAGCGCTTGAATTACTTAGAAAATAAGGATAATTACCTAGAAGCTGTAAATCATCGGGAAGCTGAATTTTCGACAGCAGTTGGCTTCGACGTCAGTATTCCCCATGGAAAATCAGTTGAAGTTCGGACTCCATTTGTTTGTTTTATGCGAACAAAGGACCAAATCCAGTGGGATGAAGATGGTAATTCGGTTCGCTTGGTTTTCTTACTAGGTGTTCCAGAAGAACAAAAAAGCAAATTACATTTAAAAATTTTGGCTGAAATTAGTCGAAGATTAATGGATGAACAATTTCGAGCAGAATTAATCAATGGAGACAAGCAATCTATTTTGGCATTACTAAATAATATAGAAAATAACATTATCAAATAGGAGGAAAATAAAATGAAAATTGTAGGCGTATCAGCATGTCCAACAGGAGTTGCCCACACATATATGGCACAAGAGGCTTTAGAAAAAGAAGGTAAAAAAAGAGGGTATGATATCAAAATCGAAACTCAAGGAAGTATTGGGATTGAAAATGAAGTGAGTGAAGAAGAAGTAGAAGAAGCAGATGTTATCATCTTGGCAGTTTCCGTGTTTATTGAAAATGAAGAACGTTTTGAAGACCGCTTAGTTTTAAATGCCGATGTCAATGAAGCCATTTCTCATCCAGAAAAAGTATTAGATGCAGCTGAAGCGTTAGTCAATAATCAAGCATAGACTGGAGTTAGGCAGATGAATATAAAACCAATATTAAAAGAAATTCAGAAATCATTTTTAAGTGGCGTGTCGTTTATGATGCCGGCTGTTGTAGCTGGTGGTATCATGCTGGCAATATCTTTAGCAACAGGAGAAAAAAGTGAGACTGGTGTTGTAGTAACTAGCGAATTGATGCAAAATATTAATATTCTTGGAAAAGCAGCTTTTGCTATGATGATTCCTATTTTAGGAGGATACATCGCTTATTCTATCGCTGGTAAACCTGGTCTGGCGCCAGGGATGATTTTAGGATTTCTAGCCAATAATCCAGTAATGATCAATGAAGTTGAAGTGAAATCTGGTTTCTTAGGAGCGATGCTTTTAGGTGTTGCAGCCGGTTATTTTGTTAAATGGATTAAGACATGGAAAGTCAGCAAAACTATTAAAACCATTTTACCAATTTTAATTATTCCTACAATCACCGTACTGGTTCTGGGTATGCTGTATATCTACGTAATTGCTAATCCGTTAGCATTTTTAATGAACAGCTTAACAAATATTATGAGTAGTTTAAATGGTAGTAGTGCCATCTTATTAGCAGTTTTTATCGGATTGTTTGGAGAAGTAGATATGGGCGGTCCAATTACCAAATCAGTCTCGATGTTTACCCTAGCTTTAATGAATGAAGGCGTCTACGAACCAAATGGCATGTTTAGAATTGCTGTAGCTATTCCACCAATTGGCATTTTTCTAGCAACGTTATTCTTTAAAAAGAAATTTACTGAAGGCGATCGTGACGCTGCTGTGGCAGCGGGAATTATGGGTTGTATCGGAATAACTGAAGGAGCCATTCCCTTTGTAGTAAGTGATATCAAACGAATCTTACCTTCAACGATGATTGGAACAGCAGTGGGTTGTGTGATCGGTGCGATTGGTAATGTGAGATGTTTTGTTCCTCATGGTGGTTTTATTGTTTTACCAGTTGTTGAAAATAAAATCTGGTTTGTTGCAGCTATCGTAATTGGTTCATTAGTAACAGCTGGGATTTTAGGATTTTTGAAACCGAGTCTCGAAACCGAAACTAAAGAAGTCGTTAAAAAATCTATGAAGCTCACTGGAGAGAAAGTAAAATGACAGAAAATATCATAAATGTAATTGAAGAAAATAAAATTATAGCCATTTGCAGAGGAACTTACGGTGAAGAGTTGTTCCAACTTGTTTCAGCATTGGAAAAAGGAGGCGTAAAGCTAGTAGAAGTCACCTTTGATCAAGGAGATCCTGATTGTCTAAGTAAAACCAGCACAGCAATTGCTAAATTGTCTCAAAAATTTAATGATTCTATGGTGATTGGTGCAGGTACGGTGGTTACTTTAGAGCAAGTCGAAACAGCCTATCAAGCGGGAGCCAAATACATCATTTCTCCTAATACAAATCCAGCTATTATCAAAAGAACGAAAGAGTTAGGGATGGTTTCTATGCCAGGGGCAATGACGCCGACTGAAATCTTGGCTGCTCATGAAGCTGGCGCAGATTTTGTCAAAGTATTCCCTGTGGGGGCATTAGGTTTAGGTTATGTCAAAGACATTAGAGGGCCGATTAATCATGTTAAATTAATTGCTACAGCAGGAGTTACACCGGATAATTTGAAGGACTATTTAGCAGCTGGCTTTTCTGGCTCTGGAATCAGTGGCTACTTAACAAACAAGAAATTTATCCAATCTAAACAATTCGATGTTTTAACGGAACATGCCAAAGAATTGATGCAAATTGTCGAAAAATTTAAAGCTGAAAATAAATAAGAAAAGACAAACAAGTAGCTTGTTTTTGCTGCTTGTTTGTCTTTTTATATTGTAAATTAAATGATGCAAGAGTTATTTATAAATGATTAATTCATGCAAAGCTCTCGTGGCCCCGATATACATAAAAGCAGGTTGTTGCTGCTTATCAGAAACAAGTAAAATCACCGAATCAAATTCTAAACCTTTAGCAAATTGTAGCGAAGTTATGGCGATTGGTTGTGTAACGGCGGTAGATTCAGCAGAAATTGTCTGAACTTTGTAATCGGCTAAAACAGATTGTAAATGCTCTATGTCGGCTGTACTCTGGCAAATGATTCCGCAAGTTTGTAGCTTACCTTTAAGAAATCTATTTATTTGGGATTTTATTTGCTGTTTGAAAGAATCGGTTCTGTTTTCAATGATTACTGATTCTCCGTGCCGTTGAATAGCTTCCAAAGTATCTTCTGGAACGAATTGTTGCGCAAATTGGATAATTTCAAAAGAAGAACGATAGCTTTTCTTCAAGAAAAAAGTTTTTGGCTTAGTTAATAATTCGGACAAATCAGTTAAAAAACCAGCATCTTTTGGAATAAGAGTCTGATAAATATCGCCGCAATAGATTTTTTTGGCAGAAAAAAGCTTTTGCAGAACTGTAAATTGTAAAAGGGTATAGTCTTGCATCTCATCAACGACTAAATATTTTACCGAGGTATCGACGGTTAAGCCTTCAAAAAAATCTTTGATGTAGAGAATTGGATATAAATCACTAGCATTTAATTGTTCCGCAGTTTTTTGAGTGAATTTCAAATAGGTGGCTACTTCATTTTGATAAGCTAAACGTTTTGTTAAGCTTTTTTCCAGATTGGTTTGTAGCTTTTTTTGACCTTGTGTAAAGGAACGACTTATTTTTGAAATTAGTGACATTAAAGGTAGGGATTCAGCAAAAAGAGTCTCTAGTTCTTCGGCTGAAATAGCGTTAGTTCCAACTTTTAAATCTGTCTGCCAAAGTTTGGTTTTTTCGGCATTTAAAAAAGCAGTTAAATCTTTTTCAAAGTCAGTCGATTGTTTGTAATAATATGCTTGTGAAAAAGCTGAATCAGGTTCCGCTAGAACAGTCGCCAATTCTTGCTGATAACTTAGTTGGACTGGTAATTGTAGGATATTTTGCGCCAATTCTTCAAAAGTTAATTGCCGCAAATCATTTTCTCCAAGTTCAGGTAAGACATTAGCGATATAGTTAGAAAAAACTTTATTTGGAGATAAAATCAGGATATTTTCAGCTTGTAAGGTTTCTCGCTCTTGGTAGAGTAAATAAGCCAAGCGATGCAGAGCAATCGAAGTTTTTCCTGAGCCAGCCACACCTTGCATGATAATATCGACATCTTTTGGTTGACGAATAATAGTATTTTGTTCTTTTTGAATCGTTTGAATGATATTTTTCATTTGCTGACTACTGGTTTTGCTTAATGTTTCAGTCAAAAACACATCACTAATTCCTTCTGCAACATTAAATAGATTCACTAACTCACCAGACTGAATATCAAATTGTATTTTTTTTAAATTTTCACCGCTAAAATAATGCTTCCCAACTTGATAACCGCTTTTGCCCAAACCAAAGTCATAATACAAAGTTGCAATAGGCGCCCGCCAATCATAAACATATTGATTTCCCAGTTCATCGGATAAACCATAACGACCAATATAAAAATCCTCAGGGACTGGATCATCGTCAAATTGAAAAACCACTTTGGCAAAGTAGGGACTATTTTCTTGGTAAGTTAATTTGCCGATTTGTTGGCTTTCTAAAATATTACGCGAATCAATGAATTTTAGGTTTTGATGATGATTATAAACCTCATATTTATCCAGTTCGTGGATGTAATCAACCGTGTATTTTTTTACCGCCCGATATTCTTGTTCACTTTGATCTAAAGACAATTCTAGCTGCATTATTTTCTCTTGCACCGTTTGAATTACTTTATTTAAATATTTTTTCTCAGTTAATAAAGTCATACGCATCCCTCCTTTTTCATGCTATCATGACAAGAGAACTCTGGTGGTTTAGTGGAGGGTTAATTGATTTGAAAAAATATTCAACAAGTGAAGTCGCAAGAGCAGTCAAACTTCATCCTAATACAATACGGAAATATGAAGAGTGGCAACTCATTCCAGCACCGTTGCGACAAAAAAATGGTTATCGGATTTATACGGAGTATCACATTCAACTTATTCAAATTGCGCGAATTGGTTTTTCAGTAGAAATTATTCACGGCAATTTGCGAAAGAAAATTACCGAAGTGATTCACAGCTTGGCTAGCTATGATTTTCAGCAAGCTAGAAAATTATTGACAGAATATTTTCAGCTCATTGAAACAGAGCAATCTAAAGCAGAAGAAGCCATTCGACTCACCTCAGTTGATTTGCAAAAATTGAAAAATAATAAAAAGCAAACCTTTACGCGTAAACAAGCGGCCGATTATTTAGACATTACTATTGATACACTGAGAAATTGGGAATTGAATGGTTTAATCACTGTGCCCCGTCAGAAAAATCATTATCGTAGTTACGATGAACAAACCATCGCGTTGCTGAAAATCATCCGAACACTACGTAACGCAAATTACTCTTTAAGTGCCATTCTACGATTTATGCAAGCGTTAGAGCAGAAACACATGTTAACCCAACAAGAAATTCAACTGACTTTAAATCGGTTAAGTGATAACGACTATATCCATTCAGTTTGTGATACGCTATTAATTTCATTGGAAAATGCGGAAAACAATGCTATTTTGATAGAAGAGAAGATGAGAGCGCTGGAAAATATCGCTTGTCATCCATAACAGAATTATTTGATTTGACTATAAAGTCTGTAGAATAGATAACTTTTCAAAATTTGATGTATTTTACAAAGTTAAGTAGAACAACTGAACAAAGTAATTTTTAGGAGATTATTATGGCTAAAATAGAAGATGTAGCAAAGAAAACGGGGTATTCCATTACAACAATCTCTCGAGCGATTAATGGACATCCTTATGTTTCTGACAAAACCAAAGAAAAAATTTTTACTGCTATGCGAGAATTGAATTATTATCCGAATAATATTGCTCAACAACTGAGAGGCCAAGGAACAAAAATGATTGGTGTGGTTATTTCTTTTATCACAAACCCGTTTTTTGCCTACTTAGTTGATGCGATTGAACGCTATTTATCTGATGAAGGATACCAAGTCGTGATTCTCCAAACCTTGGAAAATTCAAAAAAAGAATTAAAATATATCGAAATGTTACAAAAGAAACAACTTGATGGCTTAATTATGGCTAACTTGGAGAATGATAAGCCAGAAGTAGTGGAATTAATAAAAAATGGCAAGATTGTTTTATGTAATCGCTATTTGGGAGATGAAGATCTGCCAATTATTCAAATTAATGAGCAACAAGCAGCCTATGAAGGAACTAAATATTTGATTGATACTGGCTACAAAAAACTTGCTTTTTGTAGTGGAGGAGTAAAAAATCAGCACGACCATCGTTTCATTGGTTTTATGCAAGCAGTAGAAGAGGCAGGACTGACTTTTGACGAAAACTTATTTTTCCCTAAAATGTTAAATATTGAAGACGGAGAAAACTGGCTGAAGCAAAGATTGAATCAAAAAAAATCCTTACCAGATGCGGTTTTTACTAACGGAGATGAGGTAGCAGCGGGAATACTAAGCGAAGCACTAAAAAATGACTTGAACATACCAGCCGATTTAGCCTTAATTGGTTTTGATGATCAGCCGATTGCTGCTGTGTTAAATCCTGCTTTAACAACTATTCACCAACCAATTAAAGAAATCGGTGAACATGCAGCAAAAGTTTTGCTAGCCCATTTACACAATCAAGAATTACCTGAAATACCAAATTTTTCAACAAAATTGATGATTCGTGGAACAACTTAAACAGGAATCATCTTTTTTTCTTTTTTATGAAAACGGTTGACATATAGAAAAATTGCTGTTATTCTCCAAATATGAAAACGGTTGTCAATTTGTTTTGCTTTGATATGAAAACGGTTGTCAATTCATAAAGATCAGCTGACTGAAAGGAAGGAAATCATGAAAAAGTGGGTCGCAATGATTGGATTTTTTGGATTATTAATTGGTTTAAGTAGCTGCGGACAACGAAATCAAACGTATGAACCAGAAATTAAAACTGATGCTAAAGAAGTAAAGTTAAAAGTTTGGGTAGATTTGAATCAAGGTGATTATTATCGTAGTGTGGTGGATGATTTTAAAAAAGCACATCCCGAAAAAAAATACGATATTACTGTCATTGAGTCTGAATCAGGTAGAGCGCAGGAATATTTACAAAAAGATCCTGAATCAGCAGCCGATATTTTTGTGACACCTCATGATCGATTGGGACAAATGGTTGAATCTGGTGCAGTCTATCAATTAACGAAGTATACTGATGAAATTAAACAAGAAAACACGCCAACATCAGTGCAAGCAGCAACTTATCAGGACAAAATTTATGGCTTCCCGACAACTTCTGAATCAATGTTTATGTATTATGACAAACGAGTTTTCTCAGAAGAAGAGGTTCAAAATTTTAATGATATTACGACTAAAGGAAAAATTGGGATTAACTTAGAGGAAGCCGGCGCAGATTTTCGTGAGACACCATGGTTCATGTCCAACGGTTCTAGCTTATATGGTGAAAATGGCGAAGATCCTTATGGTACGACTTTTAATTCTCCTGAAGGCGTAGAAACCCTGACATGGATTGCTAACTTACAAAAAAATAAAAATGTTGTCCCTGTTAACGCAGATGAAATCAATGCACTACGATCTGGAAAAATTAATGCTGTTCTCAGTGGTGTTTGGAATACTGAAGCAATTGAAGAAGTTTTAGGAAAAAACATGGGCGTCGCTGCGTATCCAAGTGCTGACTTAGGAAATGGTGAAGTTCCTTTGTATGCTTTTCAACAATGTAATATTTTTTGTATTAACGCATTCACCCAATATCCGTTAGATGCGATGGCATTAACTAATTATTTAACAAGTGAAAAAGTACAAATAAAAGCTTTTGAAGAACTAGGAAAAGTTCCAAGCAATCAAATGGCACGAAAAAATGAAGCTGTCGCAAATGATCCCGTAGCTGAGGCGGTGATTGAAATGACAACAGAAGAACATTCAGTCTTAATGCCGAAAATCCCTGAAATGAATGTCTTTTGGCAACATATGAATTCATTATTGGTGGACGCTTATAAAGGTAAAATTCCGCAGACGGATTTTCCTAAATCATTAGATAAATTAGTTGATGAAATCACACCAGAAAAGGAATAGTGGAGGTTATGGGATGCAAAAAAGTATGAAATTAAAAAATATCTTTTCTCAAGGAGATCGCGGAACCAGACTTTCTTTTATCTTGATGGGTTTTGGCAACTTTGAAAAAGGACAACGCATTAAAGGGTTGTTGTATTTATTAGGAGAAATTAGTTTTATAGCTTTTATGCTGACGCAAGGTCGTTGGTTTTTACAAGGAATGCTGACTTTAGGTACGCAAAAGCAAGCATGGAATTTCAATCGGAATTTAGGAATATTTGTTAGAACTCCTGGAGATAATTCCATGATTATGTTGATTTACGGTATTATGACTTGTATGTTAGTGGTTTTATTTTTCTTCTTTTACCGCTCAAATATTCAAAGTGCTTTCCAGGCACAGCAATTAAAAGAAAAAAAGTTGGCGATACCTTCTTTTATTCAAGACGTAAAAAATTTATTAGATGGGAAATTCCATTTAACATTATTATCGATTCCGGTTATTAGTGCGATTGTGTTTACGGTTATGCCGATTATTTATATGATTCTCTTAGCATTTACAAATTATGATCACAATCACTTACCGCCACGAAATTTGTTTGGTTGGGTAGGGTTAGTCAATTTTAAAAATGTCTTAAATGGAGATATTTCTGGAACTTTCTTTCCATTGCTAGGTTGGACATTAATTTGGGCCTTCTTTGCAACAATTACTTGTTTCTTTTTTGGCGTCATGTTGGCATTATTAATTAATCAAAAAGGTGTCAAATTTAAAAAGTTTTGGCGAACCATTTTTGTTATTACTATGGCAGTACCACCTTTTGTTTCTTTGTTAGTGATGCAAAATTTATTGCACGCGGCCGGACCAATCAATACTTTGTTGGAAAATTGGGGTTGGATCACCGAGCCGATACCGTTTTTAACCGATTCATTATTAGCAAAAGTCTCAATTATTGTCGTTAACATGTGGATTGGGATTCCCGTAACAATGTTGATTTCTACTGGGATCTTAATTAATTTACCAGAAGACCAACTAGAAGCTGCTAGGATTGATGGAGCTAATAGCTTTCATATTTTCCGCTTTATTACTTTTCCACAAATTTTATCTGTGATGCTACCAAGTTTGATTCAGCAATTTATCGGTAACATCAACAATTTCAATGTAATTTACCTATTAACCGGTGGCGGTCCGTCAAATAGTAATTATTATGGCGCTGGCGACACCGATCTGTTAGTGACCTGGTTATACAAGTTAACTGTGGAATCAGCAGATTACAATTTGGCGTCGGTTATTGGGATTATTACATTTGTGTTGAGTGCTGTATTTTCGTTGTTTGCCTATACCAGAACCAATGCTTATAAGGAAGGAAGTAATTAAATGAAAAAACATATATTATGGCCCAATTTATTGTTGGTTCTGCTGGCAGTAGTTTGGATGTTTCCAATTTTCTGGTTGATTTTAACCGCCTTCCGTAGCGAAAGTGGGCAGTTTGTTTCATATATTTTCCCCAAAGAATACACCTTGGAAAATTTCAAATATCTTTTTAGCAACAATGCCAATTTTCCTTTCATGCTGTGGTTGAAGAATACTTTAATCGTATCGATTTGTTCTTGTTTATTAAGTACCTTTATTACTGTTTCGATGGCTTATGTATTATCGCGTTTACGTTTTCGTTTAAAAAAGACCATTCTAAAGACAGCTCTGGTCTTGAATATGTTTCCAGCTTTTATGAGCATGATTGCCGTTTATTATATTTTGAAGGCTTTTGATCTGACACAAACTTTACTAGCACTGGTGCTAATTTATTCATCAACAGCAGCGTTAACCTTCTATATTGCAAAAGGTTTTTTCGATACGATTCCAAAATCTTTGGATGAATCAGCAATGATTGATGGCGCAACAAAATTTCAAATTTTCACTAAAATTACTTTACCTATGTCAAAACCAATCATTGTATATACTGCATTGATGGCCTTCATGCAACCGTGGATGGATTTCATTTTCGCGAAAGTAATTATGGGAGACAATGTACCAAAATATACCGTATCCATTGGATTGTATTCCATGATTAATCAAACGACGGTTAATACGATGTATACCACATTTGCTGCCGGTTGTTTATTAATTGCTGTACCGATTACGTTACTATTTATCTACTTACAAAAATATTATGTCGAAGGTATTACCAATGGCGCCGTAAAAGGCTAAAAGGAGAAATTTATGACTGAAATACAAACTCTCAAACAAACAAATTTTACGCGAATTGATATGAATGAAAAAGAATGGTGGAAAAAATCGATTGTCTATCAAATCTATCCCCGTAGCTTTATGGATCAAAATGGTGATGGTGTAGGTGATCTTCAAGGAATTATTAGCAAATTAGATTATTTTCAAGAATTAGGCGTGAATGTTATCTGGCTTTGTCCGGTTTACCAGTCACCGATGGATGATGGCGGCTATGATATTGCCGATTATTATCAAATTGATCCAATGTTTGGTACCAATCAAGACATGGATCAATTGATCGAACAAGCTGATGCAAGAGGAATTAAAATTTTAATGGATTTAGTGGTTAATCATACTTCGGATGAACATGCGTGGTTCCAAGAAGCTTTAACTGATCCAAACAGTAAATATCGGGATTATTATATTTTCCGAAAAGGGATTGATGGACAAGCCCCTAATAATTGGCGATCTTATTTTGGTGGTTCTGCTTGGGAAAAAGTTCCAAATGAAGAAAATATGTTTTACTTACATGCTTTTTCAAAAAAACAACCAGATTTAAATTGGGAAAATCCCGAAGTACGAGAAGAATGTATCAATATGATTAACTGGTGGTTAGAAAAAGGTTTAGGTGGCTTTCGAATCGATGCTATTTTAAATCTGAAAAAAAGAATTGAGTATGGACAATTACCGGCTGACGGTGAAGATGGGTTAGCCTTTATCGGTCATTGGATTTTGAACCAACCAGGGATCGAAGAATGGTTAGCGGAAATTGACCAACGAACTTTCAGAAAATATAATGCGCTGACCGTTGCCGAAGCTGATGTACCAGAAGATCAATTGAGTCGTTATATTGGTGAAGATGGTTATTTTCGAATGATCTTTGATTTTAGCTATACCGATATCGATGTTCCTGAAACAGGAGAATGGTTCTTACAAAGCAATTGGACTGTTAAAGAATTAAAAGAAAATATTTTACAAAATGAATTAACGACTCAAAAATTTGGTTGGGGGGCAAAGTATTTAGAAAATCATGACCAGCCACGTTCAATCAATAAATATTTGCCTAATGAATATCAAAATGATCACAGTAAAAAAATGCTGGCTACATTATTCATGATGCTGCAAGGTACACCATTTATTTATCAAGGACAAGAAATCGGTATGACCAATATTCGGATGGACGAGATGAGTGATTATGATGATATTGCCACCCACGACCAATATCGTCGAGCAATGCTTTCTGGTATGAGTCCTGAAGCAGCTTTTGAAGGCATGTATCTACGGAGTCGGGACAATAACCGCACACCGATGCAATGGTCCGATCAAAAAAATGCTGGATTTTCTGGAGCCGAGCAAACATGGATAAAAGTCAATTCAAATTACCAAACGATTAATGTAGAGGCAGAATTAAACGATGACCAGTCAGTTTTAGCTTTTTATCAAAAATTAATCGCACTGCGTCGTCAAGCAGGACCGTACCAAGAGGCAATTATTTTTGGTGAAGTTGTTCCTTACGAAGTTCCGCAAGAAGAAATTATTGCCTATAAACGTAGTACAGCTGAGGAAGAAGTATTAGTTATTGTTAACTTTTCAGCGAATCATCAAATCGTCAAATTAGATGGAAGCTATGAATTATTAATTGGAAATCAAGCTTATCAAACTAATCTAGAACAAATAAAGCTGGTGCCTTACGGGAGTCTAGTGTTAGGTAAAAAGTCAGAGGAGTCAAAATAATGGCGATTGAAAATAAAGCAATGTTGATTACCTATGCAGATAGCCTGGGAAAAAATTTAAGTGAACTTGAGCAAGTAATGGACAAGTATTTAGCTGAAGCGATTGGCGGGATTCATTTATTGCCATTTTTCCCTTCAACTGGTGATCGTGGTTTTGCACCTAGGGATTATACCGTGGTAGATGAAAGTTTTGGAACTTGGGAAGAAATTGAAGCACTAGGGGAAAAGTATTACTTGATGTTTGATTTTATGATCAACCATATTTCTCGAGAATCAATTTTTTTCCAAGACTTTAAAAACAAGCATGAAGATTCTAAATATAAAGAGATGTTTATTCGAATCAATCAATTCTTTCCTGAAAATCGACCGACAGAAGCTGACATTGATTTGATTTACAAACGTAAAGATAAAGCACCTTTTCAGGCGGTTCATTTTGCAGATGGTAGTGTGGAAGAGGTTTGGAATACTTTTGGTGAAGAACAAATTGATTTAGATGTAACCAGAGAAGTGACGAAACAATTTATTCGTCAAACGATTCAAGACATGGCCAGTCATGGCTGTTCGATCATTCGCTTGGACGCATTTGCATATGCTATAAAAAAATTGGATACCAATGATTTCTTTGTAGAACCAGATATTTGGGAATTATTAGCAGAAGTGCGGCAAGAAGCACACAAATACCAGATTGAGTTGTTGCCAGAAATTCATGAACATTATTCGATTCAGTTTAAAATTGCCCAACACGATTATTTCATCTATGATTTTGCGTTGCCAATGTTAGTGTTACATGGGATCTATAGTGGTAAATCAGAAAGATTAGCGGCTTGGTTGAGAAAATGTCCAATGAAACAATTTACAACTCTCGATACTCATGATGGAATTGGTGTAGTAGATGCTAAAGATTTATTGACGGATCAGGAATTAAATTATACTTCTGAGAAGCTTTACGAGGTCGGCGCCAACGTTAAAAAAATCTATTCTTCGGCCAGTTACAATAATTTAGATATTTATCAAATCAATAGTACTTATTACAGTGCATTAGGCGAACAAGATGACAGTTATTTATTAGCACGAGCATTACAGATTTTTGCCCCAGGAATTCCACAAATTTATTATGTCGGTTTGTTGGCAGGTAAAAATGATATCGCTTTGTTAGAAGCAACCAAAGAAGGTCGAAATATTAATCGTCATTATTATGATTTAAATGAAATTTCTACTGAAGTACAGCGACCAGTTGTGCAAAAATTATTGAAATTATTGGCATTTCGCAATACTCATGACGCCTTTGATTTGAATGGAACCATTACCGTCGAAACTCCAACAGATCAAAAAATTGAAATTATTCGTCAAAATAGAACACAAACGCAGCAAGTTAAATTAATAGCTGATTTGTCGACAAGAGAGTTTATGATTTATCAAAATGGACAGACACTTTCAATTTAGCGTTAGAAAACGACTGGTTAAGAAAGGAAATAGACAATGACACAGTTAACTTTGGAACATATTTATAAAAAATATGATGGGGCAACCGAGTCCACCGTAAAAGATTTTAATTTGCAAATCAATGATCAGGAATTTATTGTTTTTGTCGGACCATCAGGTTGTGGTAAATCGACCACCTTACGGATGATTGCTGGTTTAGAAGATATTACCGAAGGAAAATTAATGATTGGTGATTTAGTGGTGAATGATGCTGCACCAAAAGACCGTGATATTGCCATGGTTTTTCAAAACTATGCTCTGTATCCTCATATGACTGTTTTTGATAACATGGCTTTTGGTTTGAAATTGCGAAAATATAATAAAGAAGAAATTAAAAAACGTGTGGAAAATGCCGCTGAAATTCTGGGATTGACTGAATATTTAGCGAAAAAACCAGCTGCCATGTCTGGTGGGCAACGTCAGCGGGTCGCTTTAGGTCGTGCTATTGTCCGAGATGCGAAAGTTTTTTTAATGGATGAACCCTTATCAAATTTAGATGCGAAATTACGTGTATCAATGCGTGCTGAAATTGCCAAATTGCATCAACGTTTGGGTACGACCACCATCTATGTCACCCATGATCAAACTGAAGCGATGACAATGGCTGATCGAATTGTGATTATGCGAGATGGTATTATTCAACAAGTTGGTACACCACAAGAAGTTTACAATACACCTAAAAATGTTTTTGTAGCTGGTTTCATTGGCTCACCGGCAATGAATTTCTTTTCGGTTAATTTAAAAGCGGGATTCATTAATGACGAACAGGGTTTGCATTTGCGTATCCCAGAAGGAAAAAATAAAATTTTAAAAGAAAAAGGTTATGAAGGTAAATCCTTAATTTTTGGTATTCGACCAGAAGCTATTCAAAGTGAACAAGTCGTGATTGATGCTTCGCCAGAATCAGTGGTAAAAACAGAAGTCGTGGTTTCTGAATTACTTGGAGCCGAATCAATGTTGTATACCAAAACAGGTGCGACAGAATTTGTGTCTAAAGTAGACGCTCGTGATTTCCATAAACCAGGTGAGATGATTGAGTTGGCTTTTAATATGAATAAAGCACACTTTTTCGATGCTGAAACAGAAGAGGTCATTACTTTGCCATAAAGGCGAAACTATTTTGATAAATACCAACTAAAAAGAGGCATCTTATTCTATCTCTGAATAAGATGCCTCTTAATTTTTTTTAGAAGTAGATAAATTCTAAACCAATGCCGGTGTGCCTTCAGCATTTCCAACAATTGCATCCATCTGAATCAAAGCACCTTTTGGTAATTCACTAACACCGACTACTCGGCGAGCAGGTGTGCCTTCTGGGAAGAAGTTTTGATACACTTCATTAACAGCATCCATATCTGCAAGATTTTTTACGAAAATATTGATTTTCACAGTATCAGCCATCACGTGGTCGACGCTTTCGATGACAGCTTTAATATTTTTCAGACACTGTTCAGTTTGTGCTTTGATACCGCCAGAGACAACATCGTCTGTATTTGGTGCAATTGGCAATTGAGCAGAAATATTATTGTAATGAGAAAAAGCAACTGATTGCGTAGCCAATGGACATTTGCAAGCGTCATTTGTATTGTTGGCTTCTAAAATTAAACCATGTCGATCTTCAATTGCTTGTGGCGGTGTGCCATCACCGTAAGAAACCACCGCTTCAATTTGAACATCTGCACCCATCGGTAGATCACTGACTACAGCAACTGTCCGTGCTGGTACATAAGCAACCGTTCTAGCAATAGCTGAATCTGGGAAGAAAGTTTTATACACTTCATCAACTGCTGGCATTTGGCTTAAGTCTTTTACGAAAATTGTAATTTTAACAATATCGTCTACCGGAACATCTACGCTAGTTAAAATTGATTTAATATTTTTCAAACTTTGAGCTGTCTGAACTTTGATATCACCAGCTACTATCCGACCTGTTTCTGGATCAATTGGTAATTGTGCAGAGAGATTTGTGTAATGAGAAAAAGCAACAATTTGACTAGACAATACATCAGCTGGGGCATTTTCAGTGTGATTCGTTAATTTAATTAAATCACCTGCTTGTGGTGCGTTTGGAATAGTGCCTTCGCCATTTGAAAGTAGCGCCTCTACTTGAACTAAGGCATCTAACGGTAATGCGTCAACTGCTGCAACAGTTCGAGTAGGTAAGTAATTAGCGAAATATTTTTTATAGACTGCATCAACTGCATCTAAATCTCTTAAATCTTTAACAAAAATAGTTAAACGAACGACATCGCTCATCACATGATCGATACTTTGAACAATGGCAGCAACATTTTTAAATGCTTGTTCAGCTTGTTCCGTGACACCACTAGCTACTAATTTGCCAGATTGAGGATCAATCGGTAATTGAGCGGAAAGATTGTTGTAATGAGAAAAAGCTACTGACTGTGAAGCAAATTTGTCGATTGGTGCCTCTTGAGTGTTTCTTGCTAATACTACGTTGTCTTTGGTCATAAATAATTCCTTTCTCTAGCTAAAATATTTTTTGGTATTTAAAAAAAGTTTAAGGTATATAGCCGTTAATGTCAACGCTTTCATAAAATTATTTTTATTTAAACTAAAAATAATTGTAAAAATAAAAATCTCACCCAAAATTGAGTGAGATTTATCATTGTTTAGCGCCAACCTAAATCAGGGGCGATGTCTTTTACAATAGTATTTAATAAATGAAGATTATATTCGACGCCTAAAGTATTAGGAATAGTTACTAATACAGTATCAGCTTCTTTAATTGCTTCATCTTCAGCCAAATCTTTTACAATTTTTTCCGGCTCACCAGAAAATGTGCGTCCGAAAATGGATGGATTTTGATGATAAGCTAAGAAGCCAACTTGATCTTCTTGTTCATTGTCACGGCCAAATAATTTGAGATCTAAGTCAGTCGTAATTGGTTGGATTGAACGAGTCACCAAAGTACGTGGTTCAAAATCATGTCCCGCTTTTTTCCAAGCCTCTTTATAAGCTCGCAATTGTTTGGCTTGTTGAATGTGGAAAGGTTCATTAGATTCATGATTGACTAGAGTAGAAGATTGCAAATTCATTCCATGTTGCGCTGCCCAAATGGCGGTTTCTTGTGAACCAGCACCCCACCAAATGCGTTTGTCTAATCCTTCTGAATAAGGTTCAATTCGTAATTTTCCCGGATCTTGGGGAAACATCGGCATCGGATTTGGTTCAGCAAAGGGTTTGCCCTCAATAATTTTCAGAAAGTCTAAAGTACGTTGACGGGCAATATCTTTAATTTCCTCTTCACTGTAGTCGTAACCAAAATAATTCCAGCCATCTAAAACTTGCTCAGGTGACCCACGCCCTACACCTAATTGCACTCTACCTTCAGTAATAACATCTGTCAAACCAGCATTTTCTGCCATGTAATAAGGATTTTCATAACGCATATCAATCAAGCCAGTACCAATTTCAATTGTACTGGTTTTAGCGCCAATTGCAGAAAGTAATGGAAAAGGTGACCCAATTTGCGGTGCAAAATGATGCACCCGGAACCAAGCACCATCCACACCAATTTTTTCAGCTTCAACTGCTAAATCAATCGATTGTAGATAAGCTTCGCTAGCCGTTTTAACCAACGAACCACGATCCATCCAATGGCCAAAACTCAAAAATCCAATTTTTTTCATATGTATTTCCTCCTTTTTATTCGAAATTTTTATTATGTATAACAATTGTTATCTTACTATGGATTTAAATTATTGGCGAATGATTGTTCTCGCAGATAATATAAACTAAAAAAACCTGCCAATTTAGACAGGTTTAACTAGTCACAAATTAAGCGAACAGCTTTACCTTGATTTTGTAAAGTATTGATGTGCATTTCTCCCCAATTACACAAATTGTCTAATACGGTGCCCAAAGTTTCGCCGTATTCACTTAATGAATATTCTACTTTTGGAGGCACTTGGTTATAGACTTTACGGTTTATGATCTCAACTTCTTCTAATTCTCTTAATTGTTGGGTCAGCATTTTTTGGCTAATGCCGGGAATTTTCTTTTTTAATTCACTCGTTCGCAAAGCACCGTGGCGCAAGTTACACAAAATAATAGGTTTCCATTTTCCACCAATGGCTTCCATAGTGGCTTCTACACCTATATTGTAAATTTTTTCGCTGGTCATCATCTATTTAAATCCTTTCATTTCACAATAGGAACTTTTTAGTGCGTATATCACTTTAAAGTGCGTACTATACAAAAATATACTCTCATTATATATTAATTCCTGTATTCAGCAAGGAGGAAATGACATGATTCAAAAATTATCAGATACAGTTGAATTAAATAATGGTATTAAAATTCCAGGATTGGGTTTAGGTGTTTTTCAAATTTCTGATCAAGAAACGGCGGAAGTAGTAAAAAACGGAATAGTAAATGGCTATCGTCTGATTGATACCGCACAAATTTATGGCAATGAAAAAGGCACAGGAGCAGGAATTAAAGCTGGACTAGCGGCCACTGGTTTAAAACGCGAAGACTTATTTGTAACTTCGAAAGTCTGGAATGCGCGTTTAACTTATGAAGAAACGAAGCAATCTTTTGTAGAGTCTTTGGAAAAATTACAGTTAGATTATTTAGATTTATTTCTGATACATTGGCCAGGGAAGGATGCATATAAAGAATCTTGGTTAGCGTTGGAAGATTTATATGCTGAAGGGAAAATTAAGGCCATTGGTGTGAGTAACTTTGAAATTTCCCATTTAAAGAATTTGTTATCTTTCGCAAAAGTTGTGCCGGTGATTAATCAAATTGAATTGCATCCTAAATTGGCACAGACAGAACTGCGTGATTTTGCTGCAGAAAACAAGATTAAAATTCAAGCGTGGTCACCCTTGATGCAAGGTCAGTTACTTGATCATCCGCTAATCGTTGAATTGGCTCAAAAATATGGTCAATCACCAGCACAGATTATCTTGCGTTGGGATGTACAACAGGAAATTTTACTTGTAGTGAAATCAATTCATCAAGAGCGTATGAAAAATAATGCAGCAATCTTTGATTTTAATATAGAACTTGAAGATATCGAAAAGCTAAATCAGTTAGATGAAGGATTACGTAGTGGTCCTGATCCAATGACATTTGATTTTTAATAAAAAAGGAGAGGATAAAATGATGAATCAAGGTTTTTCACTGGTGAATCACATCGGGATCACCGTCAGTAATTTAGAACAATCAATTATATTTTATGAAGCTTTAACGGGGAAAAAAATTGCCAATCAAGATCAAATTGGCGGCGAGCGGATGGCTCAGTCACAAGGACTAAAAGATACGTTAATTAAGTATGCGAATTTGCAATTAGGAAATGTGAACATCGATCTTTTAGAATATGTCACACCTCAATCTAGTCGCGCCAACTATTCAAATGATCAAATTAGCGCTATGCATATGTGTTTTGAAGTAGAGGATTTACCAGCTGCAATGGCTCGCTTAAAAGAAATTGGTATTGAGCCAGAAGGTGAGCCGATTTATTTTGAAGCACAGGATGGGTTGAAAGCTGGTTTTGGAACAGGAGTTGCTTATTTTACTGACCCAGATGGTACAAATTTGGAATTAATTGCACCAAAAGGGCCCTTTACAAGAGTAAAATAAAAGATAAAAACCGAACTTCTTTTGAAGAAACGATTTTTTTATGGTTGTATGTTTTCAACTATCAGTAAAATGAGGTTTTGGAAGTGAGTAAAAAAGTATAACAAGAGGGAACTGAAACTCTTTTAAAAAAGTTTCAGCTCCCTCTTAATGATGTTTTTATCTTTGTAAAGCTTAGAAATTACTCACGCTCAAAAACAATGTCTCCACCAATAATAGTCATTCTTGGTTGAATATCTTTTATTTTTTCCAGCGGAATATTGAATATATCTTCATCTAAAACCGTAAAATCTGCTAAGTAGTTCTCTGCAATTCGTCCTTTTTCATCCTCTTTAAATTCCAGATAGCTGGAGCCAATAGTATATGCATCAATGGCAGTATAAAGATCAACACATTCTTTTGGATAGAATCCGTCAACGGGTTCATTATTTTTATTTTTGCGGGCGACTGCGGCATAAATATTAGGAAAAGGATTTAAATCTTCAACAGGAGCATCTGTACCATAACCAATATGCACACCAAGATTTTCCAAGGTTTTAAAAGCATAGGAAGTACTGGCTAGTTCTTGCCCAACACGATCTTCAAGAATTTGCATGTCATAATCTAAGAAAATGGGTTGGAAAAAGACAGCAATATCTTGCTGGGCGATTTCATTTAACAATGCTCGATCAGTAATTTGACAATGAATCAAAGCATGACGCAATTTATTTTTTCCATCGATAAATCCGGTTTGATAAGCTGAGATAGTTTCAGCAATGGCTCCATCACCAATAACATGTGTAACCACCTGCAATCCGCGCTGACTAGCTGCCTTAACCAAATCAACTTGTAAATCATATTCTAAAGCACAAACGCCATGATTATCCGGTTCGTCAATGTAACCGTCACGCATCATAGCGGTTTTAGCTCCAAGACTACCATCCTTAAACATTTTAATTGGACCTAATGCTAAAAATCCTCCCTGATAAATTGGCTCTAATGCTTCTTTATTTAGGATGAAATCCATTTCTTCTGGAGAATAGGCACAAATTTGATGGCGATAACGTACTTTAGTTAATTGTTGTTCATAAATAGCACGGATTGATTGAAAGTCTCCGTAAGTGTTTGGAGCAGCGACATCGTTTGATTGGACGCTGGTGAGACCAACACTGGCAGCATAATTTAATGCTTGAGCCATGAAGCTCACTTTTTCTTCGGGGGTATAATTTGGAATGACTTCTTCAATCCACTGAACAGCATTTTCAGTTAAAATACCATTTGGTTGGCCATTCTCATCTAATTCGATCGTTCCACCACGAGGTGCCGGTGTATCTTTTGTAATGTTTTTCAGAGCTAATGCTTTAGAATTAACAGCACAAATATGACCACAAACACGCTCTAAAATAACAGGGATTTCAGTTGAAATTTGATTAACGTCCTGAAGATTTAGCAATCTTTTCTCGCCTGAAGTGAATAAATCTTGATTCCAACCCATAGTTCTTACACCGTGCTTAGTGAGCTCAGGATTATCAGCAATAAAAGATTTAGTCAAGGCTATGATTTCATCAATTGAATGACAATCAGATAAGTCAACTTGTAAGTAAGCTGCACCGACGCTGGAAATGTGACAATGTGAATCATTCAAACCAGGTAAAATTGTCTTTCCAGTTAAATCAATTATTTCATCATAAGGCAATGTTTTTAAATGATTGGTGGTGCCCACAGCCATAATTTTATCATTTTCAATGTATACTGCTTCAGCAAATTGATCTCTATTAATATAAAATTTGCCGCCGATTAGTAATTTACGCATAGCTTAAGCCTTCTTTCTTTTAAGTTGTCGATCGAAATACCAATAAACTAAAATCCCAATCACTTGAACAATCATGCCTAAAAGAGCATTTTGGATATCTTCTGTAAAAGTGTTGATTAATAATCCAATAAATAAAATAGCTGTGATCAAGACGGTCCATGGATAACCAGCGACTCGATAAGGTCTTTGTAACTCTGGGAATCTTTTTCTCATTACCCATACAGCAATAATTGTTAATAAGTTATATAGCATTGCTGTAAATACAACCAAAGAGGTTAATTGATCTAAATTACGTGAAAAAACTAGTACTATCGATAGGACCATTTGTGCCAACATAGCAGCAGTAGGTACTTTATATTTTGGATGTAACTTCGCAAAGGACTTGAAAAAATGTCCTTCAACAGCCATTGCATAATACATTCGAGGTTGGGCAATTGTTAAGCCATTCAAGCCACCAAACATAGCTAGAACCATCCCTAAAGATACAATAATACCGCCCCAGTTTCCTAAAACACTAATGGCAGCTTCTGTGCCTAAATATAGGTTTCCATCAGCAATATTATTGACAATCACATCGTAAGGTAACACTTTATAAATAGCAAAATTAAATAAGGTATACAAAACAGTTATGCCACCAATGCCGATAATTAATGATTTTGGCAAATTTTTCTTAGGATTTTTCATTTCTTCAGTCATGGAATTCAGATTGGTCCAACCTTCGTATGCCCATAGACTGGCAACTGTTGCAAAAGCAATCATGCCGATAATGCTAGAAAAAGAAGCATCAGGATTTGTGACAGGAGTCAGTGATAAATCGGGACTTTCTCTACCTAAGAATAAGGCAGCAAATAAAATAACTAAAATTGGAATTAATTTAGCGACCATTGAAATATTTTGTAAGAAAGCGCCTTGTTTAATTCCAAATAAATTATAAACAGTCAGTATAATGATTAGAGCAGTTGCAATCAGTTTAATTTGCATATCAGAGATAGTCCAAAAACTTCTCATGGCTGTCGGTAATGCAATTGCCATCGCCGCAATAGAACCTGGACCACCAATCAACCAATCAGTAAAACCTCTCAAAAATCCAACAGCTGGATGAAAAGCTTCTGTTAAGTAAACGGTTGAACCTCCCGCACGAGGCATACTTACGCCTAATTCTGCATAACACAAACCAGCCAATAAAGTGACTAACCCACCGACAATCCAAGCAAGCAAAGCTAGACCTAAACTCATACCTGTCCGTTGTAAAACATACGAACCCAAATAAAAAATACCGGAACCAATCATGATTCCTCCGATGATACTAACACCACCAAAAATGCCTAATTCCCGATTGAACTTAGTCTCTGTTGTAGCGAGACTTTCTAAATGTTTTTCCTTCTCCAATAAAACTTCCCCCTTTTTTAATGTCAAATAATTCTGACAAATGTATATAAATTTAAAGTAGGTCATAAAATGGCCTACTTCTTAATTTTGTAACTATTTTATTTTGTATTTTTATTTATACAATAGGAATTATATCAGATTTATTGATCAATTCAATAAGATGTTTTGAGATTGTTTTACGAAGTTTAGTCAATTCAAAAAGGCTAATTCAAGAGTGATAATTTTGTGAAAAAAATTACTAAATGAATCGTTTGGTATTGGCTATGTGAGAGTCATTTTTTTGAAGGGAATTTAATAAACCTTAGCTAATGTTTTAATCATTTTTTGCAGCACTGTAAAAATATTCTCGAATTTTTTGATAGTCAGCCACATATGCGGTATTTCCTTCGCGATGGATTAACTCAAAATTAAGTCCCAAAGTTTGTAAGAATTGCTGATTGCTGGTAAAGCCATTTTTAAGATAGAACTTTTTTCTTCTAATTCGCTGTTCATTGTTTTCAGCCTTCGAATTAATTTTTTCAACAAGTAAGATAATTTTGTGCTGCTGAAAGGTTTCAAACATATAATCTAGCATGATTTTTCCATATCCGTGAGACTGGAGCTGTTGATCAATTGCAAAATAGAAAATATAAATGGTTCCTTGATACTCAGAATAATAAATCATGCCCACTAAGTTTTGCTGATCAAACAGCCCTAAAAAGTTCCCTCTACCTTCATCTGCCTTTGACTTTAGTAGTTCGAAGTCTAAACGTTCTTCTTCAGGGAAAGATTTTAAGTAAAGGTTTTGGAAGGCAAGTAGTTCTTTATTGTTGGATATTTTATGGATATTCATAGTTTGCTCCTGATATTTTTTAAATGAGGGTCTGTTTTAGTTTAGCAGATAACTTAAAAATAAGGTATATGCTAAAAAATGAAGACAATTCCTTACCAAAAGATCGAAAAAATAAGCTTTTTCAAAATTTTAATTGACAATAGACCAACGGTCTATTAATATATATTCATAGACTGTTGGTCTAATAAAAAACTATTTTTATTTTAACTGGTTTCTAAATCAAAAAAGATGGAATCATATTTTTTCAAAAATATTTATCTGCATTGAATGTAAGGCAATATTACTATTTCATCTAAAAAAAAACGGACTTCAAACATAGCGGATAAAAGTCATATTGTTAAATGTATCAATATTCATTTTTAGATTTACAAAAGGAGAGGTATTTATGGTGACGATGGAAACTTCGAAGTATCAGACAACATTCAATTTTATTAAACTTGTAACAGGACAGGCTGTTTCTGTTTTTGGCACTTCATTATTGCGTTTTGCTTTATCGCTGTATGTTTTAGATATTACTGGCCGCTCAGATATTTATGCGACATTATTTGCAGTCTCAAGCCTGCCAATCTTGTTATCTCCCATTGGAGGGGCTCTAGCAGATAGATTCAATCGCAAATCAATTATGGTTGCGCTTGATCTGGCGAATGGCTTGTTTAGTTTATTGTTACTTGCAGCTTTTCTACTAAATCAATCAGCACTTGTAATTATTGCGATTGCAATGATTCTTTTTGGATTTGTTGGCGCGATGGATACACCAGTTATAACGGCGATTATACCTAGTATTGCTTCAGGGGATAAATTAGAATCAGCCAACGGAATTTTGCAAGGGGTTCAATCATTATCAGGAATTGTTGCACCGGTTTTAGGTGGTTTGCTTTATGCCATGATTGGCATGGAAAATATTCTTATTATCACGACAGCCGCATTCTTTTTGACAGCATTGTTAGAGACACGTATTTTAGTGCCAAAAAATAAGTCAGATTATTCTGGAAATATTATTAGAGTGTTGATAAGTGATTTGAAAGAAGGATTTCACTATACCCTACAGCACAGTTTTATTCGCAAAACGATGTTCATAAGCGTGGGCTTAAATTTTGCGCTTACACCACTATTTATTGTGGGTGTTCCTTATATTTTGAGAATAACAATGAATTTGAATACCAGTTTATATGGAATCGGTGTGGGGGTCATTGAATTTGCGACAATTTTAGGTGCCTTGATTGTTGGTCTTGTATCAAAAAAATTAAAAGTATCTAATTTTTATCTTTGGATTTTATTTATTTCAATATTACTCATTCCAATCATTTTTGCCTGCACGCCGTTTATGCTGCAGTACGGAACTTTACCGTCATTTCTGATCTTTTTACTTAGTGGCGTTCCGCTTTCAGCTTGCTTATCAATTATTTCGATTTTTGCGATCAGTAAAGTTCAGAAGATCACGCCAACCAAAAATTTAGGAAAAGTGATGTCTATTATTATGGCTACTGCTCAATGTGCTGCGCCTATCGGTCAAATTTTATATGGCATCGGCTTTGAAATTTTTCAAACAACTGTTTATGTTCCGATTACCATTACGTTGATTGCGACGCTATTACTATCTGTTATAAGCAAGCTGCTTTACCGCAATGAAGTGGACATTTAATAAATGTAGGATTTTATGATTGAAATGAATAAAATTTTGGGGGCTTTACTAGTTCATTTTTAGCTGCAGAAACAGCACGGAAGAAATGATTTAGTTTTGCAGTATATCAATAAAAAAAGGGGAAATGTGTATGATACGCCGACTAATAAAGAAAGATTTTAAAAAGAATAAAGTGATTACTTTTACTCTCTTCATGTTTATCTTGTTGTCTGCAATGTTGGTATCCAGTACGCTGATGATTGTGACGGAGCTAAATGGTTCTTTGAATCACTTATTTAAAGAAGCAAAAGTACCCAGCTATGTTCAAATGTATGCTGGTGATCTGCAAAAAAAAGAAATCGATACCTTTAGTGAAAAAAATAATCTAGTAAAAAATCAACAAACCGTAACCTTGTTAAATATTTCGGGGGAGAATTTATTCCTTCAGAAAAATGATGAATCAGAAGTTAACAGCATTATTGAAAACAGTTTTGTAAAACAAAATGATACCTTTGATTTTTTATTAGACACAAGTAATCAGGTTGCACAAATTGCAGATGGTGAGATCGGCGTTCCCGTCTATCATCAACAGCAATACAATTTAAAATTAGGTTCTAAAGTACACGTTCAGATCGGTGATTTCAAAAAAAATTATACTATCACATCATTTATCCGTGACGCGCAGATGAATCCTTCCTTAGTAACTTCAAAACGTTTTTTAGTAAGTGATCATGATTGGCAAGAGCTAGAAAATAAAATCAGCAATCAAGAGTATTTGATTGAATTTGCATTAAAAGACGATCGCACAATTTCTGAATTTGAGAAACAATATGCAGCATCTAATCTGCCCCAAAGTGGAACGGCGCTTACACGTTCTTTGTATCAAGTATTAAATTCATTAACTGATGGCATTGTAATTGCGATCATTACGTTAATCAGTCTGTTGCTATTATTAATTGCTTCTCTATGTTTAAGATTTACCATTCTTACAGCAATCGAAGAAGACTATCGAGAAATTGGCATTATGAAGGCTATTGGGATCAGCAATAAAAATACCAGAAAAATGTATTTAACCAAATACGTTGTGATTGCTGCCACGGCTTGTGTAGGTGGTTATCTGGCCTCACTATTTGTCACACAAATATTTACCCAGTCGATGTCGGCTTATATGGGAACGGTGCCTAAGACAATTCTTAGTTACTTACTGCCACTTTTGGGTTCGATGATTGTTTTCTTATTTGTTTATCTGTTTTGTAAAATTGTTTTCCGCCGTTTTAAGAAAATATCCGCCTATCAAGCCTTGCAAGTAGGAGAAGTATCAGGAAATCGCAAAATTGCACATCGCATGCGCTTAAGTGGCAAGAAACATTGGATTCGAAACCAAAGTATTTTTATTGGGATTCGCGAGGTATTGACCCAAATAAGAGTGTATCTATTGTTAATGTTAGTTTTTTCTATCAGCTTATTTTTAATGAGTGTACCGCTAAACTTTTTGCAAACAATTGAAGATCCTAGTTTTATTTCTTATATGGGGGCTGGAAAAAGTGATTTACGGATTGATATTCATCAACTTGATAAATATCAAGAGGAGTCTCAGCAAGTCTCCAACTACTTACAAAAAAATACTGCCAGTAAAGAACTGGGTATAAATAATGTCGTTCGCTATGAAACCAGTGCGTACCAAGTAAAAAATGCTGATAATGAATTTGTAACGATTAAAATCGAAAATACGGATGATTACGATTCATTTCCACTGAGTTATACAACTGGAAAAGCACCACAAAATGAAAAAGAAATTGCTTTGTCCAATATGAATTCACAAGAATTAGGAGCAGCCGTTGGCGATCAACTTACGATCATGCTACAAGGCCAAGAAGAGGCGGTTACAGTTAGTGGAATCTATCAAGATGTGACCAACGGAGGGAAAACAGCTAAAGGTATGTTGGCAAGTGAGGATGTTTTGTGGGCTACGTATAATTTTAATTTAGCAGATTCCTCAAAAATTAATCAAGTCAAAGCAAATTTAGAAAAAAGATTTAAGCATATCAAAGTAACCGATACGGATGAATATATTAAACAAACTTTAGGTGGAATTATTAATCAAGTATCTAGTATCAGTCTTGTAGCCTTTGGACTAGCATTATTCATTGCAATCTTAATTACCACCATGTTTTTCAAAATGATTCTAGCTAAAGAAGCAAAAAATATTGCCATCATGAAGAGCATTGGTATTTCCTCAAAAACATTACAATACCAATATATTACCCGTGCCATCTTTACCTTAGTAATCGGTGTCGTGATTGGAGTAGTTGCAACTAATTTAATCGGAACCCAAGTTGCTAGCCTACTGCTTTCTGGTGTTTCGAATCTAACCTTTATCACCAATCCGCTAATCAATTATCTAGTGATTCCTTTATCCTTAGCACTGGTGGTGAGTGTAAGTGTCTATATAGTTAGCCTATCTATAAAAAAAATAAAATTAATCTTAGTCGCTGAATAAGGAGGAAATAAAATGATTTTAAAAGCAACCGATCTATCAAAAAGTTTTCCGATTGAAAATATGGAACCGCAACAAGTACTAAAAAATATTCAACTAACTATTAATAAAGGCGAATTCGTCTCAATTATGGGGGCCAGTGGTTCGGGAAAATCTACGCTCCTTTATACCATCAGTGGCATGACACAACCAACTTCAGGAACGATAGAATTTTCTGGCGAAAAACTCGCCAATTTATCTGAAGAACAATTAACCAATTTACGATTAACTAAAATGGGTTTTGTTTTCCAGCAAGCCAACTTACTAAAGAATTTCAACTTGAGAGATAACATCGTACTCTCCGCTTATTTAGGCAAAAAAGAACCTCAGCAACAAATAGATGAACGTGCGGATAAATTGATGCAACAGACGGGCGTTCACCAACTAGCCTTAAAAGATATTACGCAAGCATCCGGTGGGCAATTACAAAGAGTTTCCATCTGCCGTGCGCTCATTAATAATCCAAAAATTATTTTTGGCGATGAGCCTACTGGTGCCCTGAATTCAAAATCTGCTGCTGAAATTATGAACTTGTTTAATGAAATCAATCAAACCGGCACGACGATTTTATTAGTAACCCATGACGCAAAAGTTGCTTCAAAAACAGAACGGATCCTCTTTATGTCTGATGGCGGAATTATCTCTGAAAAATATTTAGGAAAAATGGCTGCTGAATCTGAACTAAAAGATCGCGAAGAACAAGTCGCCGAATGGTTGAATGAATTAGGATTTTAGATAAGATGAAATGGGTTGTTTTTTGAGGAGGATTTTAATTCTTTACTTCTAAAAAATGTAAGTGAAGGTACAATTTTGTGTACTGAAGGGATTTATGAATGCAATAATGGTGAAGAAACAATTTTCAAAAGTACAAAATAATTCCTCGTCAAGAAAATTCTTGGTGGGGAATTATTTAATTATATCCCTTTTACAATAATAGAAAAGCCGTCAAATCCATGTAAACAAGCCATTGTGTGTTTGTAGGCTATTCACACTCGATTTTCTAAGTGGGTAGCAATGTTTATCTAAAGCATACGAAGTGTCTAAAACGATATAAATCAAAAAAAGTGCAATTGAGGTGTGATAGGAACTAATATACGTTGGCAAAAATCTTTGTAAAATAAATAACTGAAATTGATATTCATAATAGCAGTTTTAGCTGTTTTTATAGTTAGACAAATATTTAATAAAAAACAAGGCCTTTCTTTATAATGAAAAGAGGCTTTTTTGAGTTAATTTAATTTATTTTGTGGCTGGTATAGTAAAGTATTTATTCGTTAAATTCACAATAATCTTTCCTACTTTTGCAAGTAAAATCACTATAACTTATGAATCTTTAATGAAAAATATGAGAAAAAAATTAGAATCTATATTGAAGAAAATAGAAAATTCTGATATTATTTTAATAATTCATTATATGAAGAAAAGTTTCTCATATCGAAATCAAGGAGGCGTATCATGAAAAAAATTTTATCAAAAGGAATTTTATTGGCTTGTTTAGGTTTAGCGCTAGCTGCTTGTGGTGGAGGAAATACTAATGATTCTGGGGATGGTAATCAAGCTACTGCCGGAGGAGAATTGAAAATTGCTCTTTCTTCTAGTATTGCGTCACTAGATCCAATTTCTTACACTGCTGTTTACGAATCAAACATTATGCGAAGTATTTTTGACACGCTAGTTTCTTATAATACGGATTTAACTGAAATTGTTCCTAGCTTAGCAACTTCTTGGGAAATATCTGAAGATATGAAAACTTATACTTTTCAATTACGAGATGATGTTTACTTCCAGCCAGGTGATTATCAAGACGGTCGGTTAATGACTGCTGAGGACATTAAGTATTCGTTGGAACGTTCTTTAAATGATTCTGCCATGAATCGCTTACGTAATGTTGCATCAATTACGGCGAATAGTGACACGGAAGTTGCGATTGAATTAGAAACTCCATATGCTGCTTTTTTAGCAATGTTAACGGATGCAGGAAATTCAATTGTTCCTCAGGAAGAGGTAGATGGCTGGGGAGAGGCTTTTGCTCAACATCCAGTTGGTACTGGTCCTTATGCATTTTCAGAATGGATGACTGATGATTATGTGCAATTAGCTAAAAATGATAAATACTGGCAATCTGAGCCTTTACTAGACAATGTTCGTTTTACCTTTATTACTGATTCAAATATGATGGGTAATGCTTTACAGTCAGGGGATATTGATATTGCTACGAATATCAGTGGTCAAAATGTTGAATTGATTAAAGGAAATGATCAACTGACCTTGGCTCAATCTTCAGGCCTATCTATAGGTTATTTAGCCTTTAATATGGTAGAAGGCCCAACTGCTGATTTGAAGGTTCGTCAAGCTATGAATTTAGCCTTAGATCGGACCGAATTAGTTAATGGAGTTTACAAATACGGAGAAGCTAAGGAAGCTTATTTACCTTTACCAGAGGCCTCTTGGGGATATAGCGATGAAGTTGCTCAAACAGTTATTGATAATAGCGGACCAGATGTAGCCGCTGCGAAAGCGTTATTGGCAGAGACTGACTATGCAGATGGTTTTGATATCGATTTATACGTAGGTGAATCTCGAGTAGCTGCAGCGACAATTTTCCAAGCACAGATGGCAAAAATTGGTATTAACATCTCTATTCGTACAGTAGAATGGGGTACTTTCAGTGATACTGTTTCTAGTGGAAAAGCACCTCTATATATTATGGGCTGGAGCTGGTATCCAGATCCTGATTTTTTCTTATACCAAATGCTTGATTCAAAACAAATTGGCGCTTTAGGTAACGGCGGCGGTTACAATAATTCTCAGGTGGATGAATTATTAGCTCAAGGAACCAGTGAAACTTCTGATCAAGAAGAGCGGGCTGCAATCTATCAAGATGCTTTAGAATTAATTGTAGCAGATGTTCCTCACTTAGATTTATATGACCAAGATATTATCTTTGGTTTAAGTAATAAGGTAGAAGGCTTTAAAGTACGACCAGATGGTACCATCGTTTTAGTTGATGAGACAACAAACGTGGGCTTGGTACAATAAAAAATGAATGAAGGTGAGAGACTTGTTAAGATATATCACACGACGGATCGTGGACTTAATACCGACATTGTTTCTTGTGGCAATTATTGTCTTCTTGATCACCAGGATGATTCCTGGTGATCCGGCAAGTACGATGTTGGGACCGCAAGCAAGTGTCGAGGAAATTAATAATCTAAGAGAACAGTTGGGCCTGAATGACCCTCTTTTTCAACAGTTTGTCGATTATGTCAAACAGTTGTTCCAATTCGATTTAGGCTACTCTATCGCCTACAATCGACCAGTGACTGAACTAATACTGGAGCGTTTCCCAAATACGATTGTACTAACACTTTTCTCACTAATTCTTTCATTGATTATCGGTATGACAGCTGGAATTGTTTCTGCTGTCAAAAGGGGCACTTTTTGGGACTATGCTTTCTCATTAATTTCATTAATTGGTGTCTCAATTCCTGTCTTTTGGTTAGGAATTATGCTGGTATTGCTTTTTAGCGTTTATCTTGGCTGGTTACCTTCAACTGGGATGGGCTCTATGCAAAATGGCATAGTTGATTATTTTAGTCATCTAATCTTGCCTGGAATTACTTTAGCAACTATTCCTATGGCAACTTTTTCTAGAATTACTCGTTCCAGCATGCTAGAGGTACTGGAACAAAATTATATTAAAACAGCTAAAGCAAAGGGCGTCGCTGGCTGGTTAATTGTTGTAAAACATGCATTAAAAAATGCTATGACACCGATTTTAACCGTTTTAGGGATGCAAGTTTCTTCGATGCTAGGAGGAGCGGTCTTAACTGAAACGATTTATAGTTGGCCAGGAATGGGACGTCTAATCGTTGATGCGATTAATCGTCGAGATTTCATTGTGGTTCAAGGAACGGTTCTGTTTCTGGCATTGCTTTTTGTATTAATTAATTTATTGATTGATTTACTTTATACCGTGGTTAATCCCAAAGTCAGACTAACGAAGGTGGCGAAATAATGTGGAAGTAACAAAACAATCTCCGAGTTTTACTAAGCTTTTTTTGAAGAAAATCTTTCAAAATAAATTAGCTTTTGCAGGATTAATTTTAGTGATAATCATGATTGCTATTGCGATTTTTGCACCACTTATTGCTACTCACGCTCCTAATGAAATGGAGATGAGCGATGCTTTACTCTCTCCTGGAGAAAAAGGGCATTTGTTAGGTACCGATAACTATGGTCGGGATTTATTTAGTCGGATTGTTTACGGAGCACGAATCTCTTTAATTGTGGGGATTGGAGCTGTGGCTATGGGCGCGGTTATTGGTATTTTATTAGGCTTAGTTGCGGGTTATTTTGGTGGTCTAATAGATTCTGTCATCATGCGTTTCATGGATGCTTTAGCTGCCTTTCCTTTTATTTTACTGGCTATTACACTAATGACTGTTTTAGGAACTGGCTTGTTGAATGTCATTATTGCAGTTGGAGTTGGGAATATTCCTGGCTTCGCACGAATGATTCGTGGGCAGGTATTGAGTGTGAAGGAAGAACTCTTCATTGAAGTAACTGAATCTTTAGGGGCATCTCAAAGCCGGATTATTTTCAGCCATTTATTGCCTAACTGTCTGACACCGATCATTGTTTATGCCACTATGAGTATTGCTGGTGCAATTATCTCTGAAGCAGCCTTAAGCTTTTTAGGTTTAGGGATTCAACCCCCTACAGCTTCTTGGGGAAATATCTTAAGTGAAGGTCGTAGTTATCTGATTATCGCACCATATATTGCAATTTTTTCTGGAATGTCGATTTTACTTTCCGTTTTGGGATTGAATTTATTTGGTGATGGGCTCAGAGATGCCTTAGATCCTAGAACAAAGGTTTAAGGAGGAGAAGTCATGACTGAAAATGCGCTTTTATTGACGGTAGAAAATTTATGCATTGATTTTATAAAAGAAAAAAAACCAATGCGTGCAGTGGATAACGTGAGTTTTTCTATTAACCAAGGAGAGGTTTTAGGAATTGTTGGTGAATCAGGATCAGGGAAAAGTGTGACTGTGACTTCAATTTTGAAATTATTACCCAACAATGCAAGATATGCTGGAGGGAAAATTCTTT
Organism: Enterococcus alishanensis; assembly: GCF_019218635.1. Classification (GTDB taxonomy): domain Bacteria; phylum Bacillota; class Bacilli; order Lactobacillales; family Enterococcaceae; genus Enterococcus_A; species Enterococcus_A alishanensis. The sequence continues at coordinate 127,515 of NZ_JAHUZB010000006.1, read as the reverse complement.
TTCAAAATCAAGACTTATTGAAAATGAAGGAAAAAGAAATCCGAAAAATTCGTGGTAATCAAATTTCTATGATATTTCAAGATCCTATGACTAGTTTAAATCCGGTTTTCACAGTCGAAAATCAACTGGTAGAAGCAATTCGCCTGCATAATAATGTTTCAAAAAAAGAAGCAAAAAAAGAAGCTATTCGTCTATTAGATTTAGTAGGTATTACAGATGCTGAAAAAAGAATCAAACTGTATCCCCATGAATTTTCTGGAGGGATGCGTCAACGGGTGATGATTGCTATGGCAATCTCGTCAAATCCAGCTGTACTGATTGCTGATGAACCGACTACTGCTTTAGATGTGACAATTCAACAACAGATTATAAGGTTACTAAAGGAATTACAAACAAAAATTAATACTAGTATCGTTTTTATTACTCATGATTTGGAAGTAGTAGCAGACATAGCAGATAAGATTATGATCATGTACGCTGGTGAGGTGGTGGAGAGCGGTCCCACGGAGTTGATATTTCAACAACCATTACATCCGTATACCCGTTTATTGATTGATGCTATTCCAAAGAGCAACAAAAAAGCTGGCCGATTGCCGACAATTGTTGGTAACGTGCCTTCTTTAGGAGATATTGATCCATCCGTATGCCGCTTTAAGGACCGGATCCCTTGGATTGCCGAAAGTGCTCATGAAGCTAATCCACAGCTTAGAGAAGTAGCGCCAGAACATTTTGTTCGATGCACTTGTTATCAGCATTTCCAAGAAGCACCTGTGAAAAAGGAGGCTGACCTATGACCATCCCAAATTTACTAGAAACTAGAAACTTGGAAAAAGAATATGTCTTGAAGAAAAAATCTCTATTTGGTGGAGAGGCAGATACCTTAAAAGCTGTCAATGGAGTATCCCTATCTGTTCAAGAGGGAGAAACCTTAGGAATAGTAGGAGAGTCTGGTTGTGGCAAGTCTACTTTTGCTCGTTTGATTTCTAGACTAATCACTCCTACAGCTGGAAAAGTAATTTTTGATCAGCAAGACTTAACGGCTCTACCAAAGGAAAAAATCCGAACGATTCGTAAAGATATTCAAATGATTTTTCAAGATCCCTATGCTTCACTAGATCCTCGAAAACGAATTCTAGCAATTTTAACTGAGCCTTTAGCCATTCATGGGATTGGTACTCCTGCTGAACGAAAAGAACAAGCGCTAGAAATGTTAGAAAAGGTCGGCTTACAAAAGGACTATGCTAACCGTTATCCCCATGAATTTTCTGGTGGACAATGTCAGCGTATTAACATTGCTCGCGCTTTAATGTTGCGGCCACGCTTGGTTATTTGTGATGAGCCAGTTTCAGCTTTAGATGTTTCTATTCAGGCGCAGGTTTTGAATTTATTATTGGATTTACAAGATGAATTTCAGCTTACTTATATTTTTATTTCACATGATTTGAATGTGGTTCGTTATTTTTGCGATCGTATTGCTGTGATGTACATGGGGGCTGTAGTTGAAGAAGGAGTAGCTGAAGAAATTTACACATATCCGCAGCACGCCTATACTAAAAAACTTCTAGCTGCGATTCCCCAGCAAATCAATAAAAGTCCCGCCTAAATTAATCAAATAAGGAGAAGGATAACATGTTTGATAAACGAAAATTAAGTAATTTGGTAGAAGAAAATCAGGCAGAATTATTAGATTTAACTGCCAAGCTGTTGCAAATCCCTAGTGAGAATCCATTAGGTGATACCACAGAAATTACTAAATTTATTGTGGGTTATTTAGAGAAAAATCAGATTCCTGTTAAGACTTATGAGCCGGATCCAAAACGCTTTAATATCTTGGCTTCAATAGGACCAGAAAATGGGAAAACACTGATTTATTGTGGGCATTCTGATACAGTGCCAGTGGGTGATCTTGAAAAATGGGATTTTTCACCTTTTTCTGGAGAGATTAAAGAAGGTTATATGCTAGGTCGAGGTGCTAGTGACATGAAGGCCGGATTAGCAGGTTTAATTTTTTCAATGGTTTTGCTAAAACGCTATGAAGTTCCTTTAGCTGGGAAGCTTGTTTTGGCTATCGTTCCTGATGAGGAGAGTGGCGGAGATTTTGGTGTTCCGTGGCTCTTAGATCAAGGCTTAGTCAAAGGAGATGGTTGTTTGATTGCTGAACCCTCCAGTGAGTTAAATCCGACAATTGGTCAAAAAGGCTCTTGTTGGTTCAAGTTAACTGTGAATGGTATTCCTGGACATGGTAGCTTATCACCTTTTCTTGGACGCAGTGCTATTTTTGATGCAGTCAAAGCCATTGAAAAAATCTGTCAAGTTACTAACTGGGAGATTACACCACCAGATGATTTAATTGAGCTGTTAAATGTTTCTAATCGTTATTTGGAGCTGAATGAACGCTCAGAGACTCGCGGTGTTTTTGAGAAAATTACTTGTAATATTGGAACGATTCATGGAGGAACTAGCGCTAATGTCGTTGCAGATAAATGTGTGGTAGCGATAGATTGCCGTTTGCCTTTTGGCATCACCAATGAAGAAGTTATGACTAGGGTAAGACAAATGCTAGATCAGCTTGATATTGATTATCAAATTGAAAGTTTTGGCTTCAAAAGTTCCGCTAATTTTACTCCGGCAGAGGATCCAATTTGCCAAGCAATCGTTGAAAATATAACAGAGGTTTTAGATGAAACAGCATACGGAGTTTTACAGTGGGCTTGCAGCGATGCTCGCCATTTTAGAGAACATCAGATTCCAGTTTTACAATATGGACCAGCCGAGTTGGAAACAATTCATGGCTTTAATGAAAAAGTAAAAATCGAACAAATTATTAATTGTGGTAAGGTCTATACTTTGGCTGCTGTTGATTATTTTAATAAAGTAAACGGGGGTAAAAATGAGTTTAATTGAAATTTCTGATTTGTTGTGTTTAAAAACTATCAGCACCCCTGTCTATCAGCCACAAGGAGATTCGGTGCTATATGTGGAAAATGGCATTGTTGAAAAGACTCAGGAGTATTATTCTTCAATTTATTTATACAATAGCCTTGAAAAGACTAAGGAGTGTCTGATTCATGGTGGGAAAAATACTAGTCCTTTGTGGAATCGTGAAGGAAGTTCTTTTTTATTTTTATCAGATGAAACTGGAAAGAATCAAGCATATCTTTATACGTTAGCAACAGGAGAAATAAAACAAGTTTCAGCTGAAAAACAAGGACTGCAGCAAATTATTTGGCATCCAGATAATCTTCATTTCTTCTATTCAACCACTAGGAAAAATGAAAACTCATCTGAGGTATTTATCACAGAAAAAATTGATTACATAAGCAATGGTCAAGGATTACTTGATGATGAACAAAAAAATGTAATCTGTCAGGGAAAGCTGGATAATTTTGAGACGGAAGAGATTACAGCTTGTTCTTTAGGTTATGGCTTGCATAAGATAATGACGGTTTCTAATGACGGACAATATTTATTTTATGAGCGTTTTCTCTTAGAAGATTCTTTTAATCAAGATTCAGGCTTGTTTCGGATGAATCTAGGAACTAAATCAGAAGACTGGTTATCCGCCTCTGCAAAAAAAGGTATGTTCGGTGAGGCTGCCATTTCTGAAGGGGGACGCTATGTGGGCACTATCGGCACTCCTATTAGTTATCATACTAGCAATCAACTCGGCTTATCTGTGATTGATTTACGGACGCAACAAATGACCAGTCTTTCAAAGAAGTTGGATGTTCAGGTTAGCGATTTTGCAGTTAGTGATTGTAAGCCAACGACTAACAACTCTTTATTGCAATGGTCTAACCCCCTCAAAGCCTTTTTTACATTGATTTCAATTGAAGGTAAAGTCAGTTTATATTGTTTTAGCTTAGAAGGAGATTTTGAGAGTTATCCTGAAGTGGGACCTCATGTCTATGATTTTACCCTCCATCCTACTAAACCTAAAGCGTTACTCTGTTGTAGTGCTCCAGATTCAACTTCGCAACTATTGGTTTTGGATTTAGAGACAAGAAAAATCACGAAATGGCTGAACCCTAATCAATCCTTTGAGGAAGAAAAACAGTTTGCTGTTTATCAAAAAATTGAAGCGAAAGCTAACGACGGTGGGAGAATCCCTGGTTATTTGGTTCGGCCTTTAGAAAAAACAAAACAGGTGGGGGCACCTTTAATTGTTAATATCCATGGCGGACCCTATACTATGCACGGAGAAACGTTTCATCATGAAATCCAACAAATGGCGGCAGCTGGTTATTTTGTCTTACTGTTGAATCCCCGAGGTAGCTTTGGGTATGGGCAGGACCATCTAAAAGGTGTTGTGGGAAAATATGGAGAAGAGGACTATTCCGATATTATGACTGCACTAGATCATGTATTAGCAAAAGAGCCAGAGATTGATGAAAACCGACTTTTTGTGACGGGAGGTAGTTATGGAGGATTTATGGTCAATTGGATAGTGACCCAGACTAATCGTTTCAAGGCTGCAATCACCCAGCGCTCCATGTCGAATTTTGTAAGTATGATTGGTACGAGTGACATTGGGTATTATTTTTTCGTAGAGGAAAATGCAGCGGATATTATTAAACCAGCAAAGCTATGGGAAAAATCGCCTTTGGCTTATGTAGGTCAAGTTGAAACGCCAGTCTTAGTGATGCATGGGGAAGAAGACTATCGTTGCCCTATGGAACAAGCAGAGCAATGGTATCGGGCTTTAAAATATCAAAAAAAGGAAGCAAAATTTATTCGCTTCCCTAACTCTAATCATGAGCTCTCCCGTACGGGTAAACCAGCTTTTCGCTTGATTCGTCTAAAAGAAATGATGGCTTGGTTTAAACAACATGACGATATAACTAATTAAGACCTTCAGTTTTTTCTTTAAAAAACCGATAGGAATTTAAATTCAAATTATTTTCTGACAACAGTGCCGAAATTTGGTTGGCGGTCATTTTAACCAACTGGCCTAAAGGCTCAATATCAGAATCTTGTGTCCGATAGATTGGTTTGGCAATTGCTAAAGAGCCAATAATTTCATTATTGACAAAGATTGGTGCTGCAATTGCCACTACATCTAAAGTCACAATTTCGCGGCTAACACACCAGCCACGTTCACGAGTAGAGGCAAGCTGCTTTTCCAATTCTTTTCTTGTCAGTTTCTCTGGTTCCCGCACAGCATAAGAAGGTGTTTCTAACACTTCCTCAATTAAAACGGGATCCATGTAAGCAAGAATTGCCCAGTAGGAAGCACCAGAGTATAAGGGCATTGATTTATTTAAAGAAACTGCAAAGCTGACTTTGTTTTCTGGTTCGAAAGCGTCAATGGTGGTGGCTTCTAAATGGTTCCTTTTGACAAAATAAACGGATTCACCAGTTTCTTTCATTAAATTGTATAAAAAAGGTTGGACTAGAGTGACAACATTGTATTTGTCATAGGCTAGGTAACTAAACAGTGCCAATGCTGGTCCAACTTCATATTGTTTTTTTTTCTCATCTTTAACTAAGTAATGATTTTGCACAAAAGTTTCTAAAATTCTATAAATGGCTGTTTGATTCATCGCTAGCTTATCGGCAATTTCTCGTACAGACCATTGTTGCTTTTCTTTACTAAAAAGATTTAAAACTTGTAGTGATTGATTGAGCGTTTTTAACATACCAGTCTCCTCTATATTTCTTAGATTAGCGGATGGCTGACTTTCTGTCAACGGAGATTTTTTTTAACGGGTATTACTAATTCATTATAATGATATAAAAAATGGGGGATTTTTAATGGGATTGAAACAGGTTATGACAGCGATTGATGTCATTGATTCAGCTTATGTGACAGGATCAAGTGTCGCAGATTTATTTACAGAATATCCAAAAGTTAAAGTCGAGGTAGAAAGGGTCAAAGGCGATGAAGGGTTTACTGAATTTATTCGCATCACGATTCCTGGAAGTGCCGGAAGAATAGAAAAAGGAGAGTATCCAACTCTAGGAATTGTTGGACGTTTAGGAGGGATTGGTGCAAGACCTAACCGAATCGGGATGGTTTCAGATGCAGATGGAGCAGTGGCAGCGATTGCAACAGCACTCAAATTATGTGATATGCAAAGCAAGGGGGACATTTTGCTAGAAGATGTGGTAATTGCTACCCACATTTGCCCTGATGCTCCAACTGAGCCTCATGAACCAGTTGATTTTATGGGATCTCCTGTAGATATCTTAACTATGAACCAACATGAAGTCGATGAAGAAATGGCAGCTATTCTATCAATTGATACCACAAAGGGTAATAATTTAATTAATCATAAAGGTATTGCCATCTCACCAACAATTAAAGAGGGGTATATTCTAAAAGTAAGTAATGATTTGATTAGAATTTTAGAAATGACTTCTGGTGTTGGAGCACATACTTTTCCAGTTACTACTCAAGATATCACACCGTATGGAAATGATGTCTATCATATTAATTCAATTTTGCAACCAGCTGTAGCAACGGATGCTCCAGTAGTCGGAGTAGCCATTACAACCGAGAGCGCGGTTCCCGGTTGTGGAACTGGGGCTAGCCATGAAATAGATATTGCTGAGGCGGTACGTTTTGTTATAGAAGTGGCTAAAGAATTTCCTCAGGTAGATAGCTTGTTTTATGATGCTCAAGAATTTGAACATCTACAAAATTTGTATGGGGACTTTAAGATTCTTCAAACTTTAGGAAAGACTCCCGTACAATGACAAAGCTACAACTAGCAGTAATCACGATTGGACAAGCACCACGAGAAGATGTGCTTCCGAGTATTTATAATCATTTTCCTCAAGAAGCAATTTTGCATATAGGAGTTTTAGACGGCTTATCTGCAGCTGCTATTGAAGAATTAGCACCAACTTCTGTACACCATGAAGTTTTGACATCGAGACTGAAAAATGGCATGGGTGTTAAATTGGCGAAAAACAAAATTGCTCCTTTGTTGCAAAATAAAATTGACTTTGCAGAAGCTCAAGGATGCCAGCTTATCTATTTGCTATGCACGGGATCTTTCACTAATTTAAAAACAAAAAAAAGTTTATTGATTGAGCCTGACGGAATCATTACTGCCTTTCTTCAAAAAATAAACGGTGGCAACTACTCTTTAGGTGTGCTATTACCATTACCTGAACAACAAAATGACATTGCTCAGAAATATCAAAAGATTCCGAGGGTAGTTTATTTCAGTTTGTCTCCGTATGAGAAAATAACTGAAGAAAAAGTGGCTGCTGCTAGAAATTATTTTGAACAAGCAGGCTGCTCTTTAGTTATTTTAGATTGTATGGGTTACTCTCAGGAGATTAAGAAAAAAATCTTTGGCGACAGCCAGGTTTTAGCACTGCTGGCTAATGAGTTGATTATTAGTGTCTTAAAAAGCATGACTGTTTAAAAAAATTTGATTGACTTTGACAATAGTTAAAACAGATTTGAACTAACTAAACGATAGATTACTAAAAAGTGTAATTTGTCATAGGGTCAGGTCATAAAGATAAAGAGATTATTGATTAGATGGGTCAACTGTAAAAAACAGACTTTCGCCAAGTAGTGTTGGTGGAGAATAATTGAAAAATTTAGCACGATAGAGAATGCTATACTGCCCCTAGCTAGGACAAGGAAATAATTAAGGCCTAGGTAGGGGTATTTGTTATGGGGAAAGAAGGATGAAACTCAGTAAATAAGAATGTCTAAGAATTTTTGAAGGGTATCTTAGAATTGAAATCAGGTTGAAGGGAGTAGATAAAGAAGTACAAGTTTCCACAGAAACAATCACACAATGGCGCACTTTGTATGAAAATTAAGGAGCCACTGAAAGTTAGATTTTTGGTCTAACTTTTTTGGGTCGGTACAGACTCTTATTTCAGTCTAGCTGTTTTCGATAAATTTTTGATAGACACCGTCAATTTGATTACGACGATTAATATCAAGCTTTATAAAAATATTATGAACGTGCGTCTTCACGGTTCCGATCGATAAAAAGAGCACATCGGCAATTTCTTGATTGGATTTCCCAGATAATAACAGTTCGAAAATTTCAGTTTCTCGTTGGGTAAATTGGTAATGTTCGCTGAAATTAGCGAGCAATTTAGGGTTTTTGCTTGTAGGAACGGCTACTTCTATTACAGTTGGTTTTGCCAAGAAAATCTTCAAACTATATTGTAAGATGAAAAAACAGGCAGCAATCGAGAAAAGGTCTTCAGAAAAATTCCGATTAAAAATTTTCAAGGTTAGTGAACTGTATTGATCAACATTGAAAATTACATAAGTGTCTTCAACTAGGATGATGATACCAGCGATGATACATAAAAGAGCAATCCGCTGAAGATAGTAACGGGCCGTGTCATTGTCAGTTTGTCTTTTAAATTGACGCCAAGCGGTAATACCGATGTAAATTAAGAATAACTGATTAGGCAAGTAAAAAAGCCAAACAGATAGCGCTGAGGCAGGGAGCATTGGTGTAAGTAGCATCCACAATGCTAATCCAATCAAAATAGTCATTTGAGACTTTTTAAATTTTTGATCGCTAATGATATTCACAATCCAGATACAACAATAATTATTCACCAGATAAATGGCTGCTTTAATAATCGGAACGACTAAAAATAATTGGTCATAAAAATGAGCAAAGCTATTAATAAACTCCGTCATGTAAATAATGACATTATCCAAAATAAAAAAAGTTAGGAGTAAGCCGAGTGCGGCAAAAATTGGTTTCTTTTCTTTGTAATTATCGAGCCCGACAATCGACAGAGAAAAAGCATAAAGCAAAATCAAAAAGATATTGTAAATAAAAATAGCAATCATAAGAAAAACCCTTTCATTGCATCATAAAGAAATATACTTGTTCTGTATGACAGCACAGTCAGTATAACATTTTTTTTTCTGGAAATTGAAATAATCACTTAAACTTTCATCTAAACTTTTCTAAACCCTTGATAAATCAAGGGTTTTTATGTTGAGCAAAACAGTTGATCAGACAGCTTTCTCAAAATTTGTAAACGATTACAACTCTAAGTTTAGTGTAAACCTTTTCAAAAATTGGTAAATTCACGGTGTCAGAAAAATAAGTTTGAAGTTTTAATTTAGCTTTTCTTCGATTCAACAAATTACTTTCTATTAAGTAGAACAAGTGAAATATTTTCTATCCAATAAGGAAAGCAAAATTGAAAAGGCGAACAAAAAAATAACTAGGAGGAACCACCATGAGTACAAAAGATTTTATCACTACAGAGGATTACACTAAGGAAGAGATTTCATACATTGTTGATTTATCCTTGAATATTAAACAGAGCATCAAAAACGGCTTCTATCCACAATTATTAAAAAATAAATCATTAGGTATGATTTTCCAACAATCTTCTACTAGAACACGAGTTTCTTTTGAAACAGCCATGGAACAATTAGGTGGACATGCAGAATATTTAGCACCAGGTCAAATTCAATTAGGTGGGCACGAAACAATTGAAGATACAAGTCGTGTATTATCTCGTTTAGTAGACATCTTAATGGCTCGGGTGGAACGTCATCATAGTGTGAACGACTTAGCCACTCATGCAACTATTCCAGTAATTAACGGGATGTCAGATTACAATCACCCAACCCAAGAAATTGGTGATTTAACAACAATGATTGAACATTTACCAGCTGGTAAAAAAATTGAAGATTGCAAAGTTGCCTTCATTGGAGATGCGACGCAAGTTTGTTTCTCACTAGGTTTAATTGCTACTAAAATGGGAATGGATTTTGTCCAATTTGGTCCAGAAGGTTTCCAATTAAATGAAGATCACAAAGAAAAATTACAAAAAAATATCGATGTCTCTGGCGGAAGCTTCACTGTGACTGATGATGTTGAAGCAATTGTTGGTGCAGACTTTGTATATACTGACGTTTGGTATGGTTTATATGAAGCTGAACTATCTGAAGAAGAACGGCTGAACGTTTTCTATCCTAAATATCAAGTCAACCAAGAATTAATGGATAAAGCCGGAAAAAATGCGAAATTCATGCACTGTTTACCAGCTACTCGTGGTGAAGAAGTTACTGATGAAGTGATGGATGGACCAAACTCAATTTGTTTTGATGAAGCTGAAAATCGTTTGACCTCAATTCGTGGCATCTTAGTTTATTTGATGGACAAATATGCAGCCAATCATCCTGTGGATCTTGCAAAGCAAGCTGAAGCAAAAGCTGAACTTGAAAAATTCTTAGGCAAACCACTTTAATCGTTGGTGGGTGGATAGAGAAAGTCTCCTTTGAGATTTTCTCTTTCATCTCTCAAACAGAGAGGATGAAACAGCATGGAAAAGAAAAAATTTAGTTTATTAAGTGCCATTTTGTCAGTTATTTGTGTGGTCTTTGTGGCAGAAGCGGCAGCTCCGGTAGCAGCAATCGGGAATTCACAATTTTTCTGGTGGATTTTTCTATTAGTAGTTTTCTTATTACCTTATGGCTTAATCGCATCTGAATTAGGAACAACTTATATTGGTGACGGTGGCATTTATGATTGGGTGACGAAAGCTTTTGGTCATCGGTGGGGCTCACGGGTATCGTGGTATTACTGGATAAATTATCCTTTATGGTTGGCTTCGTTAGCGGTTATTTGTCCCGGTTTAATATCGACAATTACCGTCGTTCAATTTCCGACTGTCGGCGCGGTTATTATCGAATTAATTTTTATTTGGCTGATTGTTTGGATTAGTTTTTATCCAGTCAGTGATAGTATTTGGATTTTAAATGGGGCAGCTGTAATTAAGATGTTGCTGGCTCTTTTGATTGGCGGACTAGGTCTTTATGTAGCATTTACCCGCGGAATGGCCAATGAATTTACTTTAGGTTCATTGTTGCCAAGTTTTGATTTAAAAAGTTTGTCCTTTATTTCAGTTATTATTTTCAATTTATTGGGCTTTGAGGTTATTACAACTTTTGCCGACGATATGGAAAACCCTAAGAAACAAATTCCTCAATCGATTATTGCTGCTGGACTAGTCATTGCCGCGATTTATATTTTCTCCGCTTTTGGGATTGGTGTGGCGATTCCTACTGACCAAATTTCAACGAGCAGTGGTTTGATGGATAGTTTCATGCTATTGACTGGTTCAACAACTGGCTGGTTTATTATTGCCATGGCGTTCTTATTCCTACTTACTTTGTTTGGCAATATGATTTCTTGGTCATTAGGAGTAAATAATACAGCTTGTTATGCTGCTGAAAATGGTGATATGCCGAGTGTCTTTAAAAAACGTAGTGAGAAAAATGGTATGCCTATAGGCGCTGCTTGGATGAATGGGATTGTCGCTTCTTTAGTTGTTGTAATTGCGCCGATTTTACCTAATCAAGATTTATTCTGGGCCTTTTTCTCATTGAATGTTGTCTTGTTTTTACTTTCTTATATCCCAGTTTTTCCAGCATTTTATAAATTACGCCAAATTGATCCTGATGCACCACGACCATTTAAAGTCAGTGGCGGAAAAAATTTCTTGAAAATTTTGGTGGCGTTACCAATGATTATGATTATTATTTCTTTAGCATTTACCGCCTTACCACTACAGTTTGACGCAGCATCTTTAAGTCAACAGCTCCCAATTACCATCGGAGCAATTGTCTTCATTATATTTGGTGAAGCCATTATTTGGATTAAAAAAATTAAAAAAGAAAAGATTGGAGATAATCAAGATGGCAAAGAGAATTGTGAAATCAACACCGAAGCAAGACGGGTTTAGAATGCCAGCGGAATTTGAACCGCAAGAAAAAGTATGGATGATTTGGCCTGAGCGTCCTGATAATTGGCGCGATGGTGCCAAACCAGTACAAGAAGCTTTTGTAGATGTAGCCAAAGCTATTAGTGAATTCACACCGATGAACGTGGTGGTTTCGCAACAACAATTCCAAAATGCTCGCCGCCAATTGCCAGCAAATATTTCTGTGTACGAAATGTCTAGTAACGACGCTTGGGTTCGGGATTGTGGACCAACTTTTCTAGTCAACGGCCAAGGAGAACTTCGTGCTAACGATTGGGTATTTAATGCTTGGGGTGGTTTAGTCGATGGTTTATATTTCCCATGGGATCAAGATGATTTAGTAGCTCAAAAAATTACTGAAATTGAAAAAGTCGATTCTTATCGGACGGAAGGTTTTGTTTTAGAAGGTGGATCGTTTCACGTGGATGGTCAAGGCACAGTCTTAACCACTGAAATGTGTTTACTTTCTGAAGGACGCAATCCACATATGAACAAAGAACAAATTGAAGAGATGTTAAAAGAATACTTGAATGTAGAAAAAGTTTTATGGTTAAAAGATGGCATCGATCCAGATGAAACCAATGGACATATTGATGATGTCGCTTGTTTTGTAGCACCAGGTGAAGTTGCGTGTATCTACACCGAAGATGAAAACTCTCCATTTTACGCAGCAGCCCAAGACGCTTATAATCGTTTAATTGAAATGACCGATGCCAAAGGTCGTAAATTAAAAGTTCATAAATTAGTTTGCCCAGTAGAAAACGTCACAATCAAAGGCGATTTTAAGATTGATTATGTTGAAGGCACGATGCCACGTGAAGATGGCGACATTTGTATTGCTTCTTACATGAATTTCTTGATTACTAACGATGGTGTCCTTGTACCGCAATATGGTGATGTTAATGATGCGGTGGCTTTAAAACAAGTCCAAGCAATGTTCCCCGATAGAAAAATCGTGGGCGTCAATACCGTCGAAGTAGTATACGGTGGCGGAAATATCCACTGCATCACTCAACAACAACCAAAAATTTAGGAGGAAGCAAATGGCAAAAGTAGTTATCGCCTTAGGAGGCAACGCGCTGGGCAATTCAGCGAATGAACAATTAGCCAAAGCAGAATTAGCCGCAAAATCAATCGCTGATTTAATTATTGCTGGTCATCAAGTCGTGATTGCCCATGGCAATGGTCCGCAAGTCGGACAAATTCGTCTAGCATTTGAAAAAGCCAACGCTGACGACCCAGAAAAAATCATGCCTTTTCCCGAATGTACAGCGATGAGTCAAGGCTACATCGGCTATCATTTACAACAAGCAATCGACGAAGAATTAGTGGCCCGAGATTTAAAAGAGGTGCCAGTCATCTCAATGTTGACCCAAGTTGTCGTAGATCCGGCTGATCCAGCTTTTTCAAATCCAACTAAACCCATCGGTGGTTATTACTCAGAAGAAGAAGCGCAAAAAATTATGACCGAAACCGGTGATGTTTATAAAGAAGATGCTGGTCGCGGTTGGCGCAGAATGGTGGCTTCACCAAAACCAGTCGATATTTATGAAAAAATGAGTCTAAAAACGTTAGTCGAAGCGGGCCATATAGTAATTGCTTGTGGTGGTGGCGGCATTCCAGTGCAGTATCAAGGTACTCGCTACCAAGGAATCGATGCCGTGATTGACAAAGATTTTGCTGCCGCAAAAATGGCTGCCTTAATCGATGCAGATATCTTTATTATTCTAACGGCTGTCGATCATGTTTTTGTTAACTTCGGTAAAGAAAATCAAAAAGCTCTGATTGAAGAAAACGTCCCTCAAATGAAAGCATATATCGCAGAAAATCAATTCGCCCCCGGCAGCATGTTACCAAAAGTCGAAGCCGCAATTGATTTCGCCGAATCAAAAGACGGCCGCAAAGCCATCATCGCTTCACTAGAACAAGCAACTGAAGCTATTAACGGAACAAGCGGTACAGCGATTAAAAATTAAATGGAGATACCATCAGTGGGAGCTGGTGGTATTTTTTAGTGTTTAAGAACTGTAAAAACCCCACCAAAAATTTGGTGGGGGAAAGATAGGGGATATCTGATTTTAAGGAATAACAAGCGTTCAAGACGGTAGGAATGCTTGCTTATCGGTATTTTCTATTCATACTATGTTGTTGTTTTATTCCCACTCAATTTTTCTGGTGGGTAATATGGAGTGAAATGCTTTAATATTAAAATTTATCAAGCCATATAAAGCGTATAAAACGATATAATTAAAAAATAAAGTGCAATTGTGGTGTAACGGAAATTAATCTGAGCTGGAAAAATCTATGCAAATTAAATACCGAACTTCAATGTTCAAGAGGATAATGTATGTAATTATTCCCTTTTCTACTTTGTTCAAAATTACTCATTACTCAAACAAAATGCATATTCCCATACTTAAATTGATTATGGTAAAATTGTGACCATAATCAATTTTATGTATAGGTTGATAGTTGACAAGCATATTTCTAACTTATGTCGAACATTGTAAATATTGAAAAAGAGACTATGTAGGGCAGTCTATATCATGATTAAAGAAGCATTAATTAGACGAATTATTTTATAGTTGGTTTTGAAAAGGAGAATGGTATATGTCAGTTTTGCTACTCACGATTATTGTTGTTGGACTTATAGGTATTTTATTTAGAGAACACATAATTGATTTTATCAGCTATCTTAATTGGAAGAAAAGAATTGAAGGTACACACGATTATGATCAGTCTATCATAAGAGATTTGCTGATAAAGCTTGGAGAGAATGCTTTTTCATTGAGTGGTGAGACTTTGCCATACGGTAGAGCCAAGTGGTTTATAAATTCTGTAGATTCGTTTAATGAAAAAACTGCGGCTGAAGATTTAGACTTTTTTGGTTATTCTCCAATTCGTAGTAAAACAGAGCTTGAGTTTCAAGAGTATGGTCTTTTACTTACCCAAGATGGTCTCTTTTTCAATGAACAACTAGAAGAAAAAGAGGATAATACAAAGGAATTTAAAACAATCAATATCATGTTACCTTTTGAGGGGTTGTGGAAAGTAAAGATCAGTTCAGAAAGCTCTGAACTAAAATTTTTATACTTCAATGGGAGATCTAAAAGGATTAATTTAGGAAATAATGTCTTATTTGCTCAGGCGTTAGCAGATGGTATACAGGGTATAATTGATACAGGATATACCAATGATTTGAAGACAGGTGATATCAGAAAAAAGCTATCCCAAGATTTAAAAGAGTTTGGAAATACATCAGAACAGTTTAATTTTGCTGCATCAATTGGTGCTGCGAGTTCGATATATACAGGATTAGGAGATCATTTACATGAGAAACAAATAAATTCTATTGTAAGTGCAAATATGGGACATGGGCATGCGGCGGAATACGCAAATAATCTTATAGATAGTATCAAACATCCTTTTTCTAAGGTTGAACAGGTTGGACAGAATAATGCAAAAAACGGTGCAGATAGAGTTGTTGGATTGGATTTTATTCAAACTAAATATTGCAATAGTGCCAGAAACTCGGTAAATGCGGCATTTGCTAAAAAATCAGATGGAGGTCAATACCGTTATGGAGGAATGCAATTAGAAGTTCCCAAAGACCAATACAATGAAGCAGTGAAAATAATGGAGCAACGCATTTCTGAAGGAAAAGTTAAAGGATATGATAATCCCAAAGATGCAAGCAAAATAATTCGCAAGGGGAATGTTACTTATCAAGAGGCAAAACTAATAGCAAAAGGGGGCAATATAGTTTCCTTAAAATATGATGCTATAGATGGTGCTGTTCAGAGTTTACCAATTGCAGGAATTAGTTTTGTAATAACTTTTGCTCAGGCAAAATGGTCAGGTGTAGAAACAAAAGATGCAGCAATAGCTGCATTACAATCAGGGGGTAAAACTCTGATTATGGGAACTATTGTTTATGCAGGTTCACAACAATTTGCCAAGATGATGACTGCACAAATTGCTAATCAAGCTGGGAAAAAGGTGCTTGCAGAAACGGTTGCTAAACGTTCAAGTATGGTTATTTCTTTTGCGATAGTTATTGCACCGAGTATGCTAAATACATTGACTGGGCGAATATCGAGTCAACAATTATTAAAAAATTCTTTAGTCGCTGGTGGTGGATTTGTAGCGGGGGTAGCATCAAGTACTGGTGCAGGAGCTTTACTGGGTTCGGTCGTTCCCGGTGCTGGAAATGTTGCTGGAGCAATTGTAGGGGCAACAGCGGGAGTCATAGGTGGTATTGCTGGCAGTATTGCTTCAAAGAGAATCATGGATAATTTCATTCAAGATGATAGAGTGGAAATGTTTGCACAATTGAAAGAAGAGTACATTGATGTTGTAATGTCCATTGGGCTAAGTGATCAGGAATTTGTTACAGTCCAAGAAAAAATATTTGATAAGAAACTTGAGAGCAAATTGAAAGATATGTTTCGGCAAATAGATGCTTTAGGAAGTAGAACACATGCAAGAGAAGCTTTTATTGAGACGGCTGTTGAGGAAGTATTGTCAAATAGGAAAACTATTGACGATAACGATATCTTAGAAGCCATAAAAATCTCAGAAGAAACGTTTACACTAGCTAACTAAATTGTTTAATCGCAAAAATGCCTAGGTAATTCAGTTGAGTGTTTTTCTCTCCATAATAAACGACTTAAATGTTGAAAATATTGAAAGTTTATTATCCCAAAACACTTGATTTATTAGGTCGAAAACCAACCCCTCTTGTAGCGAAAACCGGGCGATTTTAGGTAGGAAATAGGTCGGAAAAACACTAAGCCAGGTCCCTGAGAGATGCCTTGCGCTGCAAGGTGGGACAGCTTGTCTGGACTGGACCCAATCTCCCTTATGCTCTTACACTAAAACAGGAGCGACAGAGAGAATGCAAAAAATCAACAAGCAAGCTGTAGAGAAGATGCTCAAAGAAACGATCATTACCAATGGCTAAACTAGCAAATACTGAGACAGTAAGTAAGCTAAAACGACTAGTATAGTTGAGAGATAAACTCCATTACAATCAGAATCAAAGATGAGTATCGACAGACTAAAGCAGATGCCTTAGACAAATAGTTACACCAATGAGTCGCCAAAATAGGCGGCTTTTTTCTTTGCTCTGGATTTATCTGGCCACCTTATTGTACCGGGAGTATTAACAAATTAGCACATAATATCTCTCGAAAAATGTTGGGGTCAATGACAATAAAACGCGAAGAATCAAGATCAAAATAAAATCAAAATTTCAAAATAATAGGAGATTAAATCACTATGGAAGAATTAAAAGTTCGTAAATTAAAGGATGGAACACTGGCAGAATTATCCAGTTTAGCAAAGAAAAAAGGCTACGAAAGTCGACAGGATTTCATGCAGGAGATGATTGAACAGATTGCCCATGAACAGTACTCATTTGAAACTGAAATCAGATATCAGCTACTCGTTAGTCAATATAACCAGATGCAACAATGGACCGTTGAGCAAGTTACTGGAGCGATTACTACTTTTCTATCATCGAGAAATTTTTCTGGGAAAGGGGAAAATTAGCATGAATAATAATCGAAAAAAGAATTACTATGTATCAGAGGAATTTATTGCCAAAGTGAAAGAGTTTGCCTGGTTGGATAAAACCTCTGAAGGTAAAATATTGGAGAAAATGTTGGCTCATTATTCCGGTGAAGATGAGCTAATAAGAAAATTAGATATGTACTTTCTGAGGTTCGTATCCAGAAAAAAATTGGCACATCAATTGAAAAATTATGTGGCGTGTCTCAAATAATGTTGGCTTCAATGGCAGAAATTCAAGGTGTTTATGTCGTTGTTGAATCAGGGCAAGGAATCTTATTTAAAGATGCTGAAAAGGCATATGACGTTGAAAAGAACGCAAAAATAATTGCGAGTAGAAATAATCGATACTATAAATAAAATCATTTTTACTACTAAACTGCAAATCAAAAATTGAAAAATATTTTTCTGAGATAGGTGACGTCGCCTATCTCTTTTTTTATGGAAGGAGCGTGTTTATTATGGCTAGAAAAACTGTCCGTGATGGTGAATTACAAAACTTTACACCATTTTTTAATGAGTTTCAGCGGGAAGTCTCAAAATACTTTGAACTCCCCTTAGAGGCAAAGTATGCCTATATGTTGATGAATAATCGGGAAAACTTAAGCTACAAGAATTCTCTTTATAATGAAAAAGGGGAGGTCTATATTCATTTTACTAACGGCAGCTTATCTAGCCAATTAGGTGTAAAAGAAACCCGCTGTCGTTCCTTAAAGAAATTGTTGTTAGATAATCAACTTATTGAAGAGGAAGCTGTGCCAGGAAAGCCTTCTCGAATTTTCATTAATCAATTTGATATCTATGAAGTGGATTATCTATGGGAAAGATTAACTCCAGTTGATGGCAGGGATAAGTGGGTCGAGCGCAGCCTTGAAGGATTAATTGAGGGAACAGATTACACCACTATGTATGATTTTATCGAATATGATAATCGAACTATTAAAGTAAAATTTTTTGTAGCTATGGATACTGACAATGAGCACTCAATCCCCCCTCGTAAAACGAGCCCCTCATCTGACGAGGGAGTACCCCCTCGTGATACGAACCCGAATAAGAATCTTTTAAAGAATAAGACATTAGAGCAACCAATTAAAGCAACAACTAATGCAACGGAATTCCAGCAAGTTCTCTCTGAGCAAAAACTACCATTTTCATTCGTCGAAGGATATAATCGTCTGTTCCTCACAGAGGAGACCGTTCGTTTGCTTAGCTTGTTTGGAGATTTCAAAGTAACGAAAAGATTTCTTGATATTATTTTTGAAACGAAAAAGAAAGTCGAGAATTTTAAGGATAAAGTATACCGAGATAAAGGAATCTATAATACTCTGCCAATTTATGGCGAAATCTGGGATCAAGAGATTGAGAAAAAGGTCAAGTGGCTCATTTTCAAGAAAAAAGAGTATGAGACGAAGGATAATCCAATTAAAAATTTGGAAAGCTACTGGTATAGGACAATGGAAATATTCTGGCAGAATGTGATTATCATGGAACGAGAGGAAGGATTTATGCGATTGGATATTGCAGCGACCAACGGGGAACTTGAGATAAGGGATTCTGTTGGAGAAATTGAAAAGATGATGAAACTTGAACCCGTATCAGCTACAGAAAAGAAAATGAGACTCTTTGAGATGATTTATAATTCACATGCTTGTGTAGCGGATCCTCTCACGACGTAAGTTACTGACTTTACTTTTGAAATGCCTTATAATAAGCATAAATGCAGTGAAAGAAGGTGGTTTAGCTTTGGAGAATAGAGATATTTATTTGGACTATGCAAAAGAACACAAGGATTTTTTTATTCGCAAAATTATTGATGGCAAATCACCTAAAAATAAAAAGGATGCAATTTTTATGGCGGGCAGCCCTGGAGCAGGCAAGACCGAAGTTGCGGCTGGTTTAGCAGAAAACTATGCTAATTATGTGGTGATTGATACAGATTACTTTAGAGCACAATTTCCTGACTATAATGGCAAAAATTCTAGTCTTTTTCAATAAGCGGCTTCGTGGTTAGTTGAGCAATCTCTGAAATATGTTTTGGAAAACGGCTATTCGTTTATTCTGGATGCCACGTTTGCGGTATTAAGCGCTGAAAAAAATATTACTAGTGCTTTAAAAAGAAACTATAGCATTACAATTTTCTATGTTTACCAAGATCCCAAGGTTGCTTGGGAATTTACGAAAAATCGGGAACTGGCTGAAGGCCGGCACGTTCCGAAGCAAATTTTTATTAATGCTTTCTTTAAATCACGAGAAAATATTGAAAAGGTTAACTTGAGACATCCGGAAATCATGTTGCATATCATTATCAAAGATTATCAGAACAATGTTTCTGAGAGCCATTATGCTGCTGACAATGTGGACCTCGGTTTACCATTGCAGTATATTCAAGAAGAGTTGGAGGATGAACTAGATGACTGAAAAAGAGCAAGCGAATTTGAAACAGCGGAAGTTGGTTGGGTTGGAGAAATGAAGATAAATGTTTGCTAAATATATACTTCCATACTAAAAGTAGTCTCTATTAATAACCAATTTAGCAAAAAAATACTCCTGATGAAATTAATTTAAAGAATTTTGATTAATGTTCGAAGGCGGCTAGGGATGGTTATTCTGTGACAACACTGAGACTAAATCTAACGAAATCATATTTGGTGATTTTGGAAGAAGCAGGATTATAAAATATTTTTTTAACACGTGGATTGAAAATCGTAAGCATTACACTAAATTTTGTGCTTATTCAACGGGAATGTGGATCACTTAAAATCATTTATTATCATCCATCAATAGTTGAAACAAGAGGGATTGGGCGTTTTATTGAGGTTTTATATAAGATATACATTTTTTCGTTTGCTCCGTCCGCTGTTAGAGGACTTTCAATCAAAAGAACACAAAGATCGTTTCAGCTTTGCCACCGATCTTTGTGTTTTTATAATTTTCATGACTTAGTGTGTTGGGATGTTTCAGACTAGTATTTCGACACACTAAGTCATTTTTGAGTCTATGAAAACTTCGCAAAATGATTCAATACTTAATTCTAAAAACCATATAAGAACCTCCAAGAAACAGGATAAAAATTTGACATACAACTCAAACTTTCTGTTTATTTGGTCTTTTCATGCTAGCATACAAGTTTTCAAAGATAGATTTGCTGATTATATTTGAAAAATAAGGAGGAACAGCATTACCAATCTGTTTAAAGGCAGCAGTTCTGGAATCTTCAAAGTAGAAATCGTCAGGAAACGTCTGGATTCTTGCAGCTTCTCTAACAGTTATCGAACGGTTTTGGTTCACATCTGGATGGATATAATAATGACCATCTTTAGATATGTGTGCGACAACAGTATGGCTAAAGCCTGTGCCATTTATAGCCTTAAACCGATCCAGAAATATGTTAGTTTTTTTATGTGTGATGAGATGTGGTGGTAAATCAGAATATTTAATATTTCGATTTTTTTTCTTTTCTTCAGCCACAATTCTATAGATAGCTAAATCATTTTCTTTGTTTGGACGACAAATATTTTGTGTTAGAGGAACATTTTTTTTACGGAGATTTTTTTTGACAAAACTGTCGGCAGGAGTGCAAGAATACTTGTTTTTTGTTTGACCTGCATGTATTAAAGGTAAATCTTGAAATAGCTTATTAATTATTGGGGGAGTTTCTTTATACTTTTTAATCCAGCTAAAGAAGTCTCCATTTTTGTTACTTTTCTTTTGACCAAAAATGAACAGTCTTTCGCGCGTTTGGGGGACACCATAATCAGAACAATTGATCATTTTTTGTTCTATTCTATAGTGGTCGGCCCCGTTAATATTTGAAAATTCATTTAAAATTTTATCAAAAAGTTTTTGTCCGTCCAAATCATTGAAAGACAATAGCCCTTTTACATTTTCAAAAATAAAAAAATCTGGGTCATAACGTTCTAAAAATTTAATATAGTACTTGTATAAATAAATACGTTCATCCTGCTTTTTATTTTTTTCATTTTGAGAACGACCAATGGTAGAGTAGGCTTGACAGGGTGGTCCACCAATTACCCCATGAATTTTTCTTGTACTCTTTCTAGTATCGATAGTAGAAAAAATATTTTCAAGGGTATCTTCGCTGATTCCAATATTGATAATTTTTGAGACTACAGACTCAGGGATTTTTGAGAAAAAAAAGTCGCGAGAAATTTTTCCAGATATATAGTCATAATATAGGTTAAGTTTATTTTTTTCTTTTAAATAATAATATGTATCTCTCAATTTAAGTGTTTTGCAAGCAGATTGATCCATCTCAACGTGGGCAATTAAATTAAAAAAATTCGGATCTCGAAAACCTTCTGTTAGCCCACCGGCACCAGAAAACAGATCGATTATATTCAACATAAATGAGCACCTCAGGATAATTATACCAGGTTCATCAATTCAACGCTAGGTTTTCAGAGAAAATTGTATAAGTCAATGGGTCTTTGGTATAATTTAAGTTAAATAAAGGTTGGGAGTGCCGTATATGGAGTTATTGGAAAAATTAATTTTTTTGAATAGACCATTCGGATATATTTCAAAAAACGTGAAACGGGTTATTTTAGATTTACTTGCTTTGGAAGAAGATGGTAGCTCATCTTATGCTTATCAATACTTTAATAGTAGCTACTACGGTGATTTAGCTTATGCTATTGGTATATGGATAGCTGCTGAGAATCTTTCTGGCGGAGGGAAGTTGTTAATGGATACCTTGGAGTTGGGACAGGGATTTCAATTTCGTAATAAATACTATAGGTATTTAGGAAAAGATGAAATTAAACCAGAGAATTGTAAAGTTCAGCTAATTTATAAAAATACCCACGGGTTTTCATCTTTTCCAAAAGAAATACTTGAGAACGAGGCTAGTGCTGTTACTCAAACTAAAAACCGGAAATTAATTTCCTCACGACAAGAACTTGCTGATTTTTTAGAAATCAAGGAATTCAGCAGGACAAATAATAAATCTATCATCATTTTAATGGAAAGAAAGCTGATTGATGAGCTTCTTAACACATTTGTTGATTTGGAAAATGAAAAATATTCATTTAATCAAGTGTGTAGCAGCAGATATTTAAAAGATGATATGGAAATCATTTCTTTGCCAAAGATGAATAATGTTGAAAAACCCATGATATTGTTTTCTTCCAGTGCAAGAGCAGTCGTTGAATATTTGGATGAACATGGGGATAAGGCAGAGCAGAAAAAAGTGTTTGTAATTGGTGATAAATGGCTTAAGGATAGCCAAATTTCCAATTTGGTAAACTTGGAAGATGCCTGTAATGAATTTCAAATTCGTATGAGAATTTATACAAGTATCCCAATGGTAATGAAAAGAGACTCACTTGATTTGATAAGTTCAATAGGTGAAGAGTACTGTTGGCTTAGTCCTACTGATAATAAAGCGTATCAATTTAATTATCAGTTCATTGAAAATAATGCCGCTTTCGAAGAATCCATTATTTTATTGAATGAAGTTTTATCAAAAATAAAACTAGATCCATTTTTGAAATATTTAGATAAGCTTTTAAAAACATTTTTAAGAATGAGTTATAGCCTTACTGGAGGGAACTCCAAAACTTTAGAGAGTCAGCTGATATTGATATTGGAGTATATCAAGAAAAAGAATCTCAAAGAATTCGATAATCTGCATAATATATTAGGTGCTATTTATGAGAATAGATTTGGATATGATGTTAAGAAAAAAATTGAACAAGTCAGATTTAAAAGCGGAAAATGTGTGTTAATTGTTACAAATCAGATGTTTTTTGAAATTTCAGAAGTCTATCGAAAGGATAAGCAATTGACGATTATCCCTTACAGTGATGTAATTACTGAAGATTTATATAATCAATTTGATCAAGCAATATTATTATCTCCTTATGCTTCAGATAGAAAAAAATGGCTTTCCAGCTATTTTTGTGAGCGAGTCACTATGCTTATCCCACGTCTGCAAGAGAAGTTTTTAAATTCTGCTTTTAAAAAAGAGAAACAAATATTAAAAAGGCTTTATACGCTCAATTATTTAAGTGAAGATGAAGTCGACTCTGCATATTTACAGTCAATAAATGACTATTTAACTCTTAAAAAAAATGATGCTATCTCAAAAGAAGATGTGGAAATATATGAATCATTAGATATAGAGTGGGATAATTCGGATAGTCATGAGTTAAGTATGGGAAGCTGCACTGAAGATTATGATAATACTATCGTAGATGTTGAGTCGCAAATCAACTTGGAATCAGGAGATATTATAATGGCTACGCGTTACGGCAGGCTGTTTATTCTTGAAGACGATGGGAAAATAAAACGAGTTGAGGCATCAAAAATCAAGGTTGATGAAACCTTGGTCGAGTTCACAATTCCTTATTCAGATGAATTTTATCGTAAACGTCTTAAAAATACGCATGATAGAATTCGTAACCTAGAAGATTTGGAGAAACTACAATCAATAGGAGATGAATATTATGATTATTTTTGGAAACGCGAACTTTTGACTTTTGTCAAAAATAAGGGACTAAGTGCGCAACAGTTAAAAAAAAGATTTGAGAAACTAGGGTTTCCAGCTAAAACATATCAATTTTATAAATCTTGGTCTTCTTTTGAAACAATTCAGATTCTTCCTCAAAATAGAGAGTTCATAAAGTTTGTTGGAATATTGACTGGAAATAAAGAGATAGTAAATCAATATAAAAAATACGTAGCCGCAAGTGAAGCAGTTAAAAGAAAACTTGTCGATGCAAGAGAGCAGTTTATTGATAGTATCGAAGGAAAAAATTTTGAGGATATCATTATTCATCCGGTAATTAAAGATTTTGTGACAGACAAAGTTATTCAGATCAAACCTGTTTCAGCAAATAATTTTCCTAGAAATATGACAAATAGAATCATTGGGAGGGATACAATTGAACATTTCAAAAGATAAAGCTAAACAAAAAGAGATACGAAGCAAATATATTGAAGCAATTGGTTCTTTACTATTAGGGCCGGGTTCTGAAAAAATCAATACGAATCTTGATGAAGAAATTATTTCAGAAAAGCCGCAATCACGCTATTCAACGGGGATTTTGTATCCTTTCAAAGAAGATATTAGTAAGCGTGAATTAGAAGAGATAACCGTAGATATCCAAGATGGATTTGATAAAGAGGACTCGGTTGAAATCGATAACAGTTTTATTCCTTCAGCTATTGGCATCACATTTTATTGCAAAACGCAGATTAAAGAGTTGAAGTTTTCCGTTGCAACGGCATGCTATGAACCCCTTAAAAATCCTTACATTGAGACAACAGCAAAAGTATTAGAAACACTAAAGCAGTACCTCTCTGAATCAAGAATTGAGAAAGTTGACCAGCTATTTGAAATAGATGAAGGGAAAAAAAGAATTCGTTTAAAAAGCTACAATGAAGAGACTGATGAAAAAATTAATAATCTATCTAAAGAAATGAGGAGTAACGAAACTTTAGACATAGATACTAAATTTTTGATTAATAAAATAAAAAATATTAATTACAATAAAAAGAGTTGTTTCCAACGCAAACCTCTTGTCAGTAATTTATTATTAAAATTATACGAAGGAATGGAAACTAAAGAGATTAAATTTAGCAAGGAATATTCAGTTCAACTGTTTTCAAAAATAAAAAATTTGAAAATTGCAAACGAAACTGTAACAGCGGTTACTCTTGTAGTTAAGAACAACTCAAAAAATCACTTTTTCCAAACAGAAATAAAAATACCTGAACAGGAAGGAATCTCCTTTGCTGCATCCGAAGATATTAAAGTACCTAATTTGGAAAAGTTAAATCAGGAAGATGCAATGAATTTGTTCTTATATCGTCAGAAAAAAACATATGCACTTGGTCGAGGAGTATCTGCTGTTTGGGAAGAAGTCAATGGAACAGTGACCGAAATTAAGACAAGTTATCTTCCCAGTTACGAACTGTTTCCGATGTCATTTGAGATTCCTGAGCTAGAGCCGGATATTTTGAGGGCTGACAGTTATATTGATATGGAAAAGGAAAGTCAAATAAGTAAATTGAACTCCTTTGTTGCGGCTTATGACAATTGGATTAAAAAAATGGAATTATCCATTGGGCAGCTGATCCCAGAATTTCAAAAATTTGCTCGTGAAAATATAAAAAGATGCCAAGATTGTAGTTTACGTATGAAGAAAACCATTTTATTTCTTAAAGAAGATTATAAAGCTTTTGAAGCTTTTAATCTTGCTAACAAAGCAATGTTACTTCAGCGGGCTGATGGAGCTGAACAAAAGGCATATTGCTATGAGACATCTGATTTTCAAGATATTGTGTTCAATTGGCGACCGTTCCAGTTAGCCTTTGTCCTACATTCTTTGGAATCTATCCTGAATGAAAAAAGTGATGATCGGGAAATATTGGACTTGATATGGGTTAGTACTGGTGGTGGGAAAACAGAGGCATATTTATTTGCAATTGCAGCGGTAATAATCTATCGAAGAATGAAGTATAATAATTCAGCTGGCGTCAGTGTAATCATGAGATATACTTTGAGGCTTTTAACTGCTCAGCAATTTGAGCGAGCTTCGCAGTTAATTTGTGCATTAGAATTCATCAGGAGACGTGTAAGCGGATTAGGTGATACTGAAATAACGATAGGTCTGTGGATTGGAGAGGGAACAAACAACTACTTGAAGGGAGCTAAGGCCGATTTTGAATCGATGGTAAAAGCAGAGTCTCTAGAAGAAGCTAAAAGAAAAAATACATTTCAGGTTTTGAAGTGTCCTTGGTGTAAAGAAGAACATAGCATCATTCCAAAAACTGAATTTTTTAAAATCAAGAGACGATGGGGTTACTCACCAATTGATAGTTCTAAGCCAAAATACAATATGAAATGTAACAATAAAAATTGTGAGTTTTCAAAGTGCCTTCCAATTTATGTTGTTGACGAAAGTATCTATAACATACGTCCAACTTTGTTGTTTGGAACTGTCGATAAGTTTGCCCAAGTACCTCTGAAAGAAGAAACGCAGCATTTATTTGGTTCTGATGATTTAACAAAGTATCGCCGACCGGAATTGATTATTCAAGATGAGCTACATCTAATTTCTGGACCACTAGGTAGCATTGTGGGTCTGTATGAAGCTGGCTTTGATTACATCTTCAAAAGTGGAGAAGATATAATACCTCCAAAATATATTGCTTCAACAGCTACAATTAGAAATGCAGAAGAGCAAGTTAAAGCAATTTTTGATAGAAAAGTATTTCAATTTCCACCTAATGGTATCGATATCGCAGATAATTTCTTCGTGAAAGAAAATATAACTGAACCAGGTAGAGCTTATTTAGGAATCATGTCTACTGGGAAATCGCAGGTCACGACGGAGATCAGATTATTAGCTGCTATGTTACAAACGATTACCGAGCTCGGTTTAGAACCTGATGAGG
The DNA here is from genome assembly GCF_019218635.1 of Enterococcus alishanensis. GTDB lineage: Bacteria > Bacillota > Bacilli > Lactobacillales > Enterococcaceae > Enterococcus_A > Enterococcus_A alishanensis. Next base: position 100,797 of record NZ_JAHUZB010000006.1, on the reverse strand, counting down.
AAGAATTATTCTGGACTATAACCGGTTATTTCAATAGTATTAGGGAATTAGGTAAAGCTTCAGGATTGATTCGGGATGATGTGAAAGAATACATTAATCAGCTGAATCGTAGAAATAATACAAAGAAACGCTATCTTTGGGACAATACAAGTGTAGAGCTTACTTCAAGAAAGTCAGGAATCGAAATTCCCGAAATTTTAAACAAATTAGAAGTGAGACATGCTGCAAATGACCGGAAGGATAAAAAATATCCTATTGATACTCTTATCGCAACCAATATGCTTTCCGTTGGTGTAGACATCAGCAGGCTTAATGCTATGTTTGTAGTTGGTCAACCCAAGCTGACATCTGAATACATTCAAGCGACAAGTCGTGTAGGACGAGATTCACTAGGGCTAGTGTGCACATTATATAATTCTTCCCGTAGTAGAGATAGGTCGCATTACGAAACTTTTCAATCTTATCACCAGAGTATGTATCGATTTGTTGAAGCAAGTAGTGTCACGCCATTCTCCGCACCAGCTTTAACTAAGGCTGTTGCTGCTGTAATTGTTGCGATGCTGCGTAATAATTTCGAAGAACTTTCTGGCGACAATACACCTATAAATATTTTAAATGATGAAAATCGCCTTGATACCATTATCGAATATTTGATGAATCGGGTAAGAGATAATGAAGATAAATACAGATTATATAGTGAAGATGCTGAGATTATCATGAGGGAGTTTACGAATTCTTGGTTAGAATTGGCAAGAGACGCAGAAGCAATTGAAGGTGCAGAACACGAAACTAGGTATTATCTGTATAGAACCAAGACTCAAGAATTTCTTGGTAAATTGCTCCTTCGTTCATTCGATGATCGAAGTTTTCATGAGGAGGCTACAAGAGTGATGGGAACTATGAGGAATGTTGAAGACACAGCATATATGAGGTTAGTTGACTGAATGGGGTGTGAAAATGGTCTATGATAAGACAAGTGCAAATCCAGAGTTTAACGTAAGGAGGTCACAACTACTTACTCCGTTTGGTATAGGAGCTTTAATGGATATCAATAATCAATCTGTGATGGTTGCAGACTCTGAATATTGGAATCCTAATAAATGTGAAAAAGTCCATGATATCCGGTTAGAAACAGAAATGAATGCCAATGGTTTCATTGAACCTCCAGTTAAAGAAGTTGAGGAAATTGTTGGTACGAGATTTCCAAGCTGGTACTTTTCTCCAAAAGATAGGAGTCTAAGGCCAATAAGTAGTTGGCGTGAGTCTGTAGCAGCTCAAAAAATACCTTCTAGAATTAATACATTTGATAAACATCCATATGATTCTCGTTTTAAAGGTACTGAACTTGTTCCGGTTCGGGTAATCTGCGCATGTAAAAATGGACATGCACAAGAGTTTCCTTGGTTGGAATGGCCGCATCCAAATATGTCTTTTGATGATTTTAAAGGACATAAAATAAAGTTAGAAAGTGTTGCACAAACAGGATCTATTGCTGACTTAATAGTGAGATGTGAAACGTGCAATAAGGGAAGATCACTGGGTGGGGTATTCGATGAAGAACATTTTCCAAAGAAAATGGAAAATCTAGGTATACAGTGTAAGGGACAATACAAATGGAAAAAATCTGATGAAGGTGAGATGTGTTCGGAAGGGGCTAATTTACGCGTTTTATTGAAGAATGCTAACAATTTCTTTTTTCCCAATATTTCAAGCTCCGTTAATATACCTTTTAAACGAAATAAGTTAATGGAAGAAATTCAGCGGGCTGCTGACTACTCATCCCTTCAAAAGTCTCTCAAAAGTGTTTCTCCTGAAGATGGTATCAAAAAACTATATAAAGATGTAAAGGTCCAAAATTTAATCAATTTTATTGCTGAAGAATTGGGACAGGAATCAGCTGAAATCAAAAATGCTGTTTCACTTCATTTTTTTGAACAGTCGACTTCGGAATCAACTGGGGATATCATGGATTACAGAAGACCGGAATTTGAAGTGTTGACAGGGAAAGAAGGCTATGACAAAGGATCTGAGCGACTTAAAATAAAAATCTTCGATCAAACGGACTTGGTTAAATCTCCGTTTAAACCTTTTATATCTAAAATTACGTTGGTACATCAACTAGAGGTTGTAAGTGCGCTTCGATCTTACAGTCGCATCGAACCTACCGACTCGGAATTGATGAGGGAGCGAGCTTTGGAGGGTGAGGATTCTAAAGCTGGGGTTAACGAAGTATCATTGAAAAGAGAAGACGGTTATTATGTAGGGATGCGATCATTAGGTGAAGGCATTTTTTTCTCACTTGATTCCAAACAAGTAGATTATTGGCTAAAAAAAATAAAAGGAAAGCCACTCTATAATCGAATTGTAGCGAAAGAAAAAAAAGTAAGATTTGCGGATGAAGTATCGTATATTAGACCTGAATATTATTTACTCCATACGTTGTCGCATTTACTCATTAGAGAGCTGAATATGAGTAGCGGATATTCATCCTCTGCTTTGAAAGAAAGGATTTATTATTCAAATAGTCGAGATGAGGAAATGTATGGAGTTTTAATCTATACATCCAGTTCAGACTCTGAAGGGACACTTGGGGGCTTAGTTAAACAAGGTGTTCCAGAAAGATTCTTTGCACTGTTGAGTAGTGCGCTTGAAAAAGCACAATGGTGCAGTTTTGATCCAGTGTGTATTGAGAGCGATTCACAGGGCAGGGACTCACTTAATGCTTCTGCCTGCCATGCATGCTCGCTCATTTCGGAAACAAGCTGTGAAAAAATGAATGTTTTCTTGGATCGCGGATTGTTGATAGGAACTATGAAAGACCCTGAATTAGGTTTTTTCAGTAAAGTAATGAAAGAATCTAATCTATTAATATAATATTTGATATTTTTGTTTGAAAGAGGTGGTTTTGTGATAACTCTCAGAAAAGTATTTTCAAAAGAGCCACATGTTTTGCGAAATAAAGAACGATACTTTTCAATTTTACAAGATTACAGAGCATTCGCTGAAAAGTTATCTGTTGAAAACGGAAAAGTCAAAAAAACTTCGAGTAAAGGAGCGCACTATGCTCGTTTTCTGCTATATTTAACTGTATTATACGAAGAAATTTTCCAAGAGGATTTTGGACCTTTAGATTCTTTTGTAGCATTAAAAAAAATCATGGTAGTTGAAAATTTGAAAGATTTTACAACCTTTAATCGAGAAGAACATAATTTCTATAGTGCAACGATTAATTGTTTTTCTGCCTATCTAACAAGGAAGCAAACAAGGAAGGAAGAATTTGCTGATGACCGTTTAAACTTTAATCTTGCATCATTAACTGTTGCGGATGAAATTCTTATATCTGAGGAAATCAAAGAATTTCAAGTTGATAATTTGGAACGGCCAAAAAAAATATTGTATCAAAAAAATGAAAGTTATCCCAGAAGTCCACACGTTAGTTATTTAGCTAAGATCAGAAGCAATTGGTCCTGTGAGCTCAATCGAAGACATCGAACTTTTATTTCACAAGCAGATGGTAAAAACTTTGTAGAAGTGCATCATTTAGTACCGATGGCAGTCCAAGACTATTATCAGTATACACTGGATTTTACAGACAATGTCATAACTTTATGTCCGAATTGTCACAGGTTAGTTCATCTTGGAAGCTATCAAGAACGTGCGACAGCAATCACTAAGTTACTTAAAGATCGTGAGACAACATATCAGCAACATGGTATTGAAATCAATCAAAAATTACTTTTGAGTTTTTATGGAGTGGTTTAATATTATGTACAAGTTTTTATATGGATTGTATTTTTCATGAATAAGCTTTCATTAATTAAAGACTTAAGGTAACATATATTCCAATAATTTGGAGTAACAGCCAAGCTACTTTTCACATTTTATAAAGTGAGAAGTAGCTATTTTTGTTTATAAAATTATCTTTCTGCTAGTATCAGATTTTCTGCTATTGATTAGTTAGTTCATCTTGTTTTAATTCGAAAAGTTTTTCATATTAAAATAAATTAGGTTTCTCAAAGAATTTAAAAAAAATTCAAAATTCCGTGTCTTTTTTGACCTTTCGGATTGTTTGTTATAGATGAAGAGGAAAATAGTGACAATCAAACTAATTCGAAAACATAAATGATATTAAGAAAGAACAGAGATAGTCCTGTATTCTTTACTGCTTTTCAACGCATTTGGAAAAAAATTAAAAGAAAATTTCGTTTTCTGTGTCTTTTTTAGTCACTTAAATTGCTGGTATTAGTATAGGGGAAGTTAAGCTAGCTTAATCTATTAAAGTTTCTTTTTTCAGTAGATTGAGTTTTAACATCACTTTCTTAAGATTTTTATAAAAGGTGAGTTAAAATAGAAAAATTTCCGCTATTTTGGTTTCATTTTCCGACTTCGTGGATATTTAAGTTATGAGCAACAAAAATGTTCCTTGAAAACTGAATACATTTGTTAGAGCAAACCTCTCAAAATAAGAGCAAAAATAGAGTTTCAGCGCCATGAATTTAATCAAAAGATTGAAGGAGCAATACATGATCTCTTCCCACTAATTGCTAGTTAGTGAATGCCAAGATGATTTTGAGTGATAATGATACTTCTGCAAAGCTCCTCGAGGACTGAGGGGAGGTGAAATCCCTATGTTTCCTTAGAACTAGCTCTAAAGACTCTAACAAACGAGAAGAAAGTATTTGAGAAGTTCTAAATGATGGATGAAAGCTTATTTGGTGTGTCATTTTACAATAGTGTATTTAAAATTTAATAGGAACCAGATAACTAAAAAAATAATAAGGTGCTTTATGCAGATTGAGACGGAGTCAAAAGACCTATTATAATCAGAGGTGAATATTGAAGTTTTAATCTGCATGGAAAGGAGTCCAATGATTACAGTTACAAAAAAAGATTTGGTGCAGCTTGGATATGGCAATTCTTTTGCGGCAGATATTATTAAAAAAGCGAAAGAATTAATGATTCAAAAAGGGCACGTCTATTACAGCTCGAAAAAACTAGACCGTGTACCTGTAGGAGCCGTGGAAGAAATTCTTGATATCCAGTTGGCCGATTCCGACAACGACGATTAGTTTTTACGCTGACGATTCGTGAGGAGTAAAGACAATGAGTAATGATGCGATTAAAAAAGATAAAAATAGCTTGTACTATTTTAGAGCGAATCTTGGCTATGATATCAATGGCAAGAAAATTCAGAAGTATCGGAGCGGTTTTAAGACTCAGAAAGAAGCAAGGGGAGTCTATTCCAAATTGTTGCTTGAAGAGCCTGAAACGGCCTCTGAAGTCACACCAACTAGCATGTTGTTTAAAGATTATATCGAAGAAATCTTTTTACCTTGGTATAAGTCACAAGTGAAAATCCGAACCTATGAAAATCGGCTGCATTCAATCAAAAAGCACTTCTCCTACTTTTATAAGATGCCAGTGGATAAAATTGAACCTATTCATGTTCAGAATTGGCAATCACAATTATTTAAGACATTGAGGGTATCGTATATCCGAAATGTTCAAGGAATTTTTTCTTTGGCAATGGATAAAGCCATTTTATTAGGTTTGACTCAGAAGAATGCCTCGAAAATTATCGGAAATGTCAAGAAGCAAAAGACTAAGATTGAATTTTGGACGAAGGAAGAGTTTGAGAAGGTCATTTCATGTATTTACAAGGAAGATTATTATCAACACTTTCTGTATGTGTCTCTGTGGTTTTTGTTTATGACTGGTTTACGGATTGGTGAGGCAACTGCCGTTCAGTGGGAGGATATTAATTTTAAGACAGCGGTTTTGAAAATTGATAAGACGTTGTTTTATAAAAATCTGCAACACTATGAGTTTGTGGAGCCGAAAACAAAAGCTAGCAATCGACATATTGTTTTGGAAGAAGACACCTTGTCAATCTTAAAAGAATGGCGAAAGGTACAGCAAAATGTTGCACCAAGTGGTTTTGTCATGAGTTATAATGGCGAACCCACGCAAAATCATACGATTAGCTATGCCATTACTCGCTATGCAAAATTAGCTGGTGTTCATCGGATTAAAATTCATGCCTTGAGACAATCTCATGCGTCACTATTGATTCAAATGGGCGAGAATCCCTTAATTATTAAAGATCGACTGGGACATGAAGATATCGAAACAACTCTAGGAACATACGGGCATTTGTATCCAAACAGTAATTTTGAAGTAGCTTCAAAACTAAAAGGCGTTATTCAAATGAGTCATTCAATAACAAACCTCGACCACTCACCAAGCAATCAACATACCGTAGGATTTTTAAATCAGAAAAATTAGGTGCAATCCCGGTGCAATGATTTGCAAAAAAAGAGCTTGAAACCCTTATGTATAAAGGATTTCAAGCTCTCCTGCTATTATTCCCACTCCACAGTTGCAGGTGGCTTACTCGTAATATCATACACAATCCGATTCACGTGATCGACTTCGTTAACGATTCGCACGGAAATTTTTTGTAAGACATCCCAAGGAATTCTAGCAAAGTCAGCTGTCATCCCATCGATTGAAGTGACTGCGCGGATACCGATTGTATAATCATAAGTTCGACCATCGCCCATAACACCCACAGAACGAATGCCTGGTAAGACAGTAAAGTATTGCCAGATGTCACGGTCAAGTCCAGCTTTAGCAATTTCTTCTCGTAAAATCCAATCTGATTCACGAACGATTTCTAGTTTTTCTTCAGTTAAATCACCGATTACTCGAATACCTAAGCCTGGGCCAGGGAAAGGTTGGCGCCAAACGATTTCGTCAGGCATGCCAAGTTGTGTTCCTAGCTCGCGGACTTCATCTTTAAACAAAGTATTTAAAGGTTCGATTAATTCAAATTGCATATCTTCTGGTAATCCACCAACGTTATGGTGAGATTTAATGGTTTGGGCAGTTTCGGTACCAGATTCAATGACATCGGTATAAAGAGTTCCTTGTGCTAAGAAACCAACGCCATCTTTAGCTAATTTTGTTGCTTCATCATCAAAGACATAAACAAATTCGTTACCGATAATTTTGCGTTTAGTTTCTGGATCAGAAACACCAGCAAGTTTGTCCATAAAGCGTTTTTTCGCGTCGACTTTAATGATGTTTAAGCCGAATTTTCCGCCTAGACTTTCCATTACTTGGTCGCCTTCATTTTTACGTAATAAACCATGGTCAACGAAAATAGAAGTTAATTGATCACCAATGGCTTTTTGTAAAAGGACACCAACAACACTTGAATCCACGCCGCCAGATAAGCCTAATAAGACTTTTTTATCGCCGACTTGTTCACGGATTTTTGCGATTTGCATGTCGATAAAGTTATCCATACTCCAGTCGCCTTTACAGTGACAAACGTCAAAAGCAAAGTGGCGTAATAATTCATTTCCATATTCTGAATGACGAACTTCAGCGTGGTATTGGATACCATAAAAGTTGCGTTTAGTATCTTGAATTGAAGCGATAGGACAATCAATAGAAGTTGCGACTGTCTCAAATCCAGTTGGGACTTCTGTGACTAAATCACCGTGGCTCATCCAAACAGTTTGTTCTTTTGGTGTGCCGGCAAATAAAACAGCTTCTTGGTCTAATACTTCTAAAGTTGCTTTTCCGTATTCACGGTTTTTAGCGGGTTCAACTTTTCCACCTAATTGATAAGTAATCAGTTGCATGCCGTAACAAATACCTAAAACAGGAATGCCTAGTTCAAAGATTTCTGGATCAATTGAAAAAGCTCCTTCGTCATAAACACTATTAGGACCACCAGATAAGATGATACCTTTAGGATTCATAGCTTTGACTTCAGTTGCAGTAATCCGATGGCTTAGTAGTTCAGAAAAAACGCCAAATTCACGGATGCGGCGCGTAATCAATTGGTTATATTGGCTACCGTAATCTAGTACAATAATTTTTTCAACGTCTGTCATTTCTGCGGAAACGTTCGTCACAGTTATTACCTCTATTCTTTCATTATTTTATCTAAAAAAGCAGATGCTCTTTTGCAAAGTTTAGTACTTCCGAATAAAAATCTCATCAATATTATGATGAATCGTCTTATGGAGAATCACGTCTGCTCGACCACGTGTCGGTAGGATGTATTCCATCAGATTTTTCAAATTGACATTTTGCCAAACGCCTTCAGCCATAGCTAAGGCTTCTTTGCGGTCACCAATCGCATATTCATAATAGTAATTGGTAGGGTCTTGAAAAGCTGTATCCAACAATGATTCAAAGCGTTCCAAATACCATTTTTCAATTAATGAAGGTTTTGCATCTACAAAAATTGAAAAATCAAAAAAGTCACTAACATAGATTTGTTGGTTAGCTGGCAATTGTAAAGTATTGATCCCTTCAACAATTAAAATGTCTGGTTGGTCAATGATTTCCACTTCGTCTTCAATAATGTCATAGACGTTATGGGAATATTTCGGAATTTCGATATTCTTTTCGCCAGATTTTACTGCATTCAAGAAATCAATTAGTTTTTCCATATCATAGCTTTCAGGAAATCCTTTACGATCCATGATGCCTTTTTTCTCCAGCTCTGCATTAGGGTACAAGAAGCCATCAGTTGTAATCAACTGGACAGAACTATGGGGAAAGAGTCGGTCTAACAAAGTTTGCAGCAAGCGTGCTGTTGTACTTTTTCCGACGGCTACACTACCGGCAATCCCAATAATAAATGGTGGAACTTTTACGTAACGATGTAAAAATAAACCTTTACTTAAAGTCAACGACTCAAAATCTTTCATGTATAGATGAATCAGATGACATAAAGGAATGTACACATCCGCTACATCTTGCATAGAAATCCGGTCATTTAAACTTTTAATACTATCTAGTTCTTCTTGTGTTAAGGGCGTGTCGCCAGAATAAAAATCTTGCCATTTTTCACGGGGAATTTGATAGTAATTACCTTTTCCATTCATTTGCTTCTCCTAACTTCGAATACTGGGCTTATTTTATCATAAAACGCCGAACTTTGCCGACTGATTCAGAAAAAATACTGAGAGAGTCGACGCTTTGATTTTTTTCATTTCATGGTATCATTAAAGTAAATTTCTAGGAGGCGTAACGATGAAAAAGATTGTGTTATTCGGTGACAGTTTGGCAGCAGGCTATTATGAAGGTGCCAGTACCAATATGCTAGACGAAATTACTATTAAAGAATTAACTGGCATGGGCTTTCCTGGCTATCAAATCGTTAATTTAGGTGTTCCAGGAGAAACTTCAGCAGAAGGTTTGAATCGAGTAGATCAAGCAGTGGCAGAAAACCCAGATTTTGTTGCTATCATGTTGGGTTCAAATGATTCATTAAATCAAAGTGCCACGCCTGAAGAATATGCTAAGACGATGAAACAAATTATTGGAAAATTTCCAGCAGAAAAAGTTATTATACTTTCACCAAGTTATGTCGATGAGCAAGTTTGTGCCGATGGCAATAATCAACGACAACAAGAATATGTTGCTGCGCTTAAAGAGGCTGCTGGAGAAATGGGTGTGAATATGATTGATTTATATCATCATATGACCGTTTATCCGGTGCCAACTGAATTTTTAGGTAGTGATGGCTTGCATCCATCAGAAGAAGGTTATGATTTTATCGGTGCCTTAATTGCCCGTGATATAAAAAATAAATTATTAGGATAAAAATTTTATGACAAATCATTATTATTCAGAAAATCCCGAAACAGAGCATCAATTAAAGTATTGGTCATTTCCATTATTAGGAAAAGAATTTCAATTTGTAACGGATAGTGGTGTTTTTTCCCGCGAAACTGTCGATTTTGGTTCACGTTTATTGATTGAATCTTTTGATGCTAACGAATTACCAGCAGGTACTATTTTAGACGTTGGTTGCGGTTATGGTCCAATCGGTTTAGCTTTGGTCTATGATACAAAACTTCCGGTAGAAATGATTGATGTAAATAATCGAGCAATCGAACTAGCAAAACAAAATGCTGAAAAAAATCAACTGACTGCAGATATTCATCAATCCAATATCTATGCCGATTTACACCAAAAAGAATATGCTGCAATTATTAGCAATCCACCAATTCGTGCCGGAAAAAAAGTAGTCCACGAAATTTTAAGCGGGGCCTTTGATTTATTAAAACCGCAAGGCAGCTTGACTATTGTGATTCAAAAAAAACAAGGGGCGCCTAGCGCCAAAAATAAAATGGCTGAAGTATTTGGAAATGTCGAAACAATTGCTAAAGATAAGGGTTATTTTATTTTAAAAAGTATCAAGGAATGAGGGTAGCTTAGCTGCCCTTATTTTTGTGTAAAAAAAGGCTTTCAAATCGTAGATAGCTTTGCTAAACTGATGACGAAAAGCAAAGGAGGTCCCCTATGAAAATCACAATTAAAAAAATTGCTGAATTGGCAGGCGTCTCTGTCACCACTGTTTCGCAAATTTTAAATAATAAAGGTAATCGCTTTAGCGAGAAGACACGCCGGAAAGTTTTGGATATCGTTGAAGAATATGATTACAAACCCGATTTTTTTGCGGCTAATTTAATTAACCGTCATTCTAAGACAATTGGCATGATTGTTCCAGATGTGACTGACTTTTTTTTCTCGAAAGTGATTGAAGGGGTGGAAAGTTATTTAAATCCTTTAGGCTACATGATCATTTTGTGCAATTCCCGTCATGATCGTGAACAAGAAAGATTGTTATTGAACGAATTATCTCATCGTTCGGTGGACGGTATTTTAATTGCAACGCCGCATAAATTGTCACCGGAGCAAGCTTTAGATAGTGAATTTTATCGTAATCATCCAGTGGTTTTAATTGACCGTGGTTTTAATGACCGTGATTGGGGACAACTGTTGGTGGAAGAATATGCCGGAGCACAAGAAGTGGTTCGTATGTTAGTTAAACAAGGACATCGCCATATCGGTATGCTAAAAGAAAATGAAGGCTATTACCAGCTTTCTGAACGGGAAAATGCATATAAGCAAGTTATTTTTGAAAATCAATTACCCTTCAAGAAAAGTTATGTTGCGACAGGTAATTTAACTATTGAAGGTGGTTATCACGCTGCCAGAGAAGTTTTAAAAAATAAAGAAATTACTGCTATTTTTTGCGGCAATGATGAAATGGCGATTGGTGCTTATCAAGCAATTTATGAAGCTGGTTTGAAAATTCCTGAAGATATTTCAGTGGTTGGTTTCGATGGATTAGAAATTAGTGAATATATGGTTCCACCTTTGACAACGGTTTTTCAACCAAGTTTCGAAATTGGTTTTTCAGCTGCAAAGTTTTTAGTAGATGCGATTAATTTCCCTTCACAGCGAATTCCGAATAAAATCTTTCGAACTAAATTAATTATTCGTGAGAGTGTAAAAAAATTAGATGAGGCTTGACAAATCACCTAGCCCTCTATACAATAACGTTGTTAGCGTTTTCCGAAAGCGCTTTGTTCTTTAGTAAACTGTTTTACTAAAGTGGTTTACCTTTTGCGTTTTTGTTGTATAATGTCACTAAGTTTGGAGGATTTATAAAATGAGAATGGTTGACTTGATCGAAAAAAAACGTGACGGACAGACCTTAACCAAAGAAGAAATTGATTTTATTATTTCGGGTTATACCGAGGAATCAATTCCTGATTATCAAATGAGCGCCTTGTTGATGGCAATATTTTATCAAGATATGACTGATGAAGAGATTACTTCATTAACAATGGCAATGGCAAATTCTGGAGAAATTATTGACTTGTCCTCAATTGAAGGAATCAAAGTAGATAAACATTCAACAGGTGGTGTAGGTGACACGACGACTTTAGTTTTAGCGCCACTCGTTGCTAGTGTCGGTGTCCCAGTTGCTAAGATGTCAGGTCGTGGGTTAGGTTTTACCGGAGGAACTTTAGATAAGTTTGAATCGATTCCAGGATTCAAGATTGAATTATCTGAACAAGAATTTATTGATATTGTAAATAAAAGTAAAGTAGCAGTCATTGGTCAGTCTGGAAATCTCGCACCGGCAGACAAAAAATTATATGCATTAAGAGATGTGACTGCGACTGTGGATTCAATTCCACTTATTGCCAGCTCGATCATGAGTAAAAAAATTGCGGCGGGTGCGGATGCAATTGTCTTAGATGTGACAACTGGTGAAGGCGCCTTTATGAAAAATATTGAGGATGCCAAACGCTTAGCCAAAACCATGGTAAGAATTGGTCATCTAGCTGGCCGTCAGACAATGGCGGTAATTTCTGATATGTCAGAGCCTTTGGGTGAAGCGATTGGAAATAGTCTTGAGATTGTTGAAGCAATCGATACTTTGAAAGGTCAAGGTCCAGAAGATTTAACTGAGATGTGCTACGTCTTAGGCAGTCAGATGGTCGTACTGGCCAAGCAAGCAAGCAGCCTAGAAGATGCTAGAAAAATGTTGGAAGAAGCTTTAGCGTCAGGTAAAGCTTTAGAAAAATTCCGTGAAATGGTGATAGATCAAGGTGGAGACGTAACTGTAATCGATCAACCAGAAAAACTATTAACAGCAAAATATGAAATTGCCTTGCCAGCAAAAATGTCTGGCTATGTAGAAGAGTTAGTCGCAAATGAAATTGGGATCGCAGCTATGTTACTGGGTGCTGGTCGTAAAACCAAAGAAGATGCGATTGATCATGCTGTGGGTATTAAGCTTCACAAAAAAATTGGTGACAAAGTTGCAGCAGGAGAAAGCTTGCTGACAATTTATGCAAATGAAGAAAATGTCGAGAACGTGAAAGAATTGCTATATGACAACATTAAAATTAGCGACCAGTTCACTGAGCCAACATTGATTCATGCAATTATTACAGAATAGGGGATCGTTTTTATGGAATTAAATCGCATGATTGACCACACGTTGTTAAAGGCAGATGCAACCAAAGCTGAAGTGTTAAAAATTATCGAAGAAGCAAAGAAATACCGTTTTTATTCTGTTTGTTTAAATCCAACATGGGTTGAACTAGCAGCCAAAGAATTAAAAGGTGAACCAGTGGCTGTATGTACAGTAATCGGCTTTCCTTTAGGTGCCAACACAACTGCAACAAAAGCGTTTGAAGCCAACGATGCCATTGAAAATGGCGCAGATGAAGTTGACATGGTAATCAATATCGGTGCTTTAAAAGATCAAGATTATGATAAAGTTCAAAAAGATATTGAAGCTGTGGTGGCGGTAGCTAAAGATAAAGCTTTAGTAAAAGTTATTATTGAAACTAGTTTGTTAAACCATGAAGAAAAAATCAAAGCAAGTCAATTAGCTAAAGTAGCTGGTGCTGACTTTGTTAAGACTTCAACAGGCTTCTCAACTGGTGGTGCAACAATTGATGATGTAAAATTAATGAGAGCGACTGTTGGCCCTGAGATGGGTGTGAAAGCTTCTGGTGGTATCCATAATGCAGAAGAAGCTTTGGCAATGATCGAAGCTGGTGCAACACGCTTAGGTGCTAGCTCCGGAGTTGCGATCATGAACGGATTATCTGGTTCAGGTTATTAGGAGATAAAAGATGACAGCGAAACAAGAATGGATTGACGTAGCCGTTAAAGCACTGGATAAAGCTTATGTACCTTATTCGCATTTTCCGGTAGGCGCATGTTTAGTAACAAAAGATGGCAAAATATATCAAGGGCTAAATATCGAAAATGCTTCATATGGATTGAGTAATTGTGCTGAAAGAACCGCTTTTTTCAAAGCTGTTTCTGAAGGCGAAAGAGAGTTTTCACATTTAGTAGTAGCAGGACATACACCAGAAGCGATTTCTCCTTGTGGTGCCTGTCGACAAGTGATGGCAGAATTTTGTGCACCAGAGATGCCCGTAACTTTAATCGGTGATCATGGGGTAAAAAAAGAAATGACCGTAGAACAACTTTTACCATACATGTTTACTGAAAAGGATTTATAAATATTGTTCATTCAGTCTTTTGACTGTTGAAAAAACCATAATTTATTTAGGAGGCTTTACAGGAATGAAAAAAGCAAAATTATTTGGTCTAGGCGCTGTGGCACTAGCATCTTTATTGGTACTAGGAGCTTGTGGCGGAGGTAACGACAGTGGAACTGATTCATCAGGTGGCGGTTCAGGCAGTGCAGATGCAGAACACAGTGTGGCAATTGTAACTGATATCGGTGGTGTAGATGACAAATCATTTAACCAAAGCGCGTGGGAAGGTCTGCAAGCTTGGGGTAAAGAACATGACATTAGTCGCGGTACTGGCGGATATGACTATATCCAATCAAATGATGCTTCTCAATATACAACAAATATTGATTCAGCTGTTTCAAACGGCTTCCATACAATCTTTGGTGTAGGTTATCTATTAGCAGATCCAATCACTCAAGCAGCTGATGCTAATCCAAACACAAACTTTGCGATTATCGATTCAGTTATCGAAGACAAAGACAACGTTGTTTCTGTAACATTTAAAGACAACGAAGCAGCTTACTTAGCGGGTGTTGCAGCAGCATATACAACTAAAACTGATAAACTAGGTTTTGTCGGTGGTGAAGAAGGTCAAGTAATCGACCGTTTCCAAGCTGGTTTTGAAAAAGGTGTTGCTGATGCAGCTAAAGAATTAGGTAAAGATATTTCTGTTGATGTACAATACGCAGCATCATTTGGAGATCCTTCAAAAGGTAAAGCTCTAGCTGCTAACATGTACGACAATGGCGCTGACATTATTTATCATGCTTCAGGTGGTACTGGTGCGGGTGTCTTCTCAGAAGCAAAAGCACGTAACGAAAAAGTGCCAGAAGCTGAAAAAGTTTGGGTTATCGGTGTTGATAGCGACCAACAAGATGATGGTAAATACACAGATTCAGAAGGTACAGAAAGCAACTTCACTTTAACTTCAACACTTAAAGGTGTAGGTACTTCAGTACAAGATATTTCTACTCGCGCATTAAACGATAAATTCCCTGGCGGCGAACACTTAAACTATGGTCTAAAAGACGGTGGGGTATCACTTACTGATGGTTTCTTAACTGACGATGTTAAAACTGCAGTTGACGCAGCTGAAAAACGAGTTGCTGATGGTGAAGTAAAAGTACCAGAAACACCAGGAAAATAATTTATGTACTTTTGGAAAAAGAGACAAAAGCTTTACCAGTTTTTGTCTCCTTTCCTTATTCTTTATTTAGTCAAGCAGTAAAGTAATTACTGTTTGACTAAGGGAAGAATCCCTTTAGGTAAATCTGTTTGCTCAGGTCTAAAAAGTGATAGGATGTGAAAAATAGTGACAGAAGAACAGTATGTCATTGAAATGCGCAATATCACCAAGCAATTTGGCACGTTTAAAGCCAATGACAATATCAATCTAAAAGTTCGCAAAGGCGAAATTCATGCACTGTTAGGAGAAAATGGTGCCGGGAAATCAACCTTAATGAACGTATTGTCAGGCTTATTGCAACCAACTTCAGGTGAGATTTTGATGGATGGACAAAAAGTAGATATCTCTAGTCCAACCAAGGCGAACCAGTTAGGAATCGGGATGGTTCACCAACATTTCATGTTAGTAGAAGCTTTTACAGTAACAGAAAATATTATTTTAGGTAGTGAACTGACGCATTTGGGCATTTTAGACAAGAAAAAAGCCCGTCAGGAAATTTTACGTTTATCTGAAGAGTATGGTTTACAAGTAGACCCTGATGCTTATATTCGTGATATTTCAGTTGGTATGCAGCAACGGGTTGAGATTTTGAAAACTTTATATCGGGGAGCCAATGTCTTGATTTTTGATGAACCGACAGCTGTATTAACACCACAAGAAATTGATGAATTAATCGAAATTATGGGTAGCCTAGTAAAAGAAGGCAAATCAATTATCTTGATTACCCATAAGTTGGATGAAATCAAAAAAGTGGCAGATCGCTGTTCTGTTATCCGTCGTGGACAATCAATCGGGACGGTAGATGTGAAAGATGTTTCTTCACAACAATTGGCTGATATGATGGTTGGTCGTTCAGTTTCCTTTAAAACAGATAAAATACCTGCAACACCAGGTGAAGTTATTCTTTCGATTAAGAATTTATCAGTGAAAGAAAGTCGTGGTTTAGAAGCGGTAAAAAACCTAAGCTTAGATGTTCGTCGTGGTGAAGTGGTCGGAATCGCTGGTATCGATGGAAATGGTCAAAGCGAACTGATTCAAGCAATCACCGGATTGAGAAAAGTAGAAAGCGGCACAGTTACTTTAGGTAGCGAAGACATTACTAATAAACGTCCCCGTAAAATCACCGAAACAGGTGTAGGACACGTGCCAGAAGATCGACACAAATACGGATTAATTTTACCATTGCCATTATCTGAAAATCTTACATTGCAATCATATTATCATGCACCATTTAGTAAAATGGGTGTTTTAAATCACGGTGAAATTGACAAATACGCCAAACGTTTAATCGAAGAATACGACGTCCGTACAACAAGTGAAAAAGCGCCTGCCGGTTCATTATCAGGTGGGAATCAGCAAAAAGCGATTATCGCTCGAGAAGTTGACCGTGACCCAGATTTATTAATTGTGGCACAGCCAACTCGTGGATTAGATGTCGGAGCGATTGAATATATTCATAATCGATTAGTCGAACAACGAGATAAAAATAAAGGTGTGCTGTTAGTCAGTTTTGAACTAGATGAAATTTTAAACGTATCTGACCGTATCGCTGTAATTCATGCCGGTGAAATTGTCGGGATTGTTGATCCGAAAGAGACTTCTGAAAACGAACTTGGTTTATTAATGGCTGGTTATAGTTTAGAAGAAGCACGGAAAGAATTAAAGGCGGGTGAGTCAAATGAATGATCGCCAAGAGCGAATTAGAAATATTTTAGTACCAGTTATTTCAGTTATTTTAGGTTTTGCCTTAGGTGCAGTATTGATGTTAATCTTTGGCTTTAATCCGGTAACGGGTTATCAAGCAATGTTTAACTCTGCTTTCCAGAGCAAGATGTCCATTGGGGAAATTCTTGTTGGCGCAGGCCCCTTGATTTTTACAGCGTTAGGCTTCTCAGTAGCGAATTCAGCGGGATTCTTTAACGTCGGGCTATCAGGTCAAGCATTGTGTGGCTGGGTTGCTAGTATCTGGGTCGCTTTAAGCATGCCAGATACCTCAAAAGCTATTGTATTACCATTAGCAATTATTGCTGGTGCTTTAGCGGGTGCGCTAGCTGCAGCAATTCCTGGTGTTTTACGTGCTTTCTTTGGCACAAGTGAAGTTATCGTTACCATCATGATGAACTATGTGATTTTATATGTAGCCAATCACATTGTTAATAACGTCATGAATCCTGATATTATTTCTAATAAAGGGGTAACCAAAATTATCGGTGCCAACGGCTCGCTTCGAGCACAGTGGTTAACAAATATTTTTGGTGGTTCACGGGTAAATACAGGTTTCATTTTAGCTTTAGTATTCTTAGTATTGGTTTGGTTCTTGATGAAACGAACAACTTTAGGTTTTGAAATTCGTTCCGTTGGTTTGAACCCATTTGCTTCTGAATATGCTGGTATGAGTAGCAAACGGACAATCGTTATTTCGATGGTTATCTCTGGTACTTTAGCTGGTTTAGGTGGCGTGGTTCAAGGGTTAGGAACCTTCATGAATTACTTTGTCCAAGGTTCTTCAATTAGTATTGGTTTTGACGGGATGGCCGTATCGCTATTGGGTAACGGTAGCTCAATCGGAATCTTGTTATCGGCTTTACTATTCAGTGTCTTAAAACTGGGTGGTCAAGGAATGCAGTTCGCTGGTGTACCAAGTGAATTAGCAAATAGTGTTATTCCAATTATTATCTTCTTCGTTGCAATTAAATATATCGTTCAAGTAGGTTTAGCTAGAGTTTCTGGCGGTAAAAAAGAAGAAGCCGTTGTTAAGGAAATTCTAAATGAGGACGAGACCGCGAAAGAACATGAGAATAAAGAAGGGGGCGAATTATAATGAATTTACAAATGCTTAGTTCATTAATTACGCAAACATTGGTTTATTCTGCACCGTTAATTTTAACAGCCCTCGGTGGTGTTTTCTCTGAACGGAGTGGGATCGTTAACGTTGGTCTAGAGGGAATTATGGTTTTTGGTGCCTTTAGTTCGATTGTCTTTAACTTAAGTTTTGCTGGTCAGTTTGGAGCCTGGACGCCTTGGCTAGGAGTATTAGTCGGTGGTCTGGCAGGGATGCTATTCTCGCTACTACATGCAGTGGCAACTGTCTCATTCCGAGCAGATCACATTATTAGTGGGACAGTGATGAATCTATTGGCACCACCTTTAACAATATTCTTTATTAAAGTACTTTATAATAAAGGACAAACTGATACAATTTCACATCAATTTGGATATACAAATATTCCTGTGTTAAGTAAGATTCCAGTAATCGGAGATTTATTCTTTGCTTCAACTAGTTTACCGGCTTACTTTGCAATTGCTATTTCTGTTTTAGCTTGGTTTGTCATCTTCAAGACACGTTTTGGTTTACGCTTACGTTCAGTTGGTGAAAATCCACAAGCAGCAGATACTTTAGGGATGAATGTTTACGCCTTACGTTATTCAGGTGTGTTAATTTCTGGTTTCTTAGGTGGTATGGGTGGTGCTGTTTTCGCTCAATCAATCGCTGGACGTTTTGCCGCAACAACGATTGCCGGCCAAGGATTTATCTCGCTAGCTGCGATGATCTTTGGTAAATGGAATCCGTTAGGTGCGATGGGAGCCGCTGTTTTCTTCGGCTTTGCCCAAAACTTGAGTATTGCTGGATCAAATTTACCAGTGATTTCGCAAATTCCAGATGTGTATTTACAATCAGCCCCTTATGTTTTGACGATTATCGTTTTAGTATTATTCTTAGGTAAAGCCGCTGCACCAAAAGCAGACGGTGTGAACTATATCAAATCAAAATAAGTTTTGTTTTTAAGGGTGGGACTAAGGGACAGCGTTGCTTAGTGTCGCCCTTTTTGTAAATAAAAATGAGAAAGAAGGAAGAATATGTTTAAGCGTATGCACTTAGTAGTTATGGATTCTGTTGGAATTGGTGAAGCACCAGATGCTGATAAATTTAATGATGTTGGTAGCGATACTTTAGGTCATATTGCCAAAGAAGCGGGGCTAAACATTCCTCATTTAGAACAACTTGGATTAGGTTCAATCCGACCATTAGATGGTGTAAAAAATATTACTGATCACGACGGTTATGCGACTAAATTAGAAGAAGTTTCGGTTGGTAAAGACACGATGACTGGTCATTGGGAAATTGCTGGTTTAAATATTCAAACACCATTTCGTGTATTTCCTGAAGGTTTTCCGCAAGAATTATTAGATAAAATTTCTGAGTTTTCCGGTCGAGGAATTATTATGGGTGCCAACAAACCCTATAGTGGAACAGAAGTAATTGCTGACTATGGTGAAGAACAAATGAAAACTGGGGATTTAATTATTTATACTTCTGCTGACCCAGTGTTGCAAATAGCTGCTCATGAAGAAATTATTCCGTTAGAAGAACTGTATCGAATTTGCCAATATACTAGAGATATCACTAAAGATGACCCTTATATGATTGGTCGGATTATTGCCCGTCCTTACTTAGGTGAACCTGGTAATTTTACTCGGACAAGTAATCGTCATGATTATGCTTTAGATCCATTTGGTAAAACTGTTTTAGATTCATTGAAAGACAATGGTAAGGATGTAATTGCTGTAGGGAAAATTAATGATATCTTCAATGGTCAAGGAATCACGGATTCTGTCCGTACGAAAAGTAACATGGACGGAGTAGATCAATTATTGAAGGTCATGAAGGAAGATTTTACAGGCTTAAGTTTTACTAACTTAGTAGATTTTGATGCTTTATATGGTCATCGTCGGGATGTTGTCGGCTATGCACATGCGATTGAAGATTTTGATTTAAGAATTCCAGAAATTTTGGATGCACTAGAAGAGGATGATTTATTATTAATTACAGCTGACCATGGGAATGATCCAACTTTCCCTGGAACAGATCATACTCGTGAATATGTACCATTGTTAGTTTACAGCAAAAAAATGCAAGAAAAGGGACAATTGCCACAAGGTTATTATTCTGATATTGCAGCAACAATTGCTGAAAATTTTGATGTGCCGGCAACTGAAAATGGCGAAAGCTTCTTAAAACTATTAAAATAAAAAAGGAGACTGACTTACATGACAAGTTTACAAGAAAAACTGCAGCAAACAGCCAGTTACATCCAAGAAAAAGGCGTTAATGAAATTGAATTTGGTTTAATTTTAGGTTCTGGCTTAGGGGAATTAGCTGATGAAATTGAAGATGCGGTGAAGATTGCCTATAGCGATATTCCTTACTTCCCAATTTCAACAGTTGAAGGACATGCAGGGCAGTTGGTTTATGGAACCTTAGCAGGCAGAAAAGTTTTAGCGATGCAAGGACGCTTCCATTTTTATGAAGGTTATCCAATGGAGAGTGTGACTTATCCTGTGCGAGTGATGGCAGCTTTAGGAATTCACTCATTAATCGTAACCAATGCAGCTGGCGGGGTAAATAAAAACTTTGAGCCAGGAAATTTAATGTTGATTAATGATCATATTAATTTCACCGGAACAAATCCTTTAATTGGTCCCAACGATAATGAAATGGGTCCTCGTTTCCCTGATATGAGCCATGCTTACACAATAGAATACCAAGACGTAGCTAGAGCAGCTGCCAAAAAAGTGGGCTTAAATTTACGTGAAGGGGTTTATATGGGCTTTAGTGGGCCAACTTATGAAACACCAGCTGAAATTCATATGGCTCGCACGATGGGTGCTGATGCTGTGGGTATGTCTACCGTGGCTGAAGTGATTGTTGCAGTTCACAGTGGTTTGAAAGTTTTGGGGGTTTCTTGTATTACGAACTTGGCTGCAGGAATGCAAGCTAATTTAAATCATGCAGAAGTTGTCGAAACAACTGAAAGAGTAAAAGAAGATTTCAAATTCTTAGTGAAAGAAACATTGCAGGAACTTTAAAAAATCATGTAGCTAAATCATGATTAAAAATAGTTTTAGGAGGAATAAGATGAGCGTTCATATTGAGGCGAAAGCTGGAGAAGTAGCTGATAAAATTTTATTGCCGGGAGATCCATTACGAGCAAAATTTATTGCAGAGAACTTTTTAGAAGATGCAAAAATTTATAATAATGTGCGAGGGATGTTAGGTTATACCGGTACCTATAAAGGTGAACGAGTTTCTGTTCAAGGAACAGGTATGGGGATGCCTTCTGCGGGAATTTATGCACAGGAATTGATTGAATCTTATGGCGTGAAAAAATTAATTCGCGTAGGTACTTGTGGTGCTTTATCAAAAGATGTTCATGTGCGAGACCTGATCATTGCTGAAGGCGCGGTAACGAGTTCATCAATGGTAGCTAAGCATTTTCCAGGTTTCCATTTTACCCCGATTGCTGATTTTGATTTGATGGTAAGAGCTTATAATATTGCTAAAGAGCAAGGTTTTACAACTCATGTGGGAAATGTTTTATCAGAAGATACTTTCTACAAAGATGATTTGAAACCAACTTTTGATTTAGCGAATTACGGCATTAAAGGTGTGGAAATGGAAGCAGCGATTTTATATTACTTAGCTGCTAAGTTTGATGTACAAGCTTTAGCCATCATGACGGTTAGTGATCATATGCTGACCGGTGAAGAAACTACTTCAGAAGAACGCCAAAATACCTTTAAAGACATGATGCATGTTGGTTTAGAAACATTGATTGGTGAATAAAAAAAACTATACTAAGAGTAGTAGGGGACAAACCTATTATTCTTAGTATTTTTTTGTCCGCTAAAAAAATGTCCAGTGCATTGGACATTTATAAGTGAAACGCTTTCTTGAAAGTGCTTTATTATAAAGACATCGAAGGAGTAATAGTTATGAGTAAAAAAGGAAATCGCGAAAAGCAGCTATTATTGTATCTTTCTAACAAGTCAGATTTTGTGACGGGGGAAGAGATTGCCCAACATTTTGATATTTCACCTAAAACGGTCTATCGCTTAGTCAAAAAAATTAATGATGAAGTCACTGATGACATCATGATTTTTTCTGAGAAAGGTCGCGGATTTAAACTAAACTATGAAAAATATTTAGGCAATCCAGTGGCAAAAAGTGAAAAGCAAATAGAC
This sequence comes from Enterococcus alishanensis, assembly GCF_019218635.1. GTDB lineage: Bacteria > Bacillota > Bacilli > Lactobacillales > Enterococcaceae > Enterococcus_A > Enterococcus_A alishanensis. Next base: position 78,699 of record NZ_JAHUZB010000006.1, on the reverse strand, counting down.
TTCACGCCGAAACAACGGAGAGAACGCGTGCTAGAAGCTTTGTTATTAGCGGCACCGCATCCGAAAAAAATTTATGAGTTATTCGATGAGTATTATGTCGGTGATTCAGTGGTGGCCAGTGATGAACAGATTTTGACGAATGAGTTGGCGCAGTATGATTTAGTTTTGGAGCGAAAAAATCGGCAGTTGGCGATCGTCGGAGAAGAGAAAAATATCCGCAAAGCGATTGGCGATGTGATTCAAAACATGAACATTGTTGATATTGAAGAATTGCGCAACAATCAAAGTTTAAACTTCAATAGTTATGATGTTTTGTATATCTTGGATCAACTGCGCAAGATGAAATTGCAAATTCCTTATCCTTATAACGTGAATATTTTTTCTCACTTGTATATTTTAGTCAGTCGTTCTCGTAAATCTTCGCAAATTGTTAAACGAGAAGTGACGGCTGAAGAAGAACAAGAGATGACAAAAGATCCTGAGTTAAAGAAAATTGCTGAAACGGTGATTGATAACATTAGCAAATATATCAATGAGCCGTTACCGGAAAATGAAATTTATCATCTCTATCAATACTTGGTTTCTTCGAGAATTGAAGGGAATAATAAGAAAAAGAATCATTTTTCTGACAAAGTGAACGACGTGACTTATTTCTATTTGGAAGAGATGACCAAACGTTTAGGAATTGCGATGGTGAATGAAACATTTTTCAATGATTTTGCTAATCACATAAAACCGATGTTGAATCGTTTAGAAAATCAAATCCGTGTGAAAAATGGCTTATTAGACCAAATTAAAAGTGTCTACGACAATATTTTTCAGCAAGTCACAGAAGTCTCAGTGTTAGCGAGTCAAAAATTTCAACTGGCAACCATCAATGATGATGAAAATGGTTTTATCACGTTGTACTTTGCTCGAGTGTTAGAAACTGATCGGCGACCGATTCCAACTTTGATTATGTGTACTACTGGGATTGGAACTTCGGAATTATTACGAGTCAAAATTGCTAAGAAGTTTCCTGAGTTGGAAATTGTCGATGTTTTGGCCACGAGAGATTACGATCAAACTTCGCAAAATTATGCCGGCGTGGAATTGATTTTATCCACGATTGATTTGAATCAGCAAGTGCCCATCAATAATTTATTAGTTAGTGCGATGTTTTCAAAGGAAGATGAAGAACGGCTGAAAAATAAAATTGAGGAGATTTATCATGAGCGAAAATAAATTATATCAAGTAGCAATGGTTGATACGTTTAGCAATGTTCAAGAAATCTATCAGTTTTTAAGTCAGAAAGCTGCGACTACTGCGCCTGAAAAAGTCAGTCAACAGTTAAAAGAGCGGGTGGATTTAGGCAGTATTATGGTGGCGGAAAAAGTTGCTTTGCCCCATATTGAAAGTCCTGATATTTTAACGAGCCAAGTTTTATTAGTGAAGTTGCAGCAAACTTTTGACTGGGAGAAACAAGGAGACGTAGCATTTGTGATTGCCATCTTGCTAAAAGAAAATGAAGCGGTGGAAATCAAAAAAAGAATTGCTTTATTTATTCGAAAATTAGCTGATGATGAATTTGTCGAAAATTTGTTGGCAGCCAATCATATCAAACAAATAACTGAAATAGTTGGAGAAATTTAGGAGGAATCATTTATGAAAATCGTCGGAGTAGCAGCATGTACCGTGGGAATTGCCCATACATATATCGCACAAGAAAAATTAGAAAACGCTGGTAAAAAAGCCGGCTATGATATTCAAGTAGAAACACAAGGAACCATCGGTGTGGAAAACGAATTGTCAGATGAACAAATTAAAGAAGCAGACGTCGTGATTTTAGCAGTGGATGTAAAAATTTCTGGTCGCGAACGTTTTGAAGGCAAACGCATCATCCAAGTACCAACTGAAGTAGCAGTAAAATCACCAAATAAATTAATTGAGAAAGCCGCTGAAGTTGTTGCGGGATAATTATTAGGAGGAGAACAAAATGGAAATGACCGAAATTTTAAACAAAAATTTGATGAAAACTAATATGAATGCAAAATCTAAAGATGAAGTTTTACATGAATTAGCAGAATTATTGTTGGCCAATGGCAACATTACCGACATCGAAGGTTTTATCAAAGATATTTACGCGCGAGAAGCAGAAGGCCAAACAGGAATCGGAAATTATGTCGCAATTCCTCATGGAAAAAGTGCTTTTGTAAAAGACGTTGGTGTTGCAATCGGTATTAACAACGAAGAAATTCCATGGGAAACTTTAGATGGCAAAGGCGTTAAAGGAATTATTTTATTTGCTGTTGGAGATGACGTTGAAGCCGCTAAAGATCACTTAAAATTATTAGCAATGTTTGCCCGCAAATTAGGTAATGATGAAGTCGTAGCAAACTTATTACAAGCCAAAGATCAAAACGCAATCGTTACGGCCTTTGTCTAAAAATTGGAGGAATCATTGATGAAAATTGTCGGAGTAGCAGCATGTACAGTGGGAATTGCCCATACTTATATTGCGCAAGAAAAATTAGAAAATGCCGGAAAAAAAGCCGGTTATGAGATTCAAGTGGAAACGCAAGGAACAATTGGTGTGGAAAATGAATTATCACCAGAACAAATCAATGAAGCAGACGTGGTTATTTTAGCGGTAGATGTAAAAATTTCTGGTCGGGAACGTTTCGAGGGCAAACGCATTATCCAAGTTCCAACAGAAATTGCCGTGAAATCACCTAACAAACTTATTGAAAAGGCGGCCGAAGTGGTGGCACAAGCATAATATACTCTAGGGGGAAACAAAAATGGAACTTATCAAACGGTTAAATTTAAAAGGACACTTGCTGACGGCGATCTCTTATTTAATCCCGATTGTCTGTGGCGCAGGTTTTCTAATTGCCATTGGGATGGCTTTTGGCGGAAGTAACCAATCAGCTTTAGTACAAGGAGAATTTTCAATCTGGGATGCTTTAGCAACGATGGGAGCAGCTGGTTTAGGATTATTACCAGTCGTGATTGCTACCGGAATTTCTTATTCGATTGCAGCGAAACCAGGGATTGCACCAGGTTTTATCATCGGTTTGACAGCAAACGCAATCAGCGCTGGATTTATCGGCGGTATCATTGGTGGTTACATGGCGGGTTGGTTAGTATTGGCCGTCTTAAAATATGTAAAATTACCAAACTGGGCAAAAGGTTTGATGCCAACTTTAGTAGTACCATTTTTAACATCAATTGTCGGCGGATTAATCATGGTATACATTATCGGGATTCCAATTGCCGCATTTACTAATTTATTAACGGACTTATTAAATGGTTTAGGTTCTTCGTCATTATTAATTTTTGGTGCAGTTGTCGGGATTTTAAGTGGTGTCGATTACGGTGGACCAATCAACAAAACAGTTTTCGCTTTTGTATTAACGATGCAAGCAGAAGGGTTGAATGGACCAATTACTGCATTACAACTAGTCAATACTGCCACACCAATCGGTTTCGGTTTAGCTTATTTTATTGCGAAATTATTTAGAAAAAATATTTATTCTTCAGTGGAAGTTGAAACTTTAAAATCTGCCGTACCGATGGGTGTAATCAATATTGTCGAAGGTGTTATTCCTTTAGTAATGAATGATATTGTTCGTAGTGTTGTCGCAACTGCAATCGGTGGTGCAGCAGGTGGTGCCGTATCAATGGTCTTAGGTGCCGATGCAACAGTTCCATTTGGTGGTGTCTTGATGATTCCAACCATGTCGCGTCCAATGGCTGGCGTGATGGCGCTCTTAGTAAATATTGTAGTGACCGCTGTAGCATTAGCGGTGATTAAGAAAAATGTACCGTTAGAAGAATTAGATACAGCGGTAGAAGTGGAAGAAGATGAAATTAGTTTAGACGATATTCAAATTTTCTAAAAAAATGAAGCGAGGTTAAGTATGAACAAAGTAGAATTTTCACCATCATTAATGACGATGGACTTAGATAAATTTAAAGAACAAATTACTTTTCTAAATGATAAGGTAGATTCTTATCACATTGATATTATGGACGGTCATTATGTGCCAAATATTACTTTATCACCGTGGTTTATTGATGAAGTACGCAAAATCAGTAGTTTACCAATGTCAGCACACTTGATGGTGACAAATCCAAGTTTTTGGGTAGATCAATTAGTTGCTCAAAAATGTGAATGGATTTGTATGCATGCTGAAGTTTTAGATGGCATGGCATTTCGTTTAATCGATCAAATTCATGATGCAGGTTTAAAAGCAGGAATTGTTTTAAATCCAGAAACACCGATTGAAACAATTTTTCCATATATCGAATTGTTGGATAAAATTACCATTATGACAATTGATCCAGGTTTTGCTGGACAACGCTTTATCGAAAGTACCTTAGATAAAATTGTTGCTTTACGGGAATTACGAGAAGAAAAAGGTTACAAATATGTTATCGAAATGGACGGTTCATCAAATCGGAAATCATTCAAACGAATTGATGCAGCCGGACCAGACATCTATATTGTTGGTCGCAGCGGTTTATTTGGACTAGATGATAAGATTGAAAAATCTTGGGAAATCATGAAAAAAGATTACGAAGATATGACTGGGAAAGCACTAATATAACCTTTAGATTGGATTGAAAGTTAAATAACTTTTGATCCAGTCTTTTTTTACTTTTAGGGGATAAAAAAGTTTATAATGAAAGCAGGAGAGTGATAGTTGTGCGTTTAGGGGAGTTGTTACAAATATATCGGACAAAAGCTGGCTTGACCCAAGTTGAATTGGCGCAGCAGCTTTTTGTGACGCCACAAGCTATTTCGAAATGGGAAAAAAATTTAGCTGTGCCTTCGATTGATAATTTAATCGCGTTAAGTGAAGTGTTTAACCTTTCGATTGATGAGCTTTTACGGGGGAGTCCCTTTTTTAAAAAGCCTTATGTCGTGGGGAAAAAATTTACTATGAAACGATTGCGAAATTTTTTGCTTTTAGATGTATTAGTCACGGGTTTTTTGATTGGTTTCCGAATCGATTTATGGTTAGCGGGTGTGATCTACTTTATCATAATTTCTGGTATGATTCTTCCGTTTTTGATTCGAGATTATTGGGTGATTGATCAAAAGGAAATTTATCAAGTAGGTTATTCAAGCGTTCCTTTTTGGGGAATGTTTCAATTAATAATGCGTAAAGCTAAAGTAACAAGAATCATCTATACTGAGATGGCCGAAGCTAAGATACGTTATACTAAAAAAGCTCGTTTTTCCGTTGTAGATGTGAGTGCGGATCCGATGTATTTAGACGTTACAAAAAAAGATGGCAAGTTTGTTTCGTTTGATTTGTTGAATCAGCCTCGAGATTATCTACCTCAATTTGTGATGTTTTTAGAGCATCGAGGCGTGAAGGTCAAGGACGATGACGAGATTGTTGAGTTATTGTTAAAAGATGTTTCTCTCTATGAAGAATTCCATAAAGCTGATTAAATCGCCAATCAACTGTCAGTTGATTGGTTTTTTTATCTTATAGGCTTATTATTTAATTGAATAAAGGAGGGGGAAAAGATGTTAGGAGATTTGATTTTAAAAAGACAAGCAGTTTTACATCTCTCAACTGAGGAATTGGCGAGTGATTTACATGTGGAAGTAGCATTTGTTGAAAAATGGATAAAAAATCAAGCTATTCCAACCAAGGTTGAACTGGAAAAATTATGCACTACACTAGATGTATCTTGTGATGAACTAATTGACCAATTAAAATTACCTTATACAGTGGGTCATTTTTTTAGCGGGGTTTCTTTGTTATTTTTTCTTTTAATTGCTGGATTTATTTCAGCTAGTTTTATGCAATTTGATTTTACGCATTTGTGGTTTATCTGGTTAGTATTGATGTTGTTGCTTTCTATTTTTGGCTTGGCGGCCTTGATTCGAAACTATTGGGTGATAGAAGCAAAACAAATAGTGGTTCACGAATTTTCTTACACGCCTTTAGTTGTTCAATATCAAAGATTGACTAATACAGAGAAGAAAATAATTATTCCTTATGAAGAAATTGATACTGCCTGTTTGTCTTACACCAAAAGACCCCGTTTTTCAGCATTTGATATTTGGTTTTCCGACCCGATTGATTTAGTTATTACGACAAAAAATAATCAAACCTATAGTTTAAGTATCTTAAGTAAACCACGGGACTTTTTACCACAGTTGTTAGTTTTACTAAGCTCTTATGGTGTGAAATTAGAAGACCCACAAAATCTTCTATATTTAATGTTTAGTGGTGCTTCACTCTACGAAGAAATTCACAAAGAAAAATAGCAGATCTGGTTTATTTTAAGATCTGCCGCAAAATAAAGGAAAAACCAAACCAGCCAACAACACTAATGATAATAATGAACCACCAACCGGACAAATCATGCTCAAAGGGCAAGGGTACATTCATGCCAAAAAAACCAGTAACGATGGTGGGAATGGTCAATAATAAAGACAAGACAGTTAAGATTTTCATAGTGTCATTTAAATTATTATTCAAAATATTGTTATAGGTTCCAGAGATACCGTGTAAAATTTCTGAGGCCAATTCAGTCATTTCAACTAGTTGTTTAGCTTCGATTAAAGTGTCTTCTAGTTGTTCTCTTTCGATGGCATTAATCGAATGGTAAATAGGATTGGTTTTGATTTGTTCTAGCAGAACCGTATTCTGTTTAGCAGCTGAAATTAAATAAACAATCCCGGTTTCTAAATCGGATAAAGCTAGCAAATTATTTTTGCTAGTTTTTTCTTTTAAGCGATTGCTAATCAATTGGCGATCAGCATTCATTTCTTCTACCATTGGAAAATACAAATCAGAAATAATAAATAAAATCGTAAAAAGAAATTTATACAAAGACAAATCTGGATGTTTCATCAATAAATTTTTGATAGTTTCGACCAAATAACCATTTTCTTGGTTGGAAATAGTGATTAGATTTTGTCCTCGAACTAAAAAAGTTAGCGGAACCGTCTCATAGTGATTATAAATTTTTTTCAATTTCGGTACATTGTAGATCAAGATAAACATTTGTAGCTGATCGTCATATTCTACCCGTGCACGTTCATTTTTATCGAGGGCATAATTTAAGACCTCTTCGTCAATGCCGTATTCTTGATAAACTTTTGAATCCTCACCAAATGTATCAGAATCTAAATTAATCCAGTTAAAATTTTGTGCTTTTGCGGTTGTCATTTTTTTTGTCATTTTCTCACCTCATCAAATCCTGTCCCAGTATAGCAGGAGTTTGTAATCTGCGCTAAGATTTGTCCTAATCGATATTCTTAGTTACAATTTAAAAGAAGACGAAGAGGTGAAATATAATATGAAAATTGCTGTACGCAGACGAATGGTGGGAAATATTCCTTTACTAGAAGTAGTACCAGAAGAGTATGTTCACACACCGCTGCCATTAGTGATTTATTATCATGGCTGGCAAACGGCAAAAGAATTGGTTCTGACTCAAGGACGAAAACTTGCTAAACAAAAAATGCGAGTGCTTTTACCTGATGCTCCTAATCATGGTGAACGCAGACAAGCAGTTTCTAAGATTCCATCGCTGACCTTTTTTGATAGTATTCAAGGTAATTTGTTTGAGTTTGGTTACATAGTGGATTATTTTAAAAAATTAGATTTAGTTACAGCACAGATTGGCGTTGGTGGTGTTTCGATGGGTGGGATGACTACTTGCATGTTATTAACTCAACATCCGGAGATAAATGTCGCAGCTTGCGTAATGGGCTCGCCAGCACCTTTGACATATCGTGCACGGATTGAAGAACATGCCAGTCAATTGGGTTTTTATTTACCAAAGGATTATCGAAAATTATTGGCTTGGATTGAAGAGTATGATTTGTCACAACAACCAGAAAGCTTAGCTGGTCGTCCGTTACTATTTTGGCATGGTCGAGAAGATGAAAAAATTCCTTATGAGGATGTAGCAACATTTGTATCGGGAAATCCACAAGAAAATGTGATTTTTGAAAGTGCCGATGAGCGGCATATGGTTAAAGGACAAACGATGGACCAAATTACAGATTTTTTCCACGAAAATCTATTTGGTTAATTTGTTGAAAATTTTGGATGTATGATACAATTTTAAAGAAATCAATGAATCCAGTTTTTCAATTTGAAGAGGAGGCAACAACCATGGAAAATTTTAATTTTCATGTAACAACTGATATCCGTTTTGGAAAAGATCGCTTAGACGAACTGCCAACAGTATTAAACGAATTTGGGAAAAGAGTTCTGATTGTTTATGGCGGCGGTAGTATTAAGAAAAATGGTTTGTACGATAAAGTGGCTAACGAACTAAAAGAAAACGGCAATACAGTGTTTGAATTAGCGGGTGTTGAACCTAACCCACGGGTGACAACGGTTGAAAAAGGAGCAGAAATTTGTCGTCAAGAAAAGGTTGATGTGATTTTAGCGATTGGCGGCGGTTCTGTTATTGATGCTGCTAAAGTAATTGCGGCAGCAGCTTTCTATCAAGGCAGTGCTTGGGATTTAGTGTTGGAAAGAAAAGGTTTTGCAGGTCCAGCACTTCCTTTAGTGACGATTTTGACTTTGGCGGCGACAGGTTCGGAAATGAATACTAATGCTGTAATTACTAACTGGAAAACCAAGGAAAAGTTAGGAACAGCCGGTCCATCGATGTTGCCGAAAGCTTCTTTCTTAGATCCACAAAATACCTTTACCGTAAATCAATATCAAACCGCAGCAGGTTCGGCTGATATTATGAGTCATTTAATTGAAAATTATTTTAATAAAACTGAGGGAACCGATGTGCAAGATTTTGTAGCTGAAGGAATTATGCGTGCAGTGATAAAAAATTGTCCAATCGCTTTGAAATATCCAGATGATTATGATGCGCGAGCAAATCTTATGTGGGCAAGTTCGTTAGCATTAAACGGCCTGACTGGTAATGGAAAACAAGGGTCTTGGTCGTGTCATGCAATTGAACATGAATTAAGTGCCTTTTATGATATTACGCATGGGATCGGCTTAGCAATTATTACCCCTCGTTGGATGGAATATGTCTTAAATGAGCAAACAGCTGGCAAATTGGCTCAGTTTGCCCGTAATGTTTTCGGTGTTGAAGAAAGCGTTGATCGGATGGCTGCAAGAATGGGTATTCAAAAGTTATATGATTATTTTAAGGCATGTAAAATTCCGATGACATTACCAGAAGTTGGTATTGATGATGAGAAATTTAGTTTGATGGCCAAACAAGCTGTAGCTCATAGTAGCATTGATAAAAATGGTTATGTACCATTAGATGAAGCTGCTGTGGAAGAAATTTTACGCCAATCTTTAGTAGAAAGAAACTTCGAATAAGCAAATAAATTTTAACAGATCTCAAATTGGGGTCTGTTTTTTTGTTATCTTTATTTTATTGTCTGAATATTGATTATTTTTAACGAGAATGTTGTGGTAAAATAGGAAAATATTAAATATTTTTTAAGGGGAGTTTATAAATGGAAGAGTTGCAAAAACATTTAAAAAAGGTAAAAACTTGGAATATGGTTTTATTGGTAATCGAATTAATTGTAACAATTATTAGTTTGATAGGTTTACCAACAGTAATAAATCCTAATCGTGATATGTATTACAGTTTAGGTAGTGCTGGAGAAATATTGTATAAATACCTCCAAAGTCCCATGACAAAAGTGATTACGATTGTTAGTGTAATAATATCAATTGTGATTGTCATTTTATTTGTGAGAGCAAACAAAACATTGAAAGAAGGCAATGCACCAGCTAAATGGCCATATTATTTAAAGATCGGCTGGAGCATAATCAATACTGTAATCACTTATTTAACACAACCAAATGTGAATATTACTGGCGCTCAGACTTCAATTGCTTCAGTGCTTCCTAGTCTTATTTTTCAAATTATTTTATTAGTCCCAGCAGTCATTGTAATCATCCAATTGTTTAAAATTGAACCAGAGGAGTAAAACATGAAAAAAATTAAACGACCATCATTAAAAAAACCATTAACGAAAAAACAAAAAATTCGTTACAGTATCATCGGGGGAGTGGTTTTATTAGTCTTGTTGATTGGGGCTGTAATCTTCTCTCAGACCCGCAGTCAAACCACAGAAGACACTTATGATACTGTGGAGCTGAAAAAAGCAGATGATCTGACCTTTAAAGGTGTGGTGGAAGCAACCACTACTCAAGATTATTATATGGACCAAAGTTTAGGAAAAATTACTACGATTAATGTAACTGATGGACAAGAAATTGCAGAAAATACGGTTTTATTAACTTATGAAAATCAAGAATATCAAAACCAAGCAGAACAACAAAGCGAAACAATTGCTAAGTTGACCCAAGCAGTTACCAGTGCCCAAGAAAGTCTAGCTGCAGCTCAAACGCGACAAGCCCGTGCACAACAACAAGTAAACGAAGCCACTAATAATTATAATGTGACGAGTGACCCTACTCAAAAAGAAATGTACAAGCAAGAAAGAGATCAATATCAAGCAGCATTGGAAACAGCGCAAGATGGTGTTTTACAAGCTCGTCAAGCATTGGATCTAGCTAATGTTGATCTTAATTCTGCTAACCAAAGTGTCGCTCAAGCACAACAAAAAGTGACACAAACGGTGACTAGTAATTCAGCTGGTAAGGTCTACGTCAATGAAAAAGGAAAAAATGATGCTACGACACCAGTTGTTCAAGTGATCAGCGATGAAGTTTCAATCGAAGGAACGGCAACAGAATATGATTATTCACGTTTGCAACAAGATCAGAGTGTGATCATTCGTCCGAATGTAACCGATAAAGAAATTGCCGGGACAATCACTCGAGTTGGGCAGTTACCTGAACAGGCACCAGCTACTACAACACAAGCAAGTTCTGGTAGTAGTGTTTCAAATTATAGCTTTACCGTAAAACCAGCTGAAAATCTTCAGTATGGCTACAATGTACAAATTTCTTTACCAGTCGATGAGATTCGTCTGCCGAGAAAAGCTGTAGTAAATGCTGACGACGAACAATACGTTTATTTAGTTAAAGATGGTAAAGCGAAACGAACAAAAGTCGAAACAGAAGATAGAGATGGCTATTTAATCGTAGTCAGCGGTTTGAAAGAAAATGACCGTATTGTGTCAAATCCCGATAGTGAGATTTCTGATGGTCAAACATTGGCGGTGAACTAAAATGATTGAATTAAAACACGTTAACAAGTATTACCGCAATGATGAAGAGGAATTACATGTTTTAAAAGATATTAATATGTCGGTTGAAGCTGGTGAAATGATTGCTGTCATGGGCCCATCTGGTTCGGGTAAATCGACCTTGATTAACACATTGGGCTTTATTGATACAAAATTTGACGGCGAATACTTGTTTGAAGGAGAAAACTTAGTAACTTCTTCTGATGATCGGCTATCAAAAGTTCGGAATCAAATCGTCGGTTTTGTCTTTCAGAATTTCAGTTTAATTGAAAATAATACCGTTTATGAGAATGTTGAATTGCCACTTTTGTATAATGGTTACGGATTTCATGAGACTAAAGAAAGAGTTATGGATGCTTTAGTTAAAGTTGGGATCGCTGATAAAGCTGATAAACATCCCAAACAACTTTCTGGGGGGCAACAACAGCGGGTTGCCATTGCACGGGCTTTGATAAATCAGCCTAGTTTTATTATTGCTGATGAGCCAACCGGTGCATTAGATACGCATACCTCGACTGAGATTATGGAACTTTTCCGTGAGTTGAATCGCAAAGAAAGTGCGACAATTTTTCTAGTGACCCACGATCCGGAAGTTGTTCCTTACTGTGACCGTCTGATTAGTATTCGTGACGGGGCAATTATTGAAGATCGGGCGGTGATTCATGAGTGAAACTTTATGTAAACTGGCGGTCATCTCTAGGATCGATCTTTAAAAATAAAAAAAGAAGTGCTTTAACAATGTTCGGGATTGTGATTGGGATTGCGGCGGTAATAGCAATTTTGTCAATCGGTCGTGGTTTTGAAAAAGATACCATTGAAAGTTTGACACCTAACGAGTCTGAAGAAATTGAAATTAATTTACAATTTGCACCTGATGATCCAGCCTTGTATTATTCCAATATGGATTTGATTCAAAGTTCAGATTTTTCTTTGTTGGAAACAATTGATGGTGTGGAAAAAGTTAGCTATCCTAAAACAGATTTGGAATATATCTATCAAGATATTAATGTTCGTGGGAAAACTCGTAATAAACGAATCGGTGCCATTACCAGTAATGGGAAAAGTGTCCAAAGTGGTCGTAAATTAACTAGTTATGATAATCAAGTGGGCAACAAAGTAATTACAATTGATGCCGATACGGCCAAGGATTTATTTAGCCATGCAAATTCTGCCGTTGGTCGTGGACTGGAAATTAACGGGGAAGTTTATACGATTGTTGGTGTGTATCCGACAGGTGCGGGGATGACGATGTTTTCGGCAGAGGAAGCCAGCATTGAGATGCCTAAAAAAACCTACGAAAAATTCTTCCAAAACGTTCAAGAAACTAGCGCGGTTGTTTTAACTTTGGATTCAGCAGCCAAACCTTCTCAAGTAACTGATAAAGCCGTAAAACTTTTAGAAAAAAATGGTGCCCTGCGAGATCAAGGAACCTACAGTGTTTCTGATATGGCGATGATGACGGATGGCATTAGTAGTGTTTTAAATACGATTACTTTATTCATTAGTGCCGTAGCAGGTATTTCATTATTTATTGCTGGTGTCGGCGTTATGAACATGATGTACATTTCAGTTTCTGAACGAACCAAGGAAATCGGAATTCGCCGTGCTTTAGGTGCTACACGAGGTGCGATTCGCACGCAATTCTTACTAGAAGGAGTGACCTTAACTTTAGTGGGTGGTTTTATTGGCTATCTATTAGGTATGATTGTCGCTTATGCAATTGGTAGTGCGATGGATATTTCTGTTTCAGTAGATTTCTTTACGGTTGCATTAGCAGTTGGTGTCTCTGGTGGGATTGGGCTAATCTTCTCAGTTATGCCAGCATCAGAAGCAGCTAAGAAAGATTTGATTGATATTTTAAGATAAAAAGTAGTAGCTGATGAAAAATTCATCAGCTACTCTTTTTTTTCGGGCATAATAAAATGTAAAATGCGAGCAATCGTTTTGTTTAAGGTAACGGTTACTTTTGGTCGCGATAAAATGTATAAAATACCGGCAGAACCAGCTACGATCAAACCGAGATGGATCCAAGGATTACGGACACCCTGAGTAAATTGGACTAAGGGTGCGACGAGATAAATATGCAGCAGATAAATCGCTAAAGTTTTTTGCCCCCAAGAAGAAAAAAAGTGGGGTTTGTTATTAGCCAAACTTAAAAAGGCAAAGATAAAGGCAAAACCAACAATATACAATAAAATATCGGCAATTAAATTTTGATACAGCGGTAAGGTAAAAAGATTATAAGCGCGATCGCCCCATAAAATTTCTGGTGGTAGATGACTTTGAACCCAGAAATAAGCAATTACAATACCAGCGATAATCACGCCCACACTGATGGGCTTATTCCATTTAATATTGCGAATACGGGCGATTTTTTCTGGAGTAGTATAATAACCGGCTAAAAAGTAAGGCAGAAAGCTTAATGTTCTTGCCATGGCCATATACGTTCCAAACTCGGTGAGGAACCCAGAAAAAATCCCGACGGTAAAGCTTAACAATAAAATGCGCCGCACCTTCACTAAATCGGGCAATAGCAATCGCCAGATGAACATGCAATACAAATACCAGAGCGTCCACCCAGGGCTTAATATCATAATGGCTTGAATTTTACCCATCAGTAATAAAATAATACTTAAAACTAAATTCAATAATAAATAAGGGATTAAAAAAGATTCAACCGCAGTTTTTCGCCCCTTAGCTAAATTTTTTGAAAAGTAGCCAGAAATAAAAATGAAAGCTGGCATGTGAAATAGGTAAATAAAGACGTAAAAAAATTCACCAATCGGGCTATCTAAGCGAAAATATTCTAACGCGTGTCCTAAAACAACCAACGAAATTAAGACACCACGAATATTATCAAACGACAAATCCCGTCCATTTTTTTCGATAGCAGATTCTCCTTTCCCCTTTAATAGTATGGTAAAATGAAGAAACATTTTTCTTTTACTATTTTAGCACGAGCGGCTAAAAAATACTCTAGTTGATTGTCAGGAGGTATGCAATGCGTTATTCCGCGAAATTTGTTAAAGGCTTATTTAAAGTCTTAAATATGAAAAAAATTGTAGGAATTTCTATGATTGATCCACCTAAGCGCCGCAATATTATCGCCAAACAATTAAAGCGGATCGATATTCCGCAAAAAGTTCAAAGTCTTGATGGTCATCAGTTGATTACGTTATTACCGGCCCATCCGACGAAGCGCCACGTCTTTTATTTGCATGGTGGCGGTTATGCTTTAGAAGCTTCACCTTTTCATAAAAATTTACAAGAACGTTTTGTAAAAAGATATAATTTAAAGGTCAGCTATTTTGACTATCCTTTAGCACCAGAAAATACTGCTGAAAAAACCTTACCGTTGACAGAAAAAGCTTTTCGTCATTTAAATTTTCTCTATCCAGATGACAAGTTCTATTTGTTTGGTGATTCGGCTGGTGGCGGTTTAGCAATGAGTCTGGCGCAATTATTACGGGACATCGATTTGGAACAGCGTCCGGAAAAAATTGCTTTGGTTTCTCCTTGGTTAGATGCAACAGTTAGTGATCCGCGATCTAATGAATTGCAAGAAAAAGATGTCTTGTTAGAAAAAGACTTGTTAACTGAAGCTGGGGAAAACTATGCTGGAACTTGGGCAGTGACTGATCCGCGGGTTTCACCAATTTATGGCAATTTTGACGATTTGGGTCGGTTGTTTGTAATTGCTGGAACGGATGAAATTTTATATCCTGATGTTTTACGTTTGCAAGAGCGAATTAAACGGAGTGAAAATACAGAGATGACATTGACGGTGGTTCCCGATATGATGCATGATTTTGTGGTTTATCCCTTAAAAGAATCATTGACTTACATCGATCAAATCGGTGAATTTTTTAGTGAGAAACAGGAGAAATAATGGATGGATTCAAGGAGTACGAAATGGTCTCAGAAGCTGATTCAAATATTGCCAGTGATTGGCTTGATCGCTTTCGTGGTAATTTTGTTATATGTTCGTCACAGCGGTATTACTACTGCGAAAGATTTACAAAATTTTATTAAACAGTTTGGCAATTTTGCGGTAGTAGTCTTTATTATTATCCAAGTGATTCAGCCGATTGTTCCATTTTTACCTGGGGGTATTGCGACCGTCGTAGGGATGTGGATGTTTGGCAATCTACCGGGAATTATTTATAGCTACATTGGACTAGTGGTGGGTGAGGTGTTGTTATTCTTACTTATTCGTCGATTTGGGCGAAGATTTGCTCGCTTTGTTTTATCGCCAAAAAATTATCAAACTTTTGAAACGGGACTTTTAAAACACGAAAAAAAAATTAAACGAACACTGATTGTTTGTTTTATTTTTCCATTTTTACCAGATGATATTATGTGTCTGGTTGCCGGGATGACAGATTTACCACTGAAAAATTATTTGCAGATTGTCTTGACCTTTAAAATTTGGTCGGTAGCTAGTTATGGCTATTTAGTTGTTTATATCATACATAAAGCTTTTTAAAGCTTGCAATTGCTGGGCAATCTGTTAATATTAGCTTCATGCGATGAGCCGAATGAATCATTTTTGATTCATTTACCCAGAGGCACACGAAATTTATTTCACCTGCCGGATTTGCAGGGTGTTGGAAAAAGTTTTTGTGGAGAAATCTTTTTCTATCTTTTTAGATACTGGTTTAGCCCCAACATTTAGGTGTTGGGGCTTTTTTATTTTTCTCCTGTGTGAATCATAGCAGCACCTAAAGCTAGACTTTGATGCTGTACTTTTTGATAGCCTTGTTGCAGGAATAATTTATCTAAGGCAATGGGAGTCAAAAACTTTTGCGTACTGCTTTGTAAATAATCATAAGCCGACATTTGATGAATCAAGCTGCCCATTAAAGGAATGATTTTTTCCAAATATAATTTCCAGCCGAAACGAATGACAATTTTTTGCGGTTGCGAGGTTTCTAAGACAATGACTTTTCCGCATGGTTTGACGACTCTTCGCATTTCTGCCAAAGTCAATCCAGCATCAGGAACATTTCGCAATCCAAAGCCAATCACACAAGCATCAAAGCTATCATCAGGAAAAGGCAGTTGTTGGGCATCGCCTTTTATTAATGTGATATTTTTATGTTGTTCAGCTTTTATTTTTTGCTGCGCGATTTTTAACATTTCACGACTGAAATCTAAACCCGTCACTTTACCAGTAGCTCCTACCATTTCGGCTAGAGATAAGCTCCAATCGCCGGTCCCACAGCATACATCTAAAACTTGTGCTCCTTCAACTAAATCAAGTTTACTATTGGCTTTTTTTCGCCAACGGTCGTGCATACCAAGACTTATCAAGTTATTCATTTTATCGTAATCGTTAGCGATCCCATCAAAAATTTGATTGACTTCTTTTTTTGAAGTTTGATTGGTTAAAGCCATCTGCGTCACTCCTTTTTCTTTATTAAAATTATCATAATGACAGCAAATAAAAAAGCCTTAGGAAAATCCTAAGACTACATGAATAAACTTTTATAAATGAAAATACCTAAAATGGATGCAGCAATTGGTGCAACGACTGGTACCCAAGCGTAGTCCCAATTAGAGCTACCTTTGTGCTTCAATGGTAAGATGGCATGTAAAACCCGTGGTGCAAAATCGCGGGCAGGATTTAGACCTGGTCCAGTTGGTCCGCCAAAAGAGGCAACTAAAGTCCAAACTAAGAAACCTAAAGCCAAATGAGCTGTTCCCAGATTGTCTTGGAAGAAAGGTGCTTTTGTTATTCCTAACGCGCCCAAAAATAATATAAATGAACCGACAAATTCATTGATGAAGCCAAATAATTTTGAATCGGTATTGTCAATTGTTGAAAATGTTCCTAAAATATGACGAGGATTCGTCGTTTGATCAAAATAAGGTTTGTAAGTAATAACTACAATCAATTGTCCGATGAAAGCTCCTAAAAGTTGCGCACCAATATAAGGTAAAACTTCTGCCCAAGGGAACAATCCGTTCATTGCTAAACCTAAAGTAAACGCAGGGTTAATATGATTGCCGCTAATTGCACCAAACATCATTGCTGGTAACATTACCCCGACACCATAACCGACAGCAATCAGCATCCAATCACTACCATGTCCTTTAGTTCCTTTTAAATCAACATTTGCTACTGCGCCATTACCTAACATTACTAAAAGCGCTGTCCCGATAAATTCGGCCGCTAAGCGCGTTGTCAGTGAATAATCCATTTTTTCCTCCTAAAATAAATCATGAAAATATTATGAAAATTCCATTTTATACTATAAGCTTTATTGACGCCAATGGCAAATAAAAATATATAAAAAAACAATTAAAAAATGATAGGTGAAGAGTAAAACAAAGAGTTAATCGGATAAAAAAACGTTTTCGTAAAAGAATAAATAATTTTGTGAAAAAATGTTCATATGTAAAACAATGAAAACTTTTGCCGATAAAAAAACTCTAGCCTATAATGGAATAAAAAGGAGACATTCATGTATTTCAATTCACTTAAAAAAGCAGCCGTCCTTTTGTTGATTATTTTATTATTGGTCATAGGTCGCAGATTGCTGTTTCAACCTAACTTTTCTGCCAGTTTAATTGGTAATAAGGGCTTATTTTTAGTCAGTTTGTTAGGTATTTGGTTAGCATTGAGTTTTTTGTTTGGGAGTTTATACTATTTGTATCGTCGAAATCAGAAATAAGTTGGAGGAGTATATAAATGTTTAATCAAGAAAGTTTTAAAGTTTTCGAAGTGGATGGATTAGATGAACGAATGACCGTTATTCGCAGTCAAATCCAGCCAGTTTTTCAAACACTAAATGAATATTTTAAAGTTAATTTGGAACCTGTAATTAACGAGGAGCTGTATATTCATATCGCTCAGCACCGTCGTCGTAGTGTTTATCCTCCAGAAAATACATGGTCAGCCATTAGTCGAAAAAAACGCGGTTATAAAATGGAGCCTCATTTTCAATTAGGTATTTGGCCGGAGTATGTATTTATGTGGTTATCTTTGATTGATCAGCCAAAAAACGAAAAAGTAATCGCCCAAAAAATGCTGGATCATTTAGAGTTGTTTACAAAATTACCAGCTGATTTTGTCGTTTCAAAAGACCATACTCAGCCAGAAGTATTACCGGCAACAATTGAAAATATCGAAAAAACATTGATTCGTTTTCGTGATGTTAAAAAAGGTGAGTTTCAAATTGGACGAATAATTCCGAAAGAAAGTGAATTATGGCAGCAACCGGATGAAGCACAAAAATATATGCTAGAAACTTATCAAGCATTATTGCCTATTTATCAATTAGTCAGCACTGAAAGTGAGTAGAAAAGCATGAAAGATCAAGTGATGGCATTATTGGCCTTTTTAGGAGATTGGTTGTTGTTCATTTTCCCGATGTACCAAGGCGTTTTAGAAATTACGGAACAAAAAAAAGCCCTCAGGCGTTTCATGAAAAAAGGGAAGAAGTACCCAGATATTTCTCTTTGGTATTGGTTGCTGCCACCATATAAAATTTTTTTGGAACGGCAACGAATAAAGCGGATATTGAGAGATAGTATTGATAGTGAAAAAAACTTTTTTGTGATGCAGCCATTTATGAACAAGGCAACTGCTTGGTTTTTTGTAGCGATAGCGGGACTATTGAATGGTATTGCGGCTACCAATGATTTGTTGGAACAGTTTAAAGTTGAGTTACCTTGGCCGCTGTTTATCTTACTTATTTTAGTATTGATTGTCTCTGGTATTTTACAAGTAATCTATCGATCTAGTAAAAGACGTCAATCGCAACAATTACAGAAATATCAAAAAGGAGCGAAATAAATTCGCTCCTTTTAACTTAGCCAAAAACGGATCAAGACTAATAGTAATAGGTGGGCCGGATAAAAAAGATAAAAGCCCCATTTTACCCAAGCTGGCGAGTATCCTCGTTTACCATTATAAGAAAGTAGCAACGGAATAACTAATAAAATACCTAATCCTGAGAGTACAATATACAACGGTACTGTTGCCGGCTTAACTAAATAAGCACTGAAGTACAGAAAAACTAAACCAGCAGTTGTATAAAGGACAGGGATAATGATTTTCTTTTTAGGATCCTTGATCCGATAGAAACCGTAAATCATCAGAACGCCAATAATTGACCAATCAGATACCATTGTCGCAAAAGCAAAAAGGAAAACTAACAAACCGCGAATAGCAGAGCTCTCGATTTTTTCTGTGACCATCAACAACAACAAGCCCATCAACAAACTAAAGAAGATATTATTCACTAAGCTGGTAACTAAAAAAGGCTGAGTTGGATGAAAAAGCAGCTGGAAAGGAACAATCGAAATTAACCAAAAAGCCGCTAGCCGTAAAGCATATTTTTTTCGATTACGGGTATAGTGGAATCCTTCCACCAGTAGATACGCCATGATGGGAAAAGTCAGCTTACCAATTGTTTCAGTGAAAAAGTAGCCGGCTTGAGAATACTGACCCAAATGAAAACCAGTCCCGATATGGTTTAAGGTCATGGCGATGATTGCAATAATTTTTAAGTGAAACCCATTAATTTTTTTAGACATAATAACCTCCTGCAGAATATTTTACAGGAAAAAAGCTCCCGCTACAAAAGCAGGAGCAAAATTTTATTGATAAAGCATCCGAGTATAACTTAGTCTACGTCCAATTATTACAGCCAAATAACCAGCCGCAAAAGCCTTGATGATACTAGGTAGAATAAAAGGAATTAAGCCAGCGGCGAAAGCTCCGGTCCAAGTCATACTGCCGCTAACTTTTAACCAGGCAGCGCCAAATAGTAGCGTTATAAAAGTACCCACCAAGTTTGCCAAAATAGCGTTGAAAAAATTCAAATGAGTTTTCTCAAGAATCCAGCCAGTGGTAAAGGCACTAAAAATAAAACCAATTAAAAAGCCGCCAGTCGGTCCAAATAAGACTGCAAATCCGGCATTTCCTCCTGCAAATACAGGTAAGCCAATCAATCCTAATAATAAATAAATAAGCACGGCAATGGTACCAGTCTTTTTCCCTAGTAAAGTTACTGCAAAACCGACCGCAAAAGTTTGTAAAGTTAAGGGAATGGTACCTAAAGGAATGGTAAATTGTGACAAAATACTAATTATTGCAGCAAATAATCCTGCTAATACAAGTTCCCGAGTGGATAATTTCAAATGATAACCTTCTTTCTGAAAAACGTTAACCAAATTATAAAATAAGGTTAACGATATGTAAAGAAAATTTTTTGCAATTTTTCATAGCTAAAAAAACTCTCGTTAAAAATCAACGAGAGAGGATCAATTATTTTATTGCCAATAGCCTTCATGGACAGCCGCAGCTTCTCTCTCGATTTCGGGAAAGGGTCCAATGACGGTAATTTCTTTTTGTCCTTTTGCAAAAACATCGCGACAAGGCAAATCAAAGGTAGGATTTTGTTCATTGCTGCCAGTTAATTCCAGCAACTTTCTTTCAGTCATCCCAAAAACAACTGTACCCACGTTAGTCCAATAAGTGGCACCAGCACACATTGCACAAGGCTCAGCAGTCGTATACATTGTACAATTCCATAAAAAATCTTTGTCATATTGTTGAGAAGCGCGTTGCATTAAACTCGTTTCTGCATGTCCAGTACAAATATGTTCCGTAATTTCAATATTTTCTTGTTCTAATAGAATATTTCCTTGGTCGTCCACCAACAGTGCACCAAAAGGCGTATTTCCATGTGCTCGTGCTTTTTTTGACAATTCAATTGCTCTTTTTAAAAACTGAAGATGTTTCACTCGTTCTTCCAAGATAAGCCTCCGTTCTAGTATAGATATTTGGAGCTATAAACTTTCTCCGTTTGTACGAATTAATTCTTGATACCAATAAAATGAATCTTTTTTATAGCGCTTTAGGTCTTTGAGGTCATCGTCTGTTCGATTAACATAAACAAATCCATAGCGTTTTTTGTAGCCATTACTTGTGCTCAACAAATCGATTGCTGTCCAAGCATTATAGGAAATCATACTGACACCATAATCTATTGCGCGTTTTATGGCAGCTAGGTGTTTTGTTAAAAATTCGATACGATAAGGATCATGAACGCTACCATCATCTTCTAAAATATCTGGAGCACCTAAGCCGTTTTCAGTAATCATCATTGGGACACCGTACATATCATGAATATAGCGTAGTGAGAACTCTAAGCCAGCAGGATCAATCGTCCAATCCCATTGTGTAGCTTCAAGGTTGTCGTTTCGAACAATTTCATAAAAATCAGGTTGAATTTCATAACCAGAAATTGCCCCTTTTTCTCCAGTCAAATTCACACCAGACATTCGTCGCTTGGCTCCAGGTTGTGTTGCTTTGGCGCAATAACTAGAATAATAATTCACTGCTAAAAAATCAGAATAGCCATCCTTAAATATTTCTTCATCACCCGGTAACATCACTGGCGCCAAACTGTTCTTTTGCAAGTAGATGAAAGCAGCTTCATTATAATGTCCTTTAAAATAAACATCAAGATAATAAAGATTTCTAAGCGCATTTGCATTGGCTGAAGCTACAGCGTCTTCTCCTTTAGTTGTTGCTGGATAAATTGGAGTGAAATCAATTGGTGCACCTACCATCCCATTTGGTACATAATCGTGCACTTTTTTACAGGCAATAGCATGTGCAAGACTCAAATGATGATTGATTTGATACTTAATTTGTTCGTTATTAAGATATTTTTCATCAACAATGTTTTTTGTATCCCAGTATTGAACGATAATATTTTGTTCGTTAATAGTTGTCCAATATTTTACTTTTGAAGCATATTCTTTAATTACAAAATCAGCGTAACGTTCAAAATCGACAACGCTTTGACGGTCAATCCAACCATTATATTTTTCAATTAAGGCCAATGGCATATCGTAATGGTAGAGTGTTGGAATTGGTTCAATCCCTGCATTTAATAATTCATCAATTAAGTCGTGATAAAAATCAACCCCCTTTTGATTGATTTTCGTCCCGCCATCAGGGAAAATTCTAGGCCAAGAAATAGAAAAACGATAAGAAGAGAAACCCATTTCTTTCATTAAAGCAACATCCTCTTTATAACGATGATAGTGGTCACTACAAACAGTAGTATCAGCAAAACCTTCTTTTTTATTTAAAATATCTTGTTGAGAGAGTAATTTTCCATCGTCAAGATAAGCTCCTTCAACTTGATAAGCGCTAGTGGATGCTCCCCACATAAATCCTTCTGGAAATTTTTTGTTCATGAGATTACTTCCTTTCTTCATTAATTTTGTTCGTTAATTGTTTATGCATTTTTACCATTGAATGGGCAAAATTTAGCTCACTCATGATCGTCATTAAAGTATCTTGAGCATGAATAAATAATAGGTTAGGTAATTCTAATTTATCTTCAGAAAGACTTTTTTGGATCATATCAGTTTGAGCCAAATGTGCAGCCGTGATATTTTCTTGTGCCTCAATCAAATACTTTTCAGCTTGAGCATAGTCTTCCTGCATAGCTGCATCTAATGCGTTTTGAGCAAAATTTCTAGCATCTCCGGCAAAAAGAATGATTTGCATGGATACTTCTTCGAATATTTCAGGATTGATCATTTTTTTCTCTCCTTTACAGCAAGAATTTAAGGTATTAAATTGTTTCTGCTTCGATCGCATCTTCTAAAATCATTTGTTTTTCGAAAACTTTAAAAAATGGATACCAGATTAAAAAGAAGATAACAAACATTACTAAATAAACAGGAATACCACGCCAGTCATTGGTAATCATAACAGTTGATGCAGGCGCCGGAATCTGGCCAACTTGAATCATTTTTGCTGGAATATTTAGTAGTCCAGTTCGCATAACAAGCCAAACAATTGTTGGACCGACGATAGAATTAATCCACATAGGAAGCATCAATAAAGGATTCATAACAATAGGTGTACCGTATACAATCGGCTCATTAATATTGAAAATTGAAGGAAGAATACAGATTCTGCCAGTCGCTTTTAATGAACTAGATTTTGAAAACATCATCATCAAATTTAATGTAAGAGTAGCACCCATACCACCCATCGTAATTAATCCAGCGGTATAAACAGTCTCATTGGTTACGATATTTATCGGGGCCATTCCGTTTGCTGCTAACTCAATATTAGCCGTGATACCAGCCATGAAAATAGTAGTGGTTAACGGAGTGAATAACCAATTGGAAACCCCGATAGAATAAAAGAAATTAGGAATTAGAACAATTAGAATAAAGCCCGGCAAGGTTTGTCCCATATTTTGAATGGGTGAGAAAATATTTAAAATTGCTGCAAAAATATCAAATTTTAACCATAATGTTACAAGTGCCGCCGTACCAACGCTAAGTAATATAGGAATAATATTATTTATCCAGTTGGCAACAAAATCTGGCATACTTGAATTCTCAAATAAATGTAACTTGGCTATAGCATTAAATACGGCTGATACAAAAATCCCTACAATAATGCCCACCAATATACCAGTTGGACCAAAGCGTCCAGCTGGAATCATCGTAAAACCATCTGATTCAGTTGGCATTGTAGACATATAATAAACGGCGATGGCGACAATACCTGCGGTCACTGAATAGTCTGAATGACGTAATTTTTCCATAACTTGATTGGCAATCATAAAAGATGTAATCAAGCCTAGTAGCCCAAATGTATTTGCAGCCAAAGGCCATAAATCAGGTAGCTGCGGAAACATATCTCTAAAAACACCATAAAGAAAAATAAGTGAGCCAGATAAAATAAATGGTAAATTTTTTTGCATGGCACTAGAAACAGCTGCAACCCAAGGACGATCTACAATTTTTTGCATTGCTGGAGCAAATGAATCATTCAACCAATCGATAAATTTATTCATTATCGTTTCCTCCTAATCTTTAACTGATAATGTTTCTATTGCTAGTTTGATTAGTGCTTCACCATCAAGCAGACCGTAAATTTTTTTTGGAATTACTAGCACAGGTACATTAAAAGGGGCAGCCATCTTACTAAATTGCTCTTGATGGGATGAAAAATGAGGACCCAGAAAGAGAATGTCAATATTTTGAAAGTGTTTGTGAACTTCACTTTCGCTTCTAGCAGAAACTTCAGCATTTAACTCCAATTTTTTTGCAGCTTTACGAGCTTTATTAGCCAGCATCCCACTGGACATACCGGCACCACAGCACAGCATAATTTTGATTGTTTCCATATAATTTCCTCCACTTCTTGATAAAACTATTATCTCTATCCCAATTTTTGGAATCAACTAAGCTTTTGGTCCGAAAGGTATAAAAGTTTAGTTGAATTAAAAAAAGACAATTTGTATGATTAAATTAAGATAACAGAAAAGGAGGTAACTATTTATGAGACGGAAAGAAGCACGTTTGTTAGTTTTATTGGCACGTCAAACACAACCCGTATCCTCCTTTTATATAGCAAAACAGCTGGATATATCAAAAAACAGTGTTAAAAATTTAATTTATAAAATGAATGACCAAAGTAAAGATAAAATAATTGATTCTTCTAGGGCTGGCTACTGGCTAAATGAATATGGAATGACAATGTTGTCTAATGAAAAATCAAGCATTCCTCAAACATACATAGAACGTGCCTTTTTTATTATTCGTACGGTAATGTTAAAAAAAACATCTCAAGATATTTATGAAATAGCTGATGAGTTATTTGTGAGTTACTCGACCTTAAAAAATACATTGCAGCGAATGAATAAAACTTTTGAACGTTTCCAGGTACGTTTTCTATCAAAAAAAGATAATATCATCATTCAAGGCGAAGAAGAAGATCTGAGGAGGCTGGCTGCTTATGCAGTATCTGAGGAAACCAATTGGCAATTTTTAGATCTGGCGCCAATCAAAGAAACATTTGGTCATGCTTTTGTTGAAAAAACCGAAGAAATTATCCGTCTGAATTTTAAAAAATATCATGCTTATTTAAATGATTTTGCTTTTATGAATTTACTACTTCATTTATTAATTTTGATTGAACGAGTAGAGAAAGGAAATCATATCGAAGAAACTTCAGGATTAGATAAAAGAAAAAATAATGAAGATACTAACAAGCTTATCGTGGCACTTTGGGAAGAATTCGAGGCGACATTTTCTATTTCACTAAACCAAGGAGATAAGGATGAGATTGCCTATTTTGTTTTAACTACAGCAAGCCAAGTCAACGAAGTTTCTTTTAAAGAAATTGTAGGAGCTGTTGAAAAAAAACTATTGGAAGATGTACAACAAATTGCTAATGAAGTAAATGAAATTTATCGTATCAATTTGATCAATCCATATTTTCTTTCTCAATTTTCTTTACATGTGCATGGATTGATTCAACGTGCAACCAATAAGCGTTACAATCGAAATCCGTTATTGGAGAATATTAAAGTGGACTGTCGGATGATCTTTGATATTGCGGTGTTTTTTTCTTTACGAATTGAGGGAATCTACCACATTGATGTAGTTGAGGATGAAATTGCTTATATTGCTATCCATTTAGCATCTGAAATTGAGCGGCAAAAAGTTAACGAGGAGAAAATCCAAGCAGTTTTGTTTACGCCTAATTATAATTTTCATGCAAGCAGTGTAGAACAACAATTGGTCGCTATTGTGAATAACGATGTTCATATTAAAGCAGTGATTTCTCAGATTGAAGAACTGGATAATTATCAATTTGATCTTTTGTTCACCACAGTAGATATTTCTTTAAGTGGACCTTATACGATTATTCGTATTCCGATGTTTATAAATAGTGAAAATAGAAACATAATACTACAGCGTTTAACAGTTTTTCAACGGAATCAAAAAAGAAAAATTTTATTAGAAAATTTCAATAAGTATTTTTCTGAAGATTTATTTTACAGCGATCTAGTTTTTAAAAATAAAATGGACCTAATCCATCAATTGTGCGAAACGATGGAAGAAAAAGGGGTAGTACAAGAAAATTTTGAAACGAGTGTATTACAACGTGAGAATGCAGCGTCTACAGCTTTCTCTAATATTGCTATTCCGCATTCGTTACAAATGGATGCAATAAAAACAAGTATTGCTGTAGTTATAAGCAAAAAAGGCATTGAATGGGATGATGAACGTGTTCATGTGGTCTTATTATTTGCTGTTAATTACGTGGATCGTCATTATTTTTCTCAAATTTATGAGTCACTCATCCATATCTTTGACCATCCTCAAATTATAAATAAGATATCTAAACTGAGAAGTTTGGCGGATGTTAGACAATTAATAGAAAATGAAAAATTTTCCATCTAACCTTATAAATATAAAATACTGCCACTTATAATCATTAGGCAGTATTTTTTAAAACAAAAAAACATCCCGAATCCTCGAGAGGATTTGGGATGTTTTGCATGAAATCTTAAAGTAATTTGTTGTAGTATTCTACGACTAGGGCTTCGTCGATTTCTGGGTTTAGTTCTTCACGTTCTGGTAAACGAGATAATGAACCTTCTAATTTTTCATCGTCAAAGCTTACGAAAGCTGGACGACCTAAAGCTGATTCAACTGCTTCTTTAATAGAAGAATTGTTTTTAGATTTTTCGCGGATACCAATAACTTGGCCAACTTCCACTTCATATGAAGGGATATCTACGCGTTTGCCATCAACAGTCACGTGACCGTGGTTTACTAATTGACGAGCTTGACGACGAGTAGTTGCTAAACCTAGACGGTAAACAACATTATCTAAGCGACGTTCTAGTAAGATCATGAAGTTAACACCGTGTTTACCTTCTTTGATTTTGCTAGCGCGCATAAACATGTTACGGAATTGACGTTCATTTAAACCGTAAGTGAAACGTAATTTTTGTTTTTCAGCCATTTGCAAGCCGTATTCTGATTTTTTACCACGGCTGTTTGGTCCATGTTGACCTGGTGCATATGGGCGACGTGATAATTCTTTACCTGTGCCAGATAATGAAATACCTAGGCGACGAGATTGTTTCCAAGATGGTCCTGTATAACGAGACATTGAAAAATTCCTCCAATAAGTTTATTTGGAGTAAAATAATCCGTTGAAAAATTCATATCCGTGCAGTTCCTTCTTCAATCTTCACCTTTGCAGCCGCGGTTACGCAATTGAACCGAGTACGGCAAGAAACTGGGGACGGGCTATTACTTTTCTGCTGCATTATTTTACACAAGTTCCAGTATAAGCGATTTTCTAGTGGAGAGTCAAGGATATTCTTTAAAAGAAACAGATTTATCGGGCTATAATAAAGATTATTGTGCAATATATTTTGCAATCTGCTTTAAAATTTCATACAATGGAAATTGCCTATCTAGGTAAATACATATAATGGGGAATAATGATGGAACGAAAATTAATCGCATTGGATATTGATGGTACGTTGTTAAATAGTCAAAAGGAACCGTTGAATAGTACATTAAAAGGAATTCGTGAATTAAGAAAAGCTGGACATTTAGTAACAATCGCAACAGGACGTTCTCGTTTATTAGCTAACGAAGTGATTCATCAACTGGCTTGTGGCAATTATGTTGTTTGCAATGGTTCGGCGGCCTTCTTAGAACATGAACAAGTCTATCAACATCTATTAGATCGTGAAGCTTTGACACGTTTGATTGATTACGCTAGTTCAAAACAAATTGATACGGTTTTATTTGGTTTAGATTCAGTTGGACGTGTGACAGATTACAACTTCCCTTTACTATCAGATGCGATGAAATCTTTTGGTGGACCGCTACCACCATTAGATCCAGATTTTTTAACTGAACATAATGTTTATCAAGGTTGTTTATACTTTGATGAATCAAGCGATGTCGAGTTTAAAGAAGCATTTCCCGAATTTAGATTCGTTCGTTGGCATAAAAATAGTGTGGATATTGTTCCTCGCGGAGGTTCTAAAGCAGAAACCATTTTAGCTTTAGCAAAAAAAGTGGGCATTGAACAAAAAAATGTGATTGCCTTTGGTGATGGTAACAATGACATTGAAATGCTACGGACAGCTGGTTTCGGTGTGGCGATGGGTAACGCTAGTGCAAACGTACAAGCGGCCGCGGATATTGTGACCGACACAAATGACCATGATGGTATTTGGAACGCATTAGTAGAGTTAGAATTAGTTTAAGTAAAGTAAGAGCAGCCGTTTGTTAATCACTCGGTTGCTTTTTTTGATTGCCTTTTATTTAAAAAGAAAAACCTTTATAATGAGGCAAGAAGTTAACTAGAGAAGAGGAAAAAGTGTGCGTTTATTATTTATTGGCGATGTTGTAGGCTCTTTAGGTCGTAACACCATAACAGAATATTTACCACGGTTAAAAAAGAAATACCATCCGCAATTAACAATTGTCAATGGCGAAAATGCGGCTAGCGGTCGGGGGATTACTGAAAAAATTTATAAAAAGTTTTTACAAGATGGTGTCGACGTGGTGACTTTAGGCAATCATACTTGGGATAATCGCGATATTTTTGAATTTATTGGTGATGCAAAAAAAATGATTCGACCAGCAAATTTTCCAGCAGGAACGCCAGGTCAAGGAATTGTGTTTATTAAAATAAATGAATTAGAACTAGCGGTAATTAATTTGCAAGGTCGGGTATTTATGAATGATTTGGATGATCCTTTTAGAAAAGCCGATGAATTGGTGGCTGAAGCTCGCAAGCGGACAGAATACATTTTTATTGATTTTCACGGAGAAACGACTAGTGAGAAACAAGCGATGGGTTGGTATTTAGATGGGCAAGTTTCTGCCGTTGTTGGTACCCATACTCATGTCCAAACCAATGATGCCAGAATTTTACCAAAAGGCACGGCTTATTTAACGGATGTGGGTATGACTGGACCCTATGATGGTATTTTAGGAATGAAGCGTGGGCCGGTGATTGAGAAATTTATGACAGCTTTGCCAAAACGTTTTGAAGTAGTAGAAGAAGGCCGATTTGTTTTGTCCGGCTGTGTAATTGATTTAGATAAAGATGGTCGTGCTAAAAAAATTGAAAATATTTTAATTAATGAAGACCATCCGTTTAGGGAGTAAGCGATGAGTTTAGCAGATGAGCAAGCAGTAAATGAAGTTTTAGAACAGTTGACCAACCTTTTACAAGAAAATGAAATCATTCAAAACTACCAGCAAATAAAACAGCGAGTCGATCAAAATAAAAATTTACAAGCACTAGAAGACGCGATGGAGGCAGCTCAAAAAGAAGCGGTTCAGTTTGCTCATTATGGCAAACCAGAAGCCGAACAAGCAGCAATTAGACGAGCAGATGATTTGAAAAAACAGATTGATACGCATCCACAAGTAGTTGCTTATCGGGATGCTTTATATGAAGCCAATGATTTATTACAACATTTAACCACAATGATTCAAAAAGAAGTCAATGACGCAATGGAGGAGGAGCATTAATGCCTCAAAAAACTAAAAATACGCCGATGATGGAACAATATCTAGCCATCAAAGCCCAATATCCTGATGCCTTTTTATTTTATCGACTGGGTGATTTTTACGAGCTTTTTTATCAAGATGCGATAGATGTGTCACAATTATTGGAATTAACTTTAACTAGTCGTAATCGTAACGCTGATGATCCAATTCCAATGTGCGGTGTTCCCCATCATTCAGCGGCAGGATACATAGATACTCTAGTCGAGCAAGGATATAAAGTCGCTATTTGCGAACAAATGGAAGATCCCAAAGAAGCCAAGGGAATGGTGAAACGGGAAGTTGTCCAATTAATAACTCCTGGAACCTTAATGGAAGGTAAAGGAATTGAAGCAAAGACCAATAATTTTCTAACGGCTTTAATTCAGAAAAAAGATAGATTTGGTTTTGCTTATGTAGACTTATCGACAGGTGAATTAAAAACTGCCCTACTAGCCGATAACGAGGCAGTCATGAATGAAGCTACAGCTCTACAAACAAAAGAAATTGTCTTAGGCACTGAAATTGATGAAACCTTGAAGAAAAATTTGGCAGAACGATTGGGACTAGTTTTTTCTATTCAGGAAACGGTCGAAGATAATGCTGAGTTTAATTTTCTAACTGCAGATATTCAAGATGAATGGGAAAAAGAAGCTACGGGTATCTTGCTGACTTATTTAGCCGTGACGCAAAAACGTAGCCTAGGTCACTTGCAAAAAGCTGAGGAATATCAGCCAGAACATTTCTTGAAATTGGATTATTTTTCTAAAACCAATTTGGAGTTAACACGTTCAATTCGAACTGGAAAAAAACAAGGCACTCTTTTATGGTTATTGGATGAAACCAAAACGGCTATGGGAGGACGATTATTAAAACAATGGATTGACCGTCCTTTGATTCAAAAACGTCAGATTGATGCTCGCCAAAAAATGGTGGCTTCTTTATTGAATGCATATTTTGAACGGATGGATTTATTAGAAGCCTTGACTAAAGTTTATGATTTAGAACGACTTGCAGGTCGAGTAGCTTTTGGTAGTGTTAATGGCCGCGATTTATTACAGCTAAAAACTTCTTTAGCCCAAGTTCCGCAAATTCGTGGATTATTAACAGGGATTAACCAAGGAGAATGGAATGACTTATTGGTTGATATGAATCCGATGGAAGAACTGGTGGATTTAATCAATCATGCCATTAATGAAGATGCACCACTGCAAATCACAGAAGGAAATGTGATTAAAGATGGTTTTAATCAGCAGCTAGATGAATATCGTGAAGCGATGAAAAATGGCAAAACTTGGCTGGCAGAATTAGAAGCCAAAGAGCGGGCAGAAACTGGCATTAAGAATCTAAAAGTTGGTTATAATCGTATTTTTGGTTACTATATTGAGATTACAAAATCTAATCTTGCTAATTTAGCAGAAGGTCGCTATGAGCGTAAACAAACCCTGGCCAATGCAGAACGGTTTATCACACCAGAACTAAAACGTCTGGAAACTTTGATTTTAGAAGCCGAAGAAAAATCGGTGACTTTAGAATACAATCTATTTTTAGGTGTCCGAGAAGAAGTAAAAAAAGAAATTACCCAATTACAAAAATTAGCAAAAAGTATCAGTGCCGCCGATGTTTTACAAAGCTTTGCGACTGTCAGTGAACGTTATCAATATGTTCAACCAGAAATGAAAGCTGCCAGTCACGAGTTGCAAATTATTGAAGGTCGTCATCCCGTCGTTGAGAAGGTCTTAGGACATCAAGAGTATATTCCTAACAGCGTTAAAATGAATAAAGACGAAATGATTTTATTAATCACTGGTCCGAATATGTCTGGGAAAAGTACGTATATGCGACAATTAGCGTTGACGGTTATTATGGCCCAAATGGGTTGTTTTGTTCCAGCGGAAAAAGCTGAACTGCCGATTTTTGATCAAATATTTACTCGGATCGGTGCCAGTGATGATTTAATTGCCGGTCAATCAACCTTTATGGTGGAAATGATGGAAGCCAATCAAGCATTACGCCATGCGACACCCAACAGCTTGATTTTATTTGATGAATTAGGTCGTGGAACAGCTACTTATGATGGGATGGCATTGGCGCAAGCAATCATCGAGTACATCCATAAAAATGTACAGGCAAAAACTTTATTTTCAACCCATTATCATGAATTAACTGTCTTAGAAGAAGCCTTGCCTCATTTGAAAAATATTCATGTAGGTGCAGTAGAACAAAATGGCGAGGTGGTCTTCCTGCATAAAATGATGGATGGTCCCGCCGATA
Source organism: Enterococcus alishanensis (assembly GCF_019218635.1). Lineage (GTDB taxonomy): Bacteria > Bacillota > Bacilli > Lactobacillales > Enterococcaceae > Enterococcus_A > Enterococcus_A alishanensis. Next base: position 46,876 of record NZ_JAHUZB010000006.1, on the reverse strand, counting down.
AAAGTTACGGGATTCATGTAGCAAAAATTGCTGGAATGCCAACAGAACTATTGTCACGGGCAACCACTATTTTAACCATGTTAGAAGCTGATAGTCCGGTAGAAAAAATTGAAGAAACACCCGAAAATGAGCAATTATCTTTATTTAGCGAAGTTTCGACGGCTGAACTTAGTGTGGTGGATGCATTGAAAAAAGCAGATCTATTAAATATGACCCCTATTGATGCCTTTACTTTATTAATTGAGTTGCAAAAACGGATTTAAAAAATAGGAGGGTTTTCATGGCAAAAATTCAAGAACTCTCAGAACAACTAGCCAATCAAATCGCCGCCGGGGAAGTGGTGGAACGCCCAGCCTCAGTAGTAAAAGAATTAATTGAAAATGCGATTGATGCTGGAGCTACACAAATTGATTTGTTGTTGGAAGAAGCTGGTTTGAAAAAAATTCAAATTACCGATAATGGTGAAGGTATTCCGCAAGAGGATGTAAAAAATGCCTTTAAACGTCATGCCACCAGTAAAATTCATAGTCGTGATGATTTGTTTCGAATTCGATCATTAGGTTTTCGCGGAGAAGCCTTGCCTTCGATTGCTTCTGTTTCTGAATTAACCTTAGAAACAGCAACGGCAGATGAAACAGTGGGCTCGTATATCTTTTTACGAGGCGGAAAAATTGAAGAAGAACGTCCAACTGCTACGCGAACAGGTACCAAAATTACCGTGGAAAATTTGTTTTACAATACGCCAGCCCGTTTGAAGTACGTCAAAAGCTTACAAACAGAATTATCAAATATTGGTGATATTGTGAACCGGATGGCACTGAGTCATCCGCAAATTGCCTTTCGTTTAGTTCATGATGGTCATAAAATGTTGACGACAAGTGGTCAAGGAGATTTGAAACAGACAATTGCCGGTATTTATGGGGTAGCAACTGCAAAAAAAATGATCCCGATTAAAGCTGAAGATTTGGATTTTAAACTGAATGGTTATATTTCTTTACCAGAAGTCACGCGAGCAAGTCGCAATTATTTGTCGGTCATGATTAATGGTCGCTACATTAAAAATTTCCTATTAAATAAAGCGATTGTCAGTGGTTATCAATCTAAATTAATGGTGGGCCGTTTTCCGATTGCCGTGATTGAAATTGAGATGGATCCGCTGTTAGTGGATGTCAATGTGCACCCAACAAAACAAGAAGTTCGTTTGTCAAAAGAAACAGAACTAACAGCACTGATCACTCAAAGCATCGCGGAAGCTTTACGGGAAATTAATTTAATTCCTGATGTGGCAGAAAATGCGACCTTTAAACGAAAAGTCGAACAAATTCAAACGGAACAAATGGACTTGCCGTTGGAAAAACCTAGTGAAAAAAAGAAAAGTGATCTTAATTTTGATCCAACTACCGGCATTTTTTATGTGGAGCAGGAACAACCGAAAGTCACTGTTGAAGAAACAACGACAATTGCACCAGAAAAAACGCCAGTCTTTGAAACAACAGATGAACCGGTACCAGTAAATGAGTCAACTGATTTTTCTGAAGCTGAGATTGAAGTGGAAGAAAATTTTGAGCATCCTGAATTTGATTTAAGTACAGCGGCTGGTGAAAAATTAGTCGAACAAGCAATGACAAAATTAGATAAAGAAGTACCAACTGAACGTTTTCCGATGTTAGAGTATTTTGGTCAGATGCATGGTACCTATTTATTTGCACAAAGTCGGGATGGGTTATACATTGTCGATCAGCATGCAGCACAAGAACGAATCAAGTATGAATACTTCCGTGAAAAAATAGGTGATGTCAGCAATGATTTACAAGAATTATTGGTTCCGTTTGTTTTAGATTATCCTAACAGTGATGCAATTAAATTAAAGGAACAGTTGGAATTATTACAAGATGTTGGGATTTATTTGGAAGAGTTCGGCGCTAATAGTTTTATTGTGCGAGCACATCCCACTTGGTATCCTGCCGGACAAGAAGAAAGTATTATTCTTGAGATGATCGATATGTTGCTGATTACAGGTAGTGTCAGTGTAAAAAAATTCCGTGAAGCAACAGCGATTATGATGAGCTGTAAACGTTCAATTAAAGCCAATCACCATCTAAATCCAGAACAAGCGCGAGTTCTATTAAGAGATTTAGCAGAATGTGAAAATCCTTTTAATTGTCCCCACGGTCGTCCAGTGTTGATTCATTTTAGTAATACAGATATGGAGCATATGTTTAAACGAATTCAAGATCCCCATTAAAAAGGATGGAAAACTTATGATTATTTTAGCTTCACAGTCCCCACGTCGCCAAGAATTATTACGTTGGCTAGTTTCGGATTTTTCAGTTCAACCAGCGGATATCAATGAAGACGTTAAAGATTTATACGGACCAAAAGAATATGTCATGAAGATGGCGCAAGAAAAAGCAGCCGCAATTGCTGCTGAGCATCCCGAAGATTTAGTAATTGCTTGTGATACAGTTGTGGTGGCGGACGACATTATTTTGGGTAAGCCGAAAGATCGAATTGATGCTTATAAAATGTTGAAAATGTTAAGTAATCGCAGTCATTTAGTTTATACTTCAGTAATTTTACGTCAAGGTGAACAAATGGCTGAAAAATTAACGCAAGCCGAGGTGAAGTTTTTCCCTTTAACGGATGGAGAAATATATCGTTATTTAGACACGGATGACTATATTGATAAAGCTGGGGGCTATGGCATTCAACATGAAGCTGGCGTGTTCGTTGAAAAAATTACTGGCGATTATTATGCGATTGTCGGTTTTCCGGTCGGTGAAGTAAATCAAATGTTAAAAAATTTTGAGGTCTAAGCAAATAACTCGATTTTTTTTAAAAAAGGATTATGATTGGTGTCACTAAGGAGGGATTGCAATGAATAAAGATGAATTAAAGAAAAATTTGTCAGATATCGAATACGCAGTGACTCAAGAAAGTGCGACTGAACAACCATTTACTGGTAAATACGATGATTTTTATCAAAAAGGCATTTACGTAGATGTCGTTAGTGGTGAGGCCTTGTTTTCTTCCAGTGATAAATATGATGCTGGTTGTGGCTGGCCAGCCTTTTCAAAACCAATTGAAAAACGCGGTGTCAAAGAAAAAGCTGATTTCTCTCATGGTATGCACCGAGTAGAAGTCCGCAGTAAAGATGCTGATTCGCATTTAGGGCATGTCTTCAATGATGGTCCCCAAGATCAAGGCGGATTACGTTACTGCATTAATTCCGCAGCCTTACGTTTCATTCCATTGGAGGAAATGGAAAAAGCCGGTTACGGAGAATATAAAGATATCGTCAAATAATGAAAGCTGTGGCTGCGGTCACAGCTTTTTTCTTTTCATGATTTTTTGTGCTAAAATAATGAGAACATATGTGCAGAAAGGAATAATCATGTACGAATACATTACGGGAAAATTAACGGCAATTACACCAAGCTATGTTGTAATAGAGGTCAATGGTTTAGGCTATCTCATTTATTTAGCCAATCCTTATCGCTATACCGGCAAGCTAGAACAAGTGGTGACGATTTATTTACAACAAATTGTGCGGGAAGATGCACAATTATTATATGGATTTGAAGATTTAGCAGAAAAACAATTATTTTTACGGTTAGTTTCCGTTTCTGGCATTGGACCGAAAAGCGCGCTAGCTATTTTAGCAAATGATGATCAGCAAGGATTAATTGGCGCTGTCGAAGCGGGGGATATTACTTATTTAACTAAATTCCCTGGTGTCGGTAAAAAAACTGCCAATCAAATTGTGTTAGATTTAAAAGGCAAATTAGCTGAATTACTAGATGATAGCCAACTGTTTATGAAGATGACTGGCAATGATTTGGAAGAAGCGATGGAAGCTCTGGCTGCTTTAGGTTATTCTGCCAAAGAAATCGCCAAAGTCCAAAAAGTCTTAGAGAAAGAAGAACTTTCTGGCACAGACGAATACTTGCGACAAGCATTGAAATTAATGATGAAAAAATAATTGTCAGGAGGATCAGTAGTGGAAGAAGAACGGATCGTTTCCCCAGAGCTAGAAACTGGTGATAAAAGTCTGGAAAAATCTTTGCGTCCGCAGTATTTGGCGCAATATATCGGCCAAGATAAAGTCAAACAAGAATTAAGTATTTATATTGAAGCAGCTAAAAATCGTGAAGAAGCATTAGATCACGTTTTATTATATGGACCTCCTGGTTTAGGTAAAACGACTATGGCGATGGTGATTGCCAATGAAATGGGCGTACAAATCCGTTCAACTAGTGGACCTGCGATTGAGCGCTCAGGGGATTTAGTAGCGGTTTTAAATGAATTGGAACCTGGCGATGTTTTATTTATTGATGAAATTCATCGGCTACCTCGCATTGCAGAAGAAACATTATATTCAGCTATGGAAGATTATTATGTAGACATCATGGTAGGGCAAGGTCCGACGGCACATCCAGTGCATTTTCCCTTACCGCCATTTACATTAGTAGGGGCAACAACGCGAGCTGGTATGTTATCTGCACCCTTACGAGATCGTTTTGGGATTATCAGTCACATGGAATATTATCAGGAAAGTGATTTGCGGGAAATCGTTTTACGTTCAGCTGATATTTTTCAAACGGAAATTGTTGATACCGGTGCAGTGGAAATTGCCCGTCGCTCACGGGGAACCCCACGAATTGCCAATCGTTTGTTGAAAAGAATTCGGGATTACGCAGAGGTTCAGTCAGATGGTGTGATTGATCAATCAATTGCTGATCAGGCGTTGCAATTACTACAAGTGGATAAAGCTGGTTTAGATTTAGTCGATCAAAAATTATTGAAAACGATGATTGAACTTTATCATGGTGGACCGGTGGGATTAAGTACGATTGCTGTAAATATTGGTGAAGAACGAGAAACGGTAGAAGATATGTACGAGCCTTTCTTAATTCAAAAGGGTTTTATCAAACGGACTCCTCGTGGTCGAGTAGCGACTGAACTAGCCTATCAGCATTTTAACTATCCTTATCCCAACTAAGCAGGTGAATGGATGATTGAAGGAAAAAAGACCAAAGATAAATTAGCACAAGCATTACTTACACTGATCGAAAAAAAAGATTTTGCAAAAATATCGATTTCAGATATTACACAAGCGACGGGATTAAATCGACAAACCTTTTATTATCATTTCAAAGATAAAGAGGATTTATTGCATTATAGCTATTTTGTGACAGGGTTAAATTATTTACAAGCGGATGATTTATCTTTAGACAACTGGGAAGAGGCCGTTTTAAAGATGTTGCGAACAATGGAAAAGTATCAAACTTTTTATTTTAAAACTGTTACTAGTGATTCTGAGGTATTGGTTCGAGAATTTACCGCTTTGACTCAAGGATTATTTGTCCGTTTGTTTGAAGATGTCGATCATGAAGCCCAATTGAGTGCAGCTGATAAAGATTTTTATTCGCGTTTTCTAGCATACGGTTGTGGGGGCATCTTAGTTGATTGGTTATTGAAAAAGGTTCAGGCGACACCGATGGAAATTGCCGCGCAGCTTTTTCGTTTCGCTAAAGATATTGAATTTTTTGCTTATCGATTGTATCAATCAGAGACAGAAAAAAGTGATTAAGATAGTCCTAATCACTTTTTTGGCAATTATTTTACGTCATTGACGACATATTTAATGGGTTGATTATTTAAAGCACCTAGGGCATTTTGAACCACAATTTCTGCCATGGCATCACGGGCTTCAAAGCTGGCATTGCCGATGTGAGGAGTCAAAATGACATTTTTAAAATCCTTTAAAGCTTCGGTAACTTTTGGTTCAAATTCAAAAACGTCTAAGGCAGCACCGGCGATTTCATTTTGTTTAAGTGCCTCCACTAAGGCTACTTCATCAACGATGGGCCCGCGGGCTGCGTTAATCAAAAAGGCAGAATTTTTCATTTTCGCAAAAGTAGCTTGGTTGAATAAATGTTGTGTTTGATCAGTCAACGGTGCGTGGATTGAAATAATATCTGCTTGTTCAATCACTTCAGATTGACTGACGTAACGGGCGTGTAATTTTTGTTCAAGCGCATCAGTTAATGGATGGCGTTGGGTATAAATAATGTTCATGCCAAAAGCCAGCATTTTTTCAGCTAAAGCTTGTCCAATTTGTCCCATACCAATGATGCCTAAAGTTTTCCCAGCTAATTCATGACCGCGGAAAAATAAAGGTGCCCAACCAGAAAAACCTTCGTGCCGCATCAAGTCATCACCTTCGACAATTCTACGGGATAAAGCGATAATTAAACCAGCAGCTAACTCAGAAGTGGCGTTAGTAGAAACTAGCGGTGTATTGGTGACGTAAATATTTTTTGTGGCAGAATAAGCACTGTCAATATTATTAAATCCAGCCCCGTAGTTAGCAATTAGTTTTAGATGGGGTGCCGCGTCAATCACTTCTTGATCAACAGTAGTTGAAAGTGGCGTAATCAAAACTTGAATATCAGCTACATTTTCTAGTAATTCTTTTTTTGAAATTAAACCGTCACCTTGAAAAACTCGATAGTCAACTTTGGCTTGATCGAGGACTTGATAGCCGGCGACTGGGATTTCTGCAGAAATAAAAATTTGACTCATGAAAAGGACCTCGCTTTGATTGAATTGCTTTCATGATAGCACGAAATAAAAAAATGGAGGAAAGATATGCAAGAGATATTATTTGTTTGTATGGGAAATATTTGTCGTTCACCAATGGCCGAAGCGATTTTTCGTGATGCTTTTGTGAAAGAAAGACAGCAAGCTGATTTTTTAGTTGATTCTGCTGCCACCAGTTCTTGGGAAGTAGGAAATCCCCCGCATCGTGGGACACAAAAAATATTAAAACAACACAATATTTCAACTAAAGGGATTGTGGCTCGTCAGATAAAACTAACTGATTTTGATCGCTTTGATTATATTATTGCAATGGATAACGAAAATTTATCTGATTTAAAGGAAATGGCGCCAGCTGATAGTAAAGCTGAAATTTTATTATATTTAGATATTTTGCCAGAAAAACAAGGCCAAAGCATTCCAGACCCATGGTACACTGGTGATTTTGAGGAGACATACGGATTGATTACGGCAGGTTTAAAGCCTTGGTTAAGTTTTTTTAATCAGGCTTAGAAATCTTGAAAAAAAATAAGTATCCATGTTAAAATAATCGTAACTTTTTAGAGGAGGTTAACTAGATGAAAAAATCCGAAAAAGAAAATTTTTTCAAAAAACTTTCTGCCACTCCGTTGCGTTTTATTTCAGATTTTGTCAATGACACTGCGGAAAAGAAGCAGGCAGCTGAAGCAACTTCGACGATTTTTCGTCAGTTACAGTTAGCGTCTCTGCAGAAAAGCTATGTGATTTTACAAATTGAAGCACCTAAAAAGAATAAAAAATTTAGAACTGTTTCTGGCTGGCTGCCAAGCCATGTTAGGGGAGAAACTTTTATGTTAAAAACTACTGATCAGCAATTATTAATGTTGAATTTAGCAGATGTAAAAAAAGTGACAACTCGTTTAGACAGTGATGATCAAAAAACTTTTTCCCGTTAATTGTAAAAATATTGGTGAAATTTTCAACTTATGTTACAATGAATTTGTCAAAATAGAATAATACTTTCGCAAAGGGGAGCCTTCGGGCTGAGATTGAGTCTACTCTAAACCCTAGAACCTGTTTCGGTAATTCGAACGTAGGAATTGTGAAGAAGTAATAGCTGTTGCTTCTCCTTTGTGAGCTGTATGTTCAAAAAAGGAGGAGTTTTTTTATGCATGAAAGAACTAGAATTATGATGGAAGCTACAATTTTTGCCGCATTATCACTATTATTGTCGATGGTACCAACCAACATTGGTAGTAGCTTAACGGTTTCGTTAGGAATGATTCCATTAACTATTTTCGCTTTACGAAGAGGCTTGAAGGCTGGCTTAATCGCAGCATTCATTTGGGGGATTTTACATTTTCCAATGGGGAATGTTTTTTTCTTAAGCGTACCGCAAGTCTTGATTGAATATCCGATTGCCTTTACTTTTGCAGGCTTTGCGGGACTTTTTTCAGACTCTTTAAAACAGGCTTTAATTGCTGGAGATAGTCGTGGCGTAACAAGAAGTGTCATTTTAGGAAGTTTTGCTGGAAGTTTTGCCCGTTTCTTTTGGCATTTTGTTGCCGGTGTTGTCTTTTGGGGCAGCTATGCTGTTTGGGGCATGGGACCAGTACTATTTTCTTTCGTCACTAATGGGATCAATTTTATTGCCACAGGAGCGGTTACTAGCATTGTAATTGTCATCATTGCCAAAAAAACACCACAATTATTTTTACCAAAGTCTGCAGCTAAATTAGAAAAAACTACTAATTAATCGGAAAAACGCCATCTGATGGCGTTTTTTTGCTGCAAAAAAACAATCCAGAAATATTTTTCCAGATTGTTTTTAGTGGAATGAAAAGGCTAAATCATCATCTTCAACCTCTAAATGCCAGATTTTTTTATTTAAATCATAAGTTAATTCAGCTACTTTTTGTTCTTTCCGTAAGTTGATTTGACTACGGCGCCAGCCTTTTTCATCTGATAAGTAAATCGGAATGTGGAATTGTTGGTTTTCAACTGGCTCTTGCGGAATATTAAAAATTGCTCCTTCTTGAAAGAAAGGATAAAGTTGTTTTAAAATTTCGCCATCCAATTTTGCAACTTGTGGACCACGAGCAAAAAGTGTTCTACGAAAATTGTTTTTTTCTAAAACGATCTTACTAAGCTTGTTGGCCAAAATCCGATAGAACTCATCTAAATAGCGATAATAAACCCGCATTGTATCGTTACCAAAATTAAAATAGACAAAGTTATTTTGAAGTTTGTAAAAAAAAGGTGAATGTAAGTGGGTCTTCATATGACCAAAATACAACAACTCAGAAATCTCTAAAGGAGATAATTCTTTTAGCAATGCTGGATCAGTGAAATCAATCCATTTTGCTGCACTGGGACTATTCAATTGACGGATACTAAAAAAATTGCTGACAGCATTAGTACCATTAATAATTTTTAACCCGGTGTGAGAATCAAATTCGCCGGCGCTTGCTGCAGGATTTAACAGTAATAGATGTTCCGGCTGGTGGACGATCCCTTCAACAAAATCTTGTGGTGAGAGCCCTTTAGAAAAAACAGCATTACTGGTTGTATCAATATATACAAATAACATTTCAGCCACACTCTTCACGCTTCCTTTTTCTTTCGTTAATTTTATTTTACCTCATGCATCAAAAAAAAGCTTGTAACTTTTATTTTAAAATTACATTACAAATATATTTAAATTAGAGAAAAAAGAGCTGAATCCGTGTGAATTAATTAGTGAAATTCTTACTTGTTTTGAAAAGATAACGATGATATTTTCATAAAACATCGCTTTCATTTTAAGTCGTAGACTATAGGACAACTTGAAAAAATATGTTATGATTAAATCGAAATGAGGTGGGAAAATGACGAAAACTAAGAAGAAAAAGCGAAATTGGCTATTAAATAGCTTTTTAGTTTTATTATTTATTGTTGGATTGGCTTTGATTTTTAATAATCAAATCAAAGATTTTTTAATTCAATTAAACGGGGATCGTTATGGTATTTCCAACCTCGATGAAGACCAACTAAGAAAAAATGAAAATGCTAATGCGTCTTTTGACTTTGATGCGGTTGAACCTGCTAGTACAGAAGCTGTTTTGCGGGCGCAGCTAAGTAATAAACGTTTGCCAGTAATTGGTGGCATCGCCGTACCAAGCGTTGGAATAAGTTTGCCAATCTTCAAAGGTTTATCTAATGAAGCGCTGCTTTATGGCGCGGGAACGTTGGCCGAAGATCAAAAAATGGGGAAAGGTAATTATGTGTTAGCCAGTCACCGGGCTTCGCGGAAGGATTTATTGTTTACACCGTTGGAAAATGTTGAAGCTGGAAATATCGTTTATATTACTGATTTAAAAAAGATTTATACATATAAAGTGAGTCTGAAAGTACGAGTTCAGCCAACTCAAGTAGAGTACATCGAGACAACACCTGGCAAAAAACAAATTACTTTGATTACTTGTGGTGAGATGAATGGTGTCACTCGAATTATTGTTCAAGGGGATTTAAAGAAAACCACTCCAATAAAAAAAGCTACAAAAAAAATGAAGCGAGCATTTGAAATGGAACAAAAAACTTTCTAAAAAAATTGGAAATTTAGCCCAACTAAATTTCTGATTTTTTTTGCTATAATTAACTAAAAAAGGAGGAGAAAAATGAAGCAGGTATTTGGTTCGCAATTAATAATGGCTGACTTTTCTGAAGCAAAACTACTTTTACCCTTTTTTTCTTCTCATCAAAAAGGCCGAGAAACTTTTTCAGTCGCAGTAAAACACGAGAAGGCCTTTGCTATTAATAAAGATCTTTGGCTAGTGGTAAAACAAACTGCCCAAAGCTGGAAAATTGAAAATATTTTAATTTTAGCCAATCTCAATCTTAGTGAGGGGTTGCAACAGATTGAACAAGCGGCTCGTAGACACTTTATTTCAAAAATTTCATTGGAACTAGCAGAAGAGCTCGTTGTGACAGATTTACTGCAAAACTATAATTATACTTTTGTTAATGGGAGCTATCAAAAAGAATTGTTTGATAAAACGGCTTTAGTTTTGGGGGGCGGTGGTGCCCGAGGAGCCTATCAAATAGGTGTTTGGCAAGCGTTGTTGGAAAAAAGAATCAAGTTTGATTTTATTGTGGGAACATCAGTTGGGGCCTTAAATGGCGCGTTGATTGCACAAGGGGATTTTTCAGCAGCGCAAAAATTATGGCAACAAATTTCTACTCAGCAAGTCTTAGAATTGGCCTTTGAAAAAGCGGAAGATATTGATTATGCGACTCAAAGAAAACAAATTCAGCAATTGGTGAGTGCGTCGTTGGAACAACGAGGAATTTCAACAGCACCCTTAAAAGAACTGTTGGAAAAATTCTTAGCCAAGGGACCATTGAAATGTCCTGTTTATGTTGTGACAACCAAACTTCCGCAGTTTAAAGAAACAATCGTCAATTTGTTAGATAAACCACAGCAAGAAATTCAGTGGATGCTGGCTTCTTCTAGTTTTTTTCCAGTCATGGCTATAACGGAAATTGACGGCAATAAATATATTGATGGTGGCTATCGTAATAATCTACCGCAGGATGTGGCAGTTTCTTTAGGTGCTACAAGGCTTATTAGTATCGATGTAAAAGGCCCAGGATTTAACAAACATCCGGTTTTTTCAAAAGAGATTGTCGATGTCAGTTTGAAAAGTCATTGGAATTTAGGTGATTTTTTAATCTTCCAAAAAAACACGGCACAAAAGAATTTGCAACTAGGCTATTTAGAAGCAAAACGAAGCTTAGGTGATTTTAAAGGCCGACGTTATTGTTTTACTTTAAAAACAGACTTTGTAAAAGCTAGTCGCGACTTTTTGAAAAAAGCCAACCAGCAATTGCCAATTGTTTCTCTGAATGAACTGCAAAAAAAAATTAGTGATTTTTTTGGTGAGGCAACCGAGATTGAAGAAATCAGTCTGGTTATTTTAGAATATTTAGCCGCCAGATTACAAGTTGATCCAGTTAAAGTGTATGATATAGATACCTTTAAAAAAGCGATTAAAAATCAACTGGAAGTTGGTGCAAAATTAAATGATCGGGTGCGCTGGCATTTTGGCAGAGCCCAAAGAACCAATTATTTTGATTGCTATCAATTGATCGCGTTGATGATTGAAGAATTATAGAATTTTATTTGAGGAGGAATGCTCATGGCAGATTTTAGCTATGAAATTGTAGAAGAAATTGTGGTTTTATCAGAAAATCCCAAAGGCTGGCGTAAAGAGCTAAATTTAATTAGCTGGAATGGGCGACCACCGAAGTTTGATTTAAGAGATTGGGCACCAAATCATGAAAAAATGGGTAAGGGAGTTACTTTATCCAATGAAGAATTCGAAGCACTAAAAGAGCAGTTAACTAAAATGTAAGGAGCTATCTTGATGAAAAGTATGACTGGCTACGGCCAAGCAGTTGTTAGCAATGATTTTTACGAATTATCTTTAGAAATAAAAAGTGTTAACAATCGATTTTTAGATTTACAAATTCGGCTACCTAAAGAATTAAATCCTCACGAAGCGGCTTTGCGGCAAATTGCCAAAGAAAAAGTGCAGCGAGGACGAGTGGAACTATATTTAAATTTAACACCAATCAATAGCGGTACCAAACAAGTTGCGATTGATTGGTCACTGATTACAGAATTGATTGAAAAAATGCAAGCAGGTGCGAAACATATAGGGGCCATTAATTTATCGACAGAAGATATTTTAATCAAGCTGGTGGGTCAACCAGATTATATCAAGCTGGAGGAACAAAAAACGGACTCAGATTCGTTAGCAGATTTAGTGATTGAAGCTGCAGAGCAAGCTTTTGATCAACTGATTGCCAGCCGCAGCCAAGAAGGTACTGGTATTTTGACAGTCTTAGTAGATTATCAGCAAAAGGTTTTTGAGTTAGTAGAAGAATTAAAATCTTTTGTCACCCTTTACGAAGCAGATTATCAAAAGCGTTACGAAGCCAAATTGCAGGAATATCTTGGAAATACAGTCGATCAAGATCGTTTGTTGACTGAATTGGCTATCTTATTGGAACGAGGAGATATTCACGAAGAATTGGATCGTCTAACTATTCATTTGACTAAATTAGCGGAACTTTCACAAAAAGACATCCCTGTTGGGCGTGAGTTAGACTTTTTATTACAAGAAATTAATCGTGAAGTGAATACCATCGGTTCTAAGTCGAGTCCCATTCAAATCAAAGATATTGTGGTACAATTAAAGACGATTCTAGAAAAAATACGTGAACAAATTCAAAATGTCGAGTAAGTTTTCCGAAAGGACGCTCTTTACAGCAAAATGCCACTTGAAATCTTTGAAAAAAAAGTGCACAATACAACTTAGCTAAAAAAGACTATGAAAGGGCGTTTTTATGTCTGAAAGAGGACTTTTAATTGTTTTGTCTGGACCTTCTGGTGTCGGAAAAGGCACTGTCAGAAAAGCAATTTTTGAACGAGACGACAATGATTTTCAATATTCTGTCTCCATGACGACGCGCCAAATGCGGCCGGGAGAAGTAGACGGAGTTGATTACCATTTTCGTACGAAAGAAGAATTTGAGGCACTTATTGAAGCTGGCGAAATGCTGGAATATGCAGAGTATGTCGGCAATTACTACGGTACGCCACTAAATTATGTCAATCAAACTTTAGACGAGGGCAAAGATGTTTTTTTGGAAATTGAAGTCCAAGGAGCCGGACAAGTCAAAGAAAAAGTTCCTGACGGCGTATTTATTTTTTTAACACCGCCTGATTTAGTAGAATTAAAAGCCCGTATTGTTGGACGCGGGACGGACAGCCCAGAAGTAATTGATCAACGAATGGCAGCTGCTCGTGAAGAGATTGAGATGATGTCTCTGTATGATTATGCTGTGGTCAATGATCAAGTACCCTTAGCAGTTGACCGAATCAAAGATATTATTGTCGCAGAACATTACCGAGTTGATCGGGTAATCGGAAAATATATTAAAATGTTAAAGGAGATTTAAAGCTTATGATGTTAAAACCTTCCATCGATACTTTATTAGATAAAGTAAATTCAAAGTATTCATTAGTGATTCTTGCTAGTAAAAGAGCTCATGAAATAGATTCCGGAGCACAGCCAACGGTTGAATCATTCGAATCTGTTAAAAGTGTCGGCCAGGCATTAGAAGAAATTGATGCTGGCACAGTAATCAATGATCCGCATCCAGAAATTAAACGTGAACGAATGAAATTAGAAGCAGAAGAACGCCGCTTACAAAGTGAACGGGAACAACGTGAAGTTGAAAACCGTGTAAACAACGAAAAATAATCAAAGAATGAGCTGGGATGTTGTTAAAATATTCCAGCTCCCTTTTTTATGAAAAAAAGTTTTTCACAACTTTACGAAAAATTTGTAATTATTTAGTACACTACATAAGAATGGAGGCGGAAAAATGAATTTAGCAGATGTGATAGTCGATGTCCCAGCAATGCAGACGGATCAACCTTTCAGTTACTTGATTCCGCCTCAAATGAAAGTAATACCAGGTATGCGGGTAGAAGTTGGTTTTGGTTCTAGACAACTCCAAGGATTTGTTATTGGGATTCAACCAGCCCCACAACCGTTACCAGATAACATAAAAGAAATTACCCGAGTGTTAGATTTAGCGCCAGTCTTAACTGAAGAATTATTACAATTAGCTGACTATATGAAAGAAACAACTTTCGCTTTTAAAATTACTTGTCTACAAACCATGTTGCCAAGTGTTATGAAAGCCAATTACCAAAAACGCTTATACTTATTGAATGATGCTGCTGAATTAAAGGCAAAATATTTCAATAACGGCGATTTTATTGATTTTGATGAAGCACAAAATAATGGTTGGTTAAAAGAAATGGCTCAATTACGAGAGGATGGCTTGGTTGAACTGCGGTATGAAGTTCATACCAAAAATAAAGTAAAAACTACACGTTATCTCAAACGGACTTTTGATTTATCAGCAAAAGACGAATTGGTTGCAACGATCCGCAAAGGTGCAAAAAAACAACTGGCATTGTTAGATTATTTAGCTAATTTGTCAGAAGCAGAGAAAATTGCTGTCAAAGAGGTTAAAGAAAATTTTAGTTTGAGTATTTTAAATCAAGCTGAAGAAAAAGGCTGGTTGGCTTTTGAAGAAATCGAAACCTATCGTGATCCTTTTGCTGAAAGAGATTTTCAAAAAACCACGGCGATTAAATTAAATGATGAACAGCAAACTGCTTATCAAGCGATAACTGAGAAGGTTCAAACAGAGGAACACCGGACATTTTTACTAGAAGGAGTCACCGGTAGTGGTAAAACAGAAGTTTATTTACAAGTAATTGCTGATGTTTTGAAAAAGCAACAAACAGCCATGATGTTAGTACCGGAAATTTCTTTGACACCTCAGATGGTGACCCGCTTTAAATCGCGTTTTGGCTCAGCTGTTGCAGTTTTACATAGTGGTTTATCACAAGGTGAAAAGTATGATGAATGGCGTAAACTAGAACGGGGCGAAGCTCAAGTTGTTGTGGGCGCTCGTTCAGCAGTTTTTGCTCCGCTAACCAATCTGGGTGTAATTATTATTGATGAAGAACATGAAACAAGTTATAAACAAGATGAAACACCTCGCTATCATGCCAGAGATTTAGCTATTTGGCGAGGAAAATTTCATCATTGTCCTGTCATTTTAGGTTCAGCAACACCCTCACTAGAATCGCGGGCCCGGAGCCAAAAAGGTGTTTATCAATTATTAACGTTAACCAAAAGAGCCAATCCGCAAGCTACCTTACCGCAAACAGAAATTATTGATATGCGGGAAGAAATGAAAAATCGCTTGAATTCGGCGTTTTCAGCCAGTTTAGAAATGAAAATTCGAGATCGCTTAACTAAGGGTGAACAAAGTGTTTTACTATTAAACCGCCGTGGCTATTCTTCCTTTGTGATGTGTCGGGATTGTGGCTATGTTTTACCTTGCCCCAATTGTGATATTTCGTTAACTTTACATATGGATACGAAAACGATGCGTTGTCATTATTGTGGACATGAAGAAGGAATTCCTCATCGCTGTCCCAATTGTGGCAAAGATAAAATTCGTTATTTTGGTACAGGTACCGAAAAAGTCCAAGAAGAGTTAGAACAGCTCATTCCAGAGGCACGAATTTTACGAATGGACGTCGATACGACACGCCGTAAAGGAGCTCACGAAAAAATCTTAACTGCTTTTGAAAATAAAGAGGCTGATATTTTACTAGGGACGCAAATGATTGCGAAAGGACTGGATTATCCTAATGTAACGTTAGTAGGTGTTTTGAATGCCGATACGGCTTTAAATTTACCTGACTTTCGAGCTAGCGAGCGGACTTTCCAATTACTTACCCAAGTTAGCGGTCGTGCAGGCCGGGGTGCAAAAGCCGGTGAAGTAGTCATTCAAACCTTTAATCCGGAGCATTATACAATTCAGTTGGCAAAAGAACATGACTATGAAAAGTTCTATCAAATGGAAATGCGGATGCGCCATCAGACAGCTTATCCGCCCTATTATTTCACTGTCAAAGTAACCGTTTCTCACCAAGAAGAAATCAAAGCAGCCCAAAAGGCTTTCCAATTGGCGGAACAACTAAAAAGTTCGCTTAGTCCTCAAAGTATTGTGCTAGGACCTTCTCCGGCGGCTATTATGCGGATTAAAAATCGTTACTATTACCAAATGATTATTAAATATAAACACGAACCTAATTTACATGCGGTGCTGGAAGACATTTTACAGACGAGTCAAAAGGATCAACGACAAGGACTGTTAATTGCCTTAGACAATGAACCGATGTATTTTATTTAAAGGAGAAAATATGCGTTTACCAATTTTACTGCATCCGGATGATAAATTAAGAAAAGTTGCGGAAGAAGTCCCTTATATGACGGACGAATTGATTGATTTATTAGATAATATGTATGAAACAATGCTGGCTCATGATGGGATTGGCATCGCGGCACCACAAGTTGGACGTAACTTACGGATTGCGGTAGTTGAAATCGAAGAGGGCGACCGCTTTGATCTGATTAATCCTGAAATTATCGAAAAAAAAGGGGAAACAATTGATGTAGAAGGCTGTCTATCGATTCCAGAAACTTTTGGAACGGTCAAGCGAGCAGATGAAATTACGATCCGTTATTACGATCGTGAGGGTGATCAAATGGAAGTGACTGCTTATGGATATCTAGCTCGTTGTTTCCAACATGAGATTGATCACTTAGATGGTAAATTGTTTATCGACCAAATGATTGAAAAAATTGCGCCAGCCGATTTAGAAAAATATATGGAGGAACACGAAGATGACTAAAATAGTATTTATGGGTACACCAGCTTTTTCTGTGCCTATTTTAGAAGGTTTGTTGACTGAAGGCTATGAGGTTTTAGCCGTCGTCACGCAACCAGATCGACCAGTGGGACGTAAAAAAATAATTACTGCGACGCCTGTTAAAGAGGCTGCGTTGAAACACGATTTATTGGTTTTACAGCCAGAAAAAATTAGTGGTTCAGAAGAATTAGATCAGATTGAACAATTGCAGCCGGATGTAATCGTGACAGCTGCTTTTGGTCAATTCTTACCAGAACGACTATTGAAAGTCCCAAAAATTGGTGCAATCAACGTGCATGCTTCTTTATTACCAAAATATCGCGGTGGTGCGCCAGTTCATTACGCCATCATTAATGGCGAAAAAGAAACCGGTGTAACCATCATGGAAATGATCAAAAAAATGGATGCTGGCGGTGTTTACAGTCAAAAAAGTATTCCGATTACTGATCAAGATGATGTTGGTACGATGTTTGACAAATTAAGTAGTGTCGGAAAAGAGTTATTATTAGCTACTTTACCAAAGATTGTGGCTGGTTCTTTGCAACCTACTCCGCAAGATGAAAGCCAAGTGACTTTCTCACCAAATATTACGCGGGAAGAAGAAGTGATTGATTGGCAAAAAACAGCAACTGAAATTAATAATCAAATTCGCGGCATGCATCCTTGGCCAGTTGCTTATACGTCTTACCAAGGTACCCACTGGAAAATTCTTAAAGCCACAATCACAGCTGAAAAAACCGATCAAGCTCCTGGTACAATTATCGAACGGAGTAAAAAAGCTTTGAAAATAGCTAGTGGTGAAGGGACCGTTTTACAAATCGATGAATTACAACCAGCAGGCAAGGCGCAACAAACAATTCAAGCGTTTTTAAATGGTAGTGGACAAAAAGTTCAAGAAGGACAAAAGGTAGAATAATGGCAAAAGTTCCTAAAAAATTATTGCACTCCGTTAGATTTACCGCTTTGGAAGCTCTAGAGCGAATCAACCATGGCGGTGCCTACTCTAATTTATTATTAAATGAATTAATTAAAAAAAATCAAGTTGATAAAAGAGATGCAGCTTTGTTAACAGAGATTGTTTACGGCACTTTAAGCCGTCAAATTTCGTTGGCTTATTTTGTGGCCCCTTTCATCAAACGAGCAAAAAAAGTTGAACCTTGGGTCAATCAATTATTACAATTATCTGCTTATCAAATGATTTATTTGGATCGGGTACCAGACCACGCCATTTTAAATGAGGCCGTCGAAATTGCCAAAGCCAAGGGAAATGCTGGAATTGGTAAATTCGTTAACGGTGTATTACGTAGCATGCAGCGACGTGGCTTTCCAGAGATTGAAGCGATCAAAGATCCAATCGAGCGTTTGGCGACTGAAATCAGTATGCCTCGCTTTTTAGTCGAAAAATTCATTAAAGAAATCGGCAAAGAAGAGACTAGAGAGTTAGGTTTGTCATTATTAGAACCTAGTCATGTTAGTGCTCGAGTAGACTTAAGGGAAATTAGTCGGGAAGCGGCTTTGAATAAATTAGCGGAAGAAGGCATTGATGCTTGGGAAAGCTTGGTTTCACCTTACGGAATCGTTGCTGAAAAAGGCTTTTTGGCAGGTAGTGAATTATACCAAGCAGGCCTGATAACGGTTCAAGATGAAAGCTCAATGCTGGTTGCACCAGTAATGGAATTGGAAAAAGAGCAAAAAGTTCTAGATGCTTGTTCTGCACCTGGAGGAAAAACCACCCATATTGCAGCACTGTTAGATGGCACTGGAGAAATTACCGCTTTAGATATTCATGCCCATAAGTTAAAATTAGTAAGAGAAAATGCCGAACGTCTACACGTCTCAGAGCAAATTAAAACAATCGAGATGGATGCAAGAGAGGTGGAAAATCGGTTTCAGCGAGAATCTTTTGATCGTATTTTAATTGATGCGCCTTGTTCAGGTTTAGGCTTAATGCGTCGTAAACCCGATTTGAAATATCAAAAAAAATCGGCCGACTTTGTCCAATTACCAAAAATTCAACGGGCTATTTTAGACAGCTGTGCGCCAACTTTAAAAGTTGATGGTATTTTAGTTTACAGTACGTGTACAATTGCACCTGAAGAAAATCAACAAGTGGTTGCTGGCTTTTTGCAAGATCATCCAGAATTCGAGAAGATTGATTTAGCTGTGAATGAGACACTTGCTGAGCAAATCAAAGATCAAATGTTAACCTTGTACCCACAAGATTTTATGACTGACGGCTTTTTTATTTGCGGAATGAAAAAAAAGAGTAGAGGTGAAGTACCTGTTATGGAAATTCAATTTCAATCAGATATTGGCAAAAGACGCCACACTAATCAAGATTACGCGAATGTTTTTACTAATCAGGCAGATCTGAAATTAGCAATTTTAGCTGATGGTATGGGCGGGCATCAAGCTGGCGATGTTGCCAGTAAGATGATTGTTGATGGTTTAGGAGAAGCATGGAGCCAATCAAATATCTCTGATGATCAGACAATCAATGAATGGTTTGTAACCGAAATTCAAAAAGAGAATGAAACAATTTATCATGAAGGAAACACTAATGAAAGTCTCAAGGGAATGGGAACAACAATTGTTTCAGCTGCTTTATTTGAAGATGGCTTTACCTTGGCTCATGTGGGAGATAGTCGCGCTTATCAAATTAGCGAAGACACAATCGTTCAACTAACGGATGACCATTCCCTAGTCAATGAGTTAGTGAAGTCAGGAGAAATTACTGAAGAGATGGCGGCGGTCCATCCACAAAAGAATATTCTGACTCGTTCCATCGGTGTTTTCGGAAGTGTGGAAGTGGATGTTTCTGAGTTTACTTATCAGACAGGCGATTACTTGTTATTATGTTCAGATGGTTTGACTAATATGGTCAGTGAAGAAGACATTTTAGTGACGATTACGAGTGATTTGACAATCGAAGAAAAAACCAAGAGTCTCATTTCAGCGGCTAATGAAGCGGGCGGTTCTGATAATATTACTGTTTTGCTGATTCACTTTGAGAAGGAGGATCAGTCATGATAAACATCGGCTCGCTAGTCAATGGACGCTACAAAATTTTGGCTAGTATTGGTAGTGGAGGCATGGCGAATGTATTTTTAGCGCATGATTTAATATTAGATCGTGACGTTGCAATCAAAGTACTAAGATTTGATTTTCAAAATGACCAGACAGCTATCAGACGTTTTCAGCGGGAAGCTTTAGCTGCAACCGAATTAGTTCATCCGAATATTGTCAGTGTTTATGACGTTGATGAAGAGGGTGGCATGCAATATTTAGTTATGGAATTTGTGCAAGGAATGGATTTGAAGCGATATATTCAAACCCACAGCCCAATTCCTTATGCAAAAATTGTGGATATCATGGAGCAGATTTTATCAGCAGTTAGTTTGGCTCATGAACACGGCATTATTCATCGGGATTTAAAACCACAAAATGTGTTAATTGATGAAGAAGGCGTCGCGAAAATTGCTGATTTTGGAATCGCCATTGCATTGTCAGAGACTTCATTAACTCAGACCAATTCTTTACTGGGTTCAGTGCATTATCTATCACCAGAACAAGCCCGTGGAAGTATGGCTACCAAACAATCAGATATTTACGCATTAGGGATTATTTTATACGAATTAATTACTGGTAATGTACCTTTTGATGGGGAATCAGCGGTAACAATTGCTTTAAAACATTTTCAAGAACCGATTCCTTCAGTAAAACAATTGGACCCTAAAATTCCTCAATCTCTTGAAAATATTGTTTTACAAGCAACTGCTAAAGATCCAGCAGATCGTTATAAAACGGTGGATGAGATGGCAGCTGATTTGTCAGTAGCATTAACTAGTGCGGGGCTCAACCAAATGCCTTGGACACCGATGGCAATGATGGGGGAAACGAAAGCAATTACCCCAATTGAAGCCGAAGCTGAAGTAATGCCAGAACCTAAAGTTGAACTGGAAAAATCGACAAAACCAAAAAAGAACAATAAGCCTAAAAAGAAAAATAAACGGAAAAAAAGATTGATTATTGGTGGGATTATCGCTTTAATAGCCCTGCTAGGGATTGGTTATTTTGCTTTTGGCCGAGGAGATATTTCGGTACCGCAAGTACAGAATATGACGGTCGAGCAAGCAACCTCAACCCTAGAAAATGCTCATCTTACGGTCGACAGTGAAGTTATAGAAATCGCTGATGATACTGTCGACGAAGGCAATGTAGTTCGCACTAGTCCCGAAGCTGGAACAAGTGTCAATCGTAATTCTGAAGTTCAATTATTTGTTAGTACAGGCTCGAAAAAAATTACTTTGAAAGATTATAAGGGAGAATCTTTAACCTCTGCTCAAAGTGACTTGCAAAAACGTGGTTTTGTTTTAAGAAATATCAAAGTTAGACGTAGCGCTAGTGATACAGTTGCTGAAGGGGATATTATTAGTCAATCACCAAAAGCGGGAGAAAAGCTAGATCCTAAGGAAGATACAATAACTTTCAGAGTTTCTAGTGGACCTAAAACATATAAACTAGGCAATTATCAAGGGATGACCTACGATGAAGCTTATGCAGCATTAATCGAATTAGGTTTGAGTGATAGTCAGATTAATCGAACGGATGAAGGTAGTGAAACGGTGCCTGTTGGACAAGTAATTAGTCAATCGCCAGTAAACGGTAGTAAAGTTTCAGCTGAAGATACAGTGACTTTAAAAGTGAGCTCTGGTTCAAACTACATCACGATTAATGAACTAACTGGTTCTAGTCAGTCGGCTGCTGAAAGTTATTTACAAGGTTTGGGTCTGAACGCCTCAATCAGTGAAGAAGCTTCTGATTCTGTTGCGGCTGGTATAGTCATTCGGACGAGCCCTGGCGGTGGTGGAACTGTTCAAAAGGGCGGCACAGTAAATGTTGTCGTTTCAAGCGGTTCAGGCGAACTTACCTTAAAAGATTTGGTCGGTTCTAGTCGCGCAGCCGCTGAAAGTTATTTACAAGGTTTAGGCTTAACTGCTTCAATTAGTGAAGAAGCCTCGGACTCAGTTCCAGTAGGCAATGTTATTCGAACGAGCCCAGGTGGTGGTGCCACAATTAAATCAGGAGAAACAATTAATGTCGTTGTCTCCAGTGGAAGTAGTTCTTCAAGCAGTAGTTAATTTCTTTTAAAATACCTTTCGCCTTGATTTGGCGGAAGGTATTTTTTACTTAAATGATTAAATTCAAATAATAAATCAACAAACTATGATACAATACGAAGTGAAAAGAACGGAGGCGATATCATCGAAGGACAGATTCGCAAAGCGCTAAGTGGTTTTTATTATGTATACAGTAATGGTCAAACTTATCAAACGCGAGGTCGAGGAAATTTCCGAAAAAGAAAGCTGACACCGCTGGTTGGTGATGAAGTTGTTTTTAGTAGTGAAAAAAACAGTGAGGGATATTTGCTGGAACTTTTACCGCGAAAAAATGAATTAGTCAGACCACCAGTGGCAAATGTTGATTTGGGTGTCGTAGTTATTAGTTTAGTTGAACCGAATTTTTCTTATAATTTACTGGATCGTTTTTTAGTCACCTTAGAGGAAAAAAATATCGAACCAGTTATATATTTATCAAAAGTTGATTTGGCTAAAGATCAGCCATTAGCTAATCAAATTAAGCAACTCTATCAAGGCATTGGTTACTCTGTAATCGCGGGGCTAGATGAAAAAGATAAATTAATATCGTTATTTAAAAATAAACTGACAGTTTTTATGGGTCAATCAGGTGCTGGAAAATCAACTCTTTTAAATGAATTGGTGCCCGAGTTAGATTTGGCTACTGGAGAAATTTCGGAAGCGCTGGGACGGGGTAAACACACTACTCGACATGTTGAGTTACTAGCTATATTTAGTGGCTTAGTAGCTGACACACCGGGATTTAGCTCGATTGAGTTTTTGGATTTAACCTCTGAAACTTTACCTAAAGAATTTCCTGAATTTGTGCGAGCCTCTGTCAATTGCCGGTTTAGAGAATGTCGTCATGTGAAAGAGCCAGGTTGTGCGGTCAAAGCCGAAGTAGAGCAGGGGGAAATTGCCCAATCTCGTTATGATAATTATTTACAATTTTTACAGGACATCGAAAAACGACGTCCAGTATATAAAAAGAAAAAGGAGTAGGTATTATGAAAATTGCACCATCGATTTTAAGCGCGGATTTTGCCAAATTGGGAGAAGATGTAAAACTTGTGGAAGGTTATGGTGTGGATTATATTCATGTCGACGTAATGGACGGTCATTTTGTACCGAATATTACTTTTGGTCCTAGCGTGGTTGCAGCGTTACGCCCAATTACCAAATTACCATTGGATGTCCACCTAATGATCAGCGATCCAGAAAAATATATTGAGGATTTCGCTAAAGCAGGATCAGATATTATCATGGTGCATGCAGAAGCAACACCTCATTTACACCGCGCTGTTCAAATGATTAAACAAGCTGGTGTTAAATCAGGAGTAGTGCTGAATCCAGGTACACCAGTGGAAGATGTAAAATACGTTTTGGCTGACTGTGATCAAGTTTTAGTTATGACTGTTAACCCAGGGTTTGGTGGTCAAGGCTTTATTGAAAATCAATTAGATAAAATTGCCGAATTAGCAGCGTTGCGAAAAGAACAAGGTTATCATTATGAAATCGAAGTCGATGGTGGCATCAAAGTAGAAGAAGCAAAACTTTGTCGCCAAGCGGGCGCCGATGTTTTTGTAGCAGGTTCTTACATCTACGGCGCTAAAGATATTAAAAAAGCGATTGATGATTTAAGAGAAGTGATTCAGTAATGAATGTGTTATTAGTAGCTGGCGGAAGTCCGGAAGACTGGCCAGCTTTTTCCGTTGATGGGTTTGATTATGTTGTAGGAATTGACCGCGGAAATTTATTTTTACTAGAGCGAAATATCATTCCTGATCTAACAATTGGTGATTTCGACTCACTGACCGAAGAAGAGCAGGGGTTTGTATTTGCGCAAGCCAAAGAGATTCTTACTTCGCCGGCAGAAAAAGATGAAACGGATACGCAATTAGCTGTGAGCAAGGTTTTTGAAAAATTTCCAAACGCTAAAATTAAATTAATCGGCGCAACGGGTGGCCGCTTAGATCATCTGTTGTCGAATTTGTGGTTAGGATTGGAACCACGCTTTTTTCCGTTTCTACAACAATTAGTCATTCAAGATAAACAAAATCATTTTTCTTATTTACCGCCAGGCGAACATTTGATTCAGCAATTACCTGAAACCAAATATCTAGGTATTATTTGTTTGACTGCTGTTGATAATTTAATAATCAATGAGGCCAAATATACTTTGACTCAAACTAATTTTGCCACTCCGATCAGTTTAGGAAGCAACGAATTTATTGGAAAACCCGCAACGGTTTCATTTACTAGTGGAATTGTGGCGATCACCCAAAATAAAGACGCGTAAGATTGAGAATTTTTGCTCAATCTTTTTTTATTTTTTGAGATAATAAAATTCTTTAAAGGCGACTGTCAATCCTTTAGTTAAGCCTAATTTAGTGGTAAAATTTAATCTATATTTATAATATCTTGAGGTGCCTACGTGAAAAAGTTCAATCCAAATAAAAATATCATCATCATCTTGATCATTATCATCGTGGTGATTGCAACAGTAAGCTTGACGGCGTATTCGCGCTCGAAAAGTTCTAAAACAAATGTGCTCCAATCTGGTGTCAATGACATCGTCGGTGCGGTCGATAAAGTTATCTCTGCGCCTGGTCGTTGGATTGTTGAGGGAATCGACACAGTCTCAAACTTGACTGAAACATATACTGAAAATCAACGTTTAAAAGAAAAAATTGATGAATACGAAGAATTAGAACAGCGTAATAAGAACCAAGAAAAAGAAATTAGTCAATTACAAGATGAATTAGAATTAAACGAAACTTTGAGCGATTACGATAAAGTAACTGCCAATGTCATTACCCGCTCACCAAATTCGTGGCAAGATAATTTGGTGGTGGATAAAGGAACCACCGATGGTATTGAAAAAGATATGGCGGTAATGTCTCAAGCGGGACTAGTAGGAAGAGTAGTAGAAGCTAGTGCAAATTCTTCTAAAGTGGAGTTGTTAACGACTGACAGCAATGACGTCAATCGTTTCCCAGTTAAAATTTCAACGGATGATGGTGATAGTTATGGAGTTTTGTCTGGCTATCGTAAGAAAAAACAAGAGTTGATCGCTGATGACTTAACAGAAACTTCTGATATTAAAAAAGGGGATATCGTGCAAACGTCAGGTTTGGGAGGTAACTCGCCAGCGAACTTGCCAATTGGTGAAGTAACCGAAGTCAAAACGACTGGTTATGGTTTGGCAAAAGAAATTTATATCAAACCTTATGCCGATATGTTTGATTTTTCAGTAGTGACAATTATTCAACGATCGGTGGATGCTAGCGAATGATTCGACAAGACAAAGTAAAAATTTTAGCTCCATTCATTTTATTTCTCTCACTACTGCTAGATGCCCATATCTCATCAGTAATAGCTAGTTTTTTTGATAACCGCTATTTAGTAAGTGTTCATCTTACCTTGGTTTTTTTATTAGTTATTTCTAAATTAGTCAACGAACAATTTTTAATCATTACTATGATTGTTATCGGAATGATTATCGATATTTATTACACAGGTATGATTGGTATTTATGCGGCTGTGATGCCACTTATTGTTTGGTTAATGTATAAATTTGGCAAGATAATTCATCAAAATATTTTTACCATGTTTTTTGGTATGATTATTTTTGTGACAATTTGGAATGTGGCGTTGTTATTGCTGCAGCTAGTTTTTAGGTTGGTCTCAGTGAATCTGTTGTACTTTATTACTCAAAATTTGTGGCCAAGTTTGATTGCCAACATTGTGGTTTTTATTATTGTAATTATTCCAATCGAAGCGATTTTAAATAACCCAGACGAGGATGCCAATTTCTGATTTAGCAGTCATTGATCAAATCGTATGAAGAGAAAAAAACAAAGGGCAATCCTTTGTTTTTTTTATTGTGACAAACCCTCAACAATTTATATTTGAAATGAAACACTTTTGTAACAAAGCTATTATCTCTATGACACAAAGCTGTGGTATCCTTTGCATTGTGTTAGAAAAAAAGTCTAATAAAATTCAAAAATAAAAAACTTAAACAGTAGTCGGAGGATTTATAAAGTGAAAAAAAGTTTGTTATCAGCATTAATGCTAACTACAGTAACATTAAGTGCCCTAGCAGCTCCATATGCAGCTTCAGCCGATGAATTTGATAGTAAAATAGCCGATCAAGATTCAAAAATCTCTAGTTTACAAAACCAACAGACTGACGCTCAGTCTCAAATCAGTTCATTAGAATCAGACGTTGCAGACATTAATACAAAGGCACAAGATTTATTAGCCCAACAATCAGAATTGCAAGCAAATTCTCAAGACTTGCAAGACCAAATTACTACTTTACAAGAGCGCATTGACAAACGTTCTGCAATGATCCAAAAACAAGCACGTCAAGTCCAAGTAAGACAAAATTCTACAAATGTAGTTGACGTGGTATTAAATGCAGAATCATTCTCAGATGCTGTTGGTCGCATTCAAGCGATGACAACAATTGTTAAAGCGAACAATGATTTAGTTGAACAACAAAAAGCGGATAAAGAAGCAGTTCAACAAAAGCAAGCTGAAAACGAACAACAATTACAACAAATTCAAGCTAACCAAGCTGAATTAGAACAACAAAAAGGTAACTTAATCTCAGCGCAAGCTGATTTGAAAGTACAACAAACAACTTATGCTGCTGATCAAGCAACAGCAGAAGATGAAAAAGCAAGCCTACAAACAGAACAACAAGCAGCAGTTGCTGAGCAACAACAAGTTGCAGCAGAACAACAAGCGGCAGCAAATGCGCAAGCAGCAGCTGAAGCAGCACAACAACAAGCATCAAGTGAAAGCTCTACTTCTGTTACAACTGAAGCACCAGCAACTGAAGTAACAACACCAAGTGTAACTGAACCAACTACACCGAGTGTGACTGAACCTTCAACACCAGAAGTAAGCAATGACAATACAAATACTACAGAAACGCCTGTAGTTGAAACACCAGCAGTAGAAACACCTGTAGTTGAAACGCCAGCACCAACAACTCCTACACCAGCACCAAGTACTGGAGCAAGTGCATCACGCGCATCAATTACTTCAATTGCACAACAATATATCGGTGTTCCTTATGTATGGGGCGGAAAAACTCCTTCAGGATTTGACTGCTCAGGTTTCACTTCTTACGTATTTGCACAAGTTGGCATGAGTATCGGTGGCTGGACAGTTCCTCAAGAATCAGCTGGAACAGTTATCTCAGTAGGTGCTGCTCAACCGGGAGATTTATATTTCTGGGGTAGCCAAGGTGGTTCTTACCACGTAGCAATCGCATTAGGTGGAGGACAATATATCCATGCACCTCAACCAGGCGAAAGCGTAACAATCGGAAGCACTGCTTATTATGCACCAAGCTTTGCTGTGAATGTTTTAGGTTAATTCAAAACTATACAAACTGGGCCAAGTCTTCTTGGCTCAGTTTTTTTGTATCTTAGAAGGAGTATCAAGTGAAGGAATTATTTATAAAAAACCATCGTAATGGGCGACTTTATTTTGTTGTTGCTTTAGCAGTAATGATAATTTTATTTTATAGTTCATCGATGACTTATCAAGAACAAAGTCAAGTATCGACGATTCAGCAATTTTTAACTACGCAACCTTTTAAAACTCAACTGAGCCAAATTGCATTTCAGTACGGAGATAGCGAAGTAAGTATTCAGGCACAAGGTTATAGTAAATTTATCGAATTTTTCATTCGAAAAGGCGCGCATTTTTTCACTTATTTTGTATTAGGTGGTAGCTTATATTTAGGATTATATCCAAATTTGAAAAATTCCGCTAAGGGCTTAAGTCTGATTTTTGCTACATTGGCAGCTACTGGATATGCAGCAACAGATGAATTTCACCAAATGCTAACTGGTGGACGAACACCATTATTTCAAGATGTTATGCTGGATGCGGTGGGTGCATTAACAGCAACGGTCATTCTTACGATAATATTATCTTTCAAACAACGAAGAAAATGATTTATTCTTGACGGAAATGCTGGTTCGCGAGACAATTATTAAGATGAATAATTTAGGAGGAATGAAGTATGTCAGGACATAGCAAATGGCACAATATTCAAGGGCGAAAAAATGCACAAGATGCCAAAAGAGGGAAGATTTTCCAAAAAATATCGCGAGAAATTTATATGGCTGCCAAAGCTGGTGGTCCTGATCCGTCCGATAATCCCTCATTAAGATTGGTAATGGATAAAGCTAAAGCGGCGAACATGCCAAACGATAATGTTAATCGTGCAATAAAAAAAGCTTCTTCTGCTGGCGATAATGAAAATTATGACGAAATTACTTATGAAGGTTATGGACCTGGAGGTGTAGCCGTCTTAGTTCACACTTTGACAGATAATCGTAATCGGACCGGAACCAATGTCCGAGTAGCTTTCACCAGAAATGGTGGCAATTTAGGTGAAACGGGTTCGGTTAGTTATATGTTTGATCGAAAAGGATATATTGTGATTGAGCGTGAGGGACTAGCTATTGATGAAGATCAAATGTTTGAAGATGTGTTAGAAGCTGGTGGGGAAGATTTGGAAGTATCGCCAGAGGTTTTTGAAATTTATACAACACCTGAAGACTTTACGACTGTGCGCGATCAGTTGGAAGCTGACGGTTTAACTTTGGCACAAGCAGAATTAACAATGGTGCCGCAAACGACAGTTGCTTTAGAAACTGCGCAAAAAGAAAAACTCGAACAATTAATTGATAAACTGGAAGATGACGATGATGTGTCAGAGGTCTTTACTTCAGCAGAATAAATAAGGCAAAAGGGATTGGTCGTTGATCAGTCCTTTTATTGTGTTTTGCAGCAATAAAAAACGCCTAGTCACAATGGACTAAGCGTTTATTTTTAAAAGACTAAGACTGGTACACCGACAGAAACCATCCCGAATAATTGGCTCATTACACCTGGTGGGGTATTAATACAACCGTGAGATCCGTAAGTTAACCAACGGCTACCACCGTAAGCACTTTGCCAGTCTGAATCGTGAATACCAACACCGGTCCAATCAATCGGCATCCAATAACTTACTGGGCTGGCATATTTACTGCCATCATCATTTGTGCCTCGTAGAGTTGTATTGGTTTCCTTGCTCCAAATATAATTTACACCTGCAGGAGTTGGTGTGGTTGGTTTTCCGCTGACAATATCAGTTTCAAGTTTTAATTCACCATTTTGATAGAACCACATGTGCTGATTTTCTAAATCGACTTCAACATAAGTGTTGTCAATTAATTTATGATCAGCGGTTGTCGAACCATTTGTTTTTGGTGAACGAGTGAAGCTTTCGCCTGCTAAAATTTGATCAGTTAAAGCAGTTACTTCTGCTTCTGTATCAATCGTCCAACCGTAAGTTCCAGCCGGGACTTCTACTTCGCCACGTCTAGTGCTAGTAAATTTAGTTGGGTTCGTACTAGTGTTATATTTGTTGCCTAATTCTGTGACATAGTTTGTGACTTGTTCTTGATCCAATGTTGCGTTACCAGCTTCATCAGTAGTTAACCAACTTTTAATTGATTCTGACGGTATCTGAATCGATTCTCCATTGATGCTGTAAGTTGCTTTGACATTAGCAATTTTATCAATGCTAGATAAAGTATTCTTTAACTTAGTTGAATTGCTAGTAACAGCTGGCTTGGTATAGTAATTTGAAAAATCAATAGTTGATTTTCCAGATTCAACGGCACTTTCGAAAGCTTTGGCAGCCTTATCTACATCGATCTGGGTTCCTTGTTTTTCGGCAACAATTTCAAAGTCACCACTATCGTTTTGATTGATGGTTGCATCAGTCGAGGGTGTGCGGCTTTCATTCGTTGCTTGTATATCATTTCTAACTACTGCAGCAACGGCATTTAATTGATCAGAATCTACTGTTGTATTTTCTAGATCAGTGGTACTAGCCGCTGAAACCAATTGAGTGCCCCATGAAAATGGATTTTGTTCTGATTTAATATTTTGCAAATCAGAAGTATAATCAGATTTCCAACCAACATCGTCACGGTTAATTTCTTTCCAATTTTTACCATCAATTTTGATCATGAAAGCTGTATCAGAAAGTTCTTTTTCTAATTTTTGATTGGCTTCGTCAACAGTTAAATTGCTGATATCAACGCCACTAGCTTCAGTATTAGGTAAAAATCTTTGACTATAATGGACGCTGCGAATGGAGTAACCACCAACAATCACAACGGCTACTAAACCTAATCCAATGATTAGTCCTTTTTTGCCTCTTGAATTTTTTCTTTTTTCTGCTCGGCTCATTAGAAATAACTCCTTATTCTAAAAAGATATGTACGCAATTTACTATAACATATTGATATGAAAAAGCGAGCCATCTGTCTGAATTAAATGTAAAATTTAAAAAAACTGTTGAGAATTTTCTCAACAGTTTCTAATAGCTTCATTTATTTACTTTCATTTTCTAAATCAGCGAAAGCTTTATCCATGATTTCTTTTAATTGTTTTGCCGAAGCATCCATTTTTTCTTGTTCAGAATCAGTTAATGGTACATCAATGATATTTTGGATTCCTTTGGCGTTAACAACAGCGGGAGCTCCGATAAAGATATCATTTTGTCCATATTGCCCTTCTAAATAAACAGACAATGGGAAAACTGCATTTTCATCATTTAAGATAGCGCGAGTAATTCTTGCCAAAGCTACGGCGATTCCATAAAAAGTTGCGCCTTTTTTCTCGATAATTTCGTAAGCTGCATCTCGAACACCAAAGAATAGGTTGACTAATTCTTCTTCATTAACTTCTGGATTGTCTTTAATCCATTCGTAAATTTGCAAGCCGGCAACATTTGCGTGTGACCAAACTGGGAATTCTGAATCACCATGTTCACCTAAAATGTAAGCATGGACGTTACGTGCATCCACGTCGACTAATTCAGCAATGGCTTGACGGAAACGAGCAGTATCTAATGAAGTACCAGAACCGATTACGCGTTCTTTAGGAAAACCTGAGAATTTCCAAGTGGCATAAGTTAAAATGTCGACTGGATTTGCGGCAACTAAGAAGATACCGTCAAAACCTGAAGCAACAATTTGTTCTACAATACCTTTGTTGATCCGTAAATTTTTGTTTACTAAATCCAAACGAGTTTCACCTGGTTTTTGTGGCGCGCCAGCTGTGATGACAACTAAATCGGCATCATGGGCATCAGCATAACTTGCTGAATATATTTTTTTAGGAGAAGTAAAAGCTAATGCATGTGATAAATCAATAGCATCTCCTTCTGTGCGGTTTTTATCAATATCAATAATGCCAATTTCTTGTGCGATGTTTTGGTTGACTAAAGCAAACGCATAACTTGACCCGACAGCGCCATCCCCTACTAAGATCACTTTTTGATGTGCTTTTTTAACTGTGTTGGCAGTCATTTAGACCAATCCCTTCAAATAAACTTTTCACTGGTGTGATAATAACACTAGTTTATGAAATTTGTCACGTAATAACACATCAATTAGTACAGTTTTTTTTGCTGTTTCATAAGAAACCGTTTTAGTATCGATTAAAAGGGATAGAAGAATTATAAAGTTTTTGGAAAATCTAGTAAAAAAAACCTATTTTAGCAGGAGCGTTTACCGTCAAAAAGTGGCAGTTTGTGCTATAATGAACCAGTCGACTGGATAATCATTTTGATTATCCAGCCTTTTGTCATGTTTAAGATAGTGAGGAAAAATAAATGAAAATGATTGTTGGATTAGGAAATCCTGGTAGGAAATATGAAAATACCAAACACAATGTGGGTTTTATGGTGGTAGATGAATTAGCTAAATCTCATGGTGCAACTTTTAAAAAGAATACTTTTGAAGCAGAAGTAGCTGACTTTTTTATTAATGGTGAAAAGATTTTATTGGTGAAGCCGCAAACCTTTATGAATGAATCTGGTCGTGCGGTGGGACCGTTGATGACGTACTTTGGTGTTTATCCAGAAGAGTTGGTGGTTGTATCAGATGACTTGGATTTGGCTTTAGGAAAATTACGCTTGCGTCAAAAAGGTAGTGCCGGTGGACATAATGGTTTAAAAAGTATAATTTCTCATTTAGGGACATCTGTTTTTGATCGAGTGAAAATTGGAATTGGACGGTCGAATAATAAGACAGTTGTCAATCATGTATTAAGCTCTTTTAATAATGAAGAAACAGCTATTATCACTGATACAGTTATGCGGGCTAAAGAAGCAATTGAAGATTACATAGAGACTGACGACTTCGTCCAAACGATGAATCGTTTTAACTAGGAGAGTCCTTTTATGAATATAGTAGAATTTATTAATCAAAGTTCTTTGGTTAAAGAGTGGCAACAACAATTAGCCGCAAAAGCCAAACGTCAATTAGTCACTGGATTGTCTGGTTCAGCTAAAGCTTTAGTAATGGCAGGAAGTTTTCAAACTTTCCAAAATCAAATAATAATTGTTGT
This sequence comes from Enterococcus alishanensis, assembly GCF_019218635.1. Taxonomy (GTDB): domain Bacteria; phylum Bacillota; class Bacilli; order Lactobacillales; family Enterococcaceae; genus Enterococcus_A; species Enterococcus_A alishanensis. The sequence continues at coordinate 14,359 of NZ_JAHUZB010000006.1, read as the reverse complement.
GCCTAACTTGTATTACAGCGGTCAATTGGCGGAAGAATTACGCCAATTGACTGAGGATGTTCATGTTTTCCCAGTGGATGAAGTGTTGTCAGCTGAGATGGCTTTTGCTTCACCAGAAGCTCGAAGTGAAAGGGTGGCAACCCTAACGGCATTAAGTCAGCAAGAAAAGGGTATTTATATTGTGCCAGCTGCTGCCTTGCGGAAATATTTACCCACCCCAGAAACTTGGCAAGCTAGCCAGCTTAAATGGGAAATTGGTAGTGAAATTGACTTAGAAAATTTACCGCAAAAATTGGTTTTAATGGGTTACGAACGTCAAAGTATGGTTGGAAAACCCGGTGAATTCAGTATGCGGGGAAGTATTATTGATATTTACCCGTTAACTACCGAATACCCTGTTCGTGTTGAGTTATTTGATGTGGAAATAGATTCCTTGAGATATTTTGAAGCTGATACACAACGTTCAGTGGAGAATTTACAAGAAGTCTTGATTGCACCGACAACGGAATTGGTTTTTTCAGATGAAGATTTGAAGCAAGGCGCTGAAAAAGTTAATCAGTTGTTATCGAACCGCTTAGTAGTTACGAAAGATCAAAATGATAAGGATTTTTTAAGTGATTATTATGGTCAACTGATCGCTAGCTGGCAAGACGGGATTCCAACAGAAAATGCGCGTTTCTATACTGACCTATTATATAGTAAGAAAAATTCATTATTGGACTATTTTAATTCAGAAAGTTTCCTTTATGTGGATGATTATACCCGCTTATTGGAAACCAATCGTGAAATCGAACGAGAAGAAGCTGAATGGCAAACCCAAAAAATTGCTGAATTGCGTGTGTTTTCAGAACAAGTTTTTGGTGAGAATTTAATTGATTTATTAAAGCAAACAAACTTGACGACCACTTTCTTCTCACTCTTTCAAAAAGGAATGGGCAATCTGCGTTTTGAAGGATTGCATCATTTTCAATATCGTTCGATGCAACAGTTTTTTGGACAAATGCACTTACTAAAAACTGAGGTAGACCGTTGGCAAAAACAAGGCCAAACGGTAATTTTCTATGTTTTCGATGATGAACGTAAAGAAAAATTAACCCAAGAATTTCATGATGTTGAAATCAAAGCCCTTCAAACGACACCAGATGATTTGTTAGTTGAACAGACTCAAATCATGCAAGGAACTGTTTTAAGTGGTTTTGAATTACCTCAAGAAAAATTGGTGGTCGTAACAGAAAGAGAAATTTTCCAAAAGGTAACAAAAAAACGGGCACGCCGTCAGACGATTTCTAATGCAGAGCGTTTGAAAAGTTATAATGAGTTAAAAGCCGGAGATTTTGTTGTTCATGCTAATCATGGGATTGGTAAGTATATCGGTATGGAGACAATTGAAATCGATGGCGTTCACCAAGATTACATGACGATTCTTTACCAAAAAGATGATAAATTGTTTATTCCGGTTACTCAGTTAAACTTAATCCAAAAATATGTTTCTTCTGAAGCGAAACCGCCAAAAGTTAATAAACTTGGTGGCAGTGAATGGGGCAAAACCAAAAGTAAGGTTTCTGCTCGAATTGAAGATATTGCCGATGATTTAATCGAATTGTATGCCAAACGTGAGGCTGAAGTTGGCTATGCTTTTGGTCCAGATGATGAATATCAAAAAGAATTCGAAGATGCTTTTCCTTATACCGAAACCGATGACCAATTACGCTCTAGTGCCGAAATTAAGCACGACATGGAGAAGAAACGACCAATGGATCGCTTGTTAGTAGGAGATGTCGGCTTTGGTAAAACTGAGGTGGCTTTGCGAGGTGCTTTTAAAGCCATCAAAGAAAATAAACAGGTAGCCTTTTTAGTGCCCACAACGATTTTGGCGCAGCAACATTATGAAACCATGCTGGAACGTTTTGAGAATTTCCCAGTGAATGTTGCCGTATTAAGTCGGTTCCGCACAAAAAAACAGCAAAATGAAACGATTGAAAAACTACGCACAGGTCAAATTGATATTGTGGTTGGTACCCATCGTTTGTTGTCACAAGATATCCACTTTGCCGATTTAGGCTTACTAATCGTCGATGAAGAGCAGCGTTTTGGTGTAAAACATAAAGAACGATTAAAACAATTACGCTCTCAAGTCGATGTTTTAACTTTAACAGCTACGCCAATTCCTCGAACTTTGCATATGTCTATGCTAGGTGTGAGAGATTTATCTGTCATTGAAACACCACCAGAAAATCGTTATCCGATCCAAACATATGTAATGGAATTTAACCCGGGGGCGATTCGAGAAGCGATTGAACGGGAGTTGGCACGTGGTGGTCAAGTATTCTACTTATATAATCGGGTGGAAACAATTGAACGAAAAGTCGAAGAATTGCAAATGTTGGTTCCCGATGCCAGAATTAGTTTTGCTCATGGGCAGATGACGGAAGTTCAGTTGGAAAATACTTTGCTTGATTTTATCGATGGTCAATATGATATTTTGGTGACGACGACGATTATTGAAACGGGTGTAGATATCCCTAATGTGAATACTTTGTTTGTTGAAAACGCCGACTATATGGGCTTATCTACTTTGTATCAATTACGTGGTCGCGTAGGACGGAGTAATCGGGTAGCTTATGCTTACTTCATGTATGAACAGCAAAAAGTCTTAAATGAAGTCAGTGAAAAACGACTACAAGCGATTAAAGACTTTACTGAGTTGGGCTCTGGTTTTAAAATCGCCATGCGGGATTTATCAATTCGAGGCGCTGGGAATTTATTAGGCGCACAACAGCATGGATTTATTGATGCCGTTGGTTTTGATATGTACTCACAAATGTTAAGTGAAGCAGTCAGTCGTAAACAAGGAAAAAATGTTCAAATTGAAAAGACTTCAGTTGAAATTAATTTGGGCATTGATGCGTATATTCCTGGTGACTATATTGAAGACGAACGACAAAAAATTGAAATCTACAAACGGATTCGTGAATTGGAAAGTAGCGATATGCTAAATGAAGTAGAAGAAGATATGATTGATCGTTTTGGAGATTATCCTGATGAGGTCGCCCACTTATTGACAATTGGTCAAATTAAGATGGACGGCGACCGGGCATTGGTGGAAAGTATCGTGAAAAATGACAATCAGATTCGGATTGCTTTGAGTAAAGCTGGTACCAAAGCTTATCAAGTTGAACAAATTTTTGAGGCTCTCTCGGCGACAAAATTAAAAGCGACTCTGGGCGTTGAAAAAGAGCAGATGGTCATTAAATTAAGTATTGATAAAAATATGGATCAAGCTGTCTGGTTACGTGAAATTGGCTTGTTTATCGCAGCTTTACGAGAACAAAAGTACAAAGAGTAGGTGGTGGTCGCCTTGGTGAATAAAGACATGAAAAATATGATGCAAGGCGCCTTTATTTTGACGTTAGCATCTTTTGTCGCCAAGATTTTAAGTGCAATTTATCGCGTACCGTACCAAAACTTAGCAGGGGATGTAGGCTTTTATGTGTATCAACAAGTCTATCCAATTTATGGTTTGGCGATGACACTAGCCTTATCTGGTTTGCCTCAATTTATTTCGAAATATGTCGCCGAAAGAAACAGCATAAAGGATGAAGCAACTGCTTTAAAAGAATTATTTCCGATTATAAGTAGTCTAGGGATTTTTTTATGGGCGATGGTCTTTTTTACGAGTCCCATGTTGGCAAGCCTAATGGGTGATCAACAATTAACGCCTTTGATTCAAGTAGTTTCATTTACTTTTCTATTAATGCCTTATTTGTCCATTACTCGTGGCGGTTTTCAAGGACGTTTGCAGATGGTACCAACGGCCATTTCTCAAGTGGTGGAACAAATCGTTCGGGTCAGTATTATTTTAGCTGCTGCTTGGTGTTTTCAAAAATATGCTTGGGATGTTTATCAGACCGGTGTTTTTGCTATGTCGGGAGCAGTTTTTGGGGGTATTTGTGGTTGTTTGATTTTGGCGTATTATCAAAGAAAATTAAATAGTCATGCGATTGGCTTTAAAAAAGCTACGGCACCTTGGCAGTTAATAAAACGAATGACGATTGAAGGAGGATTAATGACTGTTTACAGTGGATTTTTAATCTTGTTTCAATTGATTGATTCTTTCACTGTTAAAAAAGCTTTGGTTGATCACGGTTTAACTGACTATGCTGCACAAGTTGCTAAAGGAATTTATGATCGCGGTCAGCCCTTGGTTCAATTAGGTTTAGTAGTCGCTTTAGCCTTAAGTGCTAGTTTTTTACCCTTATTAACAAAGTACTTATCTGGTGAGGAAAAAAATAAATTTAAACAAACCAGTGGTACTTTTCTACGGTTGACTTGTGGGATTGCAGCAGCAGCCTCGCTAGGCTTAGCGTTGCTTTTGCCTTATGTGAATTACACATTGTTTAAAGATTATCGGGGCAATTTAACTTTAGTGATATTTGTCTTTGCCATTTTTTTGATGGCGATGATTCAGGCTTATCAAAGTATTGCCCAAGCCCAAAATTCTTATCGCAGCTCCTTTCAAGCGGCAGGAATTGGCTTAGTGATTAAATTATTGACGACTATTTGGCTGACTAAACTTTGGGGAAATGCAGGTGCTAGTTTGGCTACCTTATTAGGTTTATTGGCAGCACTGCTATTTTTGCAGAAAAAATCAGCTTTAGGTAATTTGAAGTACTTAAATCAGCAAGGCTTTTTGCGGCATCTGATTTATTGCTTATTACTAATGGCAGCTAGCCTATTTGGCTATTATGGTGGTTTACAAATATTATTTGGGCAAGTTGAATCACGGCTAGCCACCTTAATTATTTGCTTAATTGGTGTGATGCTCGGTGGAGGGACTTTTGTTTTTGCAGCGATTCGGTTACACTTGTTGAGTATTCGTGAATGGTTAATGTTGCCATTTGGTAAAAAAATATTGCGATTACGTTTAAGAAAGTAGGAAATTACATGCGTTTAGATAAATTTTTAAAAATTTCGAGAATTATTAAAAGGCGTTCTGTTGCAAAGGAAGTAGCAGACAAAGGTCGAATCTATGTAAATGGAAAACTAGCTAAGTCTTCTAGTGAAGTTAAAGTTGATGATACGATTAAAATTCAATTTGGAAATAAAGTGTTAGAGGTAGCTGTGGAAGCGTTACACGAATCAACTAAAAAAGAAGATGCCGCGAAAATGTATCGCATTATTAGCGAAACACGTAGAGAAGATAACGAGAATTAGTCAACGAATGACATAGACAATGAACTTTAATGTTGTTATAATAGTTGAGAAAATTAATCGAAAGGGAGTCGTTATATGGCAGAAGAAAAGAAAAAACTTGCCACGATTAGTAATCCCTACACAAAAAAACAATTTCAAAAGTTTCAAAAAGAACACCGTCAATTAATTTTTAAACGGCGACGTTTAGCTGTTTTCTTTGCGGTTGCTGCGGTTATTTTTATTGTGATGGGTGTTCAGATTTTTAGTGAGCGCCAAAAATTGAGTGAATTACAAGATATCAAAGTAACTACCCAGGCAGAGTCAGTTAAATTAGATGATAAAGTTGAAACATTACAACAAGAAGTCGCTTTATTAAAAAATGACGATTATGTTGCGAAATTGGCCCGTAGTCGTTACTACTACTCAAAAGATGGTGAATTGATTTTTGTTTTACCAGAAGAATCGACTGATAGTTCAAGTAACAGCTCAGCAAAATAAAACAAAAGTCTGAAACTGCAATGTTGCAGTGAATAATAAATTGGGAAATAAAGTAGGAGGAACAATCTTTTTATGTCAATCGAAGTAGGAGCAAAACTACAAGGGAAAGTATCTGGCATCACTAATTTTGGTGCATTTATTGATTTAGGTGAAGGGAAAACTGGGTTAGTCCATATTAGCGAAATCTCAAATGGTTTTGTTAAAGATATTCACGATGTATTAACTGTTGGTGATGAAGTGACGGTCAAAGTGACCTCAGTTGGTGATGACGGAAAAGTCGGTTTATCAATTCGCAAAGCGGAAGATCAACCAGAAAGACCGCAACCTGAGAAAAAAACTTTCAACCGAGAACGTCGCGATACACGACCTAGCAAACCACAAAATAAAGGTAACTTTTCAAAAGGCAATAACAAAGATTTTGGCAACAAAAAAGAAGACTTCGATACATTAATGAGTTCCTTTTTGAAAGACAGCGATGATCGCTTATTATCATTGCGCCGTAATACAGAAGGAAAACGCGGTGGCCGTGGCGGTCGTCGTAGCTAGTGAATCAATCAAGTCGGGACAAATTTGTCTCGGCTTTTTTTGTAATTGAGGGATATGATGGAAAGAAATTTAAAAAAATTAAACCCAGAATTATTTACAGCTCAAAAAATTTTAGTAGCTGTTTCAACTGGTGTGGATTCGATGGTTTTACTTGATCTATTGGAGAAACTTGCATTGCCAATAGGAGTTGCTCATGTGAATCATCAGTTGCGAGCAGAATCCGAAATAGAAGCAGTATTTTTGGCAAATTATTGTCGCGAAAAAAAACTACCTTTCTATCAAACACTGTGGCAACAACCAGTTGAAAAAGGCATGGAAGCTGGCGCCCGCAAATTTCGCTATCAGTTTTTCGCAGATGTGATGGAAAAAGAGAACTATGATCTTTTAGTGACGGCTCACCATAGTGATGACCAAGCTGAAACCATGTTGATGCGCTTAGTTCGTGGTGGTAGCTTACAAGCTCACGCGGGTATTCAGAGAATTCAACCTTTTACCAAAGGGAGATTATTACGACCTTTACTAAATGAACCTAAAGAATCGTTAATTTCCTATGCGAAAGAAAATCAACTGGTTTATTTTGAAGATGCTAGTAATCAAAGTGAACAATATTTTCGCAATCGGATTCGACAAAAGGTAGTTCCGCTTTTGAAAGCCGAAAACCCACAATTTTTACGCCACATTCAACAGTTCCAGCAACAGTTAAATGATGCTGAAACGGCTCTGAAATGGGGACTAAAAGAAAATTTAAACAACGTTAAAAAAACTGATCAAGGTTGGAATTTTAAGTTATCAGATTTGCCTGAAATAAGTGCTTCACGTTATTATTTTTTGCAATTTTTCTTTCAAATGATTGCCGAAGATACAAATTTACTTATTTCTCAACAACAGTTACAACAAATGCTGGCCTTAATTAACGATGGACCGAGTCAATGGTCGCAAGATTTAGGCGATGATTGGCAGTTTCGTAGAAGTTATCAGCAATTTTCATTGACGCCTAAACAAATGGTTGTGACAGAAAGTTTTCAAATCGGCCTCCACCAAGAAAAAAAGTTGTCAGATGGTACATGTTTTAATTTACGGAAAAAGACGCAAATAAGTGCTGAAAAGGCTAACTTTCAAGTTTTTTTACCAGCAACTACGGCTTTTCCACTAACGATTCGCAAGCGTCAAACCGGCGATCGTATTCAACTAACTAAAGATTTACGAAAAAAGGTTTCACGTTATTTTATTGATCAAAAAATTTCTGTGGATTTACGGGAGAAAGCCTGGTTGGTGGAAGATACCAATGGAGAAATATTAGCAATTTTACCTTTTGTTAATTCTTGTTTGAGTAATAGTTTGGAAACTGATAAAATACTCTACATACTTGATTATTTTGATTAAGTTTGAGAATGAAAGGAGAACACGCATGCTAGCAAACGATATCGAAAAAGTCTTAGTTTCTAGAGATGATATTTTAAAGCGTTGTGTCGAATTAGGAAAAGAATTAACCACTGAATATGCGGATAAAAACCCTCTGGTAGTTGGCATTTTAAAAGGTGCTGTACCATTTATGGCAGATATCTGCCGGGAGATGGACATTCATATGGAAATGGATTTCATGGATGTTTCAAGTTACGGCAATCAAACGGTTTCTTCTGGCGAGGTGAAAATCGTCAAAGATTTAGATACAAATGTTGAAGGTCGCGACCTTTTAATTGTAGAAGATATTATCGATAGCGGTCGGACTTTAGGTTATTTAGTAGACTTATTTAAATATCGTAAAGCCAAATCGGTAAAAATTGTGACTTTGTTAGATAAACCAGAAGGCCGTGTAGTAGATATTACTGCCGATTTTGTTGGTTTTGATGTACCAAATGAATTCGTTGTCGGCTATGGTTTAGATTACGCTGAGGATTATCGTAATTTACCATATGTTGGAGTTTTAAAACCAGAAGTTTATCAATCAAATTAGTGACAGCTAAGAAAGACTATATGATATACTGTATTGGTCAGGATTGATAAAACAAATTTGAATCAGAACTTCGAGGAGGAACCCTATGAACAAAAATAATAAGGGGGTCAAAAACGCCCTCTATTACATCCTCGTAATCTTGGCAATGGTGATGGTTGTCTATTTCTTATTTGGAGACAATCGCTCATCTTCGTCAGATATCGAGTATTCTACCTTCACAGAACAATTAGAAGATGGAAAAGTAAAAAACTTTACGATCCAACCAGCTGGCGGTGTGTACCGGATTACTGGGGAGTATAAAGAAAGCCAAAAAGTTGAAAACAGCGGCGGTTTAAGTATTATCGGATCAACTGATTCTAATACTACTCGCTTTACAACAATTGCTTTACCAAATGACTCCACTTTAGACCAAATTACTAGTTCAGCCAGTGACCAAAATGTCAAAGCCGATGTAGCTGAAGAATCATCTAGCGGCATGTGGGTGACATTATTAGTCAGCTTCCTACCAATCTTAATCATGATTTTCTTCTTCTACATGATTATGGGTCAACAAGGTGGCGGCGGTGGCGGCAATGGCCGAGTGATGAACTTCGGTAAATCGAAAGCCAAAGAAGCCGATAAAAAAGCCAATCGCGTCCGTTTCTCTGACGTAGCCGGCGCAGAAGAAGAAAAACAAGAACTTGTAGAAGTCGTGGAATTCTTAAAAGATCCCCGTCGTTTCGTTGAATTAGGTGCCCGCATTCCTGCCGGGGTCTTACTAGAAGGACCTCCCGGAACTGGTAAAACTTTATTAGCTAAAGCAGTTGCTGGTGAAGCAGGCGTACCATTTTATTCAATCTCTGGTTCTGACTTTGTGGAAATGTTCGTTGGGGTCGGTGCCAGTCGAGTACGTGACTTATTTGAAACTGCGAAGAAAAATGCACCAGCGATTATCTTTATCGATGAAATCGATGCAGTTGGTCGTCAACGAGGCGCTGGTATGGGTGGCGGACACGATGAACGTGAACAAACCTTGAACCAATTGCTAGTTGAAATGGATGGTTTTGGTGGCAACGAAGGTGTCATCGTTATTGCTGCAACGAACCGTTCAGACGTATTGGATCCAGCCTTACTTCGTCCAGGACGTTTTGACCGTCAAATCTTAGTTGGTCGTCCAGATGTTAAAGGTCGGGAAGCCATTTTACGTGTCCATTCTCGTAACAAACCTTTAGCAGACGATGTTGATTTGAAAGTCGTTGCCCAACAAACACCAGGTTTTGCCGGTGCGGATTTGGAAAATGTCTTAAATGAAGCGGCTTTAGTAGCTGCACGTCGTAACAAGAAAAAAATTGATGCTTCTGATGTAGATGAAGCGGAAGATCGCGTAATCGCTGGACCAGCGAAGAAAGATCGTGTGATTAGTGAACGTGAACGCAAAATGGTGGCTTACCATGAAGCCGGTCATACCATCATTGGGATGGTGTTAAACCGTGCCCGTGTCGTTCATAAAGTAACAATTATTCCACGTGGTCGCGCTGGTGGTTACATGATTGCTTTACCAAAAGAAGATCAAATGTTAATGACTAAAGATGACATGTTTGAACAAATCGTTGGTTTACTTGGTGGTCGGACAGCTGAAGAAATCATCTTCAACGTACAATCAACAGGTGCTTCTAATGACTTTGAACAAGCAACTGGTTTAGCCCGCAGCATGGTGACTGAATACGGAATGAGTGATAAACTTGGTCCAGTTCAATACGAAGGCAATCATCAAGTCTTTGTTGGCCGTGATTATGGACAAACTAAAGCTTATTCAGAACAAGTTGCTTTTGAAATTGATGAAGAAGTTCGTAAGATCTTGATGGATGCTCATGATAAAGCACATGAAATCATCGAATCTCATCGCGAACAACATGCTTTAATTGCAGAAATGCTATTGAAGTACGAAACATTAGATGCCAAAGCAATCAAATCATTGTTTGAAGATGGCAAGATGCCTGAAAACGACAGCTTATATCCAAGTGAGAAAGCTGACGCAACAACTTTTGAAGAAGCTAAACGCGCCTTGGAACAAAAGGATGCTGAAAAACAAGCTTCTGATGAAAAACCAGCAGGCCCAATTGAACCAGATGATACTAGTGATGATCAACAATAATTAAAATGAGGCGGAGGAAATTTTCCTTCGTCTTTTTTTGTACTTCTATTAAGAAAGAAGTTCGTCAGTTGAAAAAAATGGCGACACCTAGTAAGATGAATGGCGAATCTTGTTTACATACAAAGGAGAATATAATGACAGATTATTTAGTAAAAGCTTTAGCATATAATGGCTATGTGAGAGCTTATGCAGTGGATGCAACTTCGACTGTAGCAGAAGCTCAACGCCGTCACGATACTTGGAATACCTCTTCAGCCGCACTGGGACGAACGATGGTAGGTGCGTTAATGTTAGGTGCAACGTTAAAAGGAGACGATAAATTAACCGTTAAAGTGCAAGGTGATGGTCCAGCGGGTCAGATTGTGGTGGATAGTAACGGCCAAGGTGATGTAAAAGGTTATATCGATAACCCCCATATTAGTTTGCCATTGAATGAAGCTGGTAAGATTGATGTTCGTGGGGCAGTAGGAACGCAAGGATTCTTCACTGTCATTAAAGATTTGGGCTTAAAAGATCCTTTTTCTGGTCAAGTACCGATTGTCTCTGGTGAAATTGGCGAAGACTTTACTTATTATTTAGCCGTCTCTGAACAAACGCCATCTGCTGTCGGTGTTTCTGTATTAGTTGATACCGATGACACGATTAAAACTGCTGGCGGTTTTATGATTCAAATGATGCCGGGAGTGACAGATGAAGTCATCGACACAATTGAAGCCCGTTTAAATGAAACAGCGCGGATTTCTAATTTGCTGGATGAAGGTCAAACACCCGAAGAAATTTTACAAAATTTATTAGCAACCGATGACATTAATTTCTTGGAAAAAATGCCTGTTCAATTCAAATGTGATTCTTCCAAAGAAAAATTTGCGAAGGCGATCATTACTTTAGGAGCCGATGAAATTCAAGCGATGATTGATGAAGATCATGGTGCGGAAGCCGTTTGCCGTTTTTGTGGCGACAAATATGAATATAGCGAAGCTGATCTAGAAGTCTTGAAACAAGCAGCACTGGGGGAAGCGTAGTGAAACCGTTGAGTGGTACATGGAAAATCGGTAACGTAGAGATTCCTAATCGGGTCGTAGTGGCACCGATGGCTGGAATTACTAATGCAGCGTTTCGAGTGACTGTCAAAGAATTTGGTGCTGGTCTAGTGGTGATGGAGATGATTAGTGACCAAGGAATTCACTTTAGAAATAAAAAAACGTTAGAGATGTTACACATTGATGAACGAGAACATCCTTTAAGTGTTCAAATTTTTGGCGGTAGTAAGGATTCTTTGGTAGAGGCAGCGGAATTTGTTCAAGCCAATACGAAAGCTGACATGATCGATATTAATATGGGCTGTCCCGTCAATAAAGTAATTAAAGCTGAAGCTGGTGCTAAATGGTTATTAGATTCCGATAAAGTCTATGAAATGGTAGAAGCTGTCTCTCAGGCAGTGGATATTCCAGTGACGGTCAAGATGCGGATTGGTTGGGATGATCAACACGTTTTTGCAGTTGAGAATGCCTTGGCAGCAGAAAAAGCCGGTGCTTCCGCTATTGCAATGCATGGCCGTACCCGTGTACAAATGTATGAAGGGAAAGCCAATTGGGAAATTTTAAAAGAAGTTGCCAACGAGATTTCCATTCCATTCATGGGAAATGGCGATATAAAAACTCCCGAAGATGCCAAACGAATGATTGAAGAAGTTGGTGTTGATGCTGTAATGATTGGGCGAGCAGCACTAGGCAATCCTTGGATGATTCATCGCACCCAACATTATCTGGAAACAGGTGAATTAATCGCTGAACCAACACCAAGAGAAAAAATCGAAACAGCAAAACTACATTTAGAACGGTTAATCAATTTAAAAGGTGAAAAAATCGCTTGTCGTGAGTTTCGTCAGCATGCTAGCTATTATTTAAAAGGCATTTCTCGAGCTGCTAAAGTCAAAGCGAAAATTAATAAAACGGAAGACCGCCAAGTGATGCTGGATTTACTAGATAATTTTGCTGATGTTAGTGAAGCACGATTAAAAATTGGCTAAATCACCAATCAAGGGTAAGAGAATCTCTCTTACGCCTTGATTTTTTTTAAATTGATTGGCATTATAGGAAAGAACAACTATTTTTAAGGAGGAATATCCGTGGCTGAGGAACATACAACTGAAATGAACGACCAAATGTTAGTGCGCCGTGAAAAAATGGAAAACTTGCAAGCAGAAGGCATCGATCCATTTGGTAAACGTTTTGAACGCACAGCAAACTCAAAAGAATTACACGAAAAATATGATAAAGATACCAAAGAAGAATTAAAAGAAATGCAATTAACAGCAACTGTTGCTGGACGCATGATGACCAAACGGGGTAAAGGGAAAGTGGGCTTTGCTCATTTACAAGACCGTGAAGGCCAAATTCAAATTTATGTCCGTAAAGATGAAGTTGGCGAAGAACCCTATGCTATTTTTAAAAAAGGCGATCTAGGTGATTTCTTCGGTGTGACTGGTGAAATTATGAAAACTGATACCGGTGAAGTTTCTATTAAAGCCCAAGAAATCACACTATTAACAAAGGCTTTACGTCCATTACCAGAAAAATATCATGGTCTAACCAATGTCGAACAACGCTATCGCCAACGCTATTTAGACTTGATTTCAAACCGTGAAAGCTTTGACCGCTTTACAAAACGCAGTCAAATAATTAGTCAAATCCGCCGTTATTTGGATGGTTTAGGTTATATTGAAGTCGAAACACCTGTATTACACAATGAAGCTGGTGGTGCGACTGCTCGTCCATTTATTACTCATCACAATGCTTTGGATATTGATTTATATCTGCGTATTGCTTTGGAACTACATTTGAAACGGTTAATCGTTGGTGGTATGGAAAAAGTTTATGAAATTGGTCGGGTCTTCCGAAATGAAGGTTTAGATACAACACACAATCCTGAATTTACTATGATGGAAGTTTATACTGCTTATTTCGATTATTTAGATGTTATGAATTTAACAGAAGGCATCATTCGTGATGTCGCAGTAAATGTCTTGGGAGAAACTACGATCAGTTATGATGGTGCTTCTATTGATTTGGGTTCAGAATTTAAACGAATCCATATGTTAGATGCAATAAAAGAACAAACTGGTGTTGATTTTTGGCCAGAAATGTCGATTGAAGAAGCTCGTGAACTAGCTAAAGCCCACGATGTAGAAATCAATAATAACATGGCAGTCGGCCACATTATCAATGAATTCTTTGAAACTTTTGTTGAAGAAACTTTGGAACAACCGACCTTTATTTTTGGGCATCCAGTAGAAGTGTCGCCGCTTGCAAAGAAAAATGCGGAAGATGGGCGTTTTACTGATCGATTTGAATTATTTATTGTTGGTCGCGAATTCGCCAATGCCTTTACTGAATTAAATGATCCAATTGACCAAAGACAACGTTTTGAAGAACAAGAAAAAGAAAAAGAACAAGGAAATGATGAAGCCCATGGTGTGGATGAAGATTTCTTAGAAGCTTTAGAATATGGTATGCCGCCAACCGGTGGATTAGGAATTGGGATTGATCGTTTAGTAATGTTGTTAACTGATGTCCAATCAATCCGTGATGTATTACTTTTCCCAACCATGCGCTAGAAAAAAACACGTTCGAATTTTCTCTAAAAAAGAAAATTCGGGCTTTTTTTTATGTTTTTCCGAACGATTTATCGAACTTTTTTATTAGTAATCGCATCTAAAAAAATATCAAAAAAAGTATAGATTTTGATTGACCCTAAGGCATTATGTTGGTATATTATCTTATGTCTTAAAAAGAGCGCGAGTCGCTCAAAAAAAGTTTAAAAAACTTGTTGACAGACGGCTGTAAATCAGCTATTCTAACAAAGTCGCATTGAAGCAATTCAAAAAAATCTTAAAAAATATTTCAAAAAAGTGTTTGACTTTAATTTTGAAATCTGATAAGATATAAAAGTTGCTGATGCAACAGAAATAGACCTTTGAAAACTGAACGAATAAGACGAACCAAATGTGTAGGGCGTTCCTATTAATAGGAACA
>NZ_JAHUZB010000050.1 GCF_019218635.1 Enterococcus alishanensis | reverse complement strand
TTAATTACTGCTGAGGCTCAAACTGTTAAATTAATTTATCATAAATTAAATGATGAAAGTACTGAAGGATTAGTATTGGTTCAATATCAAGATGAACAAGGTAAATCCATAGCTGAAAATGAGCTACTAAGAGGATCTCAAGGTACTTCATATGTCACAGTTCAAAAGAATGTTAGTGGGTACGCTTTTAAAGAAACAATTGGAAATGTAACAGGTACTTTCCAAAAGGATACACAAGTGGTTACTTATGTTTATAGTAATAGCGATGTTCCTGATGAAGTATTGGTTCCAGTATGGCGTGCATATAACTTAAATGATGGAGACCATTTATATACAACTAG
>NZ_JAHUZB010000049.1 GCF_019218635.1 Enterococcus alishanensis | reverse complement strand
CGTCGAGATGTACGCGCGCCGCCTGCAGATCCAGGAAAACCTCAGCCGCCAGATCGCCGAGGCCGTGCAGCAGGTGACCAACGCCGCCGGCGTGGCCGTTGTGCTGGAAGCCCAGCACATGTGCATGATGATGCGCGGCGTGGAAAAACAGAACTCCTCCATGGTCACGTCCGTGATGCTGGGCGAATTCCACGACAACCCTTCCACCCGCGCCGAGTTCCTGAGCCTGATCCGTTAAGGGTTCCGGCTGTCGGATGCCGGGCCGCCCGGGCCCGGCCCTCGGTCCGGCTCCAGGCGGGCTGGCCCGCGCAATCAGCCGTGGCGGCTGCGGTGCCGCGCCAGCCGCTCGATCCCCGCCCAATCCCAGTCTATGCCCAGGCC
>NZ_JAHUZB010000048.1 GCF_019218635.1 Enterococcus alishanensis | reverse complement strand
CTCGCGTCCAGACGCAGGTCCCACACGTACGCGGGCGTCACCTGACCGGGCAGCAGGCTCGCGCGGGCCTCGCTGAAGACGGGCGGGTGCAGCGGCGTGCGGGTGTCCGGCGCGTAGACCGTCTGCCCTCGCCGGCGCGCCTCGGCGTCGATCGCACCTCCGGGTGGCACGAAGGAGGGCAGGTGGGCGATGGCGTACCGGACGCGGTAGCCGTCACCGTCCCGCTCCAGGTGCATGGCCTGGTCGAGGTCCATCGAGCCCGGCGGGTCGATCGTGAGGAAGGGGACCTCCGTCAGGTCCTCGGTCGGGAGGTCGACCGGGGCGGCGGCCACCCGTTCGGCCTCGGCGAGCACCTCGGGCGGGAACTCCTCGGGCACCTCGAACC
>NZ_JAHUZB010000047.1 GCF_019218635.1 Enterococcus alishanensis | reverse complement strand
AACCTGAAGGAGCTGGCATTCACCTGGTGGAGCGTGGTGCGCAGCGCCTTCGTCGGCTTCGGCGTGGGCGTGCTGCCGGGGGCGGGCGCCAGCGTCGCCGCGGCCGTGGCCTATTCGCAGGAGAAGCGCATCAGCGAGGGCAAGGATCCGGACGCCAAATTCGGCAAGGGCGACATGCGCGGCCTGGTCGCGCCCGAGGCGGCGGCCACAGCCTCGGCCGTGGGTTCCTTCGTGCCGATGCTGACGCTGGGCGTGCCGGGCTCGGGCACGACGGCGGTGATGATGGGGGCGCTGACGCTCTACAACATCACGCCGGGGCCTGTGCTGTTCGATTCCAAGCCCGAGCTGGTCTGGGGCCTGATCGCCTCGCTGTTCGTGGCCAACG
>NZ_JAHUZB010000046.1 GCF_019218635.1 Enterococcus alishanensis | reverse complement strand
CTGGCGCCAGTGTGTTCGCCGCATTCCCGGACCAGACCAGTGCTCAGCATGCCCTGGCGCATTTACCACCGTCCTGCCGTGGTTTTATTGCAAAATGGGTCAACCAGTCACCTGTGTGGGCTGCGTTGGCAGATACCGAATAAGTAACTGCAGCGGTGCTATTGCCGCTGTGAATTGATAAACCGGACTCAACACTGCCCTGAGGATCCTACCGTGCCTGACATGAAGGTTTTCGCTGGTAACGCCATACCAGAACTCGCAAGTAAAATCGCCAGCCGCCTGTATATCAAACTTGGAGATGCCGAAGTCGGCCGTTTCAGTGATGGCGAAGTCAGCGTTCAGATCAATGAAAACGTGCGTGGTTCTGATGTCTTTATTATTCAGTCTACCT
>NZ_JAHUZB010000045.1 GCF_019218635.1 Enterococcus alishanensis | reverse complement strand
AGTCCGGCGCCGAAAGCCGGAACACGCTGTATTCCGCCTTCGTCAAGCGCTCTCCCAAGTACCTGGACCCGGCCAGCTCTTATTCCAATGACGAGACGCCTTATACCTACAACGTCTATGAAACGCTCTACGGCTACCACTACCTGAAGCGGCCCTACGAGCTGGTGCCCCGCGCGGCTGCGAGCATCGATCCGCCCGTTTACCTGGACAAGCAGGGCAACACGCTGCCGGCCGACGCGCCGGGCGAGCAGATCGCGCAGAGCGTGTACGACATCAAGCTGCGCCCCGGCATGCGCTACGCGCCGCATCCTGCCTTCGCCAAGAAATCAGACGGGTCTTACGCGTATTTCCCCGTGGCGGCCGCTGAGCTGCAGGACAAGTACGCCATCCCGGATTTTCCGCTGACCGGCAC
>NZ_JAHUZB010000005.1 GCF_019218635.1 Enterococcus alishanensis | reverse complement strand
GTTGAAAGTACGACAGATACGAATCAGTCGCCAACAACAGACACAACTACACAAAAATTAGTTATCACACAAGAACGCCAAGGTCGTTATCCGCAAACAGCAGATTTAACGAATATGGACTGGGTATTTCTAGGTTTACTATTATGTCTGATCGTCATTGTTTCCCGCAAGCTAATAAAAGATTAAGCTGGAGAAACAAAGAATCTCTGATCAATCCCACCAGTCTTACTTGGAATATCATGATGGATAACTAAAATAATCGAAAATTTAACTGCCGACAACATTAAAAAAGATGTTGTCGGCAGTTTTTTTGTCTGGAAAAATTTTCAGTAAGTCAGCTAAAAAACTTAAAACCGCCAAAATTCCAGCACAACTTGTTGGGATTTTTTTATTTTGTAAAAAATCGCCAAGTTCAATGACACTGAACAGATTTTTTAATCTACGACATTTGTTTTTAAAGGCTTTAAATCAAGGTCTTTTAGCTGAAAAATAAAATAGGATTTTTCTCATGTCGTGGATTTTTAAAACAGTTGAGTGTCCTCTGGAGGACGGAAAAAAATATTTTTAAGATTTTTTGGACTTTTTCACCAAA
Organism: Enterococcus alishanensis; assembly: GCF_019218635.1. GTDB lineage: Bacteria > Bacillota > Bacilli > Lactobacillales > Enterococcaceae > Enterococcus_A > Enterococcus_A alishanensis. The sequence goes on along the minus strand of NZ_JAHUZB010000005.1, from coordinate 234,694 downwards.
ACTTTCGTTATTAGAAATAAGAAGAAAAAATGAGGAGAAAAAATTATGCAAAAACATCCTTTTACTTGCCGCCAGCTATTAAACCGCGACTATCGAAAAATCCAACGACAAGTGACGAAATACTATAGAAATACGACGAATCTAGTTTTGTGTCTGAAAATCATCCAAGCGCTATTAATCCGCCGAAACCTTGCGGCAGAGAAACTAGATTTACCACTAGTGGAAATCGTTAGAGAAATCTATCAAAAAAATCCAGCTACCCCTGATATAGCTGCGGAAATTTATCAATTTGGCGAGTATTTCACCGCGAGAGAAAGGCATTTGTTAATGGGAAAGTATAAACAACTAGTCCGTTTATTTGTGCTGGTGAGAATTCTTGGAGAGCGCTTGCTGCATATTCGCAAAAGAGGATTATTTTTGAGTGGCTAATGAAAAAGTGACTATCTTTAAGCTTGAAAAATTGTTTGAGATAAAAGAACCGACAGAAATCGTTAATTTACGATGGCTAAAACTGTTAATATTTCTTTGTTCTCAGAATTCGTTGTTATTTATAATTAAAAATATATATTATTAATTATTAAGTTAACACTATGTGTATAAGTTATTATATTATTTTTAGTCTATTAAATGACGAAAATGCCACAATTAAAGGATTCGACCTGTTATAATTAGATGAATGTGGTTAAAAGTCAAGGAGGATTAAAAATGAAAGAAGGACAGAAATTTAAATTAATCAAGTGGAATAAACAATTAATCTCAGTCGCCACCGGAATATTATTAATCAGCCAATTAGCAGTCGGACCAGTCCAAGTTTTAGCGGAGACGACAGATAGTGCATCACCAAATAGTTCCGAAAATATTGATCAAGAAAATCAACTAGATGTCGGGATGTCTGGTGAATTATTTACAGAAGAAAAGCAAAATTCTGATGGGAATACTGGAGGCGAGAGTCAGGCATCAGCCAGTAAAGAGACTACCAGAAATGGTGCGAGTCCACAAATTGGTGAAGTGACAACGGAACAAGGACTAAAGGATGCTATAGCGAGCGCTTCAACTACTGGTGCAGAACCTATTGTTTTATCTGGCACAATCGAGATTAGTTCTGTAATTGCTTTTAGCGGAAAAGATATCACTCTGACATCCACAGATGGTGCTACTTTAAAAAGAGTAGGTAGTTATACTGGTGGTGTTCTGACTGTACAATATCAGCTCATTTCTACAAATATCACGAATTGATCAAAATAAAATGACAATAATAAACACTGGCCTATTAATCAATGGAACACTGATAATAAAGAATTATTAGAACGAAAGTTATTTCTACTTAATTGATCACTATTTATTCTTTTTAATAGGTGAATGAGATTAGGGATATATCAATATTTAGATAGTCAAAATTAATTATTTTCTAAATTGAACGACTGGGGGAGTATAAAAACTCCCTCTATACATATAGGAAAAGAGAGGTGTTAGGTATGTCTCGTATTTTATATTTAACGAGGAACGTTTATGCAGAACAACAGTTGGAGTCACGGATTCGCAAATTGGGACATGAAGTCTTATGTAGTCAAACGCTGTTAAAAGAAATAAGAAATAAAAAAGTATCACAGAATTTTTTTACGGAATTTGAAGTAGTGCTATTAAGTGATACATTGACAAAAAGCGATAGTGAAAATATCTTACCGGAAATCTCCCAACAGGAACCACTAATTATTAAAATAATTGAGACAGAAGAGGAAGTCAGCCAGCAATCACAGATTCAAATTTATTTATCTCCTGAAACTTCTTTAGAAACGATACGGGAAGTCTTGAGTGTGGAAAAGAAAGAGGATCCTCAAAAAGAACCTCAAAAAGAACACAAATTATTGAACCCATCTTTATGGGAGTGGCGTGATGAATTGATTTTTCAAAAAGTAACTTTTACAAGAGTAGAACAAAATATTTTGAAGGAATTATTAAAAGCTGAAGGAGAACCATTAACCCCAAGAGAATTGGCTCATTTGGTTTGGGGAACAGAATATAGACCTGCCATCCAAAGTCATCTGTCGGCGACTGTTGGCCGCATGAAAAAGAAGATCCGAGACTGTGGCTTTGGCAGTGCCTATTTACAAACCGTTTGGGGAAAAGGCTATGCATTCAAGCTGGAGCAGCAGGATTAGAATAGTGGAGGACCAGGTAATGAAAATTTGCTGGTTTTTTACTATAATCATTGGTTAAAACTCTGCTTTTCTTACGCCAATCTGTTAACTTACAATAATTATTAAACTTTCTAAAGAAACAACTAAAATAGCCGACCATCTAGCTTGAAGAATGGTTGGTTATTTAGAGGACTAATAAAAATTAAAAGCACTATACTTTCAGCTGTATTTTTAGCATTTAATCTTGACTTTATAGGTGTACATCATAAGAAAAATAAGGCATAACCCCATAAGGCTACGAGAAAAATGAAAATCGCCAACCAAACTAATTTTCCGATTAAACTATTGGGATTTATCGATAACCCTACGCCATAAACTTTAGGGATCCATAAAGGTTGGGGCAAATTAGGGTCAGAGTTAAAATGAGTTTTATAAAGTAGATAGCTGATCACTTGCAGTGGTATACATAGAGTAAGGATAGACAGAGCAACCCACTTTTCAGATAGAATATGTTGATTACGCAGTGCAACACCAGCCACTGTAGTCAGCATGATAGCAATCGTCAGACCAGCAACTATTCTGCCTAATTTTTTGAGCCCGTCTTTCTCTTTTTATTAAGGCATAATCCTTTTCCACTTTTTTCATATAGTTCACGTCTTCCTTGAGTAAGTAATCTAAGGAAAGATCCAATTGATCGCTAATTTGAATAAGTGTAGGAATATCAGGAAAGTTTTTTTCATTCTTCCAATTAGAAATAGTTTGACGCGTGACAAAGATTTTATCTGCAAAATCTTGTTGGGTCCAACCTAGTTCTTTTCGCCTTTCTTTTATCAAATCACTAAACAAAGTCTCTCCTCCTTAGTTATTTCTAACTTACCAAAAGTACATCTAAATGCTAGCAAAACTCTTTTGTATCAACAAGCAAGAGATTCTTGCAACCTGATTAAATTAGACTTTTTAAAAGGAGAAGAGATTATTTTTTACTTGGAATAGTGGGAGTTAGTTTGGCAGCGAATCTCCTAATTCCTGAAGTCATATTGATCATAAAAAAAGAACTTCGATTTAGAAGTTCTTTTTTTTGTTTGTTCTAGTTCGAATACAATGATAAATTAATCAACTTTAGATCTGCTAACCAAATGAAATCCTGCAGTAAAGTTAGATAGTTTTTTTGACTTACTACCCACGAACTCTCAAAGAGATAATTTGTTTAATATCTTTGACAGTACTTTCATTTCGAATGTTTAACGGCAATGATTTTCCAGTATGGCCAACCTTGGTATTATTATAGATTTCTTGAGTCTCATGGGAAAGTGTCGGTAAAAGTATTTCTGCTTCTGCTAATTCCTTATGATTTAATGGTAACAATGCTAAAACATATCCTTCTTGAGGATAGAGGGTACAAATAGTACGCCCCTTTTTACGATATTTAATATTCCATCCCTTCCAAATCCCTTGATCCATGGAACAACCACTATAAGCTTTTTTCGCTTTTATTTCATAAGTATCTTGTAAATAATGATCTAATTCTTCAAACATAGGGTTATTGATAAAGTCCTTGACTTGTTGTGGGGTTGGTTCAACATCTTTGGTATATTTTTCACTCCATAGCATTTATATCCATCCTCTCTTTGTCGCAAACTACTCAACAGCATCCGTACCTTCGACCTATTTTTTTAATACATCAATTTTACCAGATTTCTATTTAGGTCGCTTGTCTATCAGTGCTATTTTCCAGAAAAATGGAAACGATTACGACGCTTGCCTTTAATTGAGTACACTAAACTCTGATTTTATCTATTCATAATCGAGCTTGAATTCATTCTTTTACTCGATATTATTATGTCTTCTTGTAGCTAAGTAATGATTTCTTCGGACTTTTGTCTCAAGTTCTGCTTCCTAGTTAGTCGAATATAACAAAAAGCAAAGTTTTTTTATGAAATCAGTTCATTTTATCTGTAAATTTTGAAAAATAGTGCAGATGTGACTAATCTTGTCCACTTATGCTTAATTTTAAAAAAGTCGTCTTCAAAATTAGTATGATTTAAAAAGAAAGATCATGAACTATGAAGATGTTTTCTAAATGATCTTGATTACGGTAAAAACTGAGGTGGTTTTCAATGAGAAAGGTTCATTTTGATTAAGGAAAGGAGTGTCCGTCTTCTATGAGTGAAGAAGATCGTGCCAGACAATAATAAAGACAACGATTAAATGCTGCGAAACGTACGCTAGAAAAGGAAAAGTCTAACTTTACTAAATAAATAGTCAGCAAAATGGCTTAGGAATATGCAAGAAAGAAGTTGGGAAGATAACTCTGGCGATGCACAATTCATTGAGGATGGAATTAAAGATTATAAATAAAGACAGGTGAAAAAATAATGTATCATTTGCAAAAAAAATACTCCTATTTTTTTCAGGATCAATTTTAGCAGTAGTAGTATTTATGGGTGTTCTTGTGCTTATGAATGAAACTAAAATTTTATCAAGCTTGAACTATACGAAGATGAAACCTAATCAAGAAATAAAATTAGAGGTAAAACCAAATATTGATCATCTTGAATACTATTCAACTTTGGTTATTGATAATCCAGATGGTTTGAAATTACAAATGAGTAGCAATACAAATAAAACTATTTGGCGAAATAAAACAGATGATGAATTTTACGATATAATAAATAAAAAAAAATTACCTTAGTTGATAAAAATGGAGAAATTATTGAGTTAGAGGAGGATATTCCAGATAATTATCCAGTTGATTTTTATCAAAATAAATTAGTAACATGGTTTAAAGAGGAAAAAACATATGGTGTGACAAACAATAAGTATTATTCTATAACAATAAAAAACATATCTAACCGTTCAGGAAAAGTATCTGCATCTGTATATAATTATTGAAAATTAAATAAAAGATAGTTATTTAACGGTTAGGGAAACATGACCTGCAGCCCACCAAGCGTTTGGTGGGCTTCTTTTGCTTCAAAATTAGCTAAGGTGCTAATACGTTTAAAACAGTAAGTAAGGCTACATCAGTTAGCAAATTAGGAAAAGTAACTAGCATATTAGATAAAACTATGAAGTATGGAGATGATGCAGCAAAAGCATTAGGGAATAAACTGAGCAAGATACCAATTCCAGTCGTTGATGAATTTGTGGACTCTAATGGGTATTTAACAAAAGTAATAGGTAAAGGTGATCTTGGAGACTATTCTAAAATACTCAAATCTGATATTGCTAAAGGAAAGAATGTTGGTAAATATAAGAAAGCCAGTGGGGCTAAACTGAAAGTAGAGACAACTATGAATAGTAAAATACCTATTTTTCATAGGTTTAAATGACTTATCACTTCTAAAAAAATGACGTTGAAATATTTCATCTGTAATGAATAAAAACCTAGAGTAATTATATTCCAAAACCATATTTGATTTTACAACGTCTTTATAGTTAATTATAATGAGCTATAAAATCTGTTTAAAATGACTTAAAAATTTTTGTGACGGTTAAAATTAACGGCAGGAGTAAACTTATGGAATTAAGAGTTTTGAATTATTTTTTAGTGGTTGCTAGAGAAGAAAATATCACACGAGCGGCAAGTATTTTACACATTACTCAGCCTACCTTATCCCGCCAATTGCTACAGTTAGAAGATGAACTAGGTGTGAAACTATACCAACGCAGTAAGCACCGTATTATTTTAACTGAAGAAGGGAATCTTTTGCGTCGTCGGGCGCAAGAAATTTTACAACTAACTGAAAAGACCAAGTCAGAATTAGTCCAAGCTGATGAAAATGTAGTCGGAGAAATCTCGATTGGTTGTGGCGAGTTATTGAGTATGGAACAAATAGGAAATTTAATTCAGGGCTTTAAAAAACTATATCCACTAGTTACCTTCCATATAATAAGTGGCATGAATGATTTTATTAAAGAACAAATCGAGCAGGGTCTAATGGATTTTGGTTTATTGATACAACCTGTGGAGATAGAAAAATACCAGTTTATCCGTATGAAGCAACAGGAGAGATGGGGGATTCTAGTCAAAGAGACTGATCCATTGGCTCAGAAGTCAAGGGTCACCCCGCAAGATTTATTTGGGAGAGATTTAATAGTTACAGACAGTCATCCTATTCAAAATGAATTAGCTAGTTGGTTTAATCAGAATGATGCAGAATTAAAAATCGTTTCGACTTATACTTTATTGAATAATGCAGCGGTGTTAGTTAATAGTGGGGTAGGTTTAGTCCTCTGCATAGAGTTACATGTTCGTTACCCAAATCTTAAGTTTATTCCTTTTGAGCCCGACTTAACTTTACATTCCGTGTTGGCATGGAAAGCCAATCAAGTATATTCAGAAGCTACTCGAGCGTTTATTGAATTCGTTAAAAATGCTTAAAAAGCATTTGTTTGCATTTAATATAAGTATTAGACATTTATTGTTCTAGACACGATAATGAATCGTGTTGAGAGGAATAGATGTCTTTTTTTGTGAGGTGAAAAAATGAAACAGAGTGAAGTTAGCCAACAATATCATATCCCAGTGGAAGTTTTAAAAGAATATGAAACATGGGGCTTATGTGATTCCGTCAAAATTGTGATGGGAGCTTGGCAATACGATGATCAAGATTTAGAACGACTTGGAAAAATTATGGCTCTCCATGATATTGGTTTTGAAAATGATGAAATTAAAACCTATATGCAATTGAATATTTTAAAACCAGATTCTCAAGTTGAACAACTACGTTTCTTAGAGAAAAAGCGTGGTCAAAAATTAAATCAAATTCACTTAGAAGAACAAAAAATTGAACGAATTGATTATCTACGACAAGAAATTAGAAAAGCTGAAAGAAAAGGAAGTAAATTTAAATGAAAACAACGGTATTAGTATTTCACCCTGATTTATCAACATCAAACGTTAATGCAAAACTAGCTGAAGCAATCAAAGATCTAACAGATATCGAAGTGCGTGATATGTACCAACTGTATCCTGATTTTAAAATCGATGTGGCGGCTGAACAAGCTGTCTTGGAAGAGGCAGATCGGATCGTTTTACAATTTCCTATGTATTGGTATTCAAGTCCGGCTTTAGTTAAACAATGGGAAGATGCCGTCCTAGACTATGGTTGGGCTCATGGTAGCGCAGGTGATAAATTACACGGGAAAGAATTATTGTTAGTTGTTACTCCCGGTGCGCCAACTGAATTATATGGTCATGGAAATGATTTTAAATACACTGTAACTGAGTTATTACGCCCGTTCCAAGCTACTAGTAATTTAATTGGGACTGATTTTATTACGCCGTTTATCTCAACTGGTGCTTCTCGAATGGACGATACAGAAATTGCTGAGCGAGCAGCAGCATACAAAGCGTATTTAAGTACAGAAGATTTAGTAGTTTTAGCAGATTTTGAATAGGAGGAATTGTAATGGAATATGTAACTTTAAGTAATGGCGTAAAAATGCCAAAATTAGGTTTTGGCGTTTTTCTAATGAACGAACCAGGAGAAGCAGAAGAAGCGGTCACTAACGCTTTAAAAACTGGCTACCGCTTAATTGATACAGCTTCAAGATATTACAACGAAGAAGAAGTAGGGGCTGCCTTGAAAAAAAGTAGCATTCCTCGGGAAGAATTGTTTATTACCACAAAACTTTGGTTTAAAGATGCTGGATATGAAAATACCAAAAAAGCTTTTAACGTTTCTTTAGAAAAACTAGGACTGGACTATCTGGATTTATATTTAATTCATCAACCTTTTAATGATTATTATGGTTCATGGCGGGCGATGGAAGAGTTATATCAGACAGGAAAAATTCGAGCAATTGGTGTCAGTAATTTCTATCCTGACCGTTTGAAGGATTTAGTCATGCATAATGACATTGCACCAATGGTGGATCAACGAGAAACACATCCGTTGAATCAACAATGGGAGGCAGAAGCTTTGATGAAGGAAGCCGGTGTTCAACTAGAAGCCTGGAGTCCTTTAGGTCGTGGAGGAAAAGACATCTTGACCCATCCAGTTTTAATGGAAATAGCAAAAACCCATCAAAAATCGGTAGCACAAGTAATTTTACGCTGGTTTATGCAAAGAAATGTAGTCACTATCCCCAAAGCAAGTCATCTAGAAAGAATGCAAGAAAACTTTGAGATTTTTGATTTTGTTTTATCGGCTGAAGAAATGGCTTTAATCAAAGCGATAGATCAAAAAGCACCGTTGGGTGGTACGACACATGATGACCCTCGCATGTTAGATATGTTAAGTCAATTCGAATAGGAGAGAAAAATATGCCAGTGATTACATTTGAAGCAGGAAAATTAACGAAGGAACAAAAACAAATTTTAGCTAAAGAATTCACTACGACCGCAGCCCGTGTATTGGGCGCACCTGAAGCAGCCTTTTATGTTTTTTTAAAGGAAAATAATGCAGATAATGTCGGTGTTGGTGGGAAGTTACTGAGTGACAGAGACTAAAAAACTGTTTCTTATAATTATAGTCGTAAGGTATACTGGCGAGAAAATGATTAGTGAGGTATTTTAAATCGATCACCGGTCACTTGATACCGATCAAATTTACGGAAATGCTGTCAGAAAAAAAGGGTGTCCTAGAGAAGAATTTTTCACGACTTCAAAACTTTGGATTTACAATGATGGCTATGGAAAAACGAAAGTTTCCATTGACGAATCACAGCGTCTTTTACGAACAGATTATCTTGATTTAATCCTTATTCACCAACCATTAACAATTATCATAATAGTTATCAGGCAATGAAAACAGCTCGCAAATCTGGCAAATCAAAAGTAATCGATGGAGTAATTTTTATCCCGATCGCTTTATTGATAGTGCCCTTACGGTGAAATTAAGTAGAAACGCATATGATTAGATCAAAAAGAAAATTTATTTTTTTTAACAATGATTCCGAAACAGTTAATTTTTTGACTAGTTTTAAATAGTCAGATCTTATTTTGAAAGGAAGTTTTTTTAGATAATGGAAACAATAGCTGTAAGAAAAACTGATTGGATTTTACCAATTATTTTGATTAGTTACTTTATGATTTTGCTGGATAATTCAATCGTTTTTACCGGTTCCGTACGGATTGCCGCAGATTTAAATCTAAATGCGATTCAACTAACTTGGGTAAGTAATGCTTATGCGTTAACTTTTGGCGGACTCCTACTTTTTGGTGGTCGTGCTGGAGATATTTTTGGACGTCGCCGGGTGTTTATATTAGGTATGGTAATCTTTGCTATTGGTTCCTTGTTTGTAGGTACGGCAACTTCAGCAACACATATTATTGTCGCTCGTTTCTTTCAAGGAGTAGGCTCAGCAATTTTAGCACCCTCGACTTTGGCGCTAATTTTAGATAATTATAAAGATAAGAGCAGAGTCAAAGCGATTGCTCTATACGGAGCTACTGCTGGAGTGGGTGCTAGTATTGGTTTAGTTTTAGGCGGCTTTTTTGCTAGTGTCTTTAGTTGGCGCGATGGTTTTTTCATCAACATTCCGATTGCAATTTTGTTAATCCTTGCAACACTTAAATTTATTGGTGCTAGCCAAAAAGTGAAAGCTAAAATGGATATTATTGGTAGTCTTTTATCCATTTTAGGTATGTCAGCTTTGATTTATGGTATTTCAGCAGAAAATTTTCAAGTGCCAATCATTATTGGTGCAATCATGGTTTTAGGAATATTTATTTTAGTTGAACGAAAAATTTCTACACCGTTAATTCCATTGTCTTTGTTTCATGACAAGCGTCACTCTGGCGCTTATCTTGCACGGTTTTTATTTACTGGTGCCAGCTTCACCTACTGGTTTGTAACGCCTCAACTATTACAGACACACTTTGGTTTTTCGCCTTTAGTTACTGGCTTTGCATTTTTTCCTTTAACGATAGCGGTATTTATTTTTTCTTATCAAACAGCTCGTTTGACAGAAAAATATGGAAATACAAAAGTTTTGATAACTGGATTAGCTATCTCTATTGTTGGTTACGCTCTGACAGTTATCTTAAATACTGGAGAAAGTTATTTTATTGGAATTGCAATTCCGATGATTGTAATTGGGATAGGACAAGGATTGACCTTAAGTCCACTCACTTCTTTAGGTGTTGTAGATACAACAGAAGGGGAAGCTGGTTCTGCATCAGGTTTGGTCAATACGATACATCAAATGGGTGGATCAGTAGGGTTGGCGCTAATTACAGCGTTAGCCAGTCATATTTCTGGAAATCTTGCAACGTATCATTTTGAAGTTATTTTGAGTACTATCATTTTGGTCATAGCGCTAGTAGTAACATTGGTAGTCATTTATCCTGTTGATTCAAAAAGCAATTAGAATAAATTTTAGATGATATAAGAAGGAAGAATCAATAAAAGGTTTGTACAAGAAAACTACGCTCTTAACTCAGGGAAGCATCGTATTTTAGATTCAGTCCTTTCTTGTTCTGCTATCATAACAAGTATCTGGATGATTAAAGCTTTGATGAAACGATCTAAAAGCGGATTACCAATTGCTTCTGCCATAAATGTATCTTCTTTTCAAATAAAGTTTAATGCTTTAAAAAAAAATCGGACGCTGCTCAATTGCGGTGTCCGATTTTTTTTAAAATTTTTTTTTGTGACAAATTTTAATCGATTGTTGAAACTCTCGCATATGTAACTTCAAAATATACCTTTTAAAGTGTTTTTTATACACTGAAAAATAGTTATTCCAATATATTTCTAGTGTCTATTTTAGATGTGCTTTAAATGAACGATAATTAAATATATGAAAGGAGATAAAATTATGATAAAGGACAAATATTTTGGGGATTTTCAAAATAAAAAAGATGTTAATACTATTTAAAATTATTCCAACATATCTAGAGTATTGAAAATTAATCATCTAAATGAAATAGCAGGAGAACTAGTTGATATCTAAAGAGAACTATTAATTATTCGGATAAATTTTGTAGCTAGTGCAATTTAACAGTTGAAATAATGCAATATGGCGCTAAAAGTGACAAGAACACATAGTTATAAAAAATTAAAATAACAGTCACTTGTCTTCTATAATAGATAGCAAGTGACTGCCGTATTTTTTATCTAGTATTATCACTAATCATGAACTGCACCACTGTGTCCCCAGTTAGACAAGGCACTTTAGTCATGATTAATGCCTCTAATTTCATCTAGTTTTGCAGCATACTGCTGAGCAATTACTGTTACCTTGGAAAAATCACCTTCAGCCGCTGGGGCCAGCAAATTACCACCGACACCGACAGCTACTACTCCAGATTCAAACCAGATAGCCATATTTTCTAGACTTACTCCGCCTGTTGGCATCAAATTAATGTGTGGTAGGGGTGCTTTAACTGCTGAAACGATACTTGGGCCATAAGCACTTCCTGGGAATAGCTTAATAATATCCACACCGCTCTTTAAAGCCGTTTGCATTTCAGTAACGGTCATGCAACCTGGTAAATAAGGAATCTGGTACAGGTTGCAAAGTTCAGCCGTTTCAGCATTGAAGCTAGGGCTGACAATAAATTCCGCCCCAGCCATAATAGCCAAGCGTGCGGTCACTGCATCCAAAACAGTTCCTGCTCCGATTACGACATCTTGTCTCCGATACGCATCGGTCAATTCCTGAATAGCCAACTGAGCGTTCGGGATCGTGAAGGTAACTTCGATTCCGATTACTCCGCCTTCAATGATGGCTTGACTAGCTTTGATTGCTTCAGTGTGATCTTTGCCGCGAACAACGGCGATGACACCGGCTTTTTCTAAACGTGCTAAAATTTCTACTCGTTTCATTTAAATGTCTCCAGTCTATTAGTTAAGAACAGCCCGCTCTAGTAATGTTCCTGCTGAATGTTGCCCTTCTAGATCACGCATACCTGAAAATGACAGGACACGATCCATATTAGTAATAACCACAATAACCATGGTTTCTTTACCTTGATTGCGAATATAAGCTAAATCCATTTGTGCCAGTTTGGTTTCGATCGAGACTTGATCGCCTTCTTTAACAAACACTTCAAAGCCTTGTCCGTTTAAAGCCACCGTGTCAATTCCCATGTGAACTAGCACTTCTACACCATTACTGGTTTTAATACCAATCGCATGCTTAGATGGGAAAACCGTTGTTACAGTACCAGCTACTGGTGAGAACACAGCACCATCCGTTGAGTTAATGGCAAACCCTTCACCCATCAATTTTGTTGAGAAAACTTCATCTGGTACATCTTCTAATGGAACATAGTCTCCTTTTGAAACCGCATGTAAATCAACTTCATTGGTTAATTCAGTATCTTCATCCATTTCTTTTGGCACTAGCATGTAGGTTAAAACAAAGGATAGAACCAAGGCAATGATGATGCCTAATACGGCAAAGATAAAGTACTGCCCAATGTAAGCTGGTAAACTGAAAATACTTGATAAAATGTAGCCATAAATCCGAACCCCGAAGAAGCTGATAAAGGCTGATGCAACTGAGCTTCCGATCGTAGCAGCGATAAAGGCTTTTTTGTATTTAGACAAAATACCGAATAATGCTGGCTCGGTAATTCCTAAAATACCTGATACAGCCGAAGATAAAACAATTGATTTTTCTTCTTTGGTTTTTACTTTAGTGTAAATTGCTGCTGTAGCACCAGTGATGGCCATGTTTGCCATAAACATCATAGGCATTAACATGTCATAGCCTTGATTAGCAAAGTTCTGCAACGCAATTGGTGTCATCGCATGGTGCAAACCAGTGAAGATCGCAATTGGACGAATCGCACCTACGACAACACCGGCTAAAACTGGTGAAATGGTAAATAGTCCAGCCACACCAGTAGCCAATAGGTTTCCTAGATGGATACTGATTGGCCCGATAATTGTTAAAGTAACTAACCCGGCGACAAACAACGAAATTGTTGGAGTAAATACCGTTCGTAAAACTTGCGGTAAGACTTTATCTACCCAGCGATAAATGTAACTCAAAGCTAAGACCGCGAATATAATCGGAATGACTGTTCCTGCATAGTTAAAAACTGGAACCGGCACTAGGCCGAACAATTGGAACGCTGAAACATTTCCTTCAGCTACTGCATTAGTCATAGTCGGAAACTGTAATGTAGCCGCAATAGCAATCGCCAAATATTGGTTCGTTTTGAAAATACGGGCAGCAGAAGCGGCAACGAAAAATGGCAAGAATGTAAATACACCGCTGGCAATCATATCAATCACTAAATAAGTATCGGTTTGGTTAGAGATGACATTTAAAGCCACTAAACCAGCCATCAATCCTTTGATCATTCCGGCTCCAGCAATCGCAGGTACGATTGGTCCGAACACCCCAGATACAGTATCCATAAATAAGGAAACGGCACCTTTTTTCTCAGTGCTTCCCTGTTGGCTGCTTTCATCTAAGTCCAATTCTTTAGCAAGTGGCGCAAAATAATCAGCTACATCAGTTCCGATAACGACCTGTAATTGATCGCTTTGATATTTAGTACCTACTACTTTGGGAATCTTATCTAAAGACGCGTAATCGACTTTCTTTTCATCCTTTAGATTAAAGCGTAAGCGGGTCATGCAATGCCATGCATTGTTAATGTTGTCTGCTCCGCCGACATCTTTGATAATTTGTTTTGCAATATCTTCATGTTTCATTTTTTGGTATCCCTCCTTAGTTCATACGGAACAAGTAATTCAGGCTTGGACCAGTCAGTTTCGCCTGCATCACGTGATTCCGCTTTCACATCCACATATTAGCATGATATCTTAAGCTTGTAAAACCAGTCCTTTTCACTTATTTGCAATAATAAACAGCTTTAAATAAGCGTTTTTTAATAAATTGAATATAAATTGGACTGGTTTTATATCAAAAAAATAGTGTTTTTCAGACCAAATTGACACTGTCAGTGTATCCGTGTTTCAATGAGTGTGGGAATGATTTGTATTACAAAATTGGAGTGAATAGAATGACACCAACGATTATTACTGACATAAAAAGTTTTGCGATTAAGCCTGATCGCCACAACCTATTAGTTGTTAAAGTTGAAACCAATAAAGGGGTATCCGGTCTGGGTTGCGGCACGTTCCAGTTTCGCCCATTAGCTGTTCAAACAGTGGTTGAAGAGTACTTGAAACCACTGTTAATCGGACGTGATGCTAACCAAATCGAAGATATCTGGCAAGTAATGAACGTAAATTCTTACTGGCGTAACGGGCCCATCACCAACAATGCGATCTCTGGTGTAGACATGGCTCTGTGGGATATCAAAGGTAAATTGGCAGATATGCCCTTGTATCAGCTATTAGGTGGAAAAGCTCGTACAGCAATTCCAGCTTATACTCATGCAGTTGCTGATAATTTAGACGACCTTTATGGAGAGATTGATAAATTCTTAGCAGAAGGTTATCGTTATATCCGTTGTCAGTTAGGTTTCTACGGGGGCAACCCTGAGAATCTGCAAACACCCGAACATCCGATGAAAGGTTCTTATTTCGACCAAATGGATTATATGCAAACAACCTTAAAAATGTTTAAAGCGATCAAGGAAAAATATAACAACCAATTTCAAATGTTGCATGACGTGCATGAACGCTTGCATCCGAATCAAGCGATTCAATTTGCAAAAGCTACTGAACCATACAATTTATTCTTTTTAGAGGATATTTTGCCACCAAACCAAAACGAATGGCTGGCGCAATTACGCAACCAATCAGCAACACCGATTGCGACAGGCGAGCTGTTTAACAACCCGATGGAATGGAAGGAACTTGTGCGTAACCGTCAAATCGATTTTATGCGGGCTCATGTTTCTCAAATCGGCGGGATTACACCAGCCTTGAAGCTGGCTCACTTCTGTGAAGCGATGGGTGTGCGAATTGCTTGGCATACCCCCTCCGATATTAGTCCAGTGGGACTGGCAGTGAATACTCATTTGAACATTCATCTGCACAATGCAGCAATTCAAGAAAACATTGATATTCCTGAAAATACACGCAGCCTGTTTGGTAATATTCCAGCACCTGAAAAAGGCTTTTTCTATCCAATTGAGCAAAGCGGAATCGGTGTGACTTTTAATGAAGAATTAGCCGGACAATATCCAGTAGTTTATCGTCCACATGAATGGACCCAAAGCCGGACACCAGACGGAACCATTGTAACGCCATAATAAAAAACCTCACGGGACCTCAAGTAAATCCTTGAAGTTCGTGAGGTTTTAGTCTATTCTTGAACGATGAATCTCCCGATCAAAGGGTCTTATATAAGTCACCGAATAATCAATTGCAATAATACTACTGTATTCGTAGACCTGACCATTCTCCAAGATGGCTCGATTGGTAATTTGCATTGCTGGCGTGCCCCGTTTGCATAATAGCAAGTTGGATTGTTCCTTATTGGTAGTAATCGGATCATAGCTGGTGATGTAGTGAGAAATGCGGTAACCCTGCTTTTCGACATAGTTTTGAATCGAATGCTCCACGACCTCCCGAGATAAATCCGGAAACATTGAAACCGGCAATTTAGAAATTTCCAGCTGCTCAATCTTATAGTTCACAATCCGAATTCGTTCAAAGGACCAAACTTCCTCCTGTTCACCAATCTGGAAAATTTTCTGTTCCTCCAGAGTTGCTGATGCTCTCTTCAAATCAATCATTTTAGAATCAATGCGATCATAAGGTGTTCGAGTCAAAGAATTGAAAATCAGCGGATTCTTCACCCACTTCTCATGAACGAAAATTCCCGAACCTTGAACTACCCGAACAATCCCAATTTCCTCCAGATTCTTGATCGACTGTTGAATTGTGAAGCGCGATACCCCATAAATCCGTGCCAACTCCCGCTGATTCGGCAGTTTACCGTTTCTAAATTCTTCTTGATATATTTTACTAAGCAAATCTTGCACAATGAATTCGCGTTTTTTCATAAAGAAACTCCTTTGAATCGTTTAATACTATTACTATACATGGAATTCTGAGAAAAGTTAATAAGTATATGACTTACGTTAAACGAACGAAACTGCAGCATGTTCTGTCTGGTGGGACACCGAGTTTTTGATTGCTGAATTCCACAGCCAATAGACTGCCCACTCAGCTAATGTAATGCTCGTTTTGTGCGATTATTCGAAATTTCTGATCGACCATCAGAAGGAATTATAGTAAATGAATCCAAAGCTACTTTTTAAAAAAAACTCCTTAGTTTTCCAAAAAATACAACTTAGTAATTAAATAAATTCAGAGTTGCTTTTTGGTAATTATTTAATTAAACAAATTAATATAAAAAAAATAATCTTAAAATAGCTCTTGTTTTAATAAGACAAGAGCTATTTTTATACATTTTATCCATTGGAATTTATGCGAAATAATTTAAAAGTGATAACAAAAAAAGTGAATCCTTTGAAGTAGAGGGTCTGCTTATATCTTCTACTAGTTTAATGTTTTTAAATAGAAATATAAAAAAAACTTTACTTTTCCTCTGTTAACGGTTACAATTCACTTGTACTTGCTTGTACACTCTAGTTCTATGTTGTACACACAGTTATATGCTTGTACACAAGCTAGTGATACAAGACGATTGAAGGAGGTGTTTAAGATGATTATTAATAGAGATGTTTCAAAACCAGTTTATCTTCAAGTAGCAGATTACCTACGAAATAATATTTACTCTGAGGAATGGGGAAAGGGGGAACAAATACCGTCAGAGAATCAAATAATGAAACAACTAGAAATAAGCAGAGGAACTGTAAAGAAAGCAGTAAGTTTGCTGGTTAAAGAAGGTCTACTTTATCAAATCCAAGGTAAAGGAACGTATGTTGCAGAGGATAATATTTCATATTCTTTGGGTAAAGGATTACTTTCATTTGCGGAATCGTTAGAAGGCCAAGAATTGAATTTTGAGACACAGGTTATCACCTCTGAATTTCGAAGTGCTACAAAAGAGATTGCTTCAAGGCTAAATTTAAATGTTGGCGATGAGTACCTGTACATGAAACGAATTCGATCGGTTGAAGGCGAGAAAGTAATGCTGATTGAAAATAGAATTAACAGTAAATTCTTTCCAAATATTCAAACCCATGATTTTAACAAAGAAAGTTTGTTTACTGTAATGGAGAAAATCAGTGGTAAAAAGATCGCTTATTCTGAAAGTAGATATGCCGCAAGAGTTGTTGGAGAGAAAAGAGGAAAAGAATTAGAAGTATCTTCCGATGCGCCAGTTCTCCATTTAGAACAGCTAGTGTATTTAGAAGGAGGGATACCTATAGAATTTGGTAATGTATGGCTAAAAGCTAATAAATACTACCTTGGAACAGTACTTCAAAGGGAGGAAATTTAGAAATGCCATTAGTAAATGGATTTACATTATTAGACATTATTAAGGAAAGAAAAGTAGTTGCAGGAGCTTTCAATACCACTAACTTAGAAACAACAGTTGGGATATTGAAAGCTATTGAAGAGAGCGGTATTCCGACCTTTATTCAAGTAGCACCAACAAACATTACTTTGGCTGGCTATGATTATATTGTAGATATGGTTTCTCGTTACGCTAAAAACATGGATACACCAGTTGCCTTACATTTAGATCATGGGAAAAGTTTTGAGGATGTAAAAAAAGCGACACGTGCTGGTTTTACATCCGTAATGATTGATGGCGCTGCTTTTGATTTTGAGGAAAACATTGCTTTTACAAAGAAGGCTGTTGATTTTGCTAAAGGTTATGGGATTCCTGTCGAAGCAGAATTAGGCGCTATTTTAGGTAAAGAAGATGATCATGTTAGTGAAGCAGATTCTAAGACAAACCCAGAACAAGTCAGAGAATTTGTAGAGCGAACCGGTTGTGATATTTTAGCTATTTCTGTAGGAAATGTTCATGGATTAGAGGATGAGCCTAAAATAGATTTTGAACTTTTGAAAGAAATTAATGAAGTATCGCCAGTTCCCCTAGTAATCCATGGAGGTTCAGGAATTCCAGATGAACATATTCAAAAAATGGTAGAGTTTAATGTAGCGAAAATTAATATTGCTAGTGACTTGAGACAAAGTTTTATCAGAAGTGTCGGACAAGCATATGAAGAAAATAATAATGAAGCAAACCTAATTAAAGTTTTGCAAAATGCTGAAGATAAGGTGTTTGAAACAGTTTATTCAAAAATTCTTAGTATGAATGCTGTCACAATGGAGGTTTAATAATGAGTGATTCATTAACAAATATGAAAAATATTTTTGTTGGTGTGGATGTAGTTGATTTTCCAGAGTTGATCAATCTAATTGCGCAACCTCTGATTGAAGATCAAGATGTTGTATCTGAATTTCCTATGCAAGTAATTAAACGAGAAGAGAGTTTCCCAACAGGATTACCAACAGAACCGATAGGAGTGGCTATCCCTCATACCGATGCAAAGTATGTTAATAATAACCGCGTAACAATTGCCACATTAAAAAATCCAATAAAAATGGACATTATGGGTGGTATGGATGATGAAAAAATTGATGTTTCAATTGTCTTTTTGTTGGCTTTAGGACAATCGAATAAGCAATTAAATATCCTACAAAAATTAATGAGTATTCTGCCTGATGCTGAACTATTAGAAAACATTAAAAAGGGTAATCAGAAAGAGATTTATCGAATTGCAAAAGAAGAAATCGGACTTTAGGAGGAAAATATAATGGCTAAAAATTTATTATTTGTATGTGCGACTGGAATTGCAACTTCAACAGCGGTAACGGAAAAAGTGTTGGAATTTTTAAAAGAAAAAGAAATGACTGATATAAACTATTCACAAACAAATGTAGCATCTGTTCAAGCAAACTCAGAGGATGCGGATTTAATTGTATCAACAACTAAGATTCCTTATGAATTAGACACACCAGTTATTAACGGTTTAGCTTTAATCACAGGAATCAATGAGGAAAAAGTCTTAAATGCAATTTATGATCAATTAAAAGGAGAATAATATGTCTAATATTTCGCAAACTTTATACGATGTTGTTCAATATATTTTAGGATTTGGACCTACTGTAATGTTACCTTTAGTATTATTTATACTTGCGTTGGTATTTAAAATCAAACCTGCAAAAGCACTAAGAGCTTCTCTGACTGTAGGTATTGGATTTGTCGGAATTTATGCAATTTTTGATATTTTAACTAATAATGTTGGACCTGCTGCGCAAGCAATGGTAGAACAGACAGGAATTAACCTTCCAGTAGTTGACTTAGGTTGGCCGCCTTTATCAGCAATTACTTGGGGTTCTCCAATTGCACCATTTGTAATCCCGTTGACCATGGTAATCAATATTGCTATGTTAGCTCTTAACCAAACAAAAACAGTTGATGTAGACATGTGGAATTATTGGCATTTTGCGCTAGCAGGTACACTAGTATATTATAGCACAGGAAGTTTTTGGTTGGGAATATTAGCATCTGCTGTTATTGCTATTATTGTTTTGAAGGTGGCAGACTGGGCAGCACCTATGGGAGAGAAATATTTCGGTTTAGAAGGTATGTCTTTTCCTACTGTTTCAGCGATTACCTTTTTCCCAATCGGTTTAATCGGAAATAAAATTATTGATATGATTCCTGGGATTAGAAAAATCGATATTAATCCTGTAAGCATTCAAAAACGTTTTGGTATTTTTGGAGAACCAATGATGGTTGGAACAATTTTAGGTATTCTTTTAGGGATTGCTGCAAGATACGATTTAAAAGGTATCTTAACGATGGGTATCAGTATTGGTGCGGTAATGTTTATTTTACCTCGGATGGTTCGAATCTTAATGGAAGGTCTGTTACCAATTTCTGAGGCAATCAAAAAATTCTTGAATAATCGTTATCCAGATCGTGATGATTTATATATTGGATTAGATATCGCAGTTGCTGTTGGAAATCCAGCGATTATTTCAACGGCTTTATTATTAACACCAATTGCGGTTATCTTAGCTTTTGTTTTACCGGGAAATACAGTTTTACCTTTAGGTGATTTGGCTAACTTAGCTGTAATGGCCTCGATGGTTGTCCTATCTACTAAAGGAAATGTATTTAGAGCTGTATTGATTGCAATTCCAATTATGATTGGTGATTTATACATTGCTTCAGCGATTGCACCATTTATTACGGGAATGGCAAAAGATGTTAACTTTAGTTTTCCAGAAGGATCTAGTGGCTTAGTTTCAAGCTTCCTAGATGGCGGTAATCCGTTAAGATATTGGTTACTTGAAATCTTCAACGGGAATATGATTGCGTTAATTTTAATTCCAATTATTGGTATTGCAGTATTTTGGTTGTACAAAGCAACTTATAAACAAACCCATTTAATTGATGATACTGCTACAACAGAGAGGGAGTCATTAAATGGCTAAGAATCTTTCCGTGACGATTGACATCGGAACGACCAATTCTAAAGTCTCTCTTTTTGAAATATCCACTGGAAAGCTTGTATCACGTAAAAGTTTTCAAACAGAAAAACAAGTTGATTCATTTGGTGATTTATTTGATATAAAAGATATTTGGTCACAGTTAGTAAATATCTTACAAGATTTTGTTTCTAAATATATTGGAAAAATCGATTCCATAAATATTTCTAGCGTAGGAGAAGCTGGTGTTCTGATAGATTCTAATGGTGAGATTGTTACTCCAATGATTGCATGGTATGACCGACGAGCTTTCGAGTACATTAATCGATTAACGGATGATCAAAAATTACGAATTTATGAAATTACAGGTCTTCCTGCTCATTCAAATTACAGTGTTCCAAAAATAAAATGGTTAGTGGATCATTTAAAGCTATCGAAGCAAAAAAAATATACTTGGTTGAATGTTCCAGATTTGTTAGCTTATTTTTTAACGAACCAGATTAAAACCGAATTCTCTATGGCAAGTAGAACTATGGGATTTGATTTAAATAAGCGTACTTGGTCTGAGGAAGTTTTGGAAATTTTTGATTTAGAAAATATGATTGAATTTCCTGAAGTGATTAACTCAGGTGACATTGTCGGCTATACTTCTTCTGATAGTGTACAAGAATTAGGAAATGAAAAAATTTCTGTCAGAATTGCTGGACATGACCACATGGTAGGCGCTTTAGGCATTGATTTAAAGTCAGGTGATCTACTTAATTCTACTGGAACAACTGAAGGGCTTTTGTTGATTAATAATTATCCTTTTCTAAATAAAAAAAATTTTGAGGAATCTCTGTCTAATGGGATATTTACCAACTCTCAGTATTACACACTATTTTCATCGATGCCGACTGGGGGTAATGCTTTTGAGTGGTATCAGAATTTTTTCAATATTAGCCAAAATGAGTTTGAAAAGGACTGTAATGGGATCTATCAACAATATTTGGATAATGAGATTGAATTAGACGATCCAGTTATTCTTATTCCTCATTTGAACGGTTCCGGTGCACCATTTAAGAATGGTAAATCCAGAGGACTAATGTATGGAATTAGCTTAAGCACCCGTCGAGAAGATGTTCTACTAGGCATTTTTTTAGGTTTATGTTTAGAAATGAAATACGTAGCAAATTGTTTCCCAATGGAACATGTGAACAAAATTATTGCAATTGGACCCGTTGTTAAAAATCCATTATGGGTACAATTAAAAGCAGACGCACTTAATAAAGATATTGAAGTTGTAAATATGGAAGAGTCTGTATCCTTTGGGGCACTAAAAGCAGCGTATCCTACTTTTGACTATGAGATCAACTATAGAAAAGTTAAGCCAATTCAACAACATGTTTCTTCATTCGATCAAATGCTGGATAAATATTCTTATCTATATGAATCAAAGCAAGTGTTAATTGATAATAAATAAAAGACACGTAGTAATGGCATTAGTACTTTAAAAAAGCAGCAATCACGCATTTCTTTCGACTAGGTCAATTGAGTTTTTAAAATTGATTTTACTGAAAGATGCATGATTGCTGTTTCTTTGTAGAATGGCTAATATGCTTATTTTTATATTTTATTTGTTTTAATAGATTAATGTCTACTCACTTTTTATATTTATTTTAGATTATACTGTTGAGCTAAATTAAAAAAATTGCCTTTAAAGCTAAAAATTCCAGGATACCTTAGTATGATGAAGAAATTAAAAAAATTAACCGTCTCCGGATTTTTGGAATGTTGTTTAGAATGGATTTAGTTATCATTTCATAATTATCTTTAACAATTGGTTATTTTTATTAGTTCTTGATTTTTATTGAAAAACTATAAATTCAGTCAGTTTTGCTTCTTTGTCGTATGAATGGATTAGTTTTATTGCGTATTTATTCACAAAAAGCATTTTTTTGTAGATTGTTCTAGCTTTTTCTTGTTATAATTAGAAAAAATGAAAAGAGGATGAGTATTTGGCACAAATTATTTTCTACATTCTAATTATTTGGATGCTTTTTCAAGCGGTAATTTTATTGCAGGATGTCTTTAAACACCGAAAAGATTTGGGTGATAGTAGCTGGCTAATTAACGGGGTAATTGGTTTTATTGCTGATTTTGCTGATACATTAGGAATTGGCAGCTTTGCTTTAACTACCTTGATGTTAAATGCTACCAAACAGTTGAAAGACGATCGATTGTTACCCGGTATCTTAAATGTCGGACACGCAATTCCTGTAATTACTGAAGCAATTATCTTTGTGACTGTTATCAAAGTCGACGTAATTACCTTAGTTTCTTTAGTTCTAGCAGCAATTGTCGGATCATTTCTGGGTTCTAAACTAGTACCAAAACTATCTGAAAAAAGTATCCGTAAATGGATTGGCTGGGCTCTAGTGGTAACAGCAATCTTAATGTTTTTGCGACAAACAAATATGATTGCCATGCTAGGCGAAGGCAATACCGCCACCTCGCTAACGGGAACTAAACTAGTTATTGGCATCATTGGAAATTTTATTTTTGGGGCGTTAATGACTTTTGGTGTTGGACTATACGCACCGTGTATGGCAATGGTTTATATGTTAGGTATGACTCCTTTAGCAGCATTTCCCATTATGATGTGTTCTTGCGCAGGTTTACAACCAGTAGCCAGTTTTAATTTTATTCGCGAAAAAGCTTACGATCGTAAAATCAGCTTAGCTATTACTATCGGAGGTATTCCTGGCGTTATTATTGCTTCACAATTTTTGATAAATCTAGATATTTCTGTTATTTCTTATCTGGTTATCCTTGTGATTATTTACACAGGTATTCAATATATCATTAAGGGTATGTCTAAAAATGGAAATAAATAAAAATTCTTCTCTCTATACATGAGATACCAATCGCTAGAGAGGATTTTTATGACCAGATTAAATAATCACTGAAAAAAATGGCTTAGAAGGTCATATCACAAATTGTATCTCTTTCTTTTTGATGGCTCAATCTTATGTGGCTTTGGGATAATTTACATATTATCTTAGCTACATTTTTTAATATACATTATGACAAATTTTCTTTGCCGTAGTCATCAAACCAGTTTCCAAATGATGTGTATGTCACTGCCCATTACCACATAACTGTCATCACTAGTCTTTTTTTTAATTATCACTTTACAATCCACCTTATGAAGTTGGTTGATATGTTATATTTGTAGGTAAATACAATATAAAATAAGGAGAAAGTATTCATGAAGGTTAAAAAATTTTTAAAAGAATGGATTCCAAGCATACTTTTTGTAGTTATATTCGTCATTCTTTTTAATTTTTTTGTAGGGAGTGCAAAAATTGTTGGGGATTCTATGGATCCTACTCTCGCAAATGGCGAACGAGTGTTGGTGTCTAAAAAATCTACCATAAAAAGATTTGATATTGTAATTGCAAAAGAACCAGGAGATGTATCAACTACAATAGTAAAAAGAGTAATCGGATTACCTGGTGATAAAGTTTCTATGAAAAATGACACTCTCCGTGTTAATAATAAAGTTATTGAGGAGGACTACCTAAATAAGTATAAGAAACTTTTTGAGAATAATGAATTAGATACAGTGGAACAAAATTCTTTCTCACAGCTTATTGAAAATCAACCTAATTTTACAAGTACATTTGAAACAGTTGTTCCTGATAATGAATATCTTCTTTTAGGCGACAACAGAATTATTTCTAAAGATTCCAGAGCATTTGGTTGTGTCTCTGAAAATTTCATAGAAGGCAAATGCATTCTAGTATTTTGGCCTTTTTCAAACTTTCAGATGTTAAGTCTTAATTTACCACTTAAATTTAAACTTTAAGTGCAACACAAAAATGACTCATAATTGAAATCCAGATAAAATAGGTTTGGCGAGAACACTATTAGGAGGAAACAGTTAGGAATCACTATAATCATTTAAACTAGAAGAATGAAGTGTTGTATTTGGTTTGATAATTCAAGCGGAAAATAAAAATACTCCTGACTAAGACAAAATTAATCTTAGCCAGGAGTATTTTTTGTACGAAAATGAAATCAATTATTTTTTCAGATCGGTTTGTCCTTCTTGAATTTCTCGGCTTAAGAAATAGGAAATCACCGTTCGAATGATTACGATTAGGCCTAAGCGGAAAATATCTTGGAAAGTTGGATTAATAATCGAGTCAATAATATCCGCCACAATCAATAATTCTAAACTTAATAAGACGTAGCTACCTAAAAATGCTTTGATTAGACGATTTTGTTGGATGACATCCAAACGATCGAATTTTCGAGTTAATAAATGGGTGAAAAAATCTTTTGATGCTACGACAGCACCGATAATTAAGATCAGGATGGAAACGATATTTAATAGCGAAGAAATCAATTCAAAAATGGGAAAAATAAATGCATCTAATTGCTGATGTAAATCGGCCATAACTGTCACTCCTTATTTTTATATTTTACCATAATCAATAGAATAGTTTTAAAATGACGTCAGAGAAATGTCTTTTCAGAAAAAATCATGTATAATGAATAGGAATATGCACAAACCGAACTGTTACGGGGTTTGAGAAAGCTATTGTAGATAAATAAAATATGAGAGGTGGACTGTTTTGAGTACAGTAAAAATTATTCCTTTCAGTGGCGTACGGGAAAATGGTAAAAACATGTACGTTGTGGAAGTGGATGAAGATATTTTTGTGTTGGATTGCGGCCTGAAATATCCAGAAAATGAATTGTTAGGAATTGACGTAGTGATTCCTGATTTTACCTATTTAGTTGATAATGCCGATCGCGTTGCGGGGGTCTTTTTGACTCACGGACATGCGGATGCCATCGGTGCTTTACCTTATTTGGTTTCCCAAATCAATGTGCCTGTTTTTGGAACGGCGCTAACGATTGAATTAGCCAAATTAAGTGTCAAAGACAACGATGAAAGTAAAAATTTTAAAGATTTCCACGTGATTGATGAGCATGCTGAAATTGATTTTGGTAAAGCCGTGATTAGTTTCTTTAGAACGACTCATACGATTCCGGATTCTGTCGGAATTAGTTTGAAAACGGACGAAGGTCATGTTGTTTATACGGGTGATTTTAAATTTGATCCGACAGCAATTCCTATGTATGCCACAAACTATAAACGTTTGGCAGAAATTGGTGGTGAAGGGGTTTTAGCCTTATTAAGTTCTTCATCAAATGCTGAAAATCCGTTACAAGTGGCTTCAGAATTAGAAATTGCTGGAGAAGTCTTTGATACCATCAATGACTGGGACGGCCGAATTATTGTGGCTTCCGTAGCAAGTAATCTGCAACGGGTCCAACAAGTGTTAAATGCAGCTGAAAAATCTGGTCGAAAAGTAGTTTTAACTGGACAAGATTTCGAGCGGGTAATCCGAACAGCGATGCAATTAGGCAAGTTAGAAGTTCCAGAGGATATCATCATTACCTTAAAAGAAATGAAAAAATACCAACCTGATGAGCTGTTGATCTTAGAAACTGGTCGGATGGGTGAGCCAATTAAATCGCTTCAAAAGATGGCGAATGGCTCTCATCGTAATTTGCACATTACTAAAGGTGACTTGGTATATATCGTAACGACACCAACGATTGCGATGGAAACAACAGTAGCCAAGACTGAAGACATGATTTATCGTGCCGGTGGGATTGTAAAAAGCATTTCTGAAAATCTACGGGTTTCGGGTCATGCCAACCCACGTGATTTACAGTTAATGATTGAATTTATGTCACCAAAATTTTTCATTCCGGTTCAAGGAGAGTATCGTCAATTGGCGGCTCACGCTGATTTGGCTCATGAACTTGGAATGGGCTATAAAAATATTTTTATTACCGGTCGTGGAGATGTGCTGGAATATAAAAATAATCACATGAGTGCTTCTGGTAGCGTGCCTGCTGATAATGTCATGATTGATGGTATTGGTGTGGGCGATATCGGTAATATCGTTTTACGAGATCGGAAAGTCTTGTCAGAAGATGGTATTTTTGTGGTAGTAGTAACAATTGATCGCAAAGGAAAAAGAATTGTTTCGGCACCACAGATTACTTCGCGAGGTTTTGTATATGTCAAAGCCAGTCGTGATTTGTTGAAGGAAAGTGGCGAAATGACGAGTGAAATCGTTGAAAAGCACTTGCATTCTGATGATTTTGAATGGAGTAAGCTAAAAACGGAGATTCGCGATACGTTAAGTCGTTATTTGTTTGATCAAACTAAACGCCGTCCGGTTGTTTTACCAGTAATTATGGAAGCAACACAACGTAGAAAACGTAAAAAATAAAACAGAAAACCGCTAAAGAGTCAGCTATAAAGGCCGATTCTTTAGCGGTTTTTTTTAATATACGAAAAAGCCAAAAACACCGGCTAGACAAAGCAATAAAATCGGATGAATTTCAAAGCGTTTTAATAAAAACCAAGAGCCAATAAAAATAATGACTGCGCGAATGTCCAACATGGAAAGTCCAGTGATTTGTGAAAATTCTGAAGTAGTGAAAAACGTCAATAAAATAATGGTTAAAGCTGCAGAGGCGATTAAACCTGCTGATGAAGCTTTTAAGCCTTGTAAAATAGTTGATACGACTTTAGATTCTTGATGACTTTGAAAGAAATTAAATAGTAGTAACGAAATAATAACCCCAGCGATAACGGCGCCAATCGTTGCCACCAACGCCCCACTGATCCCAGCGACTTGCATCCCAACAAAGGTAGAAGTATTAATCGCTAAAGGTCCAGGAGTCATTTGCGAAATGGTAATGACATCGGTAAAGACTTTTTGGGTAAGCCAACCTTGTTGCTCGACGACTTCAGCTTGAATCAACGGAATAATCGCATAGCCGCCACCGAAACTAAATAAACCAATCTTAAAAAAGCGCCAAAATAATTCTAATAACATTTATTTAGCCTCCCGTTTAAGATTTAGTAACATTAAAATACTAGCAACAACTAAAATTAAAACAACATTGACTTGTAAAATCGCATTGGCAATAAAACTACCAACCAAAATAATCAGCAATAAACTTTTTTTCTCCAAACGAATGACTTTCACCATGTCCACCACGACTTCAAGGATTAATGCTGCAACAGCAGCCTGCATGCCTAATAAAACTGCTTGAACGATTTTATTAGCGGCAAAAGCGACATAAAACTGTGAAATGACACCGATAATGACTAAAGGTGGAATAATTCCACAAATAAAAGCAATCCAAAAACCTATTTTACCGTAGGCTTTTTTTCCGGCTAACACACATAAATTTAAAGCAATTGCCCCAGGGGAAGACTGAGCAATCGCCGCCATTTCTAATAAATCATCTTCTGTGAAGAAGCGCCCCACATAGTATTTGCGAATCATTGGAACGACTACATAGCCGCCACCAAAAGTGAAAGTACTGATTACTAAATTAATCCGAATCAGCCATAAAATTTCTTGATATTTTTTCATTCTATCTACTCCTGTACGCTTTTTTACAAAATACCTGATCATTTCATTTTACTGGTATTTTTAGGGAGTGTGAAATGATAATATAAGGGTGTAGACATGAATTTGAATCATGGGAAGGAGAGTTTTTTTGAATTTTAATCAATGCGTGATTTTTTATCATGTGTGTCGTGAGTTGAACTTTACTAAAGCTGCCAAGAAATTATTTATCACCCAGTCGGCAGTTTCTCATGCTATGAAAGAATTAGAGAATGAAGCTGGTTATCCTTTAATTGAACGTTTGCATAGGGGAGTTAAGATCACACCAGCAGGTTTAGAATTTTATCATTCAGTTATTCCTTTAATAGAAGATTTTAATAAGTTGAATCAGCAACTGCCGCGTTTAGCTAAAAAAGTTCCTATGAAAATCGCTGCTTGTATGACCTTTGCGGAAAATGACTTAGCTACTTTTATTCAGGGTTTAAGCCAGCAAGGTATTTTGACGGAAGTCCAAATTGCCAAAGCTGATGAAGTCCTCTCATTACTGGAAAATGGGGAGGCAGATTTAATCTTTTTAGAAGGGCCAGCTCCATCAGGTACTTTTTTACAAAAGGAAATCAAAAGTTATTCGTTAGGTTTTTTTACCAATCAAGCCGTCGCACAAAAATTGCCAGCTAAAATGAAATTAGCCAATATACTGCAGGAAAATTTATTGGTACGGGAACGGGGAAGTGCTGTACGAGAGCTATTGGAAGCAGCTTTAGTGTTGAACCATTTGGCGTTACATCCTAGCTGGCAAAGTAATGACTCGGCTGGTTTAATAGCAGCTGCGAAAGCTGGCTTAGGGATTGCTTTTTTGCCGAAAGTTTTAGTAGAGACGAGTGATTTAGTAGAAATAAAGGTCACTGACTTAGCATTGGAAAATCCCGTGATTGCCTTGATGCGAAAAACAGCAGAAAATTCGCCAGTTTATCAAGTTTGGAAAAATTTATAAGTGGTTGACGAAAGTAAGTGAAAAACGTAACATTATATAGAGAACGCTTACTTAATTTGGAAATTAAAGGAGTTAGAACAATGCAAAACATTAGAAAAGTAACAGAAGACATTTATTGGGTGGGGGCTTCTGATCGGCGCTTGGCGCTATTTGAAAATCTATTTCCAGTCAATCGCGGGATTTCCTACAATTCATTTGTCATTTTAGATGAAAAAACAGCTTTAATGGATACTGTGGATTCGTCGATAACTGATTTGTTTTTAGAAAATGTCGAGGCTGCTTTGGCTGGTCGGACCCTGGATTATTTAGTGATTCATCATATGGAACCAGATCACTGTGCCAATATTGAAGAAATCGTACGCCGTTATCCAGAAGTAAAACTAGTTGGGAATAAATCAACTTTTAGTTTCTTTGAACAGTTTTATCCAATGGATGCTTCTAAAAATTATTATCCTGTTAAGAAAAATGACGAATTGAATTTGGGTGCCCATACTTTGAAATTTACGATGACACCGAATGTTCATTGGCCCGAAGTGATGATGTCATATGATTTGAAGGATAAGATCTTGTTTTCTGCTGATGCATTTGGTTGTTTTGCGCCAATTGATGGAAATTTATTTATGAATGAATTAGATTTTGACCAACGAATTTTAGCGGAAGCTCGCCGTTATTATGTAAATATCGTTGGACACTATGGGAAAAATGTTTTGTCTGCTTTGAAAAAGCTATCTGCATTTGAGATTGATATGATTTTACCTTTGCATGGTCCTGGTTATTCTGGTGAATTGATCGAAAGAATGCTTCACTACTATCAAACTTGGGGTGCCTATCTACCAGAAGAAAAAAGTGCTTTGCTTCTTTATGGCTCAATGTATGGTAACACCGAAAATGCCGTTGATATTTTAGCTGGAAAATTAGCAGAAAAAGGTGTGGCAAATATAAAAATAGTCGACATTTCACGGACGGATCCCTCTTATATTATGGCGGATATTTTTAAGTATTCCAATTTAGTCTTTGCTGGCACCAATTACAATACAGGTTTGTATATTAAAATGGATAATGTTATTCGCGAAGCCTTACATCTAGAAATAAAAGACCGCAAGATTTCTTTCATCAGGAATGGTACTTGGGGTGGAAAAGCTCTAGAAATTATGCAGAATTATTTCAGTGATGAAAAACGTTTTACGATTGTTGGTGAACCGGTAGAAATCCATTCTTCAGTGAAAGATGGCGATTTAGCACCTATTACTGAATTAGCGGATGCAATTGCAGCTTCAATATTAAAGGAAGAGGAATAAGATGAGAATTGAACATATTGCTTTATGGGTAGATGATTTAGAAAAAGTTAGTCAATTTTATCAAAAATATTTTCAAGTAGAAAAATCTGAAAAATATCAGAATCCTAAGACGGGTTTTAGTTCTTATTTTCTTAGCTTTGCCAGTGGAAGTCGCTTGGAACTGACTAATAAAAAATATTTGAGTCCCCGCATTGCTGATAGTTTGGGTTATGGTCATATCGCAATTGCAGTAGGTGATAAAAAAGCTGTCGATCAGATGGTGGAAAGATTTCTTGCCGATCATTTTCCATTATTAAGTGGTCCTCGGACAACTGGAGACGGCTATTATGAAGCAGTGATTCAAGATCCTGAAGGAAACTTGATTGAATTAACGACAGATTAAAAAAACGTACGCCAAATTTTTTGGCGTACGTTTTTTAATTGACCACTTGCTCTCTAACATATTCAGCGTAAAGTGGATGATTGTTGATTAATTCAGTGTGGGTCCCATGACCGGTGACACTGCCTTTTTCAATAAAATAAATTTGATCAGCATCTACAATAGTTGATAGCCGATGGGCGATGACCAAAGTGGTTCGCCCTAACATTAAATCATCTAAAGCCCGTTGCACTTTTTCTTCTGATTGGGAGTCAAGACTAGCAGTTGCTTCGTCTAACATCAAAATTTTAGGATCTCTTAAAAAAGCGCGAGCAATCGCAATCCGTTGTTTTTGACCGCCAGATAATTTTACGCCCCGTTCACCAATTTCAGTTTCTAATTCCTTAGGAAAATCCTTCACAAATTGGTCTGCATAAGCTAGCGACAAACCATGCCATAACTCTTCATCACTCAAAATACGGTTAAGACCATATTGCAGATTATCACGAATACTACCAGCAAAAACAGCACTATCTTGTGAGACATAACCGATTTGGGCGCGCCATTCTTGTAAATCAATCGCTTGAATATTTTGCTGACCAATTTTTATGGCTCCGCTAATTGGTTCGTAGAATCTTTCAAGTAAAGAAAAAATAGTTGATTTTCCGCCACCACTTGGCCCAGCGAATGCAATGACTGAATTAGGTTTGGCTTCAAAAGAAACATCTTTTAAAATAGGATGTTCTGCTGAATAACTAAAAGATAAGTTTTCAGCAGTAATAGTTTGCCCGACCACATCGATTGTTTCACCAGCACCAATTGGTTCAAGTTCCGTTTGAAAAATTTCTTGAATCCGTTCAGTTGAGCCCATTGCCTTTTGAACTTGTGAGAAAAAGGTCGCGAAGGTTGCAGCGGGTGCAATAATATTAAATAGATAAAGTAAAAACGCAACTAATGAGCCACTAGTTAAAGTTCCTGCTTGCACTCGGACAGCCCCGTAGCCTAAAATTCCAACGAATAAACCTAACATCGCTGTCATCATAATCGGTTGTACAACAGCTTCAATCTTGGCATCTTTCACGCCCAAAGTGAAGATTTTTTGAATAAAGTTTCCACCAGAAGTGACTTCTGCTGCCTCACCATTACTGGCTTTGATTAATCGAACCTCAGATAATTTTTCACTAGCATCAGCATTAAAATCGGCAGTAGCTGCTTGTAGTTGACGACCAATTTTTGACATGATTTTTCCAATTGGCAGCATAATCAAAGCAATAATAGGAACAGCGCTAAAGATTAAAGCCGCCATCTTCCAATCCATTAAAAATAAAATAATCATCGAGCCAATTAGTTGAATCCCACCAGTTACGAAATTGGGAAATTGTGATGTCACCAAGTCTTTGATAACTGAAGTATCGTTGACTAAACGCGAACTGCTTTCACCAGATTTATGATCATCGAAATATCCAACGGGTAACTTCAATAAATGGGCCCATAATTTTTCTCTTAAGGTTTTGACGGCGGTTTCTCCTACATAGCGAAGCAAAAAGCCATCGATTGTACCAAATCCAAGCTGCGCAATAAAGGCCAAGGCTAAAATAATAAGCATCTTACCATCAATTTTAGCCAAGTTTGAAGTGTCGACTAAATTTTTAGTTAATTGCGGCACAATCAGACTGGCACCACTAGTAATCAGACTCAATAGCATGCCTAAAATAAATAAGCCTTTTCGAGGATTAACGCTATTGATTAATTTGATAAAATCCTTGAATTTAAATTTTCCGCGTACTTTTGGTAATTCAGGTGCAAAACGTTGATCCATTAACATATCCTCCGTAAATTAAAAATCGTGCCATTCATCATGATCTTTTTGGTCAAAAGGCGGACGTCCAAAATTTCTGCCACCAAAAGGAGGTCGTCCGCCAAAGCTGCCGCGATGACCAAAAAAGCCTAGCTCTTTGAAATTTTCCCGCATTTCTTTTTTTAATTTTTTTATGTCTTCGTGGGACATATCACGCCAATCACCATATTGATCTAGATAACTCTCTTTTAACGCTTGAATGGCTTGCATACGATCCATCGGGTCTACGAATTTCTCAGCTTGTTTTTTCATTTCAGATTCCCAACCAGCGGGAATCTTCCCTAAAAGTTGGCTAAATTCTGCTTGTTCCGCTTCATTTAAACCAGCAAAAAAATCATCACTGGCATTTTTCTCACCAGATGCTGCATTTTGTTCCGCTTTTTTTCGTCCGGTTTCCGTTAAGTAGACGCGTTTAATTCTTTTGTCATTCTCATCTTCTTTTCGTAAAATGTCGTGACTGTTTTCCATTTTTTTTAATAACTCAGCTAAAGAACTGGGGCGTAAATCTAACACTTCAGCTAAATAGCTTTGAATTAAACCATCTTCTACAGCTAAAATTGCTAAAACTCTTTGTTGTCCTGATAAATGTTGCTTGTTTTGACGCATAAAAGCATTACTAGCTTCACTTATGAAACGAAATTGTTTCATTAAATCATCAGTAAATTGACTCATATTTATTTCCTCATTTCATCTATTTTTTTAAATAATTCGGTACCGAACTTTATTTCGATTTTGATTATAGTTCGGTACCGAACGGTTGTCAAGAATTTTGTAGCAAAATTTTTTTATTGACAATTTAAATAAATCCTGATAAATTTATTGAGGTTAAATCATAACCATTACGATTTGTTGTGGAGAAATTGTAAAATTAATCTTATTAAAAATAAATGGAGGAACCAAAATGGCAAAGAAATCAAAAATTGCAAAAGCCAAAAAGCAAGAACAATTGATTGAACAATATCGAGAAATTCGTGCTGAACTAAAAGCCAATAAAGATTATGCTGGTTTGGCTAAGCTTCCGGTGGATTCAAATCCTAATCGTTTAAAAAATCGTGACAAGATTGATGGTCGCCCCCGCGGCTATTACCGTAAGTTCGGTCTGTCTCGGGTTAAATTTCGCGAGCTAGCCCATAAAGGTCAAATTCCTGGCGTGAAAAAAGCCAGCTGGTAATAACTACTGAATCATCAAATTATTTGTATAGGAGAATGACAGATGGAAAAAAATAACTTAGCAAGTGCTTATCGTAGATTGAAAAGTCCCAATATCCGTACTAAAAAACGAGCATTGAAAATTATCAAAGCAGCAAAGAGAACTAAAAAAGGGATTTAAGGAGGAGTTATCGTGGCTGTACCAGCAAGAAAAACATCCAAAGCCAAAAAACGCCTTAGAAGAACCCATCAAAAATTGAATTTCCCAGAAATTTCAGTTGATGAAGCGACGGGAGATTTTAAACGAAGCCATCATGTCTCTCGTAATGGCTTTTATAAAGGACGTAAAGTGTTATAGACAAAAAGAGATTGACCTCACGGGTCAATCTCTTTTTTTAGATTAAATTGCTAATTATTTGGTAGAATTGATGTGCAACGAATAAAATGATTAGTTCATAAGCGATATCTTTTGAGACGGTTTGCCATTTCTGTTGGATTAAATTTTTCATAGGCCTCTTCCTCTCTACTTTTTATAAGCTTAACTAGAAAATATGAATGAACTGTTGTGAAAATTTGCAGAAAAAATAAAAGTTTTATTAGGATTAAGATTCCACAAGATTGCAGGAACGAATGATAATTATTATACTGACTGTAAAAGTCACTAGATAAAGTAGGTGAATAAAATCAAAAATGTGTATTTAAAATCAATTTATCGCGATATTAAAGCTTCTTTTGGCCGTTTTATTTCCATCGTGTTAATTATTTTTATGGGTGTCATGCTATTTGTCGGTATTAAATCGGTTGGACCTGATTTGGAAGCGACAGTTAATCAATTTATTAAACAAAATGAGTTGTCAGATGTCCAGATTGTGTCTTCTGCTGGTTTGACGAAGGAAGATCAGAAAGCCGCTGAAGAAATTAAAGGGGTACAAGCAGAATTAGGTCATAGTTTTCCAGTGACATTAAAGCAGCAAAATATTCAATTGTATTCCTACAGCAATAATCAAGCGAACAAATTAACTCTGACTGCCGGTCATTTACCAAAAAAGAAAGATCAGGTTGTTTTAGATGAAAAATTAAGAAATGACTATCGAATGGGCGACCAATTCACGATTGACAATCAGCAATTGCGGCAACAGGAATTTACAGTCGTTGGTTTCGTGACCTCTCCGATTTATGTGGATGAAAGAGAACGAGGAACGACTACCATTGGTGATGGAGAATTGGCTGGCTTTATGTATCTGCCAGAAACAGCTTTTGATGATCAGAATTTTTCGATTCTTTATATTAGTTCTGATCGCTTGAAAAGTATTGATTACTTTTCTAAAAAATATGAGAATCGTTTAGAGAAATTAGACGAGCAATTGACTGAAGTTTTTACTCAACAAGGAATAGCACGTCAGGAACAGTTGCAATCAGTTGCTGACCAACAAGCATTAGCGAATGGGCTGGAAGCTGGTACGATGGAAATCGCAACACCAAATTATATGATTAATCCCCGTAACAGTAATCCAGGCTTTACTGAATACACTAGTCTCTCTGATCGAATTGATGCAATAGCAAATGTCTTTCCGGTCTTTTTCTTTTTCATAGCTGTCTTAATCACCTTTACAACTATGACACGAATGATTGAAGAAAATCGAAAAGAGATTGGTACCTTAAAATCACTCGGTTATCGTAAGCGTGAAATAGCCAGTAAATATATTTTATATGCTTTGTTAGCGGCATTGATTGGGACAGTTTTTGGCGTGGTCATCGGCACATTGGTATTACCGAAAATTGTTTTCCATCTATTGAGTGATCAGTATATTTTTACGAACTATCAATATCATTTTATTTTTTGGCCAATAGTTTTAGCTGTTATTGTGGCATTGATAGCGACTTTAGGTGCTTCTTTATTAACTTTAATGAAAGAATTGCGGGAAAATGCGACGACTTTATTAATGCCTAAAGCACCAAAAGCCGGTAAACGGGTTTTTCTGGAAAGAATCAAACCGATTTGGCGGCGAATGAGTTTTAATCAAAAAGTGACTTATCGCAATCTTTTTCGCTATAAAGCGCGGATGATTTTGACCATCGTTGGCATTGCTGGTTGTACAGGATTAATGCTGGCTGGCTTTGGTCTACAAGACTCCATCAGTGCACCAGTAGAAAAACAATTTGTAGCCTTAACGAAATATCAAGGAATCGTTACTTTAAACGGGACTGTACAAACCGAAGCGGAAAAGGTTTTGACGGAAAACCCACAAGTTACTGCGGAATTGCCAGTTTACACCGATACGGTAACATTCAATCTTACTGGACACAGTAAACAAACGGCGACACTTTATGTCAGTGATCAACCAGAAAAATTTAGCCAATATGTTGCCTTAAAAGATGAAAAAACAAAAGCACATATTTCGCTATCTAATCAAGGAGCATTAATTTCCCAACGATTAGCCAAGATTTACCAAGTAACCAAAGGTGATCAACTGACTTTTGAAGACAATGATGGCAAAAATTATCAAATTAAAGTGGCGGGAATCGTTGAGAATTATTTGGGTCATAATCTTTATTTAAGCAAAGAATATTATCAGGAAATTTCTGGCCAAACTTTCACGCATAACAGCTATTTAATTAAGACGAAAAAAATGACTAATTCCCAAGAGAAAAAATTAGCAGAAGATTTGCTGCAAACTGGTGAAGTGTTAACCACGACTTATACCAGCAATCAGATGGCTAAACAAGAGGCGGCCACTGAAAATCTAGGCTCAATTGTTCTGATTTTTATTGTTTTATCAGGCACATTGGCTTTTGTTGTTTTATATAATCTCACCAACATTAATATATCTGAGCGGGCACGAGAATTAGCGACGATTAAAGTTTTGGGCTTTTTCAACCAAGAAGTAACGATGTATATTGTGCGGGAGAATATTATGTTCACTTTGTTTGGGATTCTATTTGGTTTCGGGATTGGGAATTTACTGACTCGTTTCATCTTAGCGATGGCATCATCAGATATGATTGTTTTTCCTTTGGTGATTTCATGGCAAGGATATGTCATATCAGCGGTAATGACTGTTGTGTTCTCTGTCATTGTAATGGGCGTGACCCATTTTAAACTAAAACAAATAGATATGATTGCCGCTTTAAAATCAAACGAATAAAAAAGGCGTAACTGTGATGAGGAAATCCTTAAAAGATCAGATTAAAAATCTAATCTTTTAAGGATGCTCCATCCAGTTACGTCTTTCGGTATTTTAGGCCAGTTTTAACGCTGCCATATACAAAAATAAGAATCCCTAGCCAAATAAATGAAAAGGCGATAAATTGCTGTAATGTGTATGTCTCATGAAAAAGAAAAATTGCCATGATTAACATGATTGTTGGATTGATATATTGAATAAAGCCTAAGATAATAAATGAAATCCGCTTAGCAGCTTCAGCAAATAATAACAATGGAATCGAAGTAATTGTACCTGCGCCGAATAATAAAAGATTGGTGCTCCAGTCATATTGTAAAAAGCCATCAGGAGCGAAAAATAAAAGATAGGCTAAGGCGAAAGGAAAAATCACTAAGGTTTCCAAGGTTAAGCTCGTCGCCGAACCGAGAGCTAAGCCTTTTTTGATGAGTCCATAGATACTAAATGAAGCGGCCATCACTAGTGAAGTGACCGGTAAATGTCCCGTTTGAATGGTCAGTAAAATGACACCGATTAAACCAAAGACACAAGCGATTTTGGCTGTACGGGAAAGCTTTTCCTTTAAGACGAGCGTACCCAGTAAAACATTTGCTAATGGATTAATATAATAACCCAAACTGGCTGCTGTCACATCACCGATTTGAACACTATAGATAAAAGTCCCCCAATTTACAGTGATAAAAATTGCTGCTAAAATAATTGCGAGAATTTTTTTCTTTTCTTTTTTCAGCATAGCAACATCTTTAAAAAAAACTTTTCGCTGTGATTTAACGACTAATAAAAATAAAACCATCGTGACAAAAGACCACACGACTCGATTAAATAATAAACTGACTGCTGGTACTTCTCCTAAAAGCTTCCAGTAAAGTGGAATAATACCCCACAAGACATAGGCAAAAATTCCTAGTGTAATCCCCTTTTTTTCTTCATTTCTCTCCATAAATACTTCCCTCATTTTTTCGTGAATGGCTTATTATAGCACAAAAAAAAGTTGTTTTTAGCGATAAAAAGACAAAATAACAGGGGTATGATTGTGCAAAAGTAGCAATTGACTTCAATTTTTAAAATGTAGATGAATAATGAATCTTGTAAAAGAGAAATTGACATCGGACATGTAAATTGGTATAGTCAAATTGAAAAATAAATTAAACCAGTCCAGAATGGGGAATATTTGTGAGTGTAACAGGTAACTAATTCGTAAGTCGAATAGCTAGAAAAAATGCGAGCTGTCGCAGTTTATTTAGCATGCTTATTAGTGATACCTGTCGAAATAGTTTACGATGCTAAAAGACGATAGTATGACTGTCGTCTTTTTTGTGTCGATTTTTGGTCTAATTTATTTTTACCGTCAGGTGTCCTTTTCAAAAAGGAGAAGAAATGAATACAGAAACTTTTAAACAATTACAATTTGATAAAATTCAAACCGAAGTTCAAAAAAGGGCGATTGGTGATTTAACCAAAGAAAAAATTGCCCACTTAGCACCGCAAAGCAATCTTGCAACTGTCACAGTCTGGCAAAAGGAAACACAAGAAGCCCGATTGATGATTGATTCTGGTCAACACGTGCCTTTTATGGGGTTAGTCAGAATCAATCAATTGAATCAACAAATAAAAAAAGGCTTGATTTTAAATCCAGCTGAATTAACTGAAGTAGCTGATTTTTTACGGAGTAGTCAGCTGATGGTGAAATTTTTTGATAAAAATCGCTATCAAGCACCAACTTTAGCTAGTTATAGTCAGAATTTACCTGATTTTAGTAGTATGACTGAAACAATCTATCAAAAAATCCAACATCATAAAGTAAGCTCTGAAGCCAGCCGCTTCCTGCGTAAAACCCGGCGACAAAAAAGTGAGACGGAATCAGAAATTCAAGAAAAATTAAACAAGTATTTACGTCATCCAAATAATAAAAATTGGATTCAAGACAGTATCATCGTCAAAAAAGGTGAACACTTTACCATTCCGATTAAAGCCAGCTATAAAAATAAAGTCGACGGTACAGTGATTGAAGAATCAGGAAAAGGTCAAACGGTCTTTGTTGAACCTAGTACAGTTAGTAAATTAAATGAAAAATTGAGTTTCTTAATAGCTGATGAAGTGGCTGAAGAATATCAAATTTTAGCTGAATTGACTGGTGCACTAGCTGAAAATCAAGATTTGATCGATTTTACGATTGAAAGTATTAGTGGCTTTGATTTAATTTTTGCTAGAGGGAAATATAGTCGAGAAATGAATGGGATAACGCCAAAAGTTAATAAAAATGAAGTGATTAAAATTATTGCGGGAAAACATCCATTTTTGAGCCAAGAAGCAGTACCATTAGATTTTGAATTGGGTGAAAATTATCGTGGATTAGTAATTACTGGTGCAAATGCTGGAGGCAAAACGGTGGTACTTAAAACAGTCGGTTTATTTAGCTTGATGGCAATGTTTGGTTTACAAATACCGGCAGCAGAAGGTTCAGAAATAGCTGTCTTAAATGATTTATTTGTCGATATTGGTGATCAACAAAATTTAGAAAATGCCTTGAGTACTTTTTCTGGTCATATGAAAAATATTGCTGAAATTTTACGCCAAGCAAAACGCCATAGCTTGGTTTTACTGGACGAAATTGGGAGTGGAACAGAACCAAACGAAGGGGCAGCTTTAGCCATTGCCATTATGGAAACTTTGTATCAATCAGGCGTGTTAATCGTTGCCACGACTCATTACGGTGAAATTAAGCGATTCGCTGAAACCCACGAAGATTTTGTACCAGCCGCAATGGCTTTCGATCGTGAGAACTTGACTCCTAAATACCGTTTGCAAGTCGGTAAGACTGGTGACAGCCAAGCGTTATGGATTGCCAAAAAAATGCATATGGCGCCAGCATTAATCCAGCAAGCCGCAAATTATATTTCTGATAAAAACTATCTAACTGAGAAGAAAATTTTTCATTCAGTCAAAGAAACTTCTCAAATAGAAAAACGATCAGAAGAACGTTTTAATCAAGGAGATCAAGTTATTTTAACTGAAACCAATCAAGTCGGCTTGGTTTATCAAGATGAAGGCAAAGCCGAAGTGACAGTTTATTTGGAAAAAGAAATGATTCCTATTTTACGAAAAAGATTGAAATTAAAAATGACCGCGCAAGAATTGTATCCAGCAGATTATGATTTAAGCAGCTTATTCGTGGACTTTCATGAACGAAAAAGAGAAAAAGATTTGGCCCGTGGATCGAAAAAAGCTCATAAGGAATTGGATAAAGAGATGCGTTTAAGAAGATGATATAAATTGAACACCGACTGAAGAGTCGGTGTTTTGCTTATATTCCAACTTTTTTCTTAAGATAATCTAAGTTATAATATAAGTAATAATTTTGTTTGTTGGGATTTTTTAAAGGGAGAAGGGGTATTGATGAAAATTTGTCCAAATTGTCATTATGAAAATGAAGAAACTGCATTATTTTGTGAACATTGCGGTAGTAAGCTTTCAGTTGAGCGAACTGAACTGGGGAGCCGATCACAAATGAACCATTCAAAAACACAAGCACGAGAAAATTTCGTCATAAATAAACAGCCGAAAGCACCAAAACCTAAATGGCCTATCATTATAGCTGCTTTGGCAGTTGTCGCTGTTGTTGGAGGAGTAGCTTTTGCTGTTGTGGGAAATAATCAGCCAGATTCGGTAATTAAGACGACCACCACGACTTCTTCTGATGATCCAACTAAGTATGATGATGTGATTGCTGAAGCCAAAGCTTTAACAATTAACGGGGATTTCAAAGAATCAAATCGTAAATTAGCAACCATCTCTGCCAGCGATTTAGGGAAAACCATTTATTCTCCGATTAAAGATGAAGTCGATCGGTTGACTAAAGAAAACGATGAGGGAATCGAAGAAGAAAAAGAGGATGAACGTGAAGAAAAAGAAACCGATAATAATCAAGGAGACAGTCGTTCTGAATCTTTACCAAGTGGGAGTGCTTTTACTGGTAGCTATGGTAAATGGGCTAATACTTATAGTTTTTACTACAATCAATCTAGTCAAAAACATCAAACATTAAAAATTAGTGCCAATGGTGCAGTCACACAGACGAATGCTGGAGGTTCACAATATTTTGGAACAGCAACAATTACTGGTGCAAGTGGAGATATTTTAAGCTATGAAACAAATGAGCAGTATCCAAGTTCGATGCCGGAAACTAAAACGATACATCCAGATGTGAAAATCACTGTGACTTGGGAAGGTGGCAGTAAGCAAGTATATTATGGCTATCTTTCTTATTCATCTCGTTTGGCATTAACTGATGGCTCCCACAAAGGTAGCGGCGTCAACGAAGTTTGGTTGACTTACTAGGAAAGGATGTATCAATTTGGGTCGAAGAGAATTGCGGAAAAAAAATAAAAAGCAATATCCGATATATCTAGGCATTGCTTTAGGTCTTTGTTTATTAGCTGGCGGATCGTACTATGCCACGACGCGAATCTTTCAAGAAAATAAAACATCAGAAACAAGTGAAATAATCAAAGAAAGTAGTACCGAGTCCACTTTAAATACAATAGAATCGACTGTCAATAGTAGTGACGAAAAGACAACTGCAACGACTGAAGAAATACAATCAGTTCAATTAGATGCTAGTCAATTGGAAGCAAATGCCAGTCAAGTTGCGTATGGTGCCTACTATTTTGATTCTGGAAAAACAATTTCAAATGACAATACTCAGCCGATGATAGCAGCTAGTATTATCAAAGTATTTGTGATGGATTATGCTTACAGTCAAATTTCAAATGGTAGTTTAACAACTGAGACAATGATTCAAGGAGCTACTTTAGATTCCTGGATATATCCAATGATTCAACAAAGCAGCAATGAAGCAGCCAATGTATTGATTGATTATTTTGGAATGGAACAATTAAATTTTTATTTTCAAACACAAGGTTATACCAATACTCGGATAGAGCGAAAAATGTTAGATTATACTGCCCAAGGTGCAGGGAAAGAAAATTATACCTCCTTAAATGATTGTCTGGCATTTTTGAAAAAGATTTATACCAATCAAACCACTTATCCATCTAGTCAGATGCTAACTATTTTAAAAGGACAAGGGATTCAAACCAAAATTCCTAGCAAATTACCAACAGGAACAGTAGTCGCGAATAAAACTGGTGAGCTGGCAGGAGTAGAAAATGATATTGCTTTGGTTTTTAGTGAAAAAGCCCCCTTTGCGCTAGTTGTGTTAACCAATAGTGTGATTAATTCTGAAGGCTTGCGAAGTGCCATTGGCGACTTTGCTTTAGCTTGTTATCAAGCGTAAATCTAAAATAACTCAAAACATCGTTACTAATAAAGTTGCGATGTTTTTTTTAGGAGAGATGATCATGAAAATTTGTCCGAACTGCAAATATAAAAATACTGAAGATGCCCACTTTTGTGAGAATTGTGGCCATTCTTTAGAAAACATAAATCTTGATACTCAAATTATACCTTCAGCTTCGAAGCAAAAAAAATCCATCAATCAACATTCAAAAATTTTTATCGCTTTATTCAGTGT
The DNA here is from genome assembly GCF_019218635.1 of Enterococcus alishanensis. GTDB lineage: Bacteria > Bacillota > Bacilli > Lactobacillales > Enterococcaceae > Enterococcus_A > Enterococcus_A alishanensis. The sequence goes on along the minus strand of NZ_JAHUZB010000005.1, from coordinate 192,437 downwards.
AATTGCTGCTATGCTAATCGGCGGCCTCTTTTTTGGAAATTATTATTATAACTATCATCGTCAAATGAATCGAATCGCTGATGCGTTTGAAGCCGGAGATAGTGAAAAATTGACTAAGATGGTTATTTCTGGCGAAGAAGATTATCAGATTTCTAGTAAAAAATTAGACAGATTGGTTGATTATTATCAGCTTTCAAGCCATGAGAAAAATTTCACTGATTTTATTGAATCATTACGCACCAATCAGGTGGAACTGCAAGATTTTAACATAAAGCAAACTGGGAGATACTTTGGATTATTTAAAAAATATCAGTTAGAATTGCTACCGGTTTATTTAAAAATCTCGACCGATCAAGCAGGCACGGAAATTTTTCTTGATGGCAAAAAACAGGGAACTTCCAAAGGTGATGACTACCTACTAACTTTAGGTCCGCTGACACCTGGTCGATATGAATTAAGCGGTCGTTTGGAGGGTCAAGAAAATCAAGCGAATTTGGATTTGGTTCGTTATAAAAATAATGATTTTGAAAAAAATAGTAACGTACACTTAGATTTACATCGAATTTCTTTTAAAGTTACATCAAATATCGATGGTGCTCAAGTTTATTTGGATGATGAAGCTGTAGCGACTATTGATGAAGGCTTTGCCGAAATTAATGATTATGTCTGGCATCAAGGATTGACTCTTGAATTACGTTATCAATTGGATGATGAAGAGCTGAAAACGAGTTCACGGAGAATTGATGATGATGAATATTTAGCTGAAGATTACGAGGCTAATGATCTCCAGTCGATGATCACGCTGGATTTTTCTGAAGTTCAAACCAGCAATGATGTGCAAAATTTTTTAACTGAGCTATATGATGACTTATCTGACTATACTAGTGAATATGTTACTTTTGAGACCCCTCAAAAAAATGATTTTGGGAAATATTTTGTAAATGCTAGAGAAAATTCTGATGAACAAGACTTTGAAAAATTTATTAATGAAATTCGAGATGATAATGGACGAAACAGAGTGAAGGCACAACCGGAAGTAGAAAGTGTGACGATGACTTTAGAAAACCAATATACTGTTCAATACTTAATTCACTATGATACGGTTTTTAATGATCGTAATCTAGACGAAATCAAGCAGGTTTTTCGTTACAAACAAGCAACCTTGAAGTATAATACCGAAGATGGTCAACTGCAGATAGACAATCTTGGAGGAATAGAAAATTTTGAGACAGTTGATGAAGGTTCTTAAAATGATCAGATTAGGTGAGAAGATTGGTTAAAAAGAAATGCTTATGGTTAGTAATCGGAATATTTGGTTTGTTTTTATTAGCTGCTTGTAGACAGCAAAATAAGACAACGACAACGACTGAAAAAAATCAAATCAGTAGCAGTACGACTACCGTTGAAAGTTCACAAGAAGAAAGTCAGGTGGAAAAGTTGTTGCAACAAATGACTTTGGAAGAAAAAGTGGGCCAGTTATTTCTCGCACGGGTTCCTGAAGAAGGTGCGATTGAAGATCTTCAGAATTATCATTTAGGTGGATATTTGCTATTTGATCGAGATATGGCTGGTCTTGGGCAAGCCGACTTGAAACAAAAAATTGCTGAATTTCAAGAAAATAGTCCAACGCCATTATTTATTGCTTCTGATGAAGAAGGTGGAACGGTCAGCCGTTTGAGTCGGAATAAAATTGTTTCGCCACCTTTTGAAAACCCACAAGAATTGTATCAAAAAGACGGATTTGATGGGATTGTTCGTGACATTGATCGAAAAGCTGCGATTTTTAATGAGTTAGGCATTCAACTGGGGATGTCACCTGATGCGGATGTCTCTACTGATCCAGAATCATTTATTTATGATCGGACGATTGGTTTAGATGCTGCCGGGACCAGCGAATATGTGGCAAAAAGTGTTGGTGAAATGTCTAAGGAAAAAATCGGCTCGACTTTAAAACATTTTCCTGGTTATGGTAACAATCGTGACTCTCACACTGAAATTGTAACAGACGAACGAAGTCTAGAAGAGTTGCAGACTACAGATTTTCAGCCTTTTATTGCTGGCATTCAAGCAGGAGCAGATAGTATTTTAGTTTCCCATAATATTGTGAATGGGATAGATAGCAGTCAACCGGCATCGATTTCGCCGGCAGTTCATGAAATTTTGCGTGATCAGTTGAATTTTAAAGGTGTGATTATGACAGATGATATGGATATGGCTGGTCTGGCAGAATTTATTTCGCAAGAAGAAGCTGGATTGAAAGCCTTGCAAGCAGGTAATGATTTAATCTTATCATCTAGTTATCAGACACAGATTCCTTATGTTATTCAGGCAATTCAAAATGGTCAATACAGTGAAGACGCGTTAAATCAATCAGTTTTACGGATTTTGAATTGGAAAGAAAAGTTAGGCTTAATTAGTTAGTAAAAGGAGGGAATAATGATGTGTGCATCGATGCGTTTGAAAAAAGATCTTGTCAAACTTACTAAAAAATAAATTTTGACAAGGAGTATGGCATGGAAAGCTCTTGGAAGAAAAAATATTTAACAATTTTATCAGGACAGACAGTTTCATTAATCGGTAGCTCCGCCGTCCAATTTTCATTGATTTGGTGGCTAGCGAGTGAATCAGATTCAGCAGTAATGCTATCAATTGCAGGATTGTTTGCTTATTTGCCTCAGATGTTTCTGGGTCCTTTTGTTGGCGTATGGTTAGATCGATTAGTTAGAAAAAATGTTGTTATTATGGCTGATTTATTCATGGGTGGAGTGGCTTTGGTTTTGTCACTGTGGTTTCTTTTGGGAAATCCAGGTTATTATATCGTTATTTTTGCGATGTTCTTACGAGCATTAGCAAATGTTTTTCACACCCCATCGATTCAAGCAATCGTACCATTATTAGTGCCTGAAAAGGAATTGGTGAAAGCCAATAGTTGGAGTCAATTTTTGCAATCCGGTGCTTTTATGTTAGGTCCTGTTATCGGTGCAGCAATGTTTGCCGCGATGCCGTTGTGGCTAATTCTTCTAACTGACTTGCTGGGTGCTTTGGTAGCATCATTTGCTTTATGGATTGTTCAAGTGCCGAATCCACCACGAACTGAACTAACATCAGAGCCTAATTATTTAAATGAATTAAAAGCAGGTCTTGCAGTTTTTAAGGCAGATAAAGCAATGTTGATTGTCTTAATCATCTCATTTATTTCAATGGTGTTCTTTTTACCATTAGGGACCCTATTTCCTTTAATGACCAGTTCTCATTTTCAATTGTCCGCTTGGTATGCAAGTTTTGTGGAACTGGCTTATGCTGCAGGGATGTTAGTTAGTGCATTTTTAATTGGTTTGAAGAAACATTGGCAGAAAAAATTATTGGTAGCTCAATTTGCTATGTTGGCTTTAGGTAGTGCTACGTTTGCAAGTGGTTTGGTGCCTACTAGTTTATTAGGTTACTGGCTATTTATAATTTGCTGTATTTTGTTAGGGAGCTTTGGCAATTTGTACAACATACCCTTTACAGCCTATATTCAAGAAACGGTAGCACCTGAAAAATTGGGGCGAGTATTCTCAGTTTTAGGTAGTGTGTTGTCAGCTGCCATGCCTATTGGTTTAATATTGGCCGGACCGATTTCAGAACAGATTGGGATCGCGGCATGGTTTTTATACTCGGGTATTTTTATGGTTGTGGCTAGCATATTCGGTTTTTTATTTTATAAAAAATATCGTTAAAAAAGAAGGTGAGCTGTTTAACGCAGCTCGCCTTCTTTGTTTAATTTTCTTCAGTAAATTGCGCATGATACAAACGATAATAATAACCGGTTTGTTCTAACAATTTTTCGTGGGTACCAATTTCAACAATTTGACCTTGATCTAAAACCAAAATTTGGTCGGCATTTTTTATTGTAGACAAGCGATGAGCAATAACGAAACTAGTGTGACCTTCCATCATGGTTAAAAAGGCTGTTTGAATATTTTTTTCCGTTAAGGTATCCACCGAGCTGGTGGCTTCATCTAAAATCAACATAGGCGGTTGACTAATCATGGTGCGCGCAATCGTCAATAATTGTTTTTGTCCATCTGACAATTTTAAGCCGGTTACACCCACAATTGTATCTAATCCTTCAGGTAAATTCCGTACAAAATCGTCCATATAAGCGGCTTTTAATGCTGCGAAAATTTCTTCATCATCAGCATTTGGCTTGCCATAACGCAGATTCTCCCGTAAAGAAGCTTCCATTAACCACGTCTCTTGTAAAACCATACCAAAATGGCGGCGCAAATTATCGCGGGAAATTTTTTGGATATCATTGCCATCGATTGTAATTTTGCCAGCGTCAACTTCATAAAAACGCATCAGCAAATTCACTAAAGTTGATTTTCCAGCACCAGTTTTTCCAACAATAGCAATCGTTTCTCCCGGTTTTACTGTTAAGTTAAAATCTTGGATTAAAGGGCGATCTTTTGAATAACTGAAAGATACATGTTCAAAAACGACTTCTCCAAAAACATCTGTTAAAACAAGAGAATTTTTCCCATCGGGTGCTTCTACTGGCTGATTTAACAAATCAAACGCACGATCTAGACCGGCAATAGCCGTTTGAATTTGGGTAGTAATACCAGATAAATCAATAAATGGTTTAGTAAATTGACTGGCATAAATAGTAAAGCTGGAAATAATTCCTACAGTAATATCTGTCCGCCCATTCAACGCTAATAATCCACCTACTAATCCTACTGATAAATAAGCCATATGATCAATAAAGCGTGAGCCTGGATTTGTTAATGAAGAGGCAAACTGAGCTTTTTGACCACGATAATAAAGTTCTTGGTTTAAGGTTTCAAAATTTTGTTGATTGACAGTTTCTCGTTGAAAAGCCTTCACAATTTTTTGATTTCCGATCATTTCGGTTATAAAGCCGGAAATATCACCTGTTAATTTTTGTTGTGCAGAAAAATATTTTTGTGACGTACGAGAAAGTATATAGGTCACTAGAAAAATAATTGGCGTAGCCGCTAAAACGATTAGCGCTAATGTCGGGCTGAGATATAGCATAAAAATCAAGGCAATAATAACTACGGTCATCCCGGCAAATACTTGGTTGAAAACCGCAGAAATGGCAACTGAAATATTATCCATATCATTGGTAAAACGACTAACGATGTCACCTTTTGTTGTCTGATCATAATAACTTAACGGCAGCTGATTTAAATGGGTAAAAGTTCTTTCTCGTAATTGTGCTACTGAATCATAAGCTACAAAATTACCTAAACGGGCAATCAAATATTGGCTGACAACTGTGACTAAAAAAATACCGACAAATAAGGTAAGAATTTTTGTAAGCTGTGAAAAGTTGACACTTCCTGTACCCACCATTTGATCAACAGAAACTCCGATTAAATAAGTCATCGTAACTGAAGTGACACCACTGGCAATACCTAAAATAATTGCAGCAATTAGCTGTTTTGGATAGGCAGTCAGGTAAGGAAAGAATAATTTTAAGGAGGTTAAAAAGCTTCTTCGTCGATTCATTATTAGGCCTCCTCCTGTGATTCTGCAAGCTTTCGATATTCAGCTGATGATGATAGTAAATTTTGATGGGTCCCACTGGCAATAATTTTCCCTTTTTCTAGCAGAAGAATATTTTGAGCTTCTTGTAAGGACCGCAAACGTTGAGAAATAATAATGACCGCAGAAGTCAAATCCTTCTTTAAAGCTTTCCGTAAATCTAGATCAGTTTGGTAATCTAGTGCAGACAAAGAGTCATCTAAGATTAATAGTTTTGGTCGTGCGATAATTCCTCGAGCAATGGTTAAGCGTTGTCGTTGACCGCCGGAAAAGTTTTTCCCATTTTCTAAGATTACCGTATCTAATTGTTGTGGCAGTTGGCGAACAAATTCTGTTGCTTGTGCAGTATCTAAAGCTTGCCAACATTCCTCATCGGTTGCATCAGCTTTTCCCCAACGTAAATTTTCTCGAATAGTTCCACTAAATAAAACGGCTGTCTGAGGAACCAGAGCGATTTCTTGACGTAAATGAGCAAGTGACCAAGCTTTGACATTGGTGCCGGAAAAGAAGAGATTCCCAGCGCTAACATCATAAAAGCGTGGAATCAATTCAATCAAGCTAGACTTTCCGCTACCTGTCCCACCGGTAATACCTAATGTCTCTCCACTTTTTAAAGCAAAGGAAATATTTTTTAAAACTAGAGCCCAATCTTCACGATAACGAAAATCCACATTTTCAAATTGTACCACCGGAACTTCTTCAAGCGTTTCAGTCACTTCACCAGTATCGGCTAAATTAATTTCAGTATCAAAAACTTGATTGATCCGGCTAGCAGAAGCTGCTGCGCGGGTAAATAAAACCACTAAATCGGAAACAATAATTAAGGCTAACAACATTTGATTCATGTAATTTATCAAAGCCAAAATCTGTCCTTGCTGTAAATGACCGATGTTAATATTGATACCACCTAAATAAAGTAAGCTAGCAACCCCGATATTCATAATTAAGGTTGTTGCCGGTGATAATAAGGAAGAGATATTGGCTACTCGGCGATTGACTTTTGCTAAGTCGTCAGTTTGTTGATTAAATGTTTGTTGTTCTTTTGGCGTTCTAGCAAAGGCACGTATGACCCGAATACCAGTTAAGTTTTGACTAACTAATAAGTTTAAACCGTCTAATTTTTGTTGCACGATTTTGTATAAAGGAACGGAAAAACGAATAATAAAAAATAAAACCAAACAAAAAATTGGTAAGATCAGTAAAAATAAAAAGCCAATTCTTGTGTCAATATAAAAAGCCATAATGACTGAACCAATACTCAAGAAAGGCGCCCGAATAACTAAACGAATAAACATTGCTAAGGCCCATTGCACTTGATTAATATCACTAGTCATGCGAGTGATTAAGGTATCTGTCCCAAAAATATTTAATTCATGATGGGAAAAGCTTTGAATTTTCGCTAACAGTTTATTTCGTAGGACGGTACCAAAACCTTGAGAGGCTACTGATGCAAAATATTGGCAGACAAAAGCACACAGCATTCCCACAATCGACAGCAACAGCATCCAGCCAGCCATCTCTATCACTTTGTTGCTATTTCCTTTGACAATCCCTTCGTCAACTAAACGCGCCATAATTAAGGGCAATAATAGCTCGAAAAAGGCTTCTAGAAATTTGAACACGGGTCCAAGGATGACTTGTAGGCGATATTTTTTGGCATAACGTAATAATGAAATCATGAAATCGTCCTTTCAAAAAACAATTACTCTTATTATAGCTGTTTGTTATATCAGAAAATAGTGAAAATTTTTTCGTATTTTAAAATTATTTGTTACACTTAGACAAAAGGTTCTAAAGGAGGGAATTATGGAACAAGAATTTTCATTAGTAGTGCTATTATTTTTTTCATATTCATTTATTGGTTGGCTGTGGGAAACAGTCTATTGCGGCATTAAAGCCCGTCACTTTGTTTATAGAGGTTTCTTATTAGGTCCCATTACACCAATTTATGGTTTCGGCGTGATCGGCGTTTTATATTTAATTGATCCTTTTCAAAAAAATATTTTTTTATTATTTGGTTTGTCATTTATATTGTGTACTATCTTAGAATATATCACGAGTTTTTTATTAGAAAAAATATTTCATCTGACTTTGTGGGATTATAAAAAAGTACCGCTAAATATTAATGGGCGAGTGGCGGTTCCTGTCTCGATTTTTTGGGGGGCAGCCTGTGTCTTTATTGTCCGGGTGCTTAATCCCCACTTGATGACTATATTAGAAGGATTGTACGCACGATTTAGTATTTTTTTACCGGTTCTTTTATTGATGCTTATTAGTGCCGATACTGGTTTTACACTGGCCAATGTGTCTTCATTAAGAAGAAGAATGACCGAACTCAGTGGAGCCATTCAAGAAAAGAAAACCCAATTACAAACCGATGTCAATCAACGCTTAGATACTTTAAAAACAGAGGCAAAGGAACGACAAACGGAAAGAAAAGAGTGGTTGGAGGCTTTCAAGGATCCCGAAACTCGCAAAAAGTTGCCAAAATTAAATTTACAAGAACGACGTTTCTTAAATGCCTTTCCTACAATGAAATCATCTGATTTAAAAAGTAGCTTGCCAGATATTCGTCAAGTAGTTAAAACATTGCGGGAAAAATAAGAGTAAATGCTTTTTGCTTCGGCGAAAAGCATTTTTTTGTAATCAGATAGTCATCTGATTGAAACATTTAACCAGCTTTTTTTTCGTATAATGTTCTAGAAGGGTGTGAGTTTGTGTTAAGGAAGAAATTTGGTATTTTATTTAGTGGTCTCTTGATGATGCAATTAGTAGCGCCAACTATTGCAGCGGCTGAAAGTGTCGAAAAATTAGATCAAGAAACAACTACATTAACAAAACAAAGTGAACAAATAAATGGAGATATTCAGTTGGCTTTAAATGCCGCCAACCAACAATATCAAAGTGTGGCAACTATAAAAGAAAAAATTGTGGATAATCAATCCACTTTAAAAGCAACTAAAACTGAAATAAAACAAACCAAAGAAACTATTGAAAAGCGGAAAAAAATCGTAGCTAAGCGCTTAAAAGAAGTCCAAGTCAATCGTTTCCATGAAAAATCGATCATTGCATTATTAGATTCAAAAAGTATTAACCAGTTTGTTAATCGGGCTTTTGCTTTAAGTACGATTCAAAGAGCAGAACAAAACAAAGTCACTGACTTAACTAATGCTCAAGAAAAACTAGTTGACTTAAAAGCGACACAAGAAAAGACCCAAGCAGATCTAGTGGAGCAAGAAAGTAATCTAACAACTGAAGCGGGACAATTAGATACGAAACTAACTGATTTAAAAACAGAATTAGCCAATAACCAGTCAAGTTTACAACAAATTAGTCAAGCTAAAGAGGTCGAAGCAGCTCGTGTTGCTGCAGAAGCTGCACAAACTGAGGAGAAAGCAGCTGAAGCTGAAAAAAATTCCGCGACAGTTACTTCAAGTCAGACAACAGAAAGCACAACAACTACAGAAAGTACAAAAGCTACAGAAGATACCACAACAGTAGAAAGTACCACAAGTTCTTCATCAACTGAAACAAGTGAAAGCCAACCAGCGCCAACAAATAATACGCCAACACCGGCACCAGTTGAAACACCGATAACTAATACTGGTGGGAAAACCATAACAATGCAATCAACTGCTTATTCTTTCGCAGAATCTGCCAATACTTTTTGGACAGCCACTGGGATTGATTTACGGCAAAATCCTCAAGTAGTAGCAGTAGATCCTAGTGTCATTCCATTAGGTTCAATGGTGGAGGTTTCGGGTTATGGTATCGCGATTGCCGGAGATACTGGTGGTGCCATCAAAGGAAATATTATTGATTGCCATTTTGCAACTGTTGGAGAATGCATTCAATGGGGACGTCGAAGTGTGACAGTAACAATATTAAGTTAATATTTAGTCAGCAGCAAATGGAGTTCATTTTTGTTGTTGGCTTTTTTTCATGCCGGTAATATAAGTAGTGATATCTGTGATAAAATAAAAATTAAGTTTTAAGGAGGCGTTTTTATTGTCAGAGACGATTGAGTTTCAAGAGTTAACATTAACACCAGTTAAATTAAAATTCACTGAAGAAGAATTAAAGAAAAAAATCACGTTTAAAGGCGCGATTTCCTCTGAACATTTAAAGGGACAGGATTTCCATTATTATCTGATGCCTAAAAGAGATTTAGAAGAGTTATTGAAAAAAACTGGTCGGACAACGAGCATGGATGATCAAAAACTTTATCATATTACGGGCTTTTTAGTTACTAGCACACTGAAACATGAATCAGTTAACGGCTACTACATTCCAACTCAGTGGGGATTTGTCCAAGTCCAGGTGTTCGATTAAAAATAATACGTTTGTAACATAACTGAAACGATTTCTTCAATTTATCAAGGTAAAATGAATTGAACTGTAAATATTAGCTGAAAAAAATGACAATCTAGCTAATCTTTAGGAGGAAAAAATGAAAATTCAAAAACTATTATTTAGCGCAGTTGTTTTGAGTACTGTTGCAGCGAGCCAAACGACCGTTTTTGCTGAAGAAATTCTTGATGACACAAACGTAGAAGAAGCGACTGAACAAAATTCAATTATTGTTGGTGAGACGACTGAAAATCCTCTAACAAATGGAGAAAATATAGAAACAACCCATCCAGCAAATGTTTTGGGCGCAACATCAAATACACGAGCAGCAAGTTCTTATCAACAAGTGTTTATTGATAGCGTGGCACCTTCAGCTAGAACTTTAGCTGCTGAAAATGATATGTATGCATCAGTAATGATTGCTCAAGCCATTATTGAAAGTGGCTGGGGTCAAAGTGCGTTAGCAGCAGCACCAAATTATAATTTATTTGGAATTAAAGGTAATTATAACGGTCAATCGGTGACCTTTAAAACCCAAGAATACGTTAATGGAGAATGGATTACAATTGATGCAGCATTTAGAAAATATCCCTCTTATGCGGAATCTTTATTAGACAATGTTAAAGTTATTAAAACGACTTCTTTTAGTAGTGGCGTTTATTTTTATGCAGGAGCATGGAAAAGTAATACAAATTCTTACAAAGATGCAACAGCCTATTTGCAGGGGCGTTACGCAACTTCGCCTACTTATGCTAGTACCTTAAATAGTGTAATTGAAAGTTATAATCTGACTCAATATGATAATACAAATTCAAATTCCATGTATCGTTTGTACAATCCAAATAGTGGCGAGCATTTTTACACGAATGATGCCAAAGAAAAAAATTGGTTGGATTCTGTCGGTTGGAATTATGAAGGTGTTGAATGGCAATCTCCTAAGTCTGGTTCTGAAGTTTATCGTTTATATAATCCAAACTCTGGCGATCACCATTATACTTTGGCTGCCGACGAAAAAGATCATTTAGTAAAATCTGGCTGGAAATATGAAGGTCGTTGTTGGTACTCTGGCGGTTCAACCACTCTTTATCGTTTGTATAATCCAAATGCAAAGACTGGAACCCACCATTACACCAAAAATACGAATGAACATAACAATTTAGTAAAACAAGGTTGGCGTGATGAAGGTATTGGCTGGTATGGTCAATAAACAATTGTTTGCCATGATCTAATTGAAATAGCTGATCTATTAAAAATCGGTCCTTTAATATATGCTTATCGTCAAGGTTTGCATCTAAGGGATACCGTTCTTTAATAGATCTTTTTTTTATTAGAAGAATATTTTTGATTCTATTTACTCTTTTAATGGTCGGAATCTAGTAGTTTTGCTATGATTAGCGTACATGCTATTTTTTTAAAGGAGTTAATTGAAATGGATAAGATTCGAATTAAAAATTTACGTTTTTATACCTATAATGGTGTTTTACCGGAAGAAAAAAAATTAGGGCAACAAATTGCTTTAGATATTGAAATGCAGACGTCCTTAAAAAAAGCAGGAAAATCAGATAATGTTGCAGATACAGTTAGTTATGCTGAAGTAACTGAAAAAGTTAGTAGACTGGTTCCATCAAAAAGTTTTGATTTAATGGAAGCCTTGGTTTCGGCAATTTTAGATGTCATTGAAGAAAATTTTGGCGGACAATTGACTAAAGCAATAGTCAAGGTACGCAAATATTCAGTACCGATGCCGGGAAATTTTGATCATATTGAGATTGAAATGGAAAGAGAGTTTAATCATGCTTAGTTATTTAGCTTTTGGTAGCAACCTAGGTGATTCTTTAGCTACCTTAAAAAAAGGTCGAACACTACTGGCAGAAAGATCCGACATTTCTTTATTGGCCTCTTCTAAGTTATACGAGACGAAACCTTATGGAGATGTGGTGCAAGATGATTTTCTAAACGGTGCAATTTTGGTGGAAACGAGCTTAACACCTGAGGAATTATTGACAGCTATTCATCAAGTGGAGGCAGACTTGGGACGTCAACGGATGATTCATTGGGGACCACGAACGCTAGATATTGATATTTTATTATACGGTGATGAAAAGATTGATCTACCGATATTGAAAATCCCCCACGTGGAATTAACTAAACGTTCTTTTGTTTTAATTCCTTTGAAAGATATTTATCGAGAAAAGAACCTCTTGGGAGAACCGATTGATTATTGGATTAACGCATCAGGCAATCAAAATGAAGTGAAACTAAGCACAAAGGAATGGTAGAGATGGACAGCGAAAAAGAACAAATTATTGAAAATGCAGTGAAAGAAATATTAACAGCTATCGGTGAAGATCCAGAACGGACTGGTTTATTAGAAACTCCGAAACGGGTAGCAAAAATGTATCAGGAAATTTTTAGTGGACTGATGACACCAGCATTTGATGACTATAAATTGTTTGATAGCAAAAATGAAGACGATATGGTTTTAGTGAAAAATATTCAGTTTTATTCGATGTGTGAGCATCATTTGTTACCATTTTATGGCAAAGTTCACTTAGCCTATGTTCCAGCTGGTGGCAAAGTGATTGGTCTAAGTAAAATTCCGAGACTAGTGGATTATTGCTCAAAACGTCCAAGCGTCCAAGAAGATTTGACTGTGATGATTGCAGAAAAATTGGCTGCTAATATTCCTAATCAAGGTATCGCCATTGCAATTGAGGCTGAACATATGTGTATGACTATTCGTGGCGCAAAAACGCCCCATAGTTTGACGAAGACTTACCATTATACTGGAATTTTTAAAGAAGATCGTGATTGGAAACAAGATTTTTTACAGGCGCTTAAGTAATGGAAATAATAGTCGCTACCAATAATCAAGGAAAATTACTAGAGATGCAGCAAGGCATTTATGATTCAAATATTTCCTTAGTATCTTATCAAAAATACTCGCAGATTGCTGAAAAACCACAAGAAGCAGGACAGACTTATTTTGAGAATGCCTACTTAAAAGCCAAGTTTTATCAAGCGAAACTGAAACAACCAGTTTTAGCGGATGATGGTGGTTTAGAATTGGTCGCCTTTCCTGAAATTTTAGGCTTGAAGACGCAGCGTTTTTTCAAAAGTAGTGATCCGTTAGATCAAAATCAAGAAATTTTGGCTTTATTTCAAAATACGAAAACTTCAAAAAAAGTCACATTAAAAGCCACACTGGTTTATTTAATGGATGAGAGCAATTATCTGACCAGTGAAGCCAGTCTAGTGGGAGAAATCGTCCCACCAAAAGGGACTATGGGCTATGGTTTTGATTCGATTATAAAAATTCCTGCACTAAATAAAACTTTGGCTGAAATGACCGACTTTGAAAGAGCACATTATAGTCCAAGAATTCAAGCGCTAAAAAAAATATTGCTGAAAATCAAAGGAGATTGATCAATGGATTTTACAAAAAAAGATCAAATTATGGGGATTGTGAATGTTACTCCAGATTCATTTTCTGACGGTGGAAAATATAGTGATGTGGCTGCGGCCATTGCCCACGGGAAGCAATTAGTAGCTGATGGTGCAGATATTTTAGATATTGGTGGTCAATCGACTCGCCCGGGATATCAGGAAGTGTCGCCAGAAATTGAATTAGCGAGAATTATACCTGTAATTGAAGGATTAAAAAGTTTGGCGGTACCAATCTCAGTGGATACTTATTTTCCTGAGGTTGCTAAAGGGGCTATTCAAGCAGGAGCAAGCATCATCAATGATATAAAAGGTTTGGATACGCCTGATATGGCAGAAACCTTAGCGAAATATCCTGAAGTCAAAATAATTATTATGCATTCGAGAAAAAGAAATTCACAAAGCTTGGCTGTAGGATTGGCTGATTTTTATGCTGAGAAAATTGCATTATGCGAAAAAGTCGGGATTTCACTGGCGAATATTTGTTTTGATCCCGGTGTGGGTTTTGGCAAATCAGCGGCAGAAAATATTGAGTTGGTGCGGTACCCTGAAAAATATCGTTTTGAAAATTACCCTATCTTGTATGGGATTTCTCGCAAACGGACGATTGGTCACTTGACGGGAGAAGAACAAGCAGATCAGCGGGATTTTGGTTCAGTGACGGCTTCACTCTTTTTGTTAAATCAAGGGATCGAAATTGTCCGAGTCCACAATGTGTTTGGGATGAAACAAGCTTTGAAAACATGGAGAAGTCTAGTGGATTAATTTTGGGGGAATCAGTATGACAAAAAAACTAAAAAAAATGACAGTTTCAGATGTGAAGATTTTACAAGAACTAAGTATAACAACCTTCACTGATACTTTTGCTGCAGGAAATACTGCTGAAAATATGAAAGCTTATCTGTCTGAAGCTTATACAATTGAAAAATTGACGGATGAATTGACTAATTCTGAGTCAACTTTTTATTTTATATATTTTGAAGAACAGCTAGCTGGCTATTTAAAATTAAATGTTGGCTCTACTCAAACTGAAAGCATCCTAGATAATGGCTTAGAAGTGGAACGAATCTATATTTTAAGTCAATTTAAACGTCACGGCTTAGGACGCTTTTTAATTGAAACAGCAATTGATATGGCACGAAAACAAGGAAAAGAAATTATTTGGTTAGGAGTATGGGATCAAAATCCAAAAGCTCGGGCCTTTTATGAGTCACTAGGATTTGAATATTTTTCTGCCCATACTTTTGTAATGGGGGATGATCCGCAGACAGATTTAATCATGGTGAAAAATTTAGTAAAGTAAAACTGTCAAAATTATTTGGCAGTTTTTTTTGGACAACAAAAAAGGCATCTACCGCTAGTCTTCAGTAGATGCCTTTACATAGAACTGGAATCGTTCATGTGAGAATTACACTCCTTATGCGATTTTTTTTAGTTCTTGTACTGCTTGTTCGATAGTAACACCAGTCGCAAATTGGTTTGCGTCAGCTTCATTAAATACAATAAATAGATTTAAATCAGTATTTAGTGTTACTCGATATTTTAATTCAGTGTTATAGAATGTCATATTCATTCTCCTTTCTTGATCTAAACGAAAGGCAACTATTACGCTGATAACGAAATTCCATTGTTATTATGACACAAATTAAAAAATTTAGCTATTCTTTTTACTTATGATTTTTGAGAATCTTAAGATTTCAGCTATTTGCCTTCGTTGTTTTCAGTATAAAGTAAGTATGTAATTTTTTAGTAAAAATAAAGTTAAATGTAGGTAAAATACCATTTGTTTTAATAAATTTACGTGGTAAGCTCATAGTGAAAGCGTTTCCTGTGAGGAGGGGAATGAGTGGGCAAATTAATGAGGAAAATAGCAATTGTTAATGGTTATCTATTATTTGTTTTAGGGTTATTTTTACCAGTGATAAATGGTAATACTGGGAAATTTACTTTGATTGGTTTATGGACAGAAAGTCTAACTAGTGGAAATTTCTCGCATTTTTGGACAACGCAATTTCCAGTAGGAATCGAGGCAGAGATTGGCACGGGTTTTTTAATATTGGTGATTATAGCCAGCTTTTTGGATGCTGTTGTTTTGACTTTTAGGAAAAAAACTAAAATCTTACCGATGATAAAAAATGTTGCTTTATTTTTTGCCATCTTTTTCCTAGGACAATTTTCATTCTTTACAGCTAGCCCGGGAGTTTTGCCAATGCCGATTTTGGCGTTATTAGAATTTCTCTTAATGCGTTATCTGGAAGGAAAAGAAGAACGAGATCAGCAATATGCTGAGCAAACCCGTAAAAATAAAGCAGAAAAACTGGATAAAGAACAACGATTAGCCTTTAAAGGAAAATATCCCAGTTTGTTTAAACAGATTATTAATAAAAATCTTTTCTTTTACCGCCAAAATCTATTGATCTTGTCAGCGGCTAATTTTGTTTCGTATCTTTCAATTGCATTGTTAATTTTTTCGTACCGTTCTTTTTCGGCGGGACAAAGTCAGCAAAGTATATTTGATAAAACTGGGTTATTGCCGATTTTTATTGAGTCTGGTGGTATTTTGGTTTTATTATTGATTATATTTTTAACCTTTATCAATGGGATGTATTTAACCTTTAAAGAAAATCATGGAGAATTATGGTTTCTTTTAGGGATCCGCCGTAAAACCTTTTTGTGGATGTTGATTCGAGAGTATTTGATTTGTGTTGGTGTTTCAGTTGTTGTTGGTATAATTGTAACCCTTCCTTTGATTCGTTTGGATTTTTGGACGTATCTTTTAGCAATTTTGATTCAACTTTTTTTGGCAGTTATAACTTTGGGTTTTCATCAAGAAAAGACCTTACGATTGTTACAATTTAAGCCTAAAAGTACTCAGAAGGTAGCACGCATTAATTTTCGTGGGAAAATAATCTGGTTATTGATTGGTCTGCTTTTTTTAGGTATTACTTTTTGGTGGTTTGCCCGGCGAAAATCAGCCGAAACATACTTAGTACTGATTACTTTAGCGATTGGGCTAATCGGCTTGGTGAATGGCTTGTTAAAAATTTTTATTGCATGGTTACAAAAACGCCGAGACTATTTACAGCATTTTTTAACCTTCAATGATTTTACTTACCGCTTCCGAAAAAGTGCAAACTTGATTATTATCTTAATTTTGTTACAAGTCTTTAGCTTAGGTTTTTTGTTACCACGACTGATTACTGGTGAAATGGTGCAAGTGGATCAATTATTTCCTTATGATATTGTGGCGAAGATTCATAATGAAGAATTGCCCCAACTTGAAAAAATAAGTCAAAAATATCAAGGAAATCTACTGACTTTTCCGATGGTACCGATCACTTCAGTTGATGGAGATTCTGATCCAGAAATCTATGGTGTCGCCCGACCGATTATGTATATTCAAGGGCAGCAGATAGGAATTTCAGAAACAACTTATCAGAAATTAAGGAAATTGGTTGGTGAAAAAGAACAACCTTTAAATTTAAAAAGGAACCAGTGGCATGTGGTTTATCAGCAAGGAATAAATGTCTCAGCACAACCAATTGATTGGGATCCTGGTAGTAAAGAACCGCGGCTAAGAATCGGGACACCATTAGATTTTTATGATACCAATGATATTGATCGAATCTTTCCAATGCGGGATATTAAAAGTCAGGAACGAAATATTCTGACGGGTATGTTTCAACGGGGATTACAAGAAAATCTAGTTGTTTTAGCCGATGAGGCATTTCCTAAAACACAACAGAAATTGGTACTTATTCAAACCAATCACGGGAAGAAAATGGTTGATGAACTACAATTTATCGATCAAAAATATGCATCAGACCGACGTTGGGATGAAAAAATCCAACCTTATTATTGGAAGGATCAACAAGAGATAGATGTAAAAAATGAAAATAATCTAGAAATGATTGTGCTAGTCTTCTTATTAGTTATCAGTTTGTTATTGAGCTTTAGTTTGTTGTTGACCAAGTATTTAGGTGAAAAAGATTTCTGGACTGAAAAGCAAAACTTACTACTACTTTTAGGAGCAAGAGAAAAAGAACGGCGAAAAATTTTGAATCAACAATTGCGTTTATTTTTCTGGCTACCATTAATTATGGCGGGGCTAATTGGCATAGTGTTCATTTTCATTATGACCAATATTAGATTTTTTAATCAACAAGAAAGTCTGCAATTTTTCTGGCGGATAATAATCGTTGATAGTTGTTACGCCGCCGTTTGGTATCTAGTCTATCGAGTGTTTGGCAATCAAATAATGAAGTGGGTGAGTAAATGACAGCAATTATCACAGCCAAAGAAATTTTTCATCATTATGATCAGCAGGAAGTTTTAAAGGGCATAGATTTAACGATTAATGAGGGTGATTATATAAGTATTATGGGTCGCTCCGGTTGTGGGAAGACTACCTTAATGAAAATTCTAGGCCTAATCAATTTTCCCTCCAGTGGTGAAGTCTTTTTTGAAGGAAAAAATACTTGGAGTCTCTATCAAGACGAATTATCAGATATACGCCGAAAGAAATTAGGTTTTGTCTTTCAGGATTTTCAGTTGATGGAAAGTATTACCGTTCGGGAAAACATGTTGCTCCCGGCGATTCTAGATAAACGTTCACCAGAAGAAGCTGAAAATTATCTAGCTAGTTTGATTGATACACTGCGTTTGCGACCACTATTGAATAAATTTCCTCAAGAATTATCTGTAGGTGAAAAACAGCGAACAGCCATTTGTCGCGCTCTAGTAAATCAACCTAAGATTATTATGGCAGACGAACCTACGGGAAACTTAGACAGCAATGCTGGCGCAGAAGTTTTAGCAATTTTCAAAAAAATCAATCAAGAATTAGGTGTCACTATCTTAATGATTACCCATGATAGTAAAGTTGCCAACAGTGCAAAAAAAGTAATCTTTTTAAAAGACGGCAAAATTTATTCTGATTTGGAGACAGCCGGAATTGAAACTGAAGGAATGATTGCGGAAAAAATGTTAGAAGTGTAAAAGGGATGGCATGTGAAAATCATGTGCCATTTCTTTTTTGATTTATTTCAAAAAAACTGTTTGCGTTTTCAAAAAATCCATGCTAATATACAGACATTGATACAGGCATGTGACTGGTAATGCAGGCAGGACCTAAATAAGTTGTTATTACGTTTCTTTATGGGCGTAATGTCGATTTATTTAAGTTCTGCCTTTTTTGTATTCATTCGGCCAAGTGAATGCAATAAAATTTAGAAATGAGGGAATCGTATGAATTACCAAGAAACCGCAAAAGAAATCGTTGAAGAAATCGGCGGCAAAGAAAATGTTGCCCATTTAGAACATTGTTCTACAAGATTACGTTTTACGTTAAAAGATAAAAGCAAAGCCAATGAAGAAGCGTTAGGAAAAATTGATGGCGTTATGGGTGTTCGCCAAAACGTTCAATTGCAAGTAATTATTGGTAACGAAGTAGTAGAGGTTTTTGATCAAGTTAAAAATTTAATCGGTGACGGTGCAAGTACAACCGGTAACGATGACGGACCCAAAGAAAAGCAAAAAATTGGCGCAGTTATCTTAGACTTTATTATTTCCGTTTTCCAACCATTAATTCCAGCTATTGCTGGAGGTGGGATTTTACGTTCATTACTATTGTTGGCATCACTTGTCGGCGTAATGAGTGATCAAAGTCAAACTTACCAAGTATTATACCAAATCGGAGGTGCACCACTTTATTTCTTACCGATTTTAGTAGCCATTACAACAGCACGGAAATTGAAGGTTAATGAACTGGTGGCTGTTTCGGTCGTTGGTGTCATGATTTTACCTAGTTTGACTGCTTTAATTACTGAAGGCACGTCATTATTGTCTTTTGGGATAGAAAACATTGATTATGGTTCACAAGTTTTTCCAGCAATTTTAACCGTTTTATTTTATGCAGTAATGGAAAAATTCTTTACTAAATACTCTTTCAAATCAATTCGAATTTTCTTTGTACCAATGATGAGTTTATTAATTACTGCACCGGTGGCTTTATTAATTTTAGGCCCATTAGGTTTTAATATCGGGACAATTTTCTCTGGTGTGATTGTCGCTTTATACAATCAACTTGGTTGGGTAGCAACTGGATTATTAGCGGCCGTTTTACCATTAATGGTTGTTACTGGGATGCACAAAGCAATGATTCCTTATGCTGTCTCTTCAATGAGTGAGTTAGGAATGGAATTACTATATTTACCAGCATCGTTAGCTCATAATATTTCTGAATCAGGTGCTAGTTTTGCTGTTAGTTTAAGAACCAAAGACAAAAAACTAAAAGCTACAGCAGTTTCAGCTGGGATTTCTGCTTTGTTTGGGATCACTGAACCGGCGCTTTATGGAGTTACCATTTTACACAAACGGGTATTATATGCTGTGATGGCATCCAGTTTAATCGGCGGTGCAGTTGCTGGGTTAACAGCAATTCGAGCTTTTGCTTTGGTGGGACCCGGACTTGCTAGTATCACAATGTACGCTGATCCTTCTGATGCAATGAATTTAGTTTGGGCCTTTGTTGTTTTAGGATTGTCCTTTGTGTTGTCATTTGTCATTACTTTAATCTTCTTTAAAGATGCAAAAGTGGAAGAAACAGTTGAAAAAACTGAAATGCCAACAAATTTATCTTCAGATTATACTGAAACGTTAGCAAGTCCTTTAACTGGTAAAGTGATTCCTTTAAGTGAAGTAAAAGATGAAGTTTTTTCTAGTGGTATGGTAGGCAGCGGTGTCGGTATTCTTCCTGAAGAAGGAAAGTTGTATGCACCAGCTGATGCGGAAGTTACAATGGTTTTTGAAACAGGTCACGCACTAGGCTTACGGTTAGATAGTGGTGCTGAAATTTTATTTCATATTGGGATTGATACAGTTCAAATGCAAGGTGATGGCTTTACGCCAAAAGTTCAAGCAGGTGATCAAGTGAAAAAAGGTCAATTGCTAATTGAATTTGATATTGCAAAAATTGAAGCTGCAGGTTTTGATCCAACAGTAATTTATGTAGTCACCAACCATGATAAATTTAACGTGGCTTCTTTAGAGACAGAAAAAGAAGTAACCAATGAATCAGATTTATTGGCAATCAGTTTAGCTTAAGATTAAAAAATAGTGTAAAATATAAAGGAGCTTTTTTATGACAAACAATGCATTTCCAGAAGGATTTTTATGGGGTGGCGCGGTAGCTGCTAATCAAGTTGAAGGAGGCTGGAACGTCGACGGTAAAGGAATGTCGGTGGCTGATATTGCTTCTTACAAACCAAATATCGATAATACAAATTATGCTGCTCATTGGGAAGTTTCAACAGAATCGATTGAAGCTGCCATCGCTGATCAAACAGATAAAGATTATCCAAAACGTCGCGGAATTGATTTTTATCATCGTTATAAAGAAGATTTGGCTTTGTTTGCTGAAATGGGATTTAAAACTTTACGTTTATCGATTGCTTGGACAAGATTATTTCCAACTGGTGAAGAGTTAGAACCAAATGAAGCGGGTGTCGCTTTTTACGAAAATGTCTTCAAAGAAATGGAACGTTTAAATATTGAACCAATCGTCACTTTGTCCCATTATGAAATGCCTGTATCATTAAGCTTAAAATTTAATGGTTGGGTTGATCGTCGTGTCGTAGATGATTTTGTTCGTTTCTCAAATGTTTGTTTTGATCGATTTGGAAAATATGTTAAGTATTGGTTGACGTTTAATGAGATTGATAGTATTCACCGTCATCCTTTTACTACTGCGGGAATTATTCCTGATAAAAGTGCCGAAGGACGCTATATTGCTGATGTTTATCAAGCGTTGCATCACCAATTTGTGGCAAGTGCCCTTGTGACAAAAGATGCCCATGAAAAAATTCCTGGTAGTCAAGTTGGTTGTATGCTAACCAAACTAATGACTTATCCCTTAACATGTGCACCTTTAGATGTAGAATTAACTTTAAAGAAAAACCTGGAAAATGATTTTTATGCCGACGTTCAAGTTTTCGGTGAATATCCACGAATGATTATCAAGGACTTAGAAAAACGCAATTTGATGCCAGAAATGGTTGAAGGCGATAAGGAAATATTGAAAGAACATACTGTTGATTTTGTGTCATTTAGTTATTATATGTCGATGGCAGAGTCAGCAGATCCAAATGCTGAAAGAACACCAGGAAATACTGTTTTAGGAGTGAAAAATCCCTACTTACCATCAACTGAATGGGGCTGGCAAATTGATCCTAAAGGGTTAAAAATTTCCTTGATTGAATTATATGATCGCTACAATGTGCCATTAATGATTGTTGAAAATGGTATGGGTGCAGTAGATAAAATTGAAGATGGAAAAATCCATGACGATTACCGGATGGAATATTTCACTGCTCATTTTAAACAAATGAAAGAAGCCATTGATGAAGGCGTTGATTTAGTTGGCTATACTAGCTGGGCGCCAATCGATTTAGTCAGTGCGGGGACTTCTCAAGTGTCTAAACGCTACGGATTCATTTATGTTGATGCCGATGATGAAGGCAATGGCACTTATGATCGGATGCGCAAAGATTCTTTCTACTGGTATCAAAAAGTAATTCAAACAAATGGCGCTTCTTTAGCTGAATAATTTTTGATAAAAGGGGAAGAGGCTTGTGAGCGTAATCAAAAAAGTATTAAATTCGAGTGTCGTGTTAGTTGAAAAAGATGGGCAAGAAATGATTGCGTTAGGTAAAGGGATCGGCTTTGGGAAAAAAGCTGGTGAGCAGCTTTCTGATGAACAAGTAGACAAAATCTTCTTGGAAGCAACTGAACAAAAATCTTCGCAAATTGCTGAATTAGTGAGTGAAGTTCCTTTCGAATTCTTTCAGCTGACACGAGATATTATTGATGACGCAAAAAAACAGTTAAACAAAGAATTAAATAATAATTTATATCTGAGTTTGACTGATCACTTGCACTTTGCGGTTGAACGAGCTAGAAGCGGGATGCAGATTACCAACCGACTCCATTGGGAAATTAAAAATTATTATCCTAAAGAATTTCAAGTATCATTAGCAGCCTTAGAAAAACTAAATCAGTTGTATCAGATTGATTTACCAGAAGAAGAAGCGAGTAATATCGCGTTTCACTTAATCAATGCTGAAAATAATGAACAGACAGATAGTTTTCGCTCAGCAAAAATGATTGGCGAGATTGTCAATCTGGTACGCTATTCAATTCAAAAAGAAGTTGATGTTCATTCGTTACATTATAATCGTTTTATTACCCATGTACGTTTTTTTGTCGAACGATTTTACACGGATGGTTTATTACAAGAAGGCGAGGAAGCCTTACATGGTCAAATGTGGACCTTATTTCCTGAAGCCGCTGAAATTGCCGTGAAAGTCCGAGATTATCTAGAAAAAAGCTACGAACGTCGGATTCCAGATGAAGAAACTTTTTATTTGGCGGTGCATATTAACCGTCTGATGAAACACACAAATTAATCCATGACTGTCGAAGGGTACCATTTTCGACAGTCATTTTATGTTAAAATTATTGTAAGCGTTTAATTAATTAGGAAGCTGGTGATGATATGTTAAACAAAGAAGAATTATTAAAATCATTGCAAGATCATAGTTATGAAAAAAGTCGTCATTTAATGGACTTTCACGTTGCTGGTTTTGCTTACGGTGAGGGTCTGGAAGTGATTGAAGAATGATCTTTAGGCAAAGAAGTGATTTTAATAGCAGAATCAGACAATCCCTATGATCCAGAAGCTGTTGCAATCTTTTATCAGGATCGAAAAATTGGTTATGTACCAAAAGATCGCAATACTTTGTTAAGCAAATTGTTGTATTTTGGTCATGGGGATTTATTTGAATCACGCATTCAATATGCAAATCGTGAGAGCCATCCAGAAAGACAATTCCGCGTAGTAGTAAAAATTAAAGATAATCGAAAAAAATAAAAACTCTCATCTGACAACTGGATGTTACAAATTAAAAATAAGCTTAGTTTTTTTTAAATTATCAGAATATTAGCAATCATTTTATCCTGCAAAGAAAACAATAAGTTTCCTCTTAAATAGGCGACTTCTTACTTGAATTACAAGCGTTATGGCGTTCAAATAGAGGTATCAAGAGAAACATATGGAGGACGAGTAAAATGATTGTAAAAGATGAAGCCAAAGAAAAGTTGAGTCCTTTTGAATTGAGCTTATCTTTAGAACAAGAACTAATCAAAAATGGCCAAACTCAAGGATTATTAAATGCCGGACGAGGAAATCCAAACTGGACAGCGCCAACCCCCCGTGAAGCTTTCTTTTTATTAGGTCAATTTGCGACTAGCGAAACCTTACATGCAGACGGCAATTATACGGCTGGTCAAATTTACCAAAGTGAAAATCGCAGTCAACGTTTTGAAACCTTTTTAGCAGGTCAAACTTCAAAAGGTGCTAACTTTTTGAAAAAAATCTGGTACTCGGATAATAATTTCCTTGGTATGCCGCGAGAAGAATGGTTAAGCCAAATGTTAGATTATATTATAGGCGACAACTATCCTAATCCAGTTCGATGTTTACCCGCAGCTGAAGGTCCGATTAAAAAATATTTGAACCAAGAATTATTTTCTCATTCTACAATTCCCTTTGATATTTTTGCGGTTGAAGGCGGAACAGCAGGAATTTGTTATTTATTTGATAGTTTAATGAATAATTTCTTGTTGAGTAAAGGTGATCGGATTGCTTTAATGTTACCAACCTTTGCGCCATATTTGGAGATTCCCGAGTTACCTCAATATCAATTTGATGTAGTGAAAATCCATGCCAAACAAACTGTGATGGAAGGAAAGAGCACTTACCAATATGCCACGAGTGAAATTGATAAATTAAAAGACCCAACGATTAAAGCAGTCTTTGTAGTGAACCCAAGTAACCCAACTGCAAATGCTATGTGTGGCAGTACAATCGATCAAATTAAAAAGATTGTCGCTGAAGATCATCCCCACTTAATGGTTTTAACTGATGATGTTTATGGCACTTTTGTTCCTGATTTCACTTCTTTATTCAGTGAGTTACCGTATAATACGGCTTGTATTTATTCTTATTCAAAATATTTTGGTGCAACAGGCTGGCGTATTGGTACTATTGCAGTCGCTCAAGAAAATATTTTTGATGAATTGATTCGCAGCTTAGGAGATAAAAATCGTAAGAGTTTAAATGCTCGATACGCATCAGTTTCTCCCGAGCCTGAAAAAATTTCTTTCATTGACCGGATTGTGGCTGACAGTCGAGACGTTGCTTTAAATCATGCAGCAGGCTTGTCTTCAGTCCAACAAGTGATGATGACGATGTTTAGTCTATATTCTTTACTAGATGAAGGTGAGGCTTATAAAGCTGAAGTGATGGCGATTTGTCATGAAAGAGAAAAATTACTTTATAAAACGTTAGGTTTGGATGAACCGTTAGAATCTTTAGATACAGCTTATTATTGTGAAATTGATTTTAATAATTGGATTAACACTCGTTATGGCAAAGATTTTTCTGACTATTTAAGAAATAATTGGACCATTACTCAATTATTAACTTCTTTAGCTGAAAAAGAACGCTTGATGTTACTTAAGGCTGACGCATTTGGTAGTAGTGATTGGGCGGTCCGGGTTTCATTAGCTAATTTACCAACGGATCAATATAGTGAAGTTGGCAAACGAATGATTCGCTTGGTAGAAAATATTCGCCAAGACTGGTTAAAAATTAAATAATTCGACAGGGATTTTTAACGCGGTATAATGTTTCCAAATAGTTTTTTAGGAGGAACATTATGGCAAACGAATATCCCCAAGCATTAACCATAGCAGGTTCAGATAGTGACGGTAGCGCAGGTATGCAAGCTGATTTACACACTTTTTTTGCAAGGAAAGTGTATGGTACGTCTATTATGACAGCTTGTGTCGCCGGTAATTCTTACGGTATCGCTGCCCAAGTTCTGTTACCTACAGATTTTATTTCAAAGGAATTTGAATTATTGGCAGCAGATTATCAGATTCGTGCCAGTAAAACAGGTATGTTGGCAAATACTGAATTGATTGAGACAGTTGCCGAAAATTATCTAAAATATGATTTTGGTCCGTTAGTTGTTGATCCAGTGATTATGACTAAACACGGGAATATGTTGTTAGAAGAAGCAGCTTTTGAGTCCTTAAAAAAATTATTGGTTCCATTAGCAACAGTCATTACTCCTAATTTTTACGAAGCACAAAAGCTAACCAATCTAAACATTCAAACTGAAATCGATTATGTCAAAGCAGCAAAACAGCTACAAAAATTAGGTGCCAAAAATGTCATGATTAAAGGACGTCACGACGATCCACAACAAGCCAGAGTAAATGATTATGTGTTATTAGCCGACGGCAAAGATTTTTGGTTGAGTGAACCTTATCATCATACCGATCGAATTAATGGCACTGGTGATACCTTGTCTGCATGCATCGCGGCAGAAATTGCAAAAGGGACTGATATTGAAACTGCCATTCGAATTGCTAAAAAGTTTGTCAATGCGGCAATTGAAAAAGAAATCGCTGTTGGTCATAAATTCGGACCGATTAATCATTGGCAAGCCGAAGATAATATTGAATAATTTGCGACCTCTCGTTGATTCGAGAGGTTTTTTTGAATTAATTATTTAAGGTGAAAATGGTCTGTGTTGATTCAATTGTATTCTTTGATTTTCGGTGGTATCATATGAAAAAATAATCATATGAAAAAGAGGCAGAAAAAATGAATCATCATGGTCAACAAAAAATCAATCGCGCATTTAAAATAGGTATGTTAATAAATTTAGTTTTCGTAATCGTTGAAGCAACTATTGGCTTCACTGCAAATTCTTTGTCATTAATTGCTGATGCGGGTCATAACTTAAGTGATGTGTTAGGTTTATTAGTAGCTTGGGTGGCCTTGATTTTAAGTCAACGGACCCGTGATAATTATCGAACGTACGGTTATAAAAGGAGTTCTATTTTAGCTGCTTTATTTAATGCAGTCTTTTTATTGATAGCTGTTGGCGGTATTTTATTAGAAGCATTTCAACGATTGGGAAATGTGCAACCGGTTCAGGAAAATAGTGTGATGCTAGTTGCGGGGGTAGGAATCTTAATTAATGGTTTTACGGCTTTTTTATTTATGAAAGATCAAGCTCATGATTTAAATGTTCGCGGCGCTTTTTTACACATGGCAGCAGATACTTTGGTTTCAGTTGGTGTGGTAGTAGCCGCTTTTATTATTAAATTTACAAATTGGTATTGGTTGGATCCAGTTATTAGCATTGCTATAGCTGTGATTATTTTTGTTGGTACTTGGCGTTTATTGAAAGAATCATTGGATTTATCTTTAGATGCAGTACCGAAGTCTGTAAATTATACTGAAGTTGAAAAATTTATTTTACAGCAACCAACTGTTAAAAGTATTCATGACCTACACATTTGGGCTTTGAGTACTACAGAAAATGCTTTAACTGTGCATATCATCCGAGAAAACCTTGACAATTACAATCAATTTATAGAAGAATTAGATCATCAACTAACTGAAAATTTTCCTTTGAATCATGTCACTATGCAAATTGAATTAGGAAAAATTACTGACGAATCAGTTAGTCACAGCATTTAATATAAGGAGGTTATTTATGAACCAAGCTGCAATTTATCATCGACCAGAGAGTGAGTTTGCTTACTTATATAAAAAAAATCTGATGCATATTCGGCTACAAACCGGCAAAGATGTTGCTGAGGTTTGTTTATTACATGGTGATCCCTATGAATTAGAAACGAAGAGATGGTTTAAAAAAAGTATTTCCCTAGATAAATGGTTAAGCACCGAGAGCCATGATTTTTGGCAAATTGAAGTGACTGCTCCTTATAAGCGACTAAGTTATGGATTTCTTGTTAAAGGCATTGATGGTTCGGAAATTCTGTATAACGATCAAGGGATTTTTTCGGTGGAGGAAAAATACTTGTTAGAAGGCAATATGTATTTTCGGATGCCTTATTTTCAGGAAATTGATCGCTTTAAAGCACCTGACTGGGTAAAAGAAACTGTTTGGTACCAAATCTTTCCTGAACGTTTTGCCAATGGTGACTTACAGAATGATCCTGTAGGAACCTTAAAATGGGGAAGTAAAGAACATCCTGATCGTACTGATTTTTATGGTGGCGATTTGCAAGGCGTGACTGATCATTTGGATTATTTAGTAGATTTAGGAATTAATGGGATTTATTTTTGCCCAATTTTTACGGCCCATTCTAATCACAAATATGATACGATTGATTATTTTCAGATTGATCCTGCCTTTGGTGATACGGAAACTTTTAAAGAATTGGTAGCTGCTTGTCATCAACGTGGGATTCGTGTGATGTTAGATGCCGTTTTTAATCATTTGGGGGATCAATCCCCACAATGGCAAGATGTTGTTAAAAATGGCGAGCATTCTCGCTATAAAGATTGGTTCATGATTGATTCCTTTCCAGTGAGCTATACAGAAACCAATGATTTTGAATTTGCTAGTGAGAAAAATTATGACACCTTTGCATTTACTCCCCATATGTCAAAATTAAATACGGCTAATCCTGAAGTCCAAGATTTTATTTTAGAAGTAGCAAGTTATTGGATCAAAGAATTTGAAATTGATGCTTGGCGTTTAGATGTCGCCAATGAAGTGGATCATCATTTGTGGAAAAAATTTCATGAGGTTTGTTTTAATTTGAATCCAGATTTTTATTTATTAGGCGAAATCTGGCATAGCGCCCAAAGCTGGTTGCAGGGAGATGAATTCACCGGAGTGATGAATTATGCTTTCACAGATGCAATCATTGGCTATTTTTTAGATAAAAAAATTTCTTTGACGCAGATGGTCAGCAAACTTAATCGGCAATTGACCATGTATCGTAAACAGACGAGTCAAATGATGATGAACGTTTTGGATAGCCATGATACACCAAGAATTTTAACAGTTGCCAATGGTGATAAAGCTTTAATGCGCCAAGCCGAAGCATTTACTTATTTACAAACTGGTTCGCCTTGTCTGTATTATGGTGACGAAATTGCTATGACAGGAGAAATGGACCCTGATTGCCGCAAATGTATGGTTTGGGAAAAAGAAAAGCAAGATTTCGCGATGTTGGCTTTTTTTAAAGAGCTGATTATTTTTAGAAAAAAATATGCAACTTTATTGAGTGAAGGTAGTATAGTATGGGAAAAAATTGATAAAGTATCAGGTGAGCTGATATTAGTACGAGAGTTTGCAGGAGTGGAGCTGCAAGCAGTTTTCAATACAGGTGAAAATGAATTGACACATCAATTTTCAGGTGAGGTATTATTACAGCAGCTGACGAAGAAATCAAAAGATTGTTTATCAATTGCGGCAAAAGGGTTTGTCATTTATCAAAAGGAGAGTTAAATGAACTTCCAACAGCTAAGAGCATTTTTATTTGAAGATAATGCGATTGAAGTAGCACAAAAACTGGATGGTCATAACATCAATGATCAAAATTTACCCTTTGACCAAGTCGATGTCCCTAAAATGCCGGGAGAACATTTTTTTAGAGAAGGGAATATTTTTATTAATAAACATCATCGTTATTCAGAGATGCCGGCCCATACCCATGAATTTGTGGAATTTAATTATATGTTTTCCGGAAGTTGTACCCAATATGTTGATGATAAAGAAATATTTCTCCAAGAAGGTGAGTTGATTTTACTTGATCGAGAAACCATTCAGCGAATTGATCCCTTAGCAAAAAATGATATTCTTATCAATATCTTGTTAAGAGAAGAATCTATCACAACTGATGTGGTGGCGAATATGGTAAAGTCCAACGGCCTTGTTAACGAGTTTTTATTAAATGCTTCTCGTTCTGGAAGTAATCACAATAATTTTATCCACTTTCATTGCGGTGATAACCAAGATGTTCAACAGTTATTACATAAAATGGTTTTGGAGTACTATAATAAAGAAAACTATTATATGCGTGGGATTAATTTAATCTTGTCTTTATTGTTGATTGAACTGACGCGAGACTTAGAAAAGGAAAATCGACAGCAATCTCAGGGAAATCAAGAGTTGATTAACATTTTGCAATACATCGATAGTAATTATAAAACATTGACACTGGATTCTTTAGCTAGCCAGTTTGGTTATAATTCAAATTATTTAAGTAACAAATTAAAAAAGGAAACTGGACGCTCCTTCCAAGGTTTGATTAATTCTTTGCGCTATAAGGCAGCGTTAGAATTGATGGAGGAAACGGATAAAAATTTTGAAGAGATTTCTTATGAGATTGGCTTTGAGACAGTTCCTTCCTTGTATAAACTATTTGCAAAATTTAGTGATTTGACGCCAAAAGAGTTACGTGAAAGTATTTTGAAAAAATGAAAAAATAATTGTAAACAACAAAGTCAGAGAAATTTCTCTGGCTTTTTTTGTTGTTAATCTGTGAATTGGATAATTAAATTCTGTTTTTTTGCTATGTTGCCTTTTTGTAAAGGCGCTTACAATACAAATATAGAAAAACGGAAAGCGTTTAACTTATAAAGGAGTGTTTATAGTGAGTAAAGAAAATAATTCAAATTCAGCTTTGGTGAAAGAATATTCACCACTAGCAACAGCAGCCGGTATCGGTTCAATGTTAGGTTCAGGATGTATTGTTGGTTTGTCTGCCACAATTCCTGTCTGGCAACAAGGTTTAAATTTAACAACGGGGCAAGTTGGTTTAATTTCTGGGGGGTTAACTTTTGCGATTGCCTTTGGTTCATTGTTTACTGGACAAATTTCCAAAATCTTCGGTTTGATTCGTTCATTTAATTGGTTGAACTTATTTTATGCCATTGGTGCAGCTATCTGTCTTTTGGCAAATAGTTTTCCGATGTTATTAGTTGGTGTCATCGTGATGGGTTTTGCCTCAGGTGCAGACTTACCTATTAGTTTAACTGTTGTTTCTCATGATGCACCTGATGAACGAACTTCAGCGCAGTTAGTTTCATCAACCCAAATTTTTTGGCAGGTCGGGGTATTTATTTCTTATATTTGTTCGTTTTTATTATCAGGTATTTCCGGAGTCTTAGGTGCTAGAATAGTTTTTGCAATTTTATTTGCATTCTCAGTTTTTGCTTGGTTATGGCGACTACTTTCTCCTAAATTTAGAAAATTCCACGAAGCAGGTACAGCTCGTCAAGCAGCTAAAAAACAAGCGACAGGTACAAGCAGCGATGTTTCTTTTAAAACAATTTTATTTGGTCAAAACAAAAATAAATATCTTGGTTTCTTTGCGGCTATTTTAATTTTCTATGTATGCTGGAATTTACTAGCAAACACTTGGGGACAGTTCCAAACTTATGCTTTAACTAATGCTGGTGCTTCTCAAACGCAAGCAACTGGATTAGGGATTGTTTTAAATCTTGTTTCTTTAGCAACGACGATTGCTTTTACTTCTGTTGCCGGTGGAAAATATCGTAACAAAGCTTTCTTCATCGGTGCCTTTGTTCAATTTGCAGCTATGATGGGTATGGCTTTAATCGGTGGTGGCGCAGGATTTATTGCTTTAGCAATCACCATTGCTTTTTATAATTTTGGTAATCCTTTGGCTGGCGAAGCTATTTATAAAGTTTGGACGCAAGAATCTTTTCCTTCTGAGGCACGAGCTTCATTGCAAGGGTTTATTAATGGTTTTTCACGGATGTGTTGTGGCTTGTTTGCCTTTGTAACTCCTTACTTAGTGGCACCAGGTAGAATTCAAACTTCAATGTTTGGTTTTGCGGGGATTGTACTAATTGCAACTATTGCAGGGGTGATTATGATGCATTTACAAAAGAAACACAAAATTAATGATGATACGACAGATATGACTGTTGGTAAACAAGTAGCTTAAAAATTGGAGGAGATCACATGGCTTTTACATTTCAAATCAATGACGACGTAAATTGGAATCATGATGAAAAATTACTAAAAAAAGCAGAAGAAAATCTACCGGAAATTATTGAAACAACTGTCGTTCCGGTGGCAATTGCGGATGTAGTAGCAGATCAAAAGGGTGCGAATGGATACGTTGCAAAAATTAGTGACAAAAATATTACGAAATTAGCAGATTATACTCTAGGACGAGACGAAAGTATCGTCTTAGACTTAGGTGATCATTACGTTGGCCATTTTACGTTGGCCATTAACTCGGTGGGTTCACCAATGGATGCACCTTTATATTTACAGTTAAAATTTGCTGAAGTTCCTGCCGAAATCGCTGCAAAATCTAGTGATTACGATGGTTGGCTGTCAAAGTCTTGGATTCAAGAAGAATACATTCACTTAGATGTTTTGCCAGCTACTTTAAGTTTGCCACGCCGTTATAGCTGTCGTTATATCGAATTAAAAGTGATCGATACTTCACCAAAATGGAAAGCTAGTTTTTCTCAACCGGTATTTACTGCTGAAAGTAGTGTTTCCATGAATCAATTAGCACCCTATGAGATTGATGATCCAGAACTAAAAGATATTTACAATGTGTCAGTTAAAACACTTTTAGATTGTATGCAAACTGTTTTTGAAGATGGACCAAAGCGTGACCGTCGCCTATGGATTGGTGATTTGCGTCTGCAAGCTTTAGCCAACTATGCAACTTTTGGTGATTTAGCTTTAACAAAACGTTGCTTGTATCTATTCGGGGGGATGACAACAGAAGAAGGAAAAGTTCCGGCTAATGTGTTTACAGCACCAGAATTAATTCCTGATGACACATTCTTATTTGAATATAGTATCTTTTTCGCCGCAATTCTAGCTGATTATTATTATGAAACTAAAGATTTAGAAGTTTTAAAAGATTTATATCCGATGGCAAAAAAACAGATGGATTTAGCGATGAAATTAGTCGATGACGAAGGAAGGCTAAATCTTTTAGAGGAATGGCCAGCATTTATTGATTGGTCTAATGAATTTGAAAAAGACACTGCTGGTCAAGGAACGATGATTTATGCCTTACGTCGCTTTATTATTATCGCTAAAGTGATGGAAGAAACAGCAATTGAAACTTATGAAAGAGTTTTAGCAGACATGATTCATTTCTCTCGAGAAGTTCTTTTTGATACAAAAGAGCAACAATTTATTGTTGAGAAAAATCATGAAATAAATGTTGCTAGTCAAGTCTGGATGGTTTTAGCGGAAGTTTTTGATCAAGAAAAAAATAGTGAAATTATGACAACCACCGTAGCCACTCAATTCCCAATCACTGGGATTGCTACACCTTATATGTACCATCATGTGGTGGAAGCATTATTTTTAGCCGGTTTAAAGGAAGAAGCAATCATACTAATGAAAAATTACTGGGGCAAAATGATTGATCTAGGTGCAGATACTTTCTGGGAAGCATTTAAACCAGAAGAACCAGATTTTTCACCGTATGGTAGTCCGATTATGAGTAGTTATTGCCATGCATGGAGTTGTACACCAGCATATTTAATCAAGAAATACCTTTAGAAAAGAGGAAGAAACATGGAATCAGCAAACATGAGGAAGGTAGAAAAGCCCATCTCAAAATGGCGTCAAAGAATTGGTTATGGTGTTTCAGATTTTGCTTGTAATTTAATTTGGCAGATGATTTCTTTGTACTTACTATTTTTTTACACAGATATTATGGCTTTGAACGCTGCATCAGTCAGTCTAATGTTTTTACTTACTCGTTTTTTCGACGGCGTTACTGATTTGTTGGTAGGCTATTTAATTGATCATACCCATACCAGATGGGGGAAATCGCGACCATATTTTTTATTTGGCGCGATTCCTTTTGCTCTGTTTGCTTATCTGTGTTTTAATGTACCCGGCTTTTCTAATAATGGAAAATTAATTTATGCTTACATCACTTATTTTGGCCTATCTCTTTCTTACACGATTGTGAATGTGCCAATGGCTTCAATTTTGCCTAGTCTAACCAACGACACCGATGAACGAACGGCCTTGTCTACGACACGAAAGTTCTTTGCTTTTTTAGGCGCAACGGTTGTCAGTGCCACCGCCTTAAGTCTGGTAAATTATTTTGGTAAAGGTAATCAGCAAACCGGTTTTAAAATTTTAATGATTATCTTTGGTTTGATTAGTTGCTTGTTATTCTTCTTTACCTTTTTTAATACTAGAGAGTTACCAACTAAAAGTACCAGTGTTTCATTGAAAAAAGTAGCGAGTTCTTTAGCACAAAACCGTCCATGGAAAATTTTTGCTGTCAATATTTTATTTATGTGGACTGGCTTTTTCATGCAGACAGCTGCGTTAGTTTATTATTATACGGTAGTGGTGGGGAGCCAAGCACTATCGGTTACGGTGGCAACCATTATGTCAGTGGTACCGATGGTGGCAAACTTTTTAGTTCCAAGTCTAGCGAGACGCTTAGGTAAAAGAAACCTGTATGTGATTTCTGCTATTATTCAAGGCCTAGGGATTGTGTTTATTTTATTTGCCCAAGCAAACCATCCTTTTATTTTAGTTGGTGCGGCCATTTCAGCGGTGGGTTATGGCATGAAAGAAAGTATTTATTTTTCTATGCAGGCAGATCCAGTCGATTATGGTGAGTGGAAAACAGGCGTGAATGTTTCAGGTTCGTTATCAGCCATTAATGGTTTTTTAGGAAAAGTTGCGCAAGCGATTTCAGGTGGGATTGCTGGTATGTTACTAGCTTGGGGGAATTACCAGCCAGGTGGTGCCAGTCAAAGTGGCAAAGCTATTTTTGCCATTCAATTAATGTATGGGTATTTACCATTGGTTTTAATTGTGCTGTCAGTTGTAACCATGCTATTTTACAACCTAGATAAGATGTATCCACAAATCAAAGCCGAATTAAAAGCAAGAGAATAAAGAAAAGCCGTTGAGATCTTTCTCAACGGCTTATTCTATGATTTGGTTACGTTTGGTAATTCCTTGAGTAAGAATGTTTTTATAATCCGTTTGATGTTCTTTCACGTAAGCTTTTAAATATTTTTGCTTTGCTTGACTATAGCTGCCATTAATTTCTAGTACATTTAAATCCTTATCAACAATAACTTTACCGGAATACTTAGCGGAAGTGTCGTTGTCTTTTGCGATGGTTAATTCGATATCTTTATCATTATTAATCTGAGCTACTAAATGTTTAGTATCGTTACGGACGATGATATCTAAATTAGTATAAGAACTTGGGAGAGTAAATGTACTGATTGGGAAAACTTGGGTCCAAAAGTACAGACCATTTTCTTTTAATTCATATTGTGGAATCCATCTTGCTGTTTGACCATCAACGACCGCGCTCCAATTATTACTGACTAAATTTTCTTTATATCGATTCTCATCTACCCGCAACTTCAAATTCAAACCCACATACACTACGATTAAAAACGTCAGTACCCCTAAAATAATTTTGTAAACCTTGTTCATCTTGATTTTCTTCGAGACATTCTTCGCCATCTCCTTGTCCTCCCTTAATAATTGGTCAAGAGAGATACCAAATAAATCGCTGATGGCTACAATCGTCACCAAGTCGGGATAATTACGACCAACTTCCCAACTGGAAACAGCTGAGCGTGAGACGTTTAAAAGTTCAGCTAAGTGCTCTTGCGTCCATTCTTTTTGCAAGCGTTGTTGTTTTATTTTTTCACCGATATTCACTGATATCACCTCCTAGTTTTATTATTAAGTTTGACCGAAAAAAAAGGTAGCTGGGATTTGTATCATAGGTAAAAAAACTATGACACATATCGTATCATGCTGGTTTAATAGGCTTTTTAAATCTAGTCTTATTATCGCAATTTTTGAAACCAACGTCTAGTCTCAAAAAAATCCGACTAAAATTTTAGTGGGAGAAAATTAGATGCGTGTTTTTTTAATAGTTTGTCGGATGCGTTTACGAGCCAGATTATTTTCGGCACCATTAGATACTGAATAGAGCATAAATAAAGTATCGATTAAAGTAAATTGAGATTGTATCGCTGACATCGCTTCTGAACGATAAGCTGTTTCTTCAGCCAAAGCAATCAAAGCAACTTCAGAAACTTTAGCTAAAGGTGATCCGGCATAACTCGTTAAACAAATGATCGGCACTTGATTTTCTTGCAAAATTTCACACAGTCGCAAAATTTCTTGGTTTCGTCCAGTATGGGAAATAACCACCGCACAATCTTCCTTGGTTAATTTGGTCGCTAACATTAATTGTAAGTGATAATCACTTTGACATTCCGCTTCCAAGTTTGTTCGCATAAATTTATGGTAAGCATCTAGAGCAATTATCTGTGAACCGCCAATGCCGAAGAAACCTGTCTTATTGGCCTTGGTTAATAAATTTATGGCTGTTTCTAAAGTAGTTTCATCTAAGAAATTTGCTGTATCCTTTAGAGAAGCAATATTTGCTGCAAAAACCTTTTGAGCTAAGGTTAATAAGTCATCGTTTTGGTTTAAGTCACTAAAGAATTCATCAGCGTTTGTTTCTGATGGAATATTCAAAGCGATTTTTAGTTCTTGAAAAGATTGATAGCCTAAACGTTTAGCAAAACGGGAGAGTGTCGCTGTGGAAACTTGAATTGTTTGACTTAATTCTTTAATGGTTAACTGGGCAGCTGAATCACGTTGATCCAATAAATAATCAGCTATTTTTTTTTCAGTGGGACTTAAATCTTGGGAAAAACTATTGATAACTTGTCGAATATCTTTTGCCATAAATTGTTCTCCTTAATAATTTCAAATTTATTGTAGCACAATTGAAACCGTTTTTGTAAATTATTTACAACTTATAGGTTGTAAAATGTAAAAAAATATCATAAAATGAAACCGTAAACAAAACGGAGGTTTTTTAATAATGGAAATTGGCATGATTGGTTTAGGAAAAATGGGTTTGAATTTAGTAAATAATTTATTGGCGCACGAAATTGCAGTAACGGTTTTTGATTTAAATTCAGCATTGGTAGATGAAGCTGAAAAAATAGGTGGTAAGGGAATCGGTTCACTAAAGGAATTTACTCGTTTAGATTCTCCCAGAATTGTTTGGTCGATGGTGCCAGCTGGTGCTCCCACTGATGAAACGGTTAAAGCATTAGGTAACATTTTATCTGCTGGTGATATTGTCATTGACGGCGGTAATTCTCATTATGGAGAGTCGATTCGACACTATCAAGAGTTAAAAGAAAAAGGGATTCACTTTTTTGATGTAGGTACTTCAGGCGGTATGAATGGTGCAAGAAATGGTGGGAATTTCATGATTGGTGGTGATCGTGAAACTTTTTCAATGATCGAACCAATTTTTAAGGCAATTGCTGAGGAAAATGGCTATCTTTATACTGGTGAAGCGGGCAGCGGTCATTATTTGAAAATGGTTCATAATGGGATTGAATATGGCATGATGCAAGCAATTGGTGAAGGCTTTGATTTATTGGAGCACAGTCCTTTTAATTATGATAATCAAGCCGTCGCAAAAGTTTGGAATAATGGGTCAGTTATTCGCAGTTGGTTAATGGAATTAGCTGAAGAAGCTTTTGTCGCTGACCCTCATTTGGATCAATTGAAAGGAACCATGTATTCTTCTGGCGAAGGGAAATGGACGGTTGAAGAAAGTTTAGAACGTCAAGTACCGATGCCTGTGACTACGTTAGCTTTACAAATGCGTTATCGTTCATTGGAAGAAGATACTTTTACTGGAAAAGTTGTGGCATCATTGCGAAATGGTTTTGGCGGACACACAGTCAATAAATAAGGAGAATAGCAGATGGAATATATTATTGGAGCGGATATTGGAACAACTAGTACCAAAGCAGTCTTATACGATCAAAAAGGCAATGTTTTAGAGTATGCCAATGTTGGTTACCCATTGTATCAAGATGAGCCGGACATGGCTGAACAAGATGTCGAAGAAATTTTTGAAGCGGTGGTCGATGCGATAACACAAGTCGTGCGTAAATCTGATGTTGCAGCCAAGGATATTCGCGGCGTATCATTTTCTTCAGCGATGCATAGCTTGATTTTATTAAACCAAGAGATGGAACCTATCACACGTTCAATAACTTGGGCGGATAATAGAGCGGCAAAATATAGTGAAGAACTCAAAACAAATGGCTTAGGTCAAAAAATTTATGAAAAAACTGGTACGCCGATTCATCCAATGGCACCATTATCTAAGTTAATTTGGTTAAAAACTGAAAAGCCAGAACTTTTTAATCAAGCTCGTTATTTCATTGGTATTAAGGAATATGTATTATATAAATTCTTTGGTGAATTAAAAATGGATCAAAGTATCGCTTCTGCAACTGGTTTGTTTAATATTTTTGATTTAACTTGGGACAATCTAGCTTTAGAGACAGTAGGTATTACGGTGGATTTATTACCTGAAGTAGTTGCCACTGATTATCAATTCCAAGGCATTAAAAAATCTTATGCTGAAGTAATGGGTTTGCCAGAAGATATTAAATTTGTGATTGGTGCCAGCGATGGCGTGTTATCAAATTTAGGCGTGAATGCGGTCGATGAAGGGGTCTTGGCGTTAACAATTGGTACTAGTGGCGCTATCAGAACAGTGGTTGATCAGCCTGTAACAGATCCAAAAGGTCGACTATTTTGTTACGTGTTAAGTGAGGGTAAATATGTTTTGGGTGGTCCAGTCAATAATGGTGGGATTGTTTTCCGCTGGGTACGGGATCAATTATTTGCACCAGAAAAAGAAACTGCTGCCCAAATGAAAATTGATAGCTATGATATTTTAACTGAGATGGCCAGTACAATTCCAGCTGGCTCAGATGGGTTGATTTTCTTACCTTATTTAGGTGGAGAACGGGCACCTTTATGGGATGCAAATGCACGAGGAACTTATTTTGGTTTAAATCGTAATCATACAAGAGCACACATGCTGCGGGCAGCTTTAGAAGGCATTGTTTTTAATTTATATACTGTTTTATTAGCACTAGAAGAAGTTTCTGGTTCACCAAAATCAATTCAAGCAACAGGCGGTTTTGCCAGATCAGCTTTATGGCGCCAGATGCTGGCTGATATTTTTGAGACTGATGTGACAATTCCAGAAAGTTTCGAAAGCTCTTGCCTAGGTGCTGCAGTTTTAGGAATGGTTTCACTTGATATGGCGAAAGATCTAACTGTGGTAAAAGAGATGATTGGTGTAACTAATGCTCATCATCCAAATGAAAAAAATTACACAGCTTATCGTGATTTATTGCCAATCTTTATTCGCTTAAGTCGTCAGTTAAGTGGTGAGTATAAAGCCATTGCTGATTATCAGCGAACACATTAGGAGGAATTAATTATGGAATTATTCATTGTAGTCATTGGTGTGGCCATTCTACTTTTCTTAATTGCAAAAGTAAAATTGAATACATTTGTTTCTCTTGTGATTGTCTCTTTTATCGTCGCCATTTTATTAGGAATGCCTTTGGGGGAAATACCAGCTGCGATTGAAGAAGGAATTGGCTCTCAACTAGGTCATCTAGCACTAGTTTTTGGTTTTGGTGCCATGTTAGGACGTTTAGTAGCTGACGCTGGTGGCGCTTTTCGAATTGCAAATACTTTAATCGAAAAATTTGGTCGTAAGAAAATTCAAATTGCGGTTGTCTTGGCGTCGTTCATTATTGGTATCGCTTTATTTTTTGAAGTTGGTTTAGTTTTATTATTACCAATTATTTTTGCTATTGCAGCTGAATTGGGCTTATCTATGATGTATTTAGGACTATCGATGGTGGCGGCTTTGTCTGTGACCCATGGTTTTTTACCACCACATCCAGCACCAACAGCGATTGCGGGGATTTATGGTGCCAATATTGGGATGGTTTTACTCTACGGATTAATTTTAGCAGTGCCTACAGTTTTGATAGCGGGCCCTTTGTATACTAAATTTGCCCAAAGAATAGTTTCTTCGGCGTTTAAACAATCAGGAAATTTATCAGCCGTTGGTGATTTTAAAGAATTCAAACTAGAAGAAACACCTAGCTTTTTAGCAAGTACGGTGACCTCTTTATTTCCGGTTATTTTAATGGCCGTATCAACTTTATATAATATGATTTTACATGGCGGAAAAACGCCCACTCATCCAAGTATGTTAGACAGTATAATTAATTTTATTGGTTCACCGGGAGTTGCGATGCTGATTTCTTTATTAGTGGCAATCTACACGATGGGAATTAGACGAAAGATTCCTATGAATACATTGATGGGTTCAATGGAACAAGCGGTTAAACAAATTGCGATGATGTTATTAATTATTGGTGGCGGTGGTGCCTTCAAGCAAGTTTTAATTGAAGGTGGTGTTGGTGATTATGTAGCTAATTTATTTGCCGGCAGCAGTTTGTCGCCATTAATTTTAGCTTGGCTAATCGCTGTTGTTTTACGCTTAGCCTTAGGCTCGGCGACAGTTGCTGCATTGACAGCCGCAGGCTTGGCTGCACCGTTGATGGCAGCGACCGGAACTGATCCAGCTTTGATGGTTATTGCGACAGGTGCCGGCAGTGTCTTTTTCTCCCATGTGAATGATGCAGGTTTTTGGATGTTTAAAGAATATTTTGACTTGTCAATCAAAGAAACGGTCTTAACATGGTCAGTAGTAGAAACATTGATCGCCGTAGTTGGGTTAGTCGGTGCATTGATCTTAAATATATTTGTTTAATAAATTTATAGTTGACAATCAATATTTTAAAGTTTATGATTATAAAAAATTAAATATAGATAACTAAACGCAGAGAAAAAGAAAGTAAAATCATGTGGAATTTCTAACAGAGAGTCTCGGAAGCTGAAAAGAGATGAAAGAAAACAGATTTGAAAATGGCTTTTGAGCGGGTACTTCGAAAAAAATTTTTAGAGGTACACGGATATTCCCGTTACAAGAATCCCATTATCACACAGATTGTGTCGTATTGGAGCAGAGGTAAAAGCAGATGCTTTTATAAAAATAAGGTGGTACCATGTAGTCCATACATCCTTAGGAGAGTTTATACTCTTCTGAGGATTTTTTTTACCTCGAATTTAGTTATCGAAATGGAGGAAATTATTATGTGTAAAGTAAATCGTTATGAAATCGTGGGAAGTTTTTTAAGACCGGAAGTATTAAAAGAAGTGCGAGCAGCATTTGAAGCAAAAGAGATTACGCAAAATGAATTGACTGAAGTGGAAAATACTGAAATAAAAAAATTAGTTGAAAAACAAAAAGCAGCAGATTTAAATGTTTTCAGTGATGGCGAGTTCCGCCGAAGCTATTGGCACCTAGATTTTTTCTGGGGTTTAAATGGTGTTGAGCATAATGTGAGAGACCAAGGCTATTTATTTCAAGGAGAAGAAACACGGGCCGATTCTGCTCGCTTAGATGGGAAGATTGCTTTTAATCCTGAACATCCAGTTTTTGAAGAATTTTCTTTTCTAACGGAATTGGTACCGGCTGAAAAAATCCGTCACAGTATTCCAGCACCAGCACAGCTTCATTCAGAATTGGTTCGAGGTGATAATGCCGATAAAATCGCTGAATTTTATGACGAGGAAGAAGATTTATATCAAGATATTGCCAAAGCTTATCGTGAAACCATTCTTCATCTATATGAATTAGGTGCTCGCCAAATTAAGTTAGATGATTGCACCTGGGGAATGATTGCTGACGAAAATTATTCGAAAACTAAATATGCAGAAGGTTTTGATTTAGAGGGCTTGAAAAAATTGTATGTTCGCTTAAATAATGACGCGATTGTCGATTTACCAGAAGATTTAAGCATTACAACTCATGTCTGTCGTGGAAATTATCATTCGACTTGGGCAGCTTCTGGTGGTTACGAAGCAGTTGGTGAAACTTTATTCGGTCAAGAAAATGCTGATGCTTTCTTTTTAGAATATGATGATGATCGCTCAGGAGATTTTGCACCGTTACGCAATTTACCAGCAGATAAGAAAGTTGTTTTAGGACTAATTACTAGTAAAAATGGTCAATTAGAAGATAAACAGACGATTATTGATCGAATTAAAGAAGCTAGCCAATATGTTTCATTAGACCGTATTAGTTTAAGCCCTCAATGTGGTTTTGCTTCGACAGAAGAAGGCAATATTTTAACTGAAGAAGATCAATGGAAGAAATTGCAACTGGTTAAAGAAATTACTGAGGAAATTTGGGGCTAAAGATTTAAAAAAGGAGGAATGGACAATGACAGATAAATTTGAAACGATTCAGTTACATGGCGGACAAACGGTTGATGCGGACACAGGAAGTCGGGCAGTACCCATTTATCAAACAACATCCTATGTTTTTGAAGATGCTGATCAAGCGGCAGCTCGTTTTGCTTTAACCGATGCCGGTAATATTTATACCCGAATTACAAATCCAACCAATGATGTATTGGAACAACGATTAGCATTATTGGAAGGTGGCGTAGGAGCGTTAGTTACGGCCTCTGGTTCGGCGGCGATTACTTATGCGATACAAAATCTCGCTGTAGCAGGCGATCATATTGTTTCAGCAGCGAGTATTTATGGTGGCACATATAATTTATTTGCACATACGTTGCCTGAATTTGGGATTGAAACGACCTTTGTTGATTCAGATGATCCACAAAATTTTGCAGAAGCGATTAAAGAGAATACTAAAGCTATCTTTGTGGAATCATTAGGAAATCCAGATATTACGATTGTTGAACTAGATAAAATTGCTGAAATTGCCCATGCCGCAGGAATTCCTGTGATTGTTGATAATACTTTTGCGACAGCCTATTTATTTAAACCGTTTGAATTTGGTGCCGATATTGTCGTGTATTCGACTACAAAATATATTGGTGGACATGGGGCGGCTCTTGGTGGTGCTATTATTGATTCCGGGAATTTTGATTGGACCAATGGTAAATTTCCTCGTTTAGTTGAGCCTGATCAAAGCTATCACGGGATTTCTTGGGTGGAAGCAGCTGGTAAAGCGGCGTTTATTACACGAGCAAGAACAATTTTACTGCGAGATACTGGAGCGGCGGCCTCTCCATTTAATTCTTGGGTGATTTTATTAGGACTTGAGACCTTATCATTACGTTTAGAACGTCATGTGGAAAATGCGCAGAAGGTTGCGGAGTATCTAGAAAATCATCCGAAAGTGGATTGGGTCAATTATCCAGGGCTGAAAAGTAGTAAATATTATGACCTAGGACAAAAATACTTTCCTAAAGGTGCTAGCGCTATCTTTACTTTTGGCGTATCGGGTGGTAGCGATGCTGGGAAAAAATTGATTAATCAAACCAAGTTATTCTCTTTATTAGCCAATGTTGGCGATGCAAAATCCTTGATCATTCATCCAGCTTCAACCACTCATTCACAATTAAATGAAGAACAATTAGTCGAAGCCGGCATTAAACCAGAAACGATTAGGCTGTCGATTGGTTTAGAAAATATTGCTGATTTGATTGCTGATCTAGACCAAGCATTGCAAGGGATTTAAGGCGATGCCAGTGAAAATTTTAGCTGGTTTGCCCGTCAAAAAAATGTTGGCCGCCGAAGGTATTTTTACGATGGACAAGGAGCGGGCAAGCAAACAGGACATCCGCCCTTTAAAATTTGCGATTGTGAATCTGATGCCAAAAAAAATCGAAACTGAATTACAATTACTCCGATTAATTTCTCAAAGTCCATTGCAAATTGAAGTAGACTTTGTTCAGATGGCCTCCCATCAAGCAAAAAATATTAGTGCCAGTTATTTGGAAACTTTTTATCTAACTTTTCCAGAAATGAAAGAAAATTATTATGACGGCTTGATTATTACTGGTGCACCAGTGGAAAAACTGCCTTTTGAAGCGGTGGATTATTGGCAGGAGTTAGAAGAAATCATGGCGTGGAGCCAGAGTCATGTTACTAGTAATTTGCATATTTGCTGGGGTGCGCAGGCGGGATTGTATCACCATTACCAAGTGGAGAAAACTAATTATCAGGAAAAAGTTTTCGGAATTTTTGAAAATCAAATTCAAGAAGATGACCGTTTGATTCGTGGGTTTAGTGACTGCTTTTTTAGTCCGCAATCCCGGTATACCGGTGTAAATG
Source organism: Enterococcus alishanensis (assembly GCF_019218635.1). Lineage (GTDB taxonomy): Bacteria > Bacillota > Bacilli > Lactobacillales > Enterococcaceae > Enterococcus_A > Enterococcus_A alishanensis. The sequence goes on along the minus strand of NZ_JAHUZB010000005.1, from coordinate 149,103 downwards.
CTACACAAATTGCAGAACAACCATTAAAAATTGTGGCCAATCACCCAGAATTAGGACCGTTGATTCTGGTTTCAGAAGACCGTAAAAATGTTTTTGTGTTAGGTCATTTGGAATATGATACCGACACTTTAGAACAAGAATATTTGCGGGATAAAGCAAAAGGTTTGGCTACTAGAGCGCCAGTGAATTATTATCAAACAGGAAATGAAATAAAAAATTCTTGGCGCTCGGAAGCTTGTTTGTTTTATCATAATTGGGTCAATGAAGTCTATCAACGCACACCTTATGAATGGGTATAAAAAAACTGGAGATAAAAATCTCCAGTTTTTTGCTGTTTTAATGGGTTACATATTCAGGATCTAATTCTGGTGCTTTACCAAGTTTAGCTTGAATCATCCAAACTTTCTTTTCAATATCGGTTTTGTTAGCGATGAAGATATCTTGGGTTGAATCGTCGCCTTCATCACCAGAAATTTCGATACCTTTTTGATAAAGGTCAGCTAAATAACGATAGCCTTTAACTAAAATTTCCATTCTTTCAGGAATTGTGCGACTGAAAGTACCTTTTTCATCGGGAATACCAGTGTTTTCAGCGAATTCTTTTAAGGTTGAGTAAGGAGCACCATCTAAGGTAATTAAACGTTCAGAAATGACATCAAGTTGGTCGTTAATTTCATCCATATAGTCATCCATTAATGGGTGCAAAGTCAAAAACTCAGGTCCACGCATATACCAATGGGTTTGGTGAATCACGACAGAAAATTGACTCAAGTCAGCAACTAATTGATTTAATACTTCTTTTGTTTTTTCATACTTCATATTGAATTCCTCCTTATAACTATTACAATTAATATTAAACCATATTCAGCAGAATAGTTGAAATTAAACGCCTTAAATGAGAAAGATAATCATTAATTGAAAATGAAAATAGGAGTGGATATTTATTTTTCTTCTTGCGGCTGTCCCTTTTTAGAAAAAAAGTCTAAAAAGTATATTTAGACTTTCTCTTTAAAAAGAATCAACTCATTAATTAGCACTTTCAGTTTGAGGGAAAGCTCCTGAATCAACCAAAGCTTTTACAAAACCAGGAACAGTTTCTGAACGATTCCAATCCCGTTGTAATTCACAGGCCAATTGCGCGATTGAAGTTAATTGCGCACCAGCTTGTTCGACACGACGTAGAGCAGTTTCATGGGCTAAAGGAGAAGTACCACCAACAGCGTCAACAACTGGGAAAACTTCATAACCTTCTCTTAAAGCATCTAACGTTGGGAAAGTTAAACAAGCTTCTGTCCATAAAGCTAAAATAATTATTTTTTTGCGGCCAGTTGCTTTAATTGCTTCATTAAATTCTTTGTCTTCCCAAGCGTTAATGGAAGTTCGATCATAAGATGGTACATCTTCACCAATCATTTTTTTCAAAACAGGGACAGTATCTTGATTGCGACCAGTTTTTACGTTAACTGTTGATAAAACAATAGGAATATTATAGGTATTCGCTAATTCAATCACGACTTCGGCATTTTTAACCAATTGAGAATTGTTCATGGAGTTGATTGAATTTACTTGCGTTGGTTGATAGTCGATAACAGCTAAAACCATATCATCTGGGGACATTAATTGATCTTCAATTCTTTTTGCATAACTTGTCATAATAAACACTCCTTTTCTTGAAATGAATTGTACGCCTAAAAAAATAAATAGAGAAACAATTAGTTTTACCAACTTATATTTTTAACAAAACTCTTTTTATCTTTAAATTGACGAGTAAATTGTATGCTAATTAAATATTTTCTATTTATATAATAATAAAGTGAAAATTAAAAATTCGTTCCGTGGGTTGTTCTCGACTAAAAAATATGTCAAAATGGTTTTGCAATGTTTTAACAAGACAAGGGGTATCAATCATGAAAGAAGCACTAATTATTTTGCTACTGCTAGGCTTTATTGGTTTTTTGTTTAAAGATGGCGAAAAAACTTTTTATAAAGAACGGAAAGCTGGCAAAGGTGTCATGGCATCGGCATTATCAAGTATTCGAGTCGGCTGGTTACATCTATTTTAAAAACATTTGTATCCCTCAGTATATTCAATTGAGGGATATTTTTTAGGTTATAATCAACAAAATAGAAAGCGCTTAAAAAAGGAGTACCATAACATGTTAAAAATTATCGTTGGAATTATTCTGTTATTCATCATCGCGGACTTTTTAGTTGCCTATAAGCTATTTAAAATTGCTTTTGTAAATACAACTAATCGTAGCCAAGCCATGTCAGCCGAACACAATGTGATTCCTACAGCTGATGATGAAGCAGAAAAAAACTTACAAAATACTAAAGAAAATTGGTTAAATGAGACTATCGAAAAAAAAGTTTATATCACCAGTCATGATGGTCTAAAATTAGTTGGTTTCCAATATTTTACAGAGTCTTTATCAAATCATTGGGCTATTTTGATTCATGGGTTTGACAGTCAACATCAGGAAATGTTTGACAAGGCGCCCTTTTTTCAAGCTTTAGGGTTTAATTTATTATTGCCAGATGCGCGGGCCCATGGGGAAAGTGATGGAAAATACATTGGTTTTGGTTGGCCGGAAAGAGAAGATATCAAGCAATGGATTGATTTTATTCTTAGTCAAGATACCGATGCTGAAATTATTTTGTATGGCGTCTCGATGGGGGGCGCTACTGCTATGATGACTGCTGGTGAAAAGTTACCGAAGCAAGTCGTGGCCGTAATTGAAGACTGCGGTTATTCTTCGGTTGCTGAAGAATTGGCCTATCAATTAAAACAGTTATTCAATCTGCCAGCCTTTCCACTGATTCCAACAGTTTCAATCATTAATTATTTTCATCAAGGTTGGTGGCTAAGAGAGGCTAGTTCAACGAAACAATTAGCAAAAACACGCCTGCCAGTTTTATTTATTCATGGGACTGAAGATCGTTTCGTTCCTTTTGAAATGATGCAAGAAAATTATTTGGCAACGCCCACTGCCAAAAGAGTATTGACTGTTGAAGGCGCACAACATGCAAAGGCAGGAGTAACGGCTGGTTCTGTATACTGGGAGACAGTAAAAGAGTTTTTAACTGAAAATACAGATATGAAGAATCTTGACTGATGAATGTGTTAAGCTTAACGTATAAAAAAGATTGGAGCTGGTGAAATGATCGCTCATAAAAGGGATGTTCTCCGTGTAGTTTAGGTAAATAAAAATTACATGGAGGAATTTAAAATGAAGAATATTTACGATAACGAAGAATTTTTTAAACAGTATAGTCAGATGGATCGCAGTAAAAAAGGGTTAGCGGGTGCAGGTGAGTGGCAGACATTAGAAAAATTATTGCCGAATTTTCAAGATAAGTCAGTTTTGGATCTAGGTTGTGGCTATGGTTGGCACTGTATTTATGCCGCAGAACATGGCGCTAAAAAGGTTCACGGTGTGGATTTATCAGAAAAAATGATTACTGTGGCACGAGAAAAAAATCATTTCCAGCAAGTCACTTATCAACAAGCGGATATTGCGACAGTTGATTTTCCAGAAAATAGTTTTGATATTGTCATGAGCTCATTAGCTTTTCATTATTTGCCTGATTTTGCAGGTATTGCGAAGAAAGTCCACCATTATTTGAAACCAGATGGTATTTTTGTTTTTTCTGTAGAGCATCCGATTTTTACGGCTGCAGGTAGTCAAGATTGGTACTATAATGAAAATGGAGAAATTTTGCATTTTCCAGTAGATAATTATTTTTATGAAGGTGAACGTAAAGCCCATTTCTTAAATAGTCAAGTGGTGAAATATCATAAAACCCTAACAACTTATCTGGATGGCTTATTGCAAAATGGTTTTATGATTGAACGCATTGTAGAACCGACACCGGCTGAAGATTTATTAGATTTACCGGGAATGAAAGATGAACTCCGTCGTCCGATGATGTTAATCGTTAGAAGTAAAAATCAAATTTAAAGTCGAGCCTGTTACAAATTAGTTTTGTGACAGGCTTTTTGATTTGTTGTCTTATAAAAATATATTGAATATCTGGTTTAATTTTTTTCTCAATGTTTAATAGATAGTTGATTATACAAAATTTGAATATCAGCATGAAAACCACCTGCCAACTTAAAATTAAGCATTGTATCCATTATTGCTTCGTAAATTGTTTGAAAAGCGGGAAAAACTCAGACCAGTATTTTCTTTGATTATCCGCTGGACCTCAACAGAGCTTATTCCTAAAGCTTGACTAACCTGAACTACTGATGGTTTTTTGGAATAGTTTTGTTGTAAGTAATTAAGAACTAAACCAGCTAAGGTCTTATTTTTTTGAATAGTTTGCGCATTTTTTTGGTTCCTGTCATAAAGATAAACACAGTAAGTTAGCAAAGCAATAACCAGATTTTGATTATTTGTAGGATTAGCATGTTGTAATTCTTGACAATAAAACATTAACAAGACCTGATTTTGTGCGGGAATTTGAGTAATCGGTAACGGTTGGTCCAAATGCTTTAAGTCATCAAAGAAAGTATGTCCTTCTGTTGAAGCAACCAATAATAACCGTAAAGGAAAACGCATTTGGTAGTATAGTAAATTTTCTTGCTGATTTACGATAAAGCGATGAGCTTGATTAGGTAAAACCGCGATTAAGTTTCCTTTCTCCAACTCAACATAGTGTTGACCAAACTGAAATTTGGCTGAACCATCAATCATAAAATAAAAAATGAAATCCTTTTGGATCAGGTAGTCACTAGATTGATTCATAGAATATTTTCGTAAAACTAGTCTGTCACTAGAGAAATCCTTTCTTAAATAATCAAGACTTGTATATGGAAAATGCTCAGTCATTAAGATGCCTCCTTTGTGCTGGTGACTCATGATAATAGCTTTGATAATTTCGAGCAAAGGTATGATAATCGACAAAACCCACGAGTTCACCAATTTTTTCCGCTGATAAGTCTAAAGAAATCAATAAAGTATGGGCCATTTGTAAACGAAAAATTGTCAATAAAGCCTTAAAAGATAAGCCAAAATATTTTTGTAATGTTTGATTGATTTTTTCCTTTGAATAATTGGTTGCAGCAACTAAGTCCTTCAACAATAAAGGATGCTGACAGTTTTCTAACATATAACTGACAATTTCCCAAGCATCTAAAGAATCAATTGATTGATTTTTGTGATTGAGCTGACTGCGATAAGCCTGAGGTGTCATTTGCTGAACCAGTTTGAATTGTTTATAAAAATTGGCTTCATTTTGATAACCACAAATTTTAGCAATTTGATTAATCGATAAATCAGAAAATTGCAGTAATCCACTGGCGTTTCTGATTCGAACTTGGTTTAAAATTTGTCCAAAAGTAAAGCTAGTCAATTTCTTAATGCTGGCTTTTACTTTCTCTGGAGAAATCGAAAACTCTTGAGCAACTTTTTCAGGTGTTAATGATTCTTGATGGAAAAATTGAAGATATTGAATCAACTGCCAAGTAAGTTGAAAGTCAGGCATTTTCTCAGTGGGCTGACTGGTGAATAAGTGACTAATATAGGAAACCAGAGAGAGATTTAATAAGCGTAAAGTGGAATCTTCAGATTGGGCGTCAGCGATATGGCTTTCTAGTAAGAGTTTTATATGCTGTTGCTGCGTACTGGACAATTGAATATAGGGAACGTTGTGCTGTAATTTTTTTAAAACAGCTAAGTAATTTTCTTTATTTGTAGCAGTTAATAAAAATAGACCTAAGGAAAAATAAATTCGATAGACAGTAACTGTTGAACTGAGTAATTGAATGTTACGGACGTGGTAAGGCATTAATTGTAAAAGACAGCCTGCATGTATTTGAAAAGGCTCATCATTAATAGAAATAGTAAAGGAACCTTCAATCACCAATAAAAGTTCAACTTCATCGGTAAAATAATTGTTTTGATCTTCTCGCCAAGTTTCTAAAGAAATGGATAATTGGCTGGGATCAAAATGCTGTGAAAAATAATTAACCATAAAAACACTCCTAAGTTAGTGGATAGCTTTTTTTTGAACAGTTTTTGTTAATCGATTTTATTATACTATAAATAAAGATATGTGAAAAAATATACAAAAGGAGTGGTTTATAATGTCAAAAGTTTTTATTTTAGGCGGTACCGGCTTTTTAGGTTATTACACAACGAAGGAATTACTGCGACGCGGTTATCAAGTGAAAACCATCGCGTTGCCACCACTACCAACGGATGATCTATTGCCTAAAGAGGTTGAATATACTTTAGGAAATATCAACGAACTAAATGACCAAGACATTATTCAATTATTGTCTGACTGCGAAGGATTCATTTATGCTGCAGGTGCTGATGAACGGGTAACACCAGAAAAACCAGCGATGAAATTTTTCTATGAAGCCAATGTGCTACCAACACAGCGATTGGCTCGACTAGCAAAACTTGCTGGTGTTAAAAAGTTTGTGGTCTTTAACTCTTATTTTGCTGAATTTGCTGAACGTTTGCCGGAATTTCATCTGCGGGATCAGGCTTATCCTAATACACGTTTGTTACAAGAACAGGTTGCTTTTGCTGAAGGCGAAGGTGAAATGACTGTTAGCTCATTACGTCTGCCATATATTTTCGGCACAATGCCAGGACGGATGCCTCTTTGGAAAATGTTTGTTGACCAAGCGAAAAATCAACCAGTTTTTCCAGCAGCTCTTGGCGGGACAGCAATGGTAACTGTTGAACAAGTTGCAGAAGCAGCAGTTGGTGCATTAGAAAATGGCAAGCATCGTGGGACTTATGCGATCTCAGCTTTAAATATGAAATATCAAACCTTCTATCAAATGATTGTTGAAGCATTAGGTCAAACAGAAACTACTCAAGTTCCTGTCCTTTCTTATCAAGAATTAGGACCTGCTTATGAAGAAATTGATCGTCAGGCAGATGCTGAAGGAGTAGAACATGGTATTCACATGGCAGTCAGCTTAAAATTACAAATGGAAGATTTATATTTAAATCCGAACGATACAATGCCACTATTAGGTATCAAAGAGCATGATGTTCTAGCATCAATCAAAGAAACTTTAGCAAAATGTGTGGCTGCTGAATAGATTATTTATTTTAAAGAGGAAGAAACTTTTTTATCGAAGTTTCTTCCTCTTTTTTTCATGTTTAGATTTTTTCCTCAAACAATCTTCACAGAGGTAAATAATTTAATAATCTTAAAAATAAAAAAAAGGACAAAATAGCTGTTTTAAGTTTGAGTTAAGCTAGTAATTGATAATGAAAGACAGAGAAGGGATGTGAGTTGATGCAATTACCACTTCAACCAAATCAACGGCAATTTATTCAATTTAGTTTAGTTGGATTTTTGAATACAGTTTTAACCTGGATAATTTATTGGTGCCTGATTTTAATTATTCCGGCAACGTTGGCAATTGCCTTTGGTTATCTTGTAACATCAGTCATTGGTTTTATTTTAAATCAGAAAAAAGTTTTTAAAAGTACCTCGACAGCAAAAAATACCTATTGGAAGTATTATTTATTGTATGGAGCGACATTGCTATTAAGCATGGGATTAACTTATGTGTGGACTACTAGTTTCCAATTGTCTCAACTAACAGCACCAATATTTACAGTGGCCTTTACTCTGCCAATTAATTTTTTATTTAGCAAGTTTTGGGTATTTAAGAGGAGTCGATGATTAATGAAAAGAAAAATAGATATTTATTTAGCAATTATTTTAATACTAGCTTTATTTTTATATGCTTGGGGAATTTGGGATGCTGGTTCAGCCAATTCATATTATACTGCCGCAGTCACTAGTATGGTTCAAAGCTGGCACAATTTTTTCTATGGGGCTTTTGATGCTGCTGGATTTATTACAGTGGATAAACCACCTGTAGCTTTATGGTTTATGGCTATTTCAGCCAAAATTTTTGGTGTTCACGGCTGGAGTGTGGTTTTACCGTCGGTTTTATTTGGTGTTGGGTCGGTCTACTTAATGTATCGCTTAGTAAAACCAAGATTTGGTGTGCTTGCCGGAAGAATAGCGGCTTTAACCATGACCTTAACGCCGATTGTTGTAGCGAATTCACGAACCAACAATATGGACGCTACTTTAGTTTTTTTCATGTTACTAGCTGTTCGTTACGTATTTAAAGCAGTTGAAGTAAAGAAACAGAGATATTTATGGATTGGCTTTGCATTGATAGGTGTGGCTTTTAACGTAAAAATGTTACAAGCATTTATGATCTTACCAGCGCTTTACTTATTTTATTTCTTTGCTTCGTCAGTCAGTTGGAAGAAAAAAATTGTTCATTCCGCTGTAGCTACGATATTTTTAGCTGTCTTTACTTTAGCTTACCCAGTCTATGTTGATCATGTATCAGCAAGTGACCGTCCTTATATTGGCAGTTCACAAACCAATTCTTTATTAGAGTTAGCCTTTGGATATAACGGGACAGAAAGACTTTTAGGTCAGTCAACTGGAACGGGTGGTACTTTTCCCGGCATGGGAAACAGTGGGGAAAATAATACCCAAGATGGACAAATGCAACCGCCTAGTGGAAATAACAGTGAGCAAGGAATGACACCCCCTACTGATGGTGGCAATGCCAATCAAATGCCCAGCAATAATACTTCTATGGAAACCTCTCAAGGAGATGGTTTTGATGGAGAAAGACAAGGTGGCGGACCTGGAGGAACAGGTGGTGGAGGCGGTGCTTTTAATATCGGGAGTGCAGGACCTTTACGCTTATTCCAATCTGAATTAGGGCCACAAGTTAGTTGGCTGTTACCATTAGCATTAATCAGTTTGGTTGCTTCCTTTTTCTATTTTAGAAATAAGAAAAAATGGTATCGTCTTACTAAAAAACAAGCCCATATTATGTTTTGGGGTGTTTGGTTAGTAGCGGTTGGCAGCTTTTTCAGTATTGCTTCCTTTTTCCATCCTTATTATTTAATTATGTTAGCACCACCAATTGCTGCTGGTGTTGGTATTGGCATTGCTAGTTTATTTAAAAAAGATTTATCTGGTGGCAAAAAAATTATTGTGGGAATTGCTGGATTAAGTACGGCTGGTTTGCAGGCATATTTCCTAGCTTCTTACAGTTTATTAGCAGCTGGTTTAGTAGTTGCAGCAACGATTATTTTGATTGGCTTATTGTTTATCTCAAAATTGAAAGTCCACAGTAAAAAAATAATTTATGGCTTATTAACAGTTTTATTTATTGCACCAGCATTTTGGTCTTTGACACCGACATTAGCGCATCAGTCGGCAGCAATTCCAACAACTGGACCGGAATTACTCAGTCAAGGTGGCGCAACTGGAGGTCTAGGTTCTGAATCGGTCAATGAACAATTATTGGCTTACTTAGAAGAAAATCAAGGATCAGCTGAATATTTATTTGCAACAACTGATTCTAATTCAGCTTCACCTTATATTATTGCTTCTGGTAAGGCAGTGATGGCGATCGGTGGATACAATGGAACTGATCCAGCGATTACGCTAAAACAATTCAAGCAATTAGTTAAAGCAGGAAAGATTAAGTATTTCTATGCTAGTGGCAATAAAAATAGCACGTCTGATATTGCAGAATGGGTGGCAGAAAATGGTACCGAAGTGGACGCCAGTGAATATGGTGGACAAACTACAACAGAAGAGACAAATTCACAGCCTGAAAACGCCAGTGATTCAACAGAAGGAACGATTCAATCTAATCAAATTGGATTAATGCAAGGTGCCGGTATGGGCGGTGGTATGGATAGCGGTACCCTGTACCAATTATCAGCAGATTCAGTTAATTAAGGAGGGGAAGTTTATGGAGCAGCAACCTTTAATTTCGATTGTTTTACCAGTCTTTAATGAAGAAGAAACGCTGAATGAAACAATCTTACAAATTCAACATTATATCAATAGTCAACCAGCAACATTTGAAGTGATTTATGTGGATGATGGTTCAAATGATGACAGTGTTGAATTGATTCGGGCAGCAATTCAACAGTATCCATCTATCCGGCTGGTTCAGTTTTCAAGAAATTTTGGTCATCAAATAGCAATCTCTGCAGGTATTCGTTATGCCTCAGGTGATGCAGTAGTAGTAATGGATGCAGATTTACAAGATCCACCGGAAGTGATTACTCAAATGATTGAAAAATGGCGGGAAGGCTATGATGTGGTCTATGGTAAACGACGTTCTAGACAAGGGGAGAGCTATTTCAAAAAAATTAGTGCTCAGATATTTTATCGTTTGCTTTCAAAAATGACTGATACGGAAATACCTTTAGATACTGGTGATTTTCGTTTAATGGATAAAAAAGTGATTACTCAATTAAAGAGAATGAATGAAACTCAACCATTTGTGCGAGGCATGGTTAGCTGGGTGGGATTTAAACAAACGGCAGTTATGTATGAACGGCATGAGCGTTTTGCAGGAGAATCTAAATATCCTTTGAGAAAAATGTTGTCACTGGCTTTTGATGGCATAACATCATTTTCAGTCGTTCCATTAAAGTTAGCCAATTATTTTGGCGGATTGTTGTTAGCAATTGATTTTTTATATTTGGTCATACATTTATTAATTGGAAATATGACGACCGACCATTGGATTATTGTGAATTTGTTAGGAATCGGCGGCGGTTTATCAATTGCAGTTGGAATGGTGGGCATTTATTTAGAACGAATTGTTAGCCAAAGCAAAGACCGGCCGTTGTATATTATCGATGAATTGATTGGTTTTCCTTATCAATCAAAGATTACAAAAAAAAATTTAGTAAAAAATGCCCATGGTATCCGCCAAAGCGCCAATGGTTGAGCCTGAAAAAAGATCAATCGTCTTTTTAAAGATGATTGGTCTTTTTTGATTTGTTATAATTAAATGAAGAGATTTGGAAGAGGTGAGAAAATGAAACGTTCACGCTATGTCGTGCTGGATCATTTAAAAGAGTTGGCTGAACAAAAAGAAAATATATCGACCCAAGCAGTTGCTGAAAATATTAATTTAAGTCGTAATGTTGTGACGACTTATTTATCTCAGTTATTAGAAGAGGGTTTAGTAGAAAAATATGGCACCCGCCCCGTCTATTGGCGACCAAAAACTGAAAAAAAAGATGCTTTTTCAGCTTTTATTGGTGCGAATGGAAGTTTAAAAGAAGCGATTGATGAGTCTAAAGCAGCAGTGACTTATCCGCCAAATGGGTTTCCAATTTTGATTACGGGAGAATCTGGTGTCGGTAAAAGTTATTTGGCGGGCTTGATTCACCAATATGCGATTCAACAAAAAGTCATTGGAAATCATGCCAATTTTGTGACGTTAAACTGCGCAGATTACGCTAATAATCCAGAATTGTTGTCTTCAGTTTTATTTGGTTATCGTAAAGGGGCTTTTACTGGAGCAAATGAAGATACTGATGGTTTGGTGCAACAAGCCGATGGTGGTTTTTTGTTTTTAGATGAAGTGCATCGTTTAAATAGTGAAAATCAAGAAAAACTATTTACTTTGTTAGATTTAGGGCAGTATTATCCATTAGGAGAAAAAGAGCAACCAATAGAAGTTAATTTGCGATTTATTTTTGCGACAACTGAATCGTTAGATGATACCTTATTACGAACTTTTCGTCGACGGGTTCCTATGAGTATTCAGTTGCCTGCTTTTCATCAAAGACCGATTCACGAGCGGTTAGAAATTACTTTTAACAATTTCATCACTGAAGCAACTAGTTTAAAAAAAGAAATGCAGGTAGGCTTAAGTGAAATTTTTCAACTAGTCAATCAGCATTATAAAGGTAATTTAGGAGATCTAAAAAATAATGTCCGCCTGTTAGCTGCCCGAGCATTGATGGAACAGCCAGAAAAAGTCGAACTGCAAATAGGAGATATGAGTCTTGGCAGTGTCACACTCAGTCAAGGTACCCAATCCACTAGCTTGACCAATCGGTTGTTTGCGGAAACGCTAGAACAATTAATCGCGACTGTTTTTGTTTCTGATAAGATTGCCGAGATGAACGAAACTCGTTTTTCTGTCCGCACAGAAATAAAAAAATTGCGGCGGCATTTTAATAATTCGGATTTAAGTGAATTATTAGTAGATAGCTTTTCCCAAATGTTGACAGTTAAAATGCAAACTTTCAAACAGAAATACGGTATTTTTAATCAAGTTTCAGCCAATGAAATAAATGAAGCGGGAATTTTAATTTATTTGTTGATGGAAGCAGCTGAAGTACCGGCACTTCCCCAAAATATCTTGACGATGATTAAAGGAAAATATTCCTGTTCTTATTATTTAATGGGAGAATTTGTCACTTTATTAAAAGATGATTTTGCGATTTCTGCGGAGCAAGCTGAGTTGTTGCAAGCATTATTGTTATTTGTTCTGATCGGTGAGGAGTATCAAGAAATTGAAAAAGTCCCTTTTTTTTGCTTGCTATTGTCTCATGGAAACATGGCTTCCAGTATTCAAAAGGTAGTCAATGGTTTGTGTCAGACGTATCTCTTTGAAGCTTTTGATATGCCGATTGATGCGTCGATGTTGGCAATCAGTAAAGAAGTTGAGAAATTTTTATTAAAACAAAATAAACCTGATCAAGAAGTGATTCTGTTGTTTGATATGGGTTCATTGAGTCAGATGTACAAAGAAATCAAGAAACAATCGGATGCTGATTTAATGGTAATCAATAATTTGACTACCTCAATGGCATTAGATATTGGTTTACAAGTTCAGCAGCAGCGGCCTTTTAAAGAAATTGCAAAAAAAGCTGAGAATTACAGTCAATTAACAAATGTTCAATATTTTGAAGGTCTTTCACAAAATCGAAATATTATTGTTTCTTGTATGTCCGGTGTCGGTTTATCGGAAGAAATCAAAAGTATGATGAATAAATGTTTACGGGAAGACACTGAAATTATTACGATGGATTATAAAGATTTGAAAACCACGTTGAATTCCCATGACTTAGATTATTTTTCCAATACCCAAATGATTTTAACGACAACCGATATTGATTCTTTTGACGAAATTTCAATTATTAATATTTATGATGTGATGGAACCAGAAGGTGCAAATCTAATGAAACAATTACTGGTAGAAAACGGTGAGTCAGTTAGCGCGACCGATGAATTACTAGATCAGTTTCTAGCCTTCTTTACGATTGAAGGAATCGCTGCGCGCTTACAGTTTTTAAATCCCGAAATTGTCATTAAAGAAGTCCAAGAAATCATTGAAAAATATGAACAGTATTATGAGTTAACCTTAAGTGGTCGAGATAAGCTGAATTTATATATGCATATCGCGTTAATGATTGAGCGAATGATGGTGAGTTCTCGTAAAGGTGAAGAAATTGTCAGTTTGGAAGAAGATTTAGATAGTGAGAAAAAAGAATTTTACTCAGTATCTAAAAATATTTTCCATAATGTCGAAACCAAATATAATATCCTTATTGACGAATATGAGCTGTCATTAATGTATGAACTGCTTAAAACACGTTTCTAAATTGAATGCTTAAAATAGTGCCCGAAATATTGAGCACTATTTTTTTGTGCTTAAAGGAGTACTCATATCAATGAAATTAAAGTTGGCACGCTAATTGCTTTTATAAAAGTGAGAAGGAGGTTGTGAGATGACAAAATTTGCAATCGCAACACATGGGAATTTTGCTAAAGGCTTAGAAAGTACGTTGGAATTATTTGTTCCCAATCAAGATATTACTTTTCTTTCAGCTTACGTTGAGGATCTTCCGCCAATCGAGCAGCAATTGGAAGATTTCTTTGCAAATTTAGATAATGAAGAATTAGTTGTTGTATTTACCGACTTATTCGGAGGAAGCGTCAATCAAAAAGTACTATTAGGTAGTGAAGGGAAAAATATTCAGATTATTGCCGGCTTTAATTTGCCAATTGTTTTAGAAATTATTTTGAATCAAGAAGATTTAACAACTGAAAAAATACAACAATTAATCGAAGCAAGTCGCGAAGCACTTCAAATAGTCCCACCAATCAATCAAATAGAAGAAAATGAAGAAGAGTTTTTTGCATAAAAGGAGAAGATGAAAATGATTAAAGCTTTACGAGTAGATGAAAGATTAGTCCATGGACAAATTGCGATGGTATGGTCGAAAGATTTGAAATTAGATGGCTTAGTAGTAGCAAATGATGAAACAGCTGCTAATCCTACGCAACAAATGGCTTTAAAAATGGCAGTACCTTCAGGTATAAAAATTATTATTAAAAGTGTTGATGATGCCGCAGCCTTAGTAAAAAATCCTAAAGCTGGGAATATGCGGCTGATGGTACTAGTCAGGACCGTTGCAGATGCAGTAAAATTCGCCAGTCAAGTCGATGATATTGAATATGTCAATGTTGGAAATGTTGGCAAAACAGTTGGTGAAGATAAAAAAACTATTACCAAGTTTGTCATGTTGACAGATAGTGAAATTGCTAGCTTAAAAGAACTAGTAACTATTTATCCAGAAACAGCTTTTCAAGTGATTCCAAGTGATGAAAAAACGTTAGCATCAGAAATTATTAGTAAACAAGGACTATAAGGGGGAACTTAAATGTTAAATGCATTAATTGTAGCAGGAGTTGTATTTTTCTGTTTGTCCATGAATGAGTTAATTGGATTTAGTTTGTTATGGCGACCGATCGTGGTTTCTCCATTAGTTGGTCTACTAATGGGCGATCTGCAAACTGGATTGATTGTAGGCGCATCTTTAGAAACAATCTTTATGGGAATTATTAATGTCGGCGGTGCTTCGGCAGCCGAGCCTGGTTTAGCAGCTGCATTAGCTACAGCCTTTTCGATTCAAAACGGAAGCGGTGTTGAAGCAGCGATCGTATTAGCAATTCCGATTGCTATTTTAGGACAACAAGTGAAAACATTGATCTATATTTTTTGGAATGGTGCCTTTACTGAAAAATTCACTAAATTAGCTGGAGAAAATAAGCAAAAAGAATTTGTTCGATTACATTTCTTTGTTTGGTTCGGCTGGTGGTTCTTATATGCATTAGTACCGTTTTTCGCTATGTATTTTGGTTCGACTGCAGTAGAAAGTGCTTTGAATGCTATTCCAGAAGTAATTATGAACGGGTTAAATATTGCCGGTGGACTATTACCAGCAGTCGGGATGGCAATGCTATTGAAAATGCTTTGGTCTACTGAGATTGCAGTCTATTTCTTCTTGGGCTTTGTATTGATTGCTTACTTTGAATTACCACTAATTGCTGTTGCCGTGATTGGTTTTATTATCGCCATCATTTTTGCACAAATTGATTTCCACTTTAATAAAATTTCTAATCGAACTGCACCAGCTGCAGTTGTTGAAGATGATGGATTATCACAAGAAGAGGAGGATTTCTTCGCATGAAAATAACTAAATTACCTCAAGAGGAAAAGAAATTAGTCAAAAGTATGTTTTGGCGTTCACTAACTTTATATGCTTCTGTTAATCCAGCAAAACAAGGTGCTAATGGTTTTGCTTACTCAATGTTGCCATTTATCAATCACTTTTATAAAACAGAAGATCAACAAGCAGAAGCATTTTTACGTCACAATGTTTATTTCAATACAACGGTTCCGATGGCTTCCTTTGTAATGGGGATTGCAGCTTCAATGGAAAAAGAAAACAGTGAGAAACCTGATTTTGATGTTTCTTCAATCACTGCGATTAAAACCAGTTTGATGGGACCTTTAGCCGGAATTGGTGATTCTATTTTCATGGGTGTATGGCGCGTATTAATTGCTGGGATCGCGATTAGTTTAGCGCAATCTGGCAATATTATTGCTCCAATTTTCTTCGCTATCGGTTTTAGCTCATTACCTTGGGTTGTTCGTTACTATGGTGCATTTTTAGGCTATTCTTTAGGCTCAAAATATATTGAACGACTGTATTCAGAAGGCTTAATTTCGATTCTTTCAAAAGCTGCCAGTATTGTTGGATTAATCATGGTAGGTGCTATGACCTCATCAATGGTGATGTTTGATACAAAATTGGATTTTAAAATTCAAGGTGAATCTGTTTTAAATGTACAGGAGATGTTAGATTCATTATTTGTCGGTATTGTGCCACTATTATTAACCTTGCTTTGCTTTAAATTATTAAACAAAAAAATGAGTGTCACCGTTCTAATGGTGCTAATTATTGTTTTAGGAATATTGTTGTCAGTTTTAGGTATTGCTTAAAAGGAGTATGTGATGAATTCAGAATGGTGGAAACAAAGTGTTGTTTATCAAGTCTATCCAAAAAGTTTTTATGATAGCAACCAAGATGGATCAGGAGATATTCGAGGAATTATTGAAAAACTGGACTATTTAAAGAAATTAGGTATCGATGTAATTTGGCTTAATCCATTGTATCAGTCGCCATATGTGGATAATGGCTATGATATTTCTGATTATTATCAGATTAATCCTGATTTCGGAACGATGGCAGATTTTGACGCGTTATTACAAGAAGCCCATCAACGAGATATTAAAATCATTATGGATTTGGTAGTCAATCATACTTCTGATCAACATGAATGGTTCAAAAAAAGTCAGCAAGTGCCCAAAAACAAATACCGTGACTATTATATTTGGAAAGATCCTGTAGAGGGTCACGAACCAACCAATTGGGGCTCAAGTTTTGGCGGCTCCACTTGGGAATTTAACGAAGAAATTGGGCAATATTATTTACATTTATTTGCGAAAGAACAACCGGATTTAAATTGGGAAAATCCAGAAGTCAGACAAGAAATTTATAAAATGATGCGTTTTTGGTTAGATAAAGGGATTGACGGTTTTCGAATGGATGTGATCAGCTTACTCTCAAAAAAACCTGATTATCCAGATGGCCGTGTGATTCAAAATAGAAAATTAGGAACCTATTATGACGGCGCCTCAAATGGACCGCGAGTCCATGAATTTTTACATGAAATGTATCAAGAAGTTCTGTCTCATTACGATGTTTTAACAGTTGGTGAAACGCCTAACACGAATGCAGATCAAGGTGTTTTGTATTCTGATCCAACACGGGAAGAATTAAATATGGTTTTTCATTTTGAGCATATGCATGTGGATTATGGTAAATATGGTAAATATTCCAATGCTAGCTTTAAATTAACAGATTTGAAAAAAGTTTTAACTGAATGGCAAGAAAAACTCTATCAAAAAGGCTGGAATAGTTTGTATTGGAATAATCATGACCAAGCGCGGGTGATTTCAAGGTTTGGTGACGATCAAGAGTATCGCGTAACCTCTGGGAAAATGTTAGCGACATTATTACACTTTATGCAAGGAACTCCTTACATTTATCAAGGAGAAGAAATTGGTATGACCAACGTGAAGTTTCCGGAATTAACTGACTATCAAGATTTGGATGTATTTAATACTTACAAAGAATTAACAGAGATGCATCAATTGTCCCATGAGTTTGCAATGGAAGCAATTCATGCCAAATCACGTGATAACGCTCGTACACCAATGCAATGGAGTGAGGAAAAGTTTGCCGGATTTTCAAAAGTTAATCCATGGTTAGCGGTCAATTCAAACTATCCAGCAATCAATGTTGAAAAAGCTTTAGAAGACCCTAATTCCTTATTTTATTACTATCAAAAATTGATTCAGTTAAGAAAAGAGTATGAAATCATCACAACTGGTCGTTATCAATTGCTAGCTGCTGATTCGGAAAAAATTTATTATTATACACGAGAAACTGACGATCAAATCTTAGTTGTTGTTTGTTCGTTTTCAAACGAAACCGAAGAATTTGTTTTAGAAAATTATTCAGATTTGGCAACTCACTCTGAAGCTAAATTGTTAAGTGGCAACTATCTAGAGGCTAGTCAAGTAGCCTCAGAAATGATTTTAAAACCATACGAGGCAGTGGCCTATTTGTTTGATAAGAAAGGAAAGTGAATATGAGTCAAGCTTGGTGGAAAAAAGCCGTATTTTATCAAATATATCCGAAAAGTTTTAATGATACCAACAACGATGGGATTGGAGATTTAAATGGTATTCGAGAAAAATTACCTTATTTAAAAGAATTGGGTATCGACGCTTTGTGGATCAGTCCCGTTTATTTATCGCCACAAGTAGATAATGGTTATGACATAGCTGATTATCGTCAAATAGATCCAATGTTTGGCACCAATCAAGAGATGTATGACTTAATCGAAGAAGCCCACGAACAGGAAATTAAAATTGTGATGGATTTCGTGGCAAATCACACTTCTGATGAATGTCTATGGTTCAAAGAAAGTCGTAAATCAAAAGATAATTTCTTTAGTGATTTTTATATTTGGGAAGATGCTAAGGCTGATGGTTCAGCACCTAATAATTGGGGCTCGAGTTTTGGCGGTTCTGCTTGGAGTTGGGATGATTCCCGGCAACAATACTATTTACATTATTATGCCAAAGAGCAGCCGGATTTAAATTGGGAAAATCCGATGGTTCGGGAATATATTTATGACATGATGCGTTTTTGGAAAAGTAAAGGCGTTGATGGTTGGCGGATGGATGTAGTAACATCTATCTCAAAAGATTTGGCTTTTCCAGATAATCCACGAGCTTTTACTACTGAAAATCAACAAAATGGTCCAAGAATGCATGAATTTATTCATGAAATGAATCAAGAGGTTTTGAAACCTTTTGAGATGATGAGTGTGGGCGAATCGCCAGCAGCAAAATCTTCCGACGCGCATTTACTAGTTGATCCTAAACGGGAAGAATTGGATATGATTTTTACTTTTGAGCATATGCATGTGGATCGTAAAAAAGGCGATGTCAATGGACGTTGGGCACTTAAAAAAATGGATTTACCTCAATTGAAAAGCATTTTGGCTTCTTGGCAGATTGAATTGCGCGACAAAGGTTGGAATGCTTTGTATTTTGAAAATCATGATCGGGCGCGGGTAATTTCTCGTTGGGGCAATGATCAAAAATTTCGTTATCAAACAGCGACAGCTTTTGCGACAGTTTTACATGGATTACAAGGAACGCCCTTTGTTTTTCAAGGGGAAGAAATCGGCATGACCAATCCAAAATTTGAGTTGGAAGAGTACGAAGACATTGAATTACGAGGGAATTATCAGTTTTATGTTGAACAGCAAAAAACTATGAATAAAGAAGTTTTTTTAGCAGCGGTTCACAAAATTTCTCGCGACAATGCCCGTACACCTATGCAGTGGGACGCATCAGAAAATGCTGGTTTTAGTCAAGCGGATCCGTGGTTCAAGTTAAATCCCAATTATCCAGAAATCAATGTTGAAAATGATCGAAAAAGTGAACAATCAGTCTTTAAATATTATCAAGCATTAATCGAATTACGACATAATGAAGCTATTCTGACAGAAGGCAGTTTTGAATTATTATATCCAGAAGATGAAGCCTTGTTTATTTATAAACGACAATACGCAGGAAAAACTTGGTATGTGGTTGCCAATTTTTCAGAAACAAAGCAAGAAATACCTAGTGAAGTAAACGGTTTGACTGGAAAAATAATGATTAAAAACAATCTTCAGCGTGCAGAGCTTTCAAACAGTTTAGCGCCTTATGAAGCTTTTATTATTGAAGTGTAAAAAAGTACTCGTCTGTATAGTTTTTCAGACGAGTACTTTTTATTTAGTTAAAGGAATTTTTATTTGAAATATGATTCCTTGCGGCTGTAGATCAAGGGTTTTTATTTTTCCATGATGCAAATGGACAATTTGCTGGGCAATTGCAAGTCCCAAACCATAGCCACCAGTTTGTTTGCTGCGAGAAGTATCTTCGCGGTAAAAACGGTCAAAAAGTTTTTGCTGAGCAGATTTATCAATCGATGGTCCTGTATTAGCAATTTCCAACAACCAATCATTGCCGCTTCTTTTTGAAGTAACTGAGATGGTATCACCGGATGTGGTGTACTTTAAAGCATTGTCCAACAAAATAACGAATAATTGATGGATTTTTTCTTTGTCGATCATAACTAATTGAGAAAGTGTGTTTGTTAAAATCAAAGTCTTTTGCTCTTTTTCAGCTATTTCTCTAAATGGAGTGACTAACTGATTTAAAAATTCTTGACTATTAACTTCTATTAGGTCTAGCGAATACGTATTTGTTTCCCCGCGAGCAAGCGTTAATAAATCATTGGTTAGGATTGATAATCGGCGGGTCTCATTTAACGCTAAAGCAATCGATTCGGCTTCATTAAGAATAGTTTGATCAGGATGCTGAAAGACACTTTGCAATTTATTTTGAATAATTGTTAACGGCGTGCGCAATTCATGAGAGGCATTCTCGACAAAATCCTGCTGTTTTCGCCAAGCTTTCATAATCGGTCGCATCATGAGAGCCGATAAATAATAACTAATAAATAACGAGATGATCCATGAAATAAACATTGCAATAATCAAGCCAGTTTGAAAAGTTTTGACAGTTTGGGTGACTTGATTGGTATTGACTAAAAATTCTACATAAGCAATCTGATTATTATCTGAATTCGTATATTTTTTCGTTATCGAATGGAAAGAAAAGCTCCCACTACCGCTTTCTGAAGAAACTTCTAAAGAATTTACTGTGTTTAAATTACTTTTGTCTAATTTCAACTGAGTAAGTTGTGCTAGACGACCATTGTTCTCATCATTGTTTAAAATGGTGCCATCCTTTGACCATAAAATAATCTGGCTATTAAAAAGATTTTCACCAGTTGGATCCGGTGGAGGTGTTTGAGTGAGGTTATTGTCTTTTCCTGAAAGTCGATCAATTTCTTGTTGAATCAAGTCATCTTTTTCGCTCATATTTATTAAACTTTGATCGGTTTCTTTATAAATATTAGTGGTAACTAAGCGAATCATGACGATTCCTAGAGTCAAAAAAATTATAGCAAACGCTAGCATGTTCATTAGAAAATAGCGGATCCGTTGTTTTTTTAGTAGCGTATTATTCATGGCTTTGCTCCTGCAATAAATAACCCGCATGTCGAAGTGTCTTGATTTTATTTTCCAAATCAGTTCCTTTTAAATGTTTGCGTAAATGACTGACATATACTTCGACAACCGTCAAAGTGGTTTCAGAATTGTAGCCCCAGATCCGATCAAAGATTTGTTCTTTGGTTAAAATAGTACCGGCATTTTGAATAAAATAGACCAATAGATCAAACTCTTTTCCCTGTAGCGGTATTTTTTCTTCACGAAAACTTACGCTGTTAGCATGGAGATTACAAATAACTTCTCCATATTGCAATGTGGCATCATCAAATAAGCCGATTGACCGTTTTAATAAAGCTTTCACCCGCATCAAAAGTTCTTCACGATAGAAAGGTTTCGTCAAATAATCATCGGCGCCTTTTTGAAAACCTTCAATCTTATTGGGTAATTCATCTTTAGCGCTAACGACTAGCACCGGAAGTGCGCTTTTTTTCTGTTTAAGAGTAGATAAAATCTCAAAACCATTTTTCCCAGGCAGCATGATATCTAATACTAACAAATCATAAATAGCACTTTCCGCTTCAAATAAACCTAGTTCACCATCATATACTTGAGTGACTTCACCAATCTCTATCAATATTTCTTTGATACTATCGGATAATTCATAATCGTCTTCGACTAACAATATTTTAACCATGTCAACCTCACTTTAATTGTTTTTAAGATTAGTATAAAGAAAATGTTAGAAATAAATTGGAAGATTTTACGAAAGTCTTGTTTTTATTTTCAAGAAATAATCGGCAAATTTGAAACAAATCCTTTGACTTTATGAAATACAAATGATAATTTTAATACAATCTTTTAAGGAGGTACAGAAATGATGACACACAACAAGCAGATGACAATGGAAAATACTTGTTGTTGTATGGTGCAAAAATGCAGCATACGAATTTGTCATGTCTATTAATCTGTATCTATCTTGATAATTTATTTTATTGAAGATTGAAGAGCTGCAGGAAATAGCCTGTAGCTCTTTTTTTTATTTTTAGGAGGGAAAAAATGGATATTCAAACAAAAATGATTCATGGCGGTATTAGTGAAGACGCAACAACTGGTGCTGTAAATGTACCAATTTATCTAACTTCGACCTTTAAGCAAGACGGAGTTGGTAAACCTAAAGAATATGAATACTCTCGATCAGGTAATCCAACTCGAGCAGCTCTAGAGGAATTGATTGCCGATTTAGAAGGCGGCGTAAAAGGTTTTGCTTTTTCTTCTGGTTCAGCTGGTACCCACACAGTCTTATCAATGTTTAAACGAGGCGACCATATTATTTTAGGCGATGATGTGTATGGTGGAACTTTCAGAGTGTTGGATAAAATTTTCCGTCAATTAGAAATTGAATTTACTTTGACGGACGTGACCAATCCAAAAGCGATCGAAGAAAGTATTCAAAGTAATACCAAAGCGCTGTTTCTTGAATCACCTAGTAATCCATTGTTAAAGATCACTGACATTGAAGCCAGCGCCAAAATTGCAAAGGCCCACAACATTTTAACAATTGTGGATAATACTTTTGCAACGCCCTATTTACAACAACCGTTAAGTTTAGGAGCGGACATTGTTTTGCATAGTGGAACAAAATATCTTGGTGGACACAGTGATGTTGTTTCAGGATTGGTTACCACCAATAGTCAAGAATTAGCTGAAAAAATTGGTTTCTTACAAAATGCAATTGGCGGGATTTTAGGTCCTCAAGATAGTTGGTTAGTTCAACGAGGCATTAAAACTTTAGCAGTTCGGATGGATGCGCATCAAAAAAATGCTGGTATTTTAGCTGAATACTTGGCAAATCAACCTCAAGTAGCCAAAGTATATTATCCTGGTTTAGCTGATCATCTTGGTTATGAGATTGCAAAAAAACAAATGAATGGTTTTGGTGGAATGATTTCATTTGATTTAAAAGATGAAAGTAAAGTCAATCAATTTGTGGAGAGTTTGAAGATATTTACTTTAGCCGAAAGTTTAGGTGGGGTGGAAAGCTTAGTTGAAGTACCGGCACTAATGACTCATGCGACGATTCCTAAAGCTGATCGGGAAAAATCTGGGATTAAAGACGGATTGATTCGTGCCTCTGTCGGAATTGAAAGCAGTCAAGATTTATTAAATGATTTAAAACAAGCCTTTGCGGCAATTCAATCGGAAAAGGAAGATTAAAATGAAAAAAAAATTATTAGCAGTTGCAAGTTTAGTATTAATTGGTATTTTTGCATTAAGCTTAAGTGAAAATGATCAAGCAGCCAGCAACAAAACTTTAAGAGTCGGAACTGAAGGAACTTATGCACCGTTTTCTTATCGTAATGATAAAGATAAATTGGTTGGGTACGACGTTGATGTGGCAAGAGCTGTTGCCAAAGAAATGGGTTACAAGGTTAAATTTGTCGAAGCACCATGGGATTCAATGTTAGCAGCTTTTGATGCTGGTAAATCTGATGTTGTCTTCAATCAAGCTAGTATTACGCCTGAGCGTAAGGAAAAGTATGCTTTTTCAACCCCATACACTGTTTCTCATGCTGCTTTGATTGTGAATAAAGATAATAAAGATATCAAAGATTTTTCTGATTTAAAAGGAAAAAAAGCAGCTCAAAGTTTGACTAGTAACTATGCAACGATGGCAGAAGATGATGGTGCAACAATTGTTTCTGTAGATGGTTTCAGTAAAGCGGCTGAATTAGTTAATTCTGGTCGGGCCGATGCAACCTTGAACGACGATGTAGTTTATTACGATTATGTAAAACAACAAAATGACGATAGCTTAAAAATTGTCGCAACTTCAAAAGACGAAACAAAAATGGCTGCTATGGTCCAAAAAGATGACAAAGCTTTATTGAAAAAAATTAACAAAGCCATGAAAAAATTAAAAGACAATGGCACTTTATCAAAACTGTCTGAAAAATATTTTGACAAAGACATTTCTAAATAATGAATTAAAAATAAGACTAAAAAAACGATCGTCTTAGTGAGGAGAATCAAATGGATCGAAGTATTGAAATTATTCAAAGTTCCATCTTGCCGCTTCTGACCTCTTTAATTCAAGTGACCATTCCTTTAACGCTGATTGCTTTTGCGTTGGGGATGGTTCTTGCTTTAATTACGGCTTTGGCGCGAATATCTAAAAATAAAATTTTAAATGGTATTTTTTATTTCTATGTCTGGGTCTTTCGCGGAACACCTTTATTGGTGCAATTATTTATTGTCTTTTTTGGCTTACCATCGATTGGCGTTGAATTAGATGCTTGGACAGCAGCGATTATTACTTTTTCTTTAAATACAGGTGCCTATGCTTCTGAAAATATTCGTTCAGCAATCTTAGCAATTCCAGAAGGACAATATGAATCAGCGGCCTCTTTAGGCATGAGTCAGTGGCAAATTTTTTATCGTATCATTGCCCCCCAAGCTTTTAAGATTGCTTTACCACCTTTGTCAAATAATTTTATCAGTCTAGTAAAAGATACTTCGTTGGCAGCTTCAATTACGATTGTTGAAGTCTTTATGACAGCGCAAAGAATTGCTGCTAGAACCTATGAACCCTTATTATTATATTCTTTAGTTGCTGTTTATTATTTGGTCGTTTGTACTTTTTTAAATTGGCTTCAGACTTATCTAGAAAAGCGCATGTCGTATTTTTCATAAAGGAGACACATTATGCTAACAATAAAAAATTTAACCAAGTCATTTGATCAAACTGTCTTGGAAGATTTAAATATTCAATTTATTCCCGGGGAAACGACCGTTATCTTAGGACCTTCGGGATCTGGAAAAAGTACGTTATTGCGGACCATTGATTTGTTAGAAACACCTGATAAAGGTACGATCGAAATATCAGGAGAAAAATTAACTTTCCCACGGAAAATGTCATTTCCAGAATTAAAAGCTCATCGTCAACATTTCAGTATGGTTTTTCAACAGTTTAATTTATTCCCTCATTTAAGTGTCTTACAAAATGTTATGGAAGGTCCCGTTCAAGTAAAAAAAGTAAACAAAGAAACCGCTCGTAGAGAAGCTATTTTATTACTGGAAAAAGTTGGTTTAGCTGACAAGCAAAATGAATATCCTCAACAACTTTCTGGAGGTCAAATGCAGCGAGTAGCAATTGCGAGAGCTTTGGCGATGGAACCAGAATTTATTTTATATGATGAGCCTACTAGCGCGCTAGATCCAGAATTGGCACAGGAAGTTTTACAAGTGATTCAAAAAATTGCCCAAGACAAAAAAGGCCAAATCATTGTGACGCATCACATTGAATTTGCCCGTAAAGTTGCTGATCGGATTATTTTTTTGGAAAATGGTCAGATTTATTTTGAGGGTCCTGCAGCTGATTTTTTTGATAGCTCAGCAGAGCGAATTCAAAAATATGTTCAACAATTTGTCTAAGAAAGTACGTCACATTTTGTGTAACGTACTTTTTAGCTAATTACATGCTCTCAACTTTTTCAATATATTGTTCTTGTAATTTAGAAAAGAGTAACACACTCTCTTCCCGACTCAAGCCTTCATTTCGAATCAAGAAGAATCTTTTTTCTCCTGGAGGAATGGCAGCTTTTGTTTCGGCTACATAAAAATCAATACTTGGATCAATCGATTGTCCTTCTTGATAGACAGGAATCATCCGGGTTTCAATAAAAGTTAAAAATGAAAAGAAATTTTGCAAATCATAAATCGGTACAAATTGTTCTAAGCCAACAATACCAACAATCAAATTTTTATCGTCTAACTTTTCTTTCCATAGCGGTAAAAGCAACATTGAAAAATAAGTCGTTATTTCATGGATACTATTTTTTAAATACATAAAACGTTTACGACGAGTTATTTTAATAAAGAAAGCATAGATTTCTTGATAGAGTCTTGATTTTGGATTAATTTTTCCTTCCATTTCCTCCTCCATATACTGAGGGAAGAGTAGGAAATTACTTTTAATCACTGAAAAATTCATTAGCGCTGACAGTAAGTTCGCTTTAATCATCATTAATTCATCATCATTTAAACTGATAGCATCATCTGCTAAAAATTCATCTAGAAATTCTATCACTAAACTTGTTAGTGGCAGCGTGGCTTGCTTATTCTCAAATTGTGCCATTTTTATTTTTAAACGCGGATCTTTAGTAGAAAAGGTGTAGGGCAAATAATAAAGAACATAGACTAAAGAAGAAATATCCCATTCAGCCTTGCTTAAATCAAATGATTCAGCGAAATATTCCTCTAAGTAAACTACCTCATCGGGTTGAATTAAATGTTTAAATGGATAGTTCGTAATGAACTGTTTCTGCTCCATCCTCAACTTAGCAATAAAAATTCCCATAAAAGTATAATCATAATTAAAAAATGGTGGTGTATCTAATGACAAATGAGAAAATAGCTCTTTTTCTCTATCTCCGACACTAACCGCGTCAATTAAATCCTGTCCACTGGACCCTAACCATAATACTGATCCAAAAAAGATTCGGATAACAAATTCATCACCGGTGATTTTTAGGTTTGAAATACTGATTTTGATTGGAAACTGGCTCAAATAGTCAAAATAAGGACGTAAAGCACGGCGGACTGTCGACAAACTTAAGAATAAATAATCACTGAAGTCTGCTAAATCAGCATTTGGATGTAATAAAGTATACAGGGTAAATTTATAAGGCAGAGAATTTTTAATCAAATATTTTAAATAGCGATTGTGGTCATATTTTTGCTTATCCCAATGGATTAATGAGTTATCAGAAAAAAAAGTTTCATTAAATAGCTTGATAAAATCTTTTGAAATGGAAACCAAAATATTTTGTACGGTTGTAAATGAATAATTTGTTAAAGCTTTCACTTGATTAATTGTATAAACATTTGAGTCCATTTTTTGAAGCGCATGTATAATCGTCAATTTTTTTTTCGCATCGGCACTTAATAATATTTGTTCCATCGCTCACACCCCACTTTAAATAACGACTTAATTATATCATATGAATTATTTATTTTAATAAAAAATGGTAAAATAGATAAACAAAATAGCCTTAAGATTAAAAAAATCTTTCTTTAATTTCCATAAAAATTAAAGGTTTAATAAATAAATGAGAAAAAAGAAATATTTTTAGCTCCCCATAAAAAAAGTATTGATAAAAATATTTCTTTAGTGTAAACTTTAAGTTTTACTAGTTTGTTTCTATTATTTTTGTTATTTATTTTTTTACATACTATTGAAAAAATCTGAATGTATCTATATAATATAATAAATGAACCCGTTTACAAATAATTAAGGAGGGAATGTTATGCTTAGCGTTTGTTATCGAAAATGATTTAGTGATCAAGCAAAACTTAGCGTGTCTAAGGAAAGTCAAGTTAACATTGTCGACCAATTTTTGCTGGGTTCACTGGAATTGTCATAAAAAAATAGAAAATTCGGCAGTTAACTTCACTTCAACCTAATTTAAAGGAAAAAGGATGGAATGAAATGAAGAAAAATTTACGTGTATTATTAGTGGGACTTTTGGCAGTAGTTGGATTAGTTATTTTCGCTGGCTGCGGATCAAACGATGGAGGAACTTCAGGCAGTAGTACTGCTGATCGGGCAGAAGCAGATATTGATTGGCAATTTATTTCACCGGCTGATATGAAAAAAGTCGTGGAAGACGAAGACGCTGAAAGTTATCACGTAGTAGATATCCAACCAGAAGCAGATTTTGCCAAAGGGCATTTGCCAAACTCGATTGAGTTGGCTGCATATCCAGTAGATACAAAAGAATTAGAAGATATCGTAACTGATTCAGCAGATCAAATGTCAGATGATGAAAATCCGATTTATGTAATGTGTCCTGGTGGCGGTGCTGGAGCGAAAAGAACGATTTCAGTTTTAATCGATGCTGGAATTGATGAGTCTCGCTTATATATTATTGAAGATGGTGCCAAAGGCTGGCCATATAAAGACGATGCGGATATTTGGGTGCAAAGCTAATTAACTAAATATGATAACAGGACCGCAAGAATTTTCTTACGGTCCTAAAGTTTTTTCTGATTTTTAAAGATTGAAAAGGAATTTGTGATTAGTTATACTTAATTAGAAAGAGCGGACTTACTGAATGATGGGAGGGATATTTTATGCAACATAAACATACTAGTTTTTGATTGAATCATGAAAAACTTAGAGTTTCTAAGCATGAAAAAAATATTCTTCCCTTCATTATGTTTAGTTGTGGGTAAATAGTCACTACTAATATTTCAAGGGGAGCATACTGTCTAAAACAAGTATGTTTTTTTGTTGTGGACAAAATTAGTTCGTCACTTCAAAAAAAGAAATCGAGGAGAATTTATTTATGAAAAAAGCAACTGTATTTATCGGCTGTCTGTTAATGGTGGCACTAGTTTTTGGTGCAAAAACAGAAGAAGTCTTAGCAGCAAAAAGTGATTCTAAAGAAACACATTTGGTTAAAAGTAATAAAATTAAAGACACTGATTTTTTTGTTGACGCTAAATGGGTAAATCAACACCGTGATGATGACAATACTGTGATTATTGAAGCTTCTTATGGTGAAGGAAAAGATTTTAAAAAAGGCCATCTTCCTGGATCTGTTCACATGGATACGATGGAGATCGAGACTGAAGAAAACAACTGGAATATTTTACCAGCAGAAACTTCTCGAGATGCCTTTTTGACAAAAGGTGTGAATGCTGATAGCACAGTGATTGTTTATGGTAATGATATTAATGCAGTTGGTCGGATTGCTTACGTTGCTTATTGGTTAGGTGTAAAAAATGTCAAAATTTTAGATGGTGGTTATGATGCTTGGACAGCAGCCGATTATAAAACTGAAAAAGGCAATGTAACGCCAAAAGCTGCGAGTGATTTTGGTGCAGAAGTACCTGGACGTGATGATACTTATATTGAAACAAGCGCTGATTTAGTTAAAGCAAAAGAAGCCAATCCTGAATTAATTGTTGCTTCAACACGTAGCTGGAAAGAATTTACTGGTAAAACTAGCGGCTATTCTTATATTGAAAATGCTGGAGAGCCAGAAGGTGCAGTATGGGCAAAGGCTAGTAAATCTAGTTCCGATGTAGCTTATTTAACTAATAAAGATGGCACCATGAAAGATCCAAAGAAACTTTTTGCAGCTTGGGAAAAATGGGGAATTACAAAAGATTCTGATGTAGCTTTTTATTGTGGAACTGGTTGGAGAAACACGGTAGTCTTTTTCTTAGCAAAACAATCTGGTTTTGAAAATGCTAAGATGTGGGACGGCGGCTGGTATGACTGGGATTTAGCACATCAATCAGATCCAAGTACTTATCCAGTTCAAGTGGGTGATCCTCGTGATGCCGACAAATTAGTAATCGAAAACTAATGAATAAGTTTACTTATTTAATTGTTCATCTGCTGCAAATTGTCTGTCTCTACTTTATTTATGTCTTCAATGATTTCTATCATAATCGTTTAGGATTTATGCGAAATACCGCTTATTTTCAAGAGAAATTTGCATCGAAATATAGTTCTTTCTTATGGTTAATACCAACCTTGTTCTTATTATTAGCCATTATCTTTGTAGTCAGGAAGAAAACCCTAGAAAGTTTGATATTTTTAATTGAAAGTCTGTTGTTTGCTGGTTGGATTTTCTTCTTTTCGCTGGAACAATTTGAGATTTATTTTTTGATTGCTGGAATTTTCACATTAGTTTTGATTTTACAATTGGTTTTGGTTTCGTTGCAAAAACGAAAGGTGGCGTAAAAATGTATTCCCAAAAAACCATCGATTTGGCAAAAGAAATTGCAGAAACATGTACTGAATGTGATCGCTGTATGAAGGATTGCGTCTTTTTGCAAACTTATTGTGAAAATCCCAAAATTTTATTTGAACAATTTTTAGCAGAGGATTTAGCAGCAATTGTTCCCTACTCTTGTACTTTTTGTGGCCGTTGTACGGTTGTTTGTCCGCTACAATTAAAATTAGCTGATGTATTTTTAGCGATACGCCAAGATTTAGCTGCTGAAAAATTGCCATTAAAGCAATTAAGCGGTGCAGTTTGGCATCAACGCTTGTCTTGTAGCCGGATCTTTTCTGGTTTGAATCGGGGGAAATGAGATGAAATATGGATTTATGGCCGGTTGTTCATTAAGTTCAACGAGTCCTCAAAGAGTGGCTGATATTATCGAGTATTTGAAAAGCTTTTATCCCGATTTAGCGACTATTCAAGGTTGCTGCGGCAAGCCGACGAAAATGATTGGTCAGCAAGAGTTGTTTGAAAAAAGATTTCATTCATTGGCTGAAATGGTAGCAGAAGCCGAAATTGATGAGTTAATTGTGGCCTGCCAGGGATGTATTCGTGTGATGACTGATGAAAATCAATTTAAAACCAGTTCTTTTTGGGTAAAGCTGGCAGAATTAGGTTTACCAGCAGAATTAAAGGGTAAAGCAAAAGATAGTGATGCAATATTGTCGATTCATGATTCTTGTCCTACCAAAGAAATGAGCGAAATTCATCAGGCAATTCGATTCATTTTGGAAGAATTGGGTTATCAAGTTAAAAAGCATCGCTTGTCTGGTAAAAATACAATGTGCTGTGGAATGGGCGGTATGTGTGGTGTCAGTAATCCGCCAATGGCTAAAGAAATTGCTAATAAAAGAGTAACTGATTTTAAAACCGATCAAATTGTTACTTATTGTGCTAGTTGTACTTCCGCCATGATTTTAGGTGGTGGGAATGCTTGGCATTTGTTGGATTTAATTTTTGGTCCGGTGATTCAAAAACAGGATGAAACGGTGGATCATCCTTTACAGCACTCTTTAAAAGCATGGGGGAATCGTTACAAATCAAAAAGAATGATTATGAAAAATTAGGAGGAAAAAATGAAAAAGAAATTATTAGCTGGAATCGCGCTATCTTTAGCATTATTATTGACCATTACTGGTTGTAAAACGAATAATGAAAGCAGTAGTAACAATGAGCCAGCTGAAACAACGGAAATTAAAAATTTCGAAGATGCTGTTGAGCAGGCCAAAGGAAAAACAGTTACTTTCTATGGATACGGTGGGGATGAAAAAGCCAATGCATGGGTAGATGAAGTGGTGACCCCTGCCATGAAGGAAAAATATGATGTTACTGTAAAACGAGTGGCGATGAGTGCAGAAGATTTCATGAATAAAATGGTCACCGAAAAAGAGGCAGGCACAAAAAAAGGTGATATGGATGTTTTGTGGATTAATGGTGAAAATTTCTACACGGCTAAACAAGCCGATCTTTTATTCGGCCCGATTCAGGACAAAGTGGAGAGCTTTGAAAAATTAATGGACACAGAAGGGCACAATTCAAATTATGATTTTGGTGTGCCGATTGATGGATTGGAAGTTCCCTATGGTTCTGCGCAATTAGTTTTTGGTGGGAACACCAATGATTTTTCCGATGGTTTCCCGACGAGTTCAGAAGCTTTGTTAGCATATGCTAAAGATAATCCTGGAAAAATTACTTATACAGCGTTACCTGAATTTACCGGCAGTGCTTTTGTTAGAAATATTATTTGTGACATTATCGGCTATGATGCGTTGGAAGCAGCTCCTGCTGATAAAGATAAGTTGTATGAAGTAATTAAACCGGGTTTAGATTATTTGAACGAGCTTAAACCTTATTTATGGCAAGAAGGGAAAACTTATCCTGCGACAACGGCTGAATTAAATGAAATGTTTGCGTCAGGCCAAGTTTCAATGACTTATAGCTACTCACAAATGCATGTTGCTGAAAAAATTGCCGACGGTGAGTTTCCAGAAACAACTGATGCTTTCTTATTTGATAAAGGTACGATTGCAAATGAAAGCTATTTAGCCATTCCTGAAACAGCACCGCAAAAAGCAGCAGCGATTGTTTTAATTAATGAAATGACGAGCGAATCTGCTCAACTAGAAAAAGCAACAGCCAAGTATGGATACTCGATTCCACCATTCGATGAAACAAAATTGTCAGAAAATGCCAAAGCAACATTAAATAGTTTGTATGAAGAGCCAGGAGCTTTATCATTGGCAGAATTAAATGAAAAACAAATTCCTGAAGTACAAGCCGAAAAAATTCCAATCATCGAAGAATTATGGAAAGAACATGTCTTAAATGAATAAGAAATCAATTTTTTTAATTGTTCCTTTTTTACTTTTAAACAGCGTTGTTATTATAGCAGCGCTGTTTAAAGCTATTCAGGTAAGTTTTGGTTATTATCCAGTGGTGGGGATGACAACTTGGACGACTGAATATTTTCAACAAGTACTCACTAGTCAATATTTTCAAAGCTCTATTTTTTATAGTTTATATTTGGCTATCACCGCTACCGTATTTTCAATTGTGTTCGGTTTAGCATTAGCATTTATAATAATGAAATCAAAGTCTAGATGGTTCCAAAAAATACTGCAGATACCAATAGCAATGCCTCATCTAATTGTGACCTTAATGGTAATGCAAATGATTAGTCAATCAGGAATCATTTCACGGATTTTTTTTCAAATAGGTGTGATTTCTGATATTAATCAATTTCCGCTGTTGATTCATGATCAAGGAGGCTTTGGTATTTTATTAGTATTTCTATATAAAGAAATTCCTTATGTCGCAGTTGCAACTTTAGCAATTTTAAAACAAATGCAATTTGGTTATTTAGAAGTTGCGAAAAATTTAGGTGCTTCCCCGCGACAAGCTTTTTTTAAAGTGACTTTGCCGTTGATTCAACCAACCTTAGCAACACTTTATATTATCTTATTTTGTTTTGTTTTTGCTTCGTTTGAAGTACCCTACTTATTAGGTAGTCCGCGTCACGAAACAATCGCAGTGACCGCCTATCAATTATTTAACCAAGTTGATTTGACGACGCGTCCTCAAGCCTTTGCTTTAAATTTAATCATGTCTGCCATTTGCTTGTTGGTTTCATTTTTAACTTTATTGGTCAGTCGCCTTTTACCAGGAGGTCATGGAGGTGGTCTGAATGAAGAATAGTATAAAATTTATAGTTGGTTTTATTATTATCTTGCCAGTGGCTGTTTTAGTTTTATGGGCGCTGGGTAAGGATTGGTTGTACCCACAAATTGTTCCTGCTGAGTTTAGTTTAAAATTTATCCAGCAAATGGTTAAGGATCCGAACTTTATAGCTGCTTTATTAAATAGTGTTTATATTGCTTTTGCAGCAACTTTTTTGACTTTAATTATCGCACTGCCGGCTGCTAAGTTTTTAGCTTTTCAACATTTTTTACCTCGCCGTTTTGTCGAACTAATTATATATCTGGCACTGATTTTACCAGGGATTGCTATTATCACATCTAGTCAAACAGTTTTCTTACAATTACGACTAACTGGAACTTTTACGGGGCTTATTTTAATACATAGCTATTTCATGTTGCCTTATGCCTTACAAATATTGCTGGAAAGTTATCGCAAAATGGGCTTTGGTTATAGTGAAACGGCAAAAGTTTTAGGCGCAACGAACTGGCAAACGTTTACTTCGGTGACGTTTCCCCTACTCAAACCGGGGATCTTAGCGGCTGGTAATTTAATTTATTTTGTTTCTTTTAGTCAGTATTTACCGACATTTTTTATTGGCGGTGGCAGAATCATTACTTTACCAATGCTATTATTGCCTTATGCAAATAACGGTCGTTTCGGAATAGCTTCTAGTTATAGTCTATTATTTTTAGTAGTCTCTTTAATCGCAGTTGGTTTAATAAAAAAAGGTATTGGAGGGAAAAAAGATGGGCTTACAACTTAAAAATATCGACCTCCAGTATGGGAAGCAATCAGTTTTAAAAAATATCTCCTTCACCATTAATGAAGGGGAAATTGTCACTCTCTTTGGGCCTTCTGGTGTTGGTAAAACTAGTTTACTGAAAATGATCGCAGGCATTCAGCCAGCAGCTGCTGGTGAAATAATATTTGATGGGTTTAAACAAGAGGAAGTTCTTTTAGTTTTTCAAGATTTTTGGTTGTTTCCTCATATGACGGTGTTGGAAAATATTGCTTTTGGTTTAAAGGTTCGCCGTAAGGATAAGCAAGTGATTGCTGAGAAAGTGGCAGAGATGCTTCAGATTTTTGATTTAAAAGAGTTGGCAAAACAATACCCTAGCCAACTTTCAGGCGGACAAAAACAACGAGTAGCATTGGCACGCGCCTTAATTTTAGCACCGCGATTATTGTTATTAGATGAACCTTTTTCAAACTTAGATAGTCATTTACGTTTAAAGATGCGCGAGTACTTGCTGAAACTGCAAAAAGAATTTCAATTTAGCGTATTACTAGTTACTCATGATCAAGAAGAAGCTTTTTTATTATCGGACAAAATGGTGATCTTATTGGATCAGGAAGTGCAACAAATTGCCTCACCAAAAGAAATATATTATCAGCCAAAAAATAAAAAAGTAGCTAATTTTATCGGTGAGATGAACTATTTATCTGGAATGATTGATGGCAATATTTTTCAAATTGGTGATCAAGAGATTTTGTTGAAAAATGAAGCAAAAATAAAAGGAATCAGCGAAATTTTAATTCCTTATGCTAGCCAAGTTGATCTTGTTGAAGTTGGTGTTGAAGCAACTGTCGGAAAAGTATTCTGGCGACCAAATGGCTATCAAGTTACGTTCAGTGTAGCAGGACAATCGTTGATTTTGAATAATTTATCTGTGGAATTAAAAGCTGGACAAACAGTTTATTTAGAATTTCCTAGAGAGTTGCAGGTCATAGCCTTATGATGATTTCCATTATTATGCCGATCTTAAACGAAGCAGAAAATTTAAAAAGAATATTGCCTCAATTAAAACAAATTAAAAGCAGTTTACCCTATGAGCTTATTATAGTGGACGGTGGCAGCCAAGATGGGTCGCAAGAGATTGCTGGGAAATATGGGACAGTTTATCATTTCCAAGAAAAAAATCGTGGCGCACAATTACGCTATGGAGTCAGCCAAGCAAAAGGAGAAATCTTGTGGTTTTTACATGCTGATAGTTGGTTTGAAGAGGATTTAACTAATCTGTTTGAAAAGATGGTTTCAATCTTAAAACAACCGAATGTCAGTGCTGGTTTTTTCCGAATTACTTTTAAAGGAAAAGGTTGGTTCTATCGGTATTTAGGTTTTTCTTCTCACCTGAGAGCCTTACATTTAGGTCTAATTTTTGGCGATCAAGGAATGTTTATTAGTCGAGAAATTTATCATCAAGTAGGTGGCTTTGAAGCGATTCCTCTAATGGAAGATTTTGATTTAAGTCGCAAGCTAGCAAAAATTGGGAAATTTGTTCCGCTTGGTTTAAGGATTTTTTCTTCAGATCGCCGCTTTGAAGGACAAAAATTTCGTGTTCACGTTAAGATGCATTGGTATCAATGGCAATATCTACATGGAAAAACCCCTGAAGAATTAGTAAAAAAGTACTATAAGGAGTAAAAATGATTGAAAAAATAGCGGACTACTTAAAACAAAAAAAGCTACTTAATCGGTTAAAATTACAAGATGATTTTACAGTCACATTTTTAGCACAAGGAGAATACAATCAAAACTTTCTCATTTCAGATGGTCAAAGAAAATATGTGTTTCGATTGAATTATGGCAGTCAATTACAATTAACTAATCAAATTAGCTATGAATATCAAGCGTTAGAATGGTTAGAAAAATCTCAACGGACACCTAAGGTTTATTATGTGGATGATCAGCGACAAGATTTTTCACAAGGCTTATTAATTATGGCTTTTTTAGAGGGAGAACCATTAGATTATCGTAAAGATTTATTGACAGCAGCTGATATTTTTAGTGATATCCATCAATTAGCAATTGATACGACGGCAGAAAAGTATTTCGTCACCGAAAAGGAAAATATACTAGCTGCTCGAATTGAAGAATGCCAGGTTTTATTGAACCCCGTCTTTAAAAGCTCGGTAATCACTGAACGTGCAAAGCATCTTTTAGCCACAGCTTTGGAAGAAAATAAAAAAAATGTTCATCAACAGGATTTTTTTGATCAACAAAAATTATGGTCAGTTAATAACACAGAAGTTAATTCTCATAACTTTATTATTGGCGAAAAGGGTTATTTAATTGATT
The DNA here is from genome assembly GCF_019218635.1 of Enterococcus alishanensis. Taxonomy (GTDB): domain Bacteria; phylum Bacillota; class Bacilli; order Lactobacillales; family Enterococcaceae; genus Enterococcus_A; species Enterococcus_A alishanensis. The sequence goes on along the minus strand of NZ_JAHUZB010000005.1, from coordinate 113,190 downwards.
GGGAAAAACCAGTGATTAGTCATCCGGTACAAGATATCTCCCAATTTTTAGCCAGCACAACAACATTGTGGCGGAGTAATCTAAAACTGACTTTAACGGAAAAACAGGAGTTTTTAACTCGTTATCTAATGAGAACTTCTTTTGATCCAGCAGCCTTTTTTAAAGCGTTACAGATTTATCACCCTTATTTGATGTTACGGGCCTTATCTTGGTCGGCAATGGCGTATGATAATTATTTAACAGGCGACAAAGCGTTAAAAAATCAAGAGATCTTTGAAAAAGTCAGCCAATATTTAGAACCAGAATTCTTAGCAAAGGCATTGAGAGAAGATGTGCTAAAAGATGAATAAAAAAGCTTATATTTTATTTACCCGCATTCCCACGGTTGGAAAAGTGAAAACACGTTTAGCAAAAACGCTTGGCGACCAGTTTGCTACCGAAGTACAGGCGGTGATGTTAGAAGATTTGTACCAACACTTTTCTGATCTGTCTAAATCAGGAATTGATCTTTTTATTGCCTATTCTGATGAACAGGCACCGGAAGCTTTTCTAAAACAATTACCGCCAAGTAGTCATAGTTTCTTACAATCAGGAAAGACTATCGGCGAACGAATGTGGCGAGCGATGAATCATGTTTTTGCTTTAGGTTATGAAAAAGTTATTTTAACAGGTAGTGATTTACCAGAGCTTTCAAAAGAATTAATTGAACAAGCCTTTAAACAATTAAAAGAAGTTGTGATTGGCCCGTCAAAAGATGGAGGTTACTATTTAATAGGTAGCTGCCGTAATGTTGACTTAAAGCCTATTTTTTTAAGTGATTTACAGTGGGGAAGGAACTCAGTTTTAGCGGAAACCTTACTTTTATTGAAGAATTATCAAGTGAGTCAAGTGGAAGCTTTACAAGATATTGACGAAGAAAAAGATCTACGGGAAGTCAGCCGAAGTTTAAGTAAAGCTAGTCAATTGAAAAAATGGCTAGTTGAAAATGGAGAAAATAAATGAAAAAAATTATTCTAGACTGTGACAACACTTTTGGCATGGACCAGAAGGATGTAGATGATGGTTTGACTATTCTTTACCTATTAGGACAAAAAAATCTAAAGCTTTTAGGGGTAACATTAAGTCATGGCAATGGGAGTTATGCTGAAGTATTATCAGCTACTCAAAATTTTATTCAATTGCTTGAATTGAAAATAGATATTTATCCTGGCCATCAGCAAATTGAAAAAAATCAAGCTGCGCAATTTTTAGTGGATTCTGTGAATCATTCACCAAATGAAGTGACTATTTTAGCCATCGGTGCTCTAACTAATTTAGCGCAAGCTGCTACAATCGATCCAACTTTTTTTAGTAAAGTAAAAGAAATTGTTTTAATGGGCGGAATTACTCAAGATTTAATCATCTATGGACATCAAGTGAATGAATTAAATTTTTCAGTTGATGCGAAAAGTACTGACGTGGTTTTGCATGCTAAAACACCACTGACAATTATGAACGGCCATATGACAGCCGGCGCTTTCTTTTCTTTGACTGAAAAAAATCAGTTACTTGAAGAAATCGCACCATATACTAGTCAAGCTGCCCAAAAATGGCTAGCTGATACTATCTCAAGTTGGGTGAGTGTAAATCAACACTTTACTGGAGTTGCTGGCTTCTGTAACTGGGATATGACAACAGCGATTTATTTAAATCATCCTGAATTGTTTTCAACTGAAAGCTATTATTTAGCAGAAAACTTAACTGAGTTAACAAAAGGGAAATTAACCTTTGCTGAGCATTCTGATTATCCAATTGTTATGCCAGCAAAAATTTTAGATTTAAAACGGTTTAATCAATTGATGATTCGAGGAATTGTGAAGGGGTTAAAAAAAGAGGGATAAAATGAAAAAAATTCTATTGTTTATAGCAGCCTTAATAATTGTCGGTGTTTTGGCACAACAATTTGGTTGGGTGCATTTTTTAACTGATGTTCAAAGTTTACGGCAAGTGTTAGAAGATTTTGGTTGGTGGGGCTATCTTATTTTTATTTTATTATCAATATTAGTCGCGGTTTTTTTATTGCCGGGACAATTTTTGGCAATTGTCGGTGGATTGGTTTATGGGGGTTTTTTAGGGGGGGCACTAACTGTGATTGGTGCCTCGATTGGCGCAACAATCTCCTTTATTTTAGGTAAATATATTGCTCGGGACTATGTGTTAAAAAAATTTGGTAACAGTGAGACCTTTAAAAAAATTGAAAAAGGCGTAAAAGAAAACGGGGTTTCTTTTTTAATTTTTACACGTTTGGTGCCAGTTTTTCCTTATGCGATTCAAAGCTACGCCTATGCGATGACTCCTATGACGGTAAAAAAATTTAGTCTCATTTCTTTTTTAACAATGTTACCAGCTAGTTTTATCTACGCCTTCATGGCCTCCGAAATTGCTACAAAAGGTGTTTCTATTAAATTACTATTTGAATTTACGATTGCGGGTATATTATTGGCTTTACTGGCATATTTACCAAAAAAATTCAGTCATAAAATCAATCGTTTAACTAAAGAATATAAAAAAAACGATTAAAAGATGGAGACTTTTATTTGCTAAAAATTTACGGTAAAATAAGGATGTTATCGGAAATGTTGTCATAGATGGTTAGGAGCGTTTAAGATGATCTCAGAAGCTATTGCTTTTCAAAAGAAATTTTCTTTAGCTGAAGGCAATCAATTTGAACAATATCAAATTTTGATGCCGAAGTTGAATGAAAGAGATTTATTAGTAAAAACGGTTGCGATTTCTATTACCCAAATTGATACGGTCTTAAGAGAAAAAATCAAGGGGCCAAATCGACCTTATGTTTTAGGTTTTGGCGGTGTCGGGGTGATTACTAGAAAAGGAAGCGAAGATATTCCTTTTAGCATTGGTGATCGGATTCTTTATGTCAACAAAGTAGGAAAATATGGGAGTTACAGTGATTTTCAGGTAATTGATAGTCGATCAGCGGTGAAATTACCAGAAGATTTTAGCAGCGAGGATGGCGCAGCTTTTTCTTACTGTTTTTTACTGGCTTACCATGCGTTATTCGATAAGTTTAATTTAATTCCAGAAAAAAACAAAAATCAAGGGAAGATACTGATTGTAAATCCATCAGGTGGCGTTGGATCGATTGCAATTCAACTAGCAAAGTGGTCTGGTTTAGAAGTAATCGCTGCAATTAATGAAAGCAACTCAAAAATTTGGATTGAAAAAATGGGTGCAAAAATTGTGATTAACCAACAAAATAATCTATCTAGCGAACTAAGAAAAGTTGAAGTCGATCACGTGGACTATGCGCTACATATTAGTACAGACAATAATAAAATTAAACAAACCTTTGATTTTATGGGAGACAAGGGCGATTTAGTGGCAGTGACCGTCACGAAAGATAAAAAAAATCCTAAACCAGATGCTCAATTGAAAGTTATCAATGCTGAAGAATATTTTGCTGAGTCAGCTAAAGAAGTTGAAAAAATAAGCGAAAATCAAAAACATTTGCAATTTTTATTAGACTTGTGGGCAAAAGAGGAAATTCAATCAATTATCACGGCACAAGTCAGTGAATTCACACCTAAAGTTATTTTTGGGGCACATAAATTAATCGAAACCAATCCCAATTTCAGACATATTGTGGTTTCCAACAAGTGAGAGAGTGAAAGCTTTATCTTTTTTGAGCTTGGAATGTTTTAAAAAGGATAACTAACTGTTCAATAGGTTGATTTATTTTAAATTGGCATTCAGAAATAATTTTGACATTTTAAGAGAAATATACTTTTAAAAATTAAAATGGTGCGACTAGTTGATTTAGACTAATCGCACCATTTTTTAGTTTCTAATTGAGTAATCGAAGGCTCCTAGGGCGGCTGTAGCACCAGACCCCATCGAGATAATAATTTGCTTGTAAGCACTGTCAGTGCAGTCACCTGCAGCAAAAACACCAGGAATATTTGTTGCTCCTTGTCTATCTACAATAATTTCCCCTCGAGAGTTTAAATTGACACTATCTGTTAACCATTCGGTATTTGGCATCAAACCAATTAAAATAAATACGCCAGCAACATTAATAGTAGTCTCTTTTTCGGTTGCTCGATCAACATATGTCAAAGCTTCAACTTGATCGGTACCAGTAATTTCTTTAGTAGCTGCATTTAGGATTACTGTGACATTGGTTAATGTTGCTAATTTTTGCTGTAAAATTTGGTCAGCTTTTAATTCAGGTAGAAATTCAATGACATAGACATGCTTAGCTAATCCAGCCAAATCTATAGCTGCTTCAATTCCTGAATTCCCGCCGCCAATTACAGCCACATCTTTCCCTTTAAATAAAGGTCCATCACAATGTGGACAATAAGCAATTCCTTTATTTTTGAATTCTTTTTCACCAGGAACGTTGATACTACGCCAACGAGCTCCAGTTGCTAAGATAGCAGTCTTTGATTTCAAAACAGCACCGTTTTCTAATTCAACTTCAATCAGTTCGTTGCGGCGAATATCTTTTGCTCTTTGACCTTTCATAATATCGACTTCGTATTGATTAACATGTTCCTCTACTTGATGCATCAGTTGTGGTCCTTCTGTATAAGGTGTACCAATCATGTTTTCAATTCCTAAAGTTTCCAATACTTGTCCACCAAAAGTGTCAACGACCATGCCAGTTTTAATTCCTTTTCTAGCAGCATAAATAGCTGCACTACCACCAGCTGGCCCACCACCGACAACTAAGACATCAAAAATATCTTTATTTTCAAATTGATCTGCAGATAAAGGACCAACAACTTTTTCAAGAATTTGTTCAATCGTCATGCGACCGCTGGAAAATTCTTCACCGTTTAAGAAGACTGTTGGAACAGCCATCACCTTTTTCTGATCAACTTCGTCTTGGTACATACTACCTTCAATCATAGTGTGAGAAATATGAGGATTTAAGACACTCATAATGTTTAAAGCTTGAACGACGTCTGGACAATTATGGCAAGTTAAACTGACATAAGTTTCGAAATGTGCTGATTTTGTCACTTCTTTTATCTTATCAATAATAGGTGATTCGACTTTAGGCGGTCGTCCACTAACTTGCAATAAAGCCAAGATGAAAGAAGTAAATTCATGTCCCATTGGTAAACCGGCAAATGCGATGCCACTTTTACCATCAACAGGATTAATTTCGAAGCTAGGTGTTCGTTCCAAAATAACTTTTTCTAGTGTAATTTTATCAGATAGTTCAAGGACTTCATTTAAAAATTCAGCTACTTTTTTTGAATTGTCATCTTCAGCTAGACTGGCACTGAAAATAATATCAGCTTCCATCAATTCTAAATATTGTTTTAGTTGTGCTCTGGTTTCGTTATCTAACATTGCATACTCCTAAATTTTTCCGACTAAGTCAAAACTAGGTTTTAGCGTTTCGCCATCTTCTTTCCATTTAGCAGGGCAAACTTCGCCTGGGTGAGAACGCACATACTGTCCAGCTCGGATTTTGTCTACTAGGATACTTGCGTCACGGCCGATACCATCTGCATTAATTTCAACAGCTTGAACAATACCGTCTGGATCAATGATAAAAGTTCCTCTTTGGGCTAAGCCTTGTTCTTCATCTAAAACATCGAAAGCACGAGCAATTTGATGAGAAGGATCACCAATCATTGTATATTTAATTTTTCCAATAGCATCTGAAGTGTCATGCCAAGCTTTGTGGGTAAAATGCGTATCAGTTGAGCATGAATAAACTTCTACTCCTAAGCCTTGTAAAGTATCATATTGTTCTTGTAAATCCTCTAATTCAGTTGGACAAACAAATGTAAAGTCAGCAGGATAAAAACATAAAACAGTCCATTTACCTTTAAAATCTTCATTTGTTACTTCACCAAATTCACCATTGTGATAAGTTTGGGCTTTAAATTCTGCGATTTCTTTTCCGATTAGTGACATGTACATACCTCCGTGTTGTTATTGAGAAAATCTTCTCTAATTGAAAATGATTAATAAAAAAGATTGGGAAAACTAAATGAATTTTCCTCTCAATCTATAATTATTATAAACAAAAAAGAGTAATCATGTAAAGATATTTTTAAACAAAAAAATTGATGTCCGAAGACACCAATTGATTTATTCTCTAATTTGTCCATTCCCATAAATTATATATTTGGACGACGTTAAGGCCAATAAGCCCATTGGTCCTCTGGCGTGAAGTTTTTGCGTAGAGATCCCAATCTCAGCACCAAAACCAAACATAAAGCCGTCAGTGAAACGAGTAGAAGCATTGACGTAGACAGCAGCAGCGTCAACTTCATTTAAAAACCTTTGGCTGGCTTGATAACTGTCAGTCACAATTGCTTCAGAATGTTTTGTGTTGTAATGATTAATATGATTAATGGCTTCATCTAAAGATGAAACTACACGAATTGCTAAAATATAATCTAAAAATTCCGTCTGCCAATCTGCTTCAGTTGCAAGTTGTCCATCAGAAAAATATTGTATGGCTGTCTCATCGGCATGAACTTCCACTGCATTTTTTTTCAATTCAACAGCTAACAATGGTAGAAAATCATCAGCAACTTCTGTATGAACTAAAATGGTTTCAATCGCATTGCAAACTGATGGACGTTGTGCCTTGGCATTAATCACGATTTGGACTGCCATTTCTAAATCAGCAGCGTGATCAACATAAACGTGATTATTTCCGGTACCAGTTTCGATTACTGGCACTGTTGCTGTTTGTTTTACTCGTTGAATCAGACGATCACTGCCACGAGGAATTAACACATCTAAATAATCTGTCAATTGCATCATTTGATTGGCAACTTCATGACTTGTATCTGAAACAAACTGAATGGCTTCTTTCGGTAAGTCACAAGCTAGCAATGTTTCTTGCAAAATATCGACTAAGGTTTGGTTAGAATAAAAAGCTTCCTTACCACCACGTAAAATGACACAATTACCTGTTTTAAAACATAAACTTGCCGCATCTGTTGTAACATTTGGGCGAGATTCAAAAATAATACCGATTACACCTAGAGCCACACGTTTTTGACCAATCGTTAAGCCTTCTGGTGTTTGCCACATTTTTTCGACTTCACCGATCGGGTCTGTCAAAGCCGCAACTTGTTCGATGCCAATCGCCATATCTTCAATCCGCTCTGCGGTTAACTTCAAACGGTCGATCATCGTTGGTCGAATGCCGTATTCAGGAGCTTTTTCCAAATCTTTTTGATTAGCTGCTAAAATCCGTGGAACATTATTGCGTAAAAATTCAGCCATTTTTAATAAAGCAGTATTTTTTTCAGGAGTTGATAAATTTCCTAGTTGTCGACTGACTTTTTGCGCTGCTTGACCTAAGTTGGTCATTAAATTACTCATGTGCATCCTCCTTAAATAACGTGCCCACTTCATTTCCAGCTAAAATATCAAAAATAATTCTAGGCGGTTTTCCATTAGCTAAAACCATAGCGCTTTGAGATTTTAAGATCCGTTCAGCGGCTTTTAGTTTGCTCACCATACCACCAGTACCAAAGGAGCTGACTGTGCCACCTGCTTTGGCCATCACTGCTTCGTCAATTTTATTGATACTTTTATATAGAACAGCTTTTTTATTTGTATAAGGGTTTGCTGAATAAAATCCATCAATATCTGACAACATGATTAATAAATCTGCTTCGATAATTTCAGCAACAATCGCAGATAATTGGTCATTGTCACCAAATTTTGTACTGTGATCCATCTCGTCAACTGCGACAGTATCATTTTCATTAATTATTGGAATAATACTCATCTTTAAAAGTTCTTCCAATGTATTAATGACATTTTTGCGACTTTCGGGAAACTCGACAATATCTCTGGTCATTAAAACTTGCGCGGTTTGCTGATTGTAAGCAAAAAAGCGTTGATTGTAATAATGCATTAATTCAAATTGTCCAACAGCAGCAATTGCTTGTTGCGCTGGAATCTCACTTGGTCGTTTTGATATTTGTAGTTTGTCTAAACCTACGCCAATTGCTCCCGATGAGACTAAAATAATTTCTTTGCCTTGATTAGTTAAGTCGGTCAAAACAAAAGCTAATTGATCTATCCCAGAAAAATTTACTTTGCCATTAGGATGAATCAGAGAGCTGGTCCCGATTTTTATAACGATTCTTTTGACATCTTTTAAAAATGTTCTCATACTTTCACCTCAAAATTGTGCCACCAGTTTTAAGAGTGTGATTTTTATTGTACAGGATTTTAATTTAATTTTCACTACTTTGTTATTATTTTTTTTAAAATTTATAGTCCTAACTAAGATGAACAGGTAAAATATAGGAAAAAGAGGTGACCTATGGAAGCGAAAAAATTTTTAGAAATAATCCAACAGGGTCTGATTGTTTCTTGTCAGGCTTTGCCGGGAGAACCGTTATATACTGAAGCTGGCAATATTATGCCTTATTTGGCTTTAGCGGCAAAAGAAGCCGGAGCAGTGGGGATTCGTGCCAATTCAGGTAGAGATATTTTACAAATTAAAGAACTGGTCGATTTACCGATGATTGGAATTATAAAAAGAGATTATCCGCCAGAAGCACCATTTATCACAGCGACTATGGTGGAAGTAGATCAGTTAGTGGAAACCGGGGTTGAAGTAATTGCGCTAGATGCGACTTTACGTAAACGGCATGATGGAAAAACGATTCAACAATTTATTAAGGAAATCAAAACAAAATATCCACAGCAATTATTAATGGCAGATATTGATACTTTTGCAGCAGGCATGAACGCTTATCAAGCTGGTGTGGATTTTGTGGGGACAACTTTGGCTGGTTATACCGCGGAAACGACTGGGCAAAAAGGACCAGCGATTGAATTAATGCAACAGCTGATTGCAGAAAAGATTCCCGTCATTGCTGAGGGACAAATTCACACACCAGACGAGGCTAAGCAGATTCAAGCACTGGGAGTTGCTGGAATTGTCGTCGGTGGGGCGATCACACGACCAAAAGAAATCGCAAAAAGATTTATCGATGCATTAGAAAGTTAACAAAATAATTTTCAAATGGTTATAAAAGCGTTATCATAAACTTGTAGAAAATGAAAGGAGTTTCCATTTATGACCAACCCATTTAAAATTGCGATTTACTCTGACGGTGCCCAGTTAGAAAAGATGAAAGCCAGCTTAACAACTGGTTTTGTTTCAGGATTCACAACGAATCCTTCACTAATGAAGGCAGCTGGTATTACTGATTATTGGGCATTTGCCAAAGAAGCGGTAGCAACATTTCCTGATTCTCCCTTATCTTTTGAAGTTTTTGCTGATGATTCAGCGACTATGAAGAAAGAAGCGTTGAAGTTAACTGAACTAGGTGAAAATGTTTTTGTAAAAATTCCGGTCTTGAATACAGCAGGAGAAAGTTCTGGCCCACTAATCAAAGAACTATCAGAAGCGGGTGTTCAATTAAATATTACAGCGATTACTACCACCGCACAAGTTAAGGATGCGGTTGAAAACTTTGCCGCAAATACAACTAATTTGGTGTCAATTTTTGTTGGTCGCTTAAATGATGTAGGGATTGATACAACTGCTTTTGTAAAAGAAAGCCGTAAACTATGTGATACTAAACCAGGTTCACTATTATTGTGGGCTTCTACTCGGGAAGTCTGGAATATTTTTGAAGCTGAAAAACAAGACTGTGATATTATTACAGTGCCACCTGGAATTATTGATAAGCTGGCAAAACTTGGAACCACTGCTGAAGAAGTTGCCTTAGATACAGTCAAAACTTTCCAAAAAGATATTGATGATTTAGGCTTTTCAATTTTATAAAAAATAAGCAGATCGAATAATTTCGATCTGCTTATTTATTTACTGGACAGCTTTTCCTTTTTTATAAACTTTTTTTGCTTGTTGTAACACTGTAATATCTGTTAAAGGATTGTTGTCTAAGATGATAAAATCGGCAAGTTTTCCAACTGCAATTGAGCCAGCATGATCATTTATTTTTAGTAAAGCGGCAGCGTTAATTGTCGCAGCCTGTAAAGCTTGTAAAGTTGTTAAGTGAGAATTAGCTACTAATAATTCTAACTCCTTAGTTGTTTGATTATTGAAATTATTGTAGGCCGTTCCAGAATCAGTTCCTAGGACAATCTTTACACCAGCTTGAGCTGCTTTTTCAATACTTTCAATATGGGCTGCTTGAATTTCTCGTGATTTTTTTATCATAAAATCTGGTAAATTAGTGGCGTATTTTTCCATTGACCAAGGTGCACTTAGGGTCGGTACTAGAAATGTATCATGTCTAAGTAATAGATCAATCGCTTCATCATCTAAATAAACGCCGTGTTCGATTGAATCTACACCAGCTCGAATCGCATTTTTTATTCCTTCGTTTCCTTGGGCATGGGCGGCAGCAGTTTTTCCTTTATGGTGGGCTTCTTCAATGGCTGCTCGCATTTCTATTTCAGTCAGTTGAACATCTTCTGGCCGTTCGCCGCTGAATGAGACGCCACCAGTAGCCATTAATTTAATATTGTCGACGCCTTTTTTTAAAAGAATACGGGCATATTTTCTCGTTTCATCGGGACCATCCACTTCGTAACTACCCTTATATAAATGTCCGCCAGTCATTGCCAAAGACTTTCCTGAAGCAATGATTCCTGGAGCGTCGGTTAAGTCACCTTGTCTTTCTAACTTTGCTAATTCGATATCAATATCAAACGTTGAACCAACATCGCGAATATAAGTCACACCATCTCGTAAAATTTGGGAAAGGTTTCTGAGTGCCATAAAAGTCGAAGCGGCGGCAGTGGATTCATCTGCGCCTAATTTTGAAATTTTTTCATATGGATCAGCAACAATATGCGTATGGGCATTGATTAACCCTGGGATGACAAATTTTCCAGCTAAGTCTACTTCTGTGTCAAACTGAGTGGATGGTTCCGCCGATACGTGATAGAAGTTACCTGTTTTTTCATCAACAATGAAATTTTTCTTTTCAAAAGAATCGTTGTCACCAATAAAAACTTGGGCATTTTTGTATAAAGTTTTAGTCATAAGAGGACTCCATTCGTTAAATTTTAATCATATTATAATCTTTAAGAAGCCTGATGGGTAGTCTTTTTCTGCCAAATTTAATTTGCGATGGTGTTTGTGATTGGTTATACTAATCATTGAGAACGTTTGCAAAAAAAGGGGGGAGGATATTATGCTGCGTCGATGACAAGTAAAAAACTTAGAGGCTCTAAGCAAAAAAATATCTTTCTTCCTAACTAGTCAGGTTTCTAGTGAGGCGGAAAACTAGAGGAGATTTGACTGATGAAATTAAAAACAGAATTGCCAGAGATCTTTGATGAATTTGGAGAAGCTCGTAAAAACGGTTTTATGACAGTGAAAGAATTGAAAGAAACAGGTCAACCCGTGGTGGGTGTGTATTGTACCTTTATGCCAGAGGAATTGGTCTTAGCTAGCGGAGCGGTTCAAATAAGTTTGTGCTCTACTTCAGATGAAACAATTGGAGCAGCTGAAGAAGATTTACCACGAAATCTTTGTCCATTAATTAAATCTAGCTATGGTTTTGGCAAAACCGATAAGTGTCCTTATTTTTATTTTTCAGACTTGGTTGTGGGGGAAACGACTTGTGATGGAAAGAAAAAAATGTATGAATACATGGCCGATTTTAAAGATACCTATTTGATGCAACTACCACACAATCGTGATAGCGATGCTAGCAAACAATTATGGTATTCAGAAATTAAAAGCTTCAAAGAAAAATTGGAAGATTTTTTTGGTGTAGAAATTACCGAAGAAAAAATTCATGAAGCAATTCTATTAAAAAACCGTGAGCGCAAAGCCAAACAAAATTTTTATCGTTTGGGTCAATTGAATCCACCTGCGATTACTGGAAGCGAGATTTTCCAAGTGATGTATGGTTCCCAGTATAAATTTGATAAAGAAGAAGTCATTGAGATGTTAGAAACAACGACTGCAAAAGTAAAAGAAAAATACGAAAACGGGGAAAGTTTAACTAAAAAGCCACGAATCCTAGTAACAGGTTCCCCAATGGGCGGAGTTACCGAAAAAGTGATTCGAGCGATTGAGGAAAATGGTGGTATTGTAGTGGGGTACGAAAATTGTACAGTAGCAAAAGCAGTTGAACGGCTAGTCGATGAAAATGAACAAGATGTTTATCAAGCCTTAACCGATAAATACATTAATATCGGCTGTGCTTGTATGTCTAACAATCAGCCCCGTAAGGAATTATTGAGCCAAATGATTGATGATTACCAAGTAGATGGAGTGATCGATATGGTGCTCCAAAATTGCATTCCATTTTCTGTTGAATCATCTCGGATGAAACGCTACTTAAATGATGAAAAACAAACACCTTATCTTTATCTGGAAACCGATTATTCAACCTCCGATATCGAGCAAATCAATACGCGGGTGACTGCTTTTATTGAGATGTTGGAAGAAGAACAAGTATGGATATAATTGGTTTAGATTCTGGTTCGACAACGACAAAAGGTGTATTGTTTTCCGATCATCAATTAATTGATCAATATTTATTGCCTACCGCAGGAAACCCCAGAGCTGCGATGGCTGAAGTGGTAGCTTATTTGTCCGATAATCATGATTTAAAAGAATTTAAATTAGTGACAACTGGCTATGGCAGAAAATTAATTGACAGTGATTTAGCGGTGACTGAAATTACCTGTCATGGAAAAGGTGCTGAATATATCGCCCCTGGAGTGAAAGAAGTAATTGATATCGGTGGTCAGGATTGTAAAACCATTTCTTTGAATGGAAAAGGCTCAGTCGTAGAATTTAACATGAATGATCGCTGTGCTGCCGGAACTGGTCGTTTTGTTGAAGTAATGATGAGAACTTTAGGCGAGGAAATTACGATCATTGACCAGTTTGTTGAAAATGCGCAACCGGTAAAAATCAATAGCATGTGTACGGTTTTTGCTGAATCAGAAGTGATTGGTTTGATTGCAAAAGGTGAAGAACGAGAAGATATTGCCTTAGGTGTTTTGCATTCGATTGCTAAAAGAATTAGCAGTCAATATTCTAAATTACGACCAAAAATAGGTGAAGAAATTTTATTTACCGGAGGTTTGTCTCATAGTCGAGCATTTTCTGAAGTATTATCAGAATATGTTCATGCACCAGTAAACACCAATCCGTTATCCCAATATGCGGGAGCGATTGGTGCAGCTCAAATTGGTTTAAAAAAACTAAGTTAAAAAAGCGGGTCTTATAAAAAAGACCTGCTTTATTTTTGCCGAATTTGAATCAAAGCCATAGCAATCGCTGGCAAGTATAAAAAAATCAATGAAAGTCTTTGCCATAGACCATGTGTGGAGACTAAATACTTTCCAACAATCGGTAAATAGTAAGAAGCAAATAGAATTAAAGTAATGATTGCGCCAACCAAACAAATAATAAAAAATAATACTGGAAAAAGATTACCAATAATATATGCTCGTCCAGCTAAAATTAACGGAACAAGTAGCATCCCAATCATAGCAATAGCCGTAAAGCCTGCGTGAAGTAGATAAGTAGGGTTGCGAAAGTTTTCAGCAGCCGGATCTAATTGGATTAAGCTAGATAAAATACAATCACCAATGCCATAAAGAGCAATTGCAGCAGCTAAAATTTTGGCGAACAAACTAGATTCCAGACTGAAAAATTGATAGATACCAATACTAGATAAAACAAATAGACTACCTGTTATAATTGAACCGTGGTTAAATATCTGCTGTACTGGACTAGATTTTTCTCCTAGTTGACTAATCAGCATCGTTTTTTGATTAAATCCGGGATAAGCACTGCCCAATAAATAAGGTAAAGAAAAATCTCCTAGACAAGCCAGTAATAAAAAATAAGGGGATAAAGTTTTTAGTAGATGCATATGAACAGTCCTTTCCTAATTCATTTTACCTAAATTTATAGCAATTGAAAATAATAAAGTGATAGATTGACCAAGCGATCAAAGGAGCGTATCTTTTGAAATAAAGAGGAGTGAACAAAATGCCAGCAGTAATTGAACTAAATCAAATAAGCAAAAAATTTGGGAAATTCGAAGCATTGAAAGATGTGAGCTTTACTTTAAATCAAGGGGAAGTAATGGGCTTTATTGGACCTAATGGCGCTGGTAAATCTACCACTATTCGAATTTTATTAGGAATGTTAAAGAAAACTAGTGGTGAGGCGACTATTTTTGGTGAAGATGTCTGGCATGAAGATACTAAAATACATCAACGGATTGCTTATGTGCCTGGGGATGTCTATCTATGGCCAAACTTAACTGGTGGAGAAATCATTGATTTATTATTGCGTCTAAACAATCAAGAACGGAATCAAAAAACAGCTGAATTAATTGACCTTTTTCAGTTAGATCCTAAGAAAAAAGCCCGCTCTTATTCGAAAGGCAATCGTCAAAAAGTTGCTTTAATAGCAGCTTTATCCCAAGAAGCTGATTTATATATTTTTGATGAGCCCACTTCTGGATTGGATCCCTTGAATGAAAAAACTTTTCAAAATGAAGTAATGAAATTAAAAGCGGCGGGGAAAAGTATCTTGCTTTCCAGTCATATTTTGTCAGAAGTCGAAAAAATGTGTGACCACATTACGATTATTCGTGAAGGTGAAATTATTGAATCTGGAGATTTAGCCAGTATGCGACATTTAACTTTCTTACAAATTACGGTGGAAACAAAAGAAAGTCTGGCTGATTTGAAAGATTTTACAGGTGTAGAAAAAATTTCTATTAACGAAGATGACAGAAAAGCGGTGCTATCTGTTAATAATGATCAACTCAATTTAGTGTTAGCAGAATTAACTAAAAAAGAAATTATCACTATCACAACGGCACCACCTACATTAGAAGATTTATTCCTGCAGTATTATCGAAAAGCAGGTGAATCTGATGACTAATGGAAGTCACACGATTTATTTATTGAAAGCCAATATACGTCAAAACTTATTTAGACATCTATTGTGGTTGGTTATTTTAGTAGGGATGTTTGCGGCAATGGCTGGACAGTTTAATAATTTATTCGGGACGACAGCCGAAATAACAACAATTATGACGACTTTGAAAACACCCGCGCTGGTTAGTTTATTTGGTGAAGTAACAGCCACAAAACCTTATACCACTGCCGATGTTTTTTCTTCGGAAATGGTAATCTTTATGGGAATGTTTATGATATTCATGAATATTTCGCTAGCAGTCAGAAATACTCGAAGTCAGGAAGATTCTGGGTTGTTGGAAATGATTCGATCACGAAAGGTCGGCCGAGTTGCGCCAATTTATGCCACATTGATTGAAATACTTATAATAAACAGTTTGATGGGTGGTTTATTCATTTTAAGTTTAGCAGTTGGGAAATTAAATGGGGCGACAATTGCTGGTGATGTGTTGATGGGGGTTAGTTTTGCAGTTATTGGTATTTTATTTGGTTGTATCAGTATTTTTTTAGCACAATTAACTAGTAGTAGTCGAGGAGCATATTTTTTTAGCTATGGTTTATTCGGTATTTTTTATTTACTGCGGATGCTGACTGATATGACAAACCCTAAATATACTTGGCTTTCACCAGTCGGCTGGATTCAAAAGACCGAAATTTATACTAATAATAATTGGCTACCAATTTTTGTGATGGTGTTTAGTAGTTTCATCTGTTTATTTGCTGGAATAAAAATTGCTAGTAGGAGAGATATTGGTAGTGGTATTTTTACACCTCATTCGGGTCGAAGTCAGGCTAGTTGGTTTTTAAATTCGCCTCTTCGGTTACTTTTAAAAATTGAACGAAATAGTATGCTTGGCTGGATGCTAGGGGGTCTTATTTTAGGTGCAGCTTATGGCTCGGTATTTAATTCCATTGGCGATATTATTGGAACGAATCCTACCTATAAAAAGATTTTAGGTGTTTCTGCAATCAATGATGCTAATCGGGATTTATTGCTTAATTATTTAAATATGTTGGCGTTGTTTTTCGTGGCAATTGCAGCAATCAGTGGTTTAATTGTGATATTTCGATTGAATAGTGATGAAAAAAAAGGCTATTTAGAAATTTTACATTCAAAAGCGATAAGTAAAACAAAATTAGCCAATAGTTATTTTTTAATCGGGATTGGATTGAGTAGTTGTGTCTTTATTTTAACTTTAAGTGGCGCTTTTTTTATTGGGAATGCCACCATATCTGAACCTTTAGCGCTTAAATATTTTTGGCAGATGTTAATCGGCTATTTACCAACGGTTTTATTTTTTATTGGAATTGGCATTTTCTTCTGCGGTGTAGCTCCTAAGTTATCATTAATTGCTTGGTTGTATCTATTAGCTGGTTTATTAATGAAAATGTTTGGTCCATTATTAAATCTTTCAGAAAAATTTGAGAATTTCTCTCCTTTAGGTTGGATGGGGAAAATTCCAGTGGAAGAAGTTAATTATCCTTTAACCGTTGGATTATTGGCGGCATTTCTAGTGATGATTACATTAAGCTTAATTGCTTATAATAAACGAGATGTGATTTAGATTTGCAATAAAAAGCAGTGGCAAAAGTAAGTATGCTTTTGCCACTGTTTTGTCGTTATAATAATAAAAATAAACTGTCCTCAAGCACTACACCAAAAAAAATTACCAGTGAGTCTACTAAAAGGACACCCATATTAGTGCCAAACATAATAGCTAGACGTTCTAGTTGGTCAATAATTTTTTTCTCTTTGAAATAGACTTTAAATAAATAAATATTTGCACCATATAAAATGATGGTAGCACAAATAATTCCCCAAATCATTTTAAATCCCTCCTAATCTCCTTCCTACTTATTGTACCTCTAGATGCTCTTTTTTGGAAACGTTTCATCAAAAAATATTTTGGATTAATAGTTGAATATAAAGGTAAAAAAATCATAATTTTTATGAAAAATGAATAATAAGAGCTATATTTTTTAGCAAGTGATCTATGATATAATTGATGGAAACGCAAGAATTCAAGGTTTTTTAACTGATTTTGTACTTTTCAAACAGATTTCTTGAAATTTTATTTTAAGGTGCTTATGATGAAGGTGGAAAGAAGGGATTTTTTATGTTCCAAGTTTACACTTTACATGGCGACAATGAACCGTGGTGGTTCTTTGAAGATTGGGAAGCTGATGCGACGGATCTGAAAGCTTTCGATACTTTTGAAGAAGCAGAAGGATATTATTACCAACAATTTGAAACTTTAAATTCAGATTATACATATCATAATAAAAAAAATAATTTTTTAAGTGCATTTTGGGATGAATCAGATGAACGTTGGTGTGAAGAGTGTGATGACTTTTTACAACAATATTGGGGACTTGCGTTGTTAGAAAACAAACAGCCAGTTAAACTGGAAGAACGGAAGGAACTTTATGAAACAACTAATTCTAGCGGAAAAGCCAAGTGTTGCAAGAGATCTCAGCAAAGTGCTTAACGCGAATCAAAAACATAAAAACTATTTCGAAGGTGACAAGGTAATTGTTACTTGGGCATTAGGACATTTACTTAGTCTAAAAATGCCAGAGGATTTGAAACCTGAATGGAAAACGTGGCAAATGGATACTTTGCCCATGATTCCCAAATACATTGGTATTAAACCATTACCAAAAACCCGTGGACAATTAAAAACCATCGGACAACTAGCTAAACGCAAAGACATTTCTGAAGCGGTCATCGCTACTGATGCCGGTCGAGAAGGCGAACTAGTTGCTCGATGGATTTTAGAGTACGTAAAATTTGATAAACCTGTGAAACGACTTTGGATTTCATCGCAAACCAATAAAGCAATTAAAGAAGGTTTCTCTAAGTTAAAACCAGCTAAAGAGTATGATAACCTTTATCAATCAGCTTTGGCTCGCTCAAAAGCCGATTGGTTGGTGGGTCTAAATGTGACTCGTGCATTGACAGTTAAATATGAAGATAATTTATCTGCCGGTAGGGTACAAACCCCTACGTTAGCTTTGGTGCGGCAACAAGAAAAGAAAATCGAGAAATTTCGACCACAAAATTATTTTGTGATTTCTTTGGACGTTGCTGGTCAAACAGCTAAATTAAATCAAAAAAACCCTTATGGCATCACTGAACGTGAAGACGCTGAAAAACTTGTAAAAAAAATGAGTCAGCAAAAAGGACAAGTCACCAGTATCACTGAAAAAGAAAAAACTGAGCCTGCTCCCTTGCCATATGATTTAACGGAAATTCAAAGAGAAGCCAATAGCCGTTATCAATATTCAGCTAAAAAAACATTGTCATTGGTTCAAAGTTTATATGAAGTTCATAAAATAGTGACTTATCCGCGTACCGATAGCAAATACTTAACGCAAGATATGAAGGCAACTATGAAGGAACGGTTGCAAGCCATTAGTGACTTTTCTCCTGAAGTAAAAACCTACATTAAAAATGGTGGCAAAGTGATTCAAAATAAAGTTTTTCAAGATAGTAAAGTAACGGATCATCATGCTTTAATTCCGACAGAACAACGACCTCGTTATGAAAAACTATCCAATGATGAACAGCGGATTTACACGATGATTGTTGAAAGATTTTTGGGATTATTTGCCGAGGCTCATAAAGAAAGCCAGCAAAAAGTAACGGTCGCTTTTGGAGAAGAAACGTTTACTTTCAGACAAAATAAAGTGTTGGTGGCTGGTTGGAAAAAAAGTGAAGCAGACAAACCAGCTATTTCTTGGCAAAAGGATCAACGTATTCAACCAAATTTTACGGTAGAAAAAGCATTGACTTCACCGCCGAAACCCTTGAGTGAAGGAACTTTGTTGGCAAATATGGAAAAACATAGTCTGGGCACACCGGCAACACGCGCTGAGATCATCGAAAAATTGATTAAATCAGAACTAATGGAACGAACAAATAATGGCTTACAAGTTTCTCCTAAAGGTAAACAATTGCTAGAATTGGTCAATCCCGCATTAGTAACGCCAGAATTAACTGAAAAATGGGAACGGCAATTAGAAGCAATCGCGAATGGGAAATTTTCTAGCCAATCCTTTATTAAAGAAATTGAAAAAGATACCGCATCCTTAGTTAACGAAGTGAAACAAAGCACTAAGAAGTATCAAGATTTTTCAATTACAACTAAAAAATGTCCAGTCTGCGGCTCTAGTTTAAGAGAAAAGAATACGCGAGACGGAAAAATTTATATTTGTACCAATCCTGAATGTGATTACCGTCGTCGCAAAGATCCTAAAGTTTCCAACCATCGCTGTCCACAATGTCATCGTAAAATGGAAATTATCGATGGAAAAAATGGTGCTTACTTCCGTTGTAAATATGATGGTACCACTGAAAAAATGTTAGACAAAAAAGCCCGTAGCAAAAAAATGACCAAGCATGAAGAACGTCGTTTGTTGAATAAAGTTAACCAAGAAGCTGAACCACAAGAAAGTGCGTTGGCTCAAGCGTTGAAAGCAGCGATGGAGAAAGATTAATTGATAACCAGCAAAATCTCAAAATGATTTTGCTGGTTTTTTTGTAAAAAATAGTATAATTATTATTTTTATTAAATAAAATATATTTTACATAAGTTTATTGTGTATAATTAATAAGGAGAGATTTTAATTTTATTATAGGAGGATTTATTATGAAAAAGAAATGGTTAGGGTTGATTGCTGGGGCAGGTTTATTTTTGTTTGTTGGATGCGGTGGAAATCAAGAAACAACAGAGGATACACCTGTCACGAATGATTCTGAACAAGTATCAGTAAATCAAGACGAACAGGCCGAAAAAGATGCAAAAACTTTGTTAAACTTTTTATATCAGGGGAAACGGTCTGAACAGCTGAGAGATGTAACGAATCAAAGTGCAGATAGTATTGACTCTTATTTAGTTAGTGAACTATCGAAAAAACAGGATGAAATGTTTGCTGAAAATGAAAATCGAGATGACTATTATTTAGTGATTGATGATTCAAATTATTATGCTTCAGATATTGTAAAAGACTATGCAGAGGCTTATTTAAAACAAACAAAAAGAATATCCTTCGATATTCAAAATGTAAATATTTCAGGAGATGAAGCCATAGTGGTAGCTTCTTATTATCCAATTGCTGGACTGCAAGAAGCCAATCCGATTGGGGCTGCTCGGACTGAACTATTTGGAGGAATCGATGAAGATACTTTTATTCGTAAATCTCAAAATAAAGATTTAAAAACTATTAAATCTTTAATTACTTTAAAACTGTATGCAATCTATTATGGGGAATTAGATTATGATGCAGAAAAAGTATTAAGTCCGGTTGAGTTGGAATTTACATTGACGAAAAAAGGTGATCATTTCATGGCCAATGATGATGTCATTTACCAACTAGTAAAAGAATCTCGAATTAGCACATATCAAGATAACTCATCTGATTCTGAGACGACAGAATCCTTAATTGAAGAAAGTGCTAGTGAGTACTAAATAAAGATAAACTAGCAATCATCAGAGACTGAACAATTTAAATTGTTCAGTCTCTTTTTTGATAAAGTTGGAAGTACAAAATTATACAGCGAAATGAAAACGATTTCCAAAAACTGGAATTTTGTTTTTTTATAGCGTATAATGATTTTGGTTTATACCAATTGAGAGGTGTTTGAATGAAAGCAAAAGAACAAGTGTTGGCTTTTTTGAAAGATCATCCGCAAGAATTTACAGCGCAACAATTAGCCGATGAATTAAAAAGCGACCGCACCAATATTAGTCGTTACTTAAATGAATTGACTAAATCTGGTGATGTTAAAAAAATTGATGGTCGGCCAGTCAAATTTCAAGTAATTATCAAGGCAAATGAAGAAAATATTACTTTTGAGAACTTAATTGGTCGTGATGATTCACTAAAAAGTCAAATTCAAAAATCAAAAGCGGCAATTTTATACCCGCCTCGGGGTTTACATACAATTATTTTTGGAGAAACAGGTACGGGGAAAACAATGTTTGCTGAATGCATGTATCATTTTGCAGTTTCCTCCAAAGTCTTACAACCTAGTGCCCCCTTTATTACTTTTAATTGTGCTGACTATGCTCAAAATCCGCAACTGTTATTCGGTCATATCTTTGGTGTGACAAAAGGTGCCTTCACTGGTGCTGAAGAAACGAGAGATGGTTTAGTGGCACAGGCAGACGGAGGTATTTTATTTCTAGATGAAATTCATCGACTACCACCAGAAGGTCAAGAAATGTTGTTCACTTTTATTGATAAAGGTGTCTATCGACCACTAGGTGCCAATGAAGAACAAAATGCCTCTGTTCAGATTATCGGTGCCACAACAGAAACGAGTGCTAGTTTTTTATCCACTTTTAATCGGCGGATTCCTATGCAAATTGAATTACCGCCATTAAGAGAACGATCGATAGACGAACGTTTAGCGATTATCAAAACTTTTTTACAACAAGAAGCCAATCGTTTAAATGAAGAAATTGCCATTGATAAAAGAAGCTTGCTAGGATTTTTATTATATCCAGCTGAAGGGAATATTGGGCAACTAAAACGAGATTTGAAACTGGTTTGTGCCAAAGCTTTCCTTCATTATCAAGCCAATGATGGTCATGAAAAATTGATGGTTACCGAAGAAGATTTACCGTTAAATGTTCAAAAAGGTTTGTTGTATATGAAAGATGTTCCCGATACTTTAGGCCCTTTAATGGATAATAAAAATCTATATTTAAATTTAAAACCAGGAACAGAAGAAGTTGTCTGGCGACAAGATCCCACTAAAGATATGGAGGTCTATCATTCGATTACTTATAAATTGGACAAATTGGGTCGGGAAAACCTTTCAGAAATTGATTTAGAAAGATTGATTAGTCAAGATGTGGATCGCTACTTTGAAAATTATGTGGAAGAATTATCTCATGCTAACATTTATCGGGAAATCATATCTGATGATTTATGGCAATTGACCAATCAACTATATGAAATGGCCGCAAAAAAATTAGATCGTAACTATGATGAAAAAGTCCGTTTTGCCTTTGCGTTACACATTAGTTCAACAATTGAACGAATTCGCGCTGGCCAATTCATCAGCCATCCTAATCTAAACGAGGTTCGCCGAAAGTATTCTAAAGAATTTCAATTAGCTATTGAATTTTCTATCCAAATTGAAGAAGCCTATAATGTTGAAATTTCTATGGATGAAATTGGATTTATCACTATGTTTTTAACCCAGGATGTACGAGAGAAAAATGCTTTTCAACAAAAACAAGTTGGCGTCTTTGTGGTGATGCATGGACGTTCAACTGCTTCAAGTATGTTAGAAACAGTCCAAGAATTACTGGGTACCAATGCTGGTGTTGCTTTTAATATGCCATTAACGATGAATACTTCTGAAATGTATCGTCAAATCAACTATTATTTAGCTCAAGAAAAGGCCAACTATTCAGAAGGCATTATTTTATTAACAGACATGGGCTCACCTAATAATTTCGGAAATTTAATTTATCATGAAATAGGTATTCGTACTCGAGTAATTTCAATGGCTTCTACGATGTTGGTTTTGGAATCTTTGCGTTTAGCAACGTTAGGACGCAGTTTGGAAGAAATTTATCATAGTGTGATGACGATGTTTATCAACATGGTTCAACTAGAAGAAACACCTGAAAAAGATGGGCATAAAGTAATTGTAGTGGCTTGCTTTACTGGAGAAGGTGTGTCGAAGCGCTTAAATCAAGTGGTTAGTCAAATTGTTGATCCAAAAGAGTTTGAAATTATTCAGCTGCAATCTTTGGAGCGAGAAAGTTTCAAGCATCGCTTAGATCAATTAGTGACCCATAAAAATATTGTGGCTATTGTGGGGACGTTGGAGATTCAATATCAGCATATTCCTTTTTTCCCAGCCTTAAATATGTTTCAACGAGAAAAAATCATTGAATTTCAAAATTTTTTAGGAAGTGATGTGGCTCTTCCACAAATGGCGGAATCTTTGACCCAAGACTTTTCAGCTGAAATTGACACGCAAAAGCTTTTTTTACAAATCGATGATGCGCTGCAAAATATCCGAAAAAGCCAAGCAATGATTATAGAGAATAATGTCTTACAGGCTTTACTTATTCATATCGCTTTTTTAGTTGATAAGATAAAAAAAGATGAACCACGACCAGCTTTTAAGGAAGTAAAATATTTCCATCTGCAAAATCAAAAGCTGTTTGAAACAGTAAAAAATGAACTTCAAAAAATCAGTGATAATTTTGAAATTCGTTTCAATGAAGATGATTTAGCTTATATTGTAAAAACACTTTTAGATAATCAAATTGAACTAGGATTGCACACTGTGTAATCCTTTTTCTTTTGTGTGTAAATCAAAAAGCTGGTTAAATCAAGGGATTTCACAGTAAATAGTTGGCACGCAAATTGCTTTTATAAAGATGAATACAAATTAAGGAGTGACAAATATGAAAAGAATTATGTTAGTTTGTTCGGCGGGCATGTCAACGAGTTTATTAGTAACAAAAATGGAAAAAGCTGCTGCCGATCAAGGAATTGAAACGGATATTTTCGCAGTCTCTGCCTCAGAAGCTGATGACAAAATTGAAGATAAAGCAAATCCTATTGATGTTTTGTTATTAGGACCGCAAGTTCGTTTTATGAAAGGGCAATTTGAACAAAAATTAGCCGGTACAAATGTCCCATTAGACATTATTGATATGAAAGATTACGGCATGATGAATGGCGAAGCAGTATTGCAAACAGCGATTAATTTGATTGAAGATAAAGATAAGTAAGGAGTGATTTTTATGGCAGAAATGAGTCAGGAACAATTAGAAGCAGCCATGGGATTAATTATTAATTCTGGAAATGCAAAAAGTGATGCAATGGAAGCAATCCAAGCTGCTAAATCTGGTGATTTTGGATTAGCTGATGAAAAATTAGCGACTGCTAGTCAATCATTAGTTGAAGCCCATCATGCCCAAACTAATTTATTAAAAGAAGAAGCTAGTGGTAATAATATGACCGTGACATTATTAGCCGTTCACAGTCAAGATCATTTGATGACTAGTATGACTTTTAATGATTTAGCTAAAGAAGTAATTGATATTTATCGTCGCCTTGATGCGGAGTGATTTAAATGAAACTGAGCTCGACAACTGAAAATAAACAAGCAATCACAAAATTAATTGAATACGCCTTCAATAAACAAACACCGATTATTGAGGATTCGTTATTTTTAAGTCGTTATCAGCACAGTGATGTTTATGGTACTTATTTTAAACATCAATTAACGAGTATGGTGATGAGCAATCATTTCAAAGCCAAATTTTTTGGTTCAACAATTAAGATGGCCGGGATTGGATATGTAGCTAGTTTGCCAGAATATCGTGGCACTGGCGGGATTAAGGATATCATGAGTGAGTTACTGACGGATTTAAAACAAGAGGGCTTCATTATTAGCCAGTTGGCCCCTTTTTCTGAAAACTTTTATCGCAAATTCGGTTATGAAAATACTAGTTGGCAAAAAAGATATCAAATTCCGGCGGCTG
Source organism: Enterococcus alishanensis (assembly GCF_019218635.1). Classification (GTDB taxonomy): domain Bacteria; phylum Bacillota; class Bacilli; order Lactobacillales; family Enterococcaceae; genus Enterococcus_A; species Enterococcus_A alishanensis. The sequence continues at coordinate 88,723 of NZ_JAHUZB010000005.1, read as the reverse complement.
CCTTCAATCATCTTGAAGATGAAAAAACCGGATCAATAGTCAGAGACAGTTGGGAAAGCTTAAAACCAGAAATTTTATCATTGTATCAACAGGCATTAACTTTTCAAGAAGTCGGCACTGTCGTGCGAGAAATGTGGTGGTGGGAACGGCTCAATCAATATTATCAAGGAAGATTTTATGCTGTTTGTTACGACGACTCTGGACAGCGAGCTGGTTATTTAATTTATCGTTTGCAAAAAGAAACTTTTATCGTTGATGAGTTGGTTTATCAGAACAATTTTGCTTTGCGGAAATTATTAACTTATTTAAAAGCCCATACCGCTTCTTTTAGTCAGTTTACTTATGACACCTCAACAAGCGAAATTTTAGAGAACTGTTTCAATGAACAACAAGAAATCCAAATTCAAATAAAACCTTATATGATGAGTCGCATTATCGACTTTTCTAGTTTGCTAAAAATTTTACCAATAGAAGAAAAAGCTATTATTTTTGAAGTCAGCAGTGATGACTATTGTCCAGAAAATATTGGTTGCTTTAGAAAAACTGGAGAAACAGTCGAAAAAGTTACTGGGGAGAGCGATATCAAAGCTTCGATTGAAGCATGGAGTGAGTTACTTCTAGGAAGAATGACTCTACAAGAAGGAATTTTATTAGAAAAAATTGAAGTATCTAAGGAAATTAATATTCCTAAGGGTCAGCAAAGTTTTTATGATTATTTTTAAAAGAAGGAAAAAATAGGAGGAATTGTACATGAATGCATTTATCGATTTTATGGAGAAACACTTTATTCCCGTAGCATCAAAAATTGGTGCTCAGCGTCATTTAGTAGCGATCAGAGACGCTTTTATGGTGACTATGCCACTAATGATTTTAGGATCTTTCGGGGTATTAATTAATAATTTACCGATTCCTGGCTTTCAAGAATTTATGACTAATATTTTTGGAGGAGAAGCTTGGAAAGGTTTTGGTGGTGCAGTTTGGAACGGAACATTCGGTGTTCTTTCAGTCTTTATTGCTTTTCTAGTCGCTTATAATTTAGCACATACTTATGGAAAAGATGCTGTGGCAACTGGAGTTGTTTCAGTCGCAACTTTCTTTACACTGGGTGCAGCTTTAACAGGAATGAATTCAAGCGGTTTGTTCGTTGCATTAATTGTAGGTATTTTAGTAGCAGAAATCTTCACACGTTTAGTTGGTAATCCAAAATTAATTGTGAAGATGCCTGATGGTGTACCGCCAGCAGTTGCTCGAGCTTTTGCTTCATTATTCCCAGCGATGATTACGATTTCAATTTTTGGTTTAATTACAGCAATTCTTGCTGGCTTTGGGATTGAAGATATGTTTGCATCATTCTATGAGCTCGTTCAAGAACCATTTATGGGCTTAGCAAACTCTTATCCTTCAGCATTATTAATTGCTTTTATTACACCATTCTTATGGTTCTTTGGTTTACATGGTGCCAACATGATCGATCCTTTTATGCAAACAATTAATGCACCAGCAATTGAAGCAAATGCAAACGCAATTGCAAAAGGTTTGGACGCTCCTTACATTGTAAACAAACCATTTATCGATTCATTTGTAAACTTAGGTGGTACAGGGGTAACTTTAGGTTTAGTAATCGCGATTTATTTAGTCGGTCGTAAAAATAAACAGTTGATGGTCGTAAATAACTTGGCAGCAGCACCTGGACTTTTCAATATCAATGAACCTTTACTATTTGGTTTCCCAATTGTCTTGAACCCAATTATGTTTATTCCATTTATTTTAGCACCAATGATTACAGTAACGATTGCTTATTTTGCAACTAGTACTGGTTTAGTACCACCAGCAACAGCGATTGCTCCTTGGGTAACACCGCCAATTATCGGTGGCGCATTGGTAACGGGAAGTATTTCTGGTGGGATTTTAGCAGCAATTAACTTAATTATCTCAGTTGTTATTTACATTCCATTTATTATTATGATTAATATTCAAGAAGCCCGTAAAGCAAATATTTAAAAAATAAAAAAGGATTTGCCGGTAGCAATACTGTTGCGAATCTTTTTTTTAATCAAAGGAGAAAAGCAATGAAAAAATTCCCGAAAAATTTCTGGTGGGGTGCTGCTACATCTGGCCCACAAAGTGAAGGTCGTTTCCATAAGAAGCACGCCAATGTTTTTGACTATCATTATCAAATAGAACCAGAAAAATTTTATAATCAAGTCGGACCAGATACAGCTTCTAATTTTTACAATGATTATGCCAATGATTTAGCTTTAATGAGCAGTATTGGCATGAATAGTTTACGGACAAGTATTCAATGGAGTCGTTTAATTGATGATTTAGAATTAAATACCGTAAATAAAGATGCTGTAAGTTTTTATAATAATGTCATTGATACAATGCTGGCAAAAGGACTTACTCCAGTGATGAATTTACATCATTTTGATTTGCCAGTAGAGCTGTATGATAAATATGGTGGCTGGGAAAGTAAAAAGGTCGTCGATTTATATGTTGGTTTTGCGACAAAGTGTTTTGAATTATTTGGTGATCGGGTGAAATATTGGACGACTCATAATGAACCGATGGTAGTCGTTGAAGGGGAATATCTTTTCCAATTTCATTATCCCAATGTTGTTGATGGAAAAAAAGCCGTTCAAGTAGCCTATAATTTAAACTTAGCATCAGCTAAAGCAATTGCCGCTTTTAAAAAATTAAATCTTACTGATGCGCAAATTGGAACGGTTTTGAATTTGACGCCGACTTATGCTGCAAGTGATAAACCAGAAGATTTGGAAGCCGCTAGAATTGCCGAGCTTTGGAACAATAAAATGTTTTTAGAACCAGCAATATTCGGTCATTTTCCGGCTGAGTTGGAAGCATTATTGGAAAAAGACCAAGTAATTTGGGAAACTTCAGCTGAAGAAGCTGAAATTATTAAAAATAATACTATCGACTTTTTAGGTGTCAATTATTATCATCCTAACCGAGTAAAAGCACCAGATGTTGCACCAGATTCAGTGGGTGAATGGATGCCAGATCGTTATTACGATAATTTTGATATGCCGGGAAGAAGAGTCAATCTTGATCGTGGATGGGAAATTTACCCTGAAGCAATTTATGATATTGCTCTGAATATCAAAGAAAATTATGGCAATATTCCTTGGTATGTTTCGGAAAATGGAATGGGCGTTTCTAATGAAGAACGTTTCAAAAATGCAGATGGTGTGATTCAAGATGATTATCGAATTGACTTTTTGACAGAGCATTTAAGTTATTTACATCAAGGAATTGAAGCAGGCTCAAATTGCTTTGGTTATCATATGTGGACACCAATTGATTGTTGGTCTTGGTTAAATGCCTATAAAAATCGTTATGGTTTTATTTCTAATAATATTCATACGCAAGAAAAAACAATCAAAAAATCTGGCTATTGGTTTAAAGCCGTAGCTGAAAGAAATGGTTTGGAGGATTAATATGAAACGAGAAATCGGAATTTCTTTATATCCTGATCACAGTGACGCTAAAAAAGACCGTGAATATATTCAAAAGGCGGCAGACTTAGGTTATTCTCGCATCTTTATGAGTATGCTGGAAGTAACTGAAGGAAAAGAAAAAGTTGCTGAGAAATTTAAAGGGATTATTGGATTTGCTAAAGCTCAAGGATTTGAGACGATTTTAGATATTGCGCCGTCAATTTTTGATGAATTACAGATTTCATATGATGATCTAAGCTTTTTTGCGGAACTTGGTGCAGATGGCATTCGATTGGATGAAGGCTTTGATGGCAATAAAGAAAGTATGTTGAGTTTTAATCCCTTTGGTTTAGCGATTGAGTTAAATATGAGTAATAATGTTGCTTATTTAGAAAATATTTTATCTTACGAAGCCAACCGACCATTTATTTATGGTTGTCATAATTTTTATCCGCAAAAAGGTTCTGCTTTACCCTATGATTTTTTTATTAGTTGTAGCCAACGATTTAAGCGTCAAGGGATAAAAACGGCCGCTTTTATTACGAGTCATCAAGGAACGCTGGGACCATGGGATGTAAATGATGGTTTGCCAACTTTAGAAATGCATCGAGAATTACCAATTGATTTACAAGCCCGCCATATGTTTGCGACAGGATTAATTGATTGTGTGATTATTGGAAATGCCTATGCAAGTGATGAAGAGTTAGAAAAAGTTGCGGTAGTCAATCGTTATAAATTAAGTTTAACTATTGATTTTGAAAAAGATACGAGTGAATTAGAAAAGCTAATTGTCGCAGATCCAGCGCACTTTAGACGGGGAGATATCTCAGCTGAAGCGGTGCGTTCAACTATGCCGCGAGTAAAATATAAAAATGAGAACAATCCACCGCATGACAATCAATTTGAGTTTCAAGTTGGTGATGTGGTGATTGGTAACGATGATTTTGGTAAATATAAAAATGAAATGCAAATTGTTTTAACGCCTCACAGTGATCCAAGAAAAAATTTAGTTGGGAAAATTCCTCAAGAAGAGCATATTTTATTAGAATTTTTACGTCCTTGGAGCAAATTTCAGCTAGTATCTGAAAACTAACTGGGAATTAAATTAAAAAAAGATGAACTTTTCAATTGACAAAGTGTCTCTCTCGGTGTAAATTTATACCTAACTTATAGAATTGACATTGAAAAGAAGAGTAACGATTGATTGTTTAAAGAGAGTTTCTGGTTGGTGGAAAGAAACAGCAAGTTAATTGTGAACCACATCTTGGAGTCGATTGGCTGAAAATTAAGTAGGCGAATCCGGGAATGCCCGTTACAGCTGCGGTCATGTTGACCAATGGAGTGTGTTGCTGTGAAGCAACACAAAAAAAAGGTGGAACCACGTTTATACGTCCTTTAGCTATGATAGCTAAAGGACTTTTTTATTTCTCCAAACAACATAACCGGTAGAGGTTTTTCTCGTGAGAGAAAAACGAATCTGAGGTGGAATCACGTCTATACGTCCTCTGACAAGTTAATTGTCAGGGGCTTTTTTTATGTCTATGGGAGGAAAGCAAATGAATTATTTAATTGATGTGATGCCACAACTTTTAGCTGGTGCAACAACAACAGTAAAACTATTTTTATATACAATTGTTGGTTCGTTACCTTTAGGAATTATTTTGGCTTTTGGATTAGTTAGTCGCTTCAAACCGTTGCAATGGATTATTCAACTTTATGTTTGGGTGATGCGGGGCACGCCACTTCTTTTACAATTAATTTTAGTTTTTTACGGATTACCGATTATCGGAATTGTATTTGATCGTTTCCCAGCAGCATTATTTGCATTTATTTTAAACTATGCAGCTTATTATGCGGAAATTTTCCGTGGAGGGATTCAGTCAGTACCGGTTGGTCAATATGAGGCCGCGCGTGTAATTGGTTTAACGCCAGGCCAAACCATTACTAAAATTGTTATTCCACAGGTTACAAAAATCGTGTTGCCATCTGTTGGAAATGAAGTGATTAGTTTAGTTAAAGATACTTCATTAGTTTATGTTTTAGGTTTATCTGATGTCATGCGAGCCGGACGGATTGCGATGGAACGAGACACAACTTTGATGCCATTGATTGGTGTAGCTATCATTTATTTAGTTATGACCGGTATTACAACATTAATCATGAAGCAATTAGAACGACGGATGAATTATTATCGTTAGGAAGGTGAGAAAATGATTGAATTAAAAGATATTAACAAGTCTTATGGTAATAAAAAAGTGATTGATCATTTAGATCTAATTATTCCCGATGGACAAATTTTAGCCATTGTCGGACCTTCTGGTGGAGGAAAAACAACCTTATTAAGAACTTTAGCAGGCTTAGAAACAGCTGAAAGCGGCACATTTTTGTTGGATGGTCAGCCCTTTGATCCTAGCGATACGAAACAAGATCAAGTGGTGGGCGTTGTGTTTCAAGATTTTCAATTATTTCCCCATTTAAGTGTCTTAGATAATATTACAATTGGTCCACGTTTGGTTTTAAAAGAAGACAAAGAAACTTATCTAAAAAAAGCTCGTAATTTAGCTAGTTTATTAGGGATTGAAGAATTGTTAGATAATTATCCTTTCCAATTATCAGGGGGACAAAAACAACGCTTAGCAATTGCACGGGCGATGGCAATGGATCCTAGGGTTTTGGCGTATGATGAACCAACTAGTGCGCTAGATCCAGAATTACGGCAACAAGTGGAAAAACTAATTTTAGATTTAAAAGCTGATGGGGTCACACAAATTGTGGTAACTCATGATTTAGTTTTCGCAGAAAATATTGCTGACGAATTATTGAAGGTAGAGCCAATTTCATAAGTGATTCAAAAAATAGAAAAAATGGAGGAATTAAAATGAAAAAATTTTTATTCGGGTTTTTAGCGGTAATTAGTATGGTCACTTTAGCAGCTTGTGGATCAAGTAATGATTCAACTAGTGATTCAACAGATAGTTGGAAAACAATTGAAGAAAACAAAAAAGTAGTGATTGGTTTAGATGATACTTTTGTACCAATGGGATTTAAAGATGATGATGGAAAAATTGTTGGTTTCGATGTGGACTTAGCAAAAGCCGTATTTGATGAATATGGTATTACTGCTGAATTTCAACCAATTGAATGGTCTATGAAGGAAAATGAATTGCAAAACGGGACGATTGATTTGATTTGGAATGGTTACACTGTAACCGATTCACGTAAGAAGAAAGTTTCGTTCTCACAACCTTATTTAACTAATGAACAAGTCTTAGTAACTAAAAAGTCTAGTAACATTACAAGTGATGCAGACATGAAAGACAAAGTACTAGGAGCGCAAGAAGGGTCTTCTGGTTATGAAGGTTTTACTAGAGAGCCAGAAAAATTAATGGATATCGTAAAAGACAATGATGCGACTCTATATGCTGGTTTTAATGAAGCGTTTATCGATTTAAAAAATGATCGGATTGATGGCTTACTGATTGACCGTGTATATGCAGATTATTTCTTAAAACAAGATGGCACGATGGATGATTACAATATTTTCAATGCTGGTTTTAATGAAGAAGATTTTGCTGTTGGTGCAAGAAAAGGTGACAAAGAATTAGTTGATAAAATCAATGAAGGCTTTGACAAAATTCAAAAAGATGGCAAATTTGCTGAAATCACCCAAAAATGGTTTGGTGAGGAATTGAGTATGCCAGAAAAATAATCTTAAAAAGGGCGAACAAAACTTTTGTTCGCCTTCTTTTTTTTGTATAATGGGTAAGATGAAAAGAGGGATGACATGGCGCAAAAAAAGCGTAAAAAAAGAAAGACGACTAAAAAACAAAAACAGCTACAGGAACAACGATTAATTATTGTTATAGGACTAATTTTTATCTTATTAGCTGTCTTTGCGTTATTCCATTTAGGGTTTCTAGGGAACTTAATGGCCAACGTCCTACGGATAATTGGTGGGAATACTTACCCAGTTTTAGCAACAGCACTAATCATATATGGACTCTTGTTAGTTTTTAAAAATAATAAATTAAAAATCACCAAAGGGCGTCGCTGGTTAGGGATGCTAGTGTTTTATTTAGGTATTTTATTGTTCTTACAAGCGAGATTATTTGCTAATGTCGGGCAAGAACCAAATATTTTTGAAACCACGTGGGAGATTTTGAGACAGGATTTTGTTGCTAATCAAATTACTCAAAACGTTGGTGGTGGAATGATTGGCGCTAGCTTATATAGTTTAACTTATTTTCTGGTTTCCCAATGGGGCAGTTATTTAATTGCCGTTTTATTTTGGCTAGTAGGGATTTATTTATTTACAATGGTGAAATTAGAGAATGTCTTAGACTTTTTCAGTAACACCGGAGCAGTGCTTCAAGAAAAATTTGCTGAATCGGATGAGAAAAAGGGCTTAAGACAGGCCAAACGAGCCGAAAAAAAAGCTGAGAAGCAGAAAGAACAAGCTGAAAAAAAAGCTGCTGAAGCGGAGAAAAAAAATCGTGTAAGACCATTATCTGAAGGTGAGAAGCTAGCTAAAGCCAGTAAAGAAGAACCAGAAGAGCCGGTTTATGAACAATTACGAATTCCCATCGAAGGCTTTCAAGAAAATATCGAAAAATCAGTACCACAGCCTAAGCCGGAAGAAGAAACAACTGATATCGGTGATTTAGAATTTGAAATCAGTGCCGAGCCGGAGGATCATGATTATCAATTGCCACCGGTAACTTTACTGGATCAAATTCCACCAGCTGATCAAAGTGATGAATACAAACGAATCGAAGAAAATATTGATGTGTTAGAAAAAACATTTGATAGCTTTGGCGTAGATGCTAAAGTTGTGCGGGCTTCTTTAGGACCAGCCGTGACCAAATTTGAGATTCAACCGGCTGTCGGTGTAAAAGTTAGTAAAATTGTTGGCTTAACCGATGATATCGCTCTATCTTTAGCTGCCAAAGATGTCCGGATGGAAGCGCCGATTCCTGGAAAATCTTTAATTGGTATTGAAGTACCAAACAGCACTGTCAGCACTGTTTCCTTTAGAGAAATCATCGAAGCACAACCGAACCATCCAGATAAATTATTAGAAGTACCACTAGGAAGAGATATTTCGGGGATTGTACGGACAGCTGATTTAACGAAAATGCCCCATTTACTGATTGCAGGTTCTACTGGTAGTGGTAAGTCAGTTGCGATTAACGGAATTATCACAAGTATTTTAATGCGAGCAAAACCAAATGAAGTTAAACTAATGATGATTGATCCGAAAATGGTGGAATTAAATGTCTATAATGGTATTCCTCATTTATTAACACCTGTTGTAACTAATCCGCGAAAAGCAGCACAAGCACTGCAAAAAGTGGTGCAAGAAATGGAAGAACGGTATGAAAAATTTGCCGCAACAGGCGTCAGAAATATTTCCGGCTTTAATGAGTTAGTAATTCAAAAAAATCTGGAAGACGGACAAAATCGCCCTATCTTACCATTTATTGTTGTCATTGTTGATGAGTTAGCCGATTTAATGATGGTGGCTAGTAATGAAGTGGAAGATGCTATTACTCGTTTGGCTCAAATGGCACGAGCGGCAGGAATTCATATGATTTTGGCAACACAACGTCCAAGTGTTGATGTTATCACCGGAATTATTAAAGCCAATGTGCCATCAAGAATTGCTTTTGCGGTTTCTTCAGGAACCGATTCAAGAACAATTATTGATAGTAATGGAGCAGAAAAATTATTAGGTCGGGGTGATATGTTATTCTTACCGATGGGAGAAAATAAACCGATTCGTGTGCAAGGTGCATTTATTTCTGATCACGAAGTGGAACAAATTGTTGAGTTTGTGACTGACCAACAAGAAGCCCATTATGAAGAAAAAATGATGCCAACAGAAGAAGTAACCTCGTCACCTAATGAAGTTCCGCAAGATGAACTTTATGAAGAAGCCAAAGCATTGGTGATTGAAATGCAAACGGCAAGTATTTCACTGTTACAAAGACGATTTAGAATTGGATACAATCGTGCGGCCAGAATTGTTGATGAATTAGAAGCCAATCAAGTTATCGGTCCATCAACGGGTAGCAAACCACGAGAAGTTTATGTGGAAAAAATTGAAGAAGAACCAACCATCGAAGAATAGCTGAGGAAATCATTTTCCTCAGTTTTTTCTTTGAAAAAAATTAGCTAGTGAGCTTTACAAACTAGTTGAATTTCTTTATACTTTAAAACAGCTAGTAAGTAATACAAATTAGTTAGGAAGATTAGATGAAAAAAACTCAATTACTAAAAGGTGTTTTGGCTGGTTGTGTTTTAAAAATTATTTCTGAGAAAGAAATTTATGGCTATGAACTGGTTCAAATATTACAACGAAAAGGTTTTACTAGTATAGTGGGGGGCACAATTTATCCGTTATTACAAAAATTGGAAAAACAAGAATTAATCGTCGCAACTTTTAAATCCTCGCCAGAAGGACCTGATCGTAAATATTTTAAAATCACAACAAGTGGCGAAAACGCACTGAAAGAATTTGAACTTGAATGGCAGGAATTGGTTACAAATGTCGCGAATTTATGGGAGGACAAATAAAGTGAAGCAAGTGGAACAATACCGCAAGCAAAGAGAAGAGCTAGAAAAACAAATCAAACCGGAAAATCGGATGTATTACAAAAATTTGACAAGTTATACAATGTTTGCTGGATTTACTCATGATGAGACAGAATTAGAGGAGCAATTATTGATGATTTTAAATGATATTATCAAAGCTCAAGAGGATGGTATTTCGGCAGAGAAATATTTTGGTAAAAATCCACAAGAATCAGCAGATCAGATTATTGCGAATCTCTCAAAGAGTTCGTTTAAAGATCGCAGTACGCTAGTTATGATTATCGTAGGGATTGTTTGGATTTGTAAATTCATTGCCGATGTGAATCAAGATAGTGTGATGCAAATAAACTGGCTGACTTATTTATTGGAAGGTGCATTTTCAGTTGGGTTTATTTTTATTGTTTTCAAATTTTTCCAAAAAATGGTGTATCAAGAAAATCGTTGGTTAAAAGATCAAAGAGTTCAATTTGCTATATTATTTTTAGTGATCGTAGCTTGGTTAGCGGCAAGTATCTCAATGGCAATCTTTATGCCAATGTTTTATCCGATCACGATTCCTTTCCCATTTGATCTTGTCATTATCGGTGTATTGATGTTGGCGGCTTTGATCTTTGTTTTAAGATTAAAAGAATCAGTTTTTTATTCAATGATATTTTTATTTGAAGCCTTGGGTATCTTAGGGATTTTACAACGTCTATCAGCGAATGGGATTATTGCCAAAGTTCCTGCATCAGTGACTTTATTTTTCTTGATGGCGGCCTATATGATTTATACTTTTTGGACGATTCGAGAAACGCGAAAATTAAAAAGAAAAAATTGAGTTTTTGAAAAATTTTAACCAAGTAATTGTTTTATCCTGTGAAATCAGTTATAGTATGAATCGACTATTTTAGGAGGACTTTACTTGAAACCATCAATTTACGGCTTACGCAAAGAAAATTTAATCGATTGGTTGGCAGAACACGGTGAAAAAAAATTCCGGGCCACCCAAATTTGGGAATGGCTCTATCAAAAACGAGTAACTGCATTCGACCAAATGACTAATCTATCAAAATCGATGATTGCTTTATTAGAAGAAAATTTTATGATTAATCCTTTGAAACAAATGGTAGTGCAAGAAGCAAGTGACGGTACTGTTAAGTATCTGTTTGAACTACCAGATAAAAATATGATTGAAACAGTGTTAATGCGCCAAGAATACGGATTGTCTGTTTGCGTAACAACGCAAGTTGGCTGTAGTATTGGCTGCTCATTTTGCGCGTCAGGTTTATTGAAAAAAAACCGTGATTTAACTGCAGGTGAAATTGTCGCACAAATCATGCTAGTGCAACATTATTTTGATGAACGAGGTTTAGATGAACGAGTATCTCACGTAGTAGTAATGGGGATTGGCGAACCTTTTGATAATTATGACAATGTGATGGACTTTATTCACGTGATTAATGATGCCAAAGGTTTAGCGATTGGCGCTCGTCACATTACTGTTTCCACATCAGGTTTGGCACCAAAAATTAGACAATTTGCTGATAATGGCCTACAAATTAATTTAGCTATTTCTTTACATGCGCCAAATAATCAAGTACGAACATCTATGATGCGAATTAATAAACAATATCCGATTGAAAGATTAATGGATGCGATTGATTATTATTTGGATAAAACCAATCGTCGCATTACCTTTGAATATATTATGCTATCTGGGGTAAATGATCATGTTGAACACGCCAAAGAATTAGCCGACTTGTTAAAAGACAAGAAGAAATTAGTTTACGTTAATTTGATTCCTTATAATCCAGTAAGTGAGCATGACCAATATTCTCGTAGTGGGAAAGCGGATGTCTTGAAGTTTTATGATGTCTTAAAGAAAAATGGGATCAATTGTGTGATTCGTAAAGAACATGGAACCGATATTGATGCCGCTTGTGGACAATTACGTAGTAAGCAAATGAAAAAAACTAAAAAAGTAACTGCTTAGCCTTGAGGAATTTTTCTCAAGGTTTTTTTATATAAAAAGCGAAAGACAGAAAATAGCAAGCTATCTAATGTCTTTCGCTCTTATTTAAGTAGCAGTTTCTTCTCCGACTTGATCTTTTAACCGATAAATTTTTGACGGGCGACCGATCCCCACAGGTCTTTCCCCAATTTCATCGAAAAACTGTAACATGGCTTTTTTAAAATTGGAATGATCCATCGTACGATAATCAATGCCCATAAATTTAGCAAAGACTTTGCGGGCTTCAGTAATAGTAAATTCATCACCTAAAACTTGCAAAATTAATGGGTCATGATCCATCTTGTTAGCCACGCGGTTAAATGCTTTACAAATAATTTGGTTATGGTCAAAGGCGAGAGTATCTTTTCCTAAAGAATCGCCAGTTTTTAAATCAATTTCGATGGAAATATCATCGCTAGTTAAGAAGATATTATTGCCAATTCTTTCCATGTTAAACCAGCGAGCATCTTGGGTATCATCTCCAGCTTGTAAAGGAACTTGCCCTAAAAAAGCAATGTAGCTGACGGTAATTACCCAGCCGCGAGGATCACGATTTGGTGAGGAAAAAGTGTGTAATTGTTCGACATTTTTCCGACCTATCGTTAGGCCTGTCTCTTCCTGAGTTTCTCTGCGGACACTGTCATTTGTTGATTCATTGCGCTCAATAAATCCACCAGGCAAAGCCCAAGAATTACGATAAGGGTTTCCTCGTCGTTGAATTAAAAGAACTTTCAATTGATCTTCGACTTTGTTATAGCCGATACTGACAACATCTACCGTCACCGATGGTTTGTCGTATTCAGGATGGTCTTGTTCTTTATACCATGCCAAAAATTCTTCTTCAGAGGCAACATGCTCGTAGTAATCCTTTTCAGCTGCTTTGGAAGAAAATTCTTTCATATTGGTTCACCTATCTTTTAAAAGTATTATGTACTTTATTGTAGCATGAAAAAATAAAAAAAGGGAATCCCCATAGGAATTCCCTTGAAATGTTATCTTGTTTTAATTATTCAGCGGCTGAACTATCAGTAGCGGCTGTACTTTCGCTGGTTGCTGTACTTGATTCAGTTGTACTTTCAGCAGTTGAACTTTCACTTTCTGAAGTGGATGAAGATTTTTTCTTAGAAGATGATTCTGATGTACTGCTTGAAGTTTCTAAGAAGTCAGACAATACGCTGCTGAAACCATCATCTTCAATCTTCACATTTGCTTTTTTCAATTCTTTACGAATGACTTTAGTAGTAAAAGTAGAATCGCTTGTTTTTGTTGCGCGGGCAATTTTACGTAATTCTTTTTTGTATTTGTCCATGTCGTTGCCTTTAGAACTTTGTTTTTCCATTTTCACAATGTAGTAGCTAGTTGAATAGGTAGAAGAATCAGTTGATGAAATCACATCTGATACTTGATCATTTTCAAGACTGAAAGCTGCTGTTTTTACTTCATCTGGCACAGTTGTAGATTGTGAATCAAATTTAATTTTGCCACCATCTTCAGCCGTAGTAGTATCTTCTGATTTACTTTTCGCTTCTTCAGCAAAATCAGCGCCGCCATCAACTGCTGCCTTGATTTCATTGGCATCATCTTCGCTACTTACTTTAATGATTCGAGCAGTAACTTCTGGATGGAATGACTCCCAAGCAGTTTTTAAATCTTTGTCGGTTAACTTAACATTTGCATTTAAGCCTTTTTGGAAGGCCAATGATTGTCTTAAGTAATCTTTATAAGTACTCTTAGTGTAGCCAGCTGATTTTAACTGACTCTCAAAAGTTGAACCATATTGTTTTTCTTGGCTCTTGTATTCTTTGTCGACTGCTTTATCAGAAACTTCATCTCCATAAGCATTTTCAAATACTTTATAGATAATCATGTTACGGACCAAAGTTTGGTTAGTCGATTCTTTTTTCGCTTCATCGTAAAAATCTTCTACAGTGATTTTTCCGCCTTTCATTGTAGCGATGTCTGCGTTTGAACCGCCAGAACAAGCTGCTAAAACGACTGTACTTAGTAAGCCGACTGCGGCTAAAAGAACTTTTTTCTTCATAAAATTTTGACAACTCCTGTATTTATAATTTATATGTGTAATTATTTCCTTAATCACTATACCACAAGCAAATTTGGAAAATAAAGGTTTTTACAATAGTTTTCAACAATATTCATAATTTAGACACATTTGCTTTAAATATAGAAGCAAATCAAAAAAACAAGCGAACTTTTTTCATAAAGTCCGCTCTCATTGCTAATCGATCGAAAGATGATCGATGGTTTCTTGAATTTGTTTGATGCGTGGTTCTGCTTGAAAATTAAAATCCTCAATATCTTTTTTTACCCCAGAAGTAAATTCTGGTACTAAGGCATCAAAGGTTGTCTTCAAATCAATCACGGCCGTCCGAAAGTTTTTCAGGCTTTCATTCAATTCATCTGTTCGTTGTACGATGTCACGAACATCATCAATCATTTTTTCTTGGGTCTTACTACCTTTTCTTGGTGCTAATAACAAGCCAACTGCTGAGCCCACACCGACACCAAAAAGAATTCCTTTAAAAAAGCTCATTTATTTCACCTGCTCCTTAATAGCGTTAGCAATTGCAGTCATTTCTTCTGTCGAATATTTGCCAGTATGATCACCAAAATGAATCGAAAAGTCATCCTTCTTCGAATAGCGTGGGATCAGGTGAATGTGGGAATGGAAGACAGATTGGTAAGCTAATTCTTTATTATTATTCATAATGTTTAGGCCTTCCATCTCAGGAAAAGCTTTCTCGATTGCTTTGGCAATTTTAGGAATACGAGCAAAAACTTTTGCTGCCAAGTCTTCTTCGTATTCAAAAATATCTGCAACGTGTTCTTTCGGTACAACTAAGGTATGGCCTTTAGTTACTTGAGAAATATCTAAAAAGGCATAAACCTTTTCGTCTTCATAGACTCTATAGCTAGGAATCTCTTGATTAATAATTTTACAAAATATACAATTTTCCATTCTAGCACCTTCTTTTGAATTGATTAGTTTTACTTTACCATAAGTTATACTTTCTGGGTATGTTTCCAAAGCTTTCGCGTGAAAAAGTAAAAGACTTTGGTATAATTGACAAGAAAGAAATGGCAACTATCTTTAATATATGATAAAGACAAAGTTAAATCAGACTTAAATAGCCAAAAAGTCTGAAATTTAGGAGGAATTTTTCAATGAGTTTAGCGATTCAGCAAGTGACTGGTGGTTACGGTCATCTACCAGTTTTAAAAAATATCAGTTTCGATGTAGATAACGGGGAAATGATTGGTTTAATCGGTCTTAATGGTGCTGGTAAATCAACAACTATTAAAAATATTATTGGATTACTGACGCCAACGAAAGGTTCGATTACAGTCGATGATTTGACGCTACAGACATCACCGGAGGATTATCGAAAAAAAATTGGTTATATTCCAGAGACACCCTCTTTATATGAAGAATTAACTTTACGAGAGCACATCGAAGTAACTGCTATGGCTTACGATATTTCAAAGGATATCGCTTTTGAACGAGCAGAAAAATTGTTGAAAACCTTTCGTTTAGAAAACCGAATGGAGTGGTTTCCAACCAATTTTTCAAAAGGAATGAAACAAAAAGTGATGGTTTTATGTGCATTCTTAATTCAACCAAGTCTTTATATTATCGATGAACCTTTTTTAGGATTGGATCCGTTAGCGATTAATGCATTATTAGAATTAATGGTGGAAATGAAAAATGCAGGCGCGGCAATTTTGATGTCTACCCATATTTTGGCAACCGCAGAAAAATATTGCGACCGTTTTGTGGTTTTACATGAGGGTGAAGTCCGCGCACAAGGTACTTTGGCTGAATTACAGCAAGATTTTAAAATGCCAGAAGCTTCTTTGGATGAAATCTACATTGCTTTAACAAAGGAGCAGGCTCATGGATAACTTTTTTAAAGAGCGCTTGGCTCGTCATCAAAAAAAGATGATGCGTTATATGCGCTATGTTTTAAATGACCATTTTGTTTTGGTTTGCTTATTTTTAGTCGGTGGTTTAGGTTTCTATTATTCAAATTTATTAAAACAATTGCCAGCTGATTTTATATGGAGTTTGCCAATTGTAGGAGTGGTTTGGTGGTTTATTTTACCCTTTGGTAGTTTAGCTACATTAGTTGAACCAGCGGATATGACTTTTTTATTACCGAAAGAAACTGAAATGACTGGCTATTTAAATAAATCTTTGCGTCATTCATTGCCTTTTCCTTTTTTAGTAGAAGGATTAATATGTGGCGCGCTTATGCCACTAGTTGTTTTAGCACAAAATAGTTCTTTCAATCGATTTTTCCCATATTTAATTATGCTGTGGGTATTGAAATATAGTCTTTTAACGATTGAAAAATTTGCTAGCTATCAAGAGACAGCAAGTTTAGTCAAAAAAATAAAAATCGGCTGGTTTTTGTTAAGTGGTGGAATTATTTTTGTTAGTTTATATATTGGTGCTATCATTGGTATGATTACTGCATTAGCATTAATGGCTGGACTGATTGGTTGGTTAAATGGTCATCACAGATTATTAGATTGGACCTTTCTAATTAATCGTGAAAATCAGCGATTACATCGAATTTATCAATTCATTAATCTATTTACCGATGTACCAGAAATTGAAGCTAAGGTGAAACGTCGTCGTTATCTGGATCCTTTTTTAAGCAAGATTTCTTTCAAACAAGAAAATACGTATTTGTATTTATTTGCTAGAAGAGCTTTTCGTGGTTCGGAAATAAGTGGGTTGTTTCTACGTCTAATCGTCTTGGGTAGCGTAATTATTTTCTCGTTAAATGATTTTATTTTCTCCGCCGGGGTTAGTGCTTTATTTATCTATTTAATTGGTTTTCAGCTGATACCTTTGTATGGTCAGTTTGATTATGTAACGTTGACACAATTATATCCAGTAGCGAAAAAAACCAAAGAAAAAGCTCTACAAAAATTAATTGCTGTCTTGTTAGCGACAGGTGCGGTTATTTTTAGTTTGTGTACTTTAGGGCGAATTAGTTTGTTAGAAAGTGCCTTAGTTTTTGGGATATTAGTGATTGAGATTACTGTCTTTAGTTTGATTTATTTACCAATTCGAGTGAAAAAAATGGAGGCTTAGTTATGAAAGTTTTGTGGAATGAAGAAATTGTTGATGAAACAGAGGTACAGATTGATTTAGAGGATCGCGGCTATCAGTTTGGCGATGGCTTATATGAGGTCATTCGGATTTATGACGGTCAATTTTTTATGGAAAAAGAACATTTAGATCGATTGTGGGCGTGTGCAGATAAAATTCGTTTAACTTTGCCTTTTGAACGTGCAGAATTTAGTCACCGTCTACACCGTTTTGCTGAAGAAGTTGGGATTAAAGAAGGACGTTTATATTTCCAAGTGACTCGCGGTGTTTGCAAGCCTCGTCTGCATGATTTTCCTGATCCTAAGGAAGTCAAGGCTGTATTGACTGCTGACATTCAACCAGCAAGTCGACCTTTAGTGAAACAAAAAAATGGGATTCATTGTGGTTTTGTAGCTGATAAACGTTGGCTTCATTGTGATATCAAATCAATTAGTTTGTTAGGAAATATTATGGCGTTAGATGAAGCCAAGCAAAAAGGTTTTGAAGATGCAGTTTTAGAACGAGATGGTATAGTAACAGAAGCTTCTGCATCAAATTTATGGATGGTCAAAAATCAAAAATTATTTACTCATCCTGATGGTGAATTGGTACTGCCTGGGATTACTAAAATAAAATTACGAGAAATTGCTCAAGCTTTAAATATCGAGTTAATTGAAGAACCATTTACGACCACAGAATTGTTACAAGCAGATGAATGTTTCAAAACCAGTTCTGTGGCAGAAATTATGCCAATCGTTTCGATTGATCATCAAAAGATTGGTACAGGTGAAGTTGGTACGATAACCAATCGTTTGCTAAAGGCTTACAGCGAGGTTATCAAAATGACTGTGCAAGAAAATAAAAGCGAAATCTAAAAAAACGAACGTATATGCCCTTGACGAAGTGAGTTCAGGTGGCTAGAATAAGGATTACTGTTAATTGTTAGGGGGGACAAGGATGGAATTTCAGTTAGATAGCGACTGGCGTTTGCAACCGATAAAAGGTGATACTGGAAAAACTTATATTGGTTACAAAGCAGACGAACGAGTTTTTATCAAACAGAATACAACGCCAATGCTGGCTGCCTTGTCACAAGAAGGAATTGCACCAAAATTAGTTTGGATTAAAAGAACTGGCAATGGCGATACGTTAACTGCCCAAGAATGGTTAGATGGTCGTCTTTTAGAAGCCGATGAAATTACACAACGTAATGATGTAATTGATGTTTTGTATCATTTGCATCATTCTGAATCATTAAAAACTATGTTAAAAAAAATCGGCGGCCAACAAGTTTCACCAGAGCAACTATTAGCATCCTATGAAGCCGATTTACCAAATGAGTTGAAGGAAAACGAATTTGTAGAAAAAGTCCATGGTTATTTAACTACTCATCTACCAAAATATCCGAAAAAGAAATATACTGTTGTCCATGGTGATGTCAATCATCGAAATTGGCTAGTTTGTCGAAATTATTTATATTTGGTGGACTGGGATTCAGTTATGTTTGCTGATCCGGCTTTAGACATTGGTACTATTTTAGGGAATTACGTTCCGCTTTCTAGTTGGGGAACATGGCTCCTGAGATATGGGATTCAACCAACTGATGCCAATATTGAACGGGTGTATTGGTATGCTTTAATGAGCATTCTACTTGAAATTTCTCGCTTTTATATGCGAGGAGAAATCCATCATATGAATCGAACAATTTTACAATTAAAACGTATTTTTGCCGGAAGCTGAACATCTTAGTTCAGCTTTTGTTGTGAATAACGATATGAAATTAGGAGGAACAAGATGCGTGTTAGAAATCGTCCTGGAGCTGCTGAGTTAGTTGCAGCTCATCCAGAATATATCCCAAATGAGCCAAAAAAATTAAAAGGCCATTGGCAAGAACGATTCAAGAATAGTAACCTTATTCAGATTGAAATTGGAACTGGAAAAGGTCAATTTATTGTGGGGATGGCAAAAGCACACCCAGAAATAAATTATATCGGGATTGAAATGCAGTTAAGTGTGGTGTCTTTAGCGCTAGATAAATTAATTGCAGAAGAGTTACCAAATTTACAACTGTTGCATGTTGACGGATCTGATTTAACAGATTATTTTGCCGAAAATGAAGTAGATCAAATTTATTTAAATTTTTCCGATCCATGGCCTAAAAAAAAGCATGAAAAACGCCGCTTAACTTTTAAAACATTTCTAGCAATTGACGAAGAAATTTTAAAACCTAACGGAGAAATTCATTTTAAAACTGACAATCAAGGATTATTTGAATACTCGTTAAGTAGCTTTTCTAAATACGGCATGGTGATTGAACAAGTGTGGTTGGATTTACATCAATCAGATTATCAAGGCAACATTATGACAGAATATGAAGAGAAGTTTTCCAATAAGGGCCAACCGATTTATCGAGTAGAAGCGCGATTTATTTCCAAAGCGAGAGACTAAATTTTAGTTTTCTCGCTTTTTTTTGCGTATTTTTTTATAGAGGTGAAGCAAATGTCAGTTGAACTTTATTCAGATGAATTGATTGCTTATGGTACAGATAACCAAATGCAAGATTTTTACATTAAACCTGGTAACGACTATTATGAAATTTATTTTCGCAAAGGTCCTTTTTATTTTAATCGAGAAAAAATTTCTCTAGATCAAGGCAAACAATTAATTAGTCGCTTTAAATACATTGGTGAAATGGACGTAAGTGAGCATCGTAAAACACAATTTGGGGCAACTACTTATCCTTTATTGAAGGGTCCGCAGCGCTTACGGTTGTCTAGTGTCGGCGATTATCGTCAAAGGGAAAGTTTAGTGATTCGCTTTTTGCATACTTTTGGGGTGAGCCAAGAAAATTATTGTGTGCCGGAACAATTAACGATCATCCAACAACAAATTGCCGGTCGCGGTTTATTTTTATTTAGTGGACCAGTTGGCTCAGGAAAGACCACTTTAATGTATAAACTAGCCCAAGAAATGGAGGGACAGGTGATTACGATTGAAGATCCAGTAGAGATCGAAGTGGATCATTTTCTACAGCTTCAAATTAATGACAAAATCAATCAAGACTACGATGAATTAATCAAACTATCCTTGCGACACCATCCAGATATTTTAATTATTGGAGAAATTCGCGATACTAAAACGATTCAGGCAGCTGTTCGTGCCGCTTTGACAGGACATTGTGTTTTTGCCACGATTCACGCCAAAGATTTAGCAGGAGCAACTGCCCGTGCATATGAATTGGGTGGGGAAACCGATCTGTTAAAAGAGGTGTTAAAAGGAGTTGTTTATCAGGAATTATTGCCAATAGCAACAAATGAAGTCGGCTTAATGTTGGCTTATGAGTTTTTAAACACTGGCGTTGCTGCATCTTGGGTGGAAGGACTGAAAGCTTTTGAAACAAAAAATGACTAAAAAAGATCAAAAAAAATTTGTTCTACTTTTAGGAGAATTATTGAACAATGGCTTTAGTCTGTCTCAGGCCTTAGGTTTTTTTCAAACAGGTAAATTGTTTGATTCTAAGTTAATTACAAGAGTCGAGGCAGATTTAAGTGCTGGTGAATCACTGGCGAGTATATTAAATCAATTATCTTATAGTAAAGATCAACTTTTACAACTAGAATTGGCTCAAATTCATGGCGATTTACCTGCTACATTGATTGGTATTGGTCAACAAATGGATTTACTAGAAAAACAGCGAAACAATTTTATTAAAGCAATTTCTTATCCACTATTATTATTACTTTTCTTAGTTTTGATTCTTTTAAGTATGCGTTTTTTCTTATTACCTGAGTTATTGGCTAGTGGCATGATTCAACAAGGTAGTCTAGCAGTCTTATTTATTCATGATTTTCCAATATTGATTTTCGTTATTATATTTTGTGGCTTTTGCTTTACATTATATTTTAGACAGAACAGAAAAAAACAAAGTTATTTAGCCCGTTATACTAGATTATCGAAATTTCCGCTAATTGGTAGTTTGCATCGAGATTATTACTCAGCATATTTTGCTTTAGAGTGGGGGAAATTATTTAATCAAGGTTTGGAACTAATTCAAATCATTCAATGTTTATTGGTAACCGATCGTGATTCGCTGATGAAAGATTTAGCCGAAGATTTACAAACTGCTTTAAATAACGGCCAGTCGTTACCGGAACAAATAAAAAAATATCCGTTTTTGACACAAGAATTTAGTCAAATCATATTGCAAGGACAAGCCCGTGGAAATTTAGGTAAGGAATTATTGATTTATAGTGAAATTATTTGGCAACGGTTATTTAGTCGTATTGAATGGATGATTTCCTGGTTGCAGCCACTAATTTTTTTGTTTGTTGCTGTGTTGATTGTCAGTATTTATGTGGCTATGTTATTACCTATAACTAGCGGATTGGAGGGTTTTTAGTGAAAAGAATACAAAAAGGCTTTACGCTTTTAGAAATGTTGGTTGTTTTATTTGTGATCAGTCTATTATTGTTACTGTTTGTACCAAAAATCATGGAGCAACGAAAAATGGCTGAGGAAAAAAATAATGCTGCGGTTGTAAAAGTAGTGGAAACACAAATTCAGTTATATGAAATGGAACATGATGGTCAGAGTCCCAGCGAAGGTGATTTGGTCCCTAATTATGTGGATGCTAAGCAGTACAAAATTTATCAGGAAAATAAGAAATGATTAAGCGTCAAGGTTTTACTTTATTTGAGATGTTACTGGTTTTATTTGTTGTAACCAGCTTTGTCTTGTTACCAACTTTAGCGATTGGAAAATGGCATAGTAAGCTCACACAAAATTTCTTTTTTTATCGGATTGAAAAATCCCTTTTACATTTTCAACAATTGGCCATTACCCAGGGAACTCGATCATCCGTTTATCTTTCCAAAGAGAACCAAGAACTCATTTTCATGATTGCCAACGATCCAGAAGCTAAAAAAAATATCAGTTTACCCGAGGATATTCGGTTATTAAATAATAGCTATACCATCTATTTTAAAAGCGGTACAGGAAACATTTCAATTTCTAAAAGTCCCGGCAGTTTTTCGAATATTATTTTTAAACAATTAAGCACGGATAAACAAATCATTTATCAATTCATGCTAGGAAGTGGACGTTTTGAAAGGAAGTAAGGGTTATATTTTAATAGAAAGTGTCGTTGCTTTAGGGATTCTTTGTGTAATTGTCTTTGGTTATTTGGATTTATCAGTCAAGCTTCAGATAAATCAAGAATCTCAAATGCAGCAGTTGGCAGATTATCGCAGTCTTTATATGGCGAGTCGTCGTTTGCGTATTACCGGAGAGGTAGGAGATGACAATGTCCAAGGTTCAGCAGAGAATTGTTGGGTGGAAAAAGGGACAGCTAAGATTGGCAAAGAATAAAGGATTCACTTTGATAGAATGTTTAGTGGCACTTTTGATGTTGAGCGGTTTATTACTTTTAATCAGTGGCTTGTTTAAGCATGTCCAACAAACTGAAAAAGTTGTCTCCAGTCATAACGAAAGAGAATGGCAAGTTTTTTTGTTACAGCTGGAAAATGAATTGGAAGAAGTTGAAATTAATCGTGTTGAGAGAAATCAAATTTTGGGAATGGAGGAAGAAAAGAGCGTCAAAATTTATTTGGTAAATAAAAAAATCGCCAAAAGTAAAAATAATGGTCATCAGCCATTACTGACTGACGTAAAAAAATTCACTTGCCAACAAGAAGGAGCGGAGATATTCTTTGAAGTCACATTTACAGACAATTTGGTCAAAAAGGACAGTTACATCATATCCCGGAGGTATTCTGCTGACGGTGATGCTGGTGCTTTTCTTGTTTAGTTTTTTAGCTTTACAATTACTAACTAGTTACCAAGAAACGATAGATTTTAATCATCAAAGTCAAAAACTGTATCAAGGAAAAACGGCAAAAGAATTATTTTTAATTGATTATCCTAATTTGCCACAAGAAAGTGGAGAATGGCCTTTTAATCTGGGGGAACTTGTTTATCATAGGAACGGACAAAAACTAGTAATCGTAGTAAAATTAAAAGACAAACAATATCTTTTTTACGAGGCTGTATCGAATAATGCAGAAAATTAGTATAGTCTGTTTAACAGATTAAACAGGAAAGAAACTTTTATTTAACAATCAAGAAAGCGATTGATATTTTTTGAAAACTCAGCTAAAATAAAACAGGTATCGAAGGTGTTATATATTTTTTGTGAGGTGTAAGATGGATACAGAAAAAATTGAGCAGGCTTTTGCTTTGATGGAAAGCACAATTTCTCAGTTGCAACAAGGATTAGACACTTCTTTTTTTGACGCCTATATCGAAAATGCAGAGAATTTGGTAGACAATGCCAAAGTCCGAATAGTGGACGGCCAACCTAATGCAGAAATTGTTTCGCAGGTTGAAAAAGTTTATCAAGAAATTTTAGCGTTGGATTTAAGTAGTGAGGAATGGCGTAAGTTAAGTCAATTATTATTGTTAAAAGGTGCTAGAGGGGAACAATTACAACCTAATCATCAGTTAACACCTGATAGTATTGGGTTTTTATTTGTGTTTCTGATTGAGCAGTTAACAAAAAATAAAGCAGAAAACTTGCGGGTGCTAGATGTTGCCGTTGGTATGGGAAATTTATTGTTAACTATTTTGATTAATCTACAATTAGCACAGTACAATGTACATGGTATTGGGGTCGATATTGATGAAACTTTATTGGCTATCGCAGCTTCTGACAGTTTGTTAAGCGAAACTGAGTTGGAATTATTTCATCAAGATAGCTTGCAAGACTTATTGGTGGACCCAGTTGATTTTGCTGTGGCAGATTTGCCCGTTGGATTTTATCCACACGATGAAAAGGCAGCATCATTTATCACTCATGCCACGAAAGATCACAGTTATGCCCATCATCTATTGTTAGAACAAGGGATGAATTATGTGAAAGACAATGGCTATGGTTTGTTTTTAGTTCCAAGTAACTTTTTGGAGGCAGAACAAGGCCCATTGTTACAGAAATGGCTGAAAGAGAAAGTTTATTTACAAGGTATTATCCAATTACCAGATGAATTATTCCAGTCAGTCCATTCAAGAAAAAGTATTGTTATATTGCAAAAACCAGGAGCGTTAGCAGAACAAGCCAAAAAAGTCTTGTTGGTAAAATTACCTACGCTAAAAGATCCTGCCAAAGTGTCACAATTTTTCAGCGAATTCGAGGAATGGAAATCCTCTAATTTATAGTAAAAAAACAAAGGAGAGTTTACTTAAAATGTCAAAGACAATTGCAATCAATGCCGGAAGTTCTAGTTTGAAATGGCAGTTATACCAAATGCCTGAGGAAACCGTAATCGCCAAAGGAATCGTCGAAAGAATTGGAATCAATGATTCAATCTTCACAATCAAATATGGCGAAGGTGAAAAATTTAATCAAACACTAGATATTAAAGATCATGAAATTGCTGTTCAAATGCTGTTAGATAAACTAATTGATTTAAAAATCATTGGTTCATTTGATGAAATTACTGGCGTTGGCCACCGTGTCGTAGCAGGTGGAGAATACTTTAAAGATTCAGTCGTAATTGACGACGATGTCTTAGCAAAAATCGAAGAATTAAGTGAATTTGCTCCATTACACAACCCAGCCAATGCAATGGGAATCAAAGCTTTCAGAAATATTTTACCAAACATTACAAGTGTGGCTGTGTTTGATACATCATTCCACGCAACAATGCCTAAAGTAAATTATATGTACAGCTTGCCAAAAGAATATTATGAAAAATACGCTGCTCGTAAATATGGTTTCCACGGAACAAGCCATCGTTATGTGTCCGAAAGAGCGGCAGAATTATTAGGCAAACCTTTGGCAGAAACTAAAATTATCACAGCACATATCGGAAATGGTGGTTCAATCGCTGCTGTTTTAGGTGGAAAATCTGTCGACACTTCAATGGGCTTCACGCCACTTGCAGGTTTAACAATGGGAACTCGTTCTGGTGATGTGGATGCTTCTCTATTACCATACATTATGGAAAAAGAAGGCATTGCTAACATTAACGAAATGATCGATATCTTAAATAAAAAATCTGGTGTTTTAGGAATTACTGGTTTATCAAGTGATATGCGTGATATCGAAGATGCATACGCTGAAGGAAATGAAGATGCCATTTTAGCAATGGAAATTTATACTGATCGGATTCGTAAATATATTGCGCAATATATTTCAGTAATGGATGGTGTAGATGCAATCGTCTTTACTGCTGGCGTTGGTGAAAATGCTGACTTAGTTCGCGACATGGTTATAGCAAATATGTCTTGGTTTGGTGTTGAAATCGACAAAGAATTAAACAAAAAAATCCATGGTAAAGAAGCAGAAATCTCAACAGCTGACTCTCGTGTAAAAGTTTACGTGATTCCGACTGATGAAGAAGTAATGATTGCCCGCGACGTAGAACGTTTAAGCAAATAAGCAACGAATCATTCAATATTGTATTTAAGAGTGTTAAACTGAAATAAAGTTTAACACTCTTTTTTTGCAAAATTAGTATTATATAAATGAAAAAAATTTTAAATTGTGAACAGGCTTTTATCAAAATATTCCCATTATGTAGGAGGCGTCATGATGACAACCACAATCTTAATTGATCATCCTTATCAAAAAAGTTTTAATCACCAAATCAAAGAAAATTTAATCAGCCATTTAATCACTGATAAAAAAGATTATCAAGTAATTGACCTAAAAGCTGATCGGTTTAATCCTGTTATGACAGAAAATGAGTTGGCTGTTTATCAAGCAGGAAAAGTATTAGATCCATTGATTGAAAAATACATGGAAATATTGAAAGATACGCAGCAGTTAATAATTATTTTTCCTGTTTGGTGGTATGCTACACCAGCAAGTTTGAAAGGTTTTTTAGATAAGATTTTGCTAAATCAATTTGCTTTTTATGATGAAGGAAATGGGATTCAGCCGCTATTGAAGATTGATTCAGCAGTTGTATTTTCAACATCAGAACAATCGACTGAAAGTCTGAAAGAACGTTGCAATGATAGTTATCGTCACCAGCTGATTACTACGCTAAAGGATGTGGGTGTGAAAAAAGTAGCTTGGCATCATTTGGATTTAATTGGTACGATTTCTTCAGAGGAACGGCAAGAATTCCTGAATCGTGCCTACAAAAATTTAAAATAGTTATTATTTGATTGTTTTTTGAAATAAGTGTATATTTTTATTTAATCAAAGGGATGGTGTTCCCCTATAACCGCTGCAAAGCTGATGACACCTATTGCAAGTTAAGTTTTTTTGTCTGCTTACAAAAAAATTTACCTTTCGATAGGTGTTTTTTTGTTTGCAAAAATAAGGAGGAATTATTATGTCAACAGTTATTGAAAATGTAAAAGCTCGGGAAATTTTTGATTCAAGAGGAAATCCAACTGTCGAAGTCGATATTATATTAACAGATGGGACATTAGGTCGTGCTGAAGTTCCTAGCGGTGCCTCAACTGGGGATCGTGAAGCAGTTGAATTAAGAGATGGCGGTAGTCGCTTGCAAGGTAAAGGTGTGTTAAAAGCCGTAGATAATGTAAATACAGAAATTAAAAATGCTTTGATCGGTAAAAGACCTTTTGATCAAGCTGTAATTGACCAAATTATGATTGATCTGGATGGAACGGATAACAAAAGTCGTTTAGGTGCTAATGCGATTTTAGGGGTATCAATGGCAGTAGCTAGAGCTGCCGCAGCGAGCAAAAACATTCCTCTATATCGTTATTTAGGTGGAGTAGATTTAGAACTACCACAACCTTTTTTTAACGTAATTAATGGTGGGGTTCACGCAGATTCAGGAATTGATGTGCAAGAATTTCTAATTACGCCAGTAAAACGTGAAAGCTTTCGCGATGGTGTGGAAAAAATTGCTAATATTTATCATACTTTGAAAGCTATTTTAGCTAATAATGGTTATGAAACGGCAGTTGGTGATGAAGGTGGCTTTGCTCCTAAATTACCCTCAACTGAAGTAGCTATTGAAACATTGATTGAAGCAATTGAAACGGCTGGCTATACACCAATTGAAGAAATTGCCATAGCGATTGATCCAGCATCCAGTGAATTTTACGATGATGCTAGCAAAAAATACAAATTCGAAGGCAAAGAATTATCTTCTGCTGAAATGTTAACTTATTACCAAAATCTAGTTGCAAAATACCCAATTATTATTTCAATAGAAGATGGTTTTTCTGAACATGACTGGGACGGTTTTAAATTAATGACGGAGGCAATGAAAGATAAAATTCAATTAGTTGCCGATGACATATTTGTCACCAATCCGAAGATTTTTGCAGACGGAATTAAAAATGATATTGCCAATTCTATTTTAATTAAATTAAATCAAATTGGAACAGTATCTGAATCAATCGAAACGATTCGGATGGCACGGGAAAATGGCTATACTACTATGATTTCTCATCGTTCTGGCGAAACAGGAGATACATTTATTGCTGATTTTGCCGTGGCTTTGAGTGCTGGCCAAATCAAAACGGGTTCAATGGCCCGTAGTGAACGCGTAGAAAAATACAATCAATTCTTACGGATAGAAGAAGAACTTGAAGGACAAGCTAAACTAGCTCATTTTCCTAAAGAAAGCTTATAGAATTTTATAAAAAAATTAAACCAACTAAAAAATAACTTGTCTCCTCCTTTCTTTATCGTTAAACTATTTTAGATGACGAAGAGAGAAGGAGATTTTTATTAAATGGAAAAGCAGGCACGGTCTGAAAAAAATGTAGGTAGTTGGATATTACGTTTTGTTAAAGGGATGTTTATCGGTTCAGGTTTTATTTTACCGGGAATCAGTGGCGGGGCATTGGCGGCAGTTTTTGGTATTTATGAACGAATTATTTCTTTTTTAGCCCATATAACGCGAAATTTTAAAGAAAATGTTTTATTTTTTATTCCAGTAGGTTTAGGTGGCTTGACTGGGGTTTTTGTTTTATCTTTTGCGGTCAGTTTTTTACTTGGTTCCTTTGAGACTATTATGCTATGGTTTTTTGTGGGTTGTATTATTGGAACTGTGCCGGCATTGTGGAAAGAAGCGGGGAAAAAAGGTCGCGATACGAAAGATATGATTATTTTAGTCGTGAGTTTTGTAGTTGGCTTTTTATTTTTATGGCAAGGCTCTAGCTTATTTGGTGAAGTGGATCAAAACTTTTTCACTTGGATGATTGCTGGCGGCTTGATTGGTTTAGGTTTAATTGTACCTGGACTGAGCCCTTCAAACTTTTTAGTTTATATGGGGATGTATAAAGCGATGGCTGATGGTTTTAAGACAATTGATTTAGGCGTGATTATTCCGATTGGTATTGGTGGATTAGTCGTGGTACTAAGTCTATCTAAAGTAATGGATTGGGTTTTTGCGAGATACTATGCACCGATGTTCCATTTTATTCTAGGAATTGTTTTTGCATCGACAGTAATGATTGTACCGACAGATTATGCAGGATTTAGCTTTTTGGCCTTCTTTGCCTGTGGTGTATTGTGTATTTTAGGTGCTGGTTTAGGCTGGTGGATGAGCCGTTTAGAAGAGCGTTATGTTCCTGAAGATTAAAAAAATTTTATTTTTCTCTTGCAATTTTAAATAAATCTAGTTAGTATAAGAACAAGCATTTGGATTAGTAATAAATTTTTACGGTAGCAGAGAGTTGATTCACCGGCTGAAAGATCAACACACCCACTGAAATTTATGAACCTACCAAAGAAGCCTATTGTGAAAACAATACGTGACTCTAGCGTTAATAGAGCTGAAAGTTGGATCAAATAAGTTTTGATCAAGCAAGGTGGTACCGCGAAATTATCCGTTTCGTCCTTACATTTACGTGAGGACGGAGCGGTTTTTTTATTGGCAATTTTATTTTAGGAGGAGACAATATGTCAGATTTACAAAGAGAAGATTTTTCAAAATGGTATTTGCAAACTATCCAAAAAGCTGATTTGATGGATTATTCACCTGTTCGAGGATGTATCATTTTTAAACCAGATGGTTTTGAATTGTGGCAGCATATCCAAGATGATTTCAACAAATATTTACGGACGCAAGATATCCGCAATGTTTATTTTCCAATGTTGATTCCTAAACATTTCTTAGAAAAAGAAGAAGAACACGTGGAAGGTTTTGCACCAGAACTACCATGGTTAACTCGTGTTGGTGATGAAGAATTAGAAGAACATTATGCGTTACGTCCAACTTCTGAAACGTTAATTGGTGATGCTTTTTCTAATTGGGTGAATTCTTATCGTGATTTACCATTAGAAATTAATCAATGGGCCAATGTTTTCCGTTGGGAAAAGAAAACTATGCCATTTTTACGGACCTCTGAATTTTTATGGCAAGAAGGTCATACAGCTCACGAAACTGAAGAAGATGCGCGTCGTCGGACAATGTCAATTTTAGAAGCTTATGCAACTTTGATTGAAGACACGTTGGCTATTCCAGTTTATCGTGGTCAAAAAACACCAGCTGAACGATTTGCTGGTGCGGTGGATACTTATTCTGTTGAAGCAATGATGCGAGATGGTAAAGCAGTTCAAGCAGGAACGTCACACTATTTAGGTCAAAATTTTGCGGAAGCTTTTGATATTAAATTCTTAAATCGTAATAACGAACATGATTTTGTTTATACAACATCATGGGGTATTTCTACTCGTTTAATTGGCGCATTAATCATGGTTCATGGAGATGAGCAAGGCTTGGTATTACCACCAAAAGTGGCACCAACTCAAGTTATTTTAGTTCCAGTTGGTCCTTGGCAAAAAAATCCAGCAATCTTAGATAAATTAAAAGAAATCAAAGCACAATTACAAGATACAGGATTACGTGTGAGAATTGATGAAACTGATAATACACCAGGTTATAAATTTAATGAGTGGGAATTAAAAGGTGCACCATTACGAGTAGAATTTGGTCCTAGAGATTTAGAAAATAATCAAGTTGTCGTGAAAATGCGTGATTTGGCCGACAAAGAGTCAGTTTCTCTAAATGAGTTAACAAATTACGTAACAGAACAATTAGATATTATGCAAAAACGGTTATTTGAAAGTGCTAATGTTCGTTATGCTGAAAATGAGCATACTGATGTAGATACTTTAGATGAATTAAAAGCCCACATTGAAAAATCTAAGACAGCTGGTGAAACACCAGGATTTGTGTTAATTGGTTGGGATGGGACAGAAGAAACCGAAGCCAAAATTAAAGAAGAAACTGGCTTTACAACACGAAATATTCCATTCAATCCACCAGTTGAAAAAACGGTTGATATCGTTTCTGGCAAACCAGCGAAACATACGGTTTGGATTGCTCGGGCGTATTAATAAATCTGTCGCTTAAAAATACTAAATGATGAACATCGCTAGAATACGGAAATCAGCCACCAGTTAGCAGATGTGAAGAGTTTTTAACAGGAAAGGTAATTTTAAGCTAGGAAAAAGAGTTTGAGCCGAGTGCTTTAAACTCTTTTTTTGTTATAATAAACCAAAAAAGAGGTTTGAGTATGAAAATTATTGTATTAGATGGCCATGGACTAAATCCAGGCGACTTAAGTTGGGCCGGCTTTGAAAAATTAGGTGAGGTGACGATTTATGATCGCACACCACAAAATGAGCAAACTATTTTAGAGCGAATCGGGGATGCAGAAATAGTCCTAGTAAATAAAGTGATTTTATCTGCAGAAGTGATTGAAAAAGCCTCTCATTTAAAGTACATTGGCGTCAACGCCACAGGATTTAATGTGGTAGACATTGAGGCCGCACGCAAGAGAAATATTCCAGTGACCAATATTCCGACTTACGGAACAGATGCTGTCGCACAATTTACTTTTGCTTTATTATTGGAGATTGCAAGTCGTGTAGGTTTACATGATCATTCCGTTCATCAAGGAGATTGGCAAAAAAGTTTAGATTTCACTTATTTTTTAGCGCCTACTTTAGAGTTAAGTGGGAAAACTATTGGAATTATCGGTTATGGGGCAATTGGTCAAGCCGTGGCGAAAATTGCTCATGGTTTTTCAATGGAAGTGATTTATTATAATCATCGTGAGAAGACACCTAAAAATATTGGTGATCGACAAGTGTCTTTAGCCGAATTATATAGTAAAGCAGATATTGTTAGTTTGCATGTTCCTCAGACTCCTGAAACCACTCAGATGATTAATACTGCAGCGATTGACCAAATGAAAAATGATGTTATTGTGATTAATACTGCTCGGGGTGGTTTGTTGGATGAACAAGCGGTAACTGAAGCTTTAAATACTGGGAAAATCTCTGCGCTCGGTGTGGATGTTGTTTCTAGTGAACCAATCCAAGCAGATAATCCATTATTAAAAGCCAAAAATGCGGTAATTACGCCGCACATTGCTTGGTCACCAACTGAAGCTCGCAAACGTTTGATGGATATAGCTGTCGACAATCTAGATAACTTTTTAAAAGATACGCCAAAAAATGTAGTCAATTAAAAAATAGCGATGACGTTCAACTTTTCGTCATCGCTATTTGCTTATTTAAATATTTGGTTGATTTTATCAAAATCAGCCTGTGATAAATGCAAGTCAACAGCTTTTGCATTGGCTTCAACTTGATCAGGTGTCTTAGCACCAGGAATCACGATACCAATTTGTGGATGTTTCATATACCAAGCTAAAACAAGTTGTGTAACTGTGGCATCGTAGTTTTTTGCGATTGGTTTTAATTGATCTACTTTAGTAATAATTTCTTTAAAGCGTTCTCCTTTGAAGTCGGGATTTTTACTACGTAAATCACTCGCAGGAAAAGTTGCTTCTTGATCATATTTTCCAGTAAGCAAACCAGAATCTAACGGATAGTAAGGGACAAAACTAATATGGTGTTTTTCTAAATAGGGGAATAAATCTTTCTCATGTTCTCGATGTATTAAACTGTAACGGTCTTCAACAATATCTACATAGCCATCAGTATTGGCTTCTTTTAATTGTTCTAGAGAAAAGTTCGAGACACCAATGGCGCGGATTTTTCCGGCTTCTTTTAATTCATGCAAGGTTTTAACTGCTTCACGTTTATCGGTGTTTTCATCTGGAAAATGAATATAAAAGATGTCTAAATAGTTTGTTTGCAATCTTTGTAAAGCTTCTTCTACAGCATTTCTTAAAAATTCTGGACTATTGTTAAATTTGAAATCTTGTTTGGGATCGTGGGCTGCTTTGGTTGCAACGATCGCCCGGGCACGATCAAATTCTTCTTCTTGTAGGACTTCTCCAATTAATTCTTCAGAGTGTCCGTGACCATAAGAAAAAGCAGTATCTAATAAAGTAATTCCATTACGTAAAGCTACTCGAACCACTTCTTTTCCTGTTTCGTCACTCAAGTTAGGATACAGGTTGTGTCCCCCAACCGCATTTGTACCTAAACCTAAATCTGAAGCATAAACCTGAGATTTACCAATTTGAATATCTGCCAAAATTATCAGCTCCTTTTTATAATAGTTTAATCGAAAGTCAAAAAAAAAGCGATTCAAAATCATTTCGAATCACTTTTACTTGGATTATTGGAACAATTGATTGATTAAATCGTAGTCGATATTTGATAAACGAATATCCACGGCTTGGGCATTGGCTGAAACTTGTTCCGGTTTTTTAGCACCTGGAATAACAGCAGCAATCGCTGGATTTTTTAAATACCAAGCCAAAACCAATTGTGCAACAGTTGCATCATAATTTTTGGCAATCGGTTTTAGTTGATCAACTTTGGAAACAATCTGTTGGAATCTTTCATCTTGAAAGTCAGGATTACCGTTCTTACCATTTTTAGCAAAAGTATCTGTTTGACTATATTTTCCCGTTAACAATCCTGAGGCCAATGGAAAGTAAGGAATAAAAGCGATGTTTTTTTCTTGTAAATAAGGAAGAACTTCATTTTCAAGTTCTCGATGAACCAAATTATAATGATCTTCGACGACATTTACATGACCATCTAAGTTAGCTTCTTTAATTTGTTCCAAAGAAAAGTTAGAGACACCGATGGCTCGAATCTTACCGGCCTCTTTTAATTCATGTAAAGCTGCAACTGCTTCACGCTTATTGGTTGCTTCATCAGGGAAGTGGATGTAAAAAATATCGATATAATTGGTTTGTAATCTTTCTAAAGCTGATTCAACAGCGTTTGTTAAAAATTCTGGTGAGTTATTTGGCGCACCGTCTTGTGATAAATCTTGTGCAGCTTTGGTAGCAATGATTACTTTTGCTCGGTCGAATTCAGCTTCTTGTAAAACCTCACCAATTAATTCTTCTGATCTACCAAGACCATAGATAAAAGCTGTGTCCAGTAACGTCAAACCATTTCGTAGCGCAGTTCGGACCACTTCTTTACCAGTTTCATCAGCTAAACCCTTAAATAAATTATGACCACCGACTGCATTGGTTCCTAAGCCTAAATCCGTTGCATAAACACGAGATTTTCCAATTCTAACATCTGTCATTTTTAAAACGCTCCTCTTTATTTTAAAATATAAATTTAGTTGTTAAATTAATTCTATGTTGGTCAGTTTAAAATGAAGTTGAAAAAAAAGAAACTATCTTGCTTTTTATTAATGAGAAACCTTGACTTTCTCATTTTTTTTTAGTAATTTAAACTTTGACAGTTCAATTTCGATGAAGGAAAAAGTAAGTGACGTGGTGTTGTAAAGAAATGATTGCCTTGGCTGAAAGCAATCACACATCTGGCTGCTGAAAGACATTCTGGAGATGAGTAGTGAAAAGCTATTCCGTTTAGCAAGCGTTAATTGTTTGAGAAGAGGAAACTCTAAAAAATAGGTGGTACCGCGATATTTCGCCCTTGTTCATTTGAACGAGGGCTTTTTTTGACTGCATATGTAAAGAAGGGAGCAAATAAAAGATGAGTTATCAAAGACCAAAAGGCACCAATGACATTTTACCGGGTGAAAGTGACAACTGGCTGTTTATTGAGGAAACGGCCCGATTATTATTTAACGATTACCAATACCAAGAGATTCGGACACCCATATTTGAACATTATGAAGTTATTGCTAGAAGTGTCGGGGATACTACGGACATTGTTTCAAAAGAAATGTACGATTTTTATGATAAAGGGGATCGGCATGTCACATTACGACCTGAAGGAACGGCACCCGTTGTCCGTGCATTCGTAGAAAATAAATTATTTGGACCAGAATATCAAAAACCCTACAAAGCATTTTATATGGGACCAATGTTTCGTTATGAACGTCCCCAAAAAGGTCGCCTGCGTCAATTTCATCAAATTGGGGTTGAAGCGCTGGGAAGTGAAAATCCAACTTTAGATGTTGAAACAATGTCAATGGCGATGGATTATTTTAAACAGTTAGGTTTAAAAAATATTCGACTGGTGATTAATTCTTTAGGTGATAAAGAAACGCGTCAAAATTACCGTCAA
This sequence comes from Enterococcus alishanensis, assembly GCF_019218635.1. Lineage (GTDB taxonomy): Bacteria > Bacillota > Bacilli > Lactobacillales > Enterococcaceae > Enterococcus_A > Enterococcus_A alishanensis. Next base: position 54,143 of record NZ_JAHUZB010000005.1, on the reverse strand, counting down.
GCATTGATTGATTATCTTTTGCCACACGAAAATGAACTGAGTGAAGATTCAAAACGTCGACTACATGAAAATCCTTTACGAGTATTAGACAGCAAAGATAAAAAAGACCAAAAGTTTGTAACGGATGCGCCAAGTATTTTGGATTACTTGAGTCCTTATGCAAAAGAATATTTTGAACAAGTTACGAAAACACTGGATCATTTAGGCACACCATATGAGATTGATCATCGCATGGTACGTGGCTTAGATTATTATATGCATACTATCTTTGAAATTATGAGTGATGCACCGGGAATGGGGAGTCAATCGACTATCTGTGCTGGTGGCCGTTACGATGGTTTAGTAGAAGAGCTAGGTGGACCACAAACACCAGGAATTGGTTTTGCGATGGGTGAAGAAAGAATCTTAATGACATTAGCACAAGAAGATGTTTTGATTCCAGTAGCGAAACAATTAGATGCTTACGTTGTTGGTATAGGTGCTTTAACGAACATAGAAAGCTTAAAAATTGTACAGTCCATTCGTAATTTTGGTTTCTCTGCAGATCGTGATTTCATGGATCGCAAGGCAAAAGCGCAATTTAAATCAGCTGATAAAGCTGGAGCTAAGTTAATTTTAACGCTAGGAGAAGCGGAATTAGAAAATGGCACAATCAATGTGAAATCTTCAGCGACACGAGCTGAAAAAACTTTCCCATTGACTGAAATATATCATCACTTTGATGAAATTTACGATGAAATGATGACACCAGTTTTTGATTAATATCTTCGTTCAGAGGTTCCTTAACTGATGTAACGAGACATTGTCAAAACTTACTTAAAAAAATGAATATTAAACAATTGGTTAAAGGAGAAAAACAAAGATGGCAAAAAGAACAGTTTATGCGGGACTAGTTTCCGAAAAATATTTGGATCAACAAGTTACTTTAAAAGGTTGGGTCCAAAAGCGACGTGACTTAGGTGGCTTAATTTTTATTGATTTACGTGACCGTGAAGGAATTGTCCAAGTAGTCTTCAATCCAGAAGAATCAAAAGAAGCTTGGGAAGTTGCAGATCAATGCCGCAGTGAATTTGTCGTTGAAATTACTGGTAGAGTAATTAAGCGGGATGAAAATTCTGTTAATTTAAAAATGGCAACAGGATTATTCGAAGTGAAAGGTGAAGACATCACTATTTTAAATAGTGCGAAAACTCCTCCATTTTCAATTGAAGATGACCAAAATATTAGTGATGAAGTCCGTTTGAAATATCGTTATATGGATTTACGTCGTCCGAAAATGACTAGTAATATTAAATTACGTCATAATTTGACTAAATCAATTCGTCATTTTCTAGACAATAATGACTTCTTAGATATTGAAACACCAATTTTGGCAAAATCAACGCCAGAAGGTGCCCGTGATTATTTAGTGCCTTCACGGGTTCATCCAGGACATTTTTATGCCTTACCTCAATCACCACAAATTTTAAAACAATTATTGATGACTGCTGGCTTTGATCGTTATTATCAAATCGTTCGTTGTTTCCGTGATGAAGATTTACGGGGCGATCGTCAACCAGAATTTACCCAAGTCGATATTGAAACTAGTTTTTTAACGGCAGAAGAAATTCAAGAATACACGGAACAATTAATTGCTCAAGTGATGAAAGATATTAAAGGAATCGAAGTGACGTTACCTTTCCCACGGATTACTTGGGATGAAGCGATGACTCGTTACGGTTCAGATAAACCTGATACTCGTTTTGAAATGGAATTAATCGACGTGACTGAATTAGCTTCAGCAACAGATTTTAAAGTATTCCGTATGGCAACTGATAATGGTGGCGTGGTAAAAGTGTTAAATGCTAAAGGAGCCGCTGACAAATATTCTCGTAAAGAATTAGATCGTTTAAGTCAATTTGTCAGTCAATTTGGTGCGAAAGGTTTAGCTTGGATGAAAGTTGACGAAGCAGGCGAATTAACTGGACCAATCGCTAAGTTTGTTGGTAATATCGCAACTGATTTGAAAGAAGTAACCAACGCAGAACCTGGTGATGTCTTAATGTTTGCAGCAGATCAATTTTTAACTGCAGTAACTGCTCTAGGTGCTGTACGTTCAAAAGTTGGTAAAGAATTAGGTTTAATCGATGAAGATAAATTTAATTATCTTTGGGTCGTGGATTGGCCACAATTTGAATTTGATCAAGAAGCAGGACGTTATGTGTCTGCCCACCATCCATTTACGATGCCAAATGAATCGTCTATTCCAGATTTAAAAGACCATCCGGAAAAAGTGTATGCGCAAGCTTATGACATTGTTTTAAATGGTTATGAATTAGGTGGCGGATCACTACGGATTCACACACGAGAATTACAAGAACAAGTTTTTGAAACATTAGGTTTTTCAAGAGAAGAAGCCAATGACCAATTCGGATTCTTGTTGGAATCATTAGATTATGGTTTTCCGCCAATTGGTGGTTTAGCTTTAGGGTTAGATCGTTTCGCGATGTTACTAGCGGGCGAAGACAATATTCGTGAAGTAATTGCCTTTCCAAAAAATGGGAAAGCCGCTGATCCAATGTCTGATGCGCCAAGCACAGTGTCTCCATTACAACTTTATGAATTAAGCATTAACACAACAAACATCGAAGAATAAGAAATTCCTAAAGAAAGCACAGACTTATCCAGTTGGTGCTTTCTTTTTTCAAATAAACTCCGTATAATGTGAGTGACTTTTGATGAAAGAGGCGTTTAATTACATGTTAAAAAAGATAGCGGATTGGCCCTATCATGATTATGCAACAAGATTATCGGTGGCAGTTGTTTATGCTTTTATAGCTGCCATTGCGGTGAATTTTTTCTACCAACCTGGAAATATTTATTCCAGTGGGATTACTGGTTTCGCACAAATTTTGACTACTTTGTCTAAACAATTTGTCGGACACACAGTCCCAGTTTCAATTACTTTATTTGCTTTAAATATTCCGTTATTTGTTTTAGCTTGGTTTAAAATTGGTCATAAATTTACTTTCTTTACTTTTATTACCGTATTCTTAACATCCTTTTTCATTCATATTATTCCCGAAACGACTTTATCAACAGACCCGATTATTTGTGCGATATTCGGGGGCGCAATTTCAGGTGTAGGAATTGGCTTTGCCTTGAAAAATGGCTTGTCATCTGGTGGATTAGATATTTTAAGTATCACCATTCGTAAACAAACTGGTCGCTCAGTTGGGTCGATTTCGATGATTTTTAATGTAATGATTATGTTTGTGGCGGGACTTTTATTTGGTTGGCCTTACATGTTTTATTCGGCCTTTGCTATCTTTATGAGTGGGAAATTGACTGATGCATTGTATACGAAACAACGAAAGATGCAAGTCATGATTGTTACAAAGCAACCCGATAAAGTTATTGAAGCGATTCAAGATAGTATGCGACGGGGGATAACAATAATTAATGAAGCAGAAGGTGCTTATAAACATGACAAACAGACGATTTTGTTTACTGTTGTCACTCGTTTTGAATTACCGGCATTAGAAGCCATTATGCGAGAAACTGATCCGTTGGCATTTGTTAGTATTTCAGAAAATGTTCGAATTTTGGGTCGTTTTTACGAAGAATCGATGGACTAAATTTAATCACTGCAGAGTAAGTGAGTGTCACTTGCTTTGCAGTTTTTTAATTTTAAATGAGGAAAAAAAATTATTTGTTAGTAAATGTTGCACTTTTAAGCAATAACTTTTAAGCTGTATAAGTAGCTTTGATTATAGAAAGAAAAGATGGAAGAAAAAAATGGAGAAGAGACTTAAAACAAGTCGCTATATTACTGGATTTGATGGATTACGATCGCTTGCGGTAGTTGGTGTCATTTTATATCATTTATTACCTAATACAATGCAAGGTGGATTCTTAGGGGTACCGGTATTTTTTGTTGTCTCCGGTTATTTGATTACGGATTTATTACTACAAGAATATCGTCAAAATGGTCGGATTGCGGTTAAGCAATTTTATTATCGGCGCATGCGTCGTTTATATCCGGCTCTAGTCACGATGTTGATTTTCGCTTCGGCTTATATTACTTTATTTCAGCGTAATTTATTGAATAATTTGCGGGGAAATGTCTTGAGCAGTTTGGCTTATGTTAATAACTGGTGGCAGATTAATCATGGCATGTCTTATTTTGACCGCTTTGCTGCGGAATCTCCTTTTACGCACATTTGGTCATTGGCAGTTGAAACACAAAATTATTTAATTTGGCCAATCGTTTTTATCTTATTGATGAAGTTTGTTAAAAATCGAGGAAAAATGTTTTTAACGGTTACAGCATTGGCGATTTTATCAGCCATATGGATGGCGATTTTATATGTTCCTGGACAAGATCCAACAAGAGTATATTATGGAACTGATACACGGATTTTTTCAATTCTTTTAGGAACAGCACTCGCATATATTTGGCCCAGTTCTCGTTTAAAAATGACAATTCCTCCCAAAGCTAAACGAACCCTAAATATTATTGGTTTTGTTTCATTGGCTTTGCTAATTCTTAGTTTCTTCACCATTTCAGATGGGACCACCTTTTTGTATTATGGAGGGATGTTCTTAATTAGTTTGTTAGTAGTCATTTTAGTGGCGATTACAGCTCATCCAGGTGCTAGTTTGAATCGGTTCTTAACCAATCCAGTTTTTGCTTGGTTAGGAAAAAGAAGCTATGGTATTTATTTGTATCAATTTCCAATTATGATTTTTTATGAGGCCAAGATAAATATTGCCAACCATGTATATTTACACGCTTTAATTGAAATCATTTTGATTTTAATTGCTACGGAACTTTCTTATCGTTTGGTAGAAAATCCTTTACGAAAATTCCAGTATGCAAGAACTTTTTCAGTTGTAAAAAATTGGGTGATGGCTCCGATCAAAAGTAAACAAAAAATTGGCTTGATTGCCGGAAGTCTAGTGTTTATTATTTCATTAGTGGGATTAATTATTGCTCCAACGAATCAAGTCGATGCCAATCAACAAAAATTGCAAGAACAAATTAAAAATAATCAAAAAGCAGCGGAAGAAAAACAAACTGCGGAGACAAAAACTAGTGACAGTTCGGAATCAGAAACTAAAGACAGCACCGAAGCTTCAGGCGAAATCAGTTTGGCTGAAAAATATAACTTGACCAATGCAGAAGTAAATATTGCTAAACGAATGAACGTTACGGCATACGGGGATTCTGTTTTATTGGCTGGTTCTAACGGTTTAACTTCATTATTTCCTAAAATGACTGTGGATGGTGAAGTTGGTCGTCAATTGGCAGATGGTATTGAACAATTACAGACGATTAAAGACGATGGCAAACTGGAAGATACGGTATTATTAAGTTTAGGAACCAATGGTGCTTTCACTGAGGATGACATTGCACAAATTATGTCGATTATCGGGAAAAAACGAAGAGTTGTAGCAATCAATGTCTATGTTCCAACTCGGCGTTGGCAAAATGAAGTTAATCAATTATGGGATGTTTCAGCCCAGAAATATAAGAATCTGACTGTCATTGACTGGTATGATTATAGTAAAGATCATCCTGAATGGTTTTATGAAGATCAAGTCCATCCAAATGAAGAGGGCGATATCTATTACACTAGTCTTATCACGAAAGCCCTAGTAAAAGGACAATAAAATAAAAACGTTTTGTGAGATAAATTTTTCACAAAACGTTTTTTTGTTGATTAGATTGTAAATAGATATCCTTTTTTTGCCGATTTAATTTTTTAAAGGCAAATTCAGCTTTCATAGCGGCACTTTTACTGTCAAAAACTTCAGCATGAACCATCTGAACGGGCCGACGACTAAGTGGATGAGTATACTTAGCACCTTTTCCACTATTATGCTCTTTTAGACGACGAGACAAATCAGTAGTATAGCCACCATAATAAGTTTGATCACGACACAACAGAACATAAAAATAAGCATTAGTTGCCATAAAGCATATCCTTTAACAGTGGAGAATAGTTTCCCTGATCATCATAGGTAATTAATGGTGGTAAGAAACGTAGACCATCATTTTTTCCATCTTTAATGGCTTCTATTAATAAAATATTGGCTTCTTTATCAGCTTTAGGATAGACAAATTGAATTCTTTTCGGGGCCAAACGATTGGCCCGCAAGCAATCCAGTATTTCTAAAAAACGATCGGGGCGATGAACCATTGCAAAGCGACCATTGGTTTTGAGTAAATCTGCCGACATTTTGATCACCTCAGCTAGATTTGTTTCGATTTCATGTCGGGCAATTGCTAGATAAGGATTAGGGTTTTTTTGACTGAGAGGCAATTCCTTAAAATAAGGTGGATTGCAAACAACCAAATCAAAGGCATCTTTTCTAAAGATACTCAATGTATCTTTTAAGTTCAGTTTATGCATAGTCATTTGATTTTCTAAATGGTTGAGTAAAATACTTCGTTGAGCCATTTCGGCAAGACGTGGTTGAATTTCGATTTGTTCGATTTCAGCTGCTGTTTTTTGACTAATAAAAAGACCAACGGCACCATTTCCGGCACATAGATCCATAATTTTTCCTTTTTTCGGGACACGGGCAAAATTAGCTAATAAGACCGCATCAATTGAAAAAGAAAAAACTTCAGAGCTTTGAATAATTTGAATACCTTCAGCAAAAAGTTGATCAATTCTTTCTCCATTTTTTAACAATTGTTAAATCCCCCTTAAAAAAATCACGCCTATGTATTATACTACGTTTAGTACGCTTTAGGAACAGAGGAGAAAAAAGAATGTTTTTTAGATTTATTCGTGGCTTTGTAAGAATTTTTTTAGGCTTAATTAATGGCAATGCCCATTATCAAATGCAAGAAAATTTGCCAAAAGACAAAAACTATATTTTAGTAGCTCCCCATCGGACTTGGTGGGATCCTTTTTACTTGGCACTAGGAGCATCGCCGAAGCAGTTTGCATTTTTAGCCAAGGAAGAATTATATAAAAATGCTGTTATTCGCTATATTTTGGTTCATTTGAATGCATTTCCGGTGGATCGTGATAAGCCCGGGCCAAGTGTTATTAAACGACCAGTAAAATTGTTAAAAGACTCCGACAAAGGCTTGATTATGTTTCCTAGTGGCACGCGGCATTCGTCGGATTTAAAAGGTGGAATGGCCCTGATTGCTCGTTTAGCAAAAGTTCCGATTGTACCAAGTGTTTATCAAGGACCAGTAAAGTTTTCTGATTTATTTAAACGTCGTCCTGTTTACGTTCGTTATGGTGCACCGATTGATATTTCAGATATTAAAAAGCTTGATACAGCTGGATTAGCAGAAATTGAACGCAGAGTACAAACTGCCTTTAATCAGCTGGATTATGAAATCAATCCAGATTATAAATATTTGCCAAATAAAAAAAGTAGTGAACAAGATTAGTTCACTACTCAAACTGTAAACAAAATCCAAACTTTGGAGATTGTTTACAGTTTTTTTATTGCAGAAAGGGCAGGACATAAGTCAACCAAACCCAGCTGATGGGCATCACTAAAATCATCGCTGGTATCATATCAGCAGTAGGAAACATCCTAATTTTACTCATACGAAAGCCAGTCGCTAACATTAAGAAGCCACCACAAGCTTTAAAATCTAGAATCATTTCTGGTGTAGTCATTGGGAAAATTATGCTGGCAAATAAAAATAAGGAAAAAAAGATAACAAATTGTGGCAAGGCAATTACAGATACGACATAGCCTAAATTACTAGCAAAAATAACTGCTGTGAAGAAATCTAAAACAGATTTGGCGATTAAGATCGTATGATCACCAGTCATGCCAGCCGTCAAACTGCCGTATATACCTGTTCCACTAGCGCAGAATAATACAATTGCTGTAACTAAACTATTGATAAATTCATCATGGGAAATTGCTAAGTTTTCGTGAGGAAATATTTTTCCAATCGGTCGTTGCATTAAAGCAGCCACTTTTTCAATTTGCTGACCAAAATGGAAAACCAAACCTAAAGTAGTACCGACAACGACTGCTAAGATGACGGCGGGCATATTGGCCATTTGAGTAATACTGGGAATTCCCATGGCGATGGCACAAATGCCAAAGACACCATTCAATTCATATTTTATTCTTTCAGTAGCTAAGTGTCCGAGTAACCCTCCGATGATACCACCTAATATAATCACGATTGAGTTAACGATAATTCCAATTGGCAAACTAAGACCTCCAAATCCATTCTTTACTTCTTAATGTTAACGTATTTTTCATGAAATAAAAAGATGATTTTCAGGATTGATGGAGCATAAAAGGTAAATAAACACTAATTCTGTTATAATAGTGGGAAGGACTATTTTTAGAAAAAGGTGATGACGTGAAGTTTTTACATACCGCAGATTGGCATTTAGGGAAAAAATTGCATGGTTATGATTTGTATGACCAGCAAAAAGACATTTTACAAAAAATAGTTGCCCTAGCTTTGTCAGAAAAAGTGGATGCTGTGGTGATTGCGGGTGATATTTATGATCGTTCGATTCCGCCAGAAACCAGTGTAACATTATATAATCAAGTGATTGCTGAAATTAATTTAGAGGCAAAATTGCCGGTGTTAGTCATTTCTGGGAACCATGATAGTGGCACGCGTTTAGGTGCAGGGTCTATCTGGTTTAGCCAGACTCAATATGAATTAAAAACTAGGTTAGCTGAAAGCTTTGAACCAATTACGATTGATCAAACAGATTTTTATTTGTTGCCATATTTTGAACCAGTAGATGCACGAATTTATTTTGAAGATGAATCCATTCGATCGATTCATGATGCAATGCCAAAAGTGATAGAAAAAATTGTAGACAGCTTTGATCCAACAAAGAAACATATTTTGGTTAGTCATTTTTTCGTGACAGGTGCTAGTAAGACAGATTCGGAAACAAAAATAGAAGTGGGCGGCTTAGACGGTATCGATGGTCATCTATTGGCTCCATTTGATTATGTAGCATTAGGACATTTGCATCATAAAAATGCTTTGCAATTACCAAATGCTCGTTATAGTGGCTCGCCATTAAAGTATTCTTTATCGGAAAAAGATCAGGCAAAAGGTGTTTTTATTGTAGATACTAGCGACAAAGTAAGCTTTGAGTTTAAAACTTTGGCACCGTTATACGAAGTTGTTGAAATAATTGGTAGCTTTTCAGAATTAACAGATCCAAAATTTTACCAATCAATTAAACGGGATGATTATTTATCGATATTATTGACAGATCGTGCCATCATTCCTAATGTAATGAACCAATTAAAAGAAATTTATCCTCATATCTTACAAATAGAACGAGCTACTGGACGAGAAAATAGCGTAAAAAATCAAAAAAAAGCCGCTCGCATAAAAAGCAAAGGACCGCAAGAATTAGTCATGGACTTTTTTATTGAGGTGACAGAAGAAAATCTTTCAGCTAAACAAATTGAATGGATTCAAGCGGAATTATCACAAGCCTTGAAAGAAGGAGGCGAAAAATAATGGTACCTAAAGAACTAAAGATGGAAAATTTTGGCCCCTTTTTAAATGAAACCGTTGATTTTGAAAAACTACAATCGTCGCCACTTTTCTTGATCAGTGGGAAAACGGGTGCTGGAAAGACTACTATTTTTGATGCTATCACTTTCGCTTTGTTCGGTGATCCGTCGGGGGATTTGCGCAGTGCTGAAGAAATCCGGTCTATCTTTGCCAAAAGTACCGACTTAACAAGAGTGGTATTTACTTTTGTCCATCATGGTAGAACTTATCAAATTGAACGTCAGCCGAAACAGACGATCGCCAAAAAAAACGGCAAGGGAAATACGATTAAAAATCAAAAAGTGCAATTAACGATTTTTGATGAAAATAATCGAGAAATTGAGAGTTATCAAAAAATTGATCGTGTGCGGGAGTTCTTAAGTCAACTATTACATTTGGAAAAAGAACAATTTCGCCAAATTGTGATGCTACCCCAAGGAGAATTTCGCAACTTTTTAATGGCCAATAGTACCGAAAAAGAGTCTTTATTAAGAAATATTTTTGGAACCGGTTTTTATCGCCATTTTACCGAAAAATTGAAACAAAAAAGACAGGCTTATGATCAAGAAGTTGCAGAAACAATGGTACTGATTGATCAATTATTTGAACAAATAGAAAGTGAAAAAGGCTTAAGTTATCAAGAATCATTGGATAATACTCATCTGTATTTAACTATTGAAAAGAAAAAATTGTCTGACCAAGAAAATAGTTTTACTAGATTGCAAAAAGAAGTAACTGAAAAACAAATGATTTTTAATGAAGCTCAACAGTTGGCGGCTTATTTTAAAGAGTACCACCAAACGAAAGTCGTTTTAGCAGAACAAGACCAAGAATTACCTGAAATTGCAGCAATAAAAGAACAGTTAGTCATCGCTGAAACAATTGAAAAAATCCAACCTTTCATGGATGAAGAAATCAAGCAGCAAAGTATCTTAAAAGGTCTTCGAGAAGAATTTATTAATAATACTAATGAAATTGAAAAAATAGAAACTCAACAAGCTACATGGGAAACAACAGAAGCAACTTTACAGTTGGAAACTGAAGGATGGAAAGAGCGCCAACAACAACTTCAACGATTAGAAAATATCTTACCGTTATTAGAACAGCAACACACATTGCAAACGGAGCAATCAGAGCTGCTAACTAAACAACAGTCAAAAGCAGATGAATTGGAAAAATTTAAGCTTGAACGCCAGCAACGACAAGAAAAAATCGCTAATCTAAAAGAAAAATTACGCTCTGAAAAAGAATTTCAAGAACGTCGTTATCAAGAAGTACAATTTCAGACAATCTGTACTGATTTAACTAGAAAACGACAGCGTGAATTTGAGCTACAAGAGTTAGAAGAAGATCAGCAAATCGAATTAGCAAAACTAATCGAAAAGACTTCTCGCTTAAGTAATCAAATGACTAGCGCAACTGCTGAATTTCAACAGATTCAGCATCGTTGGGCGAGCTTAGAAATTGCTCGTTTAAGCATGCAACTGATTCCAGGTGAAGCTTGTCCTGTTTGTGGCTCTCCAGAACATCCTAATCCAGCAAAACATGCAGAAATTTCTCTAATTGAGCTACAAGCATTGCAAATTGAAATGGAAGAAAAAGAAGCCGTTTTAAAAAATTTGCAGATTGAAAAAGAAAAAACACAGGCTGTTTTTGAGAATCAACGGGTCAGCTTTAAAAAACTACAAGCTGAACGTCAGCAAATTCAAGAAGAGCTACTTGAAGAAGAGACAGACTTCTTGAAGGAATTAACTGGTTTTTATCAAATCTCTATTTCTCAAGTTGAGATGGAAGATTTTCTTGCCAAAAAAATAACCGAAACCACTACACAATTGGCAGAGCTGAAAAAAATAGCTGAAGAAGTGGCTGAATTAAGTTTTACTGAAAAAGATTTAGAGTTGCAGGAGCAAACTTTGGTTAATCAATTAGCAGAAATAACAGCTGCTTTACAACTTTTAGAAGGTCGCTTGGCAGTTTTAAATGAACAAACTGATGATTGGCAACTAGAAGAGCTCATAGAAAAAATTACCATAGAAAAACAAGCTGTTTCAGGATATTTAAGTAAGATTGAAATTCATCAGAAAATGGGTCAAGAATTAAAAACGCAGGTTACCTTATTAACAGAACGAAAAAAACAACTAGACCAATCAATTACTAATCAAGAAATACAACTTGCTGAAAAAACAGCAATAGTGAATGATGGTTTAAGACAAGCCGATCTGACGCGAGAAGCATTTAATTCATTGATAGAAAAAAATTATGTTGCTGCCGATTTGAAGGCACGGATACAAGACTTCGAAAATCGTCGTTTGATTTTACAAGATCGAATAAAAGTTTTGAGCAATCGCTTAAAAAATCAAAGAGAACCTGAACTAGAAATTTTAGCGGCAGCTTTAAAAACTATACAAGATAGACTAGAAGAAGCCCGTAAAATATATTATCAATTAGAAAATCACATCCGGCAACAACAACAGCTAGTTGATAAAATTGAAATTTTGCATGCTGAAAGTCAACAGCAATTAAGTGAACAACAAGAAATTTCACAACTTTTTAATGTCATGAATGGGGACAATCCTAAAAAAATTGGATTGGAACGATACGTGTTAAAATGGTATTTATATGAAGTTTTAGCTAAGGCCAATCAGCAGTTTACGTTGTTGACTAACAATCGTTATCAGTTTGAATTAAATGAAACTGTTGGAAGTTATAAGGGTAGTACGGGTTTAGAAATCAATGTTTATGATGATCATGCCGGTCAAGTCCGTAGCGCGCAAACTTTATCAGGTGGTGAGAGCTTTATCGCTGCTTTATCGTTAGCATTGGGATTGGCAGAAGTAATCCAAAATCAAGCCGGTGGTGTTGTTATTGAAACACTCTTCATCGATGAAGGTTTTGGTTCACTAGATGAAGAGGCTTTGGAGATGGCCATGACAGCCTTAGAAAGTATTGATAATAAAGGTCGTATGATTGGTATTATCAGTCATGTTAAAGAATTAAAAGAGCGTATCCCACAACAAATTATTGTGAAAACGAATGGTTCTGGTCAAAGCAAAATAACTTATCAGTTAGAAGAAAGAAGTGAAGTCAGATGAGATGGAGTATACCAGAAAAAGTAATCGATCGTGGACGAACTTATTTAAAAGAGGGTCGGGTGCTATCTGTCGTAGCGGATACTGCCAATCGGGTCTGGCATGCAGAAGTTTTAGGTAGCGAATTATACTTAGTAGATCTAGATGGCAGTGGTAAAGAAAATGATATTTGTGAATGTCCTTATTGGGAGGAACACAGTTATTGTAAACACACGGTAGCTGTTGAACTTTATCTACGGGAAAAAAATATGTCGCGTGTGATTACACCGCAAACTCCTCAGGTTCAGACAGTCCAACAAACTGTTTCTTTTGCCGATTTATTGAATCAAGGCTTTACTCGACTTGAAAAAAATGAAGAGCAAGTGGAACCATTGACGATTGAATTTGTGGTTGAGGCAATTCCTACCAATCCGTATCATACCGAATTGGACTTATTAGCTGTTTCCTTAAAAATTAGTAATGATCCGAATGGGCGCAGTTATATTGTAAAAAATATCTATGATTTTTTACACGCATATCAAACGGAAACGACATACACTGTAAATAAACAATATCGTTTTCAAATAGAAGCTGGGGCATTTAATCCCGGCTGCCGTGATATTATTGAAGATTTAGTTGGTGTCAGTGAAACTTATCAATTGCTAGGAAAAAGTGGCTTACAAGTAAAAGGAAAACTGGATAAGCGCTTCTTGTTATTGCCTGTTCACCGTTTGCAGAGTTTGTTAAAAGCCATGGAGGCAACTGATAACTTAACAGTTAAGATTGGCGAAAAAACGTATCATCAATTGTCCGAAGCACAAGAATTACCTTTGCTATTCAAATTGGATAAAGTAGAGAATCATTATGAGTTGACGATTGAAGATCGAATGACCAATTATTATAGTAATTATTTCTTAGGCTTTAAAGATGACCAATACTATTTATTGAGTCATGCACAACAAGATACGTATTTAACATTGAAGCAATTAATGAAACGTTTAAAAGAACCTGTGATTACCTATGAACAAAGACAATTATCTCATTTATTCACAGATGTTTTACCGCATCTAAGAAGAATTGGTCAAGTAATTATCGCACCAGAAGTTTCGGCAGTAATGAAGGAAGAACCTTTGCGGGCAGTAGTTATTTTTCGACGGATTAAAGGAATGATTAAAGCAGAAGCAGAATTTCATTATGGCAATGCTTATTTTTCAACCAATGAAGAGCATCAAGGGAAAATTCCAAATAACGTTGAAATTCTCCGAGATCGTAAAAGAGAAGGCGAAATTTTGGCTTTATTTAACCAGTTCCGTTATACAAAAATTGATACAGGTTTTGAAAAAAAAATCCCAACAAAAGAAAATTTGTATTACTTCTTTAAAATTGAGATTGAAGCATTTCGACGTTTGGCAGAAGTGAAGATGGGCAAAAAATTACGCCAATTATTTTTAGATGGCGATGAGTATCAGCCAACAATCGAGGTTGATCAAGGCGGCACATGGCTAGATATTCATTTTGATATTAGTGGGATTAATAATAGTGAAATTGATCAAGTGTTAGACAGTTTACTGAGAAATGATCGCTTTTATACTTTGGAAAATGGCGAAATTATCAGTTTTGATTCAGAAGCTTTTCAAGAAACAAGTGCGATGATTGGTGACTTACGGGAAAGAATCAATGCAGAAAATGGCGTTATTCGCTTACCTAAAAGCCAAGGGATTGTGCTAGAGGAAAAATTAAGAAACAATCCCCAAGCGCAATTTAGCGAGAGTTTTAAAAAAATGGTTCAAGATTTAACCCATCCTGAAGATTATCCGGTAGAAATACCGCAAGAACTTGAAGCGACGTTGCGTCCTTACCAAGTAACTGGTTTTAAATGGCTGACTATGCTGAGTGATTATGGCTTAGGCGGTATTTTAGCTGATGAAATGGGTTTAGGTAAAACAATCCAAGTTATTACTTTCTTGTTAGCAAAAAAAGAAAGTGAAGCAATTAAGACGGTTATAGTTGCACCAGCAAGTTTAGTTTATAACTGGCAAGCAGAAATCAAAAAGTTTGCGCCAACTTTAAGTGTTGTAGTGGTTTCAGGCAATCGGACTGAACGAGAGCAGCAGTTAGCAGAAACGGTGGATATTGTTGTCACTTCTTATGCTAGCTTGCGCCAAGATCTTGATTTACATCAGGCTCAAAACTATCAATATTTGATTTTAGATGAAGCCCAAATGGTTAAAAATGCCAGCACAAAAACATCATTAGCTTTACGGCAATTAAAAATTCCTCATCGTTTTGCTTTAAGTGGGACGCCGATTGAGAATAATTTGGAAGAGTTGTGGTCATTATTTTCAATTGTGATGCCAGGGTTTTTCCCAACGATTGGGCATTTCCGCCAGCTACAAGTTAGTGAGATTGCCAAAATGATTCAACCCTTTGTTTTACGCCGTGATAAAGCGACAGTACTGCAAGATTTACCAGAAAGAATCGAATCAAATGTTTTAAGTGTCTTAACAGAAGAACAAAAAACGGTGTATTTAGCTTATCTACGGAGAATGAAACAAGAAGTTGATCAGATGGATTCGGCCACCTTCCGTAAGCAAAGAATTAGCATTTTAGCTGGTCTGACTCGTTTACGCCAGATTTGTGATGACCCGCGTTTATTTATGGAAGATTACCAAGGAGGCTCTGGTAAACTTGACCAAGTCAAAGAGTTAATCCAACAAGCCAAAGAAAATGGTCGGCGAGTATTATTGTTCTCACAATTTACTGGAATGCTTTCTTTAATGGAAGAGGAATTCGCTGAAATTGGGATTAGTAGTTTCTATTTACGAGGCAGCACTAAAGTTAAAGATCGGCTTGATATGGTGGATGCTTTTAACGCTGGTGAGAAAGATGTCTTTTTGATTTCTTTAAAGGCTGGTGGAACAGGTTTGAATCTTACTGGTGCTGATACAGTTATTCTATATGATTTATGGTGGAATCCTGCAGTGGAAGAACAGGCTGCCGGTCGAGCTCATCGTATCGGTCAAAAGAAAGTCGTCGAGGTTTGGCGGATGATTGCTGAAGGGACGATTGAGGAACGGATGAATCAATTACAACAAGAAAAACGTGAGCTGTTCCAAAAAGTTATTCAAGGAAATGAAGAACAAGTTAGCAAGTTAACTGAAGATGATATTCGCATGATTTTAAGTTTCGGCGAATAAAAAAAGGCCTCGCTAAAAATTTAGCGAGGTAATTTTTTTAGACATGTCAGAAAAGGTGTTGATCTCCAAATCAAAAAATGGTAGTTGGTCCTTTGTCAGTTTCCTGTTCTGGTGATTAAACCACCAAACTTTGAAGCCAGCATTTTTTGCACCAATCACGTCATTTTCATAACTATCACCGATATAGAGAATATTATCAGCTGGGAGTTGCAATTGTTTAGCAGCTAAACTAAAAATTAATTCATCAGGTTTTGAACTACCAACTGCCCCAGAAATAAAAATAGCTTCTGGAGAAATAAATTCAGTTACTTGTAAAGAATCAATTTTTTTCTGTTGATGTTCTTTTGGTCCGTTGGTAATGATACCAAGTGGGATTTTTTTTTCGTGTAGAAAGGATAAAGCAGATTTGATTTCTGGATCTAGCTTAATAGCTCTTAGCTCTTTTTCATAATTGTTTTGAAAAGTTTTTGCTAATTCTGGATTGATATCTTTGAAGTCTAAATCATTCAAAGCTGCGGTTATTCGTTCTTCTCGCATTTTTTCTAAAGACCAAATACCTGTGACACTTTTCTCAAAGTGTAGATCACTGTGATAACGAAAGCGGATAAATAATTTCGGTACGGTATTTATGTCAAAAGACGGAAAAGTTTTCATGATTGCATTTTTAAAAGGTTCGACTTGTTGGTAAAGAGTATCATCAACATCAAAAACGAGCGCGTTTATCATATTTTGCCTCCTTCATTTAGTAATAAAACTAGTATATCAGAAAAGAAAAGAGATCGATTAAAAAGTCAAATATTAAAAAAAAAAGAATGCTCTTGTTATATTAAAAAATTGCTGAACAAAGAAAAAAAACATCAAAAAACTTCAATCAAAAAAATTGAGCCTTTTTAAAATAATGATTGATAACAAAAAAAGTGGAACAATAGTATGATGAAAAAAAATCACATTTTTTGTTAAAAGTTTCCATTATTCTTAAAAAACATCATATTTACTTTTAACCTGAAGAGCACAAATAAACTCTAAATAGAACAGATATTCTCCCATAGATTAAATTTAAAATAACTAAATGTTAGTTATGAATATAAGAATAAAAAAACTGCTATCAGCAAAATTGTAAATAAATTCATCTATTCATCAACCTAGAAGGCGATTTCAACCAATGATGAAGAACATAATAAATTATTCTTTTTATTAAAATAGTAACTAGAAATAAATATTTTATAATAAAAGTATAACAGTTTTTAATCCTGTTCAATAATACAGGAAAATGATAAAAAATTAATTCGAAATAATTCACATATTTCAAATCCGCGCGGTCAATGGCATAAGAAAAGATGGAAAATTAAATAACACTAATATTTACTAAAAAAATGTACTCCTCCTCTTTTTTTTGTTACGTTTTTTATGTATAATAGTAAACAGATAGAAGCAAATGGCCTTCTGTTATAAAATTAACATTGGTCAAGAAAAGGAGTGATACATGTATGTTGACACTATATACTTCCCCTAGCTGCACATCATGTCGGAAAGCACGTGCTTGGTTACAAGAACATGAGATTCCTTACGTTGAACGGAACATTTTTTCTGAACCCTTGAATATCGACGAATTAAAGGATATTTTGCAAATGACTGAAGATGGAACTGAGGAGATCATATCAACTCGTTCAAAAGTATTCCAAAAGTTGAACATGAATTTAGATGATTTATCATTAAAAGAATTATTAGATTTAGTAAGAGAAAATCCAGGACTTTTACGTCGACCAATTATGATCGATGAAAAACGTCTACAAGTTGGATTTAATGAAGACGAAATTCGTCGTTTCTTACCAAGAGTTGTTCGTCAATACGAATTACGCCAAGCACAATTAATGGCGGGATTATAATTAATTAAAGTTTAAAGACTAAACTAGCCGGTCCAGATTGGATTTTCGGCTAGTTTTTTAATTTTTTCATCATAAAGTAAACGTGCTTTCTTTACATTTTGTTGGAATCAGTTACAATAAGGTTATATATCTAAATGAAATGAGGTGTGTTTAGATGGAGATGGAGCACATCAATGAAAATACCATTCGAGTCTTGATTGGTAATGAAGATCTAGCAGATCGTGGCATTACTTTTTTAGATTTGTTAGGTAACCATCGTGAAATTGAATCATTCTTTTATTCCATTTTAGAAGAAGTGGATGTAGAAGACGAGTTTAAAAGCAGTGAGGCAGTAACATTTCAAGTGTTACCGAAAAAAGACGGGCTTGAATTATTCATTAGCAAAAACATGTCTCAAGAAGAATTTAACAAAGCTGCGGATGCCTTGGAGTTAGAGTCAGGTGATTTTGATCAATTGATGCAACAACAGATTTTGTCTTCAACTAAAAGTTATGGCGGAAAAGATGATGTAGAACGCGTCAGAGTATTTGCTTTAGATAGTTTTGAAAATTTGATTGAGTTAGCCAACTATCATTTCTTAGATGATGCATGGTGTGATTTATATCAATTTAACGGACAGTACTATTTATTAGTGTTCTTTGATCCGGAATATTTCGGTGATTTTGCAGTGACCGACATTATTTCTGAAGTTTTAGAATATACCCATAGCACGACTGTTTCTCCAGAAGTTCTTGATGAATACGGAAAAATGTTGATGCGGCAAGATGCCATTGAAACAACGCGAAACTATTTTAAATAATTATTGAAAGATGATCTTTTTGGATCATCTTTTTTTTGCGTATCTTTTTTAAGGGTGATAAAAATGCTCTTTGGTTTTGATGAAAATAAAAAGCTTGTTAAAGCATCGACTACACAAAAAGAGCGGACCATCTATTGTCCAGATTGTGGTGAAAGATTAATTTGTAAAGTAGGTATGATAAAAATTCCACATTTTTCTCATTTAAAAAATAGTCAATGTTGTAGTTTTTCAGAAGGAGAATCAGCGGAACATTTAGCGTACAAAGAAGGTTTTCAAAAATGGGGAAGGATTTTTGAGGAAGATTGGGAAATGGAAGCTATTTTGCCAGAAATTCCTCAGCGTCCAGATTTACTATCACAAAAATTAGTGATTGAAGTCCAGTGTTCACCTTTAAAAATAAGTCGTTTAGTAGAAAGAATTGCCGGTTATCATAAATATCAATACGAGGATTGGTGGCTTTTGGGTCCGAAGTTGACTCCGGAGAAAAAACTGACGCAATTACAAAAGGCTTTTTGCAGCTTTTCATCTGACAAGGGTTTGCATCTGTGGCTAGTGAATCAGCAAGGTGTTTTTTTATATTATTTTTTACGAGAAATCAATGGTGCACTGTTTGCTGATCGTCATCAGTGGATGCCATACTCTGTTTCTTTAAAAGAAATCTATCAGACAAGTTTTCAAAATCAACAACCGCTGATCCATCTGCGAAAAACAGATGCATCCAACTGGAAAAAACGATTGAATCAGCAATTGATAAAGAAAGATCCTTATATTTTACGTTTGCAAAAATATTTTTATCAAGCAAAGACACACTTATTATACTTACCAGAATGGTTTTATTGGCCTAGTTGGTATTTTATCTTTTATCAAGCAGATATATTGTTGTTTCGTTATTTAGTACAAGAAATTAGTGAGTATTCGATTGTGATGGAAGTATTTAAAAAATACTTACTTGATGAAAAAATTCTTTGGGGATTCCCTAGAATTAAACAACAGGAGATTTTGGATAAATTGTGGCAAGAAAGTATTTTTTTACTGAAAAAAAGCGAGAAATCTATTTAGAAACCATCTTTTAAAAAAATATGGTAAGATGAATCAACTAGAAGTAAAAGGAGTGTGCAATTCATGAATCAAGCAAAACAATTACCGACTAGAACGGAAGTACCTGAGGCGTTAACTTGGGACTTAACCCAGATTTTTCCCAGTGAACAGTCTTTCGAAACAGCTTTTGAATCATTAGCTAGCGAATTAAAAAATGCTGATCAAGTAAAGGGAACTTTAAAGATAAGTGCAGAAAAATTTCTTGCCGGAATAGAATATATTTTAGATATTTATCGTAAGGCCGAAGTTATTTATGTTTATGCACATTTAAAAAATGACCAAGATACTGCAAATACAACTTATCAAGGTTTATATGCCCGCGCATCAAGCTTAATTGCTCAAACTAGTGAAGCAGTTAGTTGGTTTGAACCTGAGGTCTTGTCTTTATCAGATGAAACGATCTGGGATTACTTTGAACAAGAACCTAAATTGGCAGTATATCGTCATTTTGTAGAACAAATCTTAGCTGAAAGAGCCCATATTTTGCCGGCAGAGCAAGAAGCATTATTAGCCGGTGCTAGTGAGATTTTTGGCAGTGCATCAGATACTTTTAGTATTATGAACAATGCAGATTTGAAATTTCCGATTGTTAAAGATGAAAATGGTGATGAGGTTCAATTAACTCATGGTATTTATGGACAACTGATGGAGAGTACTAATCGAAATGTCCGCAAAGCTGCTTTTGAGGCACTATATGAAGTCTATCATCAATTTAGAAATACTTTTGCCCAAACTCTTAGCTCACATGTCAAAGGACATAATTACAAAGCTAAAGTTCGTGGTTATAAGTCTGCTAGAGAAGCAGCCTTAGCAAGTAATCATATTCCAGAAAATGTTTATGATACCTTGATTTTAGTTGTTAACCAATATTTACCATTATTGCATCGTTATGTTGAGCTACGTAAAGAATTATTAAGTGTATCACAATTGCATATGTATGATATGTACACACCTTTACTTGCTGAAGCGCCGGTTAAATTCACATATGAAGAAGCCAAAGCGAAAACCTTGATTGCTTTACAGCCTCTTGGTGAGGAATATTTAGCGATTGTTGAAGAAGCTTTTGAAAATCGTTGGATTGATGTGGTAGAAAATCAAGGAAAACGCAGTGGCGCATATTCATCGGGTGCATATGATACCAATCCATATATTCTATTAAATTGGCATGATCAATTGAATGAGTTATTTACTTTGGTGCATGAAATGGGACATAGTGTGCACAGCTACTTTACACGTCACAATCAACCTTATGTGTATGGTGACTATTCAATTTTCTTAGCAGAAATTGCCTCGACAACGAATGAAAACATTTTAACGAGCCATTTATTGGAAACCGAAAAAGATCCAAAAGTGCGGGCGTATATTTTAAACCATTATTTGGATGGATTTAAAGGGACAATTTTCCGTCAAACACAATTTGCGGAGTTTGAGCATTTTATTCACACTGAAGATGCTGCTGGCAAACCTTTAACGAGTGAACATTTGAGTACGTATTATGGAGAACTAAATAAAAAGTATTACGGTTCTGTAATTGAAGATGATCCGGAAATTAAAGATGAATGGGCAAGGATTCCACATTTTTACTATAATTATTACGTTTATCAATATGCAACAGGTTTTTCTGCAGCTAGCGCCTTAGCGAAAAAAATTGTGGCAGAAGATAAGTCAGCTTTAGAAGCTTATTTAAATTATTTAAAAGCTGGTAGCAGTGATTATCCGATTGAAGTGATGAAAAAAGCTGGTGTTGATATGACTAAACCGGAATATATTGAAGATGCGATGGAAGTTTTTGCGAATCGTTTAGATGAACTGGAAACTTTAGTAGCAGAAATTAAAGGGCAATAAAAAAATAGGCTACCTAAAATTAATTTTAGGCAGCCTATTTTTTTATAGTAAAGATAAATGTTCATTGCTGGCTTTTTGATAAACTTGCCCGCAATGTGATTCAAATAATTGTCTTAAATTTTTAGTGCTTTCACATTGATCCATTAATAATTCTAGCTCTTCGCATCCTTGTGCTTTGACGCCAATTTCCATCTCACCAGAACAATTAAAGATGACTGCTGATGGGTGTGATTGAATAGCCATCTCTTGTGCCAATTGTTGATCTAACAGAAAAGCTTCTTTTACAAAACTTGATTGACGATCTTCTAAAAACATTTCCAAATCACCAGAAGTTCCTTGAAAGATATCTAAGACGAGTTCTTCAGAATAATTTTTTTTCTTTTGACCAATTTCTTCTTGAATCTTTAATAAAAAATCTCGACCACATTTTTTTCCTTGCATTTGTGCAGCTTTTACATCAATAGCTGTTTGATACATTATATTTGTGAGTTGATTTCTTAAGTTAAGGTCGTTCTGATTGCCTTCAAGGCTATCTATGTAATTTGTGACAGTTGTTAAATTTATCAAGGGCACTAAACGTAATTGAAATTTAACTTCACTGCGCTTGATAATACTTAAGAGTCTTTGTTCAATTTTTCGACATTTTATACCGATGGGGTTAACAAACAAAAAAACTTCCAGCAACGTGTAGCCTCCTCATGATTTTTTTAGTTCGAAATACTCTGAGCTGAAATAGCACGGAGTATTTTATTTTTGGCAGGTTGAAAATAGATACCTGCTTCCTTTAATAATGTTAAAAATTCTGCTTCGCTAGTCTGACTATCTTGGACTTCCAGTTCTAATTCAAAATCATGAAGACCTGCATACCAACTTTCATCAAGTGCCAATTTGCCAACAGCAATCGTTTGCTCAATCCGTTTAGTCGTTAGGATTGCCAATAGTTGCAAATTATTCACTATAACACCATTTTTTTGCAGTTGTTCCTGGATTGCAGGTGTATTTTTAGGAAAAGCACCTGTTTCTTCAGCATTTTTAGCTTCAATTAAAGTAAGTTTGTCAGTAACCTCCAATAAGCCCACATTTTGTGGGATTTTCAAGGTTGCTTCAGCAGCATTTTGAAAATAGCGCACTCGTAAGCCACAATGTTGATTCTTTAAGTCAGAAGCTGCTGTATCAAAATATAGATTGGTTTGAGTGAAAGCAGCAACATTTTCTAAACCAAATTTATTTATAGCTAATTGATATTCAGCTTCAGTTAACATTGTTTTGTATTCAATCTCTAATTCCTGCGCCAAAAAAAATGCTCCTCTATATACAATCTGCAGGGTAAAAATCTCCCTAAGGTATATTGACACATAACCTTTAGTCGCGTCAAATGTTAAGTAATTATTCCATAAAAATGTAAATAAACTGTAACAATTAAAGATTTATCAGAAAGTGGAAGTTAATTTTGCATTGATTAAGTTTGTGATAATATAGGATAGAATGGAAAAAGAAGCGAGGGATTTGCATGGATAGAGACTGGGAAGCATTTCTTGCCCCTTATGAACTTGCCGTAGCAGAATTGAAAATTAAATTAAGAGGTCTGCGTAAACAATATCGTGAAAAAGAAGACCATGTACCAATTGAGTTTGTGACTGGTCGAGTAAAGCCAGCTGAAAGTATTTTAAATAAAGCCAAATTACGAGCCATCCCACTGGAACGCCTAGAAGAAGAAATGTCTGACATTGCTGGTTTGAGAATCATGTGCCAATTTGTTGAGGATATTCATCAAGTAGTCGAAGTTTTGCGGAGTCGTAAAGACATGAAAATTGTCCAAGAACGAGATTATATTACGAATCGTAAAGCAAGTGGCTATCGCTCGTATCATTTAGTGATCGAATATCCGGTGCAGATGTTAGAAGGCGAAAAAATCATTTTAGCAGAAATACAAATTAGAACATTGGCAATGAATTTCTGGGCAACAATCGAGCATTCTATGAATTATAAATATCAAGGTGAAATTCCTGATGAAATTAGTGATCGTTTGTTTCGTGCAGCTGAGGCAGCCTATCAATTAGACGAAGAAATGTCTAGTATCAGAGATGAGATTCAAGAAGCGCAACATGTCTTTTCTTATCGTAAATATCGAGAAAAAGGGAGTGACGAAAAATGAGTTTGCGGATTGGAATCATTCATAACAACGAGGCAGATTCACTAAGAGTTTTTCGTGATTTAAAACCTTTATTGAAAAAAAAAGGCGGGATTGAAATTGTCGAGCGTGATCCTGAATTAGTCATCTCAATTGGTGGAGATGGGACATTACTTTCAGCTTTTCATCGTTATAGTCATCAATTGGATCGCATTCGTTTTTTAGGAGTCCATACTGGCCATTTAGGTTTTTATACTGATTGGCGGGATTATGAATTACCAGAATTGGTAGATTCATTATGTAATGACAATAAGAACAGCGTAAATTATCCTTTATTAGATGTGATTGTTAATTTTTCAGATGGAAAGAGTCAACATTTTCTAGCATTAAATGAATCAACAATTCGAAAAGGCACTCGCACGATGGTTTGCGATGTTTATATTAAAGATGAACTATTCGAACGTTTTCGTGGAGATGGGCTAGCCATGTCGACACCAACTGGTTCAACGGCCCACAATAAAAGTGTCGGCGGTGCTGTTGTACATCCGAGTATTAATGCCATGCAATTAGCTGAGATCGCTTCATTAAATAATCGTGTCTTTAGAACATTGGGTTCACCAAGTATTTTAGGACCAGATGACTGGGTGGAAATCAAAGTAAAAAGTGCGGGTCAGCATTTAGTAACGATTGATCAACTAGATATTAGTGGTCAAGATATCGCTTCGATTCAGTATCGGATTGCGACAGAAAAAATTCAATTTGCGGCTTATCGCCACATGCATTTTTGGCGGCGTGTGAAAGAGGCCTTTATTCGTGAGGACTAACTTTGAAATTTGAATGGACTTATCAAGATGATGCATCAGTATTACTACGTACTTTTTTAAAAAAACAAGGGATCTCAAAAAAATTATTAGCAAAAATTAAATTTCAAGGCGGCGAAATTTACGTGAATCAGTCAATCGAAAACGTCTTGTATTCTTTAAAACCTTTTGATAAGGTAGCAGTTGTGATTCCTAACGAACTGCCCCATGAGACCTTGTTATTAGATGAAACGCCAATCGAGATTGTTTTTGAAGATGAACATCTTTTGATTGTTAACAAGCCCGCTAACGTGGCGTCGATTCCGGCGCAGTATCATCCTAATGGAACAATGGCTAATCGGGTAAAGGCTTATTATGTGCAACAAAATTATCCCGATCAAGTTGTCCATGTAGTCACTCGTTTAGATCGTGATACAACTGGGTTGATGTTATTTGCAAAGCATGGTTTTGCCCATGCGAAATTAGATCAAGCGTTACAAAACAAAACGTTGATCAAAAAATATCAAGCTTTAGTTAGTGGCAAAATAAATCATTTGAAGGATCATGAGATGATTGATTGCCCCATTGGACGTGACCTGTCTTCTTTATTGAAAAGGCAAGTAATTGAAAATGGACAAACTGCCTTAACAGAATATTGGTTAGAAAAGAAAAATGCAATTGTGGCATTAGTAGATATCCAATTACATACAGGAAGAACACACCAGATTCGCGTGCATTTTAGCGAGTTAGGTTGTCCGTTGCTAGGTGATGAACTCTATCACGGTAATCTTGATATGGGTATCAAACGTCAAGCATTGCATTGCTATTATTTAGCTTTTACCCATCCTTTTAGCAATGAAGAGCTAACTTTTAAATTACCCTTGCCATTAGACATGGGAGAAGTCGTAGAAAAGATTTGAGGTGAGTATAATGGATGAAAATCAAGAAGAACTTGAACAACATTTCCAACAGCTTAGAACTGAGTTACATCAAAATCAGTTACAGGATTTCCGTGAGCATTTTTTAGATTTACATGTTTATGATCAAGGGCAGTTTTATCAAGGTTTATCAGCTGACGAACGTCATTTGGTTTATGCTTATCTGTCTCCTGACGAGTTGGCTGACATGTTTGACGTGATTGAAGAAGACGATGAACATGTGGAAGAATATTTAACTGAGATGCGTCCACGATATGCCGCTGAAATGTTATCTCAAATGTACACCGATAATGCGGTGGATTTGCTAAATGAATTAGACAAAAAGTTGGTGCCCCAATTTTTAAGCTATATGGATAGTGAACATGCCAACGAGATTCGTGAATTATTACATTACGAAGATGAAACAGCCGGTTCATTAATGACGACAGAGTATGTCTCTATCGTAGCGAATCAAACGATGCGCTCCGCAATGTATGTCTTGAAATCTGAGGCTGAATTGGCAGAAACCATTTATTATACTTATGTAGTAAATAATGATAATCAATTAGTCGGAGTTATTTCTTTAAGAGATTTAATTATTAATGATGAAGATGCGATGGTAGCAGACGTCATGAGTGAGCGGGTAATTTCCGTTCACGTCGGTGATGATCAAGAAGATGTGGCGCAGACTTTTCGGGATTATGACTTTCTTGCCTTACCAGTTACAGACTATGAAGATCATTTATTAGGAATCGTGACAGTTGATGATATTATTGATGTCATTGATGATGAAGCAGCCAGTGATTACTCTGGTTTGGCGGGGGTTAACGTTGATGAAATCAGCGAAAATCCTTTAAAAGCTGCTTCAAGACGATTGCCTTGGCTGATTACTTTACTATTTTTAGGGATGACGACAGCAACTTTAATTAATCACTATGAAGCTTTGGTTAGTAAAGCGAGTATTTTAGCAGTATTTATTTCTTTGATTACCGGAACGGCCGGAAATGCTGGTACCCAATCTTTAGCAGTAGCCGTTAGAAGGTTAGCGATCTCTGATGATGAAGATAAAAGTTTTGGGCAATTAATTCTCAGTGAAATTTTAACAGGTTTGGTAACAGGTTTAGTGACGGGTGTTACTATTTTTGTTATTGTGGGTATTTGGAAGAGTAATTTTATTTTAGGGTTTGTCATTGGTACGGCTATGATGGCAGCGATAACTGTTGCCAATTTAGCAGGAAGTTTTATTCCGATGTTGATGGAAAAATTAGGTTTTGATCCAGCAGTAGCTTCTGGTCCATTTATTACGACTTTGAGCGATTTGACCAGCGTGCTGATTTATTTTAATATTGCTAGTATGTTTATGGATCGCTTTATTAATTAACTTCAAAAAAGAAAACACGGGTGAATGAAATGAAAAAAGCCTATGGAATTATTATTCGAAATGGATTAATTTTATTAGTGCGAACACCGGGGATACCCATCTGGGATCTACCAGGCGGTGTGTTACCGGAAAAAATCGGTGAACGAGAAGGTTTGCAACAAATTATTTATGAAAATCTTGATTTTGAAGCAAAGGTTAAAGAGCTGATTGGCATTTATACGAAGGAATATTCTGATGATATTACTTACATTTATAAAGTAGAAGAAGCAAAATATCAAAGTAAAATGGATTCTGATGTATATAGTGCCTATAGTTTTTTTGATATTGATAGTCTACCGCTAAATTTATACGGAGATCGCCGTAAGCAGATAAAAGATTTTCAAACTGGTCGTTATCCGATTCGTTTGCGTTTTAAGAAGAATAAATGGATTCATAGGGTTGAATCCTTTATCAAAGAAAAGAAGCCAAAACAACTTTGATAATGGTTGTTTTGGCTTCTTTTTAAAATGTCACAATCTTCGTTCCATGAGCTTCTTTTACGCCGAGAAATTCGGTAATTTTATCAATATTATTTGCATTAATTCCGCCTCCTGGCAAAATAATGATACGACCATCTGCGTAATTAACTAATTCCTTTAAGTACGGCAGACATTCATCAATTGTCTGAGTCGCTGGACCTCCGTGAGTTAAAATCCGGTCAATCCCTAATTGTACAAACCAATCAATTGTTTTCAGCTGTTCTTCATGACTTAATTCATCGAAAGCCATATGAAAAGTTGTTTGTAATCCGCTACTGTTGCCTAAAATCATTTCAACGGCTTCCTCATCAACTTCATTTTCTGCAGTTAGACAGCCAAATACGATGCCATCTACACCAGCATTTTTTGCATGAATTAAATCATTTTCAATAATCTTAAGTTCAAGATCATTATAAACAAAATTGCCGCCACGGGGGCGAATCATGGTCATAATCGGTACGTGTTTTTCACTAGCATAAGCCATTGCTTCTTCAATTACACCCAGGCTTGGTGTTGTTCCACCGACAGCTAGGTTATCACAAAGTTCAATCCGACTAGCGCCAGCAGCGATTGCTTTTGGTAAATCGGTAAAGTTTTCGGCACAAAATTCTTTAATCATTTTCCTACCTCCCTCAGATAGTGTAACATAGGAGTCAACAGATTAAGGATTAGAAATTGAGGAATAAAAATGTTGAAAAAAATTGATCTTGCTGAGAAATTTCTGAAGGAACATGGTGGCTATTTCCGCTGTCCAAAATGTCACCATCAGATGTCAGCTGTTGAAAAAAGTTTGATTTGTAAAAATAATCATCGTTTTGATCTAGCTAAAAAGGGCACTCTTTATTTTTTAGATCATCAAATTAAAACGGAATACCAAAAAGAGATGTTTGTCCCGCGAGGTAAAATGATTGCTTCTGGAATGTATCAACCTGTAATTAATCAAATCAGTGAATGGCAAAAAGGCGACAATATCTTAGATGTCGGCTGTGGTGAAGGAAGTTTTTTAAATCAATTGTCTCAGTTAAAAGAGATTCCGACGAAAATTGGCTTTGATATTTCTAAAGAGGGTATTTATTTAGCCACCAATCAACTAATAAAGGCTTTTTGGTGTGTCGCTGATTTAACCAATTTACCTTTTAGTGATGATTCTTTTACGACCATCTTAAATATATTTTCACCTTCACAATATAGTGAATTTCGGCGGGTATTAAAAAAAGGTGGGCAAGTTTTAAAAGTCGTCCCACAAGAGAACTATCTGAAAGAGTTGCGGGAAAAAGTCTTCCCTGATGGTAAACCCTATTCCAATCAAGCAGTGATTGAACGCTTCAAAGAAGAAATGTCTGATGTTAGACAGCGTCGTGTCACTTATGAATTTGACATTCCAGATAAATTACAATTAGATTTTCTAGAAATGTCACCTTTGGAATGGCAGGCGACAGCAGAAATAAAAGCCCAGTTAATCGCCAATCCACTGAAAAAAATTACGATTGATGTAGAGATCTTAGAAGGTTATTAGAGATAGCGTTTTCAGCAAAACTTTGTTGGTTTTCAGGGTTGATTTTCTTACTTCATGGTGGTATAGTACAAACAAGTTGTTTTTCATTGGTTTTTATCAGGTTCCTGTTCTGATAAAAGATAGTGAAAAGTGCTTCACTAACGTAGCAGCTCGCCGTGCAAGACACCGAGTTGATACGTTCTTTTTTTTGTCTAAATCAAGGAGGCCATCAAATGACAAATCATATCGTACTTTTTGAACCACAAATTCCAGCCAATACCGGCAACATTGCTCGTACTTGTGCTGCTACTAATTCACCCTTACATTTAATTGAACCCTTGGGATTTTCAACTGATGATAAACATTTAAAACGTGCAGGCTTAGATTATTGGCATGAGGTAAACATTACCTATCATGAAAATTTAGCGGCTTTTTTAACTTATGTGGGAGAAAATCCTTTGCATTTGATTACTAAATTTGCCAATCAAGTATATTCTGAAGTCAACTACCAAGATGAAAGAGATCATTATTTCATGTTTGGTAAAGAAACAACTGGCTTACCTGAGACTTTCATGCGTGAAAACGAAGAGAAATGCCTACGTATTCCTATGAATGACCAGCATGTGCGTTCGTTAAACTTATCCAACACGGTGGCGTTAGTTGTTTATGAAGCGTTAAGACAACAAAATTTTCCAGCTTTAGAGTTACAACATCATTATGAGCATGATAAATTAGATTAAAGTTTTTAATCTCATATTTGTCTTGAAACTATTTAAACTAGGAGGATTTCATGAAATTATATTTTACTCGTCATGGTAAAACACAATGGAATCAAGAAAAAAGATTTCAAGGAATGATGGGGGATTCTCCATTATTACCAGAAAGCTTTGCGGCGATTGAAGCTTTAGGAAAAACTTTAAAAGACATTCCTTTTGAAAAAATATATACCAGTAGTCAAAAACGTGCTTATTTGACCGCTGAAGGAATTAGCCAACATTTAGAACAACCTGTGCCGATTGTCAAAACCGATGATTTACGAGAATTAGGGTTAGGTAGTTTAGAAGGACAATTAATTGAAGAAATGCGGGAAAAATACCCAACTGACTTAGATAATCTACGACATCATTTGGAAAACTATCATCCGGAAGCTTTTGGTGGCGAACCGATTGAAGATATGTTGGCTCGAGTAGATGGGCTAGTTGGTGAAGCTGTTTTAGAAGCTAAAGAAGGTCCGCTATTATTTGTTGGTCATGGTGCAGCTTTAACCGCAGCTATTCAATCGTTAACGGGCAAACCTTTGTCTCAATTAAGGGAACAGGGTGGTTTGTTTAACAACAGTCTAACAGTTTTAGAAACTGATCATTTTGAACCGCCTTATAAAATGGTAAAATGGAATGATGTTAGTTTTCTAGCAGGTGTTAATCAGCAAATTGATGCAATGTTATAATTTTTAATAGTAGCTATATTTTTACGGGAGGTGAAACAATTGTCTGAGGAAATCTATCTTAAAGGGCGACTAGAAGCTATTTTCTACCAGAATCCTAGTAACTTTTACAAAGTTTTGTTGATAAAAATTACAGAGACCAATAGCGATTACTTGGAAAGTGAAATTGTCGCCACTGGTAGTTTTGGTGATCTTCAAGAAGATGAAGAATATCGTTTTGTCGGACAATTTGTGGATCACCCTAAATATGGCAAGCAATTTCAAGTTGAGCGTTATGAACAAGCCCAGCCTACTTCTACTAATGGGATTATCAATTATTTATCAAGTGAAAAATTTCCTGGAATCGGAAAGAAAACAGCAGAAAAAATTGTTGAAATCTTAGGAGAAGGTGCTATTGATGCCATTAATCAAAATCCCGACAACTTAAATCAGATTCCCAACCTAAACCAAAAGAAAAAAGCCCAAATTGTCGAGACTATTCGTAAAAATTATGGGATGGAACAAGTGATTGTTGGCTTAACAAAATATGGCTTTGGTAGCCGATTATCCTTTGCAATTTTTCAGATGTATCGCCAAGAAGCTTTAGATGTAATTCATGAAAATCCTTATCGCTTAGTGGAAGATATTGAAGGAATTGGCTTTAAAAAAGCTGATAATTTAGCTGAACAATTAGGCATAGCGGCTGACAGTAAGGCAAGAATTCGGGCAGCTATTTTACATCAGGTTAATGAAGATGCTAATCAAAGCGGCGATACTTACGTAGAAGCACAAGAATTATTAAACGAGACCTTGAATTTATTAGAAAATTCTCGTCCCGTGGAAATATCTCCTAATCAAGTAGCCGATACTATCATTGAATTAGTTGAAGAAGATAAAATTCAGCAGGATGCCACCAAAATATATGAGAATACCTTATTCTTTAGTGAGTGGGGCATTGCTTCTAGCATCGAACGATTATTGGCCCGTAAAAAAGAGATTAGTTATGATAAAAAAGAAATCACAAAAAAGTTACGGGTGATTGAAAAACGCTTAAAAATTACTTACGGAGATTCACAGGATCAAGCAATCCAAAAAGCAATCGCTTCACCATTATTTATTTTAACTGGTGGTCCAGGGACAGGAAAGACCACTGTAATTAATGGTATTGTACAATTATTTGCTGAATTGAATGATTTATCATTAGATCCTAGCGATTACACGCAAGCCATATTTCCAATTCTATTAGCGGCACCCACCGGACGGGCAGCCAAACGGATGAATGAAACCACCGAATTGCCAGCTAGTACGATTCATCGGTTATTGGGGTTAAATGGACGAGAAAAGACTCCTGAGATAGAAGCCAAGGATTTAGAAGGTGGCTTATTAATAGTCGATGAAATGTCGATGGTAGATACTTGGCTGGCTAATACGTTGCTAAAAGCGATCCCCAATAATATGCAAATTATTTTAGTTGGCGATAAAGATCAGTTGCCATCAGTTGGCCCAGGACAAGTCTTTCATGATTTATTACAAGTTGAAGATATTCCTAAGATGGAGCTAACAGAAATTTATCGTCAAGGTGACTCTTCTTCTATCATCCCATTAGCTCATGAAATTAAGGATGGTCGTTTACCTAAAGATTTTCAACAAAATCAAAAGGATCGTTCTTTTATTGCTTGTAATGCTTTTCAAATGGAACAAGTCATCCGCCAAATTGTTGAGAAGGCGAAGCAAAAAGGTTTCTCAGCTCAGGATGTACAAGTTTTGGCTCCAATGTATCGAGGACCAGCAGGAATTGATGCAATTAATAAAATGATGCAAGAGATTTTTAATCCTAATCCCGATGGTAAGAAAAAAGAAGTGAGTTGGAACGAAAATGTTTATCGAATTGGCGATAAGGTTTTACAATTAGTTAATGAACCAGAATTAAATGTTTTTAATGGCGATATGGGCATTATTGTCGGAATTATTCCAGCTAAGGAATCAGAAGATAAAGTCGATGAATTAGTGATTGCCTTTGACAGCAATGAAGTCAGTTACAAAAGAAATGATTGGAATAAAATTAAGCTTTCTTATTGTTGTTCTATTCATAAAGCGCAAGGTAGTGAGTTTGAGATGGTGTTGTTACCGATGGTACGGCAATACCAGCGAATGCTACAACGAAATTTATTATATACTGCAGTAACACGCAGTAAAGATCGGCTCATTTTGTTAGGAGAAGTGGAAGCTTTTGAAGTTTGCGTTTCGAAGGAATCAGCTGTAAGAAAAACAACTCTGATTGAGCGAATTACTCATGGCGAGCAAGCCGTAACACAAATGGAAAAAGTGAAGAGTATGGAAGCGCCTTTTGAAGAAGAAACAACTGAAAAAGTAGTTGAAGCTGCTTTTGGTCCTAAGATATTAACGAAAGCCTTAATTCAAACTCAAACAATTGATCCATTAATTGGAATGGAAGACATTCGTCCAGAGATGTTTATGTAAAAAGAGGAGTCCAACGATTAGTTGAGCTCCTCTTTTTCAGCATACCAGATATGTTGCGAACTAGTTGCAAAACTAATATCAAATGAACGTTTACCCATGTCCTCACCATCTGATTGTCCTTCTTGTGGTTGAACTGAGACAATTCGGATTTTTGAACTGGTAAAATGTTTAAAGTGACGATTGTTCGTATGTTTTTTCATAAGTAATTGGATAAAGAAACGTAATATAGCAGGGAAACTAGGTCGCTCCACGATGACTAAATCAATCGTTTCTTTTTTTGGATCAGCCATTGGTGCAATGGCAAAACCACCACCAAAATAAGGAATATTCGTAGTAGTGCATAAAAAAGTTCTTTGAAAAGTTTCTTGGTGACCATTTAGCTCAACTAGAATCGGAAACGGCTTTTGCTGAAAAACGGCTTTAACCAATGAAAATAAATAAGCTGCTGAACCTAAATGATATTTATTTAAAACTTTTTTTGCTGTTGAGGCATTGGTAGTTGAGACAATTAGGGCATCTAATCCAATCCCAACATTGTTTAGAACTAAACCAAATTCTTCATTGATTTTTTCTTCGTAAGTTAAAACATTAATTTTTTGCGGAGCCTTAGCTGCTAAAATTTGCTCTAAAGCTACTTTTGGATTTGCGGACAGTCCTATACCACGAGCAAAATCATTGCCAGAGCCGGCTGGAATATAGCTCACAGGAAAGTCGTGGGCAGACAAATAAAATTGATTAACGACTTCATGTAGAGTACCATCGCCACCGATAATAATTAAAAGATGAAAGACTTCATATTCAGTATCAGCTTCCCAGGTAGATAATAAGGGCATAATTTTATTGACGATGTCTTTTTCTTCGCCGGCAAAATTAGTGTAATAAGGCGTATAAGTTATATTCTTTTCGTCTAGAAGATCAATAATGATTTGGGCTTTTTTAGCTGCGTTTCCAGATCCTGCTGCCGGATTTATTAATAAATGATAGTGAAAATTCATGAATTTGCCATCCTCTCCAAGAAATGATTATAACAGAGGATAGCTAAAAGCGGCACCAGAAAGTTTAGTCTTTCATAGAAACCTTGACAATTAGGTGTAAATTTTTTATCCTTAATAAGTTGTTTGCGGTTCATCAACCATCCCGCATTATCAAAACTTGGAGAAAGAAGGGGAAACATGCATATTGCACAAAAACAGAAAACAAGAGTGGTCGTAACTAACGGAATCATCATGGCATTATACTTAGCATTAACCATTTTAGTGACACCCGTTGCCAGTGGCGCAATTCAATTTCGAATTTCTGAAAGTCTGAATCATTTAGTTGTTTTTAATCGGAAATATTTATGGGGAATTTTAGGTGGCGTTGTTGTTTACAATGCGATTTTTGGCATGGGTTGGCCGGATGTCGTTTTTGGGGGTGCCCAAACGTTGTTGGCATTGGCCTTAACAAGTGCCTTACAAAAAGTTGTTCCAAACGTCAAAGTTCGTTTGGCCTTAAACACATTATTCTTCACTGTCAGCATGGCATTGATTGCTGCAATGTTAAATATTACCGTGGCCGCACCATTTTGGCCGACATATGGCTGGACTGCTTTAAGTGAATTTATTATTATGGCAATCTCAGCACCATTAATGTACTTTATTAATCGTGGTGTTGATTTTGGTGATCGAATCTAAATAAAAGGCCTGAAACTTTTTGGTTTCAGGCTTATTTTTTATCTCATGGTTAACGCTTCGACTTCAGCAACTTCAAAATGTTTACGCTCAAGATGATCAATAATATTATTTAATTTTTTTTCATCAATGCCAGCAGGTAAAGTAAATAAAGTCCGGCGACTGTCTTTACCGACATCTAATGTGATACAGCTAGCCAAGCTAGTAAATCGCGCGATGGCTTTAGTCATAGCTGCCAGATCTCCTTTTTTTCCTTCTGAAACAACAGTTAATACATAGCTGCCAGTCCGGAAATTCCAAGATTCAGATAACATATTTAGTAAAGTACTGTGAGTCAATATACCGTAAAAATGATTGTTCTCATCTAGTACTGTAATATACGGTAATTCTTTGATACTAAAGAAAACTTTAAAAAAAGAAGTGTCTAATGAAATAAATTTTGTAGCATTTTTTAACAAATGTGTGACTGGTAAATTTAGATCACCACCATTGGCTTTATGGCGATAAATATGCATTTTATAAATATTTCCACGAAAAATTTGTTTACTCTCATCTAAAATAGGTACACAACGAAAACCAGTACTTTCTAAGATATCCAGCGCTTCCTGTAATGTGGTAGATTCGGTAATTGTGGTCAAGTTTTCTTTTGGATAAACCAAACTTTCTAATAACATTAAAGTTACCCTCCAATAATAGGCTTCATTTCTTCATTATCTTATCATACTATTAATCCTAAGAGCATTATTTTTATGAAACTTTTTAAAGCGTCAGAGACAATTGACAGCCCGCATCTTTGATGATAATGTTATCATTGAATTAGTTCGAGGAGGATTCAGATGGCGACAAAAAAAGCAGCCTTGGCCTGTACAGTTTGTGGTTCTAGAAACTACACAAAGAGTATTAGCGAAGGAAAAAAAGGCGAGCGGTTAGAAATCAATAAATTCTGTAAACATTGCCAAAAATATACGTTACATAGAGAAACAAAATAATATTTTCTAAAGAAGAAATTTAATACCATCATATGAGCTAGGTATCAGTTTTACTAAAAGCAATAAATAAGTAGAAGGGTATCTACAGTGAGAATAATATTAAATTACAAACTAGGAGGAAAAACCGTGAAATTTTTACGTAGCGTAGTAGCTGAAATGAAAATCGTAACTTGGCCTTCACGTAAACAATTACGAAAAGATTCGTTAGTAGTTATCGAAACAGCCATTATCTTTGCCTTGATGTTTTATGTCATGGATACAGCGATTGGTTTGCTATTTAAATTTATTATTGGGTAGTAGGCAAGTATTTAAAAACATGCTATAATGTGAATGAGAAAAAACCTTGGAGAACTAAGGTTTTTTTATTTTAGAACGAGGAGCCGATTAATTAAAATGGAGTCTTTTGAAAAACAATGGTATGTCTTACACACATATTCCGGCTATGAAAACAAAGTAAAAGCAAATATTGAATCCCGTGCCCAAAGTATGAGAATGGAAGATTATATCTTCCGTGTAGTCGTTCCTGAAGAAACTGAAACAGAAGTCAAAGGTGACAAAGTTAAAGAAACAGTTCATAAAACTTTCCCTGGTTATGTCTTAGTTGAAATGGTCATGACAGATGATTCTTGGTATGTTGTGCGTAATACGCCAGGAGTAACTGGTTTTGTCGGCTCACACGGAGCAGGAAGCAAGCCTGCACCATTAATGCCAGAGGAAATCAACCATATTTTAAGAACAATCGGTATGAGTACACGTCAAAGCGATTTAGAAGTAGAACTTGGTGAAACTGTAAAAATTATCGAAGGAGCTTTTGCAGGTCTTGAAGGTGTGATTACTGAAATTGACGAAGAAAAAGAAAAATTAAAAGCCAATGTTAATATGTTCGGTCGGGAAACAAGTACCGAATTAGATTTTGATCAAGTGGATAAAATTTAAAAATCGAAGCTAAAGTATGAGATCACTCTACTTTAGCTTTTTTTAATCGAGGAGCTAAGATGAAAAAAGTCTTTTTATTTGTTGTTCTGCTGATTGTCATTGTTTTTGCAGCCGGATGCACACAACAGAATAAACAACCCCAACCTAAAACAAACGAAACTAGTCAAACCAAGAAAAATGGACAAGATACTTATGAAAAAAGTAATGTTCCGACTGTTTATTTTCATGGTTACGGTGGTACTTATCAATCATTAGGTGGCATGATAGACCGTTTGGAAAAGCAAGAAATTACTAAAAGAGAAATGGTTATTCGTGTAGCTGTAGATGGTCGTTTATCCATTGATGGAGCATTAAGCAGTCAAAATAATAATCCGAGTATCCAAGTTTTATTTGACGATAATCAAAACAATGAATGGAATCAAGCAGAATGGATACATAATGTTTTTACTTATTTAAAAACTCAGGGAGTTAGTCAAATTAATGTTGTTACTCATTCGATGGGTGGTGTCAGTTTAGTCAGAAGTCTAGCCACTTATGGGCAAACAGATGAAGTAGTCACAATCAATAAATTTGCTTCCATTGCAGCCCCGTACAATAATTTTTTAGATACATCCAGTCAGCAAATAGTCAAAGAATTATTGCGTAATGGGCCAGCTGAAGAATCAGATCGATATATTTTTTATCGTGATCATCTAGATAATATTCCGACAAATATAAACATTAAGATGATTGCTGGGAAATTAGATAAGCAAACATTTACCGACGGGACGGTACCAACAACTAGTGCTTTGGCTTTGTTCAGTTTACTAAAAGCACATAATGATACTGTTTCGTATGAAGTATTTACCGGCGCCAACGCCCAACATAGTCGTTTACATGAAAATCCAAAAGTTGATCAATCTGTAGCTAAATTTTTGTGGGGAATCAAAGCAAGCTAAATTTCTTGCCGCCTTTTCATTACAGATGTATGATGCCAAAGTAATCAAAAGAAAGAAGGATTTATAATGGCTTATATTACTAGTAATGAAGAACATCCAATTGATATTGTTAACATTCAATCATTAGAAGGACGGGTCAAAGCACAAATGGACAAAGGTGCGTTTGGTTATATCAGCGGCGGTTCTGAAGATGAAATAACATTAAGAGAAAATACTAGTGCCTTTAATAAGAAAAAAATTGTGCCTCGTGTGTTACAAGGAATTGAAAAACCAGATTTGTCGACACAGCTTTTTGGGATTGATTTAAAATCACCAATCATCGAAGCTCCGTCTGCAGCACAAGGTTTATCTCATTCAAAAGGTGAAGTGGCTACAGCGATTGGCACGGCAGAAGCTGGCTCGATTTTTACCATAAGTACTTATGCGACAACCTTAATTGGAGATGCAGTTGTAAAAAATGCACCACAGTTCTTACAATTATATCTTTCGAAAGATGAAGGCTTTAATCAATATATTTTAGAAGAAGCTGTCAAAGCAGGCGTCAAAGCAATTGTATTGACGGCCGATTCGACTTTGGGTGGTTATCGTGAAGCTGATATTGTCAATCAATTTCAATTTCCTATTCCAATGAAGAATTTAGCAGCCTACAGTGAAAAAGATGGTCGTGGCGATGGTGAAGGAAAAGGGATTGCGGAAATTTATGCTGCTGCTAAACAAGCTATTGCACCTGATGATATTCAAAAAGTAAAAGATTTGACCGGATTACCTGTGATTGTCAAAGGAGTACAATCGCCTGAAGATGCTGTTGTAGCAATCAGCGCAGGAGCAGACGGTATTTGGGTATCCAATCATGGTGGTCGTCAATTGGATGGAGGACCTGCTTCATTTGAAGTCTTGCCAGCAATTGCTTCAGCTGTCGCAAAACGCGTTCCAATTATTTTTGATAGTGGAATTCGACGTGGGGAACATATTTTTAAAGCTCTTGCAAGTGGAGCAGATGTTGTTGCAATTGGTCGACCAATTATTTATGGTTTAAATCTTGGTGGATCAGCCGGTGTTAAGTCTGTTTTTGATCATTTTAATAAAGAATTGACAATCACTATGCAATTAGGTGGCGCAAGAAATATTGAAGATGTAAAAAATACAAGTTTATTGTAAAAGAAAAGGATTGACTCTTTTTGAGCCAATCCTTTTTTGCTTATACAGGTTGTGTTTCTTTTTCTTCACCGTAAACTTGACGTTTTAAGCGGAGACCAGTAGGAGTAGTTGCAACGCCACCTTCTGCTGTTTCTTTAAAGATTTGAGGCATTGCACGTCCAACTTGGTACATTGCTTCCACTACTTCATCTGGTGGAATGACACTGCGAATACCGGCTAACGCCATATCGGCTGAGATAAATGCTTGTGAAGCGCCCATAGCATTTCGTTTCACACAAGGAACTTCTACCAAACCAGCTACTGGGTCACAAATTAAGCCCATTACATTTTTTAAAGTAATCGCCAGAGCATTAGAAGCAGTTTCTGGTGAACCCCCATTTGCCGTAACTAAAGCCGCAGCCGCCATTGCGCTAGCAGAACCAACTTCAGCTTGACAACCACCTTCAGCTCCAGAAATAGAAGCATTGTTGGCCATCACTAAGCCAAAAGCACCAGCAGTAAATAGAAAATCCAATTGTTCTTCGTGATTTAAGTTTAGTTTGTCGCGAGCCGCCATTAAGACACCAGGTAAAACTCCAGCACTTCCGGCTGTAGGAGTTGCGCAAATTAAGCCCATTTTGGCATTGACTTCATTGGTAGCAATTCCGTTTCGAACGGCTCTCAAAATTGTATCTCCACTCATGAATTTACCACTTTCAATGTAGTCATTCATTTTTTTGGCATCGCCACCAGTAATACCAGTAACAGATTTTACTCCGGCAATTCCTTCGTCGATTGAGTTTTCCATCACTTCTAAGTTTCTTTCCATTAAACCAATGATTTCTTCTCTGGTACGATCAGTCAATTCCATTTCAGTTTGGATCATTAGTTCTCCTACTGAGGAGTAATCTTTGGATTGTTCAACAAGCTCTTGAATAGTATAAAACATGTTTAGTCCCCCTTATTTGTAGTAGGTAACGCTAATGACGTTATCCACGGATTTAAGATCTTGACGCAGTTGTTCCGGATTTTCTGGTGTATCATCAACTTCTAGTAAAATGATTCCGTTGTCACCCTTGGTTTGACGAGTCATAGTCGCTTTACCAATATTTAAACCTTGAGCCAAGAAAATAGTAGAAATTTTAGCTAATAGCCCTGGAACATCTTTGTGCATAATGATATAGGTTGGTACACCAGTTGAAAGTGAAATACTATAACCATTTAATTCTGTAATCTCAATGTTACCACCACCAATTGAAACCCCAGTGATCGACATTTTGTAATCGCCTTTGATCATGGTAACGGTAACAGTATTTGGATGATTTGAAATTTCTTTTTTTGGTACAAATAAAACTTCCATGCCACGTTCATGAGCAATTTTCAATGAATCAGACAGGCGTGGGTCATCAGGATCCATACCTAAAATTCCACCAACCAAAGCAACATCGGTACCGTGACCACGATAAGTCTTAGCAAATGATTCATATAGATCAAACTCGATGGAATCAGGTTGTTCACCATAAATCATACGGGCAACCTTTCCAATTCTAGCAGCACCTGCTGTATGTGAGCTACTTGGACCAACCATAACGGGTCCGATAATATCAAAAACACTTCGGAATTTTAATACTTCCATTACAATAACCCTCCTTATTTCTTGTGAAAAAACTCATTTGACTTCATAAATAGTGTAACATAGGAATTTTTTGCAATAAAAAATTTTAAGAAAAATATTTTGTTATTCTAATAGTTATTAAAGGGAGTATGAAGCATATTATTATTGTCTAAAAATTTAAACAATATAAATTTGACTTGATTTTAAAAATATCTTTTGCTATCATGTTCAAGTGTGCATTTACGCACGCTGTTTTAAGTGGGAGGAGAAATCTTGATCTCCATTAACCACATCACGGACCCAAGGAGGTATGTCTCGTGGCAAAAAAAGTAGAAAAACTTGTTAAATTACAAATTCCTGCAGGAAAAGCAACTCCAGCACCCCCAGTAGGACCAGCTTTAGGTCAAGCCGGTATTAACATCATGGGCTTCACTAAAGAATTTAACGCACGTACTGCTGATCAAGCAGGTTTAATTATCCCAGTTGTGATTTCTGTATACGAAGATCGTTCATTCACTTTCGTAACAAAAACACCACCGGCAGCTGTTTTATTGAAAAAAGCAGCGAACATTGAAAAAGGTTCAGGCGAACCAAACAAAAATAAAGTTGCTTCAGTAACGAAAGCACAAGTGCAAGAAATTGCTGAATTGAAAATGGAAGACCTAAACGCTGCAAACGTAGAATCTGCAATGCGCATGGTTGAAGGAACTGCAAGAAGCA
The DNA here is from genome assembly GCF_019218635.1 of Enterococcus alishanensis. Taxonomy (GTDB): domain Bacteria; phylum Bacillota; class Bacilli; order Lactobacillales; family Enterococcaceae; genus Enterococcus_A; species Enterococcus_A alishanensis. The sequence goes on along the minus strand of NZ_JAHUZB010000005.1, from coordinate 13,582 downwards.
TGGGGATTACAGTAGACTAATTCCTGATTTAGAACGCTTCTGAAGTTGGCTCTTGATTGAAAGATCAGAACACGTGGGAGGTTCTACCGTTATAACCACATAAGGAGGAAACAAAATGGCTAAAAAAAGCAAAAAAATGCAAGATGCATTGAAAAAAATTGACGCAACTAAAGCATACGCAGTTACAGAAGCTGTCGCTTTAGCAAAAGAAACAAACTTCGCAAAATTTGACGCAACTGTTGAAGTTGCTTATAAATTAAGCGTTGACCCTAAAAAAGCAGATCAACAAATTCGTGGGGCTGTTGTATTACCAAACGGAACTGGTAAAACTCAAACTGTTTTAGTATTCGCTAAAGGCGATAAAGCAAAAGAAGCTGAAGCAGCTGGTGCAGATTTCGTTGGTGACGACGATTTAGTTCAAAAAATCCAAGGTGGATGGTTTGACTTTGACGTTGTTGTAGCAACTCCTGATATGATGGCGACTGTAGGTCGTTTAGGACGTGTCTTAGGCCCTAAAGGTTTAATGCCTAACCCTAAAACAGGTACTGTAACAATGGACGTAACAAAAGCTGTTGAAGAAGTTAAAGCTGGTAAAGTAACTTACCGTGTTGACAAAGCTGGTAACATCCACGTGCCAATCGGAAAAGTTTCTTTCGACGATGCTAAATTAATCGAAAACTTTAACACAATCAATGATACTTTATTACGTGTGAAACCTGCGACTGCCAAAGGTCAATACATCAAAAATATCACAGTGACTACTACATTTGGTCCTGGGATCCATGTTGATCAATTTTCATTCTAATAAATACTTGACTCAGACACTTTATCTATGATAAGGTGTCTGAGGTTAATAATTTAATCGTACCGAAGACAGTAGGTGGCATTGCCTTAATTTCCTACCGAGGACATTTATTGAGAACATTCAATAGTCCCTCTATGTCTACGGTGGCATAGGGTTTTTTTATTGAAAAAATCCATCCATCAAAATCAGGAGGTGAAACATAAAATGAGTGAAGTAGCAATCGCAAAAAAATCAGCAATCGTTGATGAAGTTGTTGAAAAGTTTAAAGCAGCATCATCTGTTGTAATCGTGGATTACCGTGGTTTAACAGTTGAAGAAGTAACAAACTTACGTAAACAATTACGTGACGAAAATGTTGAAATGAAAGTTATCAAAAACTCTATCTTAAGCCGTGCCGCAGTTATTGCTGGTCTAGATGGTTTAGGTGAAGTATTTACTGGTCCTACAGCTGTAGCATTCAGTAATGATGATGTTGTTGCACCAGCTAAGATTATGGCTGAGTTTGCAAAAACTGCTAATGAATTAGAAATCAAAGGTGGTATTATTGAAGGAAAAGTAGCTTCTATCGAAGAAATTACTGCTCTTGCAAAATTACCAAACCGCGATGGTCTTCTATCTATGCTATTGTCTGTATTACAAGCGCCAGTCCGCAACGTGGCTTACGCTGTCAAAGCAGTCGCAGAAAAAGAAGAAGAAGTGGCTTAATTGCTGCATAATATAAAAAAATAAAACTTACTTATATGGAGGAAATTTAAAATGGCATTGAACATTGAAAATATTGTCGAAGAACTAAAAGGCGCGACAATCTTAGAATTAAACGACTTAGTAAAAGCTATCGAAGAAGAATTTAACGTAACAGCTGCTGCTCCTGTAGCTGCTGTAGCTGGCGGCGCTGCTGCTGGTGCTGCTGAAGAACAAACTGAATTCACAGTTGAATTATCAGCAGTTGGCGATCAAAAAGTTAAAGTTATCAAAGCAGTTCGTGAAGCAACTGGCTTAGGCTTGAAAGAAGCTAAAGCTGTAGTTGATGGCGCTCCTGCACCAGTTAAAGAAGGTATCTCTAAAGACGAAGCTGAAGCATTAAAAGCTTCTTTAGAAGAAGTTGGCGCTTCTGTAACTGTAAAATAATCATTTTAATCTGGCTAGTCATCATTAGATGGCTAGCTTTTTTGTTATTTCTAAATGAAGTGGTAAAGTAATGACTCTCACAATAAAGTGATATAAAGGCTTTCATTTCACTATATCTAGCTTTATTTTTCACATAAAATGATTATATTTTTAGAAAAGTGTTTTTACTTTACAAGTATGGTTCTGTTATATTATCTTAACTTATCAAATAAAGAAAGAAGTTTAAAAGATGAGAAAATATGTAGCAGAATTTTTAGGTACATTTATGTTGGTCTTTATAGGGACTGGGAGTGTTGTTATTGCAAAAGGAGGGACTTTGACGATTGGCTTGGCCTTCGGTTTGGCAATTACCATGATGGCTTATGCGGTTGGTGGCGTGTCAGGAGGGAATTTTAATCCTGGTGTTTCGATTGCAATGATGATTAATAAGCGCCTTGAAATAAAGGATGGTATTTTTTATATTATTGCCCAAGCTTTAGGTGCAATTGTTGCTTCAGCAATTATTTCTATTTATGTGAGTGCTTTGGGGTTGCCAACTGACAGCCTAGGTCAAACAGATTTTCCTAATATCACTGTTGTTCAAGCATTCGGATTTGAAACTTTAATTACATTTTTATTTGTACTGGTCATTTTGATGGTTACTAGTAAAAAATATGGTAATAGTCAGATGGCACCATTAGCAATCGGAATCACATTGGGATTTTTAATTATTGTCGCATTGAATTTAACAGGCGGATCTCTAAATGCCGCTAGAAGTTTAGGACCAGCTCTATTTGCTGGTGGTTCAGCGTTAAGTCATTATTGGGTGTACTTATTGGCACCAACTTTAGGAGCGATTATTGCTGCTTTTGTCGGTCGATTTATGGGTAGTGAAGAAGTATAAAAAAATCATGGGTTAGTGTCCAAACTAACTCATGATTTTTTTTTAATTATTTGGCAATGTATGTTTTTGCTTTTTTTGAAAACTTAAAAAGATGACACAGTATAAGATACCTGTGAAGAGCGTAACTCCCCAGTTATTGTTTGCAATAATTCCAATTAGAATTAAGCTTAAGGCAACAATTGCAAATCCGCTAGAAAAAATATCCTTTGATGAATGTTTCCTATGGGCCAATACAAAGGCTCCAATGCTAATCAACATCCAAGTCAGTAAGACAGAATATGAAATTGACCCTACTAAATAATTAAACAAATTGTTGCCTAAAAAATACGACAGAATAACGCCAATATATAAAGTTCCGGTACAAAATAAAACAGCTTTTTGAGGGACTTGATGCTTGTTCAATCCAGCTAATTTTTTAGTAAATCCATGATTATCTTTTAATCGAAAGTAAAGGGTTCTTGATGATGCGTACACTCCTGAATTAATTGATGAAAATAATGCTAATACAATAACGAAATTAACGATATCCGATGCAAATGGGATATTCACTTTCTCAAAAACCAAGACAAATGGGCTAATGTTAGTTTGTGCCAGAGTTTGCCAATTATAAATAATCATAAGTAAAATCATTGGTACAATGTAAAAGGAAATAATTCGTCCCATGACCCCTTTGATAGCTTTAGGTATCGCAATTTTTGGATTTTCAGTTTCACTTACAGTGATGGCAATTAATTCCGATCCACCGTAAGAATAGATAACAACCAATAGAGAACTAATTAAACCTTTTATTCCGTGAGGTGCAAAACCTCCATGACTATTCATTTTCGCAAGGGTCGCGCTAAAGCCTATATGAAAAACTTCATTGGCAACCAGATAGCCACCTAGTGCAATCAAAATTAAAATAATGGTAATTTTCGCAAAAGCGAGCCAATACTCAGTTTCAGCAAATAAAGTCACTGAATATAAATTAATCATGGTGGTTAAAATTGCTAAAAACAAGACAAATATCCAGGCGGGTACATGAGGAAACCACAGCTGTAAAAAAGTTGCGGCAGCTACGGCTTCAGCGATAATATTAACCATCCACAAGGACCAATAGAGCCAATCAATAAAGTCCGCCGCGTGATCTCCTAAATAAGGTTGAACAATTCCTGACAGACCATGAACATTTTCTTGGTCTAAAATCAATCGACCTAGTCCACTCATGACGATAAAAAGTATCATACCACCAATTAGAAAAGCTAATATGACTGATGGGCCGGCAATGCCGATAGCTTCTCCACTACCTTTAAATAAACCAGCACCAATTGCACCACCTAAAGCCAACATTGTGATGTGGCGAGCGGTCATTTTCTTTTGTAAATTCGTTTCCATAAGCTCTCCTTATATAATAAGTAAATTTGAAATATTCAGATAATTCTAAATAATAATAGCAGAAAAGAATTATTCAGCCAGTATTATGAACTTAGTTTTATAAATCATTCATAAAAATTAAAAACATGAAAAATTTTTCGATAAAATAAATACCACTGTTTACAATAAACAGTGGCATTTTTTATTTAGCATTTAACAATTGTTCTTTGCCATGAATTAATTCTGTTAGGAAGGCACAATAAGGAGTAGGAATTTCCAGACGCTGTCCTTTACGCCAAACAGCACCGTTGATATAGTCGATCTCAGTTTTGCGCTGGCTTTTAATTAAATCTTGATACATTGATGGATAATGTCTGCCTTGAGTTTCGGGATCGTAGGTAGCTTCAATGGCTGCAATGACCGACGCTTGATCAAGGTGAATACCTTCTTGCTGACTAACCGTGGCAAATTCAGAAACAATTGCCGTAATTAAATCTTTGGTGACAGTTAAATTTCCAAGTTCACCGACGTTGCAATCTAAAATCGTGCATAAACCATTTAAAGTACCGTTGATGCAAGCTTTTTTCCAAATGGAGTAGCGTACATTGTCACTATACACAGGATTTAATTTGGCTTTTTTAAAAACGTCAACTACCTTTAAAGTAAATTCTTTACCTGAAGGTTCGATGTTTTCCATCTCAATTGCACCTGTACCAGTTAATTCAGCATAACCAGGACCTTTTAGACCAGCTGTCCAGGTAGTCGTTCCAAAGATAATGTTTTCTTTAGGGACGTATTTCTCTAATGTATCTTCATGACCTAAGCCGTTTAGTAAGGACAAAACATAAGTTGTTGGATGAATTAGTGACTGAATCATTTGAAACATTTGATCTAATTGCATCGATTTGGTTAAAGCGACGATTAAATCTACTTGTAAATCAGCAGGTAATTCGGTCGGGCTATAAATAGGCAAATGGGCTACAGCTTCTTGACCATTTAAGTTTGCAAGTAAACCTTTTTCTCTGATCGCTGCAATATGAGCAGGCCAAGTATCAATTAAAATTACTTGATTCCCAGCAGCGTGTAACATTAAACCAATTCGGCTACCCATAGCTCCGGCGCCCGCAATGGCAATTTTCATAAATATCACTCCTCGTAAAGTCAGTATACAAAAAAGATAGAGAATCAGAGAAGTGATTTGATTGGTAAAAACTAAAAAGTTATTTTTCTCTTTAGAAAAATGAAATACCTTTTAATTTTCAGAAAAAATCGTATGATTAATTTAGAAAATTCGAAGGAGTAAATGAAATGGCATTGATTGATTTTATTTTGCATATTGACGCCCATATGCAAATGTTGGTAGCAACATATGGATTAGGTATTTATCCAATACTATTTGGTATTATTTTTATTGAGACAGGTGTCGTTGTTTTTCCGTTTTTACCAGGGGATTCTTTTTTATTTGCGGCAGGAGCTTTAACTGCTTTAGGTGGAAGTGTTTTACATTTACCATATGTGATTTTAATCTGTATTGTAGCAGCTATTTTGGGTGATACGATGAATTATTGGCTGGGGCATAGTTTAGGAGTCAAGGCGCTCTATCATTCACCAATTAGTCGATTTATAAAAGAAGATAAAGTGCGAGAAGCGGAGAATTTTTTTAATGAACGAGGGAAGTGGACGATTTTTTTAGGTCGCTTTATGCCGTTTGTGCGGACTTTTGTACCATTTATTGCTGGCTCTAGTAAAATGCACTGGCCAACTTTTTCTTTTTTCAACATTTTTGGTGCGATTGTTTGGGGATTAGCTGGGACCTTAGCAGGTTATTTTCTAGGAAATATTCCAATTGTCAGCCAACATTTTTCGTTGATTATGCTAATGATAGTCTTTGTCTCTTTAGTACCGATGGTTCTTCCGTATTTGAAACAAAAAAACGCTTGATTGTTTTCAATCAGGCGTTTTTTCGTGCTATAACTGTTTCTCTTTGAATTAATTCGTGAGGGACAACCAGCTGACTTCCATGGACTGGTTTTTGCTGAATTTGATCAATTAATTTTTCGGTAGCCAAATGACCAAGATCGGTAATATCCACATCAACAGTCGTTAAATAAGGATGAACCAAAGTTGCAAAGATGGAATTGTTGAAACTGATCAGCGATAAATCATCAGGGACAACAAGACCGTGTAGATTTGCCAATTGAATAATTCTAAGGGCAAAGACATCATCAATTACCACTAAAGCTGTAGCTTCGGTTTCTTTGATTAGGTTTGGAAAATTGGTGAAATCCTCAGTTTTAGTGAAAGTTGCGGCAGGAAAAGTCGTAAGTCCCGCCCGCATCAAAGCTTCTTGATAACCAAAATAGCGTTCAAAAAAGAGTACTTCTTCGTCAACGTTAGAAGCAAATAAAATTTTCTGATGTCCTTTTTGGATCAAAAATTCTGTGGCTTGCTTGCCTAATAATTGATTGTCGTTATCGATATAAGTAACCGCAGATTCTTGTTGTGCCGGTCGACCGATTAAAGTAAAGGGAATTTTGTTAGCAATTAAATATTCTGCGACAGGATCACGATTCTCAGAATAACTTAAAATAAAACCATCGACTTGTTGTTGGCGATACATCCGCATCACGCTAGCTAACAAAGCCTCCATAGTTTTTGCAGAAGCGATTGCTGTTGTTACTTGATATTCATGGGCCGCTTCGTTGACGGTATTAATTAATTCTAGATAAAAAGGATTGCCAATCCGTTCCTTAGAATCTAGTGGCGGTAAAATGACCGCAATTGCATTAGCTTTTTGTTTGCCAAGATTTCTAGCGGCTGCATTAGGGAAATAATTCATCTCCTGCATGATTTTTCGAACTTTTTCTTTCGTATCATCTGAAATACTAGGATGATCATTGATTACACGTGAGACAGTTGAAGGAGAGACATTGGCTTTTTTAGCGACGTCTTTTACTGTAGGTTTCACATTCATCTCTCCTTTTAATTTATTTCCATTGTTCTTTTAGATAATTAAAACTCAATTTGTCGGTAGATGCAACAGTCGGTACATCACCTATTATTTTTTTCGAACCAACACCGATTGGTTGCGCACCACTAGCGATAATAGCACTAATGCCAGCCTTAGCATCTTCAATTCCAATACATTCTGCTGGTTTTAGATCAATTATTTCTGCTGCCAATTCAAAAATATCGGGTGCTGGTTTACCATGAGCGACTTTACTAGGATCGGCAATCCCATCGAAATATTCAGTTAGGGCTAATTGCTTCAGTAAAAAAGGCCCATTTTTACTAGCAGAAGCTAGAGAAATTCTTATCTGATGCTCCTGTAATTGCTGCAATAAAGCTAAAATACCTGGATAAACATCCTTAGGTGAGATTTGTTGAATCATTTGTTGGTAGTTCTCATTTTTTTCCTTAGCTAATGCGATAAATTCTTCTGATGAAATATTTGTCTTGTTGCCATGTTTTAACAACAAGGTCAGGGAATCTTCTCGACTTACCCCTTTTAGTTGCTCATTAAAGGCTCGATCAATTGTAAAGCCGAGTTTTTCTGCTAATTTCTTCCAAGCCAGATAATGATACTCTGCTGTATCAGTAATCACACCATCTAGATCAAATAATACTCCTTTAAACATCTCATCCTCCTAGTGAATCTGTTTTTTTAAAATATCTGTTAAAGTAAAAGTTTCATCATATAAAGTAATAGATAATGGTTCGCCAGATTCTAGTTTGAAGATTACTTCATTCGCGTTTACACTAACGGCAATCAAACGACCTCGGTAATTAATATGAAAAGCATAGCTCTGCCAGTTTTTAGGTAAGAATGGGGCAAAACTTAATTCTTCTTGATAAGTTTTCATTTGCGCAAAACCTTGTACAATTGCTAACCAGCTGCCAGTCATTGAGGTAATATGCAAACCATCTTCAGTATCATTATTGTAATTATCTAAATCTAAACGAGCAGTACGCTGGTACATTTCCATCGATTTTTCTTCCATGCCTAATTCGGCTGCTAAAACAGCGTGAACTGATGCAGAAAGTGAACTTTCATGGACTGTCATTGGCTCATAAAAATCAAAGTTCTGTTGCTTTTCTTCTTTAGAGAATTGGTCATTAAAGAAATAAATTCCTTGTAAAACATCTGCTTGCTTAATAAAACAAGAACGTAAAATTTTATCCCAGGACCAATTTTGGTTTAATGGTAAATCTTCAGGAGATAAATCCTTTGCAGGCATTAAATCTTTGTCTAAGAAAGTGTCATGTTGAACAAAAATACCTAATTCTTGATCTTCAGGTAAATACATTAAATCAATAATTTCCTGCCAATGAACCAATTCTTCATTTGAAATAGTCACAGTGGTACTTGTTTGATATTTTTGATAAGTCTTTAGCGTATAGTTTAAAATCCAGCGAGCCAAATAATTAGTATACCAGTTATTATTGATGTTATTTTCGTATTCATTTGGACCCGTGACACCGTGAATCATATATTTTCCTTGACGTTTAGAAAAATGGACCCGATCAGCCCAAAAACGGGAAATTTCAGTTAATACTTCTAAACCTTCTTTTTTCAAATAAGCTTCGTCACCAGTATAATTGGCATAGTTATAGATAGCATGGGCAACTGCACCATTTCGATGGATTTCTTCAAAAGTTATTTCCCATTCGTTATGACATTCGATGCCAGTAAAAGTTACCATTGGATATAATGCGCCTTTTAATCCTTGTTGACGGGCATTATGGTGAGCTTGCGGCAATTGATTATGGCGATATTTCAATAAGTTTTTAGTGACTTCTGGTTTAGCCAAAGCCAAATACATCGGTACTGCATAAGCTTCTGTATCCCAATAAGTTGCACCACCATATTTTTCGCCGGTAAAGCCTTTTGGACCAATATTTAGACGTTCATCCTCACCATAATAAGTTGAGAATAGTTGGAAAAGATTAAATCGAATGCCTTGTTGCGCTTCATCATCACCTTCGATTTTTACATCGGCTAATTGCCAACGATTTTCCCATGCAGCTGTTTGTTCAGCTAATAAGTCTTCAAAGGATAAGTCGTATGCTTCCACTAACTTAACAGCTGTTGTCACTTGCTGATCTTCTGGAATATCACGACTCGTCACAATCACGACTCGTTTTTCCAAACTAGCTGTTTGATTTTCTTTCAAATGGTAATTAAAAGTTTCGCTAACTTCCATCGGTGCTTCAGCAAGTCTTCCAGAAACAGTGGTATGATGCTTCATTGCTGCAGTGATTGAAAATTGATCAACGCCGAAAGGATTGGGAATTGTTTCCGCAGTTAGATAACTGATATTTTCTTCACTGCCACGATTTTTTTCTAGCCAAAACATTTCGTCATAATTACTGTCTTCATTATGAACTTGATTATCTAGTTTTGAGATAATTTTCACTTCTGCTTCTCCAGCCAAAATTTCAAAATCTACTTTAATAACAGCCAATTCTAATTTTGTAATACTTAGGAAGCGTTTGAAATTAAAACGAACGGTTGCGCCAGCTATCTCAGAAACAAAACTTCTAGTTAGCAGACCATTTCTCATATCCAATGACAAGTCAAATTCAGAAAAATCGATCTTAGCTAAATCCACTTCGATTTGATTCACAAAGATTTTCATCTGTAAAAAATCAACAGCATTAATCACTTTTCCAAAGTATTCAGGATAACCGTTTTTCCACCAGCCAACTCGCGTTTTGTCTGGGAACCATATACCAGCTAAATAAGTGCCTTGATGATGATCATCACTATAAGTTTCTTCAAAATTTCCTCGCATACCCATATAACCATTTCCAATACTGGTTAAAGATTCTTGCAAGCGGCGATTCTCACGGTTTAACTCATTTGTTTTTATTTTCCAAGGATCGATTGCGAAAAGTCGTTGAATTTTTTGCATAATAAGCCTCCTATTAAATTTCTATAAATTGATAATAGCGCAATCGATTGCGTAAGTCAAACTGAATTAATGAAAAGAATTCAAATCAATATAATTGATATTAAAATCAAGGAATAAACGATTTTATCTTTTTTGATTGAAAGAGTTTACAAATAATAATTTTGCGTATATAATGCAATACATCGAAACCGATTGCGTAGATTGGTCGTAAAAAGGAGCGAGCTTTTAATGGAGAAAATCAAACAGGTATTTAGTTTTGCTTTCTGGCAAAAATTTGGGAAAGCACTGATGGTCGTTATTGCTGTAATGCCAGCAGCTGGATTGATGATCAGTATCGGTACATCGATTCCGATGATTTCACCAGACTTAGGGTGGTTAGCAACAGTTGGTGGTGTTATTGAAAATGTTGGTTGGGCAATTATTGGGAATCTACATGTCCTATTTGCTTTAGCGATTGGCGGAAGTTGGGCGAAAGAAAAAGCGGGTGGTGCATTTGCTGCAGGGCTATCATTTATTTTAATTAATCGTATCACCGGAGCAATCTTTGGAGTAACTAGTGAGATGCTGGCAAATCCGGAAGCAGTGACTCATACCTTATTTGGTCAAGAAATTGCGGTCAATGGCTATTTTATTAGTGTTTTGGAAGCTCCCGCTTTAAATATGGGGGTTTTCGTGGGGATTATTGCTGGTTTTGTTGGAGCGACTGCTTACAATAAATACTACAACTTCAGAAAATTACCAGAAGTGTTAACTTTCTTTAATGGAAAACGTTTTGTTCCCTTTGTTGTCATTTTTCGGTCAGTTTTAGTTTCATTGATTTTGGCATTAATTTGGCCTGTTGTCCAAACGGGGATCAATAATTTTGGTATCTGGATTGCAAATTCTCAAGATACAGCACCGATTTTGGCTCCGTTCTTATATGGAACGTTAGAACGATTGTTGCTGCCATTTGGCTTGCATCATATGTTGACAATTCCGATGAATTATACACAATTAGGTGGCGTTTATGAGATTATGACAGGGGTTAATGCGGGTCAGCAAGTATTTGGTCAAGATCCATTATGGTTAGCTTGGGCAACTGACTTAGTCAATTTAAGAAATGCTGGTGATATGGGTCAATATAATGATTTGTTAGCAGGTCTGACGCCGGCTCGTTTTAAGGTTGGACAAATGATCGGCGCCTCAGGAATATTGATGGGATTAACTTTTGCAATGTATCGCAATGTAGATTCTGGCATTCGGAAAAAATATAAATCAATGTATTTATCAGCAGCAGTGGCTGTTTTCCTAACTGGTGTAACTGAACCTTTAGAGTATATGTTTATGTTTGTAGCGGCACCGTTGTATGCTTGTTATGCAGTCATTCAAGGTTTAGCCTTCGCAATGGCGGATATTATAAATTTACGGGTTCATTCATTTGGAAATATTGAATTGTTAACAAGAACGCCGATGGCCATCAGAGCAGGTTTAGGATCTGATTTATTCAATTTTGTATGGGTAACAATCCTATTCGGCATATTTACGTATTTCTTTGCTAGCTTCATGATTAAGAAATTTAATTACGCAACTCCTGGTCGTGCCGGAAATTATGAAATTGACAATGATGATGAAACGACTGGTAATAATAGTGGTAACGGTTCAGCTGTTGCCGATGATCAAATTGTTAAAATTATTAATCTTTTAGGTGGGAAAGAAAATATTAGCGATGTAGATGCTTGCATGACACGTCTGCGAGTTTCAGTTAAAGATCATGATCAAGTAGGTAGTGAAGAACAATGGAAAAAAGCTGGTGCCATGGGGCTGTTAGTCAAAGACAATGGTGTACAAGCAGTCTATGGTCCGAAAGCCGATATTTTGAAATCAGATATTCAGGATTTATTAGATGCCAATATCGAAATACCTAAAATTGATTTAACTGATCGTAAGGTTGAAACAACAGAAGAAAATAAAAATTTTAAAGGACTAACTGAAAAAATATCGTCCCCAGCAGATGGGCAATTCATTCCTATTGATAAAGTTGAAGATGAAGTTTTCTCGAAAAAAATGATGGGCGAAGGTTTTGCTGTTATTCCGACTGACGGGAATATTGTTAGTCCGGTATCAGGCAAAGTAGTGTCGATTTTCCCAACAAAACACGCCATTGGTTTAGAAACGTCAGAAGGAATTGAAGTATTGGTTCACATGGGTATTGATACTGTGGATTTAAATGGAAAAGGTTTTGAATTATTTGTAACAAGCGAACAAATGGTTCAAGCAGGAGATTTAATTGCTAAAGTTGACCTTGACGTACTGGAGTCGGCCGACAAATTAACAACTATGATTGTTATATTCACTAATGGTGATAAAATTAAAGATTATCGTTACGAGGCAATAGACAATGTTGAAAAAGGACAAGAAATTGGCACGCTAGAAATTTAAGAGGTGAGAGAAATTAATTTTTTAACCTTTAATACCCATAGTTGGCTAGAAAATAACGACCAACAACAAGTAGAAGTTTTAGCACAAAAAATATTAAAAGAAGATATCTCGATAATCGCATTACAGGAAGTCAATCAAAAAACTACCTCTAAAGAGATTCAAGTAGATCATTATTTTCAATTAAATAATGAACAGCAATCTATTCATGAGGACAATTTTGCTTATTGTGTAGTGAATAGATTGCGAGACTTAGGAACAAATTATTACTGGAGTTGGGCATTCAATCATATCGGTTATGACAAATATCATGAAGGTGTGGCAATTTTGTCGAAAACTCCATTTCAAGCTGAAGTGATAAAAATTTCGCTAGAAGATGATCCGGCAGATTATCACACACGAAAAGCGTTGTTGGGGAAAAGTGAATCTTTGTGTTTTTTATCTGGTCATTTTTCCTGGTGGAGTCAGTCTAGTGGATTTGCATATGAATGGAGAAAAGTTGAGGGTCGATTATGGGATGAAAAGTTGCCTCTAATTATAATGGGTGATTTTAATAATCCGGCGAACCAAAGAGACCAAGGCCGAGATTTAGTTTTAGCGAGTCAGCTAAACTTACAAGACAGTTTTGAAGTAGCGACTGAAAAGGTTGGTGAAGGAACAATCCCAGGGGGGATAGACGGTTGGAAAAAAAACGCTCAGTCCCTCAGGATTGACTACATCTTTTTGGCACAAGAATTTCTAGTTGAAAAATATCAAATTGTTTTTGACAATATTAGTGATTTACAAATTAGTGATCATTATGGGGTGCTTATAAAAACTAGTCTGAAATAGGCTAGTTTTTTTCTTTTAAAAAATACTTGACGAAGTCTTAAGAGAATGATAATCTAACTAAGCTGTCAAATGACGAAGGCAAACAATTTGAAATGATTTAAAAAGTTTCGAAAAAAATATTTCAAAAAGTTGTTGACATTCATTCGGTCAGCTGTTATGATATAAAAGTTGCTGATGCAACAGAAATAGACCTTTGAAAACTGAACGAATAAGACGAACCAAATGTGTAGGGCGTTCCTATTAATAGGAACA
>NZ_JAHUZB010000044.1 GCF_019218635.1 Enterococcus alishanensis | reverse complement strand
GTCCACGTTCATCGTCTTGCGCAGATCTGCCCACTTAATCTCGTCACAGGTAACAGGCAATCCGATCTCAGACAGGATAGTGCGGGTGCGCGCAACGACCTCATCGGACAGTCCCAGGTACCGGTGCGACAGTTCGGCCGCAAACACCATGCCCACCGCGTCAGCCTCGCCATGACGCCACGTGAAATGCTTGTGGGCCTCAATAGCGTGGGCCAAGGTGTGACCATAGTTGAGCCTCTCGCGTCCGACCTCTTCTCTCGAAGACGTCCGCTCGTGCAGATCAGCGCTCACCACACCAGCCTTGACGGTAATCGCACGCGTCAGCACCTCAACGAAGGTCTGGGAAGTGACGTCGAGGGCCAACCGCGGATGGTTGGAGATGACGTCGAGAATCACCGGGTCTTTAATAAACC
>NZ_JAHUZB010000043.1 GCF_019218635.1 Enterococcus alishanensis | reverse complement strand
GGCGGCGCGCTGAGCATGGTGCTGCTGGTCCTGACCCTGATCCTGGTGGCGCTGGCAAACCGCGCCGCCGTTCCGCCCGGAGGCGCACGATGATCGCCCGCTGCCTGATCCGCCTGTCCGCCCTGGGCGTGCTCGCCTACCTGGCCCTGCCGCTGCTGGTGATCCTGGGCGCGTCCTTCACGGCCACGCCCTACCTGGCCTTCCCGCCGCAGGGATGGACGCTGGACTGGTATCGCGCCATGCTGGCCGAGCCCGGCTACGCGGCGGCTTTCGCCACCAGCACCGTGCTGGCGCTGGCCGCCACCGCGGCGGCGGTGCTGCTTACGGTGCCCGCCGCCCTGGCGCTGGCGCGCCACGAATTCCCGGGCAAGGCGGCGCTGTCGTCGGTGCTGATGTCACCGCTGGTCCTGCCGCACATCG
>NZ_JAHUZB010000042.1 GCF_019218635.1 Enterococcus alishanensis | reverse complement strand
GGGAAGCAATCAATTACGAAGTTGCCTTTGATAAGAATGCATCAGATGCGATTGGTTCTATGAGTAATCAAGCTTTTGCATATGATGAACAAAAAGAATTATCTGAAAATACTTTCACACGACCTGGATATACCTTTACAGGTTGGAATACTGAGGTAAAAGGATCAGGAACAACCTATACAGATAAAGCACAAGTCAAAAACTTGTTAGCTAAAGATGGTAGTATCATCACGTTGTATGCTCAATGGTCTGGTAATAAAGAAAATAGTATTCTATTTGATTTAAATGCAGACAATGATCCTAACGCAACAACAGATCAAAAAAATATTCAGAACTTAGCAACAGGGTCAAGCTATGATCTTTCTACAGGCATCAAAGATGCCAGTCGCACAGGGTATAAATTTACAGGTTGGTATACAGAAGC
>NZ_JAHUZB010000041.1 GCF_019218635.1 Enterococcus alishanensis | reverse complement strand
TGGTTCTGCTTGACCGCCATGACCGAGAACGCCACGTCCTCGGACGTCACCGGCTTGCCGTCATGGAACAGCGCATCCTTGCGCAGATGCAGCGTCAGCGTGCGCGCGTCGGGCGACAGCTCCCAGGATTCGGCCAGATACGGTTGCGGCTTCCAGTCCGCGTCAAAGCGCAGCGGGCTGGCAAAGAGCTGCGCGCTGGGCAGCGCCGTGGCGATGCCGGACTGCACCGCGCCGTTCAGGTGGCGCGGCACCTGCGTCGAGCCGATCACCAGCGTGCCGCCCGTCTTGGGCGTTTCCGCCGCGCCGGCCGAGCCGAGCGCGAACGCGGTAAGCAAACCGGCCAGGATATGTCTTGCGCTGCGCATGTCGCTTCCCCCTTGGAATCGTGGTCCGTCGGCCGCTTCGTGCATGCCGACGGCCTGGGGTCA
>NZ_JAHUZB010000040.1 GCF_019218635.1 Enterococcus alishanensis | reverse complement strand
TTCTCCGGCAGCACCCCCATTATGAGTCGGGGGTGGCGGAAGATCGAAGCCGGGCGCACCTACCGCTTCACGTCGATTACGAAGGTCGTCTCGGGAGCTCCTGGAAATCAGTTCCGCAACGGGTTTTCGCTCTACAGCGAAGACGCCTCTCCTGTCGGTTTCTGGTTTGAGTTCCCGACCCGCCCTGATCCTACAGGCTGGATCACGGATCGCCGCGACGTTACAGGCGACTTCCTCCTGGCGAACTTCCCTGGTTCGGTCTATCTGCGCCCAGTTCTCCATTCGGGGATGCTGGGCGACGGCACCGACCTTCCCGGCGTGACTTTTGCCGTCTCGGTTCTTCGTTCGGAGGACGTGACGGACAGCGCAGCGGCGGGCGCATCAGCAGAGGCCGCCGCCACGTCCGCCAGTAGCGCCAGCGCCAGCGAGACGT
>NZ_JAHUZB010000039.1 GCF_019218635.1 Enterococcus alishanensis | reverse complement strand
GCGCCCATGTTCTTGCCTACCAGACCGCCGACGGCGACGTTGCCGCGGTGGCCTGAGCCGGAGATGTAGGCGGTTACCCAGCTGTTGCTGATCTGCTTGGCGCGCGGCGTCTCCTGCGCCAGTCCGATCAGGCCGCCTATCGCGGTGCTGTTGGCGTTGCCCACTACATTGCCGCTGAAGGACGCATTGTTGATATCGCCCCCGAAGTAGTTGCCGACCAGCCCGCCCATGACATGCGAATTGCGGCTGCCTATCACCATGCTGTTGGTGACATGGACGTTGCTGATATTGCCAAAGTTGGAGCCAGCCAGCACGCCCAGTTGCATGGCCTGCGGGCTTTGCGAGCCGCTGACCATGGCGCGATCCACCTTCAGGTTGCGGACCGTGCCGTTGATGATGCTGGCGAACATGCCTACCGATGGTCCAGTGCTGTAG
>NZ_JAHUZB010000038.1 GCF_019218635.1 Enterococcus alishanensis | reverse complement strand
CGGGCCGCCAGTTCCCCGACCGCCGGCGCCGCCTCCGGTGACGGGGAGTATAGTATCGCTTTCCCTCGGTTCCCTTCACTTTTTACCTAGCGCAGGTCCCCATGCAGGCTCTCTGGATGTTGGTGGCGTCAGCCATGTTCGCCATCATGGGGTCGTTCGTGAAGCTCGGCACCGAGCACGGCGCGTCGCTGCCGCTGGTGGTGCTGTTCCGCGGCCTGCCTTCGGTCATCCTGCTGCTGATCTGGGCGCGCGCCGGACGCCAGTCCATCGTGCCCACCAGCTGGAAGCTGCACCTGTGGCGCAACCTGTCCGGCGTCACCTCGATGTGGCTGGGCTTCTATGCCATCGCCCACCTGCCGCTGGCCACCGCCACCAGCCTGAACTACACCGCGCCGCTGTTCATCGCCTGCTGGATGCTGGGCTGGGGCGGCGCGCAGCGCG
>NZ_JAHUZB010000004.1 GCF_019218635.1 Enterococcus alishanensis | reverse complement strand
TGACGAATTTTCATCAAATCATTTTAAGCGAATTTTTACTAATTAACCGTTATTTAACTGGCAAGGCAACATAATCTCGATTAACCCCAGCAAAAAGCCCACCAAGGATTTGGCGGGCTTTTCTTGTTAATTTGAATTGGTCTAGTAAATACAGAAGGCACACGTGTCGAGCTCTGAATATTTGTATCTTTTTATATCTTGTGAAATAAACACTAATCAAATTATTTCTTTTGTTCTTGTAAAAAATTAATGGTGAAATAATAGCGTTAACTATACTTCGAAATTATCAACTCACAAAAACCATTATGTGATGAGAGTCCAAAAAATAAAATACTTACTTAAGGGCTAGAAACTTAAAGTTTTTGACCCTTTTATGTTCCGAAAAACTACTTACCAAATGAATGCCTATTTAGATATAAATATTCATTGATTTGCAATATTTTACAGCTCCAGGCTCCTTACAGCGACATCCTTATCTTCCTGCGTAATGCCAATGTATCGTAAGGTTTCTCTCTGGGAAGAATGATTTAACAACGATTGAATAATTTCAATCCTTGTTCCTTGTTTATATAAAAAGTAACCGAAGGTCTTTCTCATAGAGTGAGGACCAATATTTTTTAAGTGGATTGTTTCAGCTGCAGTATGAATAACTCGCCAGAAGCTTTGCCGACTCAGTGGTTGATTCTGTCCATTACGACTCTGAAACAAGAACACATCGAAGTCACGATTGGCAATTTCCATAGGGAATTCTGATTGTACAAAATCTAAAATTAATTTCTTTAATTTATTAGAAATAAATACAGAGTTTTGCTTGCTTGTTTTTTGTTCTTTCATATCCAATCGATCTTTAACAACAATTCGGCCACGAGAAACTTCTAAAACATCAGATAATTTTAATTGACGTAAATCAGAAATCCTATAGGCAGTATTTATGCCTATAGAAAATATTAAGAGGTTTCTTTCTCCATACGGGGTACTAATCAAAATTTTTTTCATGTCTTCTAATTTTTTTTTATCTCGAATAGGTGAAACAGTCTTCATTTTAACCAGCTCCTATCAACGTTACTTAAATACATTGTATCATATAATATGTAACGTTAAAAGCGGATATAAAAAAGAACTCTGATAAAAATGTCATGATTCCCTTAGAGCCGCAAAGGATACAGCTATTTTACCCAACGTTACACAACAGGGTTGTGTAACGTTGGGTGCTTTGAGAAAAAAATCTCGTTAAAATCAATATCTCAAAAATAAATAAAGCGTTGGATAAAATAATTAAGAGTGAAAATAGATTTCTCCAAGAATCACAATCTTTAGAAAAAGAAGAATGTTGAAGGATGAGGATTCTGATAAGCCATGTTAGCTAGACCAATTAAAATTCACAAGAAGAGCCCACCAAAACCTTGGTGGGCTTGTTCCTTGAGTTGAGCTGTATTACATCTTCCTAATGGTTAAATAACTATTTTATCGTATTTGTTTTTATTACTATTTTAAATTGAAGATACCTAATAATACTTATAAGCCATACCATGAAATACCTTCATTTTTCCATCCGAATCTCACTAAATTATTTTTTTCAGATTCGCTTGCTGTAAAGAAGTGCTGTCCGCTATTAGGATTATAGACTCTGTATATTGCTGTTCCACTATTAGATGAGTAAAAAGAAATACCCTCGTTTTTCCATCCATGTTTAACTAAATTATCACGTTCCCCACTAGACTGTGTGAAAAAATGGAGACCACTATTGGGATTATAAACCCTATAAATTGAGTTTCCGGATGAAGGAGCGAACCAACCTACTCCTTCTGATTTCCACCCTACTCTCAGGAGATTACTGATTTCAGATGGACTAGATGAATAAAAATGAACACCATTATTTGGATTAGTAATCCTAAATATTGACACGTAGTCTTTGTTTTGATTTGTTATCCACGAGAATACAGTAGAATTTATTCTTGTGCCAGAGTTTCCATAATCTCCCATACCATAGGCATGAGTTGCAAGAACCTTATAATTTGAATCATAAATAGGACTGCCACTTTGTCCTGGGGTAGTATCAATCGAATAAGAAATACTATTTGTGTTGAGAGTGGTTATTGGTCCATTGGCTTTCCACATTGTAGAAGCCTTTTCCCCAGGATAACCAGCTGTATTTACATTTTGATTAATCTGTGCATTAGTATTTAGACCATACCATCCGGTGCTGTAACCTATAGGTTTATTAACCCTCACCATGGCAATATCATAATCACTATTTGAACTATTAACCCATCCAGAAACAGATAACAATTTTGTCCCAATTGCCGAACCAAAAGGTGCGGTATTTCCATCTAATCCGGGGACAACTACGACATTAGTAGCCCATCCACCATCTTCTTTACTGTATATAACATGTCCCGCTGTTAAGACGCTATCAGGTGAAAGCATGTTCCCACTACCAATATATGTTTTGTTATTTGGAAAGGTAGCTGATATAAATACCGTAGCGCTATACGGAAAAATTTTTGTATTTGTAACTTTAGCCCTATCATCTGATCCAATTATAGATTCTAAATTGGAATTACTATTTGAAGAGGTAAAGGGAATTCCTCCAACGTTTGAGAATGTTGTAGCGTCATTTGTAATATACGTTCCATCTTGATAAGGCAAATTAGCATTGATAGTTTCAGGAACAACATAAGATTCACCAGTACTAGTAACAGTTGTCCAATTTTCGTCAGCAAAGGAAGTAGTTCCTAAGAATAAAGATATGGAAATGATTGAAAAACTCAAAATGTTTCTAAATAATTTATGCATTAAAAGCGACTCCTTCGTCTCTCCATCCAAGATTAATCAACGAATTTCGTTCGTTTAAATCTAAAGTTAAAAAATGACTTCCGGCATCTGAATTTGGATTATAGAGACGAAAAACAGGATTGTTGGTTGATTCAAAACTATAAAAAGCAATTCCTTCATATTTCCATCCTAAATCAATCAGTAAAATATTTTCAGCCACGCTTTTAGTATAATGATGATTACCAAAGTTAGGGTTATATAGTCGATAAACAGGTATATCTGATGTGGCTAAAGAAGTCCAAGCATGACCTTCGTCAACCCATCCGTGTGAAAAAAGATTTAATTTTTCAGAATAATTATTGGTGTAAAAATGTTCACCAGAGTTAGGATTATATAATCGAGAAGTTGTTTCAATTTTAGAAACAATATTAAAATTAATTACGTTCCCAATATCCTTTATAATAAATGTATCATTAGGATACTTCTGTTTTAGTTTTTCCAAAGAGTCTTCCGACAGGTTGACAGAGTAAGTTACAGATACATTACCGGTTTCCAAAGCATTCCATTCACCCTTAGAACTAATTTGTAGTATTTTTTCATTATTTGACCAAAAAGTAATATTTCCATCAACAGAAACTCCTAAAACATCATGAATCTTATAGTTAATTTGACCACTAGAATCTTTATATAGTTCAGTTGGTAATGAAGTAAAATCTACTTGAGGCGTTATATCAAGTTCTTCGGCTTCTGTACAAATACCCCTAAAACCAATGAAAATAAATAAAGAACTCAATAATACTAAAAATATTTTTTTCATTTTTCATTTCCCCTTTGAATTATTCATTTTTTAACACTCCGTATTTTATTTTGTGCTCTTGGATTATTATTAAAAAAGTCAAAAAGAAGAAATCTTTTTGACTTTTCAATAAAATTAATATACGTTATCGTAAATCCAATGTAATAAATCTAGATTTATTGCATTTCACGGAGAGCATACCACGCTATTCCTTCATATTTCCAACCAGCATTCACTAAATTTTTATATTCAGGCGTACTTGTCGTATATACATGACTCTCTTGAGAACCTTTAGCATTCGGGTTATACACACGGTAGACTTTTATGTTTCCACCAGATTTCCAAGAAATTGTTTCGTATTTCCAACCAGATTGTACTAAACTGTCTCTTTCACCTGCACTTAATGTGTACATATGGCGTCCGTTATTAGAATTGTATAATCGATAAACATTGTTGCCAGTTTTTGGTGCCGCCCATCCAACTCCTTCATATTTCCAACCAACATCTTGTAGGCCAGAGGCTTCACTAACATTCGTAGTATAATGGTGGCTGCCACCATTAGCATTGTACATTCTGAATACAAATTGTTCATTATCCCGTTGGCCATTAGTACTAGGTCTATTTACTGGAGCATCACTTAGCACCCGTCTAGCAAAGCTCGGTGCAAAGTATGTCCAGTCAATATTTGCGACTTTAACATATTCACCTGGTTGAGGCGCATGGACGTACTGTCCATTTCCAATATATAGGGCCACGTGATACGTATTACCTCTAGATCCCCAAAATAATAAATCACCTGGTTTCAATGAAGATAAATTAACTTCTTTTCCGCTGGATTCTTGAGGTACTGTCCAATCTCCTATATTTACTCCAACTGTATTCAAGTATATATATCGTGTTAATCCTGAGCAATCAAATCCTGAGGGAGTTTTTCCTCCCCAAACATATGGAATATTTCTCTTTGCCAAATCTATTGCTAAATTAACAACTTTTTGTTGATCTGGGGTCATCGATGTGCTAGTTTCAGGTCTCGAGGCAACAGCGTCATATTTTGGCATAGACATAATTGCTTCAAACTGTTCTAAAGTATACCCTGCATCTAAAGCTTTTTGTTTTTCTGATTCGTAATAATCATCTTGAATCGTAGAAGTTGATACTTCAGAATCAGTCACTGTTTGTATCTGACTATTTTCTTGTTCACTTAATATACTTTGGTCAACTTCATTACTAGGGATTTCTTCTGCAAAACTATTATTTGAATAAATATTTAAACCAATGATAGACAAACCAACTAGCATAGAAACTTTTACTAATTTTTTCATAGTGACCCTCCGTAGTTTTTTTTGAAATTATTCAACTATTGATAGAAGTTTTGAAGCAGCATTATGCAAATCAATGGAAGCTTGCAATAAGTCATTTTTTGTTGAATTTGGATTTTCTAAAGTCGCTTTAACAGTAGTTAAAGTAGCTTCGAATTCTGCAAAATCTGCGGTAGGATAGTCTTCTTCTTTGAATGTTGATTCGCAATAGGCAACTTCTTTTTCTAATTTAGAATAAGAAGACTCTGCATAAAAAGATATATCTTCATTATTCCATCCGATATTAATAAGACCATCATGTTCACTTTTACTAGTAGTAAACATATGAGCACCTGCTTTTAAAGCATTCTTGTTATAACTACGATAAACTGGTACCTCATCTCTAGTATCACTTAAGAAAGATTCCCCTTCTTGAGTCCAACCTTGTTCAGCTAACCAGTCATATTCTACGATACTTTTAGTATAAATATGGTCTCCTGCATTCGGATTGTATAGACGATAAACAATGTCACCTTTTTCTGGGACACTCCAAGCAGTTTGTTCTCCAACCCAACCTTGACTAGCTAACCAACTTGCTTCCGCATAATCAGTAGTAAAAAAATGTTCTCCAGAATTCGGATTATACGATCTGAACAACAGATTCTCTAACCCCAAGTTTTCAGCTTTTGCTTCTATCCCTGAGCATAAACCTAATCCTAAACCAGCCAACAAACCTACGCTTAAAACAATTTTTTTCATGAAATATACTCCTTTCTTTGTGAAAGCACTTTCTTATTGTTTTATAATAACATAAGTTTTATTAATTGTGCATTATTATTGGTTTTTTATAGTTTTTTATGTGAATCTAAGAATTTTGCACAAATTATTTATCAATATTTGTAACTCATATACTTAATGGAAATCTATAATAGTCAGGTATGGTTGGTATATTGTCAAAAAAAGTCCATTACAAGTATACCTACAACGGACAGTTTCAATCACAATTAATATACACCCAAAAGTTGCATAAAGAAAAATCAATATAAGCCTGTATATCAATTTTAAAGACTAAATAAAAAGTGTTACCTATGGTTATGTTGGAAATATTCAGTGAAAAATATGATTTTTTACATGCAATAAAAAAACTCTCGTCTAAAAACGAGAGTCTACAAGTAACTTTAATTTACAGCATCTTTTAGTTGTTTACCTGCTTTGAATGCTGGTACTTTACTTTCAGGAATTGAAATTTCCTCTCCTGTTTGTGGATTGCGTCCTTTACGCGCCGAACGAGTTCTTACTTCAAAATTACCAAAGCCAATGATTTGAACTTTTTCCTTTTGTGATAGCGATTCTTCAATGGTATTTAATAATTCATTTACAGCAGCTAATGCGTCTTTTTTTTGTTAACCCTGTTTTATCAGCTACATTTGAAGCTAATTCGTCTTTATTCATCATTTTATTTCTCCTTTATAAAATGTCTTTGTTTCCCTTACTTTATGGAGTTATTTAAGAAAATGCAAGGCTCCTATAATAGAACTACGGACAAGATTGTTCGCTATAATCTATTAAAGGAGTTTTTTATATGCAGAAAAAATCAACTACAAGATATTCAACAGAATTTAAAGCGTCCCTGATAGCACTCAATCAGACCGGTCGGTCTGCTAATTCTTTATCAAAAGAATACAACGTCAGTCTATCTACAGTTGCTAAATGGATACGCCAGGCAGATCCAAACGATAAAAATATTCTTTCTACAAAAGAAAGGGAATTATTAAAGGAAAATAAGCGATTGAAAGAAGAAATTGATATTTTAAAGCGAGCAGCGGTGCTTTTGGCAAAGGATTAATCGCTAAAGGACGAGCGAATGTATTACGAGTAATTCGTATAAATTTAGAAGCTAAACACCGCATTACACGTATTTTAAATGTGCTTAAAATACCAAGAACAACTTACTATGATTACTTGAACTGGAAACCAAATAAACGGATGATCCGACGTCAACAAATCAAAGAGAAAATTTTAGACTCTTGGCTAGCCTATCCAATGTATGGCTAGCCGAGAATGACAAAGTATTTTAATGAAGACTTAAATATTCCAGTTAGTCGCTATCTTATTTATCGTCTTATGCGTGAATTAGGGATCCAATCACGAATGATAAAGAAAATAAAAAAACCTAAAACCTATACTGAAAGTCCTCAATTACCAAATTTAATCAGAAAAAAGGACGACTGGTCTACCGTTCTTTTAACAGATATTACCTATATTCCAGTTAGAGGAAAGTGGGTTTATTTGGCTAGTCTCTATAATCCAGTAACCCGAAGGGTAATCGCCCATAAAATTGGCAAAACTATGACAAAAGAATTAGCTACAAGTGTTTTAGAAAAAGTAGATTTAAGTGAGTCAGGAATCACAATTATTCATAGTGACATGGGTAGTCAGTACACGAGTGACCTCTTTGAAAGCACCTTAAAGAATAATAAGATAAAGCATTCTTATTCTCGTAAGGGTTGCCCAGGAGACAACGCTAGAATAGAGAGTTTTCACTCTATTTTGAAACGAGAATATGTGAACTTCCAAGCATTTAAAACAATAGATGAAGCCATTGTTGGTATTGATAGCTATATTCGCTGGTACAACAGTGATCGTATTTCACTAGTTGCATAGTAAACTGAGCGCATCCATTTCTTCTGAGAAAAAGATAAATTTTTGGAGGTTTATTTGATTACGACTTTTATCTATCCCATAAGGGTATCGCAGTTATAAAGAGTGCTTAGTGCGCTCTTTTTTTACTAAAATGAAGTATTTCCGGTAACGATCATCTTACTCGTTCTCTTTATTTTGTTCGGATTATTGACATAAGAGCCCAAGGACAAGTCATTAAAAAACCGTACATTTCTGAATCATTTTTTTTTTAAACATAGGCTCATCTCAATTATATCAAAAACGAAAGATAACGGTTTTAAAAAAAAATTATTTTTAAGCTGGCTGTTAAACTAGTTCTTACCATTGTATAGATATTTTTTCTTATTTTTATAAAAAACAAGAATATTTGAGTGATTTTCTTTGCTATGAATTTCATTATATTATTCATTTACACTTGAATCAATAAATTCATTCAAAAAAAAATATTTTTCATCATAATTTTGTATATTAATACCTTAAAAAAAGGAAAATAATTTATAAAATCTACTTTTGTCATTTTTATTAGCCGTCATTTAAGCCGTCACTAAAAAATAATTTTTTATAAAAAAGGAGTGCACTATGAGTCGTAGAGGAGAGAATATCTATAAACGTAAAGATGGTCGTTGGGAAGGTCGTTTTATTAAAGGACGAAAAGACAATGGCCAAATTAAATATGGTTACATTTATAATCGATCTTATGCTGAAGTTAGAAATAGATTGTATGCATTAAAGGTGAAGTATCAAACAATACGTGAATTAAAAGGAGAAGGCGCAATTCCTGTAACAATTTGGGGAGAACAGTGGATTCATAGTATTCAAGATACCGTTAAACCTTCCACGTATGCCAGTTATAAGTATAAGTTATTGACATATGTTTATCCTTCTATAGGACAATGCTTACTGAATGAGCTAGATAAGGAACAATTACAGATGCTTATAATGACTTGGAAAAAAAGGGGATTGTCCTCTAGCTCCATCCAAGTTATCTATCGTGTACTTTATCAATGCCTAAATGAAGCGGTTCGACAAGGAAAACTAAAGACTAACCCTTGTTTGCAAATACAATTGCCTAAGGTAAAAAAAAATAAAGTCTCTTCTTTATCTGTTAGGCAACAAAAACAATTAGAGTCAGTTATTAATGGAAAGAAAGGAAAGGGAGAATTAGCTGTACTTTTAGGTTTATCTGCTGGATTACGGATTGGTGAAATTGCTGCTTTACGTTGGGAAGACGTAGATTTTGATAGGGGTATTTTAAAGATCTCCCACACCTACCAACGAATTCTTTTACCTTTAAAAAATAAAAATACACAATTGTGCTATACCGATTCTAAATCAGATGCATCTATTCGATTAATTCCCATGACCCAACAATTGAGAGCTAGTTTATTAGCCTATAGAAAAAAATCTCAAGGAAATTATATTTTAGAGGCAAAAGGAAAACCTTGTGAACCACGCTTATTGACGTATTATTTTCATAAGTTACGATCAAAAGCATGTTTAGATGACATTCATTTTCATCAATTGCGTCATACATTTGCGACTAGATGTATCGAATCTAATGGAGATATTGCATCAATCAGTGCTTTATTAGGACACGCATCTACTCAGATGACATTAGATACATATGCAGATGCCAAATTAGAACAAAGATTTCAGGTAATTTCAATGTTAGAAGAGAAAAGCGCCTAACAGTAATTATCTATATAAAACACTCGTTATAAAAAGCGTATATTCGCTGTTTATGAGGTATTTTTTTATTTTTTTTAATAAAAGCGCTTTCTTAAAGTCGATTCTCAAAAATAGGTGTTCAGCTATTTAAAAAAAAAAAAATAGGAATGTTATCAAAGAAATCTAAGGAATATATATATTTTTTTTTTATTCTCCGTCATAGTCCGTCAAGAACCTTTTATATATCCTCTCAAATCAGGGATAGATAAAGGTTTCTTGTTTTTTATAAGAATAAGAAATTATTGCAGACTTTAGTATGCATAAAATTAATTAAAATTTGGAATGATTAGGATTATTTTTTCAAATTAAAAAGAGAAAAGGAGAGAGAATATGAATATTTTATTATTAACAAAAAGTTTTTCATTTGAAAGTACATTTATTCAAAAATTGAATGCTATGAATCATGAAGTACTGTGCAGTGAAAAATTAATAACTTTGTTGATAGAAGACTCGATAGACGATGGTTTATGGAATTATTTTCAAGCAATTATTTTTAGTGAAACCCTTCTCAATCGTGAAATTTATGAAATATTAATAAAACGAAAACTAAAACCTAAAATAGTCTGTTTGAAACGATTTCATAATTTAGATTTAGAAGAACAAAAGATATGGGTTCAAAAGGGGATTACAAACTTTATTTCAGAAAAATCAGATTTTGATGATATTAGAGAAATTTTCAATTCTACTGATATAGAGGAGAAGAACAATTCAAATCAATCTTCAAATGCATATTTCCCAAAAAAAGAATTAAGCAACCTTATAAATATAAGACTTTCACGGCAAGAACAAAATTTGTTTATGGAACTAAAAGGATCTAACGAGCCAATCTCAAGAGATGAATTATCAAGGAGATTATGGAAGCAACCATCGAATAATTCAACACAAAGCCGACTTTCAAATTTAGTAAAAAAAATCAATAAAAAAATGAAAGAAAATGAAGTTGATTTATACATATCAACAGTTTGGGGAATCGGATATGTGTTGATAAAGGTATAGATTTAAATTAAACAGCCTGATATGAGTGGAATATAGCACAAGGTAATTATAGTAGCCTAAAAAAATATAAGGACTAGGAGAAAAATATGAAAAAGAAATACTTATTAATGACAACATTGATTTTTTTATCACAATTAACTTCACCAATTAATACTTTGGCAACAATAGAAAACAGTCAGGAATACAAAGTAGCCGATAACTCTGATTCGGAAGCTATTGATGATTGGATGCCAGATAAAAATGTACAAAATATTGTGATGACTGCGTTGGGTGTACCGACTGTAAATAGTATTACCAAGGATTTGATGAACCAATTAACGTCTTTTTCTGCTGAACAGTCAACCTTTACATCTTTTGAAGGGCTTCAATATGCTACTAATTTAGATACACTGTCACTGGTTAGTTGTCAATTACCAAGTGATTTCAAATTATCATTTTTTGCAGAAAATATACCTAAGTTAAAGACGCTTAGAATCAGTAACAGTGGTTTAAGTGATATAAATCTTTCAGGCTATATTACTTTTTATAATTTAGACACATTAGATTTTTCAAAAAACAATCTTTCTGGAACACTAACTGACTTTAATCAATTTGGTTGGGCATTACAATTAACAGACTTTAATGTAGCAGATAACAATCTTTCTGGAGGCTTGATTACAGATTTGGTGCCAATACCTGCAATTGATGCAATTGATAAAACGATTAAAGTTGGTGACAAGTGGGAAGCAGCAGACAATTTTGTCAGTGCACAAGATTTGAACGGCGACATCCTAAACCTTGATCAGCTAGTGGTTAGTGGCGAGGTAGACACTGACACACCAGGGGATTATGAAGTTGTTTATACTAGAAATTTTGAAAATACATGGAATAACTATATTTATAAAAAAGTAATAATCCATGTGTTAACAGACCCAACATTGGAAGTTCAGAATATGCAAATATTTAAAGGGAGTAAGTGGTCTCCAAAAGACAACTTTATATCCGCTACGAATGAATATGGGGTTAAAATTCCGTTTGAAAATGTGCAAGTGAGTGGTTCCGTAGATACAAATATTCCTGGAGAATACAATCTCACTTATTCTTATGGTTCTATAGAGAAAAATGTTGTAGTCGAAGTATTGAACTATTTATTAGGAGATATTAATAAAGATGGAGTTGTAGATTTAGATGATTTGATAGCTCTGAAGGCATACCTCAATGACGGAGCTCTTTCAGAAGGTGTTAGTGAGGACTACGTTAAAAAAGCAGGAGACTTAAATTCAGATGGTGTAGTCGATTTAGATGATCTAGTGGCTCTAGCAAATATCCTTAATGGATAAACCATAAACATGAGAGGTGAGTAATCAATTGAAAAATAAGAAAATAATACTGGTAGCTATTACTATACTGCTTCTAAACATCCCATTATCAGGGACAGTAAATGCTTTAGAAAGGAATCCAATTACTAATAAGATAGATGAAAAGACATCTGAGACCGAAAGTACTAATGTAAATTATATTGATTCTGTTACAAACCAAACGTTAGCTACTGCAACTCTGGCGTATCCTAAACAAATGATAGTCGATCAAGAATCTGAAATTGAAGTAACCTTTGAAACAAGTGCTGCCGTCGCTACTGGAACTATTGCAGCATTTCAAATACAGAATTTACTTATTGCAGATGCTACCCAAGCAACAATAACAGAAACCTCTGGATTGCCACAAGGTTCTTCAATTAAAGAGAAACGTATAGGTGCTATTGACCAGTCAGTAACGGATGGTACTGGAAAGAAGACATATACAATTAAAGTCTTACCTACGGCTTTAGGTTCTTTTGACATGACAGGTAATTTTAATTACTCCCAGCAGGATATTAAGTTGAATCAAAAAAGTTTCCCCGTTAATATTTCTATTCCAGTTATAGAAAACAATAAACAAAGTATCACTGGATCAGACTATAGTATGTATGTAGGAGATAAGACACCAACTGTGTCAGATTTTAAAGCCAGTGCGACTGATAAAACTGGTGCAGCTTCAGAAGTAACAGTAGATTTAAGTAAAGCAGATGTAACTAAAGCTGGCACCTATGATGTGACTTTAAATAGTGCCGATGGGCAAAGTAAAGTGGTGAAATTAACAGTAAAAGCCAATAACCAAAGCATCACTGGAACAGACTACAGTATGTATGTAGGAGATAAGACACCAACTGTGTCAGATTTTAAAGCCAGTGCGACTGATAAAACTGGTGCAGTTTCAGAAGTAACAGTAGATTTAAGTAAAGCAGATGTAACTAAAGCTGGTACCTATGATGTGACTTTAAATAGTGCCGATGGGCAAAGTAAAGTGGTGAAATTAACAGTAAAAGCCAACGTATCAGATACGTATAAAGTTACATTTAAATCTAGTATTGGTGGAACCCTTTCTGGAACAACAAGCGTGGATGTTCCAAAAGGAACAAAATTATCTAATATACCACAAGTCATTCCAAATAAAAGTGATGTAGAAGATATTTATTTCCTTGATTGGTATAAAGATGGAGAAATTGTAAATCCTAAAGAAGCGATGATTACTAAGGATACAACGTTTACAGCTAAGTTTGGAGCAGCAGTTTATCGCTTATACAATAAGAACAATGGAGATCATTTATTAACAAAAAATAGAAATGAGAAAAATGATATCGCAGCAACTGGTTGGCTTGTGGAAACGAATGATTCTAACCCTTATGGACGGGCTGCTTTCTATGTACCTGTTAAAGACGATATTAAAGGAAAAAAACAGGTTTATAGAATCTATAATCCAAATTCAGGAGAACATTTCTATTCAACTAATAAAGCAGAATGTGATGCTGCAGTGAAGGCAGGTTGGAGGCATGAAACAAATGAGGATTACACATGGGTATCAGATGGTGATGTGAAGATGTATAGAGAATTTAATCCAGATGTGAATACGGCAGGTAGTCATAACTTCACTACAAATAAAGATGAGCATGAAGGAGTAGTAAAGGCAGGTTGGAGAGATGAAGCAAAAGATACATCTCTATGGAAGGCTTTAAAAGCAGGTTTTTAATACTATGTTTCTGTGCCATTTCTAAAAGTGTGATATAAAATGCGAGGTAACCATCGAGCTAAGTGGAGTTCTTGGAACATCTACACAGAAAACAGTGATTAATAAACGAGCAATTTACATTGAATTACATAAATTGTTCGTTTTTTTATTTAGCTTTTTACTTCTACTGATTATTGTATCCTTATTTTTTACACATAGTTTATTACCTGTTATTTTAATTTTTGTTCCAAGAGTATCAGGAATTTACTTAACTTCTGTGTTTATAGAAATCCATTGTAAAAATAAAAACAGGTAGAATATATTACGAATTAACTAGATATTTCTAGACAACGGTATAGTTCCTATTATACAAATCGAGTTATAGTAAAGGGGAGACTAAAATGAAAAGGAAAGCGGTATATTTAATTATAATTCCAGTTTTATTTATTATTAGTACTTTAGTAGTCCAAAATTACAAATTCATGAATGCAGACACATCGAAAGGGCCATCAATAGTTGTAAATAAAGAAAATTTTCCTTCATATTTTACTACTTTAGGCACAGCTACTTATGATTCCAGTACAGGAGTTGCTGTATTGACAGAAGCAAAAGAAGGACAAGTTGGTGCGTTTACTTTAAATAGTAAACTATCATTCGATACCAATTTTTCTTTTAAAGGTGCTCTCAATCTAGGTACAGATAAGAATGGTGCAGATGGTGTAGGATTTGCATTTCACCAAGGAAACACAACAGACATCGGTTTCTCGGGTAATGGTCTAGGGATTGCTGGACTACAAAATGCAATTGGGTTCAAGGCTGATACCTATTACAATGATGTCGAAGGGGTACCACAAGGTAACGTAGATGATATATATGTAAAAAGACCATCTGAATCTGCAGTATATGGCGGGCCGAAAGACATAATGAAGGCTCCCTACGGATCCTTTGTAACAACAAGTTTTGAAAAAATTATGAGTGATTTTCCTCCAGAAGCACCTAAGGAAGTTACCAGATGGTGGCCAACTTTCTCCGACCCCAAGGCTCTTAGCACAGATGATATCGACGGTAACTTCCATGATTTTTCTATTACGTATGAGGCAACAAATAGAAAACTAACTGTAAGTTTCACACAAAGTTCTGGAAATATACAGACTTGGGAGCGAACTATTGATAGTAATTATAATACCGCTGCATTTACTATTCTTGGATCAACTGGTTCTGCATTTAATAAGCAACAAGTTAGGTTTGATGAATTTTCTTTTCAAGAAGCAGCAACTGCTAATGTTAAGTATGTTGACACAGATGGGAAGGAAATAGCTCAAGGCGAAGTTACTTATCCTCAGGGCGCTTATGTTAATGGGACATATACAACCGAAAAGAAAGATATACCTGGTTACACCTATAAAGAAATGGACTCAAAAGGATTAGCTGCTACAGGCAGTCTAACAAAAAGTGGAAACAACGGTACCATAACTTATATTTATGACATAAATAAATATACAGTTAAATACGATGGAAATGGTGCTAGCAATAGTGATGCAATGTCAGATCAGTCATTTCTATATAATCAATCACAAAATTTATCAGCAAATTTATTTAATAGGCCTGGCTATACATTTAAACAATGGTCTGATTTAGCAGACGGTAGCGGAAATACTTATACTAATAAGCAAAACGTAAATAATTTAACCAATGAAGCAAATGGAATAGTGACGCTCTATGCCCAATGGACAGCCAATAACCAAACTGTTCAATTTGATGCAAATGGTGGGGCTACAGAACAAACTGCTATTACTGGAGATACTGGTACAACAGTTGATTTATCTGGGGTTAAAGTAGCTACCCGAGATGGCTATACGTTCAAAGGATGGTATACAGCGAAAACTGGTGGAGATAAAATGCCAGATTCATTAACAATGCCTGCTGGAGGCACAACTTACTATGCCCAATGGACAGCCAATAACCAAACTGTTCAATTTGATGCAAATGGTGGGGCTACAGAACAAACTGCTATTACTGGAGATACTGGTACAACAGTTGATTTATCTGGGGTTAAAGTAGCTACCCGAGATGGCTATACGTTCAAAGGATGGTATACAGCGAAAACTGGTGGAGATAAAATGCCAGATTCATTAACAATGCCTGCTGGAGGCACAACTTACTATGCCCAATGGACAGCCAATAACCAAACTGTTCAATTTGATGCAAATGGTGGGGCTACAGAACAAACTGCTATTACTGGAGATACTGGTACAACAGTTGATTTATCTGGGGTTAAAGTAGCTACCCGAGATGGCTATACGTTCAAAGGATGGTATACAGCTGAAGACGGTGGTACAACAATGCCAGATAGTGTAATGTTGCCTTCAGGAGGAATTACGTACTATGCTCATTGGATAGCCAACAGTTATACAGTCTCATATGATACCAATACAGGTTCTGGAAGCATGGCTGATCAAGCATTTACTTATAATGTAGGTCAAAATTTGACAACAAACACATTTACTAAAACTGGCTATACCTTTGTTGGATGGAATACCGCTGCTGATGGGTCAGGTACACTTTATACGGATGGGCAATCAGTGATAAATTTAACTACAGTATCAGATGGTAAAGTAACTTTATATGCGCAATGGACAGCAAATACAGAAACAGCTAATGTTTCTTATATTGATGACACAACAAGTAAGACGCTTACTACAAAAGTATTGACTGGACCATATGGGACAACAGACTCTTATAGAACAGAGACAACAATTAACTCCTACAGAGACAATGGCTATAAACTTGTTTCTGATAATTATCCTAAAGATGGCGTAACGTATACTGAAAAAGTTCAAAATTTTGAAGTCCATTTAGAACATGTTTCTAATAATGAAATTGAAACAAAAACCGTTACTGAAACCATCCATTATGTTTACTCAAATGGATCAGAAGCAGCCAAAGATTACACAACAAATATTAGCTTTGTTCGAACAAAAGATACTGATGCAGTAACGGGTGAGGTGACTTATGGTGACTGGACTTCTGTTGAAGGAAACACAACTTTTGTAGCAGTTAAATCTCCAACAATTACTGGCTATACACCAGATAAAGTACAAATTGATGACGTAACCGGTGTGACTGCAGAAACTGCTGATATTGAAGAAACTGTAACTTACAAAGTTAACACTGAAAAAGCAACAATCACATATATTGATGACACTACTGGAAAAAATATAGATGCTAACACGGTCTCTGAGTTAACAAGTAACCCCATAGAGTTAACTGGAGATTATAACTCAACAAGTAGCTACCGAACATCAGCAACAATCACAGCATTAGTGGCAAAAGGATATGATCTTGTTTCAGATAATTATCCAGCAGATGGGGTAACCTTCTCTGACACTACTCAAAGCTTTGAAGTCCATTTAAAACATGGAACTATTTCAAAAGAAGAGAGTAAGGTTGTAACTGAAACTATCCGTTATGTTTACGAAGATGGAAAAAAAGCAGCTGATGATTATATCGCATCATTGTCTTTTGTAAGAACTATAACGACTGATGATGTTACGGGTACAGAAATTAATGAATATTGGACACCTTTGGCAAGGACCTTTAAAGCTATCAATTCTCCTAGTATTTCAGGTTATACTGCTAATAAACTAGCTATTGCTGCCGTTGATAATATAACAGGAGACAGCAAAGACATTATTGAAACGGTAACTTACCGTAAGAATGCTAATGGAGGTGGGAACGTTACACCAATTCCTGCGCCAGTCAGTCCAGTAGATCCTGGAAATAATGGTAGGGGCTCAACTACTACTCACGGCGCTTTACCTCAAACAGGTGAAAAAGATTCTAATTACTTAATATTATTAGGATTAACTTTCTTAGGCTTTGTAGCTTATGTAGACAAAAAAAGAAACAAAAAAGTATCTTAATAATCGTTAAATAAATATAATATAATTTTAAGAAAAATTAGTGGTGGAGTGATTAAATGAATTTGTTGAAGTATGTAAAAATAGTGGCGATAATATTATTGGGGATTCTTTTTCTTAAGACAGACTCAATTTCTGAAGCCAAGAGCATCGATTTCTGGTCTAAAGAAATTCCTAGCGTCCAAATTTCAAATCCCCAAGAATCAGTATACTCACATAGACTATCAAAATTATACCCCACTGGGCTTTATGCAAATCAAGGAGATAATATTGTAGTAAAGGGAAACAATGTTACTATTTGTTTGGGACCTCCTGGCAGAGATGATTATAGAAGTGGTGACGGTGTAACTAGATATGCAGTGAGTGGAGAAACAACTATTCGTATCAATGATAAAAAAACTATTATCTATATTGAAAATGTCAGCGGAAATAATCAAGTTGTCTCTATTTGTCTCTATTGAGGGGGGGAAAGAATATCCACTATTTGAAAAAGGAGTAACAGATCCCACCGAGTTTTTCTCAGATATTTCTAATGACACTCCTCCTTTTATAGAATTTGTTGGTGCACATTCTATATTAACAATCCCTAAACCCAGCGAATATATAAAACAATTAACTAAAATTAATATGAATTATGGTATAAATAATTTTGTTGATTATTTTGATAAGATTGCAGTTTTTGGAGCAGAATCATCAGGCCTTAATTTTACTGGTATTGATAGTCTGAATTATTTATCTGGTAAGATTCACTATGTTAAAGCAGATGAAGACTTAAATAATGGAATGTTTAATGCTGGAGACGAGCGGATTTCTTTGCACAATACGCAAGGGTTTAAAAATATTTTAGACGAATTTACTGGCGTATCACCAAAACCACCTATGATAAAAGCTATCTGGGGTCTTTGGCATGAGACTGGACATCTGTTCCAAAACCCTTATTATACATGGTCTGGAATGACTGAAGTTACTGTAAATATTTGTTCTTATTACACTCTGAAAAACGTGGGCCATTCTACTGCAGAAATTGAAGATTTCAAAAGTTTAGCACCAGAAATAAGAACATATCTTGAAAATTCAAATGTCAAAAATTTTGATGAAATTGAAGATCCATTTTTCAAGTTAGGAATGTTCGCTCAGTTAATGGAATCTTATGGAGACGATATATTTGCAAAGTTAAACGAAGAATATAGAACTGCTTCAATTTTAGGAGAAATAGCTCTTCCAGATAGATATAATGATAATCAGAAGCAGCAGTTATTTATGACTTACATTAGTACAGTTACTAAACGTGACTTATCTGATTTTTTTCAAAAATGGGGACTTTATCCAAACGAACAGTCTTTAGAAAAAATGAAACAATTTAAAAAGCCGTCTGAACTTATTGAACGAAATATCTTTTATGATGATGATATAACTCATTATGATGGGGACCATACGGCATTTGAAAGTCTCTCGGTTCAAGTGAAAAATATTAAACTTTCGAGAATTGAGTCCGGAATTGATTCTATTAAATTTTCAGAGCTATTTGAACCAGAGACACTTTACTCTTTGCCGCAAAAAATGAAACTGTCTTTAAAATCTTTTTGCATTATTTATAGTAATTCAGATTATTTATATGTTCACATAGAGACTAATGAAGGTCCTTCAGGAAATTACAAAGTTCCCATAGAAATTGATAAAGTAAACGATAAAATTTGGGGCTCTGTTACTTGGGACTTCAACAATAAATCGGGAATTTTAACTTTCTTAGATGTAGGTATTTTAGGGGAATCTTCAAACTCTCCATGGAATAGAGCCGATGAGTATAAAATCGATAGTAGTCAAATAAAAAAAATTGTCTTTAATAAATCTGTCCGAGCTCCTAAAAATTCAGCTTCTTTATTTGCTCGTTTAGGAAAAATTGAACAGTTTGATAATATGTCAAATTTAGACACTTCATTAGTTACTAATATGCAAGATATGTTTGCATATGAATCTGTAATTACTAAATTAAACTTATCTACTTTTGATACGAAAAATGTAAGTAATTTTCAAGGTATGTTTTATGGATCTGGCAATATTGAATCATTAGACTTATCAAATTTCGATACAAACAATATTACCGATTTTCCTTATATGTTCAATAGCCTTGACAGACTAAAAGAATTGACTTTAGGTGAGAGAGCGATTTTTGACAATCAAGCCATTGGAAGAAGTGCTTCCCATGAGTGGATAAAATTGTCTAATCCAAGTATTACTATGGGAACAAATCAAACTTTCTTCAAAGACTATAAAGAATATACTGGCGAAAAAGCAGGCAAATATGTCTGGAAGTCTAATGTTGAGAATTATAAAAAAGTAGTATTTGCGACAGATGGTGGTACAACTATTATAGACCAGTGGGTGTTAACGGGAGAAGTCATCTCTGCGTCCTCACCAAGTAAAGAAAATTATAGTTTTGATGGTTGGTTCAAAGATAAGGAATTAACCGTTCCTTTCGATTTTTCAGTGCCAATAAATGAAGATACCACTATTTATGCGAAATGGACAAAAGATCAACGTTCTTTTGTAGCATCCGACTATACAATGTATATAGGAGATAAGACACCAACAGTGGCAGATTTTAAGGCCAGTGCAACTGACAAAACAGGTTCAGCTGTAGATGTAACTGTAGATTTTGGTGACAATGATATTACAAAAGCAGGCGAGTACAACGTTACTTTGAAAAGTTCTGATGGCCAAACGAAAATAATAAAATTAACTGTAAAAGCCAATAAACAAAGTATCGCTGGATCAGACTACAATATGTATGTAGGAGATAAGACGCCAACAGCGTCGGACTTTAAAGCCAGTGCAACTGATAAAAATGGTTCAGCTGTAGATGTAACTGCTGATTTTGGCGGCAATGATATTACCAAAGCCGGTGAATATGAAGTAACCTTAAGAAGCTCTGATGATCAAGCTATCAAAGTTAAATTAACTGTGTTAGTGAAAGATGATCAAATTACTATTATGTATCGTATCTATAACCCAAATAATGGAGAACACTTTTACACACAGAGCATTCAAGAAAAGAATGAGTTGTTAAAAGATGGTTGGAGAGATGAGGGGATTGGATGGCGTGTACCCATGTCGGGAGATCCAATCTATCGATTATACAATCCAAATGTTGGCGATCACCATTATACATTGAGTAACGATGAAAAGACGTATCTTGTATCTCAAGGGTGGAAAGATGAAGGAATTGGATGGTTTTCTGGAGGAGATATACCTATTTATCGTCAGTATAATCCAAATGCTAAAACAGGTTCTCATAACTTTACAACTTCAATTAATGAAAAAGATTCCTTAATTGAAGTTGGCTGGAAAGATGAAGGTGTAAGTTGGTATTCCGTTAAATAATTTGGTAGGTTAAAATAATACTTTTTAATATCCGAAAGTACATTTATTTTGATACAAAAAAAAGAGTGGTCAACTTGTTGCTTGAATTCGAAATTCAATCGGAAAGTAACAACCTAATTTTGCTAAAATTCGCTGATTAATCCAAAAATAGATGTATTTATTCTACAATAATAACGATTACTCTATCATTAATAATCAATTGGTTCTTTAATATGTAGAACGTTCCATAATTTATTGAGCCGTGAAACGATTCTACGGGTGCATTATCAGAAGATTTCCTTTTATGGGACGTTCTTTTGGTAATGCCTTTTTTTGCTATTTCACAATATTACTTTAAATATATAAGTAGCACATTTATCACTATGAAAAAAGGTACTTTTCTTTAAATTATCTAATTGGTTCAATATACCTATTACTAACTTAATATCCTGATGCTCAGATAATTTCACTGATCATATAAGTGGAGCAAAAAGTAATTGACCTAGATTAGAAACTGCAATTGAATTTGTCCGTAGGGGTGACACTTTGGTAGTTCGGCGATTGGACTGATTAGGAAGGAATATGGAAGATCTTATTTCAATTGTCAATCTAGTGAATGAGCGTGGAGTCAGTTTTCATAGTTTACAAGAAAATATTACTATGCATAAGTCCAATTCTGCTTGTCAATTGATGTTTCATCTGTTCGCAGCTTTTGCAGAATTATAACGTAACTTAATATTAGAACGTTCTGCTTCTAGTCGTGCAACCGCAAGAGAGATAGGGCATTTTGGAAATCGCCCAGAATAACAATTGCTGAAAATGATACCTCTCTAGAACCACAATTTATAGCTATTTCAATAAAATGGTGACAAAAGCAAAAGAACCCTTAAACAGAGCAATCCAACTAAATCTGACAAGTTTTAATGGCTTTATAATTAAGATACAGACAAACGGATGTTTATAACCTACTAAAGAACATTTAAAAATCTATCATTAAAAAAATATTTTGATACCCACTATACGATTAAATTTTAAAAATGTTTCTATTTTTTTATTACAAGATGTTGATATGAACGTTTTTATAGAAATGATTAGTAACTCTATAGATACTTAATTTAGTCAAAAAATTGCGCCAAAAATATAAATTTTTTGGCTATATTTTTATAAACTTCTAGTCAATTAATTTATTCGAAAAATCTTAACATTTTTCCTCAACGTGAAATATTATTTATCAAAAAAAGACTACTCTATTATTAGAGTAGCCAGACTGTAGACAAAGTCCATTTTATGGATGCCATCTACAGTTTTTTATTTTATAATTGAAATATGAAATCGTATTCAAGGAGTGGTGTCGAAATGATGTCTAAAAATAATACCAATGGAAGAAACCCATTTGCCTTGATAACTATTGATGATCTCGTTCCTAAAGATCATCTTGTTCGAAAGATTGATGCTGCGATTGATTTTGATTTTATTTATCCAATTGTTGAAAAAACCTATTCAAATCTTGGAAGACCTAGTATTGGCCCAATCATCCTTATCAAATTAGTGTTCATCCAGTATCTTTTTGGTATTCGTTCCATGCGACAAACAATTAAAGAAGTAGAAACTAATGTCGCTTATCATTGGCTTTTAGGCTATTCTTTCGAAGATAGAATCCCTCATTTTTCAACCTTTGGTAAAAATTATGTGCGACGTTTTAGAGAAACCACTTTATTTGAAGAAATATTTGCTTACATTTTAGAACAAGTAGTAAAAGCGGGCTTTGTGACAGAGAATAACTTGTATCTTGATTCTACGCATATTAAAGCCAATGCCAATAAACATAAATTTACAAAGGAAATGACTCATGATGAAGCGAAAGCATTCCAGGGTGAGTTAGAAGATGAAGTTAATCGGCAACGGATAGAGGCAGGAAAACGTCCTTTTACTTTGTATTTAGAAAGCGAAGTGAAACTGAAAGAAAGAAAAATAAGTAAAAGCGATCCGGAAAGTGGTTATTGCGTCAAAGGCGAGCGGAAAAAACAATTTGCTTATTCTGCCCATACTTTTTGTGCTGACGACGGTTTTGTCATCAGCACGATTGTCACTCCTGGAAATATTCATGACAGTCAAATTGCAGATCAACTAGTGATGCAGTCAAAACGACTTTTTTCCGAAATGAAATGTGTCGTTGCCGATGCTGGTTATAAGACACCAAAATTTATTCACTTTTTATCGCAGCTTCATCTTCGATTTACCCAACACCCGTCTTAAAGGAAAAAAAGGACTTATTTCAAAAAATCAATTTCTCTATGATAAATATTATGATTGTTACATTTGTCCACAGGATCAAATGCTGAAATTTTCTACAGTGACCCATGAAGGATACCGAGAGTATAAATCTAATCCCAAAGAGTGTGCCTGTTGTCAATTATTGGAAGAATGTACAAAAAGTAAAAATCATCAGCGGATGATTACAAGACATGTCTGGGGTGATCTGATGGATGAAGTGGAACATCTTCGCCTAACTGACGTGAATAAAGCGATTTATAAAAAACGGAAAGAAATGATTGAACGAATATTTGCGGATGCAAAAGAGAAGCATGGGATGCGTTGGACCAAGTATCGAGGCTTGGAGAAAGTGGCGACGCATACGATGCTTGTGTTTGCTACAATGAATCTAAAAAAATTAGCCACATGGCTATGGAAAGGCAGGAGGCCTTTATTTTTTTACGTTAAATTTGAGATAAAACAGATAAAAGATGTTCCAAATTCAAATTTCCCGAATTTGGAACATCTTTGTCTACAGTCTGAAGTAGCCTGTGAAGGCTATTTCAATAAAATCTAAAATATATACCTAATAATCTGATCAATTTTGGACATATCAGAAAAGGACAATTTTTTGACAAAAATTTAGAGGAGGCGACAATGAAATCAAAACATTCTATTTATTCATTATTTGATTTTATTTTAACTATTTTTTGGATAATACTTTTTATATTAAATTTAGCCAGAGTAATTGATTTAAGTTTATTCCCATACAATCTCTTAGACATGGCGATTACTTTATATTTTATTATTAGCTACCTTACTAGATTCTTGATGTCTGAGAAAAAAAAGGAGTTTTTTTTAGAAAATATATTTGATTTAGTTGCTATACTCCCATTTAATTTACTTACTGGCAATCTCTTATTCAGCACCAATAGAATTTTTAGAATCATTAATTTAATGCTTAAGTTAGGGAAAAAAAGAATAGTTTTTTGTATGAAAATGTTTTTATATACGGACTTTATGCAAGTGCTTGTATTATATTTGTCGGTAGTGGTTTTTTTAGCTTTTTTGAAAATAAAAATTATGGAGAAAGTATTTGGTGGAGTATTGAAACAGTAACTACTTTGGGTTATGGAGATATTATTCCAAAAACAGCCTGGGGCAAACTAACTGCTTCAATAACTATGCTATTTGGATTAGGTTTTATCAGTTTGATTACTTCGACGATAACAAATTATTTTAGTAAAAATAAGATACACAAAAAACATTCTTCTGAAATAGAAAAATCGCATGAAAAAATTGATTATCTTACTAAGCAAGTTGAAATTCTAACAAATAGTAAAGAGAAAAAAGATTAACTGGTGGAGGATTGGTAGAACAATTTCAGCAATGTGTTGGAGATTACGGAAGATACTTTAGACAAATCAAAATTAACAAAAATATAAGAATAGAATAAGCAAAGCTTTTCTTTACTCAGTCATTGTATCGGCATTAACGTAAGAGAGTTGAATTTGCCAAGAAAAACAATTCATGCCATTAAAGAAAGAAGCTACTAGTTATTAGGTGATATTTATGAATAAATTACTGAAAATGAGATTACTTACTGTTACAAATAGTAATCCCGATTGATCAAGTAATAAAGAGGAATTACAAAAAATATAAAAATCTAGTTGAACTTTTATTTGATTCAAGTCATCCCCTTCCGTCAATTAAAAATGATTGGGCTAATTTCAAACGTAGTGATTTTCTGTTTTTATTGTCATTAGGTTATGATACAAAATATATACCAGAAATATATGTAGTAGGATCTCAAAAAATAAACCTTTGGAAAAAAATTAAGGTTTACATGGTAAAACAAAAGATGAAATGTATTCAGATGAAGTTGTCAAAGTGAGAAAGCAGAAAATACTTTCTGATTATGGCATAAATGTTGGATGAGACAATATGCAAGCAACAGATTAAGGAACACATGTTGGCATTAATGGATCAAGATGAAATTAGATTAACAATAAAATACTAGTAAAGAAAATCTATTATTGACTGTTCTTCTCCACTTCCTAAGAATCAAAAAAATGGGAGAAACAAAGGATATCCGATTTTTTATTTTCAATTAAAAAATTACTTATTTAGCATGGTTACTAAGTAAATCCAATTATGATTAGACGTAAAAATTATTTCGGAGTATTATAGACCTACAAATAAAGAAAGCGGTGTTTATTATGACGGATTATGAAAAAAAAGAAGAAAATGTAGCCAATAATGTGACTGACACAGTAGTTAAATTAGATAGTGAGTTGGATAAACTTAATTCACTTAATGAAGATACTAGCAAGGAACATGAATTTAAGAAATGGTATGCAGAAAAGAAAGCAATTCATGAAATTAAACATATTTTATATGATGCTGGTAAATATGATAAATATGATGAAGATGAAATGAATAAAATCGATACTTATTTTGAAAATTTGAAGTGACATTGAGCTATAAATGTTTACTTATACATTAATCATAGCTTTTTATAAAAGGACGGATGTTTATGAAAAACCGAACTAAAATTAGTATAGGAATTGGTTTACTGGCAATAACAGGGGCATATGCTACAGTTAATTTTTCTGAAAAAATATTAGGGAAAATTGAGAGTGAAGTAACTCGTTACAAAACAAAAAAAGTTGTCAGAGATAAATTTAACAATAATGAAAAATTATTAAATATTGTTGATGATTTATCTGATAGTGAATTAAATTCTCTTAACCAAATTGCTAAAGATGTAAAAAATAGTAGAGAAAAAGTAAAACAAATAGGAAAGAAAATTAAAGATACTACGGGAAATGTATTGTAATCATAAAAATTCAAATCTTTTTCGGAGTAGAGTATTCTACTTCGATTTTTTATTTTTCTATTGAATTTAATTCCAATTATCAATAGCAATTTATAACTAGTTACTTTAGCTATGTTTCAAAGCACAGCCTGTGATTATAAATGTAATAAGTTAGAAACTAACCGTTCAATATCACCTGGGAAAAATAGTCAAATTATCAGTTTCAATTTTATATTCTGAAATTTAAAAAATCAAATTAAAACATGTATTACAAAAAAGGAGAAAAAATGAGAAGAAATTTGAATCTTATTGGACAATGTGCACTGTCTATTATTAGTACGACCATAATCATTATTCCATTTATGCTTTTTATTCAGTTAAGCAATGGATCTAACTGGAGTACTATACTTCCCTTCATTCTTTTTTATATTTTTAGGATGACAGGTATTTTTTTTATTCGTGGAATAAAAACTACGTTGAATAGTTATAGCCTTTTGAAAATCTCTTTGATAAGCGGGCTACTGGGATGTATTTTTAGTGTATTGGGTAGCACTTATTTTCCCATGTACATTTTAGGTGGATTTTTTTTAGGGCTAAGTGGAGCGTGGCTACCACCTTCAAATACAAGTTTAAATATTTATTTAAAAAAACAGAATGAAAAACAAAAAAATAGCAATATTATATCACTGATTATGATTGCGATATTAGGCATTACTATGTTCTCACCCATAAACTTTCGTTATAGTTTGTGTTTCTCATTCTATGGTTTACTGTATATCATCTCATTATATATGGTTTATCAGTATTCAGGATATAAAATAGCATCCCACGATTTAGAAGAATCCAAAAATAGCTATTTAGTTTTATTTTTTAGTTTCTTATTTCTATTATTTTTGTTACGATCTAGCAGACTAATGCTAAACTCAGAGGAATTTGATTATTTTATTTATGGATATATTTTTTTTATTATTTTAGGTGTTATAATGTTATTTATTTTTAAATCTCACGAGGAAAAAAGACTACCGCGTTCTTTATCTTTTTTAACCATAATTAATGGATCATTGGGAAATTATTTATTTTTATTTTGTTCCTTATACGCTAGTGGATATTATGGAAGAGAGGCAGTAGCTTTTAAAGTGTATCTCCCTTATGTTTTAGGCATGTTTTTAAGTACTCCAACAAAAAAATTCATCTTTAAAAATATGAAAAACTATTCATTGTTAGGTGTGATAGTGGGATTGGTAACTATTTTAGCAACTCCCTTTTTTTCATTGGGAATTTTTTTAATTAGCTTATTTAAGAGTATTTTAAATTCTTGGTTGACAATCCAGTATAGTGAAACAGAGTCTCTACCTATGGATAAAAGAATATGGGTAAAATATACAATTCAAAATATTGGTAGTATATCACATCAGTTTATTTTAATGATATTAGCATCTGTAATTTTGACCAGTGACAAAAAGACTGTAAAAGAATTTTTTATATATAGCAGCAGAGCAGTATCAACTCATAATAGTATGGTGATTATGCAATCGTGGAATCATATTGCCACTGCACTGATATTATTGCTAGTTGCTATGTATTATTTGATCATTTTAAAGATACAGTATTCTACAAAAGATATCCTTTAGTTTACGTCAAAAATTAAGTCAAATAGAAAGTCTATTTCATTGTTCAAATTAAAATATTAGCTTAATTTGAATTCCTTTAAATTTTTAATCAAATTAGTTGAAA
The DNA here is from genome assembly GCF_019218635.1 of Enterococcus alishanensis. GTDB lineage: Bacteria > Bacillota > Bacilli > Lactobacillales > Enterococcaceae > Enterococcus_A > Enterococcus_A alishanensis. The sequence continues at coordinate 437,967 of NZ_JAHUZB010000004.1, read as the reverse complement.
AATCAAAAATATTAATATAGCAGTATTCACGAGTAGCTTAATCTCTCGTGGATACTGTTTTTTCAATAGTAACTATACGTCGAAAAACATTCCAATTTTAGACACAAAAAAATTGGATTTAGTTACTAGAATAATATATAGAAGTACTTTATATTTTGGACAAATCTCAATGTTTGTCTATTTAAAAAAATCGAAAAAAAATGTAAAGTACTCTTGTGTCCAAGTCTAAAAAAATAATTCTTTTAAAGGAATGATGACAAATGTATTACTCAAATGGAAACTATGAAGCTTTTGCACGTCCAAAAAAACCTAAAAAAGCTGATAAGGTATCTGCCTACTTAGTTGGTTCTGGACTGGCTTCACTTGCAGCAGCAGCATTCTTGATTCGTGATGGTCGTGTGGCTGGAAATAGAATTCATATTTTCGAAGAATTGAGTCTTGCCGGAGGCTCATTAGATGGTATTTACAAGCAAGAAAATGGTTTCGTTATACGAGGTGGTCGAGAAATGGAAAGTCACTTCGAATGTCTTTGGGATCTCTACCGTTCCATTCCTTCATTAGAACAGGCAGATGCTTCTGTTTTAGATGAATTTTATTGGTTGAATAAAGAAGATCTCAACTCTTCGCATTGTCGTTTGATTCATAACCGGGGAGAACAAGTAGCTACCGATGGTCAATTTTTATTAAGTGAAAAAGCCATAAAAGAAATAATTGCACTTTGCTTAATGGAAGAAAGTCAGCTACAGAATAAAAAAATTAGTGAGGTCTTTTCTGATGATTTTCTTACTTCAAATTTTTGGGCTTATTGGTGCACAATGTTTGCCTTTGAAACTTGGCATTCAGCAATGGAAATGCGCCGTTATTTAATGCGGTTTATCCACCATATAGACGCTTTAGCTGATTTTTCATCATTAAAATTTACTAAATATAACCAATACGAATCATTAGTATTACCTCTGTTAAGCTTTCTAAAAAAAGCTGGTGTTCACTTCCAATATAATACGCAAGTGGAAAATATTTTAATTAAATCAGATAAAAGCGGTACAAAGCAGGCGCAACAAATTCTACTAAAAGTAGATGGATTTCCTGAAACAATCGATTTAACTGAAAATGATTTAGTTTTTATTACTAACGGTTCTATTACTGAAAGTTCAACATATGGCGATAATGATACTCCTGCACCTATTTCACATAAGCTAGGTGGTAGTTGGAACCTTTGGAAAAAACTAGCAGCGCAAGACATAACTTTTGGTAGACCAGAAAAATTCTGCGAAAATATTCCAGATGCTGCGTGGGTAGTTTCAGCTACCATTACTACATTGGATAAAAAAATTGCACCTTTTATTGAAAAAATAAGCAAGCGAGATCCTTATAATGGAAAAGTTGTTACTGGCGGAATTGTTCACGTAGAAGATTCAAATTGGAAATTAAGTTATACGTTAAATCGTCAACCACATTTTAAAGAACAACCAAAAGATCAACTAGTCGTCTGGTTTTATGCACTGATATCTGATACTGATGGAAACTATACAAAAAAAACAATCACTGAATGCACAGGTAATGAGATTGCAGCTGAATGGTTATATCACATGGGAGTTCCTAATGAAATGATCAACGATTTAGCGATCCATTCATGCAACACGATGCCTTGCTACATGCCTTATATTACTTCTTATTTTATGCCGCGTGCAAATGGTGACCGACCACTAGTTATTCCTGAGGGATCTAAGAATTTAGCCTTTATCGGAAATTTTGCAGAAACAAAACGAGATACTGTTTTTACTACTGAATATTCAGTTCGGACAGCTATGGAAGCAGTGTACGGTTTATTAGAGGTGGATCGAGGTATTCCTGAAGTTTTCGCTTCTTGCTATGATATTAGAACATTGATGAAGGCTACTTATTATTTAAATGATCAAAAGAAATTAATTGATCTAAAAGTTCCTTGGTTTACAAGTCTAGTGGAAAAGCATGAACTAAAAAAAATTAAAGGTACATTCATTGAAGAATTATTAGAAGACAGTGGTTTGTTATAATACTAAGTAATCTTTAGTGTATAAACAAGCATCGATGTGTCCTCCTATAAAAAAGATTACTTTCTAAAAAGTAGATCAAAATGAACAACCGAGAAGGATTTTTCTTTTCGGTTTTTTTAAAAGTAACAGGGAATTTTTTAAAAAAAATTATTGATGGATTGGGCAGCCTCCCATGTATTTAACCATTCAAACTGTAATATTTTAATCTTCCACAGTTAAAAAATGCAATCACATGATAGATTATTATTACTTTTAGTTCTCGTTTGAAACGAGAACTATTTTTTTCAAAACAAACATTAGTATACTTTTTCTAATTACACTGGTTACCCTTCTCATTCCCAAAATTAACACTTATTATTCCAAATAAAGCATTGCCAATACGGATTTATTCTATTCTCTACAGTGTAAGTCATAGGTGTATATTAAATAATAAGTAATTTCTCTTTTTTGTTCGGATTACTGTCATAGGAGCCATAAAAAAATAAGCTTTTAGAATTGAAACTACTGACTAGATTTTTAGATATCCCTTATGGGTGACAACTATGACTTACATTATTTTATTCTTTTAGAAGATAGAGATTTTTGCGAGATATAATATTTAAACAAATACCCAAGGCAAAAGATAGGATTAAATAACTAGTTCCTCCATAACTTACGAAGGGTAATGGTACTCCTGTCATAGGAATTAATCCTAAGACGCTGGCGACATTGATACTAGATTGGATAAGTATCAGCGTCCCAAATCCAATAAGTACTAAGCTCAGTTGCTGATCTTTGCATTGAATGGATTTTTGAAAAATCCTTAAGCAAACTACAAAAATTAAAAATAAGACAAATATAGCACCTAGCAACCCCAATTCTTCACTAATAATTGAAAAAATAAAATCTGTCTCTGCTTCTGGTAGATATCCCTGCTTAGTAAGACTATTGCCTAAGCCAAGTCCTAAAAAACCACCATTATATAAAGCATAGTAAGAATTAGCCATTTGGTATCCGTATCCATGCTCATCTAAGAAAGGATTGTGAACTATAGAAATGCGATTATAAGCATGAGAAAAAAATGTTGGCAACAAATTGTTTTCGCCTAAAATTAATACAATAGAGGCTATTAAAATTATCCCCATTAAAAATAAACCTATCCCCATTATTCCCTTTTCAACAGGGATTGCTGCCGCCCAAATGATTACTGCGACTATCACTATAATCATAAATGCTCCAGAAATTTTAGGTTGCAGTAATACTAAGCCAGTAGCTAACCCTGTAATAATAAATGGTTTAGTCAATTTTACATTGGTAATATTTTTATTTTTAAAATAACTTGCTAAATATAAAATTAGAAATATAACAATAATTTCAGATGGTTGAAACTGAAGTCCTCCTATCGAAATCCATCTCTGTGCGCCATTGACAGTTACAGCAAAAAAACCGACTTTTACCATAATTAAAAGGAGAAATGAAACTATTAAACCTCCCTTAATAAATAGTGGGTGTAGCAAATACTCAAGCTTTATAAAAAAGGTTACCCCTATTATTGTCAAACTTATTATAATAAATATAAATTGCCGATATAATAAGCTTAGCGAGTATTCATCTGTGACCATCAGTCTATAAGAACTGGCACTATAAATTTCTAAAAGCCCAATTACAGATAAAATAAAATATGGAACTAAAATAACAAGGTCAATTTTTCTATTCTTGATCATTCAATTTCTCCTCCTAAAACGATAGTTAGGTGGAATTGATAACCAATTCTACAAGTAACCCAAATAAAAAAGGCCTAAAACCTTTTTTGAACAGATTTTGACCTTTATAAGGTTGTCTCATCGTTCGAGTTTTAGCACTATGCAACGTAAAGAAAAAATATCTTAGTTATTTGAAAAAGCCTTAATTCGACAATTCCTGTTTGACCCATTGGTATCTTTCGATATTTCTGGGCAATAACCTATTTTTACATAGGAGCCTCACCTAACAAGTTTATTTAATTGCGTTCATATTAATTTATTTCTTTTGCCGATACAACGAATTGGAAAAATCTTAAAAAAAAGCTGATAAATTCTTATTAATTCTTTATTTAATAGGCTCTCCGTCAAATAGTGTTGCAAAGGGTTTTTATTTTTATATTAAGTTATTCTTTTCTATTAATTGCTATTACAATAAAATTTTTATTTTTTAAAAAATTGGATATGGAATAAAAATTATAAAAACATAAATAAATGATCAAATAATAACAAAAAAATATTCTACAGACTTTAGATATATAACTGGTAATAACCATGAACTTGTTAAAAGATGAGAGTAAAGTAGTGACAATTCAGAATATAAGTGACCAAACAATTGATGATGTAAAATTCTTAGCAAAATTAAGTAATCGGAACTGTTTTACAGAATATTGAAGAACGTGAATGCATTCCCGTCAAAGTAAGTAACCATTTGTAAATATTTTTTTGGTGGACGGAAAATTGTTTTTTTTCAATATATTCATTATTCTTTTCCAATAATACGATTGAAATAATTAAAAAAAAAATAAACTTACTCAAAATGATTGAAAGCTATACAACCTTAATTCTATACTTTTGGCAGTTAGATAAAATAACCTTGTTAGGTGAGGCTCCTATCCAAATATAGGCTATTGCGCAGAAATGTCGAAAGACACCAATGTGTAAAACAGGAATTGTCGAATTAAGGCTCTTCTAAAGATAGCTAAGAGAAATCTTTACGTTGGATAGTGCTAAAGCTCAGACGATGAGAACCGATTGATGTACTGTTTGCTTTTTTAGAAAGTAGCAATTGCTTATTTACGATCAATGCTGGCTTAGTCTCCTCTTTCAAGGAAAAAAGAAAGGGATTCTCATGCAAAGATCAGAAAAAAAAATTCCACGTTACACCATAACAACCATTTGTTTTACTTGCCTCACGCTATTAGTGGCTGCCAGTCCAAATTGGTTTCAACAAATAGACGAGGCAATCTATCACATCAAATGGCAATTAAATACGTCACTTTTAACGATTATCAATCTGCTGGCGAAAACAGCAACGATTGGTCCAATGTCCCTGTTCTTCTTGTTACTTATGATTTACCTTTTTCAGAAAAAAGAAAAAGTTCTTGCCTTTTGGGCCGTTAGTAACCTTTTAATTGTAGGCTTTTTAGGGAGCGTCTTTAAACATATTATTGGTCGAACTCGACCAGATTTAGGTGCTCTAGTCGATCGAAGTTCCGCGAGTTTCCCTAGTGGGCATTCTCTCTTAGCAATGTGCCTTGTCTGTACGGTTTTTATCACTTTAACTTATCTTAAAGTTGAAAAAGCTAAAGGGATAAAAATTTTTTTAGTTGCTTATCTTGTTCTGATTGTTTTAGGAAGAATCCTTCTCCGCGTTCACTATCCTAGTGACGTGATTGCGGGTATGCTTCTAAGCTATAGCTGGGTAAACTTTTCGTTCAGTGTTGTGAATCAACGTTATTTACAAACTTTCGCAGAAGAAGACATCACGCAACGGAGTAGACGACATCATCGTAAAAGAAAAAGTTTACTCCTAGTATTCAGTTTGACTCTTTTATTTTTAGGAACGCTGTCTATATCAGCTTACGGCGTCAGCATGTATCATAATTTAAAAAAAACAGCGAACACAATGTATAAACCACGAAAATCGTCAACTAAAAGTCCAGATTTGGCTAAAGGTGAACCTGTTAGTTTCTTAATTATGGGAATTGCGAATGATTCAAAACGGAAGACGGATTATCGCTCCAATGCTTTAATGGTGGTCACGGTTAACAATCAATTAAAAGAGACAACCATTACTAGTATTCCGCGAGATTATTATGTAGAAATTGCAGGCACTGATGGAGAATATAATAAAATCAATGCAGCCCACGTTTTCGGAGGTGCTGATATGCAAATCAAAACGGTAGAGAATATTTTACACATTCCTATCAACCATTACTTTTCTGTTGATATGGATGCCATGAAGGACCTTGGCGATGCTGTCGGTGGTGTTACCGTGAATAATGCCTTTGCCTTTGATGCTGAAGGTATCCATTATCCAAAAGGTAAGCAACATTTAGGCGGATGGGAAGCTTTGCAGTACGCACGTATGCGGTATGAAGATCCAGAAGGGGACTATGGTCGTCAACGTCGCCAACGAGAAGTTTTAATTCAATTAACAGACAAATTACTTTCTTTTAACAGCTTACTAAAGTATCAAGAAATTCTGGACGTTATTGGTGAAAATGGAGAAACTGATCTATCTTTTGACCAAATGATGTCCATGTTAAAACAATACACGCCTGCACTAAAAAATATCAAAACCGATCAATTAAAAGGCTACGATTTCACAGGTGATGGTGAGACTGGAATTGAAGGAATTTCTTATCAACTTGTAGAAGAAAGCGAACGCCAACGTGTCGAAAATGCCATCAAAGAGCAGATGGATATTGATACAAATCAGGATGAACAAAATCAATAATTATATTCCATAGAAGAAGCTATAACAAAAGCGTTCAATCCGATAACTCACTTTAAAGAGGATATAAGGTGAGTGTATTAACTATTAATAACTCGATTCATCGAGCTAATTTAACTCATGAACTAACTATGGATGTAGGATATAGATTGAAGAGGGGCCAAAAAATAAAAAATTTTGGCCCTTTTATTTCACACTGTTTGTATTCATTAGATGAAAATACCTTTTTTGAATTTTAGATGTAAATTAATAGTTTTGCATAACCTAAAGGCGGACAATAAAATCAATCTTACTATATATGTAATTGTTGTATGCATATAGAGATTCTATTTTGAAATGTGTTTATACCAGAATTTCTTAGAGAAAAAAATTTAGCAAATTGAATTATTGAAAAATATAAGGCAAAAAATACGTACAGAAATATACTGAGTCTAAAAGTTAGACTTTTAAGGAGTGGAGAAATCCACTCCTTTTTTTTTCGATTTTTTAGTTTGAATTAAGAAAATAACATTAAAATATTCATTAATCATTTAAAAATCCATCAATATAAATAATAATTTTTTACAAACTAAAACCCATTGAAACCCTTATTACCATCGATTTTCTTCAAAAATTTATGGCTTCTAAAAAAAGTTTGTGAAAAAAATTTAGGAGAAAGCGTTGACAATATTTTTAACGATGTTATACTAATCCATGTAAAACACATATGACAAACATATTGACATATGACAAAATTAGTTGGAGGGAAATATAATGACACTTTATGGCAAATTACTTGAACGTGAAAAAAATAACAATCCTATTAAAGTAGGTGTAATCGGCGCAGGACAAATGGGATCAGGAATGATTGCACAAATTTCGACAATTCCTGGAATGATTGTTGCTGGAATCAGTGATATTAATTTAGATAACGCCAAACGTGCGGCTGAGGCTTACAATGCGAGTGCAGCTCAAAAAATTGATATTTTAACTACGACAGATTTTAAAGAAGTCATTCACTCTGATAAAGTTGAAATCATTGTTGATGCAACAGGTGTTCCAGAAGTTGGCGCACAAATTTCTTTTGAAACTTTAATTGCGAAAAAACATATTGTACTATTAAATGTTGAAATTGATATTACCATTGGCCCATTAATGAAAAAATTATATGATGCAGCTGGCTTAGTTTACACTGGTTCCGATGGTGACGAACCGGCAGTAACAACTCAATTATTTGAATTTGCTAAAACAATGGGTATGGAAGTTTTAGTTGCTGGTAAAGGAAAAAATAACGCGTTGAAAGTCAGTGCAAATCCTGATTCAGCTCAAGCAGAAGCAGATGCTAAAAAGATGTCTAGTCATATGTTGGCAGCTTTCCAAGATGGAACAAAAACTATGGCAGAAATGAATCTGTTATCTAATGCGATTGGATTTGTACCAGATAAAGTTGGAATGCACGGAATTTCAGCTGGTTTAGATGGCACAGTAGAAAAACTTGATTTAAAAGAAAATGGCGGAGTTTTAGATAACTTTGGTGTTGTTGAATATGTCGATGGTTTAGCACCAGGTGTCTTCGTAATTGTGAAAGGTCAAAACGAAGGTGTGCGTCACGAATTAAGTTACTTAATGAAAAAAGGTGAACGGGATCATCACTTGTTATACCGTCCGTTCCATTTAGCTAGTTTAGAAACACCATTAACGATTGCTCGAGCAGTTTTAGAAAACGATCATGCAATTGTGCCAATGGGAGCACCAATTTCTGAGACAGTAGCGGTAGCGAAAAAAGATATCAAAGCTGGTGAAAGAATCGATGGTATCGGTGGTTATTGTGTCCGCGGTGTGCTAGAAACACATGCTGATATGAAGAAAAATGGAAATGTGCCAATCGGTTTAGTTGGCGGTAGTTCTGTAGCTAAACGTGATATTAAAGATGGTACGTTCTTAACTTATGATGATATTGAAATTGATGAATCAACTACTGTTTATCGTTTACGTAAAATGCAAGATCAAACCTTTGCAGAATAAAAATAAGTTGAATTTCTGGTGAAGCAGAAGTGATCATCGCTTCTGTTTCATTTTTTAAAAGAAAAGAGGAATGTCATGAATTTATTAATGGTCGTCGTGTTGCTTTTGATGGTGCTACAGTCACTTACCAGTTTTATTCAAGTCCGCAATTATAATCGTTTTATTAGTAAAATTACTAAAGAATATGCTGGACAGACAGGTTTTGAACTACAGACGGATGTATCAAAGGGTTGGCTGTCAAAGACAATTGTGGCAATCGTAATAAATGAAGCTGGTACAATTGAACACTGCTATATTTGCCGCGGGTTGACAATCTTTGCAGGTTTTAGAGAAATGAAAAATTATCAAAATATGCATTTGAAAGATTTTTATGAAAAGCAGCAGACAGTGAAACATCTATCTAAGACAGAGAACTTATTGGGCAACATCTACCTACGGAAAATGGAAGCGATTACTAATAATTAGGAGGAACAAATAATGAAGTATATTGAATGGTTCGGAACAAATTTTATTGGATTATTTGAAGCTGGCGGGGAGCAGTTTACAAGTTTTATGACGGGGATTGTTCCGTTATTGATTGTTCTACTGACTTTCACTTATTCAGTAATTGCCTTTATTGGTGAAGAAAGAGTCGACCGAGCAATTCGATTTTGTTCGAAATACATGGTGTTACGTTACTCAGTGATGCCGATTTTGTCAGTCTTGATGCTGACTAATCCAATGGCTTATACTTTTGGGAAATTTGTTAAAGAAGAAGAAAAACCTGCTTTTTATGATGCGGTTGTATCTTTCTTGCATCCGGTAACAGGATTGTTTCCTTATGCAAATGCTGGTGAGTTATTTGTCTTTTTAGGTATTGCTAATGGGGTGACACAAGCTGGTTATAGTCAATCGACTTTGGCTGTCCGCTATTTTATTGTCGGTGTGATCGTCGTATTTATGCGGGGCGTAGTCACTGAACAAATTACTAAGTTTTTAATTTCTCGTGAGTCGAAAAAAAATTCAGCCAAGAGTGTGGCTAGCTAGGAGGATCTTGACATGTTCAAAACAATTTTTGTGGAACCAGGAAGTAATGGTTGGGGTGTTGGATTGGAATTGACACCAACTGATCAGAAAAATAAAGTTGTTTCCGTAACGGGTGGCGGGATTCATCCAGTCGCGCAAGCAATTGCAGATTTAAGTGGGGCAGAAGCTTGGGATGGTTTTAAAAACCAAGTACCAGAAGAAGAAATGATGTGTGCTGTCATTGATTGTGGTGGTACAGCCCGAATCGGAGTTTATCCCATGAAACGGATCCCAACGGTTGATGTATTGCCTTCATCACCATCTGGCCCTTTGGCAAAGCATATTACTGAAGATATTTTTGTTTCTGGTGTGAAGCCAAATAATATAAAATTAAGAGATAGCGCTACTGTAGAAGAAGTTCAAAGTGCTGGAATTGCCCAAGCCGAAAAAGAGATAGTTAATGCAGCGGCTGAAACTGAAGAAATTGAAGAAAAATTTGAAGAGAAATATGCAAAAGCAAAGGCAGATTACAAAGCTAATAACGAGAAGAAAGATGGCTTTTTAGTTCGTTTTTCTCGCGGAATCGGTGGCGTGATGGGTGTCTTCTATCAATCAGGTCGTGATGCGGTTGATATGCTTTTGAAAAATATTATTCCTTTTATGGCGTTTATTTCAATGATGATTGGGATTATCAACTACACTGGTATTGGCGATTGGATTGCAAATGTGCTTTCTCCTTTGGCGGGATCTCTACCAGGAATGTTGGCTTTAGCATTAATCTGTAGTATTCCAATCTTGTCACCAATCTTAGGACCTGGTGCGGTTATTTCACAGGTTATCGGTGTTTTGATCGGTACACAAATTGCAAACGGATCAATTCCTGTACAGTATGCATTGCCAGCATTATTTGCCATTAATGCTCATGTAGGTTGTGACTTTATTCCAGTTGGGTTAACATTAGGTGAAGCAAAACCTGAGACAGTTCAAGTCGGTGTGCCGGCAATTTTATATAGCCGAGTATTGACTGGTGTAGCTGCAGTAGCGATTGCTTATGTCTTCAGTTTTGGTATGTATTAAAAATTTAAAAGAAATTGAGGGATTCTCATGGTAAAAACAAAAGTAACTGAAATTGGTTCAATGGTAGAAGCATTTGCCGAAGAAAAATTGATTATTTTATTTGGCCCAGAAGCAACGGCTGAATTGAGAGATATTTGTGTCATTCATGAATTTGAAGAAAAACCACAGGATGCCTTGAAAGTTGGTGGCCTTATTAAATTTGGTAGTCAAGAATATAAAATTGCCGCAGTTGGCTCTCAAGCTAATGCAAACTTCGAAGAATTAGGTCATATCTCGATTTATTTCCGTGATGAGATTGGCGAAATTTTACCAGGTGCGATTATTATTAGTCCAAGTAGTTATCCTGAAACAGTTGAAATTGGCGAAGTAATCGAATTTTTATAAAAGAAAATATGGTGAGGTGAGGCAATCGTTGTCTCACTTTTGCTGTTTTGGAAGGGGGTCAATAAAAATGAATGAACAAATGAATCGGGATTTAGTTAGAGTTGCCACAATGTATCATAAAGAGGATTTGAAACAGTCGGATATTGCCAAGAAAATGGGGATTTCTCGGTCGCTGGTTTCAAAATATTTGAATGATGCAAAAAAAGAAGGAATTGTTGACATTTACATAAAAAGTGAAAGTGCTTACTCAGCAGAGCTGGAATTAAGCTTAGAAAAAAAATTCGGGTTAAAACGAGCAGTCGTGCTAGACACAAACAATATCAGAGAAAATGAAGTCGAGAAAATTTTGGTGCAAACGGCTATTTCCTCCTTTAAACGAGACATTGATCAAGCAAATAAAATCGGTATTTCGTGGGGGAAAATGTTGCGGCGTTTTGTGGATGAATTCCCTTATGAAAATAGTCCTGAAACGATGATCGTGCCATTAATTGGTGGGATGGGTCCTGATCATGTTGATGTTCACTCAAATCAGCTGGCCTATGATTTGGCTCGTAAAATTAGAGGTCGTAGTCTGTATCTTTATGCGCCGGCTTTAGTTGATAATCATGAAGTCAAAACAAGTTTAATCGAGAATTCTTTAATTAAAGAAGTTTTGGCTGAAGGATGCAAGGTAGATCTTGCGCTAGTAGGGATTGCAGATCCTTTCTCAACTAAAAATACGATGACGGAAATCGGTTATTTAAATCCAGCTGCTTTGGCGGATTTAAAATCAGTCCATACAGTGGGAGATATTAATTCTCGTTTCTTTGATCGTAATGGCGAGGAAGTAGATAGTCGGATCAATGAAAATGTTATTGGCGTAAATTTAACAGAGTTGAAAAAAATTGATAAAATCGCTGCAATTTGTCACGAAGAATCTAAAAAATCAGCGCTTTATGTAGCGATTCAACATCAATTAATCAATATGATTGCTGTAACAACAGAAATCGCTGAATTTTTACTAGAAAAAACTGACAGCAGCGAAGAATAAAATTTGATTCTATTAACAGAAAACATTGAAGCTGCAATATATAATGCTAGCTTCAATGTTTTTTTATTTGACATATTTGGTTAAAAATTCTGCAACTGTTGCTTGATATTTTTCAGGGTTTTTTGAAAAGGCTTGTGCATGGGCAGCGCCTTTCACTACATATTTTTCTTTAGGACCTTTAGTTGCTTGGTAATTTTGGTCTAACATGGAAAAGGGCACAAATTTATCTGCATCACCATGGATAAACAACATTGGGCGTTCATTTTTAGCCAGTTGTTTAAGAGCGTCAGCTTCACCAAAAAAATAGCCTGCTCTGACTTTAGTTACTAAACTAGTCACAGGGATTAGTGGAAATGCAGGTAGATTAAACATATCTTTCAATTGATAGCTCAATTCAGCATTAGCAGAAGTGTAACCACAATCCTCAACAATTGCTTTTACTTGCTGTGGTAATTTTTCGCCACTAGTCATCATGACAGTCGCGGCACCCATGCTGATGCCGTGAAGAACAATATCTTGATCTGCGGCATTTTTTTTCAAAACTTGTTGAATCCACTGTTGGTAATCTTTTCGTTCGTCCCAACCGAAGCCAATATAATCGCCAGCGCTTTTACCATGGCCGCGAGCATCTGGGGTTAAAACATTGTAGCCTAAATCATGGTATATCTTGGCATAGTCAGCCATGTCTTCAGCATTTCCCATATAACCATGGGCTATAATTGCTGTTTTTTTAGCATTTTCAGCTGGTAAGTAAATTGCTGAAAGTTTTAAACCGTCGCTGGCTTTTAATTGCCAGGTGGTTCGATTTTCTTTATTGTCAAACCATTTTTGTGAGTCGCTTACTTCAGTGTTACCGCTGCTTAAAAAATCTTTTTCTGAAGGAACGACAGCGTAATTGTAAAAGTAGTTTCCGGCGCCAATTAAAACGACAACAATCAATGCAACTAAACTAATTAAAATAATTTTTATCTTTTTTTTCATTCGATACTCCTTTATGCTTCTAGCAGTATAGAAGAAATACCATCTTTTGACAAGTTTACAGACAAGAATATTCATGCGAAAATAAGGAGTATTTTAAGCGAGGAGAAATCATGACTAATAAAAAAATTACTATTAAAGACGTAGCCAAACAATCGGGCGTTTCGATTGCGACCGTTTCCCAAATATTAAATGGCAATGATGATAAATTTAGTCCTAAGACGGTGGAAAAAGTTATAGCTGCCAAAAAAGCACTAAATTATGAACCAGATTATTTTGCCCGTCGGATGATTGTAAAAAAGAGTAAAACCATTGGTGTTTTGGTCCCAGACATTACTAATCCTTTTTTTGGCACTTTACTTTCAGGTATTGAAAAAATATTATATCGAGAAAATTTTGTAACGATTCTATGTAATGCCGATTCTGATGATCAGCGGGAAAGTGCTTATTTAGAAGAATTAAGTCGTCGTGGCGTAGATGGTTTTATTATTGCCAGTTCAGCCATTTCCAATGAAGCGATTAACCAAAATTTACGTCAAAAAAATCGACCTTTTATTGTTTTGGATCAAAAGAAAGCTGAAGGATTTAGTGATGCGGTCTTGTCGGATGATTTTACTGGCGGAAAAATCGCTGCCCAGCATTTAAAAGACTTAGGGCATCAGCAAGTAGCGGTCGTGTTGCCTAAAACAGCAACAGAAAATATCCAAACGAGGTTAGCTGGTTTTCGCTCCATTTATGGAACCAATTTGGAAGTGATTGATGCCAGTTTATCAAAGATTGGCGGACAAGCGGCTGTACCAAAAGTTTTATCCAGCAAAGTGACCGGTATTTTTGCGATTAATGATGAGATTGCTTTTGGTTTATATTACGGCTTAAAGGAAGCCGGAAAAAAAATCCCTGACGATTATAGTATTGTCGGTTATGACAATATTGATATGGCGGCGTATGTAACGCCTGAATTAACAACTGTGGCTCAGCCCGTTTTGAAGATTGGCGAAACAGCTGCTCAATTATTATTAGAAAGAATTGCTCAGCCAGATAAAGCTTGGGACGAAATAATGCTACCTGTACAATTAAAACTAAGAAAATCTACAGCACCCTTGAAATCGTTCTCTTGAAATTGTTTTCAAGGTGTGCTATATTTTTGGCAACGAATTAAAACGTTTTAATAAAACGTTTTAATTCGAACTAAATAAAGGTGGTTTTTACAAAATGAATACGATTACGGTAGTTGGAAGTATTAACTTGGATACGAATTTACGAGTGGACCATATGCCAAAACCAGGAGAAACAATTCATACGAAAGAATTATATACAGCCGGTGGTGGTAAAGGTGCTAATCAAGCTGTCGCGGCTAAACGTGCAGGAGCGAAAACTAATTTTATTGGTGCAATTGGCAACGATGCAGCCGGTACTGTTATGAAGGAACTTTTGTCTGAAGAAGAAATTGAGTTAGCAGGGGTACAAGTTTTAGAAAATCAAGTGACGGGTCAAGCGTTCATCACTGTTGATGAAACGGGAGAAAATAATATTATTATTCATTCTGGTGCCAACGATGCCTTTACGCCGGAAGATGTTCTAGCCCAAAGAGAACTGATTGAAGCAAGTGATTTCGTGATTGCCCAGTTTGAAAGCGCTGTAGAAAGTACTGTCCAAGCTTTTGAAATCGCGCAAGCAGCTGGCGTAAAAACAATTTTAAATCCAGCTCCAGCGTTGGCAAAAGTACCGGAAAAATTATTAAAAGTTACTGATATGATTGTGCCAAATGAAACGGAAACAGAAATTTTGACGGGTATCACTATCACCGATGAAGCTAGCATGACTGAAGCAGCCAATCAATTACACGATTTAGGGATAGCTGTAGTGATTATTACTGTTGGCAGCAAAGGAGCTTTTTATCACTTTGATGGGAAAAGTGGGATTGTGCCAGCAATGAAAGTTAAAGCAGTTGACACCACCGCAGCTGGTGATACTTTTATTGGCGCTTTAAGCAGTATTTTGAAAAAGGATTTTAGTAATTTAGTCGAAGCAATTACCTTTGGAAACCATGCTTCAGCGATTACTGTGCAACGCTTTGGTGCACAGCCATCAATTCCATATCAAAACGAAATTGAGAAATAGGAGATTGAAAAATGAAAAAAACTAAAGTAATTAATTCAGATATATCACGAGTAATTAGTCAAATGGGTCATTTCGATACGTTAAGTATTGGTGATGCTGGGATGCCAGTCCCAATGACCACTGAAAAAATTGATTTAGCAGTAACCAATGGGATTCCAAGTTTTATGGATGTACTAGATAATGTCTTGGCGGAATTGGAAATTCAACGAATTTATTTGGCTGAAGAAATTAAAACGGAAAATCCAACTGTGTTAAACCAAATCAAAGAACGCTTGCCCGAAATGCCAATCAGTTTTATTCCTCATAGTGAAATGAAGAAAAATTTACATCAAGTTCATGCCTTTATTCGTACTGGAGAAATGAGTCCGTTTGCCAATATTATTTTGGAAAGCGGCGTCGTCTTTTAAATTTAGGAGGAAATATTTATGAACACATTAGCAATATTAATTGGCTTAGGTCCGTTATTAGGTTGGGGACTTTATCCCACGATTGCTTCAAAAATTGGTGGGCGTCCTGTTAATCAAATTTTAGGTTCAACTCTGGGAACTTTAATTTTTGCCATGGTTTTTTCCTTAGTACAAGGGCTAGCTTTTCCAGGCGGTCGAGATTTATTTTTTGCAATTTTATCTGGTGTCGGCTGGGCAACAGCACAAATTATTACGTTCCAATCATTTAGATTAATAGGTTCATCACGGGCGATGCCAATTACAACGGCATTCCAGTTGTTAGGTGCTTCTTTATGGGGCGTTTTTGCTTTAGGTGACTGGCCGGGAATGATGGCAAAAATCATTGGTGGTTTGGCTTTAGTAGTCATTATTGTGGGTGCTTATTTAACTGTTTGGTCAGAAGATCGGACTTCAGCAGATGCTGGTAAATTAAAAAAAGCAGTCATCATTTTATTAATTGGTGAAATTGGTTATTGGGCTTATTCAGCAGCACCTCAAGCAACTAACTTAGATGGGATGCATGCTTTTCTACCACAAGCGATTGGTATGGTGATTGTGGCAGTCGTTTATGCGATTTTCTTATCCTTTAAAGAAGAATCAGCTTTTAAAGAAAGTGTTTCATATAAACATATTTTCTCTGGCTTCTTCTTTGCTTTTGCAGCGTTGACGTATCTTATTTCAGCTCAACCAGATATGAATGGTTTGGCAACTGGCTTTATCTTGTCACAAACTTCGGTAGTCTTAGCGACACTGACTGGTATTTGGTTCTTGGGTCAAAAGAAAACCAAAAAAGAAATGCGGGTAACGATCATCGGGCTGCTTTTAATCTTGGCTGCAGCAGCGGTGACAGTCACGATTTAAAATTCAGCAGTTTTTCCTTCGATGATGCTATAATGACCATAAGAAAAGAGGGAATCTATGGAACTGACACTATCTTTCAATTTATTAGAAGCTGAATTTTTCTATGTTTCGCCTAAAAAACCTGTTTCAACAGTACCGTTAGTTTATTTGACATTTGCCTTTGATGAAGGACAAGTCGCTTATAATTTAAACAATCAAGCCAAACTAACGCGAAAAATGGAACGAATTGTCAAAACAATTTTAAAAAAATGGCAACAAGAAAATGCAGTCTATCAACAAGCATTAGATCAGGATTTAATTTTGATGCCCGATGAACACTTGGATTATCAGACGGCTCTGGTCAAAAATTTGCTGATACTTTTAAAAGATAATGAACTTCCAGCGATTCGCCTAGAATTAGTCGGCAGTTGGCCTGTGTTTCAAACCAAAGACGGACAACTAGATTTAACGAACTAATTAATATTTTAGGGGGAAAAACCATGATTTTAAATTATTTTGAAGGACAAGATGCTTTTTTTGAGGATTACAAAAAGGCAGTGAAAGAATTAAATTTCGATCAGCAAGCAGTGATTGATGATGTTTTGAAGCAGTTAAATGCAATTGATAATGCTGAAAAAGATGAATTAACTTATGTTTTGGAAGCTGATTTAACGATTAGTGGTAAAACAATAACTTTTCCTTTTAGAAAAGAGTTGGTGGCAAATGACATGGAAGCTTCTGTTTCCAACAAGTTTATTTACACTGGACAACCTTATGAAACGGATTTTGCAACAGAAGAACAATTATAATCATTGTATGACGGACTTTTGACGAGTCCGTTTTTTTTGTGCAAAAAAAACGTCTTTTTAAGTTTGTGAAAATAAGCTAAAATCACATTTGATGTGGCTTTTAAATTTAATAAGTCAGTCATTTTTATGGTGAAAATTTTTCTTATTTATTAAATATTTTTATGTTCGGTACAATCTTTTGTTTTTTTGAAAAGCAATTTGTACTGAACAATCATCGAAATTCAACCGTTTCCATTTTATACTTACGTCAGGAGGTGAGGAGATGCATTACAAATTAAGTTATCTCCTATCCCAAAAAGCCAATTGTTACGTTACATTGAACGAAGCGCAAATTCAGACAGGCCTGTCTGCCAAAGAAGTTCAGCAGCAATTGAAGAAGTTACCAATTAAACAAGAGTCAACTGTAGAAGATAAATTTTTCGTACCAGCTGTCACACCAAGACAATGGGCAAATTTAATAAGCCAAGAACCAATGGAAGCTTACAGCGAGGAAGAACGACGCTCTTTAATATTTTTAATGAGTTATTCCCAGTATGAAGAATTGTCGTTGTTTCACTTTCAAGACTTTCTAGAGATTTCCAAAGGGACAGCAATTGCTGATATAAAAAAATTGCGTAATCTATTGGAAAAGGAAAAATTGGCATTGACTTATTCTCGTAAAGAAGGATTTCTGGCTTCTGGTGAAGAAGAAGCAATTCGTCGTTTTGCCAAAAACTGTGTTGCCTTTTTATTACAAAGTAGCAGTGGTAAATTTGGCCTGCTGTATTGGCTGAATCAACAAGATTTAAGTCTTTATGCTGCTTGGCGCGATACCATTCAAGAAAAAAGTCAGCTAGTTGGTTTAGAAATCGTACCTAGTCGGATTGATGAAGTTGCTGTATTTTTAGCTTTTTCTGCTAAACGAATGGCTGATTCACAATTAGCACCTTTAACCGATCGGCAATTGGTGCGCTCACTGACTGCGTATCATGCCAGTGAACAAATTTATCAAAATTTTTTTGACCAAGCCCATTTAAACGAGCTTGATTATTTAACCATTATTTTGATGACTGTCACTCAGGGCGAAATTCAAGACATTCAACTGGATCAATTATTAAGTTGCTCGGCTGAAATCATTCATCGGATGGAAAATTTATCAGCGATTGGTTTTTCAAATTTTCGCGAATTGTTGATGAATTTGTTTTATCACTTGGTACCAGCATATTTTCGTATCAGAAATGGGTTTTATTTACCAAATGTCTTAATTGAAAATATTCAAATGGAATATGCAGAAATCTATCGTTTTACTAAAGAAGCATTGCTACCACTAGAAAAATTAGCAGAAAGAGAAATACCTGAAGAAGAGGTTGGCTTTTTCTCGATTTTATTTGGTGGTGAAGTAGCTCGACAGAAAGAGGAAGCGGTTCAAGAAGAAATTCGTGGCTTGATTGTTTGTCCTAATGGCATCAGTTCTTCATTAATTTTGCAGACAGAATTAAATAAAATGTTTCCAACGATTCATTTTAAAGCATCCAACTCAGTCGATCAGCTGCAAAGTATTTCAGAAGAAAGTTACGATGTGATTTTTTCGACGATAAATATTGAAAGCAACAAACAAGTTTATGTCGTTAAACCTTTAATGTCGCAACTGGAAAAAAATCAATTGATCAATCGGGTGCAACAAGAATTATTGATTCCTGGTTTTTCACTACCTAGTGCAAAAGAAATTGTGGATGCGTTACTACCTTATATTGAAATCAAAAAAGGAGTAACCAAAGAAAAATTATACAAGGTTTTAAATAAAAAGATGAATCGAATGATTGAGAAGAAGGAGGACCGCCGCCCTATGTTAACAGAATTAATTACCGAAGACATGATTCAAATCAGTGATCAGCCATTAGGATGGGAAGAAGCGATTCGCTTAACGGCAGAACCATTATTAGAGAAAGAAAAAATTGAGGAAAGCTATATTACCGCAATGATTGATAAGGTAAAGCAATATGGACCTTTCATTCACATTGGTAAAGGTATTGCTTTACCCCATGCTCGTCCTGAAGATGGCGTGAAGGAAATCGGGATGTCTTTATTGAAAGTCAAAGAACCTGTTTTACTTGTCGATGATGAAAAACATGCGATTCAATTGTTCGTTTGTTTAGCTGCTGTTGATAACGAAGCTCATCTGCGGGCACTATCGAGTTTGACCAAACTATTGTCAGACAAAGAAAACTTAGAAGCTTTATTAAATGCCGAAACAAAAGAAGAAATACTAACTATTTTAGCAAAAGGAGAGAATGAATAATGAAATTTGCAGCAGTTTGTGGGTCCGGATTAGGATCAAGTTTTATGGTAGAAATGAATATTAATTCAGTATTAAAAGATTTAGGTGTTGATGGTGTGGAAGTATCTCACTTTGACATGGGTAGTGCGTCACCAGATATGGCAGATGTGTTCTTTGTTGCTAGTGATTTAGCTGACAGCGCGCAACATTTAGGCGAAGTTGTTGTTTTAGACAGCATCATCGATATGGATGAATTAAAAGAAAAAGTTCAAAAAGTAGTAACAGAAAAAGGCTTGCTTTAAAAATTAAGTAGGCTTGAGACGGCAGAAGTCCCAAGTCTATTTTTTTAGGAAAAAAACCAAACTTAGGAGGAAAAAAGATGAATGGATTTTTAGATATTTTAATTGATATCGCCAGTACCCCAGCTTTGTTGGTAGCACTGATTGCTATTTTAGGGAATGTCCTGCAAAAGAAAGATATCGCTTCAACCGTTAAAGGTGGGATTAAAACTTTTGTTGGTTTCTTAGTAGTAACTGCCGGCGCTGGTGTAGTTGAGGGATCGTTGGCACCATTTGGTGAAATGTTCCAAGCTGCTTTTAACATGCAGGGGGTTGTGCCAAATAATGAAGCCATCGTAGCGTTAGCTTTGACTAAATTCGGAACGTATACAGCACTTATTATGTTAGCAGGAATGGCTTTCAATATTTTAATCGCCCGCATCACTCGTTTCAAATACATTTATTTAACTGGTCACGCAACTTTATATATGGCTTGTATGATTGCGGTAATTTTAAGCGTAACTGGTATGGGAACAGTACCTTTAGTTTTATTTGGTGGTTTAGCTTTAGGTTTAGCCAATACCATTTTCCCAGCAATCGCTCAACCGTTTACCCGTCAAATTACTAAAAATGATACTGTGGCGTTAGGTCATACAGGTAATTTTGGTTATGCATTAAGTGGTTTAATCGGTAAATATGTCGGTAACAAAGAAAAATCAACCGAGGATATTAATTTCCCTAAAGGGTTATCTTTCTTAAGAGATTCAACTGTAAGTATTACGATCACAATGGCGGTTGTTTACGTGATTGTGGCATTATTTGCCGGAAATGATTATATAACGACTAACTTAAGTGATGGCACTAACTACATCATTTATTCATTACAACAAGCAGGTTCATTTGCAGCAGGTGTATTTGTTATCTTAGCGGGTGTTCGTTTAATCTTGGCAGAAATCGTACCAGCTTTCAAAGGGATTTCAGAAAAATTAGTACCAAATTCTATTCCAGCCTTAGACTGCCCAATTGTTTTCCCATATGCACCAAATGCAGTATTAATTGGGTTCTTAACTAGTTTCGTTGGTGGGATTGTCAGTTTAGTTATCATGGTCTTCGCAGGAACAACTGTAATTATTCCAGGAGTTGTCCCTCATTTCTTCTGTGGTGCGACAGCCGGTGTTTATGGAAATGCAACTGGTGGTTTGCGTGGCGCATTAGCCGGTTCATTTATCCACGGAATTATCATCAGCTTTATGCCGATTTTATTAATGCCTGTTATGGGTGATCTTGGCTTCCAAGGTTCAACCTTCTCAGATACAGATTATGGTGTAACGGGAATTTTCTTAGGAAACTTAGCTAACTTTGGCGGACAAATTGCAGCAATTGCTGGAATCATTGCAGTTTTAGCTGTTTTAATCGGCTTAACTATTGCTTTCAAAGGCAAAGACACAAAAGCAGCAGCTAAATAATGGAGGGAAATCATAGCATGGAGAAAGAAATGCTTGGCAAATTAGAGCGCTTAGCCGCTGAAATTCGCATCAACAGTATTGAAGCGATTCGTAAAGTTGGCGCAGGTCATATCGGTGGCTCGTTATCAATCGCTGATTTATTAGCAGTTTTATACGGTAAACAAATGAAATTTGATCCAAAAAATCCTCAATGGGAAGATCGAGATCGTTTAGTTTTATCAAAAGGACATGCGGGTCCAGCATTGTATAGTACTCTTTCAGCAGTTGGTTTTTTTGACAAGAGTTGGTTGGGTACTTTAAATGAAGGAGGTACAAAATTACCTTCTCACCCTGACCGCACAAAAACACCTGGCGTAGATGCTACAACCGGTTCATTAGGTCAAGGAACTTCGGTGGCCGCTGGATTAGCGACTGGTTTAAAAATGCAGCAAAAAGATAATTATGTTTATTTAATTGTCGGAGATGGCGAATTAAATGAAGGTCAATGTTGGGAAGCATTCCAATACATTGCCCATTTTAAATTAAACAATTGCATCGTTATCATCGATGAAAACAAAAAACAATTAGATGGTACAACCCAAGATATCCTAAATCCATTTGATATTGAAGCAAAAATGCAAGCTTTTGGTTTTGCGACACAAAAAGTTAAAGGTGATGACTTAGTGGCCATTGACGAAGCAATCAACGCTAGTAAAACAGTGACTGATCAAGCAGTTTGTATCGTATTGGATTCAATTAAAGGTCAAGGGGTACCATTCTTCGAAGAAATGGAAGCCAATCATTCAGTCAAATTTGATAATGCTGACATTCAAAAAGCAACGGACGAAGCTTTAGAAGTATTAAGAACAAAGGAGCGTGGCTAGATGTTTACATTAACTGATGATAAAAAAGTAGGTAAAGAACTACGCGCAACCGTTGTAGATGCTCTAAAAGACGTTATGGCTGAAAATGATCAAGTAATTGCTTTAGATGCTGATCTTGGTGGCGCAAGTAAGTGGACTGATATCGCAAAAACGCATCCTAATCGTTTTATTAATGTGGGAATTGCTGAAGCCAATATGGTTGGTGTGGCTGCCGGTTTAAACTTAGCAGGCTTTACGCCATTCATTCATACCTTTGGTCCATTTGCTACCAGACGTGTGTTAGATCAAATTTATCTATCAGGTGCTTATTCTAAAAATACGATTAATATTTTTGGTTCAGATCCTGGCTTTGCAGCTGGACACAATGGCGGTACGCATACAACTTGGGAAGATATGGCCTTACTTCGCTCGATTCCCGATGTAGTGATTTGTGATGGAGCTGATGAAGTTCAGTTAGATTGGATTATTAAAGAATTTAGCAAAATGACTGGCGTCCATT
The DNA here is from genome assembly GCF_019218635.1 of Enterococcus alishanensis. Taxonomy (GTDB): domain Bacteria; phylum Bacillota; class Bacilli; order Lactobacillales; family Enterococcaceae; genus Enterococcus_A; species Enterococcus_A alishanensis. The sequence goes on along the minus strand of NZ_JAHUZB010000004.1, from coordinate 415,416 downwards.
ATGTTCGCGGTAATCGTAAAGGTGTTAAAAATGTTTATCAAGCAGGTTCAACCTTTGAAATTGGGAAAGGAAATCTTTTACGAGAAGGCTCAGATTATTTAATCGTTGCAGCTGGTCAATTAGTTTCAGAAGTATTAGAGATTGCTGATCAATTAGCAGATAAAGTCGTAATGGTAGATGTGATTGATATGTTTACAATCAAACCTTTAGATGAAGAATTATTGTTGGAACGTTTGATTGGTAAAAAAGGCGTGATTACGATTGAAAATCATTCGATTATTGGTGGTTTAGGTAGTGCCGTAGCAGAAGTAATTGCTGAAAATGGTATTGCAGTCCCACTTAAACGTATCGGGGTTGATAATCGTTTTGGACAAGTTGGTACACCTGAATTCTTGCAAAAAGAATTTGGTTTAACAACTGAAACAATGCTAGAGCGTTTGAAAAACTTTATTAAATAAAAACGAAGCGATGAACTGTGGAAGGCTTCCTAAAAGTTGGCATAACTAACTTTTGGATTACTTCCTCAGTTCATCGTTTTTTAATCTGTATAGTTTGACATATCCTCTGCCGTGACTATTTCCGGATGATATTCACTAATTTCTCCGGTAATAATCTTATGTTGTAATTTATCAATAAAAGATTCAATCTGTTCATCAGCTGTAATGCTAGAAAATTTCCAAACAGGATAATTCCACCACTTTAAGATTAATAATTGTTCAATAATTTTAAAGGGATACCGATAACGAATAATTTTTGCCGGCGAACCTGCAACAATAGCGTAAGGTGGTACATCCTTAGTGACAATTGAACGAGCACCAACAACTGCACCATCACCAACCTTTATATTTTTTTTGAACAAAACTTCTTGTCCTAACCAAACATCGTTTCCAAGAATAATTCCATCATTCATTTGCTGATCGTACGGGACTTGTTTGAATCCACCGATTTGACAGGCATCAGAAAAACCGAAAGAGTCTGACACACTTGTACCAGAGATCATAACAGACGAGGTGGTAAAACGATCTAATGGATGTTGAGCTGACATAAATGAAATATCTGAGGCGATAGAGCAATAACGTCCAATTTGTGACTGTGTTGGAAACATAGTAGCAGAATAACTATGTGTACCGATAGTAGGCAAAGTTTTATCAAAAGACGATACTGTGTATAAGCAATTGTTTTCTAAAATAGTTGAATCATCAATGGTTAAAATACAATTATCAGCTAAACCATCCTGACGATTGACTGCAAAATAAATTTTCTTTGATAATAAAAATTGCCTAAGTTCAGGTGTTATTTTTATTTTTTTAATCATCATGTACTCCTTATTTTCTGATTTTTCATCAGTTATAAAGATATTTTACTATGATTTTTAGATGTAAGAGATATTCTCCCAGATATGGGAGAATGGTTTAATAAATCAATCCAGTAATAATGCCGCTTAAAAAACTAACCAAGGTAGCACTTAATAAAATTTTCAATCCGTGTTTGGCGACTAAATTGCCTTTTTCCTCGTTCAAACCTTTCATGGCACCAGAAATAATTCCAATTGAAGAAAAATTTGCGAATGAGACTAAAAAGACAGAAACAATCGCCGTTGTACGGCCAGAAAAATGAAAGTTGCCTTTAGCTAATTCTGTCATAGCAACAAATTCGTTTGTGACTAATTTAGTCGCCATTAAGCTACCAGCACTCACCGCTTCATTCCGCGAAATACCACTGAGAAAAGCCAATGGAGCAAAAATATAGCCTAAAATCTCTTGAAAACTTAAGCCTGTTACTTTAGCAAAAATAAAATTAATCATCGCAATCAAAGCTACAAAACCAATCAGCATGGCGGCAACAGTAATAGCCACGTGAAAACCATCCAAAATGTATTCTCCCAGCATTTGGAAGAAGGTTTGTTTTTGATCTTCTTCAATCGCTAATAAATCTTCTGTTTCCGAAAGTTTATAAGGATTTACGATTGCTGAAATAATATAACCGCCAAAAAGATTTAAAACTAATGCAGTAATAACATAACGAGGCTGTAATAAAGCCATGTAAGAACCTACAATTGACATTGAAACTGTCGACATGGCCGAAATACTCATAGTAGTAATTCGTTGTTCACTCAAATGAGGTAGCTCTTTTTTGATCGAAATAAAAACCTCAGACTGTCCTAAAATGGCTGAAGCCACGCCATTATAGGATTCTAATTTACCTAAGCCGTTTATTTTACTTAAAGCTAGTCCAACGCCCTTCATAAATAATGGTAAAATTTTGATGTAGCGCAAGATACCGATGATGGCAGAAATAAAAACAATCGGCATTAAAACATTTAAGAAAAATGGTGCACTGCCTTTATTAGCGATCCCACTAAAAACAAAAGCGACACCTGAGGCAGCAAATTTTAATAATGCATCAAATACTGCTGCTAAGGCCGAAACAATTACTGTACCAACAGACGTCCGCAATAATATAAAACCCAAAATAAACTGCAAAACCAGCATAAAAATAACACGTTTAAAAGCTATATTTTGACGTTGACTACTCATGCTAAACGCAACCAGTAAAACTATAATAAAACCAATTAATCCTACAAAATAGTGCATATACTCACTCCTTCAAAAATTCCTGATTCAGCATAGCGAATGTAGTGGAAAAAAACTAATAATAAGTTCATTATCCGACTAATTTTTAGACATTTCTCTTAAAAAAAACACTAACAAATTCATTTTAATAAAAATCTTTTCATCACCTTTTAGTAAATTTTGTGCTATGCTAAAAAAAATAACTTGAAGGAATGTAGCAAATGGAATCCAATAAAAAAACAGTTTCCTTACCGCGTTATCAGCAAGTAGCGGTTGAAATTGCTGAACGTATCGCTGAAGATCGCTATCGAGTAGGAGAAAAAATCCATGCTCGTTCAACTTTAGCTAGCAACTTTAATGTTTCACCAGAAACAGCTCGAAAAGCAATTAATGTGTTAGTTGATTTAGGGATTATGGAAGTTCGGCATGGCAGCGGTGCTTATGTCTTATCCAAGGAAAAAGCACAAGCATATTATGAACAGTACCAAGACGTCCAATCAATTCAAGAAATCAAAAATGAAATAGTGTCGAGTATTCAACGTCAACGAAACGAACTAGACGATATTAGTCAAAAATTGAACCAGTTGGTTGCCAAAACAAAACGGGTTCACCATTCGGCCCCCTTTGTTCCTTATGAGCTCACTTTAACTGAAAATGCGCAACTTTTAGGTCAAACGATCAATCAATTAAATATTTGGCACGAGACGGGCGCCACTATTGTCGCATTGCAAAAAGGCGACAATTTGGTGCTATCTCCGGGACCATATGCGAAATTAGAAGTTGGAAATATTTTATTTTTTGTCGGCAATGAATTAGGTTTCCAACGGATGCAAAATTTGTTTTATCCTGATAAATAAACAAAAGACCATGAAATTGAGGTAGTATTTTCATGGTCTTTTTATTATTCATGAAAATTTTTGAAAGTTTCTTTTTGACAAAAGTGAACACACGATGTTAGTATGATATGGTCACTTTTTTATCGTTTCGAGGGAATTGAAACGAAGAAAAAACAAGGAGGAACTTACAAGTGAGTAAAGTAAAGGTTGAACATTTAACCAAAATCTTCGGTAAAAAGCAGCAACAAGCTTTAGCGATGATTAAAGAAAATAAAAGCAAAACAGAAATATTAGAAAAAACCGGCGCAACGGTTGGGGTTTATGACGCTAGTTTTGAAGTCAACGAAGGAGAAATTTTCGTTGTGATGGGACTTTCCGGTAGTGGGAAATCTACCATGATTCGTCTATTGAACCGTCTGATTGATCCAACTTCAGGTGAAATTTATATTGATGGCGAAGATATTGCTAAGATGAATAAAGATGAACTGCGGGAAGTTCGTCGCCACAAAATTAACATGGTTTTCCAGAACTTTGGTCTATTTCCACATCGAACTATTTTGGAAAATACTGAATATGGTTTAGAAGTTCGCGGTGTGTCAAAAGAAGAACGACAAGCAAAGGCAGAAAAAGCTTTAGAAAATTCTGGACTGCTTTCATTTAAAGATCAATATCCAAATCAATTATCCGGTGGGATGCAACAGCGGGTTGGTTTAGCGCGAGCATTAGCAAATGATCCAGAAGTTTTGTTAATGGATGAAGCTTTTTCTGCGTTGGATCCGTTAATCCGTCGAGAAATGCAAGACGAGTTATTGGATTTACAAGCAAGTGTCCAAAAAACAATTATTTTCATTACCCATGATTTAAATGAAGCATTGCGTTTAGGTGATCGGATTGCTTTGATGAAGGATGGACAGATTATGCAAATTGGTACGGGAGAAGAATTCTTGACTAACCCTGCTAATCAATATGTTCGTGATTTCGTTGAAGATGTGGATCGCTCGAAAGTCTTAACGGCACAAAACATTATGGTACCTGCTTTGACAACAAATATTGAAGTCGATGGACCAAATGTTGCCTTAAATCGGATGCGGAAAGAAGAAGTCAGTATGTTGCTGGCGGTAGACCGTAAACGTAAACTAAAAGGTAGCTTGACAGCAGAAGCTGCTTCGGAAGCTCGTAAGAACAGTCTTACTTTAAAAGAAGTACTAGACAAAAATGTTAGAAAAATTAAACCAGATATGCTGGTTACAGATATTTTCAATCTGATTTTTGACTCACCGGCACCACTTGCGGTAGTTGACGATGATGATAAATTAATTGGCGTAGTCATTCGCGGGAGTGTAATCGAAGCATTAGCTGGTGAGCACGAGGAAGAAGAGGTGGCAATCAATGAATAATTTTTTAACAAATAGTTTGCCAGTTGCTGATTGGGTAGAAAACTTTACTAGTTGGTTAACCAGTACTTTTTCTGGCTTATTCTCAGTTTTACAAAGTATCGGTCAATTTATCATGGATGGCATGACTGCTTTATTAACAGGTATTCCTGCTTTACTATTCATTGTAATTTTGACGATTGCCGCATTTATGATCTCAAATAAAAAATGGGGTCTGACTTTCTTTACGTTAATTGGTTTACTCTTTATTTATAATCAAGGCTTATGGCCGGACTTGATGAGTACGATTACGCTAGTTGTATTATCTAGTGTGATTTCAATTATTATCGGGGTACCATTAGGAATTTGGATGGCTAAAAGTGATCGAGCAAAAAGTATCATTACGCCGATTCTAGATTTCATGCAAACAATGCCTGGTTTCGTTTATTTGATTCCAGCCGTTGCTTTCTTCGGAATTGGGATGGTGCCAGGGGTATTTGCCTCAGTAATTTTCGCTTTACCACCGACCGTACGTTTTACTAATTTAGGGATTCGTCAAATTCCAACTGAATTAGTCGAAGCATCTGATTCATTTGGTGGTACTGCTAAACAAAAATTATTTAAATTAGAATTACCATTAGCTAAAGGAACTATTTTAGCCGGAATCAACCAAACAACAATGTTAGCTTTATCAATGGTAGTAACAGCTTCAATGATCGGTGCACCTGGTTTGGGTCGCGGCGTCTTGTCAGCTTTACAACGTTCACAAGTAGGTAATGGTTTTGTTAATGGTTTAGCATTGGTTATTTTAGCGATTATTATTGACCGTTTCACACAAAACTTAAACCGACCAAAAACTGAAAAATCAGCGCAACCAATGTCTAAAAAGAAAAAAGCTGGGATTTTAGCAATGGCAGCTGTATTAATTGTTTCTTCAATTGGTGGTGTGGTTTACAATAATGCTCAAAACACCTCAAAAGGAACAGTAAACTTGGCTTATGTAGAATGGGATTCTGAAGTTGCTTCAACCAATGTGATTGCCCAAGTCTTAAGAGATCAAGGATATACCGTTAACGCGACACCGTTAGATAATTCAGTTATGTGGGAATCTGTTGCCAATGGAGAATCAGATGCATTAGTTTCTGCTTGGCTACCGACGACTCATGCGTCGCAATATGAAAAATACAAAGAAAACTTAGTTGATTTAGGTCCTAACTTAGAAGGGGCAAAAACAGGCTTAGTTGTGCCAGAATATATGGACGTCAATTCGATTAGTGATTTAACTGATCAAGCTGGACAAACCATTACCGGAATTGAACCAGGTGCCGGGATTATGAACTCAACTGAAAAAGCCTTGAGTGATTATTCAAATCTATCAAGTTGGAGTCTAGAAAGTTCTTCATCAGGTGCTATGACAACGGCGCTAGCTCAAGCAATCAATAATCAACAAGAAATTATTGTAACGGGCTGGACACCTCACTGGATGTTCCAAGAATATGATTTGAAATATCTAGAAGATCCTGAAGGAAGCTTTGGTGATGTTGAGTCCATCCATACAATGACTCGTAAAGGTTTAGAAGAGGATAACAAAGAAGTCTATGATATTTTAGATAAATTTGATTGGACGACTGACGACATGGAAAGCGTGATGCTAGCCGTTCGTGATGGTAAAGATCCGCAAGCAGCTGCACAAGATTGGATTAAAGCCAACAGTGATAAAGTTGCTGAATGGACAAAATAAGTTTATTGGAGAGTCGCTTGTGAGCGGCTCTTTTTTATGAAACAAAAAAGAGGACTTTTTCAGTCCTCTAAAAATTACAATTCTTTTTCACGGGCAATTGTGTCATCAACAGCTTTGACAACGGTTGCTAAGAAACGATTGTCTTCCAAGCTGACAACTCCAGCCACTGTTGTGCCACCAGGTGAGCTGACTTGATCAATTAAGCCCCAAGCATTTTCGGATGATACAGCTAAAGTTTCTGCGCTTCCTAGCACAGCCTGAGTGGCCATTTCGGTAGCTAAATCTTTTGGCAAGCCATTTTTTACTCCTGCTCTAGCCAAGGAATCAATATAAAGGAAAGTAAATGCGGGTGAACTTCCTGCAATTGCTGCAAAAGTTGAAAACTGTTCTTCTGGTAATTCCCAAGCTTTACCAATCGCTGCAAACAATGCGATTATTTCCGCAACTTGTTCTTTAGAAGTAAATTGATTGCCGCAAACTGCAGTTGCGCCTTGACCTACCATGGAATTCATATTTGGCATTACGCGAATAATACTGACGGCTTGCTCGGTTTCCAAATAATCATAAAGAGTCGCCAAATCTTTTCCAGCTGCGATAGAAACTAGCAGTGACTTTTTCGCTAAAATGGTTGTTCGAATTTCATTTATCACACTTTCAATAATTGGGGGCTTAACTGCCAATACAACTGTGTCAACTGCTTCAACCAATTGATTGACCTCTTCAACTGCATGGATACCTAATTGATCTGCTAAATTTTGGGCTTTTTCAAAATGGATGTTGTATAAATAGACATCTTCTGCAGAAACAAATTTTTGACTGATAATCCCTTCTATAATCGCCCGTGCCATATTACCGGCACCAATAAAACCAATTTTCATTTATTTTCCTCCTAAAATCTGTCTTCAATTGAATTATACGTTTTTTTTAATCACTTGAAAAATATTACAGCACAAGCTAAAGTTAAAACGAGGTGAGTCGATGTACGAAGAATATTTTAAAGAGGTTGGATTAACAGTGGTAGAATTACCTGTGGAATTGGAAAATAATTTACCGGTATATCGTGGATTAATTAAAGAATTGTCGTTTATTACAGCTGAAGCGATTTCGAAAAAAGCGATGTACGCTAAATTGTCAGAGCAATACCAGGTTTATCGCAAAGAAATTTTGGCGCAACAACAAGCAGTTGACGAAGAAAAATCTGCTTTGTCGTTGGAAGAGATGCTGCGTTATTATGACGGCGAAATCTTTGCGGATTTTTCTGTAAGTGATTTGGAGGATGAGCATGAATAGTATGGAGAAAATTAATCAATTTCGAGATGAAAGAAATTGGCGGCAATTTCATAATGAAAAAGACTTGGCTTTATCTTTGACGCTAGAAGCCAGTGAATTGTTGGAACTATTTCAGTGGAAGACGTCAGAAGAAGCCAAAGAAAAGCCAGAGCGACTAAAAGAAGAACTGGCAGATGTTTTGATTTATGCTTATATGTTAGCTGATAATTTAAATTTCGATATTGACCAGATTATTGCTGAGAAACTGGTCAAAAATGCACAGAAATATCCAATTGAAACGAGTCATGACAGTCGAGAAAAACCAAAATAAGTAAATCTTTATTATTTCAATACCATTCGTTCACAAAAAGTTCATAAATATTGTTTATAGTATGCATATACCAACAAACAACCCTAACACTTTTTCATTTTTAACTCCTTGCCTGTCGGACCCCACCGACAGGCATATTTTTTTGCTTTAATCTAAAAGAGATGGTACAAATAGATTGAATAAATTTAAATTGGAGATGGCGCTATGTTTGGATTTTTTGAAAAAATGGATACGATATTACCTGCTGACTTAGAAAGACAGCTGAAAAAAAATAAATTAACAGTTTTAGATGTACGGGATACAAACGAATATGCTTCTGGACATATTCCCAATGCGATTAATTATCCTTTGGCAGATATCGAAAACTATCAAGGGGCTAAAGATCAACCAACTTATGTCGTTTGTCAAGGTGGCGTTCGTAGCAAAAAAGCTGCAAAAATTTTGCAGGCCAAAGGATATCAAGTGGTAAATGTAACCGGTGGTATGAATTTGTGGCAAGGATCTCTTTCAAAAAAATAGCATCAAATGTTTTTGAATTTCCCATAAATTCTTCAAAGGTTCTTCAAATTCTCTCGGTATTATATATTCATACCAACAAACAACCCTAACACTTTTTTTCATTTTTAACTCCTAGCCCGCTAGTTCCCCGACTGGCGGGCATCCTTTTGTCTTCAAATAGGTTCTTATAGATTTTGCTCCTTGATTAAATGGTAATGGGCCTTTTTAGCTTGTAAGAAATCAATATGATCTTGGAGCTTTCTTTTTTCGAATTCCAATAATTGTTCTTGTTCTTCCAAAATGGCAATGCGTTGATTGATCGTGGTGATTCCTTGTTCTCGTAGCTTAGAATACTCAATAATTTTTGATAATTGCATCCCAGTGTTTTTGGCTTTTTGGATAAATTCAATCCAGTCCAAATCTTTTTTTGTAAATAGGCGATAATTATTTTCTGATCGTTTAGGCTGAAGTAAGCCTAATTCTTCATAATATCGTAAAGTGGGTATTGATAAATTTGTCAGTCGGGCTACTTCGGAAATTTTATAATTTTTAGTCATTGCTGTCCTCATAAATTTTTTCTTGCTATCAAGTAAGCTTGATAGTTTATGCTCATTGTATCAAAGAGGAGGATGTCATATGAATAATTATCAACGAGGATTAGAAATAAGAAAACAAGTTATTGGTCAAGAAGCTAGTCGTGCTGTATCGGAAAGTCTGAAAGAAATTGCACCAGTTTTAGATGAATACACTTTACTGGTATTCGATGAAATGGAAAATCGCAAAATTTTAGACTTAAAACAGCGAGAAATGATTACCATCACAACTTTATTAACTCAAGGAGATACTGCACCGCAATTAAAAATTCATATTCAAGGTGCTTTAAATGTGGGTTTATCGCAAGCTGAAATTATTGAGACCTTTATCCAATGTTTACCATATGTCGGTTTTCCAAAAGTTTTAAATGCTATTGCAGTTGCTAAAAAGGTATTTGAATAATAAGATTACGTCCAGATGATAACAAATTCTGGTCGTTTTTTTATGTAAATATTTACCATAAATTTCGATTATTTAAAGTAATTTAGAGTAAATTCAAATAGATAATTAGAATAACCTGTGATAGTATAAAAACGTCAAAATAAATGGTAGTTTAATAACTATCTTGGAGGAAACAAAATGATTGAAATTATTGCGACAGCAGAATCAATGGCACAGGCCTATGATTTGTTAGCTGCTGACGTCGATACTTTGTATATTGGGGAAGAAAACTTTGGTTTACGTTTGCCCTATTCCTTTTCTCGAGCTGAACAGCAGGAATTAATCGAAGCGGCTCATCAACAAGGAAAAAAAATAAATATCGCTTTAAATGGTATTATGCATCCAGAGAAGATGAAAGAAGTACCAGAATATTTAGCTTTTCTTAGTCAGGTCAAACCAGATCGGATTGTGGTAGGCGATACAGGTGTGATTCATTTATTACGCAAAGGAAACTATGGTTTAGATTTTATATATGATGCTCAAACTTTAGTCACTAATGCACGTCAAATAAATTTTTGGCATAAAAAAGGCGCTAGTGGCGCAGTATTAGCCCGGGAAGTTCCTTTTGATGAGATGAAACTATTGAACACCGAAGTAGAAGTACCAGTGGAAGTTTTGGTTTATGGTGCTACTTGTATCCATCAGTCCAAACGGCCATTAGTTGAAAATTATTTTAATTATACAAAACAAGATAGTAAAAAAGATAAAGAGCGAGGCTTGTTTATTTCCGAACCACGTAAAGATGAAACCCATTATTCAATCTATGAAGATCAACATGGCACTCATATTTTTGCCAATAATGATATCGATTTGTTACCGCAGTTGCAGGAATTAGTTGCGGCGGGATTTACTACCTGGAAGCTGGATGGTATCTTCACTCCCGGGGAAAATTTTGTGGAAATCGCCAAGCTTTTTGTAACAGCAAAAAAAATGTTAGAAGAAGATAATTGGCAAACAGCAGATATTCAAAAATTAGCTGAACAATTACAACAACTTCATCCTGAAAATCGCGAATTAGATACAGGATTTTACTATTTTGATCCAGCCAGCATTAAATAAGGAGAACATTATGCAAAAAACAGCTTTAAAACGTCCTGAGGTGTTAGCACCAGCTGGGACTTTAGAAAAATTGAAAACAGCGATTCATTATGGTGCGGATGCTGTTTATATCGGTGGCGACGCCTACGGTTTGCGTTCACGGGCCGGAAACTTTTCATTTGAGGAAATGGCAGAAGGCGTAGCTTTTGCCAATGAGCACAAGGCAAAAGTTTATGTAGCAGCGAATATGGTTACTCATGAAGGCAATGAAAAAGGCGCCGGCGATTTTTTCCGTACGTTACGAGATATCGGTATTTCAGCGGTGATTGTTTCTGATCCAGCCTTAATTGAAATTTGTGCGACAGAAGCACCCGGCTTACCGATTCATTTATCAACACAAGCTTCGGCAACAAATTATGAAACGTTAGAATTTTGGCGTGAAGAAGGCTTGGAGCGGGTCGTGTTAGCTCGAGAAGTCTCGATGGAAGAGTTGGCGGAAATTCGTAAAAATACGTCTATTCAAATTGAAGCATTTATTCATGGTGCTATGTGTATTTCTTATTCCGGTCGTTGTACTTTGTCTAACCACATGTCGATGCGCGATGCCAATCGTGGCGGTTGCTCGCAGTCTTGCCGTTGGAAGTATGAATTATTCGATATGCCCTTTGCGAAAGAACACCGTTCATTAACTGAAAATGGAGAAGTGACAGAAGAATTTTCTATGAGTGCGGTGGATATGTCGATGATTGAACATATTCCTGATTTAGTTCAAAATGGTGTAGATAGTTTAAAAATTGAAGGTCGGATGAAATCTATTCATTATGTATCGACTGTGGCAAATGTATATAAAACAGCAATCGATAGCTACATGGCTGACCCTGAAAATTATGTACTAAAACAAGAATGGGTGGATGAACTTTGGAAAGTGGCACAACGAGAACTTTCTACTGGTTTTTATTACCATACACCTACGGAAAATGAACAATTATTTGGCCCAAGACGAAAAATCCCAGTCTATCAATTTATCGGTGAAGTCTTGAGTTATGATGAATCTAGTGGGATTGCCACCATCCGCCAAAGAAATCATTTTTCTGTGGGAGATGAAATTGAATTTTATGGTCCTAATTTCGAACATTTCCACCAAAATGTAATGGAAATGAAAAATGAAGACGATGAATCAATTGATCGCGCACCAAATCCAATGATGATTGTGACGATGCCGGTTGCTCAAGTAGTAAAACCAGGAGATATGATTCGCCGTAAAAAGCCTGAAGTGACGAAATAATCTTAAGTCGAGACAATTTGTCTCGGCTTTTGTTATGATGAGGGTGAAGCTTTGAATGAGGAGGAGAATAAATGCAAGAATATGATTATATCGTTGTTGGCGGTGGCAGTGGCGGCATTGCTTCAGCCAATCGCGCGGGTGAACATGGGGCAAAAGTTCTATTAATAGAAGGAAATAAAATCGGTGGTACCTGTGTCAATGTAGGCTGTGTACCAAAAAAAGTTATGTGGCAAGCCAGTACCATGATGGAAATGCTGCAACGGGATGTTTCCGGCTACGGTTTTGATGTAACGATTAACCAATTTGATTTTACCGCTTTAGTAGAAGCGCGGGAAAAATATATTGATTTCTTGCACGGCGCTTACAATCGAGGATTGGATCACAATAAAGTAGAACGAATTTCTGGTTATGCTACTTTCCAATCAGATCATGTGATTGAAGTGAACGGAGAAACTTACACCGCACCCAATATATTGATTGCAACTGGTGGTTATGCGGGACCAATGAATGTTCCTGGTGGAGAATATGCTCTAGATTCTGACGATTTCTTCGCTTTAAAAACCCAGCCAAAATCAGCAATCATGTTAGGTGCTGGTTATATTGCTGCAGAATTAAGTGGAGTGATGCAAGGCTTGGGAACAAAAGTTGACTGGGCTTTTCGTCATGAATTGCCATTAAGAACTTTTGATAAAATGTTAGCGGAAAACTTGCTAGAAATCTATCAAGATAATCACATGGGCATCCATCCTAATTGCGTTGTAGAAAAAATTGAGAAAAATGGTGAGGCCTTCACTGTTTATTTTGAAAATGGCCAAACTTTAACGGCAGAAAAAGTTTTCTTTGCTGGTGGACGTAAAGCCAATACTGAAAAAATCGGATTGGAAAATACCCAAGTGGAATTAGATGATAAAGGTTTTGTCAAAGTTGATAAATACCAAAATACAACCGCTGACGACGTATATGCTGTGGGAGATGTTATCGGAAAATTTGGCTTAACTCCTGTGGCAATCAAGGCGGGACGCCAGCTTTCTGAACGACTATTCAATGGTCAAACGGAAGCTCATTTAGACTATGAAAATATTCCAACCGTGGTGTTTACTCACCCAACAATGGCAACAGTTGGTTTATCAGAAGCCGAAGCAATTGAAAAATATGGCGAAGGTAAAATTAAAGTGTATCGTTCCCGTTTTACTCCGATGTATTTTGCTTTAGGGGAATACCGTCAAAAATGTGAAATGAAATTAGTTTGTCAAGGTGAGAACGAAAAAATTATTGGTTTACATGCTATTGGTGTCGGTGTTGATGAAATGCTACAAGGGTTTGCAGTAGCAATTAAAATGGGCGCAACCAAAGCTGACTTTGATAATACAGTGGCAATCCATCCAACTGGCAGTGAAGAATTTGTAACTATGCGCTAATCAAAATAACTGTGATAGAAAGAAATTTCTATTGCAGTTTTTTTGTGTAAATCAGTCGGAATACCTATTATTTACAATTGAATTCTTGCTATAATAAGCTATTACATCAAAAAAAGGGGAAGTGTCATGTTTTTAAATTTGTTAGGGATTACATTTATCTTTACAGCCTTAGGTTTATTACCAATTATTTATGATATTGTGCGGCGGAAAGGGCAAGGCGTAAAAAAAGGAATGATCATTTATCTTTTCTTCTTTATATGTTCCTTCATTTTTGTCTATTGGATGACGCCTCCGCAAAATTTAAGCTCAATTATTTCTAGTAATTTGACGGTCGCTTTTTTAATTAGTTTGGTGCTATTTTTTTCTTCACCGATAGAAAAAATAGCTGGACCAATCAGTGGTAAAGGAGTTAGAAATTTTCAATTTAAAGGCTTTGGCTTTCCTGCCAAAATTCCGGTACTTATTTTAGTCATCGGTATATTATTTGCGGCAGCCAGTGCTGTTTTACGAATCACTAGTATTAATAATGTTTACGATACCATCCAAGTAAAAAAAGTTAGCAAAACTGAAGAGCTTCGTTCGACTGAAGAAACGCCAATTGCTATCTCAACAGCCAGTGCACGCAATAAAATGCGTAAAATGATGAGTGTTGTGCCTAATAGCAATGTCTATGATCTAGGGACAATTACCGCGCAAAACGTTGATGGAGATTATGTTTATGTTGCCTCATTAGAATTTAAAGGATTAACAAAGTGGTTTAAATTCCGAGAATCACCCGGGTATTTGATTATCTCAGCAACCGATATTAATGCCCAACCGAAATTTGTTAAAAGTAAAATGAAATATATTCCAACGGCTTATTTAAATTATGATGCTGGTCGAAAGATATACTCTGAGGCGACACAATATGCCAATGTGGGTGCGGTGAACTTAGAAATCGCTAATGATGGCACACCTTATTATGTGCAAACTTTGACGAAAGAATACGGGATTAGCGGAATTACTTATTTTAATCGTTACAAAGTTGCTTTATTAAATGCCGTTACTGGTGATGTGAAAGTCTATGATTTAAAAGATGTGCCAAAATTCGTGGATGCGCCATTAACTAGTAAAGTTGCTCAAGAAATGAATCAATTTTATGGAAAATATGGCGATGGCTGGTGGAATTCTTTCTTTGGCCAGAAAAATGTCAAAGAACCAACTGATAATGGTATTTATTCCAATGGTGCGGTGACGCCTTTGTTAGATAAAAAAGATAATTTGTTGTATTTCACTGATTTCACTAGCCCAGATTCTTCTCAAGATTCGGCGTTAGGTTATAGTTTGATTAATGCTCGGACCGGTGTTTTACAATATTATCGTGATAAAAAAGGAATGATGGATAGTGATGGGGCGATTAGTGTCGCTTCGAAGATTTATCCAGAGAAAAAATGGAAGGCTCGTATGCCGATTTTATATAATGTTTCGGGAACGCCAACTTGGGTGATTTCTTTACTAGATTCCAATGGGATCTTCAAAAAATATGTTTATCTCAGTGCGATTGATAGTGATATTTTAGTAGATGGTGATACAGCCCAAGGAACATTGGACGCTTATCGAACACAGCTAGCGACAACTGATTCCAGTAATAACAATGTTGCAGCTAGTGATTTAACCGAATTTTCTGGTGTAGTTCGCAGAGTGAATCTCAATACGAATGGTACGACTACGACTGTTTCTTTCCTATTAGAAAATGACGAAACAATCTTTATTATGAATACCAGTAATAATTTATACTCGATCTTTTTAGAAGTTGGCGATACAGTAAGCTTTAAAGCCAATGTAATTAAAGGACAAACTACCGCAACAGTGGAGGATTTAACGATTCAAAATGTGACACCAGAATAAAAAAAGGGCAATGGTCAGCTGACCATTGCCTGTTTTTGTTATTGAACGCGAGGTTCTTTTGCTTCATTAATAGAATTTTTTGCTTTGTTACCAGTACGATTCATTGCTGATTTTGCTTTATCTGTTTGACGAGAAGCAAATTCACCAGTTGATTCAGCAGCGTCACCAACACGATCTTGGACTGTGACTGAATCTTCTTCATATTGTTCACGTGTTTTTACGTCAACCACATTTACATTGACTTCAATCACATCAAGACTAGTCATTTTGTTCATTTCTTCAGAAATAACTTTTTTGATTTGTTCATAGATATCAGTAATATCTTTACCGTATTCAGCCACAATATCTAAGTCAACAGCTACTTGTTTTTTTCCAACTTCTACATCAATTCCAGAAGTTACGTTATCAGTATTGACTAATTTTTCAGCTAAGTTAGAGAAAAATCCGCCATCAACAGTTAATAAACCATCAATTTTTTCTAAAGCAATCCCAACAATCTTTTGAATCACTTTGTCGTCAAAAGTTAGGTCACCTTTGATATTATGATTCTTTTCTGACATATCTGGTGTTGCCGGTGTTACTGGTTTGTTCATTTCTTTCGTATCCATAGTTCTCGTCCTCCTATTTTAATATCTTTTAAACTGATCAAAAAAACCAATTGACTGTAAATAATAGCCAAGATAACTTCCTATTAAGGTAAAGATGACCAGTAAAATTGTTTTTAAAAATCCAACTGTAATGAATAGAATCGCTAAAATTAAGCCAATCCCGCCAAAAATCAGTGGATACTTATAGCGCTTTAAAAAATTTTCCATAAGCTCCTCCTTATATCACTCGAGGTTGCTCTTGAGTTTGCGTTTTATTTGTCTTGAAGTTCTTAAAAGTGACCTCAGTAAAAACCTTCTCATTTGGACCAATTAAAGTAGTAATTTTATCTTTGATTTCGGCTGCCAACTGTTCCTGTTTAGTAGTGGCATGAAACATATTGCGCATTTTACCCTGTACTTTAATTTTAATTTTCTTCTTTTTAATCTTTACCTTTACATTTGGTTCAGATATATAAGGTTCTTGTTGAACGGTGGTCAATACAAAATTCTCCAGGGCTTTAGCTTGTACGATTAAAGCACCATCACTTTTTTCAAAGTGGAGCTCTTTACTCACATTGGGGAAGAAGATAATAACTAAAAGACCTATCAATAAAAGAATCATGAAGCCAAGACTAACCCAAAATAAAAATTCTGGGATATATTCACCAATTAAGGGATATTCTTTCATCGGTAAAAAGTTTAATTTTACCGGAGCAACATTTTGGTTTTCAATTATATTAAAAAAAAGTGGGAAGAAAAGTAAAATTAGCGCTAGAATTCCGATTATTTTCGTTAGTTTTCGCATCTAATTCATTCCTTCCTTTTATCTTTTACCTAGGAAGAATGAAACCACTGCAACTAGGATAATTGCACCAATGATTGAAGGAACAATTGCCATGCCGGCAAGTGATGGTCCCCAACTTCCTAAAATAGCTTGTCCAAGAGCTGAACCAACTAAACCAGCAATTATATTTGCAATGATTCCCATTGAAGAACCTTTCTTAGTGATTGCACCTGCAATAGCGCCAATCACACCACCAACGATTAATGACCATATAAGACCCATCGTAATCTCTCCTTTTTTATTTTAGATAGTAAATACCTAATTTTTTTGAGATGCTTATTCAATTCTTTTTCTGATTCTGATGTTTTTCGCATCATTCGGCGGGCCCTGCCTGTAAATGAAGCATACGACAATTACGGCTGGAAACGGTAATAATAAGACTTAAAAATACTATCAATTATTTATATATACAAAAATTTCTGATTGATTTTTGATTACTTCCTATTATATATACGGAAAAATATTTATTTTTTGTTCCAGAGTAATCATTTGATTTTTGACAAAAAATGTTTTTTTATTTATTTATTTAATTACATGGATAAAAAACAAGCAATAGTGGCCTTTAATTTGTGGAAGATTGAAAACTAAAAAACAGAAGATTCTTTAGTCTGAAAAATTATTTTACTAAAATCGAAAAAAATGCTTACGAAGAATTTTTTTCTGTGCTACCTTAATCAATGTGCTGAAAAATATTTCGTAACTTTTCAGAAAATATAATTCAGTCAAACAAAAAAGGAGTGGATGTAATGCCCAAAACAAAAACAGAAGGATTGCTTTTTACAACGATGATGTGTTTCATGATGGTCTTAGGAATGAGTACTTATAATTTAATTGTACATGGTGCTTTTTCAATAATGGCATTATTGACTGGCTTGATTCCCGGATTTGTTGTTGCATTTATTTTAGATGTATTTATCGTCGGAAAAGTGGCAAAATCGGTTGCTTTTAAATTACCAATCAACCAAGAAAAAATGTTGCATAAAATTTTAGCAATTTCCGGTTGTATGGTGACGGGGATGGTTTTATGTATGTCATTTTACGGTGTGATTTATGAACAAGGATTTAGTAGTCAATTTTTAGCTATGTATGGTCGGGCAATTTTAACCAACATCGTGATGGCTTTACCTTTACAACTATTAATAGTGGGTCCTATTTCAAGAAAAGCTTTAGCAACATTTCAAAAAATCTCAGAAAAAAATCGTTCAGTAGATGTAACACTAGATTAATTTTTCGGCACTTTCTAACACGGAGGTGTCTTTTTTTTGGACTATCATCAGAAAACCTTCTAGAATGTGTGAGAAGGGACTGATTCGAAAAATGAAGGGTGTCAAACAGACCTATTTGAAAAATATTAAAAGCGGTAGTTTTATTTTATTGTTGTTACTGCCTTTTTTATTAGTAGCTATTTTTTTCGCGGCAGAAAAAATTTATGAAGACAATTATGATATTGAAACGATTGGTGTTGTCAGCAATCTACCTGCTACCTTTAAACAATTAAAAGAAATCCCTCAAGAAGAATTTCATTTCGAAAAAATTACCACTAAAAAACAAGCCAAAAAACGTTTAATGAATAATAAAATCGACGCGTATATTGTTTTAAATACTTCTAGCACCAGTGTTGTGCGGGCCAAGCTGTACAGCAAAATTCCAGTAGGAATTAATGTGGAGGATGAGGTTTCGAGTATTGCTAGTGAGCTGCAGAGAAATTTGCGGGCTGAAGCGATTGATTTAGATGGTAGTTTGGTAGATCAAATTATTGTTCCTGCCCGATTTTCATTTCATCGAGTCGGTTTTCAAGGGCGTCGCATGGAAGTGATTCGTTCAGGCTCAGCAGGCTTTAAGTATTTGGTTTATTCTTTTACTACTTTGACGTTATTCATCTTTTTAATTCTATTTATCCCAATAACTACCGGAGAGTTTAGCCAAAAAGATCATCGTAGTTATCTAAGTAAGTTAATGGGAATTGCATTAGTAGGTTTGACCCAATTCATTGTTTGGAGTGGCGTGGGTATTGGCTTTTATCAACTGTTTAAGGAATCAGAATTATTAAGCTATTTTGTTTATTATGAACCAGTTAAAATTATTCTTGATGGTGATTTTCTAGCGCTGATCCTATTGATGTTGTTAGGCTTTTTACTATTTATTACTCTCGCGTCATTAAATGGTTTGATTGGTAAAAAAATAAATGAACAACCTAGCGGACAAACGGTAGTAATTTTAATTATTGCGGCTTTTGCAGTAAATCGTATTTTAGGCGAAGTTGATGCGGGAAATCAAATTACTGCGATTAGTTCCTATATTCCTTTTCTTTCGCAATTTAGTATGCCGTTAAGAATCGCTTCAGATGCGGTTACGACAAATGGCGCGCTTAGTGCCGTAGTGATTCTATTGGGTAGTTGGTTGTTGTTAACTGGCTTTGGTAGTTGGTGGGGAAAAAATAAACTTTGAGTTTTGTTAAGTAAAAAAGAAAATTTTTGCTAGAATTTCTTCACAATTGATTCATAATTTGTCGGTATTATCTATGTATACCAACAAACAACCCTAACACTTTTTCATTTTTAACTCCTAGCCCGCTAGTTCCCCGACTAGCGGGCATCCTTTTTTTAAAAATAAAATAAAATTCTTAAATTCCCGTGGTACACTTACTTTATAATAAAGGAGGCGCTATCATGGGGATTTTTTTATTACATTTTAGTCCTACAGGTTCTAGTAAAAGGGTCGGAAAGCTCTTAGCCAAAGTTTGGAAAGAGCCAGTGAAAAGAATTGATCTAACGAAACAAAATTTTGAATATGCTCATACTTTTAATCAGGAAGATGTGTGCTACTTCGCGGTTCCGGCATTTGGCGGTCGGGTACCGGCACTAGCCTTGGCACATTTGACAGAAATCCGTGGAAAGGAAACACCTGCTATTTTAATTGCTACGTATGGCAATCGAGCCTTTGACGATTTATTTTTAGAATTACAAGATTTCTTATCACCAAAAGGGTTTGTAGTAAATGCTGCTGTTGCCAGTGTGACGGAACATTCAATTGTCGGTGAGTTTGGAACAGGACGACCCAACGAAGCTGATATAGCTGAGTTGAATGATTTTGCCAAAAAAATCCAGATCAAAATCCAAGCCCAACCGAGTGAAATATCTGCTCTTGGAAACAAACCTTATCGTTCTTATCAAACAGCCGACTATCGTCCGTTGACCAGTGATGCCTGCACCGATTGTAAATTATGTGCTGAAAAATGTCCGACTTGTGCGATTCCTTATGAAAATCCGCGAGAAACTATTTTTGAAAAATGTATTTTATGTATGCGTTGTATTCATATCTGCCCAGAAAAAGCTCGTTATGTAGATCCCACAGCCATCGCATCACTAAAAAATCATTTACAAGAAGTGGCGACGGGACATAAAGCCAATCAACTTTTCTTGAAATAAAAGAATGACCACGAAAAAATAATTTTTCGTGGTCATTTTGAATTTCATGAGAGAGCTATATTTTTAATAAATAAATGAAGGCAAGAGCCGCTATAGTTTGAACAATTCCGACGGATAAGCCGTAGATTAAAAAGCGCGGTCCTTCTTTAATAAACTTGCGAAAATCGAGCCGTAAACCGATGGCAGCTAAAGCAGTTGTTTCAAACCAAGTACTGATGAAATGTGCACCATCAGAAAAAAGTGTTGGTAGATTAAAAAAGCTATTCAGGATGCAAACTCCTAAAAAAGCTAACACATACCAAGGCACCGGAAATTTTTTAGTCGTTTGTAATGTTGTTGGTGAAAGTTTTTTGGTTCTTTGTTGGAAGATAAAAACTACCACGACTAAAAATAAAATACGGGTAATTTTAAACAGCATGGCATAACTAACAGTTTCTTGATTGATTAGGCTAGCACCTGCTACTACTTGTCCGACTGATTGTAACGTACCACCTAATAAAGCACTACTGGTTAATAAATTCTTTCCTAATAGGGTGACGGCTAATAAAGGCAAGGCCAGCATCATGACAGTTCCTAATAAATTCACTAAAGTAATCACTTGGCCTTTTTCTTCATCATCGGCTCCGATGCTTGGCGCAATCGCACCAATCGCGGAAGATCCACAGACGGCATTTCCGCCGGCCATCATCATTGCCATCTTATCAGAAAAACCTAATTTTTTTCCTAGAAAAATTGCCGCAATAATTACAGTAGCCATCATGCAAATAATATAAAGCAAACCGTTAACACCTAAATGGCTAATGGTTTGAAAAGTTACAGTAAAACCTAATAGAACAACAGAATATTCTAGTAGACGACTTTCGGCAAATTTTGTTCCCATGGCCAAAGTGTCTTGTTTAAAAAATGTATTTCCTAAAATAATACCTGAAAATATCGCTATTGTTGCTCCGCCTAAGCTTGGAAAGAAAATCGCTAATAGTTTAGCAATGATTGCTACCCCAATCGATAAACTCAATCCTGGTAAAATCTTTTTCATAATGTCCCCTCTTTCTTTCCATATTATAAAGGATAACTACCATTATTATTATTAATTGATATAATAGCTTTAATTAAAATATTTGATGGAAGGGTTCACATGTTTAAATATCTAGAAACATTCAAAGTTGTATACGAAACCAAAAATTTCTCCAAAGCAGCAGAACTTTTATTTGTTGCCCAACCAACCGTCTCAGCTCAAATTAAACAATTGGAAAATGAGTTAGGCGTTACGCTATTTATCAGAAATGGTCGCAAAGAAATTTTGACTACGCCACAAGCAGAGCTTCTATATGAAAAAGGGTTGATGTTGTTAGAAGATTGGGAGATTTTGACGGAAACCTTGAAGCAACAAGAAAACCATCAGCTGCGAGCAATTATCGGCGCTTCGCATACCTTTGCCGTCTATCTGTTGCCTGATTTATTGATGCAATTAAAAAAATTGTTTCCTAAAATAAGCTTTACTATTAAAATGATGAACTCATTGGAAGTTATTCAAGCCTTGGAGCATCATGAAATTGATTTTGGCTTCATCGAAAAACCTTTGTCAGCAAAAAATCTGTTGCGCTTTCCTTTAATTGAAGATCAATTAGTTGTGGCTGGGGATCTAGAGCAGGGTCCTTGGTTAGTACGAGAAAAAACTTCAGGGGTGGCCTATTACACACACCGTTTTTTAGCAGAAAATGATATCCAACAGGAACAAATAGTTATCGAAAGCAATGAGGTTATCGTGTCTTTATTGAAAAAAGGCTTTGGTTGTTCGTTGATCTCTAAGCGAGCTGCAGCTGATCTGAATTATGAAAGCTTGTCTGAAAAATACATTCGCCATTTTTATTTAGTAAAAAGAGAACCACCATTACCGATAGACTTAAATAAAGTGTTTGACTGGATTAGGTTGAGAGGATTCGCTGAAAATAAATTGACAGAAAATTAAGGACTCTCTACAATGAACAAGAGTCATAGTAAGTAAAGAAAAGGAGAATAACATGAAACAAATTAAAATCGGCAGCACGAATTGGGAAGCTTCTAGCGTCATTTTAGGCATCATGCGGATGAGTAAAGTTTCTGCAAAAGAGGCGGCGACAGCTGTAGCAACTGCTTTTGAAAATGGGATTAATTATATTGATTCTGCAGACATGTATTCAGATGGTCAAGCAGAGATAGTTTTCGGTCAAGCGTTAAAAGATTCTGGTGTGAAGCGAGAAGATTTGTGGCTGCAATCTAAGGGCGGTATTATTCCAAGCAAAGAACAAGATAGTTTATATGGTGGACGCTATGATTTTTCTAAAGAACATCTATTGTCATCGGTGGATGGAATTTTAAAACGAATGGATGTTGATTACTTAGATGCTTACTTACTGCATCGCCCAGATCCTTTGATGGAAGTTGATGAAATCGCTGAGGCTTTTGATCTATTACAAGCAAGTGGAAAAGTTCGTCACTTTGGTGTTTCTAATTTTAACCCTGAGCAATTTAAATTGTTGCAAAGCGGTTTGAAACAACCATTATTAATTAACCAATTACAATTTAGTATTATGCACACAGGCATGGTTGATTTCGGTATGCATACCAACATGACAGACGCCCGCTCAATTAATCATGATGGTGGGTTGCTGGAATTTTCTCGCCGTAAAGGGGTAACAATTCAAGCTTGGTCACCATTCCAATACGGTTTCTTTGACGGCACTTTTATTAACAATGAAAAATTCCCTGAATTAAATCAATTGTTAGCTGATCTAGCTGAAAAATATGGGGTAGGCAAAAATGCCATTGCAACTGCTTGGATTTTAAGACATCCAGCCAATATGCAAGTTATTTTAGGAACGATGAATCCTGAAAGAATTGCTGACTCAGCCGCTGGAGGAAATGTAGTCCTAACAAAACAAGAATGGTATGACATTTATTACGCAGCTGGTAATGACATGCCCTAAAATTTTGAACGAGCTTTTTGCTCGTTCTTTTTTATGGACAAAAAGGATGCCCACTGGTCGGGGAACCAGTGGGCAAGGAGTTAAAAATGAAAAAGTAATAGGGTTGTTTGTTGGTATACTCATATAATAATCGCAAAAGATGAAAAAGTTAAGAATATTGCTTGAAAAAAAATTATTTTTATTCGAAAGATAAATTTATTCTGGTTTTTTTATGCTATTTGGATCAATGCCCAAAGCCTCTGCCATTTCTGGATTCACATAAAATTCTAGATTTTTAGCATGTTCGACTGGAATATCAGCTGGTTCAGCTTCGCCATTTAAAATTTTGGCTGCCATTTTTCCAGTTTGGACTCCCAGATCATGGTAGTTGACGCCGTAACTAGCTAAACCGCCTAATTTGGTTTCACTTACTGCACCGTAAACAAGTGGCACTTTTGCTTCCTTAACAACATCACCGGTAATTGTCGCTGCACTTGCCATTGTATTGTCTGTTGGAACGTAGATGCCATCACAAGAAGCAGCGACTTTTTCAGCGACCTGTTGCACATCGTTGGTGCTGGTGACGGTTTTTATTTCGTAATCGACACCCTTCTCATCTAATACTTCTTTAGCAATATCAATCTGAACTTGAGAATTAATTTCGCCGGAATTGTAGATCATACCAATTTTTTTAGCATCCGGTACAATTGATAAAAGTAACTCAATCTGTTTTTTCACAGGAGATAGATTACTGGTTCCAGTAACATTTCCCCCTGGTTTTTTATAATTATCAACTAATTTTGCTGTTTTCAAATCGGTCACAGAAGTTACTACAATCGGAATATCGCTAGTCATAGTTGCCAAACTTTGAGCTGCTGCTGTTGTAATTCCTAATAACAAATCTGGATCTTCTTTGATTAGATTTTCAGTCATGGAACGCAGATTGTCTTGATTGTTTTGGGCATTTTGATAATTGATTTTAATATTTTCGCCATCGACAAAGCCTTCTTCTGCTAAACCATCGACAAAACCTTCGTAAGATTGATCCAAAGAATCGTGTTCCACTAATTGTAAAACGCCGATTTCTTTGACATCATCCTTTTGACTGTCGGCACTACTATTTCCACAAGCCGCCAAAGTCAGTAAACCTAGTACGCTTAAACTACATAACAACATTTTTTTCATAAATATCTTCCCCTTCGTATAAAAAAAGTCATCCACCTATTTCTAAGTGGATGACGAAAATACAAAGACAAATTTATTTTGCCTAGCCACTTAGAAAAAATCCTACGTGGCCACGCCGAAACGCTACAGCCATCATAGATACATGTCGTCTGCATCCACAATGTCTGGTTGCAAACTTACCTAAAATAGCTATAGTAATATTGGTTATTCAGTTGTGAGTGTTTTTGTAATGTCATGAAAAATCCCTCCAACTTTTGTTAAAGATGAGTATACAGTAAGAAAAATGAGATGTAAATAATAAAATGAAAATAATTCACATGTTTTAGCCAATGAGTCTATGATCGATTTTTTGACTATTTAAAAACCATAAACGATGGTAATCTCCGACTAATACTGTAAATTCAGCTTTTTTTCCTATTTCTGCTAGCTTTTCAGTCAAATAATTTCGTAAAATCCAAGGCTCTTCGATTGATTCTATTTTAAGATTTAAAATATTTTCGATTCGCGCTGGTGTGGTCATTAAATCATTAGCGACTTGTTCTAGGGTTAATCCAGATAAAGTAAAATTTCTTTTTAAATCATCAATTGTCTGCTGTTGTTCTGTTTGATTGAGCGACATGTAATTCCCCTCCATAGTTGTATTTACAACTTAATCTGCGATGAGTTTACGCTGATAAGATTTGTTTGTCAATTAAATAGTTGTAAATAAAACTGTTTTTCGTTAAGTTTAATTGGAGGTGATTAGCGTGGAGAAAAATCTTGATTCATTAGCAGAGAAAGTTCATCATTTGGAAAGTTTACAGCAAAGATTTGTTCATAAAGAGTTAAAAAAAATAGGGTTAAATATGTTGCAAGCTCGAACCCTAGATTTTTTAGCGGTTTATCCCAATGTAATTCAAACTGATTTAGCCGATTATTTAGGAAAACAAAAAGCAACAGTCACGAATTTATTGAAAGTATTAGAAAATAAGAATTTAGTTGAACGTAAGCAGTCCACCGATAATGCTCGCCAAAAAAAACTTTCTTTAAGCACCTCCGGTAATCAAAAGGTTTTGTTGATTCAAGCAATTTTTGCTAAGCTAGACAAAAAACTAACGGGGAATTTAGCGACATCAGAAATAGACGAACTCAATCAACAATTTGCTCGTTTAATCGATGCCTTTTAATAGAAAGTAGGCTAGGTAATGGAAATCAAAAAATCAGGGTCAACAGCGGTATTTGCCGCACTAGGAGCCAATATTTTAGTAGCGATCAGCAAATTTATTGGATTTTTACTTAGTGGGAGCGCCGCTATGATGAATGAAAGTATCCACAGTGTAGTGGATTGTAGTAATCAAATTTTGTTATTATTTGGCAACCAAAGGGCCGGTCGAGGTCAAAGTGATTTGCATCAATTCGGCGAAGGTCGGGCGAAATATTTTTTCAGTACAATCGTCGCCACGATGCTGTTTTTTGGTGGTGGTGCATTGGGCGTAATGGAAGCTTTTCAAAAGCTAATTCACCCCAATCATGCAGTTGAAAACCCGGTGATCGTTTTAGTCATTTTAGTCTTTGGTATATTGGTGGAAGGGAGTTCTTTGCGAGTAGCTTTCAAAGAAATCGGTGAGTTGAATCGTGAAAAATTACCTTTATTTAAATTTTTAAAAGAAAGTCGCTATAGTGAAATTTTGATTATTTTTACAGAAGATTTTTGTGCTGTTTTAGGATTGATTTTAGCGATTGTTGGAACGATTTTAACAATGGTAACAGAAAATCCAATTTTTGATGCATTAAGTGGGTTGTTGATTGGTTTAATGCTAATGTTTGCTTCTATTTTTCTAGCGCGCGAATTTTACAGTTTGATGATTGGCGAGAGTGTCTCGAGTCAAGACTTAACCAAGATAAAAACCGCTTTTCAACGGCCAGAAGTTAAACGTTTAATCGACATCAAAACAGTCCATTTAGCACCGACGGAAATTATGATTGCTGCAAAAATTGATATAGCTGATGATTTTGAAGAAATCAGTTATGATGTTGTCAATAATATTGAAGCGGATATCCGTCAAAATCTGTCAGATAAAAAGGCTTATATCTACATTGAGACTGATGAGTATGATCCTAATTATCAACAATCAAAGGACTGAAAATAATGCCAGCAATTCGATTTTTTTTCACGTATTCAAAAGAATTTTTACGTCGTTGGGGTAGTTATACATTATTGATTATTGGAACAAATTTGGCATTGACCTATATAGCGATTCCAGTGTTTCAATTTTTGACAGCGGAAATTTTAAAACTAGGAAATATCCCTTATGTTTCAAACACCAATATTTTAAATATTCTTACCAAACATCCTGCCGTTTTGGCGGCTTTGTTATTATTGATGCTCCTTATTTTTGCTTTAATTTTCTGGCAATTTACTTTTCAACTGCTGGGGATTCGGGTATTACAAACGAATAGCCAAGAATCGTTTTGGCGGAATTTTAAAACAGCTATCTTGCAAATGCGGTATTTACGCCCGGGAACATTTTTCTTCTTCATTTTTTATTTTATTTTGATTTTGCCTTTCGCAAATGCTGTTTTCAGAACCCCTTTATTGAGCAAAGTGACAATACCGGTTTTTATTTTAGACTATCTAGCGAATAATTGGGCTGTGTCGCTACTATTACTGTTGTTATCTGGAATCGTATATTATATAGGGATCCGACTGTTGTTTGTTTTACCCTTGATGATTTTTAAACAATATCGAGCGTGGGCGGCGGTTAGAGAAAGCTGGCAGTTAACGGCGAAACATTTTTGGCGCTACGTTCTTCAAATTTTCTTTCTTTCATTCGTATTGTCGCTTATTTCAGGAATAGGCTTTGAAGTAAGCTATTTGTTGCAAGTTTTATTTGATCAACTACCAGGAAAGCTACCGCTAATCTTTGCCATGTTAAATTTAACTGGCGTCCAGATGTTTAGTCAATTTATGATTGGTTGGACAAGTGTCTTATATTTTAGTTTACTAGTGCAAAAATTTTATCCATTGGTAGTTAATGAAGAAAACGCATTGAAAATAAAATGGGTTTTGTGGACGCGTTTAATAGCCGGTGCAGTTATTCTAATTTTTGGTGGCTCTGCTTTGATTGCTAATGGATTGTATTTGGCCGGTCTTTATCCATTAGAACCTTTAGTTATTTCCCATCGTGGTGTGGACAATCAAAATGGTGTGCAAAATACCATTCCTGCTATGACAAAAACCATGAAAATCAAGCCAGATTATATAGAAATGGATATTCATGAAACAAAGGACCATCAATTTGTCGTGATGCACGATGAGAATTTAAAAAAATTAACAGGTGTAAATAAAGCACCTTATCAATTAACATTAGCAGAATTGACTGAATTAACCGCTCATGAAAATGGCTATAGTGCCAAAATTGCCAGTTTTGATGACTATCTAGCTTATGCGAATCAGCACAAGCAAAAATTATTAATTGAAATCAAAACAACCTCTCATGATTCAAAGGATATGTTGGAGCGATTTATTCAGAAGTATCAACAAAATATTTTAACCAATCAACATCAAATTCAATCACTAGATTACCAAGTTGTCAGCGGCTTAAAAGAAAAAGCACCAAAATTATTTGTCAGCTATATTTTGCCGTTCAATCTAACTTTTCCTCAGACAGTAGCCAACGCCTATACGATGGAAGAAACTACTTTAACCAGTGAATTCATTGAGCAAGCCACTAGCGCAAATAAGCAAGTTTATGCTTGGACAGTAAATGACAGTGACAGTATGGATCGTATGATGTTTATGGGTGCTGATGGGATTATTACTGATAATATTACATTGTTAAAAGAACAAATAAAAAATTTCCAAGACAATCCTAGTTATGCTAAAAGAATTGAGCTTTACATTAACCGATTACCAAGCTTTGATGGAAAACCGCAAGAAAATTAGTAGAATACTTAAATATCCAGCAATTTTTAGTTAACCTGACTAAATTAATCAATGGTTATGTTAAAATAGCAATAGCTTTCACAAGGAGTTAGGATACATTATTTTATTGTGTTTGCTCAGGTAATCAAAAAACGATTGAAGTGAAAACAGCAAGAAATGATAATATAAAACATTGATGTTTAGAGGGAGCGTTTAGATGAGAAAAAGAGGCTTTGAAGTAGTTTCAGCTTTCAAGGATCAAAATATTCAATTACCGCAGCGAGCAACTGAAAATGCCGCTGGTTATGATTTTGAAGCCGCCGAAGATATTGTTATTCCAGCAGTTTGGAAACAATTAATTCATCATTTTGTTAGTAATAAAACGGTCGATGAAAAGTTAGTAAAACCTGTATTAGTAGCAACTGGAATCAAGTCTTACATGGGCGAAGATGAGTATTTACAATTAGCTAATCGCTCCAGTAATCCATTAAAACGCTTTTTAGTGTTAAGCAATGGTGTCGGTGTGATCGATAGTGACTATTATAATAATCCAGACAATGAAGGACATATTATGTTCCAATTTTCTAATTTTGGATTAACTGATGTCAAAATAAAAAAAGGTGAACGGATTGGGCAAGGCATTTTCTTACCATTCTTAAAAGCCGATAACGATGTGGCAAATGAAAAACGCACCGGCGGTTTTGGTTCATCTGGTAAAGAGTAGGTGATTCAATGGCAAAAAAAGCAAAAGTTCAATTTGTTTGTCAAAACTGTGGTTACGTTTCACCTAAATATTTAGGACGATGCCCACAGTGTGGCAAATGGAATACTCTAGTTGAAGAAATTCAACAAGACACGGAAGATCGGCGTAATCGCGTAAGTTTAACCGGTGAAAAAGCGCAGCCTACAAAATTAAAAGATGTTGTCTTCACAAAAGAAACCAGAATTCAAACAGAATTAGCTGAATTAAATCGGGTTTTAGGAGGCGGTGTTGTTCCAGGATCATTGGTTTTAATTGGTGGAGATCCCGGGATTGGGAAATCAACATTACTTTTACAGGTGTCTCATCAATTAGCTGCGACTGGCGGGAAAGTATTGTATGTTTCCGGCGAAGAAAGTGCCCAACAAATAAAATTGCGGGCAGAACGATTGGGTTCTAGCGATACTGATTTTTATTTATATGCAGAAACAGATATGGCAGAAATTACTCATGCGATTGAACAACTTAAACCAGATTATGTGATTATCGATTCGATTCAAACCATGACGCAACCAGATATTACTAGTGTTGCTGGTTCAGTCAGCCAAGTCCGAGAAACCACTGCCGAATTAATGAAGATTGCAAAAACCAATGGAATTGCGATTTTTATTGTGGGGCATGTAACTAAAGAAGGAAATATTGCTGGACCGCGCATGTTGGAGCATATGGTGGATACAGTGCTTTATTTTGAAGGCGAAAAACACCACAGCTTCCGAATTTTGCGGGCAGTTAAAAACCGTTTTGGTTCTACTAATGAAATTGGCATTTTTGAAATGCGAGAACGGGGACTGGTAGAAGTTGCTAATCCTTCACAAGTATTTTTAGAAGAACGCTTGGCTGGTGCGACTGGTTCAGCAATTGTCGTAGCTTTAGAAGGCAGCCGACCAATTTTGGTTGAGATTCAAGCTTTAGTATCACCGACTGTTTTTGGTAATGCTAAACGGACCACTACAGGGTTGGATTTTAATCGCGTTTCATTAATTATGGCAGTTCTGGAAAAAAGAGCAGGATTATTATTGCAAAACCAAGATGCCTTTTTAAAAGCAGCAGGTGGCGTAAAATTAAATGAACCAGCGATTGATTTGGCTTTAGCAGTTGCAATTGCTTCAAGCTATGAAGAAAAAGGCACCGCATCCAATGAATGTTTTATCGGTGAAATTGGTCTAACTGGTGAAGTACGACGCGTTTCTAGTGTTGAATCACGGGTAAAAGAGGCGGCAAAATTAGGTTTTAAAAAGATTTATCTACCTAAGAATAATCTAGGTGATTGGACGCCGCCAAAAGGTATTGAATTAGTGGCAGTTACAACATTAGCTGAAACATTGAAAAAAGTATTTAAATAAAAGGAGGCGAGAAACACATGCAAAAAAGAATTTTAGTGGTCATTATTACGTTAGTGGGAATGAGCTTAGGCATTTCCTTCTTACCACTAGCGTGGATGGCCCTAAGACAAGGTGGCAACATGTGGTTGAATAATACCTTCACTAATGGCTTAATCGGTGCAATTATTTTCTTCTTATTATCTTTAGTCATTGCTGATCCTATCTCAACTGGATTAAAAACCATCGAAAAACGGTTAAACGAATTTAGTCTGACTTATTTACTATTTGGTGCAATTGGGACCATTCTAGGTTTGACACTAGGTTTGATTGTAGCAACACCATTAAATCGATTACCGATTCCTTTTGTCAATAGTGCGTTACCAGTATTGTTGATGATTTTATTAGGTTACTTTGGTTTTCGTGTGGGAACGACTCGAATTGATGAGTGGCGAAAAATTTTCTCTACTAAGAAAAAGACTGAAGAGAGCAATGAAAACAAGGTTTTAGAGCGAAAAGCGGGAGACAATTTCCGTAAATATAAAATCTTGGATACTAGCGTGATTATCGACGGACGGATTTATGATATTGCACGAACAGGATTTTTAGAAGGTGTCTTGCTGATTCCTAATTTCGTGTTATATGAGTTACAATATATCGCCGATTCTGGTGATAGTTTGAAACGTGTCAGAGGTCGTCGTGGCTTGGATATTTTAAATGCTTTGCAAAAAGAAGAAGATATTCAAGTGGAGATGTACGATGGTGACTTTGAAGACATTAGTGAAGTTGATAGTAAATTAATTAAATTGGCTAAATTGTTAGATGGGGTCATCGTTACTAACGATTACAATTTAAATAAAGTATCAGAATTTCAAAATGTGGCTGTTCTAAATATTAATGCCTTAGCGAATGCTGTTAAACCAGTGGTCATTCCTGGAGAAACGATGAATGTATTGGTGGTAAAAGCTGGAACAGAACGTCAACAAGGTGTTGCTTATCTTGATGATGGTACGATGGTAGTCGTGGAAGATGGCCAACACTATATGAACGAACATATTGAAGTTGTGGTCACCAGTGCGTTGCAAACAGCAGCTGGTCGAATGATTTTTGCAAAACCTGCTCATTCGAGTCGCAACATTAAAGATGATAGTCCTGAGAAAAAAATTGAGTTTCAAGGAAAATAGACCTACTGTCCTTTACTAAATTGGACTTTGATTGTAAAATTTGGGAATAAGGCAAAAAATCTTTGTTACCTGGGAAAGAGGAAAAGACATGTCAAAAATTCGTGTACGCTACGCACCAAGTCCAACAGGACACTTACACATTGGAAACGCTAGAACAGCTTTGTTTAATTATTTATTTGCTCGCCATAACGATGGTGAATTTATTATTCGGATTGAAGATACAGACCAAAAACGAAATATCGAAGATGGTGAAAAATCTCAATTAGAAAACTTAGCATGGCTAGGTATTGACTGGGATGAAAGTCCAGAAAAACCAGGAGAATACGGTCCTTACCGCCAATCTGAACGTAGTGACATTTACCAACCACTAATCGATCAATTATTATTATCTAATCTTGCTTACAAATGTTATTGTACGCCAGAAGAATTAGAAGAAGAACGTGAAGCGCAACGTGCACGCGGCGAAATGCCTCACTACTCTGGGAAATGCGCGCATTTAACGCCAGCAGAACAAGCAGAAAAAGAAGCCGCTGGTTTGAAACCAGTCATTCGTTTCCGTGTACCTCGCAATGAAACGTATACTTTTAACGATATTGTGAAAGGTGAAATTAATTTTGAATCAGATAATGTTGGTGGCGATTTTGTCATTCAAAAACGGGATGGCATGCCAACTTATAATTTTGCAGTAGCAGTAGATGACCACATGATGAAAATCACTCATGTTTTACGTGGCGATGATCATATTGCCAACACGCCAAAACAATTAATGATTTATGATGCTTTTGAATGGAAACGACCACAATTTGGTCACATGACCTTAATTATCAACACTGAAACAGGTAAAAAATTAAGTAAACGTGATGAAAGTATTTTACAATTTATCGAACAATACCGTGATTTAGGTTATTTGCCAGATGCGATGTTTAATTTTATTGCGTTGTTAGGTTGGTCACCAGTCGGCGAAGATGAAATCTTTTCGAAAGAAGAATTAATCAAGATTTTTGACACTGCTCGTTTGAGTAAATCACCAGCTTCATTTGATGCTAAAAAGCTAGAATGGGTCAACAACAGTTATATTAAAGCTATGGATTTAGATGATTTGACAGATTTGGCATTGCCATTTTTAATCAAAGCCGGTAAAGTAGAAGAAAATCCAGATGCTGACAAAAAAGCTTGGGTGAAACGTATTGTGGCATTGTATCAACCACAAATGAGTTATGCAGCCGAAATCGTCGAAGTATCCAATCTTTTCTTTGAAGAACATCCAGTTTTAGATGAAGCAGCACAAGCTGTGTTGGCAGATGAAACAGTACCAATGGTCTTAGCCGCTTTTAAAGAACAATTGTCTGCATTAGATACAGTTGACGCAGCAAGTGTTTTAGCAGCGATTAAAGCTGTTCAAAAAGAAACTGGTATAAAAGGAAAAGCTTTATGGATGCCGATTCGGGTAGCAGTAAGTGGCGTAACACACGGACCAGAACTACCAGAAACTGTTGAATTATTAGGTAAAGAAAAAGCTTTAGCACATTTAAATCAAGTCATTTAAACACGTTGATAAGAAGAAGTAAGCAAATTTTATTTTCCAGAGAGGTTGCGGTAGCTGAAAGTAACCAAATAATATTTGACGAAATGCATCTTGGAGTGGTTTTAGCGATAAGTAGCTAAAAACGGTCGCAGCCGTTATTTGCTTGAAGGCAGAAGAATCTGTAAAGAAAAGTGGAACCACGCAAAGCGCGTCTTTTGAGTTATACTCGAAGGACGTGCTTTTTTTACATATTAAAAAATGAGTTGAATCAAAAAGGGAGTTGAAGGGAATGAATTGGTGGCAACAAGCTTTAAAAGTAGCAAAGAAAAATGATCCAGCCGTAAAATCCAGCATTGAAGTTATTTTGACTTATCCAGGGTTTCACGCGTTATTTTTCCATCGACTATCGCATTTTCTATATCGTCATCGCTGGCATTTGTTGGCACGGATAAATTCACAATTTTGGCGTTTTTTAACCAATATTGAGATTCACCCGGGCGCAAAAATCGCGCCTGGAGTTTTTATTGACCATGGAGCGGCTGTTGTGATTGGTGAAACAGCGGAAATTGAGACAGATGTGGTAATGTTTCATGGTGTGACATTAGGTGGTACCGGAAAAGATTCTGGTAAACGCCACCCAACTGTTCGCAAAGGAGCATTCATTTCAGCCCATACACAAGTTTTAGGACCAATCGAAATTGGCGAATATGCAAAAACCGGTGCTGGCTCGGTCGTGTTACACAATGTTCCTGCTCACGCAACAGTAGTAGGCGTACCAGCTGAAATTGTTCGATTAAATGGAAAGAAGGTTCATCATGATTAAAATTTACAATACTTTAACGCGGGAGAAAGAAAATTTTGTTCCGATTAAAGAAAATGAAGTCCATATGTATGTCTGTGGACCAACAGTTTATAATTATATTCATATTGGGAATGCCCGCAGTACGATTGCTTTTGATACGATTCGTCGGTATTTTGAATACCGCGGATTCGATGTCAATTATGTCTCAAACTTTACTGATGTTGACGATAAAATTATTCGAGCAGCAAAAGAATTAAAAATTTCAGCTCCAGAAGTGGCGGATCGTTTCATTGCTGCTTTTGAAGAAGATACTACTGCTTTAAATGTCAAAAAAGCGACTTTACATCCTCGCGTGATGGATCATATTCCCGACATTATTGCATTTATTGAAGTATTGATTGCTAAAGAATACGCCTACGAGGTGAATGGGGATGTTTATTATCGAACCCGCAAATTTACTCATTATGGTGAATTAAGTGATCAAAGTATTGATGAATTAGAAATTGGTGCCAGTCAACGAACTGGTGCTGAACAAAATATTAAAGAAGATCCATTAGATTTTGCTTTATGGAAAAGTGCTAAACCAGATGAAATTTCATGGGAATCCCCTTGGGGTGCTGGTCGTCCTGGCTGGCATATTGAATGTTCTGTGATGGCGACCAAACATCTAGGTGACACGATTGATATTCATGGTGGTGGACAAGATTTGGAATTTCCCCATCATGAAAATGAAATTGCCCAAAGTGAAGCTAAAACGGACCAAAAATTTGCTAATTATTGGATGCATAATGGTTACGTTACAGTCGGTGAAGATGATGTGAAAATGAGTAAATCTTTAGGGAACTTTACGACCGTTCATGACATTATTAAAGAAATTGATCCACAAGTCTTGCGCTTTTTTATGGCAACAACTCAGTATCGTCGACCGATTCGTTACAGCGAAGGGACAATGAAAGATGCCCAGGTGAATCTGCAAAAAATAAAAACAGCTTTGGAGAATACGGAGTTTCGCTTCACTTCAGCTGTTGAAAAATTAAGCGATGATGCAGTAAAATTTGCAGAAATCGCTGAATTGAAATCTCGCTTTATGCAAGAAATGGACGATGATTTTAATGCTGCTAACGGAATCACTGTCGTTTATGAATTTGTTAAGTGGTTGAATACTTATAGTGAACAGACTGAAGTTTCGATAGCTGTTTTAGAAGTAGCTTTGTCTGAATATAAAGCAATGTTAGAAGTATTTGGCATTATTTTTGCAGCGGAAAATTTATTGGATCAGGAAATTGATGATTTGATTAATGAACGAAATCAAGCTCGCAAAGATAAGGATTTTGCTCGTAGTGATGAAATTCGTGATTTGTTGAAGGAACAAGGAATTGTCTTGGAAGATACCCCACAAGGCACGAGATGGAGACGGGAATAATGGCAGATTATAAACAATTAAACGGTTTGGCTTTAGCTTATGTGGGAGATGCGATTTACGAAACCTATATTCGTGATTATTTGGTGCGTCAAGGTCAAACAC
Organism: Enterococcus alishanensis; assembly: GCF_019218635.1. Taxonomy (GTDB): domain Bacteria; phylum Bacillota; class Bacilli; order Lactobacillales; family Enterococcaceae; genus Enterococcus_A; species Enterococcus_A alishanensis. The sequence goes on along the minus strand of NZ_JAHUZB010000004.1, from coordinate 380,124 downwards.
GACCGAACAAATTACATCATATGGCGACTCATTATGTCTCCGCTAAAGCACAAGCATTTTTAATTGAACAAATGGAAGCAGAAAATATGTTATCAGAAGAAGAAGCAGGTATTTATCGACGAGGGCGTAATGCCAAAAGCTATACTTCTGCGAAAAATACTGATATTATGACGTACCGCAGATCAACTGGCTTTGAAGCCTTGATGGGTTATTTACATCTGTTGGAAAGAAAAGAGCGCTTGGAAGAATTGATTTCTTGGTGCATCAAAAAAGTAGGTGAAACCAATGAAAGATAAACGGCGCAATTACAAAGAAAAATTTCCCAAAAATAAAAAAAGACCGGCTCAAACAACTGAATCAGAGCATTTGCAAGAAGCAGATGATAATTTTGTTTTTGGTCATCATGCTACAGTAGAGGCTTTGCAAGCAGGTCGCGGTAATAAATTATTTATTCAAGAAGATGCTCATAGTGACAAAATTGATCAATTAAAAAGCTTAGCGAAAGAACACGCGGTGCCTTTAAAATGGGTACCTAAACAAAAATTAGATACTTTAAGTGACGGCGGAGTTCATCAAGGAATTATCCTAGCAATTACTCCTTATGAATATTTGAGTTTAGATGAATTATTAGAAAAAAATCCTAAAGAATCTGAACCGTTCTTCTTAATTTTAGATAGTTTGGAAGATCCTCATAATTTTGGATCGATTTTACGAACAGCTGACGCTAGTAATGTCAGTGGTGTGATTATTCCCAAACATCGTTCCGTAGGGATCACACCGGTGGTTACCAAAGCATCAACTGGTGCCGTGGAATATGTACCAATTGCAAGAGTGACCAATCTTTCCCAGACAGTTCAGCAATTAAAAGATGCTGGTTTTTGGATTTTTGGTACCGATATGGAAGGCACTGATTACCGGAAATGGCAAGTCAATGGTCCAATTGCTTTAATTATTGGCAATGAAGGTCGTGGAATGAGTGCTGGTTTGAAAAAAGAAGTTGATGAAATGTTAACCATTCCAATGGAAGGACATGTACAAAGCTTGAATGCCGGCGTTGCGGCTAGCTTATTAATGTATGAAGTGTTGCGGAAAAGAAGTGATTTGACATGAAAAAGCAAATTTTGATTGTCGATGGCTATAATATGATTGGTGCCTGGCCTGAGCTTGTTAGCTTGAAAAACCAAGATCGACTAGAAGAAGCACGGGAAGATTTGCTAAATCAGTTATCTAATTATGCTAAATATGAAGGATTAGAAATTATAGTTGTTTTTGATGCCCAATTTGTCCCTGGGATTACCCAAAGTTTTTCAAAATACCAGTTGACAGTAGTTTTTACTAAAGAAGATGAGACGGCGGATAGTTATATTGAACGAACCGCTGGAGAATTGAATACGCGTCTGACGCAGGTTACGGTAGCGACTAGTGATATGGCAGAACAATGGACTATTTTTTCTCAAGGAGCCTTGCGAACATCGGCGCGAGAATTATATAAAGCGATTGAAACAACTGAAAAAGCAATTGCTGGAAAAACTGCAGATGTTTTTTTTCAAGATTATCGGCGAAATTCTCCGTGGGATGAGAGGCAGTTGCAAAAATTGTCTAAAAAAAGGGACGAATTGAGCCAAGATTAGTCAAATTCGTGTAAAGCGCTCCTCTTATTTCAAAAAGTTAGTATCCTCTAGTTAAAGGAGGAGAACAGATGAAATCAGAGAAGGACGCGATCAAGGAAAGTGATTGTTTTGAAGAATTATTTGATAAGTATTCACCGGTTATTTTTCGAATGCGGACACGCTATTATATTCGTGATTTTGAGTCTGACGATTGGCTACAAGAAGGACGTTTAGCTTTATTAAAAGCAATTAAAACTTATAAAAAAGACCAAGGAACGACTTTTGGATTATATTATAAGACAGTTTTAGAAAATCATATTTGCTCTTTATTAAGGAAACAAGAAGCTAAAAAAAGAAAAGCGTTACATCAGTCAATTTCAATTGAAAATAGCGGCTTAGAATTATTTACTGATTATCTTTTTTATAATGAGTATATCGAAGAGCAAGTGTCCATCTGTGATCAGTTTGATCATAATAGAATTCAACTGTCTGATCTGGAACGTCAAACACTCCATTACTATATTCAAGGTTATAATCTAGATGAAATCAGTTCGATGGTTGATCAAGAAGAAAGAAAGGTCAGTAATGCGCTGAATCGAGTAAAAAATAAAATTAAAACAGAAATCACCTTTTAAAATGATGAGTATTTGTACGCTTAATTATTAATAAATATTTCTTGCAATGAAATTTCTCTTATGATACTATTGTTGACTTGTATAATTTGTGTTATAGTATAACCTGAGGTGAACTGTACAATGCCAACAACTTTAGCAACGATTAAGAAAAATTTGGAAGACCGGATCGGTAGCCAAATTATGCTTGTAGCGCAAACAGGCAGAAAACGTCAAACACAACGCAAGGGAATCTTAACTGAGACTTATCCATCTGTGTTTGTAGTTGATTTGGATCCAGAGGAAAATTCTTTTGAACGTGTTTCATACAGCTACTCAGATGTATTAACACAAACCGTGGAAATCGAATTTTTAAGTGAAGCAATATAAAAATAAAAAAACTATGGAAATTTTATTCCATAGTTTTTTTATTTTGATCTTTTAACAAGTCGCGAATTTCTGCTAAATAGTCTTCAGCAGTAGGCGCAGCAGGAGCCGCTTCTTCGGCGGTTTGTTTTTTGTTTAAATCTTTGGCTTTATTAGCAAATTTTACGATTAAGAATAAAACAAATCCAGTAATGATAAAAGTAATAATGGCGCTAGCTAAATCACCAAAAGCAAAAGTTACTCCTTTGACAGGTGTCCAATCTAGGACAGAAGTTGCATCATCTAATTTTTGGCCATTTGTTACTAGAGAGACAAACCACCCAATTAATGGTGTAATCACACCATTGACTACATTGGTTACGATGGCGGTAAAAGCACTCCCAATAACGACCCCAACAGCCAAGTCTAAAACATTCCCACGCATTAAAAAGTCACGAAATTCTTTAAGCATATTTTTCATCCTCCTTCAACATCTTTTAGTATATCGAAAACTTAGAAATTTTTGAAATTTGCGAACTGTGAGAAGGTGCTAGATCACTGAATCTAGTTCTCTATGCTATACTTGAAATGTTAGACAAAGAAAAGGAGTGTTATGATGCTGGAATTAAAAAAAGGTGTAAGAGTACATATTTTACCAACAAAAAAATATAAAACAATCCAAATTTATGGTCGTTTTACAACAGCTTTGAATATTGAAACTGTGACGAAACGCGCATTATTATCTAATTTATTAGAAACCAACTCCTTAAATCATCCTGATCAAACCCAATTAAGTGCCCGCTTAGCGGAGCTTTATGGCGCTAGTTTTGGTTCAAATGTCGGCCGCAAAGGTAATTTACATTGGTTAAATGTAGGTATCTCGGTGGTAAATGGAAAATACGTAAATGATGATCAATTATTACCGCAAATAGTGGATTTTCTAAAGGAAATTTTATTCTTCCCAAATATTAAAGATGGCGCCTTTGATCTACAAACTTTTGCGATTGAAAAAGAAAACATGCAGAGTTATTTGGAAAGTTTAACTGAAGATAAGCAAACCTTGGCTTCTTTGGCTTTACAAGAAACGTATTTCAAAGAGGAAGCACAAAAGAAACCTAGCTTCGGTAATTTAGCTGATTTAAAACCATTAACCAGTGAAATAATTGCTGAATACTATCAGCAAATGATTGCTGAAGACCAAGTGGATTTATTTGTAGTGGGTGACGTTGAAGAAGAGGAAGTAATCAAACTTTTACAATTATTACCTTTTGCTGATCGAGCTGTAAACAGCCCAGACATTTACTATTCACAAACAATCAGCAATGTGATTGCTGAACGTCAAATGCAAGATTCTGTTCAACAAGGGAAACTAAATTTGGCTTATTCAACAGATACTTATTATGAAGATGTTGACCGTTTTGCGTTGATTGTCTTTAATGGTTTATTTGGTGGATTTCCTCATTCGAAATTATTTATGAATGTCCGGGAAAAGGAAAGCTTGGCTTATTATGCTTCTAGCTCTTTTGATACCTTTAGAGGATACATGCAAGTCCAAACAGGAATTGAAAGTAGTAATCGTGAAAAGGTTTTACGACTAATTTCTGAGCAGTTGATAGCTCTACAGCATGGTGATTTTACTGATTTGGCTTTTCAACAAACCAAAGCAATGCTGAAAAATCAGTATTTATTAGGACTTGATCATGTGCAAAATTTAATTGAAACTCATTACTTGGCGCAATGGTTACCAAAAAGTCAATTAACAGATGATGAGTGGCTAGCACGTTTAGCAGCCGTGACCAAAAAAGATGTTGAAAAAGTCGCTCAAAAAGTTACTTTACAAGCAATCTTCTTTTTAGAAGGAGGAGACAAATGATTAAACAAGAATATCAAACAATTAATGAAACCTTATATAAAGAAATTTTGCCCAACGGTTTGACAGTTTATTTATTACCAAAAGCTGATTATCATAAAACCTATGCTTTATTTAGCACCAATTATGGTTCGATTGATAATGAGTTCGTTCCGCGGGGGAAAACGGAATTTGTGAAAGTACCAGACGGAATTGCCCATTTTTTAGAGCATAAAATGTTTGAAAAAGAAGATGGTGATGTCTTTCAAAAATTTGGTGAACAAGGCGCTTCTGCCAATGCTTTTACTAGTTTTACCCGAACCAGTTATTTATTTTCCACCAGTGATCAGTTGGAGTTGAATTTGAAAACACTGTTGGATTTTGTGCAGACTCCTTATTTTACAGAAGAGTCAGTAAAAAAAGAACAAGGTATTATCGGCCAAGAAATCCAAATGTATCAAGATGATGCGAATTGGCAACAGTTTTTTGGAATTTTAAAAAATATGTATCCTAAACATCCGCTACATATCGATATTGCTGGAACGATTGATTCAATTGCTGAAATCACTGCAGAAGATTTATACACTTGCTACAATACCTTTTACCATCCTAGCAATATGACATTATTTGTTGTGGGAAACTTAGAACCAGAAAAATTGATGGACTTTATTCGAGACAATCAAGCCAGTAAGACATTTTCAGAACCAACTGAGATTTTACGCCGTTATCCTGCAGAAGATAGCCAAGATATTCAAAAATTGCGAGAAGAAAAAATGAACATTTCTATTCCTAAAGCTTTAGTAGGCATTAAAGGTGTAAAAGAATTGCCGCAAGATGATCGCGAACGATTGGTCTTTAAATTATCTGTTGATTTATTGTTCCAATTACTACTGGGGAATACATCACAAAACTTCTTGCGCTTATACAATGAAGGCTTGTTAGATGATAGCTTTGGTTATGAATTTTCTTTAGACCGAACTTTCTACTTCGCTGACTTTGGGGGCGATAGCGAAACACCAGAAAAATTAGCCGACCATATTACAGCTATTCTGATCGGTTACCGTAATGACCCTGAAATTAATGAAGCGAATCTGGAATTGTTGAAGAAAAAAATGTTAGGAAAATATTTCCAGTCACTGAATTCATTAGAATATGTAGCTAATCAATTTACGACTTCTTTATATGGCGAGTGGACTTTATTTGATATGCCAGAGATTATTCAAAACATTACTTTGACTGATATTTTGGCAGCAGGGGAACAATTTATTCAAGCGGATAATTTCAGTCGTTTTTATATGTTGAAGGAAGATTAAGATGACAACAGCTTTAATTATGGGGGCCAGCGGCGATATTGGGATGTCAATTTGTGAAGAATTGGCATCGGCCGGCTGGTCATTATATTTGCATTATTATCAACAAGCAGAAAAAGTTATAAATTTTGCTTCAGACTTACAGGAACGTTATCCTCAGCAGGATTTTTTTGTGGTATCCTTAAACATGCTAGCGGAGAATGATCTTGCCGCTTTTTTTAAAAATTTATTTCAAGTTGATGGCATTGTTTTTGCAGCAGGCTTTACTTATTATCAATTATTGCCAGAAATGCAAGGACAACAGATCGATAACTTATGGCAAATACATGTAAAAACACCTTTGTTAATATTACAGGCCTTACAAGAAAAACTCGCCCGCAGTAAAAGAGGACGTGTTATTTTTATCGGCTCAGTATATGGACATCGCGGTAGCAGTATGGAGACTGTTTACAGTGCTGTGAAAGGTGCACAAGAAGGCTTTGTTAAAGCTTATGCAAAAGAAGTTGCAACTTTAGGTATTACTGTCAATGTTGTTGCGCCAGGAGCGGTCAAAACAGCGATGAACCAGAATTGGCAAATGGAAGAATTAGCTACTTTAACAGAAGAAATTCCCTTGGGACGATTAGCTGAACCAAAGGAAATTGCCAATGCCTGCAGTTATTTATTTATGAAAGAAGCTAGCTATATTACCGGAATCATCTTGCCAATAGCCGGTGGTTGGATGGAATAAGGAGTAGAAGTCTGTGGCTATAAAAAATTTAGGAGAAACATTACGGGACGCCCGTTTAAGTGAGAATATAAGTCTTGATGAATTACAACAAATCACCAAGATTCAAAAAAGATATTTACAAGCGATTGAAGAAAATGATTATGGTCAAATACCAAGTGAATTTTATGTACGTAGATTTTTAAAACAATATGCGGATGCAGTAAAATTAGATGGTCGATATATATTAGCTGTGTATGATGGGAAGGATCAGATTTTACCAACCTATCCAAAAGTTGAAGAAATAGAAAGTCAACGAACCAATAAATATAAAGAAAAGAAAGTTCGGCGTCGCTTAATCGCGACAATGCCGATGATTATTTTAGGTTTAGTAGCGCTTGCGATTGTCGTAATTGTTGGCTATGTTAGTTATTTAGACAACAATGATCAGCCTATTTTAAATGCTAGTTCAGTAGAAGTTGAGCGTAATTCTAGTAGTAGTACGTCAGAAACCGAAAGCAGCAGCTCAACGGAAGAAACAACTGAAGCTTCAACCTCGGAATCGGTTGAAGCACCGACAATGAGCCAAAATGTAACCAGCAATTCCAGCAGTACTGCCGCGGTCACACTAGATCAAGTAGCTGCGCCTTTAAAAATTAAATTTAATGCGCAAAATCGTGTTTGGGTAGGTCTGTCAGTCAACGGCAGCTTGAGTTTCCAACAAACAATCGAAGCAGGCCAATCGGCTGAGTTTGATTTGCCAGAGGGCACAACTTCCGCCAGTATTTCAGTTGGAGTCGCTAGTTATTTAACAATCCAAGCAAACGATACCGATCTAGATTTTCAAGCGAACAATTCAGAACGTTCGAAAACAATTGATTTAACAATTAACTATACGTAATAAGAAAGAGGGATTGACCCGTGAATTTACCAAATAAGCTGACAGTGGTCCGAATATTTATGATTCCACTGTTTATGATTGTTGTCTTAGCACCTATTGATTTAGGAACGTTAACTGCCGGCAACGCCCAACTCCCAGTGACACAATTAATTGGCGCAATTATCTTTGCAGTGGCTAGTTATACTGACCATCTCGATGGAAAGATTGCCCGCGCCAGAGGTTTAGTTACTAATTTTGGGAAATTTGCTGATCCTTTGGCAGATAAAATGCTTGTGATGACTGCTTTTATTATTTTGGTAAGCCAAGGAAAAGCACCTGCATGGGTCATTGCGATTATTGTTTGTCGAGAGCTAGCAGTCACTGGTTTGCGAACTTTAATAGTTGAACAAGGCGGTGGCGTGATGGCTGCTGCAATGCCTGGAAAAATCAAAACTGTGACACAAATGGTTGGAATTATTTTATTGTATCTTAATAACATACCTTTTAATTTTATTGGTATTCCAATGGATCAAATCATGCTTTATGTATGTCTGTTCTTTACGATTTATTCTGGCTATGATTATTTTGCAAAGAATGCGCATTTGTTCAAGGGGTCAATGTAAATTTTATTAAGAGGACGTTTGTATCAAATAACGTGCTCTTTTTTTGTGCTCAAAATAGTTACAAAAAAAGCCTTTTTTCAAAAAAAGAGATTTATTGTAATGGCGCTATTTGATGACTTGAAGTTAATTAAACGTGAAAGATAATTTGCAAAAAAAGCTACAAAAAAAGGATTTGGCAAACTAAGAACGCTACTAGTTATCTTGCTTTTTTTTATTTCCTTTTCTAAAATGAGACGAGAAACATGGAGAATTAGGAGGGATGAGGATGACAATTAGATTTGGGATAATTGGTCTTGGTAATCGAGGTTATAAATATGCTTTACGGACAATTATGACTAGTAAAGATTGTGAAATAGTCATGGTCTGTGATGCTCTGGGAAAAAATTTCGATCTGTTTCCAGGTATTGCCAATACAATAGATTACCATGATGTTCTGGATAACCATCAAGTGGATGCTGTTTTTATCGCTACACCAGATGATACCCATGCGGAAATTATTTTGGCTGCCGTAGCTCAGGAGAAACATATATTATGTGAAAAGCCATTAGAAGTCAGCCGCGAAAAAATTGCTGAGCTTCAAGAAGTGCTAAAGGATTATTCAAAAGTATTTGAAGTAGGCTATGTTTTACGTTATGCTAGATCTTTTCAAAAAGTCAAAGAACTATTAGTTAGCGGCGCTATTGGTGAAGTAAAAATGATTAATGCTATCGATCATATTCAATATGGCGGTTATGCATATTTTCATGACTGGCATCGAACGCGAGCAAAATCGACGAGTTTATTATTGCAAAAAGCTACACATTCATTAGATATTGCGAACTGGTATATTGATAGTGTTCCGCAAGATGTAGTTGCTTTCGGTCGACTTTCAACTATGGGGAAACCAGGTGCATTAAAAAAATTTGGTCATGAAGTTTCACCAGATTTACATTGTCGGATTTGTACCATCAGTGACACTTGCGAGGAGAGTATTCAAAATCTAGCAAAAGAAAAGAGAATCCAGTGGTCGGATCAGTGGCCAGATAGTTGTGTTTTCAATAGTGAAATTGATGTCGATGATCAAAATAGTGTAATGGTTCAGTATGAGAATGGTGTGCAACTTTCTTATCAATTATGTTTGTTTGGCGCTTACTATAAAAGAGCATTTCAGATCTTCGGATCTATGGGTGAGTTAACTTTTGATGATGTAACTAATGAAATTAAAGTTTATCATCGTTTGAAGGATGAAGTGATGATTTATCAAAACAATCATGAAGAAATTCAAATGGAGCCAGGAGATGAAGAACAGTTAGCTGATTTTATTTTAGCAATTCAGACTGGAAAAGAGCCGATCTCGAATTTAAGGTCCAGTACATTAGCGTCTTTATTAGCATTAGATGCACAGGATTCAATTGACCAGCATAAAATGATCAAACAATCAAAATAAAAAAAGACCTACAACTGAAGTGAAACCTAGCTAGTTTTTACAAGAACTACCAGGTTTCACTTTCAGTGGTCTTTTTTTAATTATAAGAAATATTTTGGCGCAGTAGCTCATCAAATTCATGACGGTGAATGACTCGATTTTGTTTAAGAGAAAGATAGGCAAGTGTGGCAATTTGAATCGTGTAAAGACCGTCCGCGCCACTGACTGGCTCTGGTAAGTCTTGATCGATTGTTGCAATAAAGGTTTGAATCATCCGCTCATCCATGTCTTTTTCATAATTTAAAAAGTTATGAATTTGATTATCTGCATAATAATTAATTTTTCGACCAATTGCATCAATAAAGGTGAAGCCACTTTCGCTAATAATTTCTAAATAAACATCTCCCCAAACAGGATAATTTAATGGACGGTTCCAAGAAGTATCGAGACTTAACATGGCACCATTAGTAAAAGTAATATTAATTAATCCGGAATCTTCAATGTCACTACCCTCTTGTTTTTGAGCACGGGCTAAAATTGAAGCAATTTCAAAATCAAATAACCAGCGAGACAAATCCACTAAATGGACCATATGATCTAATATGGCTCCACCACCTGCTAATTCCTTATCTAAAAACCAGCCTCCAGGATTTTTTCCTCGATTGGTACAATTCAATGCATATATTTCTCCAAATTTCCCAGTTTGAAAATGTTCTTTCAAATCAATAATAGTTTGAGAAAAGCGAATAGGATGGGCGACTAATAATTTTACCCGTGCTTCTTGGCAAGCCACCATCATGTGTAGCGCTGCTTTTACAGTTAGGGCTAAAGGTTTCTCCACAATAATATTTTTTTTATGAATAGAAGCTGCTAGGGCATAGTCATAGTGAAGTGAATTTTCTGAACAAATCAATACTGTATCAATTGAAGTTGCCAAAATTTTATCTAGACTTTTAAAAAAAGTTAGTCCCATTTCTTTGGCAAATTGATTACCCCGCAATAAGTTTTGGTCAAAAATCCCCACGATTTCCACATTCTCTTGTTTGAAAATATTGGCATAAATTTTTGCTTGCATATGAGCACAACCGATTATTCCAAGTTTCATTCTTTTCCTCCTAAGTTTTATTGAATTAATTGATTATTGCGGATGCTTAATTCTATTTCTCGCAATAATTCATTTAACCAAATATTGTCGACGGGAGAAAATTCCGTCTGAGCTTGATAGGATCCTTGATTTAAAAAATTTGATGAGAAAGAATGCTTTTGTTGAGAATCATATTGGTAAATTCCGCGAGTACCTGCAATTTCAAAATTTTTTAAATAATTATCAGAATCTTGGTAAGAAAAATCCAATAATATATTTGCCAACGAATGATTGAAAAATTGCAAAGAGATCAGATAAACTGCGGCTGACTTATGACAAGTGGCATACAGAGTATCGATCCGATCACGATGTATAGCGCGAATAAAATCTAGCACTTCTTTCATAATAGCTTCTTTATCACTAATAGTTTTGCACTGAGTAGCCAAAGTTAAACGAGTAAAATTAACTTGACCAATTTTTCCTGCAGAAACTAACGAAAGAGCATGCTGGTTTTCCAGATGCATGAGAAACAACTCCTAACTAAAATAATTAATTTTCTGTTTTACAACATCAATAGACTGTTTATAACGTGAAGGACTGAGACCTGTGTACTTTTTAAAGGTGTTGGAAAAATGATGAATGCTGTCATAACCCAAAGACAAACCAATGTCTGTAAAGCTTAAGTCTTCGTTTTGAATTAGTTCTTTAGCTCGCTCCATTTTTAAAGTTTTGTAGTAATTGATCATACTGTAGCCAGTGTGTTCTTTAAAAATTTTCTTAATGTAAGAAGGACTGATGAAAAAATGATTGGCTAGTTCTTCCACGGAATAATTTTTATCTAAATGTTCTTCCATAAAATGTAAAATATCTGACACCATTTCTTGTTTATTATTTTTTCGATGCTTATTGTTATCACAGGCTTGATTTCGTTGAAAGTTTTGCGCCATGGTATAAAGCAATTCAGCGAAATGTAAATACAGAATGCGTTCATCAAAAGGGTCTGACTGAGTATTTCGGCTCTGTAAATCATAGCTTTGATTTGACGATTGGACGTATAACAATTGAGTTTTAGCCAGCACATCTTTGATTAAATTTTTTTGCGTTTCGGCTAGGCGTATTTTCTGTTTAATCACAGGTTGAATGGTCGTATCCTCAGAAAAAACATTAAAGGTGATAGCAGCTAGACTAGCGGATTCGCACTTTTCATTGATAAAATGGAAATTATTTTTACCAGTTAAAATAATACTCTCACCAGCTTGTAAAAAAAGCTCTTCTTCTTTTGTAATAAGTTTCACATTCCCTGTTTCAATATAGTAGAGAACTAATTGAGGATAACCACTAAATTGATAGGTCTCTTTTTTTTGCAGAATAAATAAGTGCAATCGATAAATTCTTTTAATAGGTAAAACACTGATATAATGGGAATTTAGTTCCAAAAATGGCACCTCACAGACTTTAAAAAATGTGATGATAGAAAATAGATGAGCGGGAATAGTGTCTTAATTTGCAAATAAATAGGTTTTTTTTCTAAATAAACTAGGCTTGTCATCAAGTATTCTTATTGTAATAAATGAAAGCGGATTCTTCAAGGGGTGGAAAAGATGTTATTTGCAAAAAAAGTCATAAAAGTTTGCGATAATAATAAATTAACGCAGGCGACATTCTTGAGATTAAGCTATTATCAAGCGGAAAATCAGGATACTTCAGAACTTATACTGGAGAAAGGGTTGCAATTTATTTTTGAAATAAAAAAAGCTTTATCAGCAAATTCGTTTGAGGTAAAAGATTTAGTTTTACAAAGAAATCAAAGTACACAAATTATCAATGGTCAGTTTAGTGATGATTCGTTGTTTAATATTGCGTTGGCAACTTATTCATCTGTGCAAGAACCTTATTTTAAGGTTGAAGTGGTAGCTAAAGATAATATGGTGCAATACGATAGTTCAGCTGACAGTGCTTTTAGTGGATTTGACTATCAAGCAGATTATTTTACCAGTGATCATGATGATATAGCCGTTAGCGAGCTTTTAAAAAAGTTTCAGTTAATAGGAGGCGAATAGGTAGCATGAAAGTCGGTATTTTAGGTGTTGCTCATATGCATGTTCAAAGTTATTTCCGAGAATTAAAAAGAGCAAATATTGAAATCACTGGTGTTTATGATCACTGTGAAGTTGCAGCGAAAGAGTTTTGTAATGATAAAAAAATTCCTTGGTTTTTAACGGTAGCAGAAGTTTTAGCAACTGACTGCGATACGATTTTAGTTTGTTCGGAAAATGTTTTCCACAAAGAGTTAGCTTTGCAAGCATTTAAAGCTAAAAAACATGTAATTGTTGAAAAGCCAATGGCGTTAAGCGTGGCTGATGGTGAAATGATGATTCAGGCAGCTAAAAAGAATCAAGTGAAATTAATGGTGGCTCATCCAGTTCGTTTTAGTCAACCTGTTCAAGATTTAAAAAGAATAATTGCTGAGCGCGATTACGGTCCAGTATTGGCAATTAACTCATCTAATCACGGGAAAAACCCTGGTGACTGGTTTGTCGATCCGGCATTATCTGGCGGGGGCGCTTTAATTGATCATACTGTTCATATCAGCGATTTAGTTAACTATTTATTTAAAATTACTCCAGAAAAGATATCCGCTTTTATCGGTAAAAGTGACGCGAAGTTAGCAGTTGAAGATATTGGATTAGTTAATATCCAATTTAAAGAAAAAACTATCATGTCATTAGATACATCTTGGAATCGTCCGATGATTTATCCAATCTGGGGAGATGCCATTTTAGAAGTTGTTTTTGAAAAAGGCTACATCATTATTGATGGATTTGGTCGAAAGATGCAGGTTTATTCTGACAATCAGCAAAAAATTAAAGATGTTTATTATGAAGATGATATGGATCATTTAATGATGCAGGCATTTATCGAGGCAATTGAAAATGATTTACCAGCACCGGTTAGTGGAGAAGATGGGTTATACACAGTGTTGATTACGCAAATGGCCTTTGAGGCAGCTCAAAAGAAACAGCCCATTACCGTATAGAAAAAAGTAGTAGGAGGAGGAATCATTGTGAAAAAAGGAATGAACGTCTGGTCGTTACCAAGTGATCTTTCCCTGGAAGAACAATTCAAAGTTACCAAAGAAGCTGGTTTTGACACAATTGAATTAAATGTCACTGAAAATATCGTCAATGATTCAATTGTTACTAATGACTTGGCATTGGCAGAAAAGTTGGATTTGACTTTAGAGGCTGATGAAGAAGTTTTAAATCAAATTCTTCATTTAATGGAAAAATATCAATTACCTATTTCTAGTCTATCAACGGCGCTTCATTGGACTTATCCGTTAAACAGTAATGATGAGAAAATTCGGGAAAAGGGAAAAGCAATTGTTTGCAAGATGATTGATTTTTGTCAAGTTTTAGGAGGGGATACTGTTTTAGTAGTTCCGGCTTTAGTAACTACGGAGCAACCATATGATCAAGCGTATGAGTTGGCTAAAGCAGCTTTGTCAGAGTTGGCACCTTACGCTCAAGATAAAAAAATTGTCATTGGGATAGAGAATGTTTGGAATAAATTCTTATTGTCACCGCTGGAATTTCGTCAACTATTAGATCAAGTGAACAGTGATTATGTTGGAGCATATTTTGATATTGGTAATATTTTACAATATGGTTTTCCAGAACAATGGATCAGAATACTAGGGAATAAAATTGCAAAAATTCACGTGAAGGATTTCAAGCAAAGCATTGGCAGTATTCAAGGCTTTACTAATTTACTACAAGGGGATGTCAACTGGCAGTCTTGTGTGAAGGAATTAAACAGAATTGGTTATGATGGGCCGTTAACTTGCGAGTTATCGCCGTATAAAGTCAATGGACAACAACTAGCACTAGATACAGCCGGTGCTTTAAGTTATATTACAAAATTATAAATTGGAGGAATCGGAGATGTTAAAAGTTGGTTTGGTCGGCTTAGGATTTATGGGAAGTTCACATTTGGGAATTTATAAAAGATTGATGGATGAAGGCTTTCCAATTAAATTGGTGGCCATTTGCGATGTCAATGAAGAAAAAAGAACAGGTAAGTTAACTCAAGGAAATATTGATGTCAGTGATAAGAATATTGATTTTACACAGTTTAATTTCTATACCGATATGGAAGAAATGATTGCTAACGAAGAATTAGATTATGTTGATTTATGTTTGCCAACATTTATTCATGCTCCTTATGCAGTTAAGGCTATGTCGTTAGGTTTACATGTTTTTTGTGAAAAACCGATGGCTATTTCAACTGAAGCCTGTCAAGAAATGATCGATGCTAGCAAAAAATTCCAACGCTATTTAATGATTGGACAAACATTACGATTTTTCCCTTCTTATCGTTATATCAAAGAAACTATCGATAGTGGACGATATGGCGCTCTAAATGAAGTTGCCTTGTTTAGAGGTGGCACAACGCCACTTTGGTCTTGGGATAATTGGTTGTTGGATCGCGAGCGTTCTGGCGGATGTCTATTAGATCAGCATATTCATGATGTAGATACAATTAACTGGCTGTTGGGGACTCCAGAAGAAGTTAATACTACTGGAAAGGTCTACTACGAAGGTAGTGGCTATGACATGGTTTCTACTAATTATGGTTTTGATAATGTTGTGGTTAATGCGCAAGACAACTGGACAATCAATAATGATGATTTTGGTTTTGAAATGCGTTTTAGATTCTCATTTGAAAAAGGAACGATTATTTTAGAAAATAAAAAATTTACTGATTACCCTAACAACCAATCAAGTTTTACTCCTGATATTGATGAAGAAAGTGGCTATTATATTGAAATTAAACACTTTGCTCAATCAATCATTGATGATGTCGATCCACAATTAGCTTGTCCGTTAGAAAGTACGATGGAGACAATTCGTATCGCAGAAGCTGAAGTTCAATCAGCGGATCAGAAGAAGACAATTAAATTATAAAAGGAGAGAAAATAAATGAAAAAAATTCTTTTAGGTATGGCGAGTGTGTTGGCGCTTGGTTTGTTGGCAGCATGTGGTGGCTCAGATAATAGTAGTAGCGGTTCAGGTGATGAAGTAACGATTAATTATGGGCTGTGGGATAAACAACAAGCACCTGTTTATGAAGAAATTGCCAAAGATTTTGAAAAAGAAAATCCTAACATAAAAATAAAATTTCAAGTGACTCCATGGGCGCAATATTGGACTAAATTAGAAACTGCAGTGACTGGTAAAAGTGCACCGGATGTATTTTGGATGAATATTCCCAGAGCAATTGATTATATCGATAATGGTGTTTTAGAGCCAATGGATGATGTGAAATTTGATAAGGATAAAATTCCAGAAATTTATCAAGAGTCTTATACGCAAGACGGTAAGTTATATGGCGTACCAAAAGATTTTGATACCAATGCATTATGGTATAACAAAAAAATGTTTGATGACGCAGGTATTGCTTATCCAGATGAAACTTGGGATTGGGCAAAACTACAAGAAGTGGCTAAGCAATTAACAAATGAAGAAACCGGGGTTTACGGACTAGGTACACCTCCAGTTTGGGAAACAGGTTATTATCAAGCAATATATCAAAATGGCGGAAGACCATTTAGCGATGATGGCAAAAAATCTGGCTTTGGTGAAGATGCAACAATTGACGGTGTAAAATATTGGCACAGCTTTATCGAAGATGGTTCAGGTACGCCAATTGATTTAACCAATAGTGCGCAACAACCCGAACTACTGATTGCTGGAAAAGTAGCGATGATTGTTGATGGTTCTTATCAAGCACCAGTAATATTTGAAGATGAATATGGAAGAGAAAATATTGATATTGCACCGTTACCACAAGGTAAAGAAAGAGCAACGACGTCTAACTCATTATCAAATGTAGTCTATGCAGGTTCTGAACATAAAGAAGAAGCGAAAAAATGGGTTGAATTTTTATCTGAGAAAAAACAAATGGAGACAGTTGCTGAATCAGGTGTAGTTATTCCTTCTTATGAAGGTTCAGCTGAAGCTTGGGTGGATGCCTATCCTGAGAAAAATCTTCAAGTTTTTCTTGATGCAGTAGATTACGCAGTGCCATTTTCTAATTATAAAAATTCTTCTGCTGCAACGGCTATCGAACAAGATATTATGAATGAAGTTTGGTCAGGTGATAAGACAGTCGAAGAAGGTTGTAAAGAAATTGAAACGAAGGCAAACGAGATTCTAGCTAAAAACTAACTGACTTGAGGAGGTCGCTAGTATGGATGAGAAACAAACTAGAAAAAAAATCGACCCTCAGAATAAGTCGCGAAAAAAATCACCAAACGTGATCTTCAAAAAATATAAAAAAGATCAAGTGTATACAGCGGGGCTTTTTATAGCCCCTCTGTTTATAGGGATTTTAGCGTTTTATCTGATACCCATGTGTCAAAGTATTTTTTATTCATTTACTAAATGGGGAATGTTCGGCGGCTACGAAATGGTTGGTTTAGAAAACTATAAACGATTGCTGACTGATGCGGATTTGGTACAAGCACTAAAAAATACATTAATTTATGCAGTTTTTACGGTTCCGGTAGCAATTGTTATTTCTGTTTTTATAGCCGTTTTACTTAATTCTAAAATACGCGGTAAAAGTTTTTATCGTGTCATCTATTTCTTACCAGCGGTTACCATGACTTCAGCGGTAGCGATGATTTGGAAATGGATGTTTAATTCGGAATATGGGATTATTAACCAAATATTAGCTGTTTTCGGGATTGATGGGCCAGGCTGGATTACAAATCCTGATTGGGCAATGGTAGCTCTAATAATTGTTGGCGTTTGGAGTTCATTAGGGACCTCCATCGTAATCTTTTTATCCGGGCTACAGGGTATTCCCAGCACATATTATGAAGCGGCAGATATTGATGGCGCAGGACCTATTCGTAAATTTTTTAGTATTACAGTTCCGTTATTAAGTCCGACTGTCTTTTTCCAATCAATCACGTCACTAATTACTGCACTGCAAGTTTATGATTTGGTTTACATGATGTATTCAGAAACCAATCCGGCTTTACGGAGCGTCCAATCAGTAGCCTATCTGTTCTATCGTAATTCTTTTGTCTTTAATGAAAAGGGTTATGGCGCAGCAATTGTCGTTGTTTTGTTAATCCTTACGTTAATTATTACCGTAATCGAATTTGCTTTACAGAAAAAATGGGTACATTACTCATACTAAAAAAGGAGTCAGTCAGATGAAAAAAACTCGTAATACGAATCGTATCTTTGTCCATCTACTGTTAATCCTTGGATCAGTAATGATGGTCTTTCCATTTGTTTGGATGATTATTACCTCATTGAAAACTAAAACTGAAGCAATCAGAGTACCACCAAATATTTTGCCAGATGTGCCTCAGTGGGAAAACTATAAAAGAATTTTTGAAATTTTCCCATTTGGAAATTTCTATTTTAATACGATTGTCAGTACTTTAATGATTGTAGTCGTACAAACATTGTTGTGTGCACTGGCTGCTTACGCTTTTGCACGACTTAGCTTTCCTTTTAAAAATGCATTGTTCATTTTACTTTTATCAATCTTGATGGTACCAAGTCAAATATTCTTGATTCCACAATATTTGTTGGTTCAAAAAATGGGCTTAATTAACACGATTCCAGCGCTATTTTTACCAGGTTTATTTTCAGCTTTTGGAACGTTCTTGTTGCGCCAATTTTTTATGACGATACCAAAAGAGGTAGAGGAAGCCGCGATTATCGATGGTTGTTCGCGGGTTCGCATCTTTTTTACCATCATTTTACCGTTATCTAAATCAGCTTTGATTTCTCAAGGGATTTTTGCCTTATTATATGGCTGGAATTCGCTATTATGGCCGCTAATTATTAATACATCAACAGATAAGATGACTCTCACTTCAGGATTGGCAACTTTAAACGGCCAATACAGTGCGGACTATCCTTTGATGATGGCGGGGTCCTTTTTAGCTTGTATTCCGTTAATCATTGTTTTCTTGATTTTCCAAAAACAATTTATCGAGGGAATTGCCCTATCTGGTGGGAAATAAATTTGTCGAAAAGAATTTAAAAAAAGGATGAGATGCAATGACGCAACTTACACTCAATCACATTTATAAGAAATATGACAATGCCGATAGTTATTCGGTAACTGATTTTAATTTAGAAATTGATGACAAAGAATTTATAGTTTTTGTCGGGCCATCAGGTTGTGGGAAATCAACAACTTTACGAATGATTGCTGGCCTAGAAGATATTACTGATGGTGAATTAAAGATTGGTGAAAAAATTGTCAATGACGCGCCACCCAAAGACCGCGATATCGCAATGGTTTTTCAGAATTATGCCTTATATCCTCATATGTCTGTTTATGATAATATGGCTTTTGGTTTAAAACTAAGAAAATACGAAAAAGAGGAAATTAAAAAACGAGTTGAGAATGCGGCAGAGATTCTAGGTTTATCAGAATACTTGCAAAGAAAACCCGCAGCTTTATCAGGGGGACAAAGACAGCGGGTTGCATTAGGTCGTGCGATTGTACGAGATGCGCAAGTTTTCTTAATGGATGAACCATTATCAAATTTAGATGCCAAATTACGAGTATCGATGCGGGCTGAAATTGCTCGCCTACATCAACGCTTAGGGACTACCACCATTTATGTGACCCATGATCAAACTGAAGCGATGACGATGGCTGACCGCATTGTAATTATGAAAGATGGCTTGATCCAACAAGTCGGTACGCCACAAGAAGTTTATGATACGCCAACGAATGTTTTTGTGGCCGGATTTATCGGTTCGCCTGCTATGAATTTTTTCAATGTTCGCTTGCAAGATGGTGTTATTAGTGATGGCAAGGGTCTGCATTTAACAATTGATCCCCAACAAAAAAAGGTTTTAGAAGAAAAAGGTTACAATGGTCAAAATTTAACTTTTGGTATTCGACCAGAAAATATTCATGCCGATGAAAGTGCTGAAGGATCATTAGTAAAAGCTGAAGTTATGGTTTCAGAATTATTAGGATCAGAATCATTACTTTATTCAAAATTGGGGGATACTGAATTTGTCTCAAAAGTAAATGCCTTTGATTTTCATAAACCAGGCTCTGAAATTACCTTGAATTTCAATGTAGCAAAAGGACATTTTTTTGATAAAGAAAATGAAAAGGTAATTCCAATTTTATCAATGGGATAAATCAAATGCGTGTTATTAATTTTAAATTATAGAAGAGGCTGCGGGTTTTAACTTGCAGTTTTTTTTGTATTCTAGACGAAATGACAAGTTTTTTAGACTTTTTTTGGTATGATAGACTCAAATGGCGTATTTTAAGAAAGAAGTGAAGAGAATGAAAGCAGAGATTATTGCAGTAGGAACAGAACTTTTGTTAGGACAGGTTGTTAATACAAATGCGACTTTTATTTCTGAAGGATTAGCTGATTTAGGAATTGAAGTTTATTATCATACTGTTGTGGGAGATAATCCAAAACGTTTAGAAGAGTTATTGGTTTTAGCGGATTCAAGAAGTGATTTAATTGTTTTATGTGGTGGTTTAGGACCAACTGATGATGATTTGACAAAAAATGTTTTGGCTGACCATTTAGGAATTCAGCTCGTTCGAAATCAAGCTGCATTGGACCATATGAATGAATTTTTTGGTAGTCGTGATCGACCGATGACACCGAATAACATACGACAAATTGAAACGCTTGAAGGCGGGATTCCTCTGCCAAATCGAACCGGTTTAGCAATTGGTAGTTTGTATCTAGGAGAAAAAAATAACTATATTATTTTACCTGGACCGCCAAGTGAATTAAAACCTATGTTCAGTGAACAAGCGGCGCCATTATTGGTAGAAAAATTTGGTGTTCATGAAAAACTAACTTCTCGAGTTTTGCGTTTTTATGGAATTGGTGAGTCACAAATTGTGACAGATTTAGCAGAAATGATTGAAAATCAAACCAATCCAACGATTGCACCTTATGCTAAACCAAATGAAGTGACCTTGCGCATTACTGCAAAAACCGAAGATGATGCTTCTGCAAAAACCTTGCTAGATCAGGTGGAAGCTGAGATATTAGCAGTTGAAGGAGAATACTTCTACGGGTATGGTGACGACAATAGTTTAGAAGAAACGGTCGTAAATTTATTAAAGGAACATCAAAAAAGTGTCACAGCCGCTGAAAGTTTGACGGCAGGAGCATTCCAAGCTCGTCTAGCGGACGTTCCAGGGGTTTCTGAAGTCTTTCCGGGAGGATTTGTGACTTATTCCAATGAGACCAAAGAAAACTTCTTAGGAATCGATTCAACGTTAATTGAAGAATATGGAGTAGTTAGTAAAGAAATTGCAGGTGTCATGGCTGAAAAAGCTCGAGAATTAGCAAATACAGATTATGCAGTAGCCTTTACTGGCGTAGCTGGTCCAGATCCATTAGAAGGTCAGCCTAAAGGAACTGTTTTTATTGCAGTAGCACAAAAAGATGGCGAAACAGTTATTGAACAGAAAGCTTTTAGTCGAGATCGCGCCTACATTAGACAAAGTTCTGTCATGAAAGGTTTAGACATGTTGCGCCGCGCAATTTTAAATAAATAATTAAATACGAATGTTTGTTCGCTTTTTGCTTGCATTTCTCACTTTAAACCGCTAAACTAATCATGTTGACTGACGGAAATTATAATATCAAGGAGGATTTTTCTTGGCTGAAGATCGTAAAGTAGCATTAGACAATGCTTTAAAGAAAATAGAAAAGAATTTTGGTAAAGGCTCCATTATGAAATTAGGGGAAAAGGTTGATACACAAATCTCAACTATTCCTAGTGGTTCACTAGCGTTGGATGTCGCATTAGGTGTCGGCGGATATCCTCGTGGTCGGATTGTAGAAGTTTATGGACCTGAAAGTTCTGGTAAGACGACAGTCGCATTACATGCGATTGCTGAAGTCCAAAAACAAGGCGGAACCGCTGCATTTATTGATGCGGAACATGCCTTAGATCCACAATATGCTGAAAAATTAGGCGTAAAAATTGATGATTTATTATTATCACAACCAGATACTGGTGAACAAGGTTTAGAAATTGCAGATGCGTTAGTTTCATCTGGTGCAGTTGATATTATCGTTATTGACTCGGTGGCTGCTTTAGTACCTAGAGCAGAAATTGATGGTGAAATGGGAGCTTCTCACGTTGGTTTGCAGGCTCGTTTGATGTCGCAAGCGCTACGTAAATTATCAGGTTCAATCAATAAAACGAAAACAATCGCAATCTTTATCAACCAAATTCGGGAAAAAGTTGGCGTAATGTTTGGGAATCCAGAAACAACACCGGGTGGACGTGCCTTGAAGTTTTACGCAACTGTTCGTTTAGAGGTACGCCGAGCAGAACAGTTAAAGAGCGGTACGGATATTATTGGTAACCGGACGAAAATTAAAGTAGTTAAAAATAAAGTAGCACCACCTTTCAAAGTTGCTGAAGTAGACTTGATGTATGGTCAAGGAATTTCACAAGAAGGCGAATTACTAGATATGGCTGTCGAAAAAGATATCGTAGATAAAAGCGGTGCTTGGTATGGCTACAAAGACGAACGTATCGGTCAAGGTCGAGAAAACGCAAAGAATTATATGCGGGAACATCCTGATATGATGGCGGAAGTTTCTCAAAGAGTTCGGGCAGCTTTTGGGATAGGCGAACCGGGTAGTGAAGGCGAAGAAGTTGAAGTAGCTGGTCAAGAAGAACTACCTTTAGAAGATGAATAAAAAGCAGAGAGTTGCGATCAATTTATTTTGGCCGCAACTTTTTTTGTTTTTTAGTCATTTCTCTGTAAAGGCTTGTTAACAAGCCAAATTAAGTTGACACACTATCAGACAAAAAGTAAAATATACTTGTGCGTATTTCGCACGTATGCAAGTTAGGCATATTGATAATTTTAATGACGTTTATCAAGAAAAACTACAGATAACTATAATACGATAGTACGGAGGTGGATTTCATGTTAGTTCCTATTCTCCTCGCTATCATCTTTTTAATTGTCGGTCTTGGTTTAGGGTTTATGGTGGCAAAATCGCGCCATGATAAAGAGATTGAAGGTGCTCATACTTCAGCAAGAGGCATCATTAATCAAGCCAATAAAGAAGCAGAAACACTAAGAAAAGAAGCTTTGTTAGAGGCTAAAGAAGAAAACCAGCAGTATCGCGCACAAATTGAAAGTGAGTTGAAAGAAAGCAAACAAGAATTAAAACTACAAGAAAATCGCTTGCTTCAAAGAGAACAGTCGATTGATCGTAAAGACGACTCTCTAGAGAAGCGTGAGCACTCACTGGAAGACAAAGAGACAAGAATTAGTGCTAGACAGCAATTAATTGACGAGCGAGAACAAGAAGTAGAACAACTGATTGAGAAACAACAAGTAAAACTTGAACAAGTTGCTTCGTTGACTAAAGATGAAGCCAAAGAGATCATCATGCAGACGACGGAAGAAGAATTAAATCAAGAGTTGACCATTATGGTGAAAGAATCAGAACAAAGAGCCAAAGAAGAAGCGGATCGTAAAGCGAAAAACTTATTGGCGATGGCGATTCAACGTTCTGGTGCTGATGCTGTTTCAGAAACAACTGTTTCAGTAGTTAACTTACCAAATGATGAAATGAAAGGTCGGATTATCGGTCGTGAAGGTCGAAATATTCGTACCCTTGAAACATTAACTGGGATTGATTTAATTATCGATGATACACCAGAAGCAGTTGTATTGTCAGGCTTTGATCCAATTCGTCGGGAAATTGCCCGTATGACGTTGGAAAAACTGATTCAAGATGGTCGGATTCATCCGGCTCGTATTGAAGAGATGGTTGAAAAATCTCGAAAAGAAATGGATGAACGGATTCGTGAGTATGGTGAACAGGCAGCCTTTGAAGTTGGCGCCCATACATTACATCCTGACTTAATTAAGATTTTAGGTCGTTTGCACTTTAGAACAAGTTACGGCCAAAACGTCTTAGATCACAGTGTCGAAGTTGCTCGCTTGACCGGTATTCTAGCAGCTGAACTGGGCGAAAATGTCCAATTAGCCCAAAGAGCCGGCTTGCTACATGATATTGGGAAAGCGTTGGATCACGAGATTGAAGGCTCTCACGTTGAAATTGGGGCCGAGTTAGCAGCGAAATACAAAGAAAATTCAACGGTTATCAATGCTATTGCTTCTCACCATGGAGATACTGAAGCGACTTCAGTTATTTCTGTTTTGGTAGCAGCTGCCGATGCAGTTTCAGCAGCGCGACCGGGTGCCCGTAGCGAATCATTGGAAAACTATATTCGTCGCTTAGAAAACTTGGAAAATATTTCCAACGGTTTTGAAGGGGTCGAATCAAGCTTCGCCGTTCAAGCTGGACGCGAAGTTCGAGTAATGGTTAAACCAGAAGCAATCTCTGACTTAGATGCCGTTCGTTTAGTTCGTGATATTCGTCGTAAGATTGAAGATGAGTTGGATTATCCAGGACACATCAAAGTAACTGTTATTCGAGAAACCCGAGCAACAGATTACGCGAAATAAGTAATGTTACTAAGACATCAATCGAAATTGGTTGATGTCTTTTTCTTTGAAAAAAAATTAAAAAAACATCATATCAAGTTGGCAAATACTTCAGCTTAAGCTACCATAAAAGAAAATACAGTTGTTACTTCAAAATTTTTTAGAGATATTGAACTAATCAAAAAGAGGAGCAAGAAAAATGAGAAAGCTCAGTCAGTGGCTAAAGAAGCATGCTACCTTAATTAAAATTATCTTTTTTGGCATCGTCTTGTTCTTCGTTGCCAATCAAGTCCGCAATATTGCTCATGGAATGAGCTTTCAGGATATTTTACTGCGCATCAAAGGGCAAAACCGCTGGGCGTTATTAGGAATGCTTATCGCTGGACTAGCGGGACTTTTGCCAATGGTCTTATATGATCGGGTGGCTGAAAAAAGTTTGGTAAATATGGGCAGTCAAAAATTAACTAAGCGAGATTTTTTAGTTGCCGCTTGGACGACAAATACAATTAATAATTTAGCTGGTTTTGGTGGAGTGATTGGGGCGAGTTTGCGAGCTAATTTTTATGGTAAAGGCTTGGAACGAAAAAAAGTGATTGCTACGGTGTCCAAAATTGCTTTGTTTATGCTCAGTGGGCTTTCACTGTTAGCTTTAGTAACTTCCTTAGATTTAATTGCATTCCGGCATAATAATCCTTTTTATCATTATCGTTGGTGGCTGTTATTAGGTGGTTTTTTCGCTCCTGTTTTATTGACGTTTATTTATAATCGTCGAAAAACTTTGTTTAAAGAATTTCGCGCGCGTTGGTTGGCCGAGTTAGTTGCCGCTTCGACTGGTCAATGGCTAGGAGCCTTGTCGGTCTTTTTAGTTGTCGGCTATTTGATGCAACTAGATTTTTCAATAGTTGATGTTTATCCCATGTTTGTGATTGCGACTGGATTAGGCATGCTGACGATGGTTCCTGGTGGTGCGGGAACTTTTGATGTCATGATGATTTTAGGGTTAGGACATTTAGGGTTAAGTCAAAGTAGTGCCGTGGTTTGGATTTTGTTTTATCGGATTTTTTATTATTTCATTCCTTTTGTAACGGGTATTATTATTTATTTAACCAATACTAGTGTGAAATTAAATCGTTATTTTGACAATTTGCCGCGGCTTCTATCACAAAAATTTGCCCACACTTGTTTAGTCGTTGCGGTATATTTTGCTGGAACTATGATGATTTTGTTATCTACCTTTACGAATCTATCTAATCTGAGCCGTTTATTTGAAATTGTCTTGCCTTTTTCTTTTAATTTCTTAGATCAGACGTTGAATTTATTAATTGGTTTTTTATTATTAGGATTGGCGCGAGGTATTTCACAAAAGGTTGAGAAAGCCTTTTGGCCCACCATCGCTTTGCTGATTTTTGGGATTGTAAATACGGTCTCTCGAACAGCTTCGGTTCGATTGATTACTGTATATGTAATTATTTTATTGATTGTCTGGGCTTCGCGCAAAGAATTTTATCGGCAAAGCTTTGCTTATTCTTGGGGAGCAATTGTGACGGATGGTTTGCTATTTGGTATTCTGTTAGTTATTTACGCTGTGGCGGGCTATCATAGTGGCCAAATTTGGAGCAGTCAGGCTTTTGCTAGTAAATATTTTGCTTTTCCTTCTGAAGATATTTGGATTTCTGGCATGTTAGGTGTCGTTTTATCCATTATTTGTTTAGCCACTTTATATCAATTTTTGACGACTAAAAAAGAAATAGTTGGTGAGAAATGGGACGAAGAACGGTTCAATCATTTGCAAAAACTGTATGGTGGAACGGCAGCCAGTCATTATTTACGTCTGTCAGGCTATAGCTATTTTTATTATCAAGAAAATGGTGCGGATCAAATGATGTTTGGTTTTCAACCGCGAGCAAATAAGTGCTTCGTTTTAGGTGATCCGTTAGGCAATCCTGAAAAGTGGCAAGCTGCCACGATTGCCTTTATGGAATATGTCGATAAATTAGGCTATCAATTAGCTTTTTATAAGATTTCAGAAGAATATGTTTTGCTGTTACATGATTTAGGTTTTCACTTTGACAAAATTGGCGAAACTGGCGTAACTGATTTTTCTCGTCATCATCAAGAAGTATTTTCAGACCGCTTTGGTTTTGAGCGTTTGGCTAAATTAGGCTATCAATTCCAATATTATCAACAACCAACAGATGCCTTATTGTCGGATTTGGTGAAAATTTCTGATGAGTGGTTAAATGGTGAAAAGGAAAAACACTTTTCAGTAGGTCGTTTCGATAAACAGTATTTAAAAACTAGCGGTATTGGAGTGGCTTTAAATCCTGAAGGTGAGCTAGTCGGTTTTATTAGCCAACAACCAATTACAAAAGAAATTGTTTCTTATGACTTGCTGCGCTACAAAAAAGATTTGCCTAATGAGCTGTCTACCTTTTTGAAGTTGCATTTAATGGATCAATTACATCAAATGGGTTTTAAGGAAGTTTATCAAGGTATGGCTCCGTTAGCAAAAGTAGGAGAAACTTCTTTTGCTTTCTTAGGTGAAAGAGTAATGAACTTGATTTATAAATACGGCCATTCATTTTATGATTTCCAACAAGTTACAGAAGAAAAAAATCCTTACGTTGATTATTGGCGACCTCGTTATTTTGCTTACATGAAATCCAGTAGTTTTGTTTTTTCTGCCAGTCAGCTATTAATTTTAATTGGTCGTGGGAAAGATAAAGCAACACCATTATCAGAAGAAATGATTGAATTATAAGGAGGTTCTGATAGATGAGCATTGCTCATCTTTATCAGACCTTTTTTTATGGAGGCCGAACTATACTTTTTTAGGAGGCTATGCTAAAATTTTCTAATGATAAAATTAGACAGGTGAGAAGATGGAAATCATTGAAAAAGCACCAGCAAAAATAAATCTGGGTTTAGATATTTTAGGTAAACGTCCAGATGGTTTACATGAATTGTCGATGGTGATGGCTTCGATTGATTTAGCAGATCGGTTATATTTAGAAGAAATTGCCGAAGATAAAATCGTGATTGAAACCAATAAGGCATTTTTGCCAACCGATAAAAAAAACCATGTTTATGAAGCCTTGGAGTTAGTTAAAAACCGATTCCAAATTCAGACTGGTCTACATGTGAAAATTCAAAAAAAGATTCCCGTTGCAGCTGGTTTAGGTGGCGGATCAACAGACTCGGCAGCAGCTTTGCGCGCAATTAATCGTCTATGGTCGTTGAACTTGACGACAGCAGAATTGGCGCAGTTAGGAGCTGAAGTAGGTTCAGATGTGCCATATTGTGTCTACGGAAAAACTTCTTTAGTAGAAGGTTTTGGTGAAAAAGTGACCGTTTTGCCGCCGATGCCGCAATGTTGGGTAGTGGTAGTGAAACCGCGGATGAGTGTATCGACGCGAACGGTTTTTTCACAAATCGTGATGGATCAATTACATCATCCCGATATTTCAGCTTTAGTGGCGGCGATTGAAGCCAATGACTATCAAGCAATGACGGAAAACTTAGGTAACTCGATGGAAGCTGTCACTATCAAAAAGCATCCGATTATTCAGCAAATCAAAGACCGTATGGTGAAATATGGTGCTGATGCCGCTATGATGAGTGGATCAGGTCCGACCGTTTACGGCTTATGCCATAAATATTCTCGGGCGCAGCATGTCATGAATGCTTTAAAAGGCTTTTGTGATGAAGTTTATTTAGTTCGAACCTTAAAGTAAGCTTGGGGATTTCCTCAAGCTTTTTTATTATTGAGAATTGATAGCTATGGATAGGCCATGGAGATAAAATTTTTAGGAGGCATTTTATGTTCATTGATGAAATCAGACTTCAAACTAATTTTTCTAATGAATATCCTTACACTTTACCAGTTGTCCAAGCACTTAGTAAAAATTCGTTGAAGCTCAATCAACCAATTAGTTTTTTTGCTGGTGAAAATGGCTCTGGAAAATCAACGTTATTGGAAGCTATTGCGATTTCTTTCGGGATGAATCCTGAAGGTGGGACAAAGAATTTCAACTTTTCCACTTATGACAGCCACTCTGAACTCCATGAATTTCTGACTTTAGTCCGAAAAGGGCTAATTCCCAAAGTTAGCTTCTTTTTACGAGCAGAAAATTACTATAATCTTGCTTCAGAAGTAGAAGAATTAGGATTATCTACTTATTATGGAAAAACAGCCTTACACAAAATGTCTCATGGTGAAGGAATGCTGTCTATCATTTCTAATCGCTTTGGTCCCAACGGTCTGTATATTTTAGACGAGCCGGAGTCTGGGCTTTCGGTATCTAGACAGATGACGTTACTAAGAGAAATTCTTTTATTGAGTAAACAGAACTGTCAATTTTTGATTGCCACTCATTCACCTGTTTTATTGGCAGCACCGGGAGTAACCATTTTTGATAGCAATAATGAAATGAAGAAAATTGATTACCAAACTACTGATGCTTATAAAGATATGAAGCTTTTTTTGGATAATCCTGAGCGCATGACTTTTTATTTGGAGCAAGAATAAAATTTTTTATTTATCTCCGATAAAAGTCCATAACAATTTCAAATTTTATTAAAATATGCTGAGTAGTAATTTTCTTTAAATTTTAAAAAAATAATTAAGGATCTGCTGAGATAGCTTAATTATCTTTATTAAAATAACGTAAATTCGATTACATGTTTATCTGTTTATATGAATAATAAAACATATAAATTACGATTTATCAGTGTTTATGAGTCTCAAAACGTAAATTTTACGATTTGAGTTGACTAATAAGAAAACGTCTGTTAAATTATTCTTTGTCTAAAAGATAAGGATGGGTGAATAATGAAAAAACATAAAGGATTTCTTTTTTTATTACTTGTGATAGTATCATTAGTGCTGACTGCCTGTGGCGCGCAAGAAAATAGTCAAAATAGTGATGGAAGTAAATTAAAAATCATCGCGACTTTTTATCCAATGTATGAATTTACCAAGGAAGTAGCTGGTGACAAAGCAGATGTGGAATTATTAATTCCGGCGGGAACAGAACCTCATGATTTTGAACCCTCCGCTAAAGATTTGGCTAAAATTTCGGAAGCCGATGCTTTTGTTTATAACAGTCCTGAGTTAGAAACATGGACGGATCATTTAACTGACAGTGTTGACACGAAGAAAACAACCGTGATTGAAGCTTCTAAAGGAATCGATTTGATGGAGGGCTCGGAAGAAGAGCATGATCATGAAGGTGAAGCAGCCGATCATGAAGAAGAGCATCAACATGATTTAGACCCACACGTTTGGTTGGATCCTGTTTTAGCCATTAAAGAAGTCGAAAATATTCAAGCTGAATTAAGTAAAAAAGATCCTGACAACAAGTCAGCATACGAAAAGAATGCTGCTGCTTATATTGAGAAATTAAATCAATTAAATACTAAATATCAAGATGCTTTTCAAAATGCTAGTAACAAAACTTTTGTTACCCAACATGCGGCCTTTGGTTATTTAGCAAAACAATATGGCTTAACCCAAGAAGCTATTGCCGGAATTTCCCCTGATCAAGAACCTTCACCAAGTCGTTTAGGCGAGTTGAAAGATTATGTAGAAGAACACAATGTTAGCGTGATTTATTTTGAAGAAAATGCTTCCTCAAAAGTGGCGGAAACCCTCTCCAATGAGACTGGTGTAAAACTAGCTGTCTTAAATCCGCTGGAAAGTTTAACTAACAAACAAATCAAAGCTGGCGAAAATTACATTTCAGTCATGGAAGAAAATTTAGTTGCCTTACAAGAAACAATTAAATAAGTAGTTTTACCGGTGTTTCCATCAGGGAATACCGGTCTTATTTACAGAAAGGATAAAAAAATGTCATACATAGAAGTTGAAAATTTGTCGTTTTATTATGATGACGAACCCGTTTTGGAAAATGTCTCTTATCATGTAGACCCAGGAGAATTTGTCATTCTAACAGGAGAAAACGGGGCAGCGAAGTCTACGTTAGTGAAAGCGACCTTAGGAATTTTGAAACCCCATAGCGGAAAAGTCACAATTGCTAAAACTAATAAAGATGGAGGCAAACTTAGTGTTGGCTATATTCCCCAACAAGTAGCTTCCTTTAATGCAGGTTTTCCTAGTACTGTCTACGAATTAGTCAGCTCTGGTCGTTATCCTCAAGGCAAATGGTTTAAAAAATTAAGTGCCAGAGATCATGAACATACTAAAAAGGCCTTGGAATCTGTTGGCTTGTGGAATATGCGTCACAAACGAATCGGCGAATTATCTGGCGGACAAAAACAACGGATTAATATTGCCCGCATTTTTGCGAAAGATCCTGATTTATTTGTCTTAGATGAACCAACTACTGGAATGGATGAAAGTTCACGCAATGATTTTTATGCGTTGCTAAAACATGCAGCTCATCGTCATGATAAAAGTATTTTGATGATTACCCACGACCATGAAGATACTAAAAAATATATTGATCGCCAAATTCGTTTGGTGCGAAAGGAGGATTCTCAATGGCGTTGCTTTCATATGAGTTCATGAGAAGAGCCTTTTTGGCGGCGATTTTTATTGCTGGGATTGCGCCAATGTTGGGGGTTTTTCTAGTCATTCGCCGCCAATCTTTAATGGCGGATACTTTGTCTCATGTATCTTTAGCTGGTGTGGCATTAGGCTTTTTCTTTAATTTAAATCCTACAGTAACAACGCTATTAGTTGTTATTATTGCAGCCATTTTGATGGAATACTTACAAAGCATGTACCGAGGTTATTCCGAAATTTCGATTGCTATTTTGATGGCCTCAGGTTTAGCTTTGGCATTAGTTTTAATGAGTTTGGCACCAGGTAGTTCGGCTGTGAGTATTCAATCATATTTATTTGGCTCAATTGTCACATTGACTTGGATGCAAGTAGTTTTCTTAGGAGTTTTATTAGTAGTCATTGGTGTATTATTTATTTTGTTTAAACGTCCAATGTATGTGCTAACCTTTGACCAAGATATTGCGGCTGTCGATGGTTTACCAGTTGTAAAAATGTCGATGATTTTCAATATTGTAACGGGGATTGCGATTGCAGTAATGATTCCGATTGCCGGTGCTTTGTTAGTTTCAGCGATTATGGTCTTACCGGCAGCGACCGGAATGCGGATGGGAAAAAGTTTTAATGCGGTTATTTTCATTAGTATTATTATAGGCTTTATCGGAATGGTAGGTGGATTAACTTCTTCTTATTATTTAGATACACCGCCGGGAGCAACGATTACTTTGAGTTTTGTCTTCTTATTTTTACTGATGTTAGTGGTACGTCGCGTAAAAATTTTATACCAACGTAAACAAAAGCAATATTAAATAGTCGATGAAAAGTTTCCAACAAAATAGGTTGGAAGCTTTTTTTATAGGTGAAAATGAGAAGAAAACGAAAGATTTCCTGATATTTTTCGTTCATTATTAATAAATTACGAACTTTGTATAAATTTATCTCGCTATTTCTCGCTTTTTCTCATCAAAACCCTTATAATGAGAAACGATAAAAAATTGAACAGGAGTGACAATGTGTGAAAGTTCGTCGTAGTGAACGATTGATCGATATGACTCAATATTTATTAGAACACCCCCATGACTTGATTCCCTTAACTTTTTTTGCGGAGCGTTATGGTTCAGCCAAATCTTCAATCAGTGAAGATTTAGCGATCGTCAAAAAAACATTTAAAGAGCGGGGCAATGGCTATTTAGCCACCATTCCTGGTGCAGCCGGTGGAGTCGTTTATACGCCTAGCATTAGCGAAGAGGAAGCTAGCCAATACATTGCTTCTTTAGCGGAAACTTTGTCAGAGGAAGATCGTTTATTACCTGGTGGTTATGTATATTTATCTGATATGTTAGGGCAACCAGATTTATTACGGATGGTTGGTAGAATTATTGCCGCGCAATACATCAACGAAGATGTGGATGCAGTAATGACTGTAGCAACTAAAGGTGTACCGATTGCTCAAGCAGTTTCTTATTATTTGAACGCACCTTTTGTGATTGTCCGTCGTGACTCAAAAATTACTGAAGGCGCAACTGTTAGCGTCAATTATGTATCAGGCTCTTCTGAACGGATTGAAAAGATGGAATTATCAAAACGCAGCTTGCGGCGTGGTTCAAAAGTATTAATCGTAGATGACTTCATGAAAGGCGGCGGGACCGTCAATGGTATGAAGAGCTTAATTGAAGAATTTGAAGCAGAATTAGTGGGTATCACTGTTTTTGCCGAATCTAAATTCAAAGGGGAACGAGCTATTTCTGATTACCGCTCGTTACTTTATGTAAAAGATGTTGATACTGCAACAAAAACTATTACAGTTGTCCCTGGCAATTGTTTTTCAAAAGAATAAAGCAATAGAGCAGGGACAAAAGTTCACTGCTCTTCTTTTAGTTAATTGAAAAAACGGATTATCTAAGCTAAACTGAAAGAAATAGAAAATATTTAGGAGCGATTATTTTGGAAAAGCGATACACGATTATTTTAGCGGCCGGTAAAGGAACCCGCATGAAATCGAAATTATATAAAGTTTTACATCCAGTAGCTGGTAAGCCGATGGTAGAACACATTATTGAACGAGTAATCGAAACAAAACCGTCAGAAATTGTGACTGTCGTTGGTCATGGCGCGGAAAAAGTCAAAGAACAATTAGGCGATCGAACTGAGTACGTGGTTCAAGAAGAACAATTGGGTACTGGTCACGCAGTGATGCAAGCGGCTGAATTTTTAAAAGGGAAAAAAGGGACGACTTTAGTCATTAGTGGAGATACACCGCTATTGACCAGTCAAACTATTGATCACTTATTTGATTATCACCAAGGAAAAAAAGCTAGCGCAACAATTTTGACGGCCCATGCTGATGATCCAACTAGCTATGGTCGTATTATTCGCGATCACGTGGGAATTGTTGAAAAAATCGTGGAGCAAAAAGATGCTACGCCAGAAGAAATTCGCATCCAAGAAATTAATACTGGGACTTATTGTTTTGACAATGAAGCTTTATTTGATGCTTTAGAAAAAATCGGAACAAATAATGCCCAAGGAGAATACTACTTAACTGACATTATTGAAATTTTAAAAGCCGATGGCAAAACCGTTGCGGCTTATCAAACGGAAGATTTTGAAGAATCAATTGGGGTGAATGATCGATTGGCATTAGCTGAAGCCAATCGGATTATGCGCCGCCGTATTAATCAGATGCATATGGTAAATGGGGTTAGCTTTATTGACCCAGCGACGACTTATATTGATGCGGGGGTTGAGATTGGTTCTGATACAATTATTGAAGCTGGCGTACAAATTCAAGGAAAAACAGTGATTGGTTCTGATGTAGTTATAGGTGCCCATTCGAAAATTGTCGATAGTATTGTTGAAGACAACGTTGAAATCAAACAGTCTGTAATTGAAGAAGCGATTGTCCGGAAAAATGCTGATGTTGGTCCTTATGCACATTTACGTCCACAGGCTGAAATCGGTGAAAAAGCCCATATTGGTAATTTTGTTGAAATTAAAAAAGCCAAAATTGGTGAAAATACCAAAGTCGGTCATTTAACTTATGTGGGAGACGCTGTTTTAGGAGAAGATATTAATGTCGGTTGTGGCGTTGTTTTTGTCAACTACGATGGGAAAAACAAACATCAAACGGTTATTGGAGATCACGTCTTTATCGGCTCAAGTACTAATTTAGTAGCACCATTAATGATTGAAAAAAATAGTGTGGTTGCGGCTGGCTCGACGATTACCGAAGATGTCAAGGAAGGCGATTTAGCAATTGGTCGGGCTCGACAAGTCAATAAGAGTGGTTATGCTAGTCATTTGCCTTTTTAGGTAGAAAAAACATTTTTGATTTTTAAAAATAGGCTAGTTTTTTAGCCGCAATAGTTTATAATCGTATTCGTATGCATAATAGAAAGTGGAGGTTCCCATGTCAAAACATTATTTTGATCCAAGATTGAAAATTTTCGCTTTAAGTTCTAACCGTCCGTTAGCCGAAAAAATTGCGGAAGAAGTCGGTGTTGAACTAGGTAACAGCTCTGTTACGAAATTTAGTGATGGTGAAATTCAAGTTAACATTGAAGAAAGTATTCGTGGCTCACATGTCTATGTGATTCAATCAACGAGTGCCCCTGTCAACGATAATTTAATGGAACTTTTAATCATGATTGATGCTTTAAAACGTGCCAGTGCTAAAACGATTAATGTCGTAATGCCATATTATGGTTACGCTCGTCAAGACCGTAAAGCGCGTGCCCGTGAACCGATTACAGCTAAATTAGTGGCAAATATGATCGAAAAAGCTGGTGCAACTCGCCTATTAACATTAGACTTACATGCCTCTCAAATTCAAGGTTTCTTTGATATTCCAGTGGATCATTTAATGGGTGCACCATTAATTGCTAACTATTTCTTAGAAAAAAATATTTGTGGTGACGATGTAGTTGTTGTTTCTCCCGACCATGGTGGAGTGACTCGTGCCCGAAAATTAGCAGAATTTTTGAAATCACCAATTGCGATTATTGATAAACGCCGACCAAAAGCCAATGTGGCAGAAGTCATGAATATTATCGGTAATGTTGAAGGTAAAACTTGTGTGATTATCGATGACATGATTGATACTGCAGGAACGGTAACTTTAGCAGCCAATGCGTTAAGAGAAGCCGGCGCAGTGAGTGTTTACGCTTCATGTACACATCCTGTTTTATCAGGTCCAGCAATGCAACGAATTTCTGATTCAGCCATCGAACATTTAGTTGTAACAGACTCAATCTTTTTATCAGATGAACGCAAAATCGACAAAATCGATGAAATTTCTGTGGGTATTTTAATGGGAGATGCAATTAAACGCATCCATGAAAACAAACCAGTTAGTCCATTATTTGAAAAGAAATTCTAATAAATTATTTACTCTGTCAGATGCCTGGCAGAGTTTTTTTGACCAAAAAAATCGACTGCCAGAAAGACAGTCGATCATAAGATTATTTATTGACAAAATTTTTCTCATCGTAGATTTTACGTAGATTCATGTAAAGTGGCACTAGATCTTCGTTGGTGTAATCAATTTGGAAGATCTTTAGATTTGGTTTTTCTTTTTGTAAAATAGAAGAAGAAGTAATAATCAAATCATAGTCATCGCGAGCTGAAGTATCATAAGCTTCGGCATCAACAAAACGTAAATCTTCTAAAAACTGATAAATGTCTCGGACAAAGATGGCGTTATGCTCTAAGGCAACTGCAACTTTTAAATTGTCCGAATATGGAAATTGATTAAAGTAAGGTAGTAATAATTGTTTAAATGATTTTCCTAATAAACCGTGAATTGAGTTTATAAAGTTAAAGCTTGGATTTTCAGTAGCACTTTGCATGAAATTCATGATATTTTGTTCTAAGACATAACCACCTTGGGTTTGATTTTTAGCAGGCGCAAAAACCAAGCTAGTAATATTTGGAAATGGTTGGCGGTAAACAAAGAAAGTAAAGGTAATATTTAATAAATTACCAATAATCAAAGGATCATCCATGACGCCAGGTTTATCTGGGAACAAGACTTTTTTAGCAAAGGAACGAAATTCGTTTACAAAATCATTGACTGCGTTTGGTCGTGCAGAGAAATCGTGAATCGCTTGTTTTAAGCTACTATCTTCTCGAATAGTGTAGAAAGGTGCATAATGAGCAATGAAGTAAATAAAACTTGATTCCCCTTTTAATTGTCTAGGAGTCATTTCAAAATTCACTAAATCTTTTAATGAAGAGAAATCATAATAAGGATTGTCTTTCATCAAGAAATTATAACGAGGATCATACTTGGCAAAGTTTTGCTTGCTGACCCGGGCTAAGAATAGAGCACCAAATAAACGCAATTCCCGTGTACCAAAATAAGTCCGTGATAATGGGAAATAATGACTATAGTGATTAATTAATGAATCTAATATTTCTGTATCTATATTAAGAGGAATATCAATTCCGCGAGTCCCTAACCATAAAATATCAAATAAAGCCATTCGGATGAGACGTTCGTCACCTGACATACCCGCTTCCGTATAGGTAAAACGAATATTGAAATGTTTTAGATGTTTTTTTAAATTGTCGATTTTACGGGAAACAGTTGAGCGACTAACGAAGTATTTTTCACAGAATTTTTCAATGGTAGGCTCTTCTTCATTCAAGAAATATAAGATATACTGAAAGGGTACCGCTTTTTTAAGCAAGTGATAACGATATTCGTCAACCGATATTTTGATGTTTTGAATGTTGACTTTACCAGCTCTCATCATGATCTCTTTATGATCAGATTCAATTTCTTT
The DNA here is from genome assembly GCF_019218635.1 of Enterococcus alishanensis. GTDB lineage: Bacteria > Bacillota > Bacilli > Lactobacillales > Enterococcaceae > Enterococcus_A > Enterococcus_A alishanensis. The sequence continues at coordinate 343,850 of NZ_JAHUZB010000004.1, read as the reverse complement.
CAATTCTTCTTCAATCTCGTTTAATTCAATAACGCTTTGTTGATAGTTTAGCTCCATGTCTTCAGACAATTGACTAATGGATAGAACGGGTTTTTCTGTTTTCAGTAAGTATTTGAAAATGTTGAATCGTAATAAGAGCGATGGATCCAACATTAACTCTTCGTATAACATATAGTATCCTCCTTGATATGTGTCACTAAATAATAACCATATTTAATTTAGTAACATTGTACTGTATTTTATATAAACTGTCTTGTTTAACACTTATAGAATAATGAATTATCAGTAATATTCTGATAAAAAAAATGGAATTGTGACTTTGTAATTTTAAGAAAGAAGATGAACCGATGACAAAAGCCCGTCTAGAGGCATTTACAGATGGTGTGGTAGCGATAGTTTTAACTGTTTTAGTGTTAGATATTCAAATTCCTGATTCACCATCTCTTTACTCAATATTAAATATTAGTAATACTTTATTAGCATATACGGTCAGTTTTATTTTTGTAGCTGTTATTTGGGTGAACCATCATCGGATGATGCAGATGGCCGAAAAAATAAATTATTCCGTCATTTGGGCCAATATTTTTTGGCTATTTTGGCTGACTTTGTGTCCAGCAGTGACTAGTTGGGTTGGCCGCAATCCAAATCGCTTTTGGCCTGAATTTTTCTACGTTGTTGTCTACATGATGTGGAGTTTTTCCTATGGAGTACTTTCAAAAAGAGTGGTCAAAGCTAATGACCCAAATAGTCATGTGGCCATCGTTTTATCTCGTGATCGTCGTAGCCAAATATCGATGATTATTAATCTTATTATTCTGGTAGGAGTGTTTTTTTATCCGCCATTAGGAATGATTGGACGTTTTTTCGTATCGGCAATTTGGATTGTTTCATATCGCACCGCAAACAAGTATTTTCAAAAAGTTCGAGGGTTATTTTTTAAATCATAAAGAGTCGGGAAATGTAGTTTTTTAAAGCAAAAAATAACGAATAAAGACTTTTAAATCAGCATTTTCTCGAAAAAATAAATAAGGTCATTTTTACTTATTTGACTTCAATTAGTTCCCATTTTATGACTCAATCTTTATTTTATAATTATGGAAAAACACGACAATTGCGCAATATACTTCAAAAATTTAATGATTAAACAGGGAACAAAAGAAAAACTGACGACATTCGATCTTAATCGAATGTCGTCAGTTTTTAGTTTATTTATTGTTTATGGTTCCGGATGTAGTACGCGATGTAGAAATTCTTTAGTACGAGCTTCTTTCGGATGAACAAAAATGTCTTCTGAGGTACCTTCTTCAGCGATAACACCTTTATCCATAAAGATTACCCGATCAGAAACTTCTTTGGCGAAAGCCATTTCGTGGGTCACAATGACCATTGTTAACCCTGATCCAGCTAAATCTTGCATAATACTCAAGACATCGCCGACCATTTCCGGATCTAGCGCAGAGGTAGGTTCGTCAAACAACATCACCTCTGGATTCATTGATAATGCGCGGGCAATGGCTACCCGCTGCTTTTGGCCACCAGATAATTGCGCAGGACGCGCATCAATAAAGCGGCCCATCCCAACTTTATTCAAGTTTTCAATGGCAATTTCTTTAGCTTCATTTTCTTTTCGTCCTAGGACTGTCATTTGACCCGTCATACAATTTTGTAAAACATTCATATTGTTGAACAAATTAAAGCTTTGGAATACCATCCCTAGATGTGTGCGATATTTTGGTAAGTTATAACCAGGTGCTAGGACGTTTTCGCCATTATAAATAATTGCACCACTGGTGGGTGTTTCTAGTAAATTGATACAGCGTAAGAAAGTACTTTTACCAGAGCCAGAAGCGCCGATGATGGTCACAACTTCTCCTTTGTTAACAGTTATGCTGATATCTTTTAAGACTTCATTATCGCCAAATTTTTTATTTAGATGTTCAATTTCGATAATACTACTCATAAGAACCTCCTACTTCATATTAATGTAATAAATTTCTTAAACAACGACCTATTTATCTGCTTCGATGGCAACATCAGTATCTTCTAAGCGAGTATAAGCATCAGGACCATCCATTTTCTTTTCAACTAAGCGCAATAGACGTGTTGCACTGAAAGTTAGAACAAAATAAATGACACAGATGATAAAGTACGTTTGGAAGAACAGGTAGTTGGTTCCGGCAGCACTTTTACCTTGGAAGAATAATTCGGTTACTGAAATGATACTTAAAACTGAAGTATCTTTAATATTGATAACTAACTCATTACCAGTTGCTGGTAAAATATTTCGCAATACTTGTGGTAAAACAACTTTGCGCATGGTTTGACCGTGAGTCATACCGATAGCGTGAGCTGCTTCAAATTGTCCATTGTCGACAGAGAAAATTCCTCCACGTACAATTTCAGACATGTAAGCTCCAGTATTAATGGAAACAATAAATAAAGCAGCAGCAATTCGATTCAAATCAATACCAAAAGCCATAGCAATTCCGTAATAAATCACGGCAGATTGAACGATCATTGGGGTGCCTCGGAAAATCTCGATATAGGCACTTAGTAACCAGCCAAATAATTTTTGGAAGAAACGATTTAATTTGTTTTTAGCTTCTGGCAATGTCCGGAAGACACCGACTAGTAATCCGATCAAGGTACCAACTGTTGTACCAACAATCGCTAAGAGTAAAGTGACACCAGTTCCCCGTAAGAACATACCGCCATTTTGACGTAAGATTCGGACAAAAACATTTTCTTTTTTACCGGATGAATTAGTCGCTACTTCTTCAGCTGCTGGTTGATCTTTGATGGCTTGATCCATTATTTCAACCCGTTCATCTTCAGGAATTTCAGCTAAAATTTGATTGACTTGCGCAATTTCTGAATCACCTTTACGCATTCCGACAGAGACTTGTGTATCTTCTGGATTGGTTTGGAAACCATTGGCAGCAGAAAATTCTACCATGTGTAATTCAGGATTGACACTTTCCGCAGTTACGCCTTCAGGTCGTTCGCTGACATAGCCGTCAATAACGCCAGATTCTAAAGCCACACGCATAGCTGGAAAATTATCCATCGCTTCTTGCTTGTTCACATCTGGAATTTGGTCCACTACATCATAATGGAAAGTTCCCAGCTGAGCAGTAATTTTGGCATCTTTAAAATCTTCTAATGAAGTTGCTTGGGCATATTTTGTATCATTTCGGGTAACGATTACTAGCTGTGATGTGTAATATGAATCAGAAAAATCAATTTCTTTGGAACGTTCAGCAGTTGGGGACATCCCTGCGATGATAGCGTCAATTTTGCCAGATTGTAAAGCCGGTAGTAGACCATCCCATTCAGTTTTGACAATCACTAGTTTGCGATTCATCTTATCGGCAATTTTTTTCGCCATTTGGACATCGTAACCGCCAGCGTAGGAGTCATCACCTTGAATTTTTACGGCACCTTTACTATCATTATTTTGTGTCCAGTTAAAAGGTGCGTAACCAGCTTCCATGCCGACCCGCAATTCTCCTTCAGGTGTTTGTGCATCTGCATGGGTTACATTTGGTAAAATGATTAAACTTAAAAACATAGCAACAAAGGCAAATAATGTTATTCTTTTTTTCATATTTTCTCCCTTTCCTTAAAGCTACGAGATGAGCCCAACAAAAAAAGCCGCCAAAAAGTTAAAGGCCGCCTGCAAATATAAGAAGATGTTCCTCTCACAAAAACATAGCGCAACTTAGCTCGATGCTAAGACAGTCCGCAAGTACGTTAGCTTGCGTCCCAACATACGAAGTGAGTAGATTCTTCGTACATTTCGGCGAAAACATCCTAGACCTATTTCAATGCGTCTATCCGCTCCATAGGGTTAATAAGTTTCGCGACCTCTACCTCATTGTATGAGGTATCTCGTATTCAGTTAGTATGGCTACTAGTCTATAATCTTACTAAACAAATGTCAATCACTCTGGCCGATAAATTGTTATTTCGTTTATAATAAAATAGATAATGAGGTGATTATTATGGACAGTCAAACGGCTGCAAAAAAAATATTGCAAGCAGATAAGCTGACTTTTTTAACGGGTGCTGGTGTTTCCACTCCATCTGGTGTACCCGATTATCGTTCCTTAAAAGGAGTGTATCAAGGACTTTCTTCGCCAGAGTATTTATTGAGTCATCAATGTATGATCAAGGAGCCAGCTAAATTCCATGATTTTGTCAAAAAGATCTATCATCCTGAGGCAAAACCCAATGTAATTCATCAAAAAATGGCGGAGCTAGCACAGACAAAAGAGGTTTGGGTGGTTTCGCAAAATATTGACGGCTTACATCAAGCAGCAGGCAGTCGGCAACTCATCAATTTCCACGGTTCTTTATATGATTGTTACTGTCGTAAATGTGGGCAAACCATTCCTTGGCAAAAGTATTTACAGACAGATCAGCATGAGGAGTGCGGCGGACAAATTCGGCCTAAAATTGTTTTATATGGCGAAGGTTTTACTGAAGAAACGATGATGGATGCTAAACAAGCGGTCTTCAATGCTGATTTAATTGTAATTGTTGGAACTAGCTTTCAAGTTCATCCATTTTGTGATTTAATTTATGATAAGAAAAAAACAACTGAAATATTAATAATTAATCAAACAGCACTGCATATTCCGATGATTCATGACTTTGTGGAAGCCGATGGCGTAACGGTGTTTGAAAAATTATAAAGGGAGAGAATTATGGTAACGGAAAAAGAAAAGATGATTGCTGGTCAATTATATTTTGCTTCAGATGCAGAATTAGTAGCCGACCGAGCTATCGCCAAAAAATTAGCCCAAGCAATCAGTCAAACAGAGGATAAACGAGCACGAGAAGAATTAGTTAAAGAAGCTTTTGGAAAAACTGGTGAACGGGTATATATTGAACCGAATATCAATTTTGATTATGGCTACAATATTTTCGTTGGCGAGAATTTCTATACGAACTATAATAGTATTTTATTAGATATTTGTCCGATTACAATCGGTAATAATTGTATGTTTGGTCCCAACGTTCAATTATACACGGCCTCTCATCCATTGAAACCTGGCAAACGTAACAGTGGGCTTGAATTAGGCAAACCGATTACGATTGGTGACAATGCTTGGCTTGGCGGGGGCGTTGTGATTGTTCCAGGGGTTACATTAGGGGATAATGTCGTGGTGGCTGCCGGTAGTGTAGTAACAAAATCATTTGGCGATAATGTGGTGCTCGGTGGAAATCCTGCAGGAGTGATTAAAACAATTGAAGAAGAAAAAACAACTGATTTGTTAGCAGAAGCACGCAAACAAATTGATACAGTTGATCAGCAACTTGTGCAGTTGTTAGAAAAACGGATGGCGGCTGTTTCTCTTGTGACAGAAGCAAAAGCAGAAAGTGGTCAAGCTGTATTTGATAGCAGCCGTGAAGCAATTGTTTTAGAAAAAATTGCTCAAAAAATTGAAAATCCAGATTTTCAAGTCCCTATCATTGAAACTTTCAAAGCAATCATGGAACAATCGAAAGATTATCAAAGAAAAAAATTAGGTGATAAATAATGTTAAGCGGTCCAGAACGAAGAGAAAAAATCTTAACAGCTCTACAAGATACAGAAAAGCCGATCTCGGCTAGTGCTTTCGCAAAAGAATTTGGCGTCAGCCGTCAAATTGTTGTAGGGGATGTCGCTTTATTGCGAGCCAGTGGTGTCGAGGTGATTGCGACTGCTCGCGGCTATTTAATTGCAGGGATAAACGAAAAAAAAGTCAGTAAAATTGTTGTTCAACACACACGACAAGAAACAGCACTTGAATTACAAACGATTGTTGAAAATGGTGGCGAGATTATTGATGTCATCGTAGAACATCCTTTATATGGTGAATTAACTGGACAATTGCATATCGAAAATCAAGCTGAAGTAGTTGATTTTATAACGGAATATGAAAAATCAAATGCCAGTCTGTTATCTGAATTAACGTCAGGGATTCACCTGCATACAATTGCTTACAAAGAAGCTGAAGATTTGGAAAAAATTAAAGCTGCGTTAAAAAAAGTTGGTATTTTATATGAAGCAAAGGAACATTAATTTTTATCGTTTTTACTGATTGGAGAAGAGGGGAAAAGTAGTGGAGATTGAAGTGAAAAAAGCGACTGAAATGGCACAAACAGAATTAATTGAAATCTTTCAAGAACGGGTAGCCGTTTTTGTCGTGGAACAAGAATGTCCATATCAAGAAGTGGATGAATATGATGCGGTAGCGTGGCATGTTTTGTTGAAGGATGAAGGTAAATTAAAGGCTTATGCCCGTATCATCGAAAAAGAAGATCATGTAACTTTTGGTCGGGTCTTAGTAGTTAAAGCTTATCGCGGTGAAAAATGGGGCAAAAAAATAGTAGCAGCTGCGATTGAAGAAACCAAAAAACGTTTTCCCGATAGAAAGATCCAAATTTCAGGACAGGCCTACTTGAAAAAATTCTATCAGTCGTTTGGTTTTGAGATTGTATCAGATATATATTTAGAGGATGGTATTCCTCATTTGGAGTTAATTTTAAATGATTGAACTTTTGAATGCAGAATATATGACGGCGGTGATGACTATTTGGTTGGAAAGTAATCTGGCTGTCCATAATTATATCCCAGCAGTTTATTGGTGGAACAAGTTTGATGACGTAAAGAGCACATTGAAAGAATCGGAAGTTTATATCTATCGTCAAGCAGATGAAGTCCTTGGCTTTGTAGGTGTACAGGAAGATTATTTGGCTGGGATATTTGTCGATAAAGAACATCGTAGTGAAGGAATCGGTCAGCAATTATTAAATGAAATGAAGCAAAAGCATTCACAATTATTACTGAATGTTTATCAAAAAAATCAAAGAGCAATCGATTTTTATTTGCGTGAAGGATTCCAAAAGATTGAAAAGCAAATAGACGAAGTAACCGGTGAACCAGAATGGTCGATGCAATGGGAGAAATAGTTTAACACACCTCATTATTGAAAGTGAGGTGTTTTTTTGTTGTGGTGGCTATTTATTAAACGAAAAATCGATAAAAGGTTGTTACAAAAAAACGACCGAGTCGGCTCGGTCGTTTCTTACTATTCAATAATCAAGACGCCATCTTTAATGCTTAATGGATTCTTTTCGTTGATGTGGTCATAGAACATTACGCCATTCAAATGATCAATTTCATGCTGTACCACGATGGCTTGATAATTTTTTAAGCGAATTTTATGTTTTTCCCCTTGTTCGTCAAAATAAGTTAGGGTAATTCTGGCTGGACGTACCACATATCCGGGTACTTCACGGTCAACAGATAGACAGCCTTCGCCTTCACCTAGAGCTGCTTCTTGGACAGAATGGCTCAAGATTTTTGGATTATACATCACAACACTGAGTTCGTCCTCTGATTTTTCGGGGTCGATGCTGGGTACATGGACAGCAATGATTCTTTTAGAAATATCTAGCTGTGGTGCGGCTAAACCAACGCCACCGCGTAAATGCATTTCTTTAGATTTTTCTGGATCTTGGCTATTTTTTAGAAATTGGATCATTTCCGCTCCTAGTTTTATTTCTTCTTCACTAGGTGGAAGTGGAATTTCTTTGGCTACCGCTCTTAAGGTAGGATGGCCTTCTCTAATAATATCATCCATTGTAATCATGGATCTGACTCCTCTCGAATGTTTTTCACCAATCTAGTTTAGCACAAAACTGAATCGGCGCCAAAAACTTCTTTTTATAGGGGAAAAATGTTGATTCCATTGGGCACTAGCTTGCATTTTCATATTAAATCAAGTAAAGTATTAGAGTGTGCGAAAGCACCGCTGCCTATCACTTGGTTGGACGATTCACCAACGTTTTACTCAGTCATAGGAAAAAATCAGAAAGAGGTGAAAAACATGGCATTTTCAAAAGAACGCAAAAACGAAATCATCAGTGAATATGCACGCCATGAAGGAGACACTGGTTCTCCAGAAGTACAAATCGCTGTATTGACGGCAGAAATTAATCATTTGAATGAACACGCACGTGTCCACAAGAAAGACCACCATTCTTACCGTGGTTTGATGAAAAAAGTTGGTCATCGTCGTAACTTGTTAGCTTACTTACGTAAAACTGACGTTCAACGTTACCGCGAATTAATCCAACGCTTAGGACTACGTCGTTAATTTTAAGCCAATTAGGAGTGGAAGCAATAATTTTTATTGTTTCGCTCCTATTTCATTATTAAAGTAATAATTTTTCAAAGAAAAATTAATCTGATTTTCAAACGGATACCATTCTACTAAGGCGGAGAAACGCCAAGAAGAACTGGCACCTATTTCATTATAATGAAGCCAATTTTAAAAAGACCATTTTTCTTCTATTGTAGAAGAATCAAAATATAAACATCCTTTCACTGATGATCGAACTTCTACTAACCAAATGAAAGTCGCGAAAGTTTCGCCGTTTCCATTTGTTTAGTAGATCCCATGAGTGCAGAAGGAAAAAAAGGAGAAATACATGTCATCAGAAAAACAAGTTTTTAAAACAACTTGGGGCGGACGTCCCTTGGAAGTTGAAGTTGGCCAACTAGCAAAACAAGCCAACGGTGCTGTCTTAGTACGTTATGGGGATACAGTCGTTTTGAGTGCCGCAGTTGCCTCAAAAGAAGCGAAGAACTTCGACTTTTTCCCATTAACGATTAACTATGAAGAAAAAATGTATGCAGTTGGTAAAATTCCTGGTGGATTTATCAAACGTGAAGGTCGTCCAAGTACCGATGCGACATTAACTGCGCGTTTAATTGACCGTCCGATTCGTCCAATGTTCGCAGAAGGATTCCGTAATGAAGTCCAAGTAACCAATATTGTAATGAGTGTGGAGCAAGATAACTCTCCAGCCATGGCAGCGATGTTTGGTTCATCTTTAGCTTTAGCAATTTCTGACATTCCTTTTGAAGGTCCGATTGCTGGTGTTGAAGTAGGTCGTGTCGATGGTGAGTATGTCTTGAATCCAACAACGGATCAAGCGGCTGCATCTGATATTGATTTAACCGTAGCTGGTACTAAAAAAGCCATCAACATGGTGGAATCTGGTGCTAAAGAAGCTTCAGAAGAAGATATGCTTGGCGCATTATTATTTGGTTTTGAAGCGATTAAAGAAATGGTTGCTTTCCAAAGCGAAATCGTAGCTGCTGTTGGTCAAGAAAAAATGGAAATTGATTTATTACAAGTCAATCCTGAATTGAAAAAAGAAATCTTCGACGAGTATTACCAAACAATGAAAACGGCTGTATTAACAGAAGAAAAATTAGCTCGTGAAGATGAAATTCATAAAGTCAAAGAAACAGTTATCGAAGTTTATGCAGAAAAATTTGCAGAAGCTGAAGATGTAGAATCATTGGCAAAAGAAGTGAAACAAATTGCTGAAGACCTTGAAAAAGATGTTGTGCGTGAATTAATCACGATCGACAAAATTCGTCCTGATGGTCGTAAACTAGATGAAATTCGTGCTTTAGATGCAGAAGTTGGTTTATTACCACGGGTTCACGGTTCTGGTTTATTTACCCGCGGACAAACTCAAGCATTATCAGCTGCTACTTTAGCACCATTAGGTGAGCATCAAATTATTGATGGCTTAGGTGTGGAAGATAGTAAACGATTCATCCATCATTATAATTTCCCACAATTTTCAGTGGGTTCAACTGGTCGAGCTGGCTCCCCTGGTCGTCGTGAAATTGGTCACGGTGCTTTAGGTGAACGTGCGTTGGCACAAGTAATTCCAAGTGAAGAGGATTTCCCTTATACTATTCGTTTAGTGGCGGAAGTTTTAGAATCAAATGGTTCTTCTTCGCAAGCAAGTATTTCAGCTGGGACTTTGGCTTTAATGGATGCTGGTGTGCCGATTAAAGCACCAGTTGCCGGAATTGCGATGGGACTTGTTTCTGATGGTGAAAATTATACAATCTTGACTGATATTCAAGGTTTAGAAGATCACTTAGGCGACATGGACTTTAAAGTTGCTGGAACAAAAGACGGAATTACAGCCTTACAAATGGATATTAAAATCCAAGGAATCACGGAACAAATCTTAAAAGAAGCTTTGGACCAAGCGAAAAAAGCTCGTTTTGAAATTTTAGAAGTGTTAACTGAAACAATTGCTGAACCTCGTAAAGAGTTAAGCCCATATGCACCGAAGATTGAAATGATCAAAATTGATCCAGCCAAAATCAAAGATGTTATCGGTAAAGGTGGCGACACAATTAACGGCATCATCGAAGAAACTGGCGTGAAAATTGATATCGATCAAGAAGGTAATGTAAGTATCGCTTCAGCTGATGCTGATATGATTAAAAAAGCCATCAAGATCATTGAAGAATTAACTAAAGAAGTTAAAGTTGGCGAAGTATACTTAGGTAAAGTTGTCCGCATTGAAAAATTTGGCGCCTTCGTGAACTTGATTAAAGGCAAAGATGCTTTGGTTCATATTTCTCAACTGGCAAACGAGCGAGTTGGTAAAGTTGAAGATGTGGTGAAACTTGGCGATGAAGTCTTAGTGAAAGTCACAGAAATCGACCGTCAAGGCCGTGTGAATGCTTCTCGTAAAGTCTTATTAGAAAAAGACGAAGAGAAGAAAGAAGACAAATAAGAATATTCTCTCATATCGCTTAATTTTCTTTGACAAATGGCAAAATTACGGTGATAATACATTGTGTTTTAGGGGAGTAGCGACATAGTTTTGACTATGCTTTTAGATCAACAATATCAAGTGTGATTACCACACTGGTCTAGAGGAGCAATTTGCAAGACCTAAACAAGCAGCCTGCTGTTTGTTTAGGTCTTTTTTTATAATCGAGGAGGAAGATTATTTTGGAGAAAACAAATCATAGCCAGAAGAAAAAGCTTTCCGTTGCGGGACTTTTGATTGCGATGGGTGTGGTATACGGTGATATTGGAACGAGCCCACTCTATGTAATGAAAGCAATTTTAAATGAACAGGGCGGCCTTGGTAGTGTCACCAATGACTTCGTAATTGGTGTTGTTTCACTAGTCTTTTGGACAGTCATGTTATTAACGACTGTAAAATACGTGATTATTGCTTTGAATGCAGATAACCATGGTGAAGGTGGGATCTTCTCTCTCTATGCTTTGGTTAGAAAAGGCGGAAAATATTTAATTGTACCTGCTATGATTGGTGGCGCCGCTTTGTTGGCCGATGGTGTCTTAACACCAGCAGTAACAGTCACGACAGCGATTGAAGGTTTGCGGGGAATTCCAGAATTTTCGGCGCACTTCGGGATGGATCAAAATATTATTGTCGTGATTACTTTGGTGATTTTATTGGTCTTATTCTTTATTCAACGTTTTGGAACTGAATTGGTAGGTCGTGCTTTTGGACCGATTATGTTGTTATGGTTCACTTTTTTAGGCGTGATGGGCTTGATGAATATTCCGTATGATTTTTCCGTGGTTAAAGCCATCAATCCTTATTATGCTCTTCATTTATTGTTTAGCCCGGATAACAAAGCCGGCATCTTTATTTTAGGTAGTATTTTTCTAGCAACTACGGGTGCGGAAGCTCTGTATTCAGATATGGGACATGTAGGCAAGAAAAATATTCGTTTTAGTTGGCCATACGTGATGGCGTGTTTGACTTTAAATTATGCTGGTCAAGCGGCTTGGATGATTCATTCAAAAGGAAATGTGAATCTTTATCAAGTAGAAGAATTAAATCCATTTTTCCAAATTCTACCAGATGGTTGGATTATTTTCGGGGTTGTTTTTGCGACGATTGCGGCAATTATCGCCTCTCAGGCCTTGATTTCTGGATCTTTTACCTTAGTCTCTGAAGCGATCAAATTAAAATTATTACCTCGTTTAAAAATTATGTATCCCGGCTCGTCGATCGGACAGATGTATATTCCAGCGATTAATTTGATTTTATGGTTGGCTTGTTCGTTGATTGTAGTGACCTTTAGAACTTCTAGTCACATGGAAGCGGCATATGGTCTATCGATTACAGTAACAATGTTAATGACAACTTTCTTGTTGTATCATTATATGCGGCAAAAAAATGTTTCTCGTTTATTGTCTTATTTAATGATTGTTTTCTTTGGTACTCTGGAAGGCTTCTTCTTTATTTCTAGTATTACTAAGTTTTTCCACGGTGGTTTTGTTGCTGTTGGTATGGCAGGTATAATTTTAATGGTAATGTATATCTGGCATCGTAGTAATCAAATTCAAGAAAACAATGCCGAAGAGGTTTCGTTAAAAGATTACTTACCGCAATTACAAGAATTGAAAGATGATAAACGTATTCCATATTACCAAACCAATGTCGTTTTCATGGTACCAAAATTAGAAAATGATCAGATTGGCAATCAATTTATTTATTCGATTTTAGATAAGCGTTTGAAGCGGGCAAAAGTTTACTGGTTTGTTAATGTGGAAGTAACCGATGAACCTTATACTAGAGAATATAGTATTGATATGATGGGTACAGATTTTATTGTCCAAGTGAAATTGTATCTAGGCTTTAGAATCTCTCAAGATGTGAATGTTTACTTGCGACAAATTATCCATGATTTAATGAGACAAGGGCGCTTAGATAAACAACCACAACATTATTCCTTGACACCAGGACGCCAAGTGGGGGATTTCCGATTTGTCTTGATTCAAGAAGAATTATCGACGGTAACCAATATTCCAAAATGGGATCGACAAATTATGCAGGCTCGTTTAGCAATTAAACGTTATGCCGTTTCACCAGAACGTTGGTTTGGAATTGAATATAGTGATGTTACTTACGAAACAGTACCGTTGGTTTTAGGTCAAGCGCGCAAAACTTGGTTGAAAGAACGGACATAAAAAAGATGCACAGTCTCTCTGATTATTCTTCAGAAAGACTGTGCATTATTTGTTTTTCAGCATGTTCTTGATTTTGTTCTTGATCTAATTTTTTTAAATGACGCATGGCTTTAAAATAAGAAGCTAGTAAAACAGCTACTGAACCCATCCAAGCTAGCGGAGGTGCAAAAGCAGCACCAGTATAACCAAATAATGGTGTTAAAATTAGAGCAGCAAAAGAGCGCATTATCAACTCCATAATTCCAGCAATTGTCGGTACTTTCGCTTGTCCCAAGCCTTGTAAGGTATAACGTAAAACAAAGAGAATCGCTAAAATCCAATAAAGAGAACCACTAATATTAAAATAGATTTGGGCTAATTGGAAAACTTTGACTTCACTACGGGCGACAAATAAATTAACTAAATGATCTCCAAAGAAAATCACGCCTAAACCAGCAAAAATACTAAAGCCAATGGTCATTATCAAACATTGTTTCACGCCTAATAAAATACGATCATATTTTTTTGCGCCAAAGTTTTGTGCAGTAAAAGTCGCCATTGTAATTCCAAAAGACATCATTGGTAAAATCGCAAACTGGTCAATTCGACTAGCTGTAGCTTGAGCCGCTACGACATTCGTACCTAAACTATTTAAAGCTGATTGTAAAATAACTGCTCCGATAGCAATAATTGATGATTGAAAACCCATCGGTAAAGCAGAATTTAAATGGATTCGAATTTCTTCTTTATCCCAAGTAAAATGTTTGCGACTAATTTGTAACAAGGGGATTTTCCTTTTGATGTAAACCACACACATTAAACTTGCAAAAACTTGGGCAATCACAGTGGCAAAACCTGCACCGGCTACGCCCATATGAAAATGAATAATAAAAATTAAATCCAATACAACATTCACCACTACTGCAATCGCTAAGAAAAATAGTGGGGTGCGGCTGTCACCTAAAGCACGAATCATATTAGACAGTAAGTTAAAAGCCATTGCCGCAAAAATTCCGGCTAAAATAATAGAAATAAATTGTTGCGCCTGGTCAATAATTTCTACCGGCGTCTGCATAAGCAATAATAAGGGCCGTAAAAAGATTAAGCTTAAAGCGGTTAAAACTACGGTCACGATCAGACTAATAATCACCGACGTAGCAAAACTTTTCCGAACAGCTAACGGATCTTTGGCCCCAAAACGCTGGGCTGTAATAATCGAAAGCCCTGCCGTTAAGCCTTGAGCAAAACCAATAATCAAAAAGTTTACCGATCCGGTAGCGCCAACTGCAGCCAATGCATCTTTGCCTAATGTTTGTCCGACAATTATCATATCCACCATACTGTAGAACTGTTGGAAAATATTTCCTACCAGCAAAGGTAAAGCAAAAAATAAGATTAATTTGGCAGGATTGCTATGGGTAAGATCTTTCATTATCTACTCCTTTTTGAGTGAAATCATTTTTGGTTCTACTGATATTACCACAGACTTTTCTGAATGCAAGGGTTATGAAAAAGTTTTTGAAAATTAATTGACATTAACACAGTGTCAACGTTTACAATAGAATAAACAAAGGGGGAAGCGTAATGTTTAAGATTAAACAATTTTCAAAACTGTCAGGAACCAGTAGTCGTATGTTACGTCATTATGAAAAAATGGATTTATTGAAACCCGCTAAAATTGATCCTGATAATAACTATCGTTATTATCAGGCAGAACAATTAACCACCGTCAATAAAATCAAGAAGCTCCAGTCATTTGGTTTTTCGCTGGCTTTAATCAAGGAAATTTTAAACCAAGAAAATCCGGTTGATCTTGAGAAATATTTATACACCCGACAGCAAGAGTTGGCAGAGGAATTAGCAGTCATTACCCAGCAAAAAGATAGTTTGGCTCAAATTCAAGCAGAGTTGGATGACCGTCAAAACTTACTAGATTACCATGTGGTCTTAAAAGAATTACCCGCTCGTAAAGTCATGAGTATTCGAAAAGTCATTGCAGATGCCAGCGGTGAAAGCGAATTGTGGCAAACACTTGGAGCAGCTGCTGAAGCTCAAAAAGTTCAATTTAGTTCACCGCCGGTGGGGATTAGTATCTATCACGACGAAGAATACCAAGATCAACAGATTGATTTAGAATTGCAAAGTACGGTTGTTGGTGACTATTCAGATATGGAAGAAGTCAAATTTTTTGTAGCTCCAGCCATAAAAACAGCTTCGGTAACATTTCAAGGATCCTATGGACAAATGCCACAAGTAATGAATGCATTGGCTCGTTGGTTGGAAACCCAGGATTACGAAATGGCTGGACCGATGTTTAATATTAATCATGTCTCCCCTGCGCAAACGCCTGATCCAGAAAAATGGGTGACAGAAGCCTGTCTCGTTTTAAAATAAAGGAGGAAAAATAATGGCAAGAGCACGTACAAAATCAGAATTACTTAGCTTTTCTCAAGAGAATTACGACAAACTATTTACTTTGATTGACAGTCTGACGCCAGCAGAGCAAGTAGGCATTTTCCCATTCGAAGATCGCGATCGTAATATTCGCGATGTCCTAATTCATCTCTATGAATGGCACCAATTATTGTTGACTTTCATTGCTGAGAATCAAAAGAGCGAGCAGGTGGTTCCCTTTTTACCCGCTCCTTATAATTGGAAAAATTATGGTGAAATGAATCTGGTCTTTTGGGAAAAACACCAAACGACTGAACTGGCGGATGCCAAGAAAATGCTGTCGAAGAGTCACCAAGCGTTGATGGACTTGGTAGCGAATTTTTCTGAAGAAGAACTATTCACCAAAAAATATTTTTCTTGGACCGGTAGCACTTCGTTAGGTAGTTATTGCGCGTCTTCCATGAGTAGTCATTATGAATGGGCTTTGAAGAAAATTCGCCAGTATAAAAAAACTTTAGCTAAGTAATAGATAAAGCCAATGAAATCTGTTCAATAAGATTTCATTGGCTTTTGTTTATTTTGGTTCTTTGATACTCTCAGGATCGATGCCTAAAGCCGCAGCCATGTCTTTATTAACATAGAACGCTAAATCTTTAGCAGACTCTACTGGCATATCTTCAGGATTCGCTTCACCATCTAAGATTTTTGCAGCCATTTCACCTGTTTGGTAGCCTAATGAAACATAATCTACGCCTAAAGTTACTAAGCCGCCTTCTTTAACTTGGTCAACGGAACCGGCAACTAACGGAATTTTTTTCTCTTTAACAACTTCGCCAACTACGGCAGCCGCACTGGCAAAAGTACTGTCAGTTGGGATGTAAATACCATCAGCATCATTGGCTACAGATTCTGTTGCTTGTTGGACATCGTTGGTATTTGATGCAGTCTTGATAGTAGTTTCGATACCCAATTCTTTTAAATATTCGGTTGCGACATCAATTTGCACTTGTGAGTTCACTTCACCGGAATTGTATAATAAGCCAATCTTCTTAGCATCAGGAACGACTGATAGCAATAGATCGATTTGTTTTTTGATGGGTGATAAATTAGTAGTTCCAGAAATGTTGGTACCAGGTTTGTCGTAACTTTTCACTAATTTTGCGGTTTTTAAATCTGTTACAGCAGTAACTAAAGTCGGAATATCTTGTGTTGCTGTGGCTAAACCTTGACCAGCTGGTGTGCCGATACCTAATAATAAATCAGGCTGGTCGGAAACTAATTTTTCGCTCATACTTTGTAAGTTTCCTTGATTACTTTGAGCATTTTGATATTCGATTTCTAGATTTTCACCTTCTGTATAGCCGTTTTCAGCTAATCCTTGGATGAAGCCTTCCCGTGATTCATCAAAAGAACCGTGCTCAACAGTTTGTAAAATACCGATTTTTTTAACTTCGCTTTTTTCATCGGCTTCACCTTGACCACAAGCTCCTAATACTAATAAACTTAACAATCCTAACCCCATTAACATTTTCTTCTTCATATACTTCTCTTCCTCTCCATAAAAAAATCACCCACTTAGAAAAACTAAATGGGTGATGAATCGACGAGAATAGATCGTACATGTTCAGCCATTTAGAATTTCTTCTACGTGGCTGGTGGTACGTTAAAATCCTTTAGCCATCATAGATAGATACAAAACTTCGGTAGTCTGCATCCATCTTGATGAATACAAACCTATCTAAAAAAGCTAAAGAAAAAGCGGTTATTCAGTTGTGAGTAGATTCTGTTTGTCATAAGAATGACCTCCAACTTGTAATTGCTCACTAGTATACATGATAAAAAATGAGATGTAAATAAGAAAAATGGAAATATTTTAATTTTAAACACAGAAAAACGACAACAGAATGAAACTTCTGTTGCCGTGGCTAATTGTTTTATCCTCTTTGGCGAATTTCGCTAGGTAATAAAATGGTTTGTCTAGTACCATCATCGTAAGCATATACTTCACTAGGAAATTCAGTTGAATACATAAAAGGTAAGTCGACGCCCATCTCAACACTATCATCATCTTGCGAAAAATGCATCGTGACATGGCCATTATTATTAATTACACCAAAAGAAAGCATATTGTTTAAAGGGATTACGCCTTTGATGTCTAAGTCAATAATATACCAGATACTATCGATTAATTCGCCAGGTAGACTGGATACAACTCCGACTGAGGCATAACGGCTGCGATTAGAATCAAATGTTTCAAACATTTTGTATCCTCCTTTGGATTAAATTTCTTTTCCAGAAATTTAATCAGATTTTTCAATGCGGATACCATTCTGAATGAGACGAACGGGTACCTTCATCTGCAAAAATTACTTATGTAGTGATTAATTTTATCCTGTTTAAGTAGAAAAAACAAATTTTTGGTTTCCAAATATAAAAAAAGCAGCTATCAAAAATGATAACTGCTTGGGCTTTAAATTATTCAGCTTCTGTTGCGCCGATAACTTCTGGTTCAGCTGCTTCTGCTGGTGCATCAACTTCTTCAGCTGCTTGTGCTTCACTGATGTTTGCGATTTGTTCTTCAGGATCAGTAACCACAGTGTAGTCTGCATCCTTAGGTAGATCAGCAACAGTAATTGATTGGCCAATTTCTAAGTTGGTAATATCTACTTCAATGTTTTCTGGTAAGTTTGCTGGAGTAGCTGAAACAATAACTGTGTATGAAGTTTGGTTCAAGACACCGCCAGCTTTCACGCCAGCTGCTTCGCCGACTAAGCTTATTTCAGTTTCAACTTCAGTTTCTTCAGACATATTTACTGATAAGAATTCTGCGTGAGTTAATACACGTGTGAAAGTATCAGATTGTGTCGCATGTAATAAAGTGTTGATTTTTTTGCCGTTTAAATCTAAAGCAAAAACGGTATTCCCACCATTTTCTCTTAATGCTTTTGATAGTTCAGCTTCATCAATTGAGATTGATGTGCTTTCTACTTGGTAACCATAAACGACTGCTGGGATCTTACCTTCGTGACGTAGTTTGTTACGTAGGGAACGGGGACGAGTTGCTCTTTCTTCAACTTTCAATGTTACTGCCATAACCAAATTCCTCCTTAAAATAGACTGCCTGCTGGTTTGTCAGACAGATTTTTTAAGTGACGGTTATTCTCAGCACGTTGGCTTTGCGAGAACGCAAAAAGACAGCTTTTTACAGCTGCCTAAAAAAAGTCTAAATTCAACTTTCTCCACCAGGTCATTACGCTGTGTATGAGAAACCTTTGACATAATTATGTCGATTCACTTAAGATACAAAGTTAATTTCTTCGTATTAATTAATGTTAGGACACTTTGAGGTATTTTGCAAGGATAAATTACTCACTTTATTTTTTAAACCAGAAAAAAAGAGTTATAATAAAGCAAAAAAAGGAAGACCCATGCGTTTAGATAAAGTTATAGAAGAACAATTGCAGACGACTCGTAAAGCAATGAAGCGTTTGTTTTTAATGCATAAAGTTATAGTTGACGGTCAAATTGAGCGTAATCCAGCTCGCAATGTCGATAGCCAGCTGCATGAAATAATCGTTGATGGAGAAAGATTAGTCACCCAGCAGGTTTATTATTTGTTAAATAAGCCATTCGGTGTAGTGACGGCTAAAAAAGATGGGCAATTTCAGACAGTTACTGAGTTGGTGGCACCGATAGATTTTAGAGCCGAGCTTTATCCAGTGGGACGCTTAGATCGTGATACTACTGGTTTATTATTGCTGACGGATAATGGACAACTAGGCTATGATTTATTACAGCCAGGCTTAAAAGTGAGTAAAACCTATCAAGCAGAAATTAATGAGCGGGTTACTGAGGCTGATATTGCTGCTTTTGCTGAAGGGATTATTTTTGATGGCGGCATTGTTTGTCAGCCGGCAAAGTTAAAAATTTTGGCAACAACTGAAAAGTCCAGTAAAGTAGAATTAACGATTCAAGAAGGTAAGTTTCACCAAGTCAAAAAGATGTTTTTAGCACGTGGAAAAAAAGTTACAGCTTTAAAACGTGTGGCGATGGGACCTCTAGTCTTGCCGGCTGATTTAGCACCCGGCGATTACCGCAAGTTAACTGTGCAGGAGTTACAACAATTAAAAATATATTTTAGATAGAGGGAAAAAATGAAATACAACACATTATTATTTGATATCGATGACACATTGTTAGATTTTAAAGCTACTGAAGAAAAAGCCTTGAATCAATTATTTACAGAGTTAGAAGTGAGAAACTTACCGCAAGATAAAGCGGCATACAAATTGATGAACCAAGGATTTTGGCGGGATTATGAATTAGGAAAAATTACCCGTGAAGAATTATTAGCTACCCGTTTTAGCCGTTTCTTCAAAACTATTGGTCGAGAAATAAACGGTCCAGCAACGGAAGATCGCTACCGCCAATTATTAAACGCCGGACATGATTTAATGCCAGACAGTTTGACTGTCGTAGAAAAATTAAGTCAAACTGAAGCACTCTACATTGTGACCAATGGTGTCTCGACAACCCAACGGCAACGTCTAAGTGAATCAGGCTTAGAACCGTATTTTAAAAAGGTATTTATTTCTGAAGAATTAGGTACTCACAAACCAGAAAAAGCTTTTTTTGATCACGTATTTAATGAAATTCCACAAATTGATTTAACCAAAACGGTGATCATTGGCGACTCATTAACTTCTGATATTAAAGGTGGACAAATGGCAGGCATCGATACAATTTGGTTAAATAATTGGCAAGACTCTGCTGAAACAATTAAGCCAACTTATGAAATTACGCGCCTAACAGAACTTTATCCGCTTTTAGACATGAATTGATAGTAGTAATTCTTTATATTTTCGTTATAATAGATAGAATGAAAAAAACGAAAGAGGTTTTAAGTAGATGAGTACAAGGCCAATTATCATCGGGGTAACCGGCGGATCAGGTAGTGGAAAGACCAGCGTCAGTCGGGCAATTTACAATCATTTTCCCGATCATTCCATCATGATGTTGGAGCACGATTCTTATTACAAGGATCAAAGTCATTTAAGTTTTGAGGAGCGGTTAAAGACAAACTACGACCATCCTTTTGCTTTTGATACGGATTTATTAATCACTCATTTAGAAAAATTATTGAAATACGAAGCCATCGAAGTTCCCGTCTATGATTATGTGAACCATACTCGTTCGGAAGCAACCATTGTGGAAGAACCGAAGGAAGTCATTATCTTAGAAGGCATCTTAATTTTAGAGGACGAACGTTTACGAGATTTAATGGACATTAAAATCTATGTTGATACAGACGACGATATTCGGATTATTCGCCGAATCAAACGCGACATGGAAGAACGAGGACGGACACTAGATTCAGTCATTGGACAATATTTAGGTGTCGTCAAACCAATGTATCACCAGTTTATCGAACCTACCAAACGCTATTCTGATATTATTGTGCCAGAAGGCGGCGAAAACCATGTTGCGATTGATTTGATTGCAACGAAAGTAGCTACCTTTCTAAATCACGATTAGTCGAGAGAATTCTCGGCTTTTTATTTTGACTGTATTTTTGATTCATGAGATAGTACTTCAAAAAGGAAGTGCCCTTATGACAATGGTTTTTACGAATTTTCCAGTTAGTGATTTACAGAAATCTATCACTTTTTATCAGAAGTTGGGATTTAAATTGAATGAAGACATGCAAAACGAACAATCAGCTGCTATGATGTGGGACGATAATTTCTGGGTCATGTTATTGTCACACGAATTTTATCAACAATTTATCGGTGAAAAAAAATTGATTGATACCAAACAATACAATACTTCAATGACTGCTTTTAGCATGGATAATGTAGCGGAAGTAAAACAATTTGGAAAATTAGCTGCTGATAATGGCGGCAGTACTTTTCACCTAGAATTAGGTTTTTCTGAAGAACAATTGTATCAATTAGAAGTAGAAGATTTAGATGGTAATCAATTACAGCCCATTTGGATGAAAGTTTAATCAAAGGAAACACCTGACAAAGGTGACGATTCAAAGGAGTTAGATCAAAAAGCTAACTTATTAAGGTCGCTACAAAATTGTCAGGTGTTTTTTATAAAAAAACGATTCAGCCAAAAGACTGAATCGTTTAAGAAAATATCTTATAGGTAATATTTTTTAGCAACTGTTAAGTCATCGTTTAATTCATAAACTAAAGGTTGACCAGTTGGAATTTCTAAGTCCATGATGTCTTCATCAGAAATACCTTCAATATGTTTAGCTAAAGCGCGTAATGAATTACCGTGAGCTGCTACTAAAACAGTTTTGTTGTCTTTTAGAGCTGGAGCAATTTCATCTTGCCAGAAAGGTAAAGCTCTTTCTAAAGTAACTTTTAAGTTTTCGCCACCCGGCACGTCACGAGGATCTAAGTCAGCGTAACGACGATCGTTTGCTGCAGAACCTTCGTCAGTTGCTTCCATTAATGGAGGTAATACATCGTAAGAACGGCGCCAGATGTGTACTTGTTCATCACCATATTTTTCAGCAGTTTCTTTTTTGTTAAGACCTTGCAATTTACCATAATGACGTTCGTTTAAGCGCCAAGATTTAACAGTTGGAACCCAAAGTTGATCAGATTCTTCTAAAATATAGTTACAAGTTTTGATGGCACGAGTTAAAACTGAAGTATAAGCAATATCAAATTCGATACCCGCTTCTTTAATTTTACGTCCGCCTTCTTTTGCCTCTTCAACACCTTCTGGAGCTAAGTCAACATCTGCCCAACCAGTGAATTGATTTAATTTGTTCCATTCGCTTAATCCGTGACGAGAAAATACTAATTTTGGCATGGATAAATCTCTCCTTGTGTAATTTATTTCTGAAATTTTCATACTACCGCTACATTGTACAATTTTTTTGGTGAATTTGCTATTAATCTTAACAACTTAAATTTAAAAAAAGTTTTTATGGGACTTCAATTGTTTTTGGTCCGTCAGGTGTACCAACAATCACGCGAGCAATCATATCTAAGAACAATCCATGTTCGACTACGCCAACTGTCTGATCCAATTCATCTGCTAAAGCATGAGGATCTTCAATCACTTCAAGATTTAAGTCAATAATATAATGCCCACCGTCAGTTGTTAATATCTCACCGTTTTCTGTCCGACGCCAACCAGGATGATAGCCCTTATCTTGAAAATGGCGGAATAAGTTTTCACTACCAAAAGGAACAACTTCAACTGGTAACGGAAATTTACCCAATTGATCTACCACTTTACTCTCGTCAACAATCCAAATGACTTCATTAGAATAAGTTGCGACAATTTTTTCGAATAAAAGAGCGGCACCGCCACCTTTAATCCCATGAAAGTCTGAACTAATTTCATCAGCGCCGTCAATTACTAGGTCAACATGATCAACATCATCGATGGCTTTTAAAGGAATTCCCAACTCCAAAGCATGTTCTTCTGTTTTCAATGAAGTAACCACACCAATAATATTTAAACCTTCTTCTTTAACCCGACGTCCCAATTCTTTCACCATGTAATAGGCGGTTGAGCCAGTACCTAAACCGACAATCATGCCGTCCTTAACATATTTGGCACTTTCAAGGCCTACTAATTCTTTCAAGTTCATTTGAAAAATCCCACTTTCTATACGTTTTCCTTATTGTAACCGCTGTTACATGAAAAAAAAAGGAATACTTTCATTAAACAAGTAAAAAAATATTTTTCAAACTAAAAAAAAGCAGCAGAGCTTGTTGACAGCTGAAATGTCCCATGGTATGCTATCAAAGGTGCTTTGTGAACAGGTCTCTCAGAAAGAGACGTGCTGACTGTGTCAAGGTACGTTTGATAATGGATGCACAGATGATGCATTATTTTTTATCGCCAAAAAAGAACCACCTGGATGTGTGGGTCTAGTCATGGCGAATCGAGGAAGGAGGAACAAGGAATGCCTACAATTAATCAACTAGTACGTAAACCTCGTAAATCAAAGGTGGAAAAATCTAATTCACCAGCATTGAATAAAGGATATAACAGCTTTAAAAAAGTTCAAACGAATGTCAATTCACCTCAAAAGCGTGGGGTAGCAACTCGTGTCGGCACTATGACACCTAAAAAACCTAACTCAGCGTTACGTAAATATGCTCGTGTTCGTTTATCAAACTTAATCGAAGTTACAGCTTATATTCCAGGTATTGGTCACAACTTACAAGAACATAGCGTGGTATTACTACGTGGTGGACGTGTAAAAGACTTACCAGGGGTACGTTACCATATCGTTCGTGGTGCACTTGATACTGCCGGTGTTAACGATCGTAAACAAAGCCGTTCTAAATACGGTACTAAACGCCCTAAAGCGTAATTATTCGAACTAAAAAAATTGAACATATTTCTCGTAAGAAGGAGGAGAGTTATTCATGACTCGTAAAGGTGCAATTGCAAAACGCGATGTTTTGCCAGATCCTATGTACAATTCTAAGTTAGTAACTCGTCTGATCAACCGAGTAATGGTTGACGGCAAACGTGGTACTGCTGCGAATATCGTATATAGCGCATTTAATACAATTAAAGAATCTACAGGAAATGATCCATTGGAAGTTTTCGAACAAGCAATGGAAAACATCATGCCTGTCTTAGAAGTAAAAGCTCGTCGTGTCGGAGGTTCAAACTACCAAGTCCCTGTTGAAGTACGTCCAGAACGTCGTACAACATTAGGTCTTCGTTGGGTAGTTAACTATGCTCGTCTACGTGGCGAACATACTATGGAAGAACGTATGGCTAAAGAAATCATGGATGCAGCTAACAATACTGGTGCTTCTGTTAAAAAACGTGAAGACACTCATAAAATGGCTGAAGCCAACCGTGCGTTCGCTCACTATCGTTGGTAAGATCCTCTTTTGTAGACAACGTCAATCAAAAGACAAGACGCAATTTTTATTTCAATTAAGAGGGGAGAAACAAAAGAAATGCCAAGAGAATTTTCGCTAGAAAACACTCGTAACATCGGTATCATGGCCCATATTGATGCAGGTAAAACAACTGCAACAGAACGTATCTTATACTACACTGGTAAAATCCATAAAATTGGTGAAACGCATGAAGGTGCATCACAAATGGACTGGATGGAACAAGAACAAGAACGTGGTATTACGATTACTTCTGCAGCAACAACTGCACAATGGAAGGGTTATCGTATCAACATCATCGACACTCCTGGACACGTGGACTTCACTGTTGAAGTTGAACGTTCATTACGGGTATTAGATGGTGCGGTTACTGTCCTTGATGCACAATCAGGTGTAGAACCACAAACAGAAACTGTATGGCGTCAAGCGACTACTTACGGTGTTCCACGGATCGTATTTGCTAACAAAATGGATAAAATCGGTGCAGATTTCTTATACTCTGTAGAAACTTTGCATGACCGTTTACAAGCAAATGCTCATCCAATTCAATTACCAATCGGTGCAGAAGATGATTTCGAAGGTATCATTGACCTAGTCAAAATGAAAGCTGAAATGTACACAAACGATTTAGGTACTGAAATTGAAGAAACTGACATTCCTGCTGATTATGTAGATTTAGCAACTGAATGGCGCGAAAAATTAGTGGAAGCTGTAGCTGAAACTGATGAAGAACTAATGATGAAATATTTAGAAGGCGAAGAAATCACTGAGGAAGAATTGGTAAACGGTATCCGTCAAGCGACAGTTAACGTTGAATTCTACCCTGTATTGTGTGGTTCTGCTTTCAAAAATAAAGGGGTACAATTATTGCTAGATGCAGTACTTGCTTACTTACCTTCACCATTAGATATCGAATCTATCAAAGGAATCGATCCTAAAACTGAAGAAGAAGTTGAACGTCCAGCCGACGACAGCGCACCTTTCTCAGCTTTAGCATTTAAAGTTATGACTGACCCATTCGTAGGTCGTCTAACATTCTTCCGTGTTTACTCTGGTGTTTTACAATCAGGTTCATACGTACAAAACGCTACTAAAGGCAAACGTGAACGTGTTGGTCGTATCTTACAGATGCATGCTAACTCACGTTCTGAAATCTCTGAAGTTTACGCTGGAGATATCGCTGCTGCAGTTGGTTTGAAAGACACTACTACTGGGGATACTTTGTGTGATGAAAAACAACAAGTTATTCTTGAATCAATGGAATTCCCTGAACCAGTTATCGAAGTTGCGATTGAACCTAAATCAAAAGCTGACCAAGATAAAATGGGTGTCGCTTTACAAAAATTATCTGAAGAAGATCCTACTTTCCGCGCTGAAACAAACGTAGAAACTGGCGAAACGATCATCGCTGGTATGGGTGAACTTCACTTAGATATCATCGTTGACCGTATGCGTCGCGAATTTAAAGTAGAAGCTAACGTTGGTGCACCACAAGTATCTTACCGTGAAACATTCCGTCAAGGTACGCAAGCTGAAGGGAAATTTGTCCGTCAGTCTGGTGGTAAAGGTCAATACGGTCACGTATGGATTGAATTTGAACCAAACGAAGAAGGTGGCGGATTCGCATTCGAAAACGCAATCGTCGGTGGTGTGGTTCCTCGTGAATACATTCCTGCCGTTGAAGCTGGTTTGAAAGATGCTATGGAAAATGGTGTCTTAGCTGGTTACCCAATCGTAGACGTAAAAGCAAAACTTTATGATGGTTCATACCATGATGTCGATTCAAATGAAACTGCCTTCCGTGTAGCTGCTTCTATGGCACTACGGGCTGCAGCTAAAAAAGCAAACCCAGCAATCTTAGAACCAATCATGGCTGTTGAAGTAGTTATTCCAGAAGATTACTTAGGTGATGTAATGGGACACGTAACTGCTCGTCGTGGTCGGGTTGAAGGTATGGAAGCTCGTACTGGTGGCTTACAAGTCGTCCGTGCAATGGTTCCATTAGCTGAAATGTTCGGCTATGCAACTACTTTACGTTCAGCTACTCAAGGTCGTGGTGTCTTCACTATGACATTTGACCATTATGAAGCTGTACCAAAAGCTGTTCAAGAAGAAATTATTAAGAAAAACGGCGGAAAAGCTGAATAATTCTTAGAAATTTCTAGGAAAACAGTTGAATTTTGTCAAGAAAGCATTGCTTTTTTGCAAGTTTCAGATAAAATCTATAAATGATGATACGGGCTCACGCTGCTAGTCAGCGTGGACTTATCAGATAAAAAATATTATACATTCATCTAGGAGGAACATTTTTAAATGGCTAAAGAAAAATTTGACCGTTCAAAACCCCATGTAAACATTGGTACTATCGGACACGTTGACCATGGTAAAACTACTTTAACTGCTGCAATCACAACTGTACTTGCTAAAAAAGGCGGCGCAGAAGCAATGGATTACTCTCAAATCGATGGTGCTCCAGAAGAACGCGAACGTGGAATTACTATCAACACAGCTCACGTTGAGTACGAAACTGACGCACGTCACTATGCACACGTTGACTGCCCAGGACACGCGGACTACGTTAAAAACATGATCACTGGTGCTGCTCAAATGGATGGCGCGATCTTAGTAGTATCTGCTGCTGATGGCCCTATGCCTCAAACTCGTGAACATATCTTGTTATCTGGCCAAGTTGGCGTACCTTACATCGTTGTTTTCTTAAACAAAGTTGATATGGTTGATGACGAAGAATTATTAGAATTAGTTGAAATGGAAGTTCGTGACTTATTAACAGAATACGACTTCCCAGGTGATGACACTCCTGTTATCGCTGGCTCAGCTTTGAAAGCTCTTGAAGGCGAAGCTTCTTACGAAGAAAAAATCTTAGAATTAATGGCTGCTGTTGACGAATATATCCCAACACCAGTTCGTGATACTGACAAACCATTCATGATGCCAGTCGAAGATGTATTCTCAATCACTGGTCGTGGTACTGTTGCTACTGGACGTGTTGAACGTGGACAAGTTCGTGTTGGTGACGAAATCGAAATCGTAGGTATCGCTGAAGAAACTGCGAAAACAACTGTAACAGGTGTTGAAATGTTCCGTAAATTATTAGATTACGCTGAAGCTGGCGATAACATTGGTGCGTTATTACGTGGTGTTGCCCGTGAAGACATCCAACGTGGTCAAGTATTAGCTAAAACAGGTACAATCACACCTCATACAAAATTCTCTGCTGAAGTTTATGTATTGAGCAAAGAAGAAGGTGGACGTCATACACCATTCTTTACTAACTACCGCCCACAATTTTACTTCCGTACGACTGACGTAACTGGAGTAGTTGAATTACCAGAAGGAACTGAAATGGTAATGCCTGGCGATAACGTAACAATGGAAGTTGAATTAATCCACCCAATCGCTGTAGAAAATGGGACTAAATTCTCAATCCGTGAAGGCGGACGTACAGTTGGCGCTGGTGTTGTAACTAAGATCGAAGCTTAATTCTGTAAAACAAAGCAACATTATACTCGGACGCAAGATCGCTGATTTTTTCAGCGATCTTTTTTTTCGCTTGAAAAAAAATAAGGCAAGCTAAATAATTTTTATGAAAACGCTTGTATTTTTCGTTAATCCATTGTCTAATTAAATTATATGAAGGACGATGAGGTGTTTTTATGAACATATTAGTTTTATTTCCAATACTAATGGGTGCTGGACTAGGCATGCAAACAGCTGTAAATGCGAAATTGAGAACTTTTGTTGAATCTCCCTATTTAGCATCGGCAATTTCATTTACAATTGGCACGATTTTTTTATGTCTGATCACACTCATTAGCGGAAGTGATTTATTAGTAACGGCAAGTGTTTTTCGAGATAATCCAGCTTGGATTTGGATTGGTGGATTATTAGGGACGATCGGCTTAACGATTAATCTTTTATTATTTTCAAAATTGGGTGGTATTCAAGCAGCGGTATTACCAATTTTCGGACAAATAATTATGGGCGTAGTCATCGATCAGTTTGGTCTTTTCAATGCACCGCAATCGATTTTAACTGTAAAACGTGGATTGGGATTGATGCTGGTAGTTATCGGTGTCTTTGTAACTATTGGTATGATGAAGAGAAATAAATTAGTTAAAAAGCCAAGAGAACAACAATTGTTGCCTTGGCAAATCATTGGGGTTGCTGGCGGTATGCTAACAGCTTTGCAAGCTGCGATTAATGGGCAATTGGGCACTGTTCTTGGTTCCCCGATTCAGGCTGCAGCAATTTCATTTACGATTGGAGCGATAGTATTAATTATCGTCTCAATTATAACAAAAGCTGACTTTAATAAAATTCAATCTACCATTAAAAATAGTAAAGATAGTTGGTGGATTTGGATTGGTGGATTCTTAGGTAGCATTTATGTTTTCGGGATGGCATGGCTCGTTCCTAAAATTGGTACTGGACAAGTGGTAGTGATGGCTTTATTTGGTCAGTTATTATTTAGTGCATTGGTTGAAAATTTTGGTTTATTTCGTTCAATTAAAATACCCATCAATTCCTCTAAAGTAATGGGATTAGTAATTATGCTAACGGGGGTCTTGATCGTTCACTTTTTATAAACTGAGATTGAAGGAATAAAAAGATAATCAAAATGTCTATATAATAGAAGAAAAAATAGTTCTCTTTATAATTGTGTAAGAAAATTATCTAGAAGTTGTCTGGTAAGGGCAACTTCTTTTTTTGAAAAAAAGTTGATTGAGTTCCAAATTTCAGAAAAAAGCAATGAAAACACGATTTAACAAAGAAAAACCTTGCAATAGCAGTCGAATTATAATATACTCATAAAGGCGCTGTTTACGAAAGTGAAACAGCACTGGGGGTTCCGTTTGGAATCTACCGGCTTTGAAACGAGAGGTTGCGACACGCCCGGACGCTTTGCCACGGAAGGGCATGACGGAGATTTTCGTGGAGCTATGTCTACTTTTAAAATAGGCGAGGAGGGAAACAAGATGGCAAAACAAAAAATTCGTATCCGTTTAAAAGCGTATGAACATGGTATTTTAGACCAATCAGCGGATAAAATCGTAGAAACTGCAAAAAGAACTGGTGCTAGCGTGTCTGGTCCAATTCCATTACCAACTGAACGCAGTCTTTACACAGTTATTCGTGCGACTCATAAATACAAAGATTCACGCGAACAATTCGAAATGCGTACTCACAAACGTCTAATCGACATTGTGAACCCTACACCAAAAACAGTTGATGCTTTAATGAAGCTAGACTTACCATCAGGTGTAAACATTGAAATCAAACTATAATAAGAAATCGGAGGTGTAATCATGACCAAAGGAATCTTAGGGAAAAAAGTGGGAATGACACAAATCTTTACAGAATCTGGCGAACTAATTCCGGTAACTGTTGTTGAAGCAACACCAAACGTAGTTTTACAAGTAAAAACTATGGAAACAGACGGTTACGAAGCTGTGCAATTAGGTTACCAAGATATGCGTGAAGTTTTGTCTAACAAACCTGCGAAAGGTCATGTTGCAAAAGCAAACACGGCTCCTAAGCGCTTCATCAGAGAATTCAAAGATGTTGAGCTAGGAGACTATGAAGTAGGACAAGAAGTGAAAGTTGATACTTTCCAAGCTGGAGACATCATTGATGTTACCGGAACGACTAAAGGTAAAGGATTCCAAGGCGTTATCAAACGTCACGGACAAAGCCGCGGCCCAATGGCCCACGGTTCTCGTTACCACCGTCGTCCTGGATCTATGGGTCCTGTTGCACCAAACCGCGTGTTTAAAAATAAAAAATTAGCTGGTCGTATGGGCGGCAACCGCGTAACAATTCAAAATCTTGAAGTTGTTCGTGTGGATGCTGAACGTAATGTTATCTTAGTTAAAGGTAATGTACCAGGCGCGAAAAAATCATTAATCACTATCAAATCTGCTGTTAAAGCAAAATAATTGTTAAAGGAAAGGAGGAACTAAGGAATGCCAACTGTAGCATTATTTAAACAAGATGGAACTCAAAATGGAGACATCACTTTAAACGAAGAAATCTTCGGTATTGAACCAAATGAAAGTGTTGTTTATGATGCAATCATCATGCAACGCGCTTCATTAAGACAAGGAACACACGCTGTGAAAAATCGTAGCGCAGTATCAGGCGGTGGCCGTAAACCATGGCGCCAAAAAGGAACTGGACGTGCTCGTCAAGGTTCAATCCGTTCACCACAATGGCGTGGAGGTGGCGTTGTATTTGGACCAACACCACGTTCATACAGCTACAAACTTCCTAAAAAAGTTCGTCGCTTAGCAATTAAATCTGTCTTATCAGAAAAAGTTGCTGAAAATAACTTAGTTGCTATCGATGCATTGAGCTTCGAAGCACCAAAAACCAAAGAATTTAAAGAAGTGTTAGCTAACTTATCAATTGACGCTAAAGTATTGGTAGTTGTTGAACCTGACAATGAGTTCGCTCAATTATCAGCTCGCAACATTCCAAACGTAGCAGTTGTAACTTCAGATAACGTAAGTGTTTTAGACGTTGTTTCTGCAAGTAAAGTCTTAGCAACACAAACTGCTCTTACTCAAATTGAGGAGGTGCTTGCATAATGGAATTATTAGACGTAATCAAACGCCCAGTTATCACTGAAAAATCTACTTTAATGATGGATGATAAAAAATACACTTTTGAAGTAGACGTACGTGCTAACAAAACATTAGTGAAACAAGCAGTAGAAGCTGCTTTTGATGTGAAAGTTAAAAACGTGAACATCCTAAATGCGAAACCAAAAGCTAAACGTGTTGGCCAATATCAAGGCTTCACGAAAAAACGTCGCAAAGCAGTTGTGACATTAACAGAAGATTCTAAAGACATTCAAATTTTCAGCGCTGAATAAGCCTGAAAAAAATCTCATTATAGGAGGGACATAGACGTGGCGATTAAAAAGTACAAACCTACCACAAATGGCCGTCGTAACATGACAAGTTCTGATTTCGCTGAAATCACTACTTCAACACCGGAAAAAACATTGTTGCAACCATTGAAAAACAATGCCGGTCGTAACAACAACGGTCGTATTACTGTACGTCATCAAGGTGGCGGTCATAAACGTCAATACCGTGTCATCGATTTCAAACGAAATAAAGATGATATTGTTGCTAAAGTTCAAACGATCGAATATGATCCGAACCGTTCAGCAAATATTGCATTAGTTCATTATACAGACGGAGTAAAAGCTTACATTTTAGCTCCTAAAGGCTTAGAAGTTGGCATGACTGTCGTTTCTGGACCTAACTCAGATATTAAAGTAGGTAACGCATTACCACTAGAAAACATTCCAGTTGGTACAGTTATTCACAATATCGAAATGAAACCTGGCAAAGGCGGACAATTAATCCGTTCTGCTGGTACAAGTGCACAAGTACTTGGTAAAGAAGGTAAATACGTTTTAGTTCGTTTGAACTCAGGCGAAGTTCGTATGATCTTAGCAACAGCTCGTGCAACAATCGGTTCTGTTGGTAATGAACAACACGAATTAATTAACATTGGTAAAGCTGGCCGTTCTCGTTGGATGCGCAAACGCCCAACAGTTCGTGGTAGCGTAATGAACCCTAACGATCACCCACATGGTGGTGGTGAAGGTAAAGCTCCAGTTGGACGTAAAGCACCAGTATCTCCATGGGGTCAACCTGCATTGGGTTACAAAACACGTAATAAAAAGGCTGCTTCAGACAAACTTATCGTTCGTCGTCGCAAAACTAAATAATTACATTGACCGTGTGTCGTATATTTTGAGAGGAGGTACACCATGGGTCGTAGTTTGAAAAAAGGACCTTTCGCGGATGACCATTTAATGAAAAAGGTCGAAGCGCAACAAGGTGTTGAAAAGAAAAAAGTTATTAAAACTTGGTCTCGTCGCTCAACAATTTTTCCTAATTTTGTAGGATTTACTATTGCTGTTTATGACGGACGCAAACATGTACCAGTTTACATCCAAGAAGATATGGTTGGACATAAATTAGGTGAATTTGCACCATCTAGAACTTATCGCGGACATGCTGCTGACGATAAGAAAACAAGACGTTAATTTTGAGGGGAGGAAATCATCATGGCAGAACAAATTACATCAGCTAAAGCAATTGCGAAAACAGTTCGCACTTCTCCTCGTAAATCTCGTTTAGTTATCGATCTTATCAGAGGAAAAAGCGTAGCAGAAGCAATTTCAATTTTAAAATTCACGCCTAACAAAGCGGCAGGAATTATTGAAAAAGTTTTAATGTCTGCAGTTGCTAACGCAGAAAATAACTTTGACTTAGACGTTGAAAACTTAGTGGTATCAGAAGCATTTGTAAATGAAGGACCAACAATGAAACGGTTCCGTCCAAGAGCAAAAGGTTCAGCATCACCAATTAACAAACGTACAAGTCATATCACCGTAGTAGTATCAGAAAAATAAGGAGGTATAATCAGTGGGTCAAAAAGTTAATCCTATCGGAATGCGTGTAGGCATCATCCGTGATTGGGATGCTAAATGGTATGCTGAAAAAGAGTATGCCGAATTTCTACACGAAGATTTAAGAATTCGTAAATTCATCGCGTCAAAACTTGCTGATGCTTCTGTGTCGACAGTTGAGATCGAACGTGCAGCAAATCGCGTGAACGTTTCAATCCACACAGCGAAACCTGGTATGGTTATCGGTAAAGGCGGATCTGAAGTTGAAAACTTACGTAAAGAATTAAACAAACTAACTGGCAAACGAGTTCATATCAATATTATTGAAATCAAAAAACCAGATTTAGATGCAAAATTAGTCGGCGAAGGAATCGCACGTCAATTAGAAAACCGTGTGGCATTCCGTCGTGCACAAAAACAAGCTATTTCTCGTACTATGAGATCAGGCGCTAAAGGAATCAAAACACAAGTTTCAGGTCGTTTAAACGGTGCTGATATTGCGCGTTCTGAAGGCTATTCAGAAGGAACTGTTCCTTTGCATACATTGCGTGCCGACATCGACTACGCTTGGGAAGAAGCAAACACAACATACGGAAAACTAGGAGTTAAAGTGTGGATTTATCGTGGAGAAATTCTTCCAACTAAAAAAAACGCTGAGAAAGGAGGGAAATAATCATGTTAGTACCTAAACGTGTAAAACACCGTCGTGAATTCCGCGGAAAAATGCGTGGGGAAGCTAAAGGCGGTAAAGAAATCGCATTTGGCGAATACGGTTTGCAAGCGGTAGATTCTCATTGGATCACTAACCGTCAAATCGAAGCTGCCCGTATCGCAATGACTCGTTACATGAAACGTGGTGGGAAAGTATGGATTAAAATTTTCCCTCACAAATCTTATACTGCCAAAGCAATTGGGGTACGTATGGGTTCTGGTAAAGGGGCTCCTGAAGGCTGGGTATCACCAGTAAAACGCGGTAAAATCATGTTTGAAGTTGCCGGTGTTCCTGAAGAAGTCGCTCGCGAAGCATTACGTCTTGCTTCTCACAAATTACCAGTTAAAACTAAGATCGTAAAACGTGAGGAAATGGGTGGTGAATCGAATGAAGGTTAAAGAAATCAGAGAATTAACCACTGCCGAAATGCTTAATCAAGAAAAGCAATTAAAAGAAGAATTGTTTAATTTAAGATTCCAATTAGCAACAGGTCAATTGGAAAACACTGCACGTATTAAAGAAGTACGTAAATCGATTGCACGCATTAAAACTGTATTGCGTGAACAAGCTGACAAATAGTGGAAGGAGGCCTTTTCTCGCATGACTGAAGAAAGAAATCAACGTAAAGTTTATCAAGGTCGCGTGGTTTCCGACAAAATGGATAAAACCATCACTGTTGTCGTAGAAACACAAAAGAATCACCCAATCTATGGTAAACGTATGAAATATTCAAAAAAATATAAAGCGCACGATGAAAACAATGAAGCAAAAACTGGCGACATCGTGAAAATCATGGAAACTCGTCCATTATCAGCAACTAAACGTTTCCGTCTAGTTGAAATCATTGAAAAAGCAGTGATTATCTAATCATCGAGATTTTCCTATAGATGTTCTTTTAAATCTGAAAGGAGGATACACTTGTGATCCAAACAGAAAGTCGTTTAAAAATTGCGGATAACTCAGGTGCCCGCGAAATTTTAACTATTAAAGTTCTTGGCGGATCTGGCCGTAAAACTGCTAACATCGGTGATATTATCGTTGCTACGGTTAAACAAGCAACGCCAGGTGGGGTTGTCAAAAAAGGTGAAGTCGTTAAAGCCGTAATCGTTCGGACTAAAACAGGCGCTCGTCGTGCTGATGGTTCTTACATTAAATTTGATGAAAATGCAGCTGTTATCATTCGTGATGACAAGAGCCCAAGAGGAACACGTATCTTTGGACCTGTCGCTCGTGAATTACGGGAAGGCAACTTCATGAAGATCGTTTCATTGGCACCAGAAGTACTATAATTGGAACTTTTAACCAAAGGAGGTGCGCAACAGTAATGTTCGTTAAAAAAGGCGATAAAGTAAAAGTTATTTCTGGCAAAAGCAGAAATAAAGAAGGCGTCGTATTAGAAGTCTTTCCTAAATTAGACAAAGTCGTTGTTGAAGGCGTCAATGTCGTGAAGAAACATCAAAAACCTTCTCAAACTTCCCCTCAAGGTGGAATCGTTGAAGTAGAAGCGCCAATCCATGCATCAAACGTTCAAGTAATCGATCCTTCAAACGGTGAAGCTACTCGCGTAGGATATAAAGTGGTTGACGGTAAAAAAGTCCGTTTTTCTAAGAAAACCGGCGAAGTTATCGATAAATAAAAAGCTAAGAAAGGAGGACTTCTTAAATGAACCGCCTAAAAGAAAAATATTTAAATGAAATTACACCATCATTGATGGAAAAATTTAACTATAATTCAGTAATGCAAGTTCCTAAAGTTGAGAAAATCGTTGTCAACATGGGTGTTGGCGATGCGGTATCAAACGCAAAAAACTTGGACAAAGCTGTTGAAGAATTAGCTTTGATTACTGGTCAAAAACCTATTATCACAAAAGCTAAAAAATCTATCGCTGGTTTCCGCTTGCGTGAAGGTATGCCAATCGGTGCGAAAGTAACACTACGTGGAGAAAGAATGTATGAATTCTTAGACAAATTAGTGTCTGTATCACTTCCACGTGTACGTGACTTCCATGGTATTAGCAAGAAAGCCTTCGATGGCCGTGGTAACTACACTTTAGGTGTGAAAGAACAATTAATCTTCCCAGAAGTTGATTACGATAATGTTGATAAAGTACGTGGTATGGATATCGTTGTCGTTACAACTGCTAACACTGATGAAGAATCTCGTGAATTATTATCACAACTTGGAATGCCATTCCAAAAATAATCAAGGAGGCGAAATAAATTGGCTAAAAAATCAATGATTGCTAAAAACAAACGCCCTGCTAAATTCTCAACTCAAGCATATACTCGTTGCGAACGTTGCGGACGTCCACATTCAGTTTATCAAAAATTTCATCTTTGCCGTATTTGCTTCCGCGAACTTGCCTATAAAGGTCAAATTCCCGGCGTGAAGAAAGCTAGCTGGTAAAAACAACAAGCGCAAAAAGGAGGTAAATAGTTCAATGGTCATGACAGATCCAATTGCAGATTTCTTAACTCGCATTCGTAATGCCAATATGGTAAAACACGAAGTAGTTGAAGTACCTGCTTCAAAAATTAAACATGACATCGCCGAAATCTTGAAAAAAGAAGGTTTCGTCCGTGATGTTGAATATATCGAAGATGACAAACAAGGCATGATCCGTGTATTTCTTAAATACGGTAAAAATGACGAACGTGTTATCACAAACTTAAAACGTATCTCTAAACCAGGCTTGCGTGCTTACGTTAAAGCTGACGAAGTGCCAAAAGTATTAAATGGTTTAGGTATCGCGATTATCTCTACTTCTGACGGTGTAGTCACTGATAAAGAAGCGAGATCTAAAAATGTGGGCGGCGAAGTGCTAGCTTACGTTTGGTAATTCTATAAAATTACAAGGAGGTGTCTTTAAGTGAGCCGTATTGGTAATAAAATTGTCGTTTTACCTGCAGGAGTTGAAGTAACTCAAAAAGGTAATGACGTAACTGTTAAAGGTCCTAAAGGTGAATTAACTCGTACGTTCTCTTCTGATATTACAATGAATATCGAAGGTAGCGAAGTGACATTTACTCGTCCTGATGACAGCAAAGAAATGAAAACAATCCACGGAACAACTCGTGCCAACTTCAACAACATGGTAGTTGGTGTATCAGAAGGGTTCCAAAAAGCTTTAGAATTAATCGGGGTTGGGTACCGTGCACAATTACAAGGATCAAAACTTGTTTTAAGCGTTGGTTACTCACATCCAGTCGAAATCGTAGCACCAGAAGGAATTACGATTGAAGTTCCGGCAAACACTCAAGTAGTGGTTAAAGGTTCAGATAAAGAAGTAGTTGGTGAAGTTGCAGCGAAAATTCGTGGCACTCGTCCACCAGAACCATACAAGGGCAAAGGTGTTCGCTATGTTGGTGAATATGTACGCCGTAAAGAAGGTAAAACTGGTAAATAGTAGGTCGTACCTACAACATGCGGCTTAGGCCAGCTTAAATTAGAGGTGAAAATTGTGATTACAAAACCAGATAAAAACAAAACACGTCAAAAGCGCCACATGCGTGTACGTAAACAAATCTCTGGTACTGCTGAGCGCCCACGCTT
This sequence comes from Enterococcus alishanensis, assembly GCF_019218635.1. Lineage (GTDB taxonomy): Bacteria > Bacillota > Bacilli > Lactobacillales > Enterococcaceae > Enterococcus_A > Enterococcus_A alishanensis. The sequence goes on along the minus strand of NZ_JAHUZB010000004.1, from coordinate 307,031 downwards.
GAACGTTTTTCGTTCTAACAAAAACATCTACGCGCAATTAATTGATGACGTAGCGGGTGTAACGCTAGCAAGTGCCTCTGCCTTAGATAAAGATATTTCAGGTGGAAACAAAACAGAACAAGCAAGTGCAGTTGGTAAATTATTAGCTGAACGTGCTATTGAAAAAGGTATTAAAGTCGTTGTCTTTGACCGTGGTGGATACCTTTACCATGGCCGCGTACAAGCTTTAGCTGAAGCTGCTCGTGAAAATGGACTAGAATTTTAGGGAAAAGGAGGAATACCATTCATGGTTTATATCGATCCAAAACATTTGGAATTAGAAGACCGCGTTGTTTCGATTAACCGCGTAACTAAAGTTGTTAAAGGTGGACGTCGTTTACGTTTTGCTGCTTTAGTCGTTGTTGGCGATAAAAACGGACATGTTGGCTTTGGTACTGGTAAAGCACAAGAAGTACCTGAAGCAATCCGTAAAGCAATTGAAGATGCTAAGAAAAACCTTGTGGAAGTACCAATGGTTGGTACAACACTTCCTCACGAAGTCATCGGAGTATTTGGTGGCGGACGCATCTTGATGAAACCTGCAGTAGAAGGTTCTGGAGTTGCGGCTGGTGGACCAGTTCGTGCCGTACTAGAATTAGCAGGTGTTGCTGATGTAACTTCTAAATCTTTAGGTTCAAACACACCAATTAACGTTGTGCGTGCGACAATCAAAGGTTTAACAGAATTGAAAAAAGCAGAAGATGTAGCACAATTACGTGGCGTCTCTGTTGAAAACTTTGCAAGATAAGGAGGACGAAAAAACATGGCTGAATTAAAAATTACTTTAAGACGATCAGTGATTGGACGTCCTCAAAACCAACGTGACACTGTTAAAGCGTTGGGTCTTGGAAAAGTGAACTCTACAGTTGTAAAACCTGCCAATGATGCAATCAAAGGTATGGTTAACACTGTGTCTCACTTAGTGGACGTAGAAGAAGTTAAATAAAGTGAAATTTTGAACTAAGGAGGTGCCAATCAATGAAACTTCATGAATTAAAACCAACAGAAGGTTCACGTAAAGTGCGTAATCGCGTTGGACGTGGTACTTCATCTGGTAACGGCAAAACAGCTGGACGCGGTCAAAAAGGACAAAACTCTCGTTCAGGCGGTGGCGTACGTTTAGGATTCGAAGGTGGACAAACACAATTATTCCGTCGTTTACCAAAACGTGGATTTACTAACGTAAATCGTAAAGAATATGCTGTTGTTAATTTAGATGTATTAAATCGTTTTGAAGACGGTGCTGAAGTAACACCTGTTGCTTTAGTTGAGGCTGGTTTTGTGAAAAACGAAAAAGCTGGAATTAAAGTCTTAGCTAATGGCTCATTAGAGAAAAAATTAACAGTTAAAGCTGCGAAATTCTCTAAAGCTGCCGAAGAAGCAATTAAAGCAGCTGGTGGATCAATCGAGGTGATTTAATGTTCAAGCTTTTAAAGGATTCTTTCAAAGTTAGAGACATTCGATCACGGATCTTTTTCACTATCATCATTTTATTAGTTTTTAGACTTGGTGCACAAATTACGGTACCTGGAGTAAATGTTAGTGGTTTGCAACAATTGAGTGATTTACCATTTTTCAACATGTTGAACTTGGTTAGTGGTTCAGCGATGCAAAACTTCTCAATTTTCTCAATGGGTGTTTCACCATATATCACCGCATCAATCGTGATTCAATTATTACAAATGGATATCGTACCAAAATTTGTTGAGTGGTCAAAACAAGGGGAAGTTGGTCGTAAAAAGTTAAATCAGGCAACGCGCTATTTAACTTTAGTATTAGCTTTTGTTCAGTCTGTTAGTATTACAGCTGGTTTTAACTATTTCGCATCTTATGGTTTCGTACCCGAACAAAATGTTCAAACATTTGTAACAATTGGAGTTATTCTAACTGGCGGAACAATGTTTGTTACCTGGTTAGGAGAACAAATCACCGATAAAGGGATCGGTAACGGTGTTTCAATGATTATCTTTGCGGGGATCATTTCTCGATTGCCAGAAAGTATTCAGGAAATTGCGGAACGTTACTTTATTAATATTGATCAAAGTGATTTATGGAAATCAATTATTTTTATCGCAGTCTTATTGATCGCGATTATTGCAATTGTCGTATTTGTAACTTTCTTTCAACAAGCTGAAAGAAAAATCCCAATTCAATATACTAAACAAATTGTCGGTGCGCCTACTAGCAGTTATTTACCATTAAAAGTAAATGCCGCTGGTGTTATCCCTGTTATCTTTGCCAGCTCGTTTATTGCAACTCCCAATGCAATTTTGCAAGCTTTAGCAAGTAGTTATCAAGCAGAAGATTGGTATTCAGTATTGCAAGACTTATTTAGTTACAATACAGTACCGGGTGCGACGATTTATACAGTTCTGATTGTTGCTTTTACTTTCTTCTATGCTTTTGTTCAAGTGAACCCTGAGAAATTAGCGGAAAACTTGCAAAAACAAGGAAGTTACATCCCTAGTGTAAGACCAGGTAAAGGAACAGAAGAATATGTATCATCTATTTTAATGCGACTAAGTGTAGTCGGAGCATTGTTCTTAGGATTAATTGCTTTACTACCAATCATTGCACAAATGGTTTGGGACTTACCTCAATCAATTGGTTTAGGTGGTACCAGCTTATTGATCGTAGTGGGGGTTGCATTAGAAACAGCAAAACAATTACAAGGACTTATGTTGAAACGACGTTATGTTGGTTTCATGGACGAAGACTAAACGGCATTGTTGAGGATTTCCTCAACGTCCGTGGTCTCTTCTTAAATAAATTCTTTGAAACAATCTAGGAGGGAATGCAATGAACCTCATCTTAATGGGGCTGCCAGGTGCAGGTAAAGGAACACAAGCAGAAAGAATTGTTGCTACATACGGTATTCCACAAATTAGTACTGGAGACATGTTCCGGGAAGCAATTAAAAACGAGACTGCTCTCGGTTTAAAAGCTAAATCATTCATGGATGCAGGCGATTTGGTTCCAGATGAAGTAACAAACGGCATCGTAAAAGAGCGTCTAGCGCAAAAAGATACTGAAAAAGGTTTCTTGTTAGATGGTTTTCCTAGAACATTAGATCAAGCAGAAGCTTTAGAAGCTATGTTAAAAGATCTAAACAAAAAAATCGATGCTGTAATTGAAATTCAAGTTGCAGAAAAAGTCTTAATCGAACGACTTGCCGGTCGTTATATGTGTCGTAATTGTGGCGCTACTTATCATAAAATTTTCAATCCAACAAAAGTTGAAGATACTTGTGATCGTTGTGGTGGCCATGAGTTCTATCAAAGAGAAGATGACAAACCTGAAACTGTTAAAAATCGTTTAGCAGTAAATATGGAAGCTAGTGCACCAATTTTAGACTTCTATAAACAAGCAGGGTTGTTACATTCGCTTGATGGTGACCGTGACATTGACGAAGTCTTTAGTGACGTAGAAAAGATTATTGGTTAATAATTTGACTACCGACTTGAAATGCAGTTTTTCTTGCCAAGTTCGTTAATTTGTGATAGACTATGTCAGTCCGACTTCTGGCTTTACAGAAGTAACGTCAAGAATTAAGGTGGGAACTGCAGGTTTCCGCCATTTTATCGTGTGAAAATGCGAAACAATAACAAGGAGGTACTCTGCGTGGCAAAAGATGATATGATCGAAATCGAAGGGACAGTCGTCGAAACTTTGCCGAATGCAATGTTTAAAGTCGAACTAGAGAATGGACATGAAGTTCTTGCTCACGTTTCTGGAAAGATTCGAATGCACTACATTAGAATTCTGCCTGGCGACAAAGTGACTGTGGAACTTTCTCCGTACGATTTGAGTCGTGGTCGCATTACCTATCGCTTTAAGTAAATTGTACTCCGTAAAACTTCAGGAGGTATTATCATGAAAGTAAGACCATCAGTAAAACCAATGTGTGAACATTGTAAAGTAATTCGTCGTAAAGGACGGGTTATGGTGATTTGCTCAGCAAATCCAAAACATAAACAACGTCAAGGATAATTTGGAGGTGTAATTAAGTATGGCTCGTATTGCAGGAGTAGATATTCCTCGTGAAAAACGCGTAGTAATTTCTCTTACTTATATTTACGGTATCGGAAATACTACTGCTAAACAAGTTTTAGCCAACGCTGGCGTGTCTGAAGATGTTCGTGTTCGTGATTTAACGAATGAACAAGAAGACGCTATCCGTGCTGAAGTTGATAAATTAAAAGTTGAAGGGGATCTTCGTCGTGAAGTGAACTTAAACATTAAACGTTTGATGGAAATCGGTTCATACCGTGGTATCCGTCACCGTCGTGGTTTGCCAACTCGTGGACAAAACACTAAAAATAATGCGCGTACCCGTAAAGGCCCAGCAAAAGCTATTGCAGGTAGAAAAAAATAATTAGTGAAGGAGGTTAAATCTTCATGGTAGCAAAAAAAGTTAATCGTAAACGCCGTGTGAAAAAGAATATCGAATCAGGTATTGCTCATATTCATTCGACTTTTAACAATACAATCGTCATGATTACCGATGCTCAAGGAAATGCTTTAGCATGGTCTTCTGCCGGTGCATTAGGCTTCAAAGGAAGCAAAAAATCTACACCATTTGCTGCACAAATGGCTGCTGAAACAGCATCTAAAGCTGCAATGGAACATGGTTTGAAAACTGTTGATGTAACTGTTAAAGGACCTGGTTCTGGTCGTGAAGCAGCTATTCGTTCATTGCAAGCAACTGGTTTAGAAGTAACAGCAATTCGTGACGTAACTCCAGTGCCTCATAATGGATGCCGCCCTCCAAAACGCCGTCGTGTTTAATGAGTGCCCCAATACATGAGTTTGATTTACCGGAAAACGTCATTGAACAAGACACTTTTCGTTTTGAAAGGGGTAAAAACTAAGAATGATTGAATTCGAAAAACCAAGAATCACAAAAATTGATGAAGACAGAGATTATGGCAAGTTCGTTGTTGAACCTTTGGAAAGAGGTTATGGCACTACCTTAGGTAATTCTCTACGTCGTATTCTACTTTCTTCTTTACCGGGTGCGGCTATTACCAATATCCAAATTGATGGTGTGCTTCACGAATTCTCCACTATCAAAGGTGTTAGAGAAGACGTCGTACAAATCATTTTGAATATTAAAGGCCTAGCTTTGAAATTATTCGCTGAAGAAGAAAAAACCCTTGAGATCGATATTACTGGACCAGCTATCGTAACTGCCGGCGATATTATCGTTGATAGTGACGTTGAAATCTTAAATAAAGATTTGTATATCTGTACTGTTGCTGAAGGCGCGACTTTCCATGCTCGTCTAACAGTAAGACCTGGTCGAGGCTATGTTCAAGCAGACGAAAATAAAAAAGAAGAAATGCCAATTGGCGTTCTTCCAGTCGATTCTATCTATACGCCTGTACGTAAGGTCAACTATCAAGTTGAAAATACTCGGGTTGGTCGAAGAGATGATTTTGATAAATTAACGATGGAAATTTGGACTGATGGTTCAATCATCGCCCAAGAAGCATTGTCTCTAGCTGCGAAAATTCTTACTGAACATTTAGACATCTTCGTAAATCTTACTGATGAAGCGAAAAATGCCGAAATCATGGTAGAAAAAGAAGAAACGCAAAAAGAAAAAATGTTAGAAATGACCATTGAAGAACTTGATTTGTCTGTACGTTCATACAATTGTTTGAAACGTGCTGGGATCAATACGGTTCAAGAATTAACTAACAAGTCTGAACCAGAAATGATCAAAGTTCGTAACTTAGGCCGTAAATCACTTGAAGAAGTGAAAGCCAAATTACACGATCTTGGATTAGGACTACGTAAAGACGATTAATATTGTAACAAAGGAGGGAAACCTACGTGAGTTATCGTAAATTAGGACGCACATCTAGCCAACGTAAAGCGATGTTGCGTGATATCACAACTGACTTAATTATCAACGAACGTATCGTTACGACTGAAGCTCGTGCGAAAGAAGTTCGTTCAACAGCTGAAAAAATGATTACTTTAGGCAAACGCGGGGATCTTCATGCACGTCGTCAAGCAGCACGCTTTGTACGTAATGAAGTCGCTGATGTTCGCGAAGAAAACGACGATATCGTTGTAGAAACAGCGCTACAAAAACTATTTTCAGATCTTGGACCTCGCTATGCAGATCGCCAAGGTGGATACACTCGTATCTTGAAAACAGAACCTCGTCGCGGCGACAACGCCCCTATGGTAGTTTTAGAATTTGTATAATCACTCTTCACTTTATAGATGATTCAATTAGAGTGTTATGATGTTGGAGAAGATTCTCCGAGTCTAGCTCAGATCTGCTCCTCATGTATTTGAGGAGCAGACACTCTCATCATAAAGTGTTTTTTTATACCTAAATGATATGTCTTGACATTCAGTATAAAAAAGCATTTTAATAAAAAGCCGACTACTTGATTGAAAATAGTTGGCTTTTTTGCTAGTCTAAGAACAGATTTAAAAAGGATAAGGTGCTGTAATGGAGCCAATTATTGAAATCAATCAAATTGAATATAGTTATCAAGAAGATTTACCTACAGCTTTAAAAAATGTTAGTCTTTCGATTGAAAAAGGCGAGTGGCTAGCCATCGTTGGTCATAATGGGTCTGGGAAATCAACGTTAGCCAAAACAATTAACGGTTTACATCTGCCACAAAAGGGCGAGGTTAAAGTTGGTGGTATGTTGCTCTCAGAAGAAAATGTCTGGGATATTCGAAAAATGGTGGGGATGGTGTTTCAAAATCCTGATAACCAATTTGTTGGGGCGACGGTGGAAGATGATGTTGCTTTTGGACTAGAAAATCAAGGTATTCCTCGAGATGAAATGTTGATTCGAGTCAAGGATGCTTTAGAAACTGTTAAGATGTCTAAATTTGCAACACGCGAACCTGCCAGATTGTCCGGTGGTCAAAAGCAACGGGTAGCCATCGCAGGTGTTGTTGCTTTGCGCCCTGATATTATTATTTTGGATGAAGCAACTAGTATGTTGGATCCAGAAGGTCGGCGGGAAGTGATTGAAACCATTCACCAGATCAAAGAAGAAAGTAATTTAACGGTTATTTCGATTACCCATGATATTGACGAGGCAGCCTCTGCAAGTCGTATATTAGTTATGCAAAAAGGCGAGTTAGTTCAAGAAGGAACTCCTGAAAAAATTTTTTCTGAAGGCCCACGTCTGGTGTCATTAGGATTAGATTTACCATTTCCTGAAAAATTAAAAGCAGCTTTAAAAGTGCGAGGCATTCAGGTACCAGAAAGCTATTTAGATGAAGAAGGGATGATGAACTGGTTATGGACATCCGTTTTGAAAAAGTAAGTTACGTTTATCAACCAAATACACCCTTTGAATCTCGTGCTTTATATGATATTGATTTAGAGATTAAAGAAGGTTCTTATACAGCATTAGTCGGTCATACCGGTAGTGGGAAATCGACACTCTTACAGCATTTGAATGTTTTATTAAAACCAACTGAGGGTGTCGTTAATATTGGTGATCGTAAAATTACACCAGAGACTGATAATAAGAATTTGAAACCTGTCCGGAAAAAAGTTGGGATTGTATTTCAATTTCCTGAAGCACAATTATTTGAAGAGACTGTGGCTAAAGATATTGCTTTTGGACCACAAAATTTTGGTGTGAGTACAGAAGAGGCACTGGAATTAGCCAAAAAGAATCTTGCTTTAGTTGGTTTAGATGAAAGTTATCTGGAGCGATCACCTTTTGAGCTTTCTGGCGGGCAAATGCGGCGAGTAGCCATCGCAGGTGTGTTGGCGATGGAACCAGAAGTTTTAGTCTTAGATGAGCCAACAGCAGGCTTAGATCCCCTTGGTCGTAAAGAGATGATGGAAATGTTTTGGCGTTTGCACAAGGAAGAAAATATTACCATTGTTTTGGTGACCCATTTGATGGATGATGTGGCAAATTTTGCTGACTTTGTTTATGTTTTAGAAAAAGGTCAAGTGATTGAAGGTGGCTCACCACAAGTTGTGTTTCAAAAAGTTGATTGGTTAAAGGAAAAGCAACTAGGTGTGCCGCAAGCAACGGATTTTGCAGAAAAAATGCAAACAAATGGTACGCACTTTGCTCATTTACCACTGACAGCTGAAGAATTAGCTGATTGGATTGTCGAGGAAGGGGCGAAGAATCGTGGATAAATTGATTTTTGGCCGTTTTATTCCCGGAGATTCTGTGATTCATCGGATGGACCCTCGAGCGAAATTAGCAGGTAGTTTTTATTTTATTGCGATTGCTTTTTTAGCAAATTCTTGGCCTAGCTTTTTATTTTTAGGAGCAGTAGCCATTTCCGGGGTATTGTTATCTAAAATTGATTTACGCTTCTTTTTAAAAGGAGTACGTCCATTAATTTGGTTAATCATTTTTACAGTTGCCTTACAGATGTTGTTTACGCGTGGTGGTACTATTTATTGGTCGTGGGGTATATTTAGTTTGTCGCAATATGGCGTTCAAAATGGTTTGTTCATTTTTTGCCGCTTTATGTTGATTATTTTTACTTCTACCTTGGTGACTTTAACTACACCGCCGTTGTCGATGTCAGATGCGATTGAATCATTATTAAACCCGTTAAAAAAAATTCACGTACCGGTGCATGAAATTGCTTTGATGTTATCGATTGCTTTGCGTTTTGTGCCCACTTTAATGGATGAAACGGAAAAGATTATGAATGCCCAGCGTGCTCGTGGAGTGGATTTTGGTGCCGGAAGTATTATTCAAAAGATTAAAGCGATTGTGCCATTACTGATTCCTTTGTTTGTTTCTAGTTTTAATCGTGCCGAAGAATTAGCTACGGCGATGGAGGCACGTGGGTATCGTGGCGGCGAAGGTCGGACAAAATATCGGCGTCTAAAATGGGGCAGAAATGATTCTATTTTGGTAGTTATATTTGCAATCGTTACAGTTGGTTTATTATTTTTACGGAAGACTTAGCGTTTACTAAGTCTTTTTTTATGAGGAGAATTTATGAGATATAAAGCGATTATTGCCTATGATGGAACCAATTTTAATGGCTTCCAACGACAACCAAATGGACGGACTGTCCAAGAGGAGTTTGAAAAAACTTTGCAGAAAATTAATCACGGGGAACCGATTATGATTCATGGTTCTGGTCGAACAGATGCAGGTGTTCATGCTTTAGGACAAGTGATTCATTTTGATTATGACGATCCGCGTCCGCTGGAAAAACTGCGTTTTGCTTTAGATACACAAACGCCAGACGACATTGCGGTGCGCTCGGTGGAGCGTGTAGCGGAGGATTTTCATGCCCGTTATCATGTGGTAGAAAAGACGTATCATTACAAAGTACAAATTCAAAAACCACGTAGTCCTTTCAGAAGATATTACGCCGCTTACTATCCTTATCCTTTGGACTTGGAAAAAATCCGTCAGGCATTACCAGCCTTGTTAGGAACCCATGATTTTACTTCCTTTTGTGCTTCCGGTAGTTCGGTTGAAGATAAAGTACGCACGATTTACCAAGCTGATCTGGAAGTTAATGGGGATGGCACTGAACTGACTTTTATTTTTCGAGGTAATGGTTTTTTATATAAAATGATTCGCATTTTGGCAGGTACTTTGCTGAAAATAGGGAATGATCGTTTAGCAGTAGATAGTATACCAGTAATTATTGCCAAAAAAGATCGTAATGCAGCAGGACCAACTGCTCATCCAGAAGGACTTTATTTAGCAGAAGTAAAATATGCAGAAAATCCGTAAAGCGTTAAGCTCTACGGATTTTTTTTGGTCGTTTTAAGAATAGATAGAGAATGAACAGGGTTAGCGAAGCCAAACTAATAAGTATTCCTGGAATAAGTCCCGTTGGTAGATAACTAAAGGTTATTTCATGCTGACCTTTTGGTACATGGATACTTATAAAAGCATCTTGGAAGGCTTTTATTTTAGTTTCTTTGCCATCAATTTTGGCTGTCCAACCTTCATCGTATGGTATCGTAGTGACTAATGTTTGGGCTTGATTGATATCAACGGAACCACTGGCACTGTGTTTACCGACTTTTAAATCAACGCCATTTTCTTTTATTTGATCAGTAGCAAATTGGAAAGCCATCGTGTCTAAAGCTAAAACTTGTGGGCTTTGGAAACTTACCGATTTAGTACCGGAAAAACTGGCAGTGAAAGTCACGTTGGTTGCGTTTTGATAGTAGCCAAGATCATAGTATTGACCGGTAATATTTATTTGGGCTTCACGAGTTTGACCATTGGTAGTCACTGTTGCTGTCGAACTCTCTAAAGCACTAAAATCAGTTGGATATAAGCTTAAATAAGCTTGTGTGTTAGCCGGGACAGAAACTTGATAAGAAACTGATTTAACCCCTTCAGAATCGCCATCAGCGGTAATCGTCGTTGTCGTACCTGCCGTAGATACTTTGGCATTTGACGTACTGATTTCACGCATAGGTAAAAAGGTATAGTAGGTGTAATCAGAACCAGCTAAGGCGTTGTAAAGTTTTGTTTGGGTGCCTAAATTATCATTACTCATTTTCTTCAACTGATCAATTGATGGATCAGCGGTAAAAGCTAAAGGTAAAGCATTTTGATTTTCATATAAAAAATAATCGCCGGAGGCATCTTCTTGAGTGAAACCATATTTACCTAAGTTTTCAGTTTTAGCCAAATTATATTTGATTCCAGTAAAAGCATCCATTAGTAAAGTATTGTTTTGATAACGAATATTTAAGTTGGTTCCTTGTGAACGAAAACCTAATTCGTTTAAATAAGCAGACGAATGACGATTACGAACAGAAGAAAACATGCTGATACCGCTGTAGCCATAATTTAATCCGTCATTTGCGGAAACAGGGTCCAAGTTCTCTAAACGATAAAACGACTGATTTTCAGCCTTGGTTTGATCTACCAGTGTCTTAATTGGTGTTGAAGGCTTAGTATAAAGACTGCGGGAAGCATAATTCCAATCGTCTAAAATCCCTCGCAACATATAATTGCTGTTAATAAAACTTTCGCAAGAAACAATCAGTAATAATAAAAGTGTCACAGTTTTAACCGGGACTTTATTGAAATAGCGTCCTGTAAACACGAGTGCATATAAACCCAAGAAGCAAATCGATAAGATAAAATTATAGGTTTTCAGATAAGTATAGTCTTTGCCTTTAATTCCCCAAAAAATCGAGAAGGCAGCGATTAATAGTAAAAAGATAGCCACCAATTGCAGCACATTTTGCCGATCTAATTTTTCCCAGCCCCAAGCAGCTAGCGTAATGACTAAGAAAGAAAGTAAATAGGCATAGCGAAATAAAAACATATTGGGTGCGTGCATTCCATGCCAAAATAGATTTAACGGAATGATATAAAAACTGGCTACAATTAATCCACCGACTAAGCCATAAAGCACTTTGTTTTTCCAAGGAATCTTACGATTGATAAAGTAAAAAATACATAAAGCTAAAGGTAAGAGACCAATATAAATAAAGGGAATTGAGCCATATTTTGTCGTATCATAGACGCCAATCATATTTTTAGCCAATAAATCAAACCAACTAGTAGCTTCTGTTTTAAAACCACTGATGGTGGTCAGCTGTTCGCCATTGGCACGTAAATCTAAAATGGCCGGTAAAATCATCACCATTGAAGTGCCGCCAGCTAAAAAGGAGGTAATTATATAGGAAACAATACTTTTTTTGTACACTTTAAAATTGGTAAACAAACGAGCCAAATAATACAGAACCGAAAAAATGCCAACCATAAAGCCCATATAATAACTAGTGAGAAATAACATTAAATAGGAAATAAATAATACTTTTGGTTTTTTATCATCCATTAAACGATTGACACCTAAAATAATCAGTGGTAAATAAACAAAGGTATCTAACCACATAATAATTTCAGAATGGGCAATCGCAAAAGACATCAAGGCATAAGTAACACTCAAAGCGACCGTATTCCAATTGCTGAGTTTAAAACTATTCTTGGCATAAAACCAAAAAGCTAAACCAGCGGCACCAATTTTTAAAAGAGTAATAAAATATAACGCATCAGGCATCATATTATTAGGGAAAAAGATCACCAGTGAGGTAAAAAATCCACCTAAATAATAGGATACCAAAGATAAATAGTTTAAGCCTAAAGAGGCATTCCAAGTATAAAAAAAGCCTTGCTTACCTAACAACATATTACGGAAGCTAGCATGAAAGTTTGAAAATTGAGAAAAGGCATCGCTGGCTAAAACACTGCGAGAACTGCCAGGATAGATACCGATGGTTAAATAAGCAATCACCATTAAGCTTAAGGGAATCAAGAAACTCGCCAGCATGTACCAGCGGTTTTCTTTCAGGAATTTCTTCATAATATAAAATCACCATTCTTCTTTCGAATTCTATTCAAATTTTACCATAGAAGATTTTAATTAAGTATGAAGAAGCTGTGAAAATAACTGAAAGTGTAAAACTCTTAAAGAATAATTTCAAAATAAAAAGCCTATGACTGATTGCCACAAGCTTTATGATAATTAATTTTAACGAGTTTTTTTAATTTTGTTAAACTGTTATCTAAATTTTCTTTGCGCTAATTTTTTGAGCCTAATCTTAAGAAAGGATCATTGGTATAGGAGTTGCTAATCCGTAGATCACCCAGCTTTTTTATGATGAGTGAGCAATTCGGGGTCTACTTCTATTGTTAAGATATCAAAAGGATCATTCAAACTTTTTGTCACCTAAAAAAAATATACCTTTTTCAATAGAAGAAAAAAACCACTGATCATAGCGATCAGTGGTTTTTGAAATATGTTTGGTTGAATTTAAACGCGCTCAACTTTTCCAGATTTCAAAGCACGAGTTGATACCCAAACTTTTTTAGGTTTGCCGTCGATTAACACACGAACTTTTTGCAAGTTAGGTTTAACTGTGCGTTTTGTAGCGTTCAATGCGTGTGAACGGTTATTGCCGCTGCTTGTTTTACGACCAGTGAAATAGCATACTTTTGCCATGTTTTGTTTCCTCCTTCGCCTTGATTGTTGGAGCGCTTCTTTGGCTCATACTAAAATAATTTATCACAAAGGAGTTAAAAAAGCAACTGCATTTTCTCAGAAAGATTGACAATTCAGTCATAAGCAGTTAAATTATAGAATGTTGGGCTCGACTGACCAAAGAATCTTTCTTTGAAAAGTTAGTGGGCTATGATAAAATGTTATAGTAGAAAAAATGGGTCAGAAGGCTCGTTTAAGGAGGCTAATACTATGGCTGTCAAAATCAATACACAAGCAGGCACAATTGAAATCTCAAATGATGTGATTGCTACAGTCGTCGGTGGTGCGGTAACAGATGTATTCGGCATTGTCGGTATGGCTAGCAAAAGCCAGATTAAAGATAATATCACTGAAATTTTAAGAAAAGAAAATTATTCTCGCGGTGTCGTGATTCGTCAAGAAGAAAACGGGATTGCTGTGGATGTTTACACGATTGTTAGTTATGGGACAAAAATTTCTGAAGTGTCGCGTAACGTACAAGAAAAAGTGAAATACAACTTGGAAACCTTGTTAGGTGTTAAAGCCAATTCGGTAAATGTTTTTGTCCAAGGTGTGCGTGTCCTGCCTGATTAGGGTAGATTTTAAGGAGGATAATCTTAAGTGAAGATCACAGAGATCAGCGCAAGTCAATTCCAAGAAATGGTGGAAGCTGGCGCTAAACGTCTGCAAGCAAATGCAGAATTTGTTAACTCATTAAATGTATTTCCAGTACCAGATGGCGATACCGGAACAAATATGAATTTATCAATGACCAGTGGTGCAACTGCTGTAGTCAATGCACCAAATGAAAAAGTTGGCGAATTGGCCAATATTTTAGCTAAAGGGTTGTTGATGGGCGCGCGGGGAAACTCTGGCGTTATCTTGTCACAACTATTCCGTGGCTTTTCAAAAGAAATTCCTGATGAAACAACTTTATCTGCACAGCGCTTAGCTGATGCATTGGTTCACGGCGTAGAAACAGCTTATAAAGCGGTGATGAAACCAGTTGAAGGAACGATTTTAACGGTTGCTCGTGAAGCAGCCAAAGCTGGTGAAAGAAAAGCTCGCCAAACGGATGATGTAATTGAAGTAATGACTGCGATTGTGAAATACGGTCGTCGTGCATTAGATAAAACACCAGAAATGTTGCCAGTCTTAAAAGAAGTTGGCGTAGTTGATAGTGGTGGACAAGGTCTATTATTTATTTATGAAGGCTTCTTAAGTGCTTTAAATGGTGAATTTGTTGCAGATGAAAGCTATGAGCCAAGTCCAGCTGAAATGGATGAAATGGTTAATGCTGAACATCATCGCAGTGTACAAGGTCAAATGGCAACAGCAGATATTCATTTTGGTTATTGTACTGAGATCATGGTTCAATTAGGTGAAGGTCCAACGGTTGATAGCCAATTTGATTATGAAACTTTCCGTAACTATTTAAATGAGCTAGGTGATTCTTTATTAGTGGTCAATGATGAGGAAATCGTCAAAGTCCATGTCCATACAGAACATCCCGGCGAAGTAATGAACTATGGTCAAAAATTTGGTTCATTAGTTAAAATTAAAGTCGATAATATGCGTTTACAACACGAAACAATCTTAGAACATGATGAACAAGTCGCTGAGTTTGAAGGCGTGAATGCTGAGCGTAAACCTTATGCGGTGATAGCCATTGCAGCAGGTAGCGGCGTGCAAGAATTGTTCAAATCATTAGGTGCTTCGTATATTATTTCTGGTGGACAAACCATGAACCCAAGTACTGAAGATATTTTGAAGGCAGTTAGAGAAGTCAATGCTGACCAAGTTATTATTTTACCGAATAATAAAAATATCTTTATGGCGGCCGACCAAGCTGCTGAAGTGGCAGATGTCCCAGTGGTAGTAGTACCAAGTAAAACTGTTTCTCAAGGGATGACAGCGATGTTAGCCTTCAACGAAACACAAAACTTAGACAACAATAAACAAGCCATGACAGACATGCTAGATTCTGTTGTTAGCGGACAAGTCACTAATGCTATTCGGGACACTGCCATTGACGGCGTGGAAATTCACGAAGGTGATTATCTAGGTATGATCGATGGTAAAATTGTTTTATCAGAAAAAGATTTATACCAAGCCTCACTGGATACTTTAAAACAAATGATCAATGACGATATCGAAATCGTAACAATCATTTTTGGCGAAGAAGGCAATCAAGCCGAAGCTGAAAAAATCAGCAAGGTCTTAACAGAAACCTATCCTGATTTAGAAGTGGAAATCCACGAAGGTAATCAACCAGTTTACCCTTATTTATTGTCAGCTGAATAATAAAGATAAATAAAAACCATCTCTTTTTGAAGGAGATGGTTTTTTTGTCGTTGTTTATAGAAAAATTCCCAAAAAAGGTTAAATTTTTGGAAATAATTAGTTATTTTTTGATTTGTGGTTTTGTAAAAGAAAAATTATTTTAACTGAAAATAGACTTATCAAAAGAAAAGAATTTCTGTGAAACACAACTATTAATATTAATAGTAATAGCCGTGTTTCGCTAAAAATATTCATTTTATTTATTTGTAAGTAATATTTTTTGTTTAACGTTCGATTGTAAAAACTTCTCAAATTTTAATAAATGTACTATAATTTATTTTGAAAATCGGGTTATTTTATAACTTAATTTGAAATAATGTTTTTTTGGGAGGATTATATGAAAAGAAAAATGATGTTTTTTGCTGTTGCTTTACTATTAGCACCACAAGCAATGATGCCAATCACCAGTCTTGCTGTTACTGATGACGAGAGTAGCTCGGTTGTTGCAGCTGATGCGACACAAGATAGTTGGATGCCAGATAAAAATTTGCAAAAGATTGTTGGAGATCAGTTAAGCAATCCAGATTTTACGCAAGCAGATATGGCTAATTTGACTAATTTATCAATTAGTAATGCTGAAATTACAGATTTGACAGGTATTTCTTATGCTACAAATTTAACAAGTTTAGATATAAACAATACGGATTTGTCTAATACTAAGAATCTAGCGGAAATTGGCACACTAAGTAAATTGCAAACATTGACTGCTACAAATGACAATTTATCAGATGTCTCACTTTTGCAAAATAGTCAATTGACAAGTTTGGAGCAAGTGAATATCTCAAATAATTCATTTACTAACATGGATAGTTTTGAAGGCTTAGAACTACCGGCTTTAAAAGAAATTAATCTCTCTAACAATCAAATTGAAAATGTAAATGGAATTACAAAAATAAAAGTACCAGTCATTGAAAAGATTGACATTTCTAATAATAAAATCTCAGATGCTTCACCACTGCTTTCTACCGATGCGATTAATTCAGTCAAAGAAATGAATGTATCCAACAATTTATTTACTTCTTTAAGTAGTGTAACGGGTATTAATTTGCCTAATTTAGAAAAAATTGATATTTCTCACAACCAATTAAATGATGTTTCAATCTTGCAAAGTGCCCATGTCCCTGCATTAAACTATATCGATGCCTCTTACAATCAAATTAGTGACATTTCACCAATTGCAAATTCATCTATCACTAGTTTGACAACTTTGATTGCCAGTCATAATCAAATCAAGGATGTTGATGCATTTGCAAACTCTTCTTTTACTAAATTAGAAAGCTTAGATGTCGCGTATAACCAAATTGGTGACATCTCTGTCATGGAAAATTTAGTAGCAAAATATCCTAGTCTGCATACTTATATCGTTGATCATAACAATATTAATAATATTCAATTTATGGAAGGCTATGATCTAAGTTCTAGTACTTCAGCAAGAGATCAAGACTATGAAGAAAATGTAACCTTGGTTAAACCAACAAGTGCAAGTGGAGAAGTAGCTAGTCCAATCTTGTCAACGGATTTCCGTTATGATGATAGTTCTGGTTATTACCATGGCTATTCAGACCCAGAAGGAACAACACTTTCAATTAGTTCGATCACTGGAATCACTGGTGTAAAAAAATATGATGACTCAACAGTTACAGCTGCAGAATTAGATGGTGGATCCGTTCAAAGTGTTAAAAGTTTTATGGTTGATCCAGCAAACTTACCAAGTGAAATTACCTTTAACTGGAATGGCGCACAAGGCCAATTTAGTGGAACAGGAAAAATAAATATTACTTGGGTGGATGCACAAGCGCCAACTATTGAAGCAAGTGATCAAACCGTTAAAATGGGTACTGATTTTGATCCAAAAGCTAATGTTACAGCGTATGATCAACAAGCAGATGGTTCTGAAAAAGTTGATTTGACTAGTGGCATCAGTGTGATTAATAATACTGTAGATACTTCTCAAGCAGGCAATTACTCAGTGGAATACAGTGTAACTAATTCTTATGGTGTAACGACAACAAAAACAATTCAAGTCACTGTTGCAAAAACTTATACGGTTACTTTTGCTGCCGGTAAAGGTGGTTCATTGACAGGAAATACAAGTGTTGAAGTTCCTGAAGGGACAAAATTAACCGATCTACCACAAACAGTTGCTGACGAAAGCGATGTGGAAGATATTTTCTTCTTAGGTTGGTATCAAGGAGAAAAAGCGGTGAACCCTGCTGATGTAACGATTGATCAAGATACTACCTTTACAGCAAAATTCGGAACCGCTGTTTATCGTTTGTATAATAAAAACAACGGGGATCACTTGTTGACTAAGAATAAAAATGAAAAAAATGATATTGAAGCACAAGGTTGGGTAGTAGAAACAAACCCTGCAAATGAATATGGCAGAGCGGCGTTCTATGTACCAGTTAAAGCAGATAGCGCTAGCAAAAATAAAGTTTATCGGATTTATAACCCAAATACTGGTGAGCATTTTTATTCTACTAATAAAAAAGAATGTGACGCAGCAGTCAAGGCAGGTTGGAGACAAGAAACAGATCCTAACTATACCTGGGTTTCTGAAGGCGATGTAAAAGTCTATCGTGAATTTAATCCTGATGTACACACTGCTGGTAGCCATAATTTCACTACGAATTTAGCTGAGCATGAAAATGTGGTTAAAGCAGGCTGGTTAGATGAATCAAAAGATACATCTCTATGGACTGTTTTAAAAGCTGGATTTTAGAATAAAATAAGAAAACAGTCAGGTAAATTATTTTTTACCTGGCTGCTTTTTTACTAACTAAAAAGATTTGATTAAAATAAAATGAAATTTTGGATTGACACCGGTTTCAGTCGATGCTATACTTTGGCAAGTGGTCAGATGTTATTACTTCGGGTAAGCATGACTGACTGGATTATTTAAATGATGGATGTTATCACTTGATGTGAGCATGACCTGTTTACCACACGAATTGTACGTGTTTGTAAATAGGCTTTTTTATTTCCATCGATTGCCATCGTTAGTGGGGAAACTTTATGATCATAAAACGAGTACTAAATAATAATACGGTTATCTCAAGCAACAGCAAAGGCTTAGATGTCTTACTGATGGGTCGTGGGGTAGCTTTTGGAAAAAAGAAAGGCCAACCAGTTGCAATTGAACAGGTTGAAAAAACTTTTATCCTTCATGACAGAGATACACAAAATAAATTTACTGAACTGATGATTAATGTGCCAATGGAGCAAATTATGGTGGCTGAAAAAATTATTAATTTTGGTAAAATTAAACTAGGCAAAGGTTTAAACGAAATTCTTTATGTCAATCTGACGGATCATATCCATTCGGTGATTGAAAGATACAAAGAAGGAATTATCTTAAAAAATCCTTTACGTTGGGATATTGCAAGATTTTATCCTGATGAGTATGCAGTAGGAGAAAAAGCCTTAGAAATCATGCGCAGTGAATTAAAGCTTGAGCTGGAAATCGATGAAGCGGCTTTCATTGCGACACACTTTGTGAATGCTGAGACTGATCAGACCAATGATTTGGCTTATGAAATTGCAGAAATCACTAAGAAGATTGAAACAATCGTCAAAGATTTTTATCATACAGAATTTGATGAAGCTTCTCTAGACTATTATCGATTTATTACCCATGTGAAATTTTTTGCCCAACGGCTATTAACAGGTGATCATTATGATGATGAAGACAGTGAGCTACTAGAAACGCTGAAGAAAAAATATCAGAATGAGTATCAAGCCGCTTTAAAGATTAAGGAGTTTGTCATGGAGATTTTTGATTATGAACTGAGCTCTACTGAGATTCTCTATTTAACGACACATATTAGACGAATAACAAAGAACTTATAATAGGATTGTTATCCCAAAAGGAGCATGACCTAGAACACCACTATTTTTAGGGGGTTTTAGGTCATTTTTTATTTCTAGGAAAATATGAACTAAGAAAATAACAAATGATAATTGGAGGAACAAAAATGAATTACGCAGATTCAGCGAAAAAAATATTAAAAGAGATTGGCGATCAAGCTAATGTACAATCAGCTACTCATTGTATGACCCGTTTACGTTTTATTTTGAAAGATGAAAGTATTGTAGATGATCAAGCCGTAAAACAGATTCCCGGTGTGATGGGTGTTATGAAAAAAGCAGGTCAATATCAAATTGTGATGGGAAATGATGTGGCAGATTACTATCGTGCTTTGAATAAATTAGGAGATTTTGGTTCAGCTACAGCAGTCGAAGGAGGACCTAAGAAAAACTTATTTGATACTTTTGTAGATGTGATTTCAGGCTGTATGTCTCCTTTGATTCCAGCTTTGATCGGCGGTGGTATGATCAAAGTAATCTTAATTTTATTACCATTGTTAGGTTGGATGAGTGATAGTTCTCAAAGCTTCCAAGTGTTGACTTTCTTTGGTGATGCACCATTTTATTTTATGCCAGTGATGTTAGCATACACGGCTGCCCAAAAATTTGGTGTGACCCCGATGCTAGCAGTTACGATTGGTGGCATTATGCTACATCCTAATTTTGTTAGTATGGTTACAGCCGGCGATCCGGTGAGTATTTTTGGCTTACCGATTACTTTAGCTACTTATAGCTCATCAGTGATTCCTATCCTATTAATGGTTTGGATAATGAAATATATTGAACAATTTTTTGATCGAATCATTCCAACTGTATTGAAGAGTTTCTTGAAGCCTTTATTAATTATTTTGATTTCAGGTGTTTTAGCACTTGTAGTAGTTGGACCTTTAGGAACTTACGCCGGACAAGGTTTGTCAGCATTGGTTTTATGGATTCAAAGTAAGGCTGGTTTCTTAGCTTTAGGATTGATGGGAGCATTGATGCCGCTAATTGTTATGACTGGGATGCATTGGGCATTTTCACCAATTTTCTTAATAGCATCAATTCAAAATCCAGATGTTTTAATTTTACCAGCCATGTTAGCTGCTAACTTGGCTCAAGGAGCAGCGTCATTAGCGGTTTCCTTCAAAGCAAAAGATAAAAATTTAAAAACTTTAGCAATGGCTGCTGGGATTTCAGCGCTATTGGCAGGGGTAACAGAACCAGCTTTATACGGAATTACGTTGAAATATAAAAAACCTTTATACGCAGCGATGATTGCTGGTGGAATTTGTGGTGTTTATATGGGCTTCACTGGTTTATCGGCTTATGCCTTTGCCGTACCATCATTAGTCGCGTTACCTCAATTTGTTGGGCCGAATGGAAATGCGAATATTATTAATGCGATTATTGTCGCAATTGCTTCAATGGTGATTACATTTATTTTAACACTGGTCTTTGGTTTTGATGAGGAACCGATTGTTGCTGATCAAGAAGCGTTAGAAGTGGTTGAAGCAGGTAGTCATGACCCGAAAAAAGTTTTTGCGCCCGTAAAAGGACAAGTCATCCCTTTAGAGAAAGTCAATGATTCAGCTTTTTCTAGCAAAATGATGGGAGAGGGAATAGCGATTATCCCAGAAGAAAATACGATCGTTGCCCCTTTTAGCGGAAAAGTTTCTGCCCTTTTTCCAACGAAGCACGCTATTGGATTAACTAGTGATAGTGGTATGGAATTATTGATTCACGTGGGGATTGATACTGTTGAATTAGGCGGTAAGTATTTTGAAAGCTTTGTAGAAGCTGGTGACCATGTGAAGAAGGGGCAGCCATTATTAAATGTTGATTTTGCTGCTGTAAAAGCTGCTGGATATGATATTGTGACACCGATTGTTGTTACGAACTATGATCAATATATCGATGTGGTAGCTAAAGATGAAATGAATGAAACAACAGCTGATGATGCAGTATTATACGTTGTATAGAAAGGAAACGATCAATGAGTAAATTTCCAGAGAATTTTTTATGGGGTGGCGCGATTGCTGCCAATCAAGCAGAAGGTGCTTATAACGAAGATGGTAAAGGATTGAGTGTGCAAGATGTTGCACCTCATGGTTGGAAAGACCGACCGACTGAGGTACCGACGGAGGACAATTTAAAACTTGTAGGAATTGATTTTTATCATCGCTATCAAGAAGATATCAAATTATTTGCTGAAATGGGCTTTAAGGTTTTCCGACTATCGATTGCTTGGTCAAGAATTTTTCCAAAAGGAGACGAAAAAGAGCCAAATGAAGCTGGCTTAGCTTTTTATGATAAGGTTTTTGATGAATGTGCAAAATATGGCATTGAACCATTAGTTACTTTGTCACATTATGAAATGCCGCTACACTTATCCAAGAGTTATGATGGCTGGCGCAACCGAAAAATGATTGATTTTTTTGAGCATTATGCACGTACAGTTTTAACCCGTTACAAAGACAAAGTAAAATATTGGTTGACATTTAATGAGATTAATTCAATTGGTCACGCGCCGCTATTAAGTGGAGGGATTTACACGCCATTGGCAGAATTGACTAAACAAGATATCTATCAAGCGATTCATCATGAGTTGGTTGCTAGTGCCAAAGCAGTGAAAGCTTGCCATGAGATTATTCCAAGGGGGCAAATTGGTTGTATGATCCTAGGAATGCCGGTTTATCCATTGACCCCCGCACCTAAAGATGTCTTGAAATCGTTAGCAACAGAAAGAGAAAACTATTATTTTTCCGATATTCAAGTTCGTGGGTACTACCCAACGTATACCAAGCGCTTCTTCAAAGAAAATGAGATTCAGTTAGAGATCACCAAAGATGATTTGGCTAGCTTAAAAGAAACAGTTGATTTTGTTTCCTTTAGTTATTATATGTCTACTTGTGAATCAGCAAATCCAGATAAAGAAACTGGTGAAGGCAATATTTTAGGTGGTGTTCCCAATCCTTACTTAAAAGCCAGTGAATGGGGTTGGCAAATCGATCCTGAAGGACTACGTTATTATCTAAATAATCTGTATGATCGCTATCAAAAACCAATTTTTATCGTGGAGAATGGTTTAGGAGCAATAGATGAATTAGTTGAAATGCCTGATGGGACAAAAACAGTGATTGATGACTATCGGATTCAATATATGAATGATCATTTAGTCCAAGTAGCGGAAGCAATCGAAGACGGAGTGGATATTATGGGATACACTTCATGGGGCTGTATCGATTTGGTCAGCTTTACGACTGCTGAATTGAAAAAAAGATATGGTTTAATCTATGTAGATCGTCATGATGACGGCAGTGGTACTTTGGCACGCTATAAAAAGAAAAGTTTTGATTGGTACAAAGAAGTTATCACAACAAATGGTGCTTCGTTAAAATAAAATGTAAACCGTGAGATGAAATGTTCAATTCTACCTCACGGTTTTTTTCAGCATTCAAATAAAAGAGACAATTTAAAATGAATACCTCCATTAAAAATTGAAAAAAACTATATTAACTCGTACAATATACAGATAATAAAGAAACGACAATACATAGAACAAATGAGGTAAAAAGATGATAACCCAACCAGTCAGTGTTTTACCTGGCGTAGGCGAAAAGCGCCAACAAGTCTTGGCGAGTCTGGGAATTTTCACTATTGAAGATTTGCTGACTTACTATCCTTTTCGCTATGAAGATATTCAAGAACGTAATTTATTAGAAATTAACGATCAAGAAAAGGTGACTTTAAAGGGTGTGGTTGTATCAGCACCGGTCGTTAGTCGTTTTGGCTATAAAAAAAGCCGGATGCAATTTCGCATGATGCAAGAGCATGCTGTCTTTAATGTGTCTTTTTTTAATCAAAGCTATTTAAAAGATAAAGTCGAAGTTGGTGAAGATATCGCCGTTTATGGTAAATGGGATGCGAAACGAAAATCATTAGCTGGCATGAAAATTTTAGCCAGTAAGCAAGAAGAAGATTTTGCCCCAATCTATCATGTGACGAAAGCGATTCGCCAAACGACTTTAATTGAATTAATCAAAGTGGCTTTTGAAAAATTTGGTAACCAAATCGAAGAAAATCTGCCGAATCATTTAATTGAGAAGTATCGCTTAATGCCAAGAAATGAAGCCGTTCGAGCGATGCATTTTCCTAAAGATCCAAAGGAAAATCAATTGGCGAAACGCCGGGTTGTTTTTGAAGAGTTTTTTATGTTCCAAATGAAAATGCAAGGTTTAAAACAAAAAGAACATAGTGAGAAAAATGGCATTAGCGTGTTGTATGATGTTGAACGGTTGAAAAATTTTACTCAAAGCCTGCCGTTTGAATTAACTGAGGCTCAAAAAAGAGTCACCAATGAAATTTGTCGTGATTTGCGCAGCCCAAGACATATGCAACGCTTGCTACAAGGAGATGTGGGGAGCGGGAAAACGGTGGTGGCAGCCATTGCTTTGTACGCTACCATGACCGCTGGTTTTCAAGGGGCTCTAATGGTACCAACAGAAATTTTGGCCCAGCAGCATTTAGAAAGTTTGAATCAATTATTTGATCCATTGGAAGTATCGATCGCATTACTAACTGGTTCAACCAAAGCTAGAGATCGGCGTGCGATTTTGACAGGCTTAGCCAATGGAGAAATTGATATTATTGTCGGTACCCATGCGTTAATTCAAAAAGATGTGGAATTTAGCAATCTTGGTCTAGTGATTACCGATGAACAGCATCGTTTTGGCGTGAATCAACGGAAAGTCTTGCGGGAAAAAGGCTGGCATCCAGATGTTCTATTCATGACAGCCACGCCGATTCCACGAACCTTAGCAATTACGGCTTATGGTGAGATGGATGTTTCTATCATTGACGAAATGCCTGCGGGAAGAATTCCAGTGAAAACTTCTTGGATTTCCCAAAAGCAATTTGATTCAACTTTAGATTGGGCCCAGGCTGAATTAAAAAAAGGCCACCAAATGTATGTTATCTGTCCTTTAATTGAAGAATCAGAAGCCTTAGATGTCAAAAACGCGACGGAAATTTATGAGCATTTAGCGGCTTATTATGCACCAGATTATAAAGTCAGCTTACTTCACGGCAAGATGAAAAATGCTGAAAAAGAAACAATTATGGAAGAATTTAAAGATGCTGGCAGTCAGATTTTAGTATCCACTACCGTAATCGAAGTTGGGGTCAATGTTCCTAATGCAACAGTCATGTTTATTATCGATGCTGATCGTTTTGGTCTGGCTCAGCTACATCAATTGCGGGGACGGGTTGGCCGTGGCTCCGATGCTTCTTATTGTATTTTAGTAGCCAATCCTAAAAATGAAATGGGTAAAGAACGAATGAAGATCATGACGGAAACCAATAATGGCTTTGTCTTGAGTGAAAAAGATTTAGAATTACGGGGACCAGGTGAAGTTTTTGGCTTCCGTCAATCAGGCTTGCCCCAATTTTTGATTGCTGATTTGGTGAATGATGCCAATATTTTAGAAGTGGCACGTGATGAAGCAATGGCGGTTTGGCAAATCAAGGATTGGCAAATTTTACCAGAGTTTTCTAGTCTAGCCAAAGTGGTTCAGCCAGATGCGGGTGAAACCTATTTCGATTAATGCTATACTGCTAAAGTAAACTTTTAAAGGAGCGATGTTTGAATGAAAATTGCAGTCGATGCAATGGGTGGCGATTTTGCCCCTAAAGCGATTGTTGAAGGCGTCATGTTAGCAAAACAAAAACATCCTGAAATTGAATTTCAATTATATGGAAAAGAAGACGCGATTCGAGAATTTATTACCGATGAAAAAAATATTACAATTATCCATACAGATGAAAAAATTAACTCTGACGACGAACCTGTTAAAGCCATTCGCCGGAAAAAGACCGCATCTATGGTCTTAGCGGCGCAAGCAGTCAAAGAAGGGAAAGCCGATGCGATTTTTTCTGCAGGAAATACTGGCGCTTTATTAGCGGCTGGCTTATTTATTGTTGGTCGTATCAAAAAAGTCGAGCGCCCTGGTTTGATGTCGACATTACCAGTTTTAGGTGAAGGTCCTGGTTTTGATATGTTAGATTTAGGAGCTAACGCTGAAAACAAACCAGAACATTTACATCAGTATGCTATTTTAGGTTCTTTTTATGCTAAACATGTTCGCAAAATTACCAATCCACGAGTGGGTTTATTAAATAATGGAACGGAAGAAACCAAAGGTAGTGAATTAACGAAAGAAGCCTATAAATTATTAAATGCCGAAGAAAGCATCAACTTTGTCGGTAATGTTGAAGCCCGTGATTTATTAGATGGTGTGGCTGATGTCGTAGTTACTGATGGCTTTACTGGCAATGCTGTCTTAAAAACCATTGAAGGCACAGCTTTAGGTTTAATGACTTTATTAAAAGGCAGTATCACTGACGCAGGTACCAAAGGAAAATTAGGTGCTTTAATGTTGAAAGATACTTTATATAGCTTAAAAGACAAATTGGACTACTCTAGTCATGGCGGGGCTGTTTTGTTTGGTTTAAAAGCACCAGTCATTAAAACTCACGGCTCTACTGGTCCTGAAGCAGTTGCAACTACAATTGATCAGATTGCAACCATGTTAGATACAAATGTGGTGGGTCAATTGGTTCAGTTCTTTGAAACAGAAGATCACCAGTAAAAACCGATGATTTCTAGTCAATTTGTCTGAAAAAGGTAGACAAACTAGATGAAACTCAGTAAAATAAACGTGACCTTCTAGGTGAACGCAAGATAAACAAGCGGAGGTGAATGTTCTTGACTCGTGAGGAAGCTTTTAATAAAGTAGCAGAAATTATTTCGAATCACTTTGAAATTGATAAAGAAAAAGTGACACCCGAATTGAGTATTAAAGATGACTTGAATGCAGATTCAATCAGTATCATGGAGTTCGTTTTAGAATTAGAAGACGAATTTGGCACAGAGATTTCTGATGAAGATGCAGAAAAAATCGAAACAGTAAGTGCAGCTGTAGATTATATCATGGCTAGCGAAAAAGCTTAATGGAACAACCGCGTGAGGATTTCACCTCACGCTTTTTTATTGTTTAAAAATACATAATTAAATTAAAACGATAACTTTTTATCGAAAAACGATAAATTTTTATTGACTTTCATTATTTGGTGGTTTATGCTTAGTTCATCAAATAAATGAAAGAGGTTGTTCAAATGAAAAAGGAAAGTTTATTTAAGGGATTGAAATGGTTATTTACAGGGTTGATGGTTGTAACGGGATTTGCAGTCAGCAGTATTTTGATGGTGGCAGTTTTATTACATGGTTTGGATGTTAGCCAATTTACAGTTGAAGGGGCTGAAGTATTTAGTTCACCAGTATTTACTGGTTTGATGGTTTTAAATTACAGTCTCTTCACAGCTATTTTTTACTTGGCTCGTCGTCTATTTAAAAACTTCCAGTTAGGTGAAATTTTCGGATTAGAAAACCAAAAATTAGCTAAAATTTTGGCAGGATTATTAGCCGTCTTAACTTTTACAAACGGTGTACCGGATCTAGCTTTTCATAGTTATACATTGAATCTAAACTATTTAATTATCGGGATTGTTATTTGGATTGTTGCAGAAAAATTCATTGCTGTTGAACAAACAAGCAAATTTGCATAGGAGGGATCGTCATGAATCGTGAAAAAATGGTCTTTAAAGCTTTGAAATGGTTATTTACCTTTTTCGTCGTAGGGATTGGCATTTCAATCGTAGGTACTGCATTTATGTTTATTGCTTTGCGGTTTATCAATGTAGAAAGTTTAGGCGTGACTGCTACTGAGATGGGCTTTGTTGATTCGCCGATTTTTCTAGGATTATTGATAATCAATTTAGTCTTAATCGGCTTGTTATTTTATTATGTACGAACTTTCTTTAAAAATTTAGAATTGGATCAAATCTTTGTGATACGTAATGTGAAAATGGCCAAGAAAATTAGTTTACTACTATTAATTTTAACCTTTACAAATGGGCTACCAGATCTATTTAAAGAAGCTTATACTTTAGAATTAACTTATTCACTGGCGGCAGCTATTATTTGGGCATTGAGTAAAATTTTAGAAAAAGCCAATATGATTGCCGAAGAAAATCAATTGACGATTTAGGAGGGTGCCGAATGATTCAAGTAAATTTAGACGTCATGCTAGCGAAACGTAAGATTTCTTCTGGTGAATTAGCTAAAAAAATCGGCATGACCAATGCCAACATATCGATTTTGAAAACAGGAAAAGCCAAAGCTATTCGCTTTTCAACGCTGAATGAAATTTGTAAAGTTTTAGCCTGTACACCAGGCGATATTTTAGAATATATAGAAGATGAAGCATAAGATCACCTAGTAAGATTTCGTTAAGAGATTTTACTAGGTGTTTTTAATTATTAAAAATTTAGCGCTTTTAGTAAAGATAAACAAACAATCTCGCTAAGTTCGTTTAAAAATAATTGAAAAAACAGTATAATGAAACATGAATCTGTAAAAAAAGGACTGTAAGCCAATGGATATCGGATTGATCAAAGAATTGAAAGAAAATTACCAAATCGTTTTTCATGATATAAATTTATTGGAACAAGCATTCACCCATTCTTCTTATGTCAATGAGCACCGCAATTTACAAATTTCTGATAACGAGCGTTTAGAATTTTTAGGCGATGCGGTATTAGAAATTCAAGTATCAGATTATTTATTTCGACAATATCCGAACTTGCCAGAAGGAAAATTAACCAGACTACGTTCGGCAATTGTACGAGAAGACAGTTTATCGAAATTTGCCAAAGAGTGTCATTTTGATAAATATGTGTTATTAGGCAAAGGAGAAGAAAATTCTGGTGGCCGTAACCGCGCTTCTTTATTATGTGATTTGTTTGAATCATTTTTGGGGTCATTGTATTTGGATCAAGGCTATGGGGCGGCATTAAAATTCATCGAAGCAGTCATTTTTCCTAAAGTTGCTGCCGGTGATTTTACTCGAGAATTAGATCATAAAACCAAATTGCAAGAAGTCTTACAAAAAAATGGCGATGTGTCGATTGAATATCGTTTAGTCGCTGAGGTTGGTCCTGCCCATGAACGAATTTTTAGTATTGAAGTCTACGCCAATGGCAATTTGATTGGCGCAGGTGAAGGAAAATCAAAAAAATTAGCTGAACAAGATGCTGCTGCTAAAGCCTTACAGGACTTGGAAGCTTAGGAGAGAAATACGTGCATTTAAAACGAATTGAAATCGCTGGATTTAAATCTTTTGCGGATCGGACAAAAATTGAATTTGAACCGGGTGTTACCGCGGTGATTGGGCCAAACGGCAGTGGGAAAAGTAATATTACTGAAGCCATTCGCTGGGTATTAGGTGAGCAATCTGCTAAGAGTCTGCGGGGCGGGAAGATGCCAGACATTATTTTTGCTGGATCAGAGACTCGTCAACAATTAAATATCGCTGAAGTGACGGTTATTTTAGATAATAGTGATCATTATTTGCCGTTAGATTTTAGTGAAGTCAGTGTCACTAGACGCTATCGTCGAACGGGAGAAAGTGATTTTTTCATCAATAAAAAAGCTTGTCGCTTGCGGGATATCCAAGAATTATTTATGGATTCTGGTTTAGGGAAAGAATCTTTTTCGATTATCTCACAAGGGAAGGTTGAAGCAATTTTTGCCAGTAAACCAGAAGATCGACGGGGAATTTTTGAAGAAGCAGCTGGTGTGTTGAAGTATAAGCAACGCAAGAAAAAAGCTGAGCAAAAATTATTTGAAACAGAAGACAATTTAAATCGAGTGGAAGACATCGTCTATGAGTTAGAAGAACAATTGACTCCTTTAGCAGCTCAAAGTGAGGCCGCTAAGGAGTTTTTAGTACTCAAAGAACAATTGCAAAATAAAGATGTTAGTTTGACGGTTGCCAGAATTCTGACTAGTAAAGAAACCTGGGAAGAAACAAAAACTGATTTTGAGGGTTTATCGGCTGAGATTGAACAAAAGAATACACTGATTCAATCGACTGAAAAACAATTGGGAGAGCTACGGCAAAATCGTGGTGTGCTAGACCAGCAATTAGAACAAGGTCAGCAACAATTACTACACCTAACAGAGAGCTTAAAACAAACAGAAGGCCAAAAAGAACTATTGTTGGAACGCTCAAAAAATGCTAAAAAATCTAGCAGTGAATATCAAGCTAGCTTAGCCCAAACCAATAGTAAAATAGAAGAAACCCAAAACCACATTCAACAATTGGAAACGGAACAGACTGAAAAATTGGTCGAACGCAATCAATTAGTCGAAGCTATCAAGATGAAAACAGCTGAGAGTGCCAAATATCAAAAGTCTACCAAAGAACTGATTGAAGATTTGCGAGGCAACTATGTTGAATTGATGCAAGAACAAGCCAATGTCAGCAATGATCTAAAATACTTGGAGCGTCAATATCAACAGGAAACGGCTAAAAATCAACAAAGTGCGACTCGATTTGAAAACTTGAAACAAGAATTGGCTGAATTAAAAGAGCAACAAGCTAATGCGCTAGAAAAAAGCGGACAGATGGAAGTTTTGCTGAAAACCCAACAAACAGACTATAAAGAATTATTGATGCGTAAAAATCAATTAGAGACGAACATTAAGCAAGAACAAAATACGATGTACGATTTGATGAGCCAAGTCCAACAAGCCAAAGCCCGTCAAAAAAGTATGCAAGAAATCAAAGAAAATTATAATGGTTTCTACCAAGGTGTTCGTAGTGTCCTGCAACATCGCAAGGATCTTTCTGGAATTGTTGGTGCAGTGGCAGAATTAATAGAAGTGCCAGACCAATATACTTTAGCGATTGAAACAGCTTTAGGGGCAGCCGCCCAACATATCGTGGTGGAAAATGAACACGACGCCCGCAATGGGATTACTTATTTAAAAGAACATCGTTTAGGTCGCGCGACTTTTTTACCATTGACGACGATTAAAGCCCGTAGTTTAGCCGTTAATCACAAAAGTAAAGGGGAAAATCTACCAGGATTTATTGGCACAGCTAGTAGTTTGGTAAAATTTGATGATCGGGTCAGTAATATTGTTGAAAACTTATTAGGTGGCATTGTGATTGCAGAGGATTTAACGAGTGCCAACCAAATTGCCCGTGCACTAAATTTTCAAGTCCGTGTGGTTTCTTTAACTGGTGATGTGATGAATGCTGGTGGTTCGATGACTGGTGGCGCAAATAAACAAGGCCGCAATAACCATTTATTTAGCCAAGGTCACGAATTAGAAAAACTTACGCAGCAAGCTGAAATGATTCAGCAAAAATTACAGGTCAAAGAAAAGAATGTCGCTGACTTGCAACAACAATTAGCTGATTTAAATCAAGCATTGGAAAACTTGCGAAATCAAGGAGAAGAAACCCGACTAGCTTTTCAAGAAGCACAAAATCTAGCGGAAAGCTTAACTAATGATTTCACTCGCTTAGAAAAAGAACAAAGCTTATTTGCTTATGAAGCCAAAGAGCTGGAAACTTTCCTGGCTGATTATGAAAAACAAAAAAAGGAACTAACAGCTAAACAAATTGATCTGAAAGCACAACAAACCAGTGTTGATCAAGAAATCAAACAGCTGAATGAAGAAAGTGATTTGCTGGAAGAAAAACGCCAAACTTTAGCGAGTGAGCTTAGTCAATTACAAGCCAATCAAGCGGTTTTAGCAGAACAAAGCAATCATTTAATGAGCCAAAAGAATCAATTAAATCAAAGCTTGATGGAATTGCAAACCGAGCAACAACGTTTAGAAAATCAAATCGCGGCTTTATCTGACGCTTCTTTAAATCATGAAGAAACCGATGAAAGCTTAGCCCAACGCTTGGCTGAATTTACGGAAAAGAAAAGCGCTTTGGAAACTGACTTGGCTGATTGGAAAACCAAACGACAAGCCATTCAACTGCAAGTGGATCAGTTGGATGAAGCCTTGACTACCAATAATCGCCTGCAAAAACAATTGCTAGCACAACAATCGCAAGTCGATGTGCAAAAGAACCGTTTGGAGTTGCAGTTAGATAATGAGTTGGCCTATTTGCAGGAAGAATATAATTTAACCTTCGAAGCAGCTGAAAATCAAGCTGATCAAATTGAGAATTTGGCTGAAGCTCAACAAACAGTGACACAATTGAAACGCAAGATTGAACAGTTAGGGCCAGTCAATTTAAATGCGATTGAACAATACGAACAAGTTTCAGAACGCTTTGACTTTTTGACGACGCAAAGAGATGATTTGCTATCGGCTAAAGAGCAGTTGTTTGAAACAATGGATGAAATGGACGATGAAGTGAAAAAACGCTTCTATCAAACATTCAAAGGTATTCGAGATAAATTCCAAGTAGTTTTCCCGAATATGTTTGGTGGTGGGAAAGCCGAATTAATTTTGACTGACCCTGATGATTTATTAAATACTGGTATCGAGATTGAAGCCCAACCGCCAGGAAAAAAATTGCAAAACTTATCTTTATTATCTGGTGGTGAACGTGCTTTAACAGCGATTGCTTTACTATTTTCGATTATCCAAGTGCGACCTGTACCTTTCTGTGTCTTAGATGAAGTCGAAGCGGCATTAGATGAAGCCAATGTTGCGCGATTTGGTCGTTATTTGCGAAACTTCCAGAATGATACTCAATTTATCGTTGTGACTCATCGTAAAGGTACGATGGAGGCGGCCGATGTTTTATATGGCGTGACGATGCAAGAGTCGGGTGTCTCTAAAATAATTTCTGTACGACTAGAAGAAGCCAATGAAGGTGGAAATTTTACCCCAAAGAAAGAGGAAGCTAAATGATTAAATTGATTGCGATTGACTTAGATGGGACATTGTTAACCAACGAAAAAACCATTTCGGAAAGAAATAAAATAGCACTGCTGAAAGCCAAAGAAAAAGGAGTTAAAGTCGTTTTATGTACTGGACGACCACTAGTTTCTGTCCAAAATTATTTGCAGGAATTAAACTTATTGGATGCCGAAGATTATTCGATTACTTATAATGGTGGCTTGGTGCAAGCGAATACTGGAGAAGTTTTGGGAAAAACCGCTTTTAGCTTAGCTGAAGTGAAAGATGTGATTGAATTATTGAAGAGTCTAGATTTACCGACGGATATTTTATCAGGCTCTTCTTCATTACAGATTGAAACTTCTAAAGATCATCCTTCAATTTATCCATCAATTAACCAATTTGTAACTTACTTTGATAAAAAGGAAGCTGACTTAACTGAAGAAATTTTATACAATAAGGTTCTTTCAGCAACGGAAGAAGATATCTTAAACAATAAAATTGCTAAAATTCCAGCCGCATATTATGATCGATATGAAATCTTTAAATCACGCCCAATTTTACTAGAATTTATGCCTAAAGGTGTGACTAAAGCTTTTGGTTTAAGTGTTTTAGGTAAAGAATTAGCGATTGAGGCCAGTGAAATGATGACCTTAGGTGATGAAGCCAATGATCTTTCGATGATTGAATACGCAGGACTTGGTGTAGCGATGGGAAATGCCACTGAAGAAGTCAAGAGTTTAGCGAATTATATTACTGGGACAAATCAAGCTGATGGTGTCGCCCAAGCAGTCGAAAAATTCGTCTTAAATTAAGGAGAGAATCAAGATGGGCTTATTTGATCGAATAAAAAATGCTTTTAAAGCAGAACAAGTAGAAAAACCTGAAGTAACAGAAGAAAATACACCAGTCGAAGAGGCTACAAATCAAACCTCTGAAGAAAATACAGTTATGCCAGAAGAGGTTGCAAGTAATGATGAAACTGAAAAATCTCTGACACAAGAAGCTTTAGAATTATCAGCGGAAAAAAATGCTGGTGCGGCAGAACCAGTAGTTCCAGATGAAAATCTGACAGAGACGGCAGGACCAATTGAAACAACTGAAGAAGTGAATGCAGAAAATGAAGCGATTGAATCAACAGAAACGCCATCAATTACAGAAGCGTTAGAATTATCAGCTGAAAAGAATGCTGGTGCGGCAGAACCAATAGCACCGGAAGCTGAGTCAGTAGAAACACTCGATAATGCAGAAATAACAGAAGCACCGAAGAAAACTTTTGTTGATGAAGTATTGGAAAGAGTTTCAGAAAAAAATGCTGATGAAGAACCCATTGTACCAATTGAAGAAACGGTTGAAGTTGAAGAAATGCCTGTCACGATGGCAGAGCAAGAAAATACAGCTGAGATTACTACTGACACAGAAATTGATTTGCCAGTTGAAACTGTTGCAGAAGCAAATAATCAACCAGAAATAGTCGAAGAAGCTGAAACAGCGGAAGAAATTCAAAATAAATACGACAAAGGTTTGGAAAAAACGCGTAAATCTTTTGGTCAACGGATGAATGAATTATTCGCTCGTTTCCGCCGTGTCGATGAAGAATTCTTCGAAGATTTAGAAGAAACTTTGATTGGCGCCGATGTTGGCTTTGATACGGCATTAAAATTAACTGATGCTTTGCGTCAAGAAGTTAAGTTGCAGAATGCTAAAAAGCCCGCACAAATTCAAAATGTCATTATTGAAAAGTTAGTGGATATTTATGAAGCAGAAGGCGTAGATGAAAATAACCAAATTAATTTGCAAACAGATCAATTAAGCGTGATTTTATTTGTTGGCGTCAACGGTACAGGTAAAACAACCAGTATCGGGAAATTAGCTCATCAATATAAAAATGAAGGCAAAAAGGTTTTACTAGCAGCGGCAGATACTTTCCGGGCTGGAGCGATTGACCAGTTAATTGTTTGGGGCGAACGCTCTGGAGTTGAAGTGGTTCGAGGGAAAGCGGGTGGCGATCCGGCAGCAGTTGTTTTTGATGCGGTCAATCAAGCCAAAAATGGCGATTACGATGTTCTATTGATTGATACAGCAGGTCGTTTGCAAAATAAAGTCAATTTGATGAACGAGTTGGAAAAAATCAAACGAGTGATCCAACGGGAAATTCCATCAGCTCCTCATGAAGTGCTATTGGTAGTTGATGCTACAACTGGTCAAAATGCATTGAGTCAAGCCCGTCAATTTAAAGAAACCACGGACTTAACTGGTTTGGTTTTAACAAAACTAGACGGGACTGCTAAAGGTGGGATTGTTTTAGCCATTCGTAATGAATTGCAATTACCGGTGAAATTAGTTGGATTAGGCGAAGGTATCAATGATTTAGAAGTCTTTAATCCTAATGATTTTGCGATAGGTTTATTTAAAGGATTATTACAAGCGGAATAAATTGAAGTCTTTCCCCTAAAAATTGGCCATTCTGTCCAGTTTTTAGGGGTTCTTCATTTGAACGAGAAATTTTAGGGTTTTAAGCAATTATTTTTTGATTCCTGAACTTTTTTTTATATAATGAGCGGGGGAGGAAGAATCCATGAATATTAAAAAAATGATGCAAGCAGATAAAGTGATTCCTTATTTACTGCAGGCACGTTTTGGCATTGAAAAAGAAAGCCAGCGTGTCAATTTAGCAGGTGAATTAGTCACATCAGATCATCCTAAGACTGTAGGTGATCGTTTGTTTCATCCGTATATCCAAACAGATTTTGCAGAAACACAATTAGAATTAG
This sequence comes from Enterococcus alishanensis, assembly GCF_019218635.1. Lineage (GTDB taxonomy): Bacteria > Bacillota > Bacilli > Lactobacillales > Enterococcaceae > Enterococcus_A > Enterococcus_A alishanensis. The sequence goes on along the minus strand of NZ_JAHUZB010000004.1, from coordinate 272,265 downwards.
TGACACCAGTTGCCGAAAATATTACTGATGTACTGGCTTATTTAGAAGCGATCCATGATGTGACTCAAAGAAGTATGCCTGAAAATGAAATGATGTGGCCGTTATCAATGCCGCCAGCCTTACCAGAAAATGAAGATGAAATTGATATTGCCAAACTTTTCCGCCACGAGGATGTTTTATATCGTCGTTTTTTAGCGCGGGTTTATGGTAAAAGAAAACAAATGGTTAGCGGGATTCACTTTAATTTTGAATACGGTGAAGATTTAGTCAAGCAACTATATCGTCAACAAAATGAAGTAGTGACATTAGAAAAATTCAAAACAGAATTATATATGAAGATTGCCCGTAATTATTTGCATTATCGTTGGCTGGTTATTTATTTATTCGGCGCAAGCCCTTTAAGTGAAGCTCGTTATTTTTATGACGACGATCGTCCAGACGAGCCAGTCCGCAGTATTCGCAGTAGTCGTTTTGGCTATGTGAACAAGCCAGATGTGGTGGTTTCTTATGAAAGCTTAGAAAAATATAACGAAGACCTATTAGAAAATGTTGAGCGGGGACGTTTATCTGAAGAAAAAGAATACTACGCGCCGGTTCGTTTACGCGGTGGGGAGCGGGTTTCTGATTTAATTAATCACGGTATTCGTTATGTAGAGCTGCGCAATATTGACTTGAATCCATTTGATCGTATCGGAATTAACTATCAAGAAGTTGAGTTTTTACAATACTTTATGTTGTATTTATTGTGGACTGATGAAGGCGAAAATGCTGATAAATGGGTGGCAGAAGGTGCTGTCCGTAACGAAGAGGTCTCATTAGAACATCCTTTGAAAGAAACGACTTACTTAGCAGAAGGTCAAAAGATTTTTGCTGAGATGTTAGAGATGGCTGATATCTTAGATTTAGATCGTCAATTAATCGAAGAATTTGCGACTTGGTTAGAGCAGCCAGAGAAAACAATTGCCGCCCGAGTTTTAACGGCTGATAAAAAAGAGGGGCAAGCGGCTTTTGCCACTGACTTAGGAAAAAAATATTATGATCAGGCTTATGAAAAGCCTTATCAATTAACTGGTTTTTCCGAGATGGAGTTATCCACCCAAGCATTATTATTTGATGCGATTCAACAAGGGATTGGCGCAGAAGTGTTAGATCGTAGTGATCAATTTGTTCGTTTGCAACATGGCGACCATTATGAGTATGTAAAAAATGGCAATATGACTAGTCGTGATACGTATATTTCGCCGTTATTAATGGCCAATAAAACTGTTACTAAAATGGTCTTAGCTCAAGCAGGCTTCCGAGTGCCTCAAGGGGAAACCTTTAGCAGTTTAATGGAAGCTAGAAAAGCCTATCCAAAATTTGCCCAACAAGCTTTTGTGATAAAACCCAAATCAACCAATTATGGAATCGGGATCACTATTTTTAAAGGCGAAACAGCTTTGGCGGATTATCAAACTGGTTTAGCCTTGGCTTTTAAAGAAGATCAAGAAGTGATTGTTGAAGAATTTATGGTGGGAACAGAATACCGGTTCTTCGTAATTGATGGAGAGGTCACTGCTGTTTTATTGAGAATCCCAGCCAATGTCGTTGGTGATGGCAAAAAAACAGTTAAAGAATTAGTGACTGAAAAAAATCAAGATCCATTACGAGGCAGCGATCATCGGGCTCCTTTAGAAATTATTCAATTAGGCGAATTAGAACAGTTGATGCTGAAAGAACAAGGCATGACCATCCAAAGTGTCCCAGCTGAAGGTCAGCAAGTATTTTTACGGGAAAACTCTAATATCTCTACTGGTGGCGACTCGATCGATATCACTGATGAAGTCGATGAAAGTTACAAAAAAATTGCGGTTGATGCAGTAGCTGCTTTAGGAGCAAAAATTAGTGGGATTGATTTGATTATTCCAGATATTCATAAACCTTATGAAAATGAACAAGATTATGGAATTATCGAAGCAAACTTCAATCCAGCGATGCATATGCATATCTTCCCATACGCCGGACAAGGTCGCCGCTTGACTCAAGACGTGCTGACTTTACTCTATCCAGAAATGCAAATTAAACGCTAAAAAATGTGCCGTAAGTGATTTTTACACTTGCGGCACATTTTTTAATAGGCAAAATCATCAATTTTGATGGTCTGTTTTCTTTCTTCAACAGTTAAGCCAGTTTTTTCTTCCCACCATTTTTTTAATTCTTTTTCGTAGGTACAAGGGAATTGCTTGGCTACTTCTAACAAAGGTTCTCCTTGCATTTTGGCATAAGGAAAGTTGAAAGCAAGATTGTATTTTAGCTCGGTCAATAAGCTATAATATTGGAACATCAAATACATCATTTCTTCCTCATCGTGCACAGCTAAAACGGTTGGTGCACGATCTAACATAAAACCAAAACTGCGCATCATAAATAAAACAGCTGGTAAATGTTCACTTTCGATGTCTTCCACTTCTTTTAAAATATCAATATGCAAGTCTAAGGCAGTAAGTAAATCTTTTTGCAATTCATCATAAGTCATAACAGACACCTCCTGATTGTTTAATTATCTTTAGTATAGCATAGCGCTTACATGAGAATTACTAAGAATTTGCATTTCACTGGGAAAATTGGTTTAATTTCCATAGAGCAATGTCGAAGGAGGCGTTTAAAAAATGGGAAAATTAGCTATCATCAGTGATTTGCACGCCGACATTAATCATTTTGAAACGATTGAATTAAATATATTATTGAATGTTTTGAGAGAACACGAAGTAACCTGGGTGCATTTTGCTGGTGACAGCGCCAATAAAATGCAGCGCACCTTGGAAATAAATCAAATTTTTCGTTTGTCTGGGATTGAAACGACTTTCAATTTAGGCAATCATGAAATGGCTGATATTCAAGGAGAAGAAATGATTGAGCATTATCCTGACAGTCATTTTTTAAATTTACGTTATTTACCTTTAAATGATAAAAAAGTTTTACTGGGCTTAAATGGCTGGTACGACTATGGCTTTTCTCAAAATCAAGATGTCGTAGAAAATATTGCTATCAAAAATCGCTATTGGTATGACCGAATGATTACACGAGATGGCAACGATCAGGAAGTTACCCAAAGAATCTTGAAGGAATTAAAACCAATTTTAGATGAATTAGCTGAAAAAAATTATCAAGTGGTGATAGCGACACATTTTGTACCTCAATCGGAGTTTATTGTCCAGATGACTGGTGAATATGCTGTTTGGAATAAAATGAATGCTTTTTTAGGAGCCGCCTCATTAGGAAAACTCTTAGACCAATATGATAATATTGAACAGGTTGCTTTTGGTCATACCCATCGGCGTTTTCCCGATAAGATCATTCACGGCACAAATTATAGTTGTCGACCTTTTGGTTATTTTTATGAATGGCAATTAACCCGCAATTTTATTTTGAGCAATCAATTGGCCGATAGTTTTGTGCCCATGAAAATGCGGCGAATTATTCGTGATCATCAAAAGGCTTTTGATCAATATAAGCATCGTTATCTAGCCGAAGAATTTGCGGCTTGTTTAACTTTTGTCGATTATTAAGTAGGAAGTGAAAAACATGCAAAAAGTTCGTAAAATAGTATCAGCAGCAGTGGAAACCACCCCTTTTCTACTTAGTAATTTGATTACGATAATTCCTTATTTTATGTATATTCATTTGTTAAACGGCCGACAAGTTATATCTGTCTTACCGTTCGTTTTATTTTATACTTTTCGTATGACAGGGATATTTTTATTAAAAGGGTTGAAGGAACCAATTGAAAAATATACGCTAATGATAGTTGCGCTACTAATCGGTAGTTTAGGCAGTATTTTTAGTTTGCTAGGAGAAGTTTATCCAACATTTTATTTAATCGGAGGAATTGGCTTAGGACTTTGTGCCGCTTGGTTGCCACCAGCCAATGTCAGTGTCCATTTTTATGAGAAAAAACAGGGTCAGGCGAAGATGCCTAACTGGCAATATTTATTGGTATTGCTATTATTAATTCCTTTGTTCTGGGGACTGACATTGCCATTAAGTAAGCAAATGTTGATTGTTCCAGCAATATTGACAATTTATTTTATTGCTGCTTATTATGGGATTCGTCGCCATCCTGATTATCAACTGGATTTTAAACATCTGTCACGGCAAATGTTTTCTCTTAGAGAATTTATTTATTTTGCGCTATTTTTTGTCATTTTATTTCTATTACGCAGTGGGCGATTAATGTTCAATGAATTTTATTTAAATATCGCGATTTTGGGGTTTACGCTGCTTTTTCTAACGCTTATTTTCAGTTTACAACGCAAGTATCAGCAGTGGGTATTGCCCCTTTGGCAAAATCTTATAACCTTTCTCAATGGAATCTTTGGTAATTTTATTATATTGTTTGGTTCATTTTACGTATCCGCTGTTTATGGTCGAGCGCAATTGGTTTATATGTTGTTTATTCCTTATGCGGTCGGTATGATTTTGGCTAGTTTGTTTGGTGAAAAAGTTCGGCGTAAGACAAATAAATCATTGCATAGTCAGTTGTTTGGTTTAGGAATCGGCTTATTATTAATGCTTATCCCGAGTTTCTTTTCATTAGGGATTTTTGTACTGACTTTCTTTCAAAAAAGTATCAATCAGTGGTTGAATCAACTTTACGATGAGAGCGATAAGATTCCAGCTAGTCGAAAATTTACGGCAAAATACGCTACTGCAAATTTAGGCAGTATTTTTCATCAATTTATGATGATGGTAGGCATGACTTTGGTGCTGTATTTACGCCATGATCCGTTACAAAGTATTCTATTGTATCAACAACAGCCAGTAGATTTTGTAGCTGTGATGACAATTATCAAACAAGTTTCAATTATTTGCTTGTTAATTGCTTTAATAATAGTGGAAAGGATTGAAAAACATGCGGTTAATCATTGATGGTGACGGTTCACCAGTTAAAGATACGACCATCGAAATTGCTGAAAAATATCATTTACCGGTGGTAATTGTCACTAGTATCGATCATTACTCCACCAAAGAATATCCTGATTTTGTTACCTTCGTGTATGTTGATCGAGGACAAGATTCAGCTGATTTCAAAATCGTTTCAGTCATCCAGTCACCAGATATATTGATTACGCAAGATTATGGCTTGGCTTCATTAACTATCAGTAAAGCTTTTGCCGTCTTGCATCAATCAGGGATGCGCTACACCAAAATGAATATCGATTCTTTATTGGAGCAGCGATTTTACGGCGCACAAATGCGAAAAGCGAATAAGCGTACAAAAGGGCCAAAAGCCTATACTGAAGAAGATCGACAAATTTTTCGAACAAATTTAGAAAAAATAATTCTAGAAAATGAAAGTCACTAGCTTAATTTAAAAAGGGAAAATCCTTACTAGCGCTAAGCAGACACGAAAAGTAACGAAGATAAGCAAAAAAAATTTATAGTCTAAGGTGATTTTGTGCTAAAATAGACAGGATCGAAAAAGTAATGGAGGATATGTTTTGAAAATAGTATTACTATACGGAGGAAAAAGTCCGGAACATGATGTGGCAATCTTATCTGCTTTTTCTGTAATTTCAGCAATTTATTTTGATTATTATCAAGTGCAACTGGTGTATATCTCCCGTGAGGGTCAATGGATCAAAGGACCGTTACTTACGGAGGCTCCTACAACAGATCAAACTTTACGTTTGTCTTGGGATCCTTCTGGTAATGAAACGATTGGCTTTAGCGGAAAATTAATCGCACCTGGCGATATCAAAGAAGAAGATGCGATTGTCTTTCCAGTTTTACATGGACCAAACGGTGAAGACGGTACGATTCAAGGTTTCCTAGAAACAATTGATATGCCTTATGTCGGAGCCGGTGTCATGACTAGTGCCAATGCCATGGATAAAATTATGACTAAATACATTTTACAAGCTGCTGGCATTCCACAAGTTCCATTTGTTCCTGTTTTAAAAAATCAATGGAAAGAAAATCCTAAGCAAGTGTTTGATAAGTGTGAAGGTACTTTGTTGTATCCAATGTTTATTAAGCCAGCTAACATGGGTTCTTCGGTAGGTATTACCAAAGCAGAAAATCGGGAAGACTTACAAAACGCTTTAGAAGAAGCTTACCGATTTGATTCACGGGCATTAGTTGAACAAGGTATTGATGCGCGAGAAATTGAAATTGCGATTTTAGGTAATGATGATGTTCGCACGACTGCACCTGGTGAAATTGTTAAAGAGGTCGCTTTCTATGATTACAACGCGAAATACATTGACAATAAAATCGAAATGGTTATCCCAGCTGATGTGCCAGCTGAGGTGGTTGAGTCTACCCAAAAATATGGTAAATTAGCCTACACTATGTTAGGTGGTAGTGGTTTATCTCGCTGTGATTTCTTTTTAACAAATAAAAATGAACTCTTTTTGAACGAATTAAATACGATGCCTGGATTCACTGAATTTAGTATGTATCCTTCTTTATGGGAGAATATGGGACTAAAATATGGTGATTTAGTTGAAGAATTGATTCAATTAGGTTTAAAACGCTATCGACAAAAAGCGAATTTCGAATAAAAAGTTGGCAGTTGTTTTTTTAACAATTGCCAATTTTATACATAAGAATAAGTCAAAAGGCAAATGGTTTAATCGCTTTGAGCGGTTGTTTTAGGAGGACAAGCATGAATTTTACAGTCAAGATTGTGGCGACGGCTGTTTTAGGTGAATTAGTCGGTGACGAAGAAACTAGAGTAACTGGAGCAGAGTTTGATTCGCGAAAGATCACTCAAGGAAATTTATTTGTCCCGTTGCAAGGAACAAATGACGGTCATGATTTCGTCGATAAGGCGATTGAAAATGGTGCTAGTGCCGTTTTATGGAGTAAAGATGCCAGTTTAGCGCCATCAGAAATTGCTGTTATCTTAGTAGAAGATGTGTTGAAGGCTTTTCAGTCGTTAGCTAGTTATTATTTATTGGAAGAAAATCCTGATGTGATTGGAATTACCGGTTCAAATGGTAAAACAACCACCAAAGATATGACCGCAGCTGTTTTGAGCCAAAAATATCAGACGTATAAAACTCAAGGAAACTATAATAATAATATTGGTTTGCCTTACACTATTTTGCATATGCCTGAAGGAACCGAAAAATTAATATTAGAAATGGGCATGGATCATGCTGGCGAGATTGATATTCTTTCTGAGTTGGCCCAACCAGACGTTGCGGCAATCACGATGATTGGTGAAGCCCACATCGAAAATTTAGGTTCTCGTGAAGCAATTGCAGAAGCAAAATTAGAGATTGTCCACGGTTTAATCGATGATGGCTTGTTAGTCATTCCTGCAGAAGATGCCTTATTGAGTACCCGAGTAGAAAATTTTGTCCAAAAAGTTGAAACTTTTGGGATTGGAGCTGGTGACCTTTCAGCAAACATTGTCGAAGAAACAAAAAATCACACTGTTTTTGAAGTTGATCAAGCTACCTATCAAATTCCGATGCCTGGTAGTTACAATGTCAAAAATGCGTTAATCGCACTTGCTATTGGACGCTGGTACGGACTAGCTGCTGAAGAAATTAGCCGTGGTTTAGCTTTAGTAGAAATCACTCAAAATCGGACTCAATGGTTGAAGGCGACAAATGGTGCGGATATTTTATCGGACGTTTACAATGCGAATCCAACTGCAATGGGCTTGGTTTTAGATACATTTAGTAAATTACCAACAAATGGTCGAAGAATAGCTGTTTTAGCTGATATGTTGGAATTAGGACCAGATACCAATCAATTACATGCTGAAATGGCGAATCATATTAATGAAGCGTATCAAGTACTTTATTTATATGGTGCTGAGATGATTTATTTAAAAAACCGTTTGGCTCAAACTCAGCCTAGCTTAACCGTGCATTATTTTACTAAAGAACAAAAGGCTGAAATGATTGCCCAAATTTTACAGGATTTACAGCCAGAAGATAGCATTGTTTTAAAAGGTAGTAACGGCATGGGGTTGTTAGAAGTGATTACAGCTTTGTAAAATAATAGTGTAAACTTGCAGAAAGCGAGAATTTGTGCTAATATTTTATAGCCGAAAGATGAAGTGATAATTATCATTCAAATAAATTTTTTGGAGTGAGATGACTAACTTGTTGTCTCACTCCAATTGTTTGCAAGATAGATTTGTAGATAAAAAGGTGGAACAAACTCATTTGTCCTGCCTAGTTGACTTCTAGCGATTTTTCGGTGGTATCACAAGGAATTGACTGATGGGACCAGTCAGTGCGTTGGTTAGATACGACAAATACGCTGAAAAAAAGAGTCAAAATTATTAGGAGGATTTATATTTGAAATTTACAGAATTACAGTTACCAGATACGTTACTAAAAGCGATTGAGCGCGCTGGCTTTGAGGAAGCAACACCGATTCAAGCCCAAACCATTCCATTGGCTTTAGATGGCCGTGATGTAATCGGTCAAGCCCAAACAGGAACTGGTAAAACAGCTGCTTTTGGTTTACCAATGTTAACTAAAATCGATGCCAGTCGTCAAGAATTACAAGGATTAGTGATTGCTCCAACTCGTGAGTTGGCTATCCAAACACAAGAAGAATTATTCCGTTTAGGTCGCGACAAAAAAATTAAAGTGCAAGCTGTTTACGGTGGTGCTGATATTGGTCGCCAAATTCGTGGCTTGAAAGATCGTCCACATATTGTTGTGGGTACACCAGGTCGGATGCTTGACCATATCAAACGTCATACGCTAAAACTTGAAACTGTTGAAACATTAGTTTTAGATGAAGCTGACGAAATGCTAAACATGGGCTTTTTAGAAGACATCGAAAGCATTATTAGTAAAGTCCCAGCGACACGCCAAACCTTATTGTTCTCAGCTACAATGCCTGATGCAATTAAAAAAATCGGCGTGAAGTTTATGAAAGACCCAGAACACGTAAAAATCAAAGCCAAAGAAATGACAGCTGACTTAATTGATCAATATTACGTACGGGCAAAAGATTATGAAAAATTTGACATCATGACTCGTTTATTTGATGTTCAAACACCTGAATTAGCCATTGTTTTTGGCCGGACAAAACGTCGTGTAGATGAATTGGCACGTGGTTTAGAAGCTCGTGGTTACCGTGCTGAAGGTATCCATGGTGATTTATCACAACAAAAACGGATGAGCGTTTTACGTTCATTTAAAAATGGAGACTTAGATATTTTAGTGGCAACTGATGTGGCTGCCCGCGGATTAGATATCTCAGGTGTGACACACGTTTATAACTATGATATTCCTCAAGATCCAGAAAGTTATGTTCACCGCATTGGTCGGACTGGTCGTGCTGGTAAAGGTGGGATGTCAGTAACTTTCGTAACACCAAACGAAATGAGTTACTTACATGTTATCGAAAACTTAACGAAAAAACGCATGACAGCTTTACGTCCACCAACTGAAAAAGAAGCATTCAAAGGTCAATTAGGTGCAGCGATTGAAGAAATTGAAAAACAAATGGAAGAAAAGCATAATGATTTAGAAAAATATGCTGACTCTGCCAAAGATTTGTTAGCTACTTATTCACCAGAAGAATTAACTGAATTGCTACTTAAAGTGATGGCTAAAGATCCATCCGATGCTGTTCCAGTTAAAATTACACCAGAACGTCCATTACCAGCCAATAAAAAAGGCGGTGGTGGAAACTATCGTGGCAAACGCAACAATAGTGGTGGTAATCGTAACCGCGGTGGCGGCAGTGGTGGTGGCAACAAAGAAAACTACCGTAAAGATCGCAAAGATGGTTTCAAAGACCGCGATCGCAAAAATAAAAATTATTCAAATCGCAAACCTAAAAGCAACAATAATCGTCCCAACGATAAAAAACGTGGCTTTGTGATTCGAACAAATAACGATTAATCAAGAAGCTGTGCCATTTATTTGGCACAGTTTTTTTTATATAAGTGACACTTTTGTCATAAGTTCAGATTAATTTTGCTAGGAGATTTAATTTGAGGTAAAATGAAACATAGTATTTTAAAGAGTTTTTATGACAGACTAGTGATAACCAGTTAGAAAGGTTAGAATAAATGATTAAAGGTATTGGAATTGATGCTGTCGAATTAGCAAGAATTGAAAAAATTATTGAACGACGGCCGCATTTTATTTCACGAATTTTAACACCAGGAGAAATCGAATTATTTGATGCCCACATTAAACAACGCCAAGTTGAATTTCTGGCCGGTCGTTATGCTTGTAAAGAAGCTTTTTCAAAAGCTTGGGGAACAGGGATTGGTGAAATCAGTTTTCAAGATTTAGAAATTTTAAGAAATCAAAAAGGCTCCCCGATCTTTACTAAATCTCCCCATCCTTTGGATCAAGTCTTTGTGACGTTGACTCATACTGAAGAGATTGCGATTGCGCAAGTTTTATTGGAGAGATAGAAAGAAGGTCAAACAATATGGTAGTCACCTATCATCGGCCAACACGGGCAATTATTCACCGTAAGGCAATTTTTGAAAATATAAAAAAAGAAGTCAAACGATTACCAGCAGGAACCGAGATGTTTGCGGTAGTTAAAGCCAATGGCTACGGACACGGTGCGGTTCCAGTGGCTCAGGCAGCACTGGCAGCTGGCGCGGCAGGTTTTTGTGTCGCAACTTTAGATGAGGCAATTGAATTAAGAGAATCGGGCATTATTGAACCGATCTTAATTTTAAGTGTAGTTTTTCCTAGTTATTTATCGGTGGTTTTAGATTACGATCTATCGATTACCGTAGCGACTAAAGAATGGTTAGTGGATGCTCAAGATATATTAGAAACTTTTGGTGAAAACCATCCTGTTAAAATACATCTAAAAGTTGATAGCGGCATGGGAAGAATTGGTTTTCGTGAAGAGCCTGATTTAAAAGAAGCCATCGACTTGCTAGAATCTTCTGATAAAATGGAATGGGAAGGTATTTTTACTCATTTTGCGACTGCTGATGAAGTTGATCAAAGCTATTTAAAAAAACAAGCCAGTCGTTTTAAAACAATGCTAGAAAATTTAACAAAAATGCCTCGTTACATCCACGCTAGTAACAGTGCCACCACTTTATGGCATGAGGATGAAATGTTGGGTAATGTCATTCGCTATGGGGTAGCAATGTATGGATTAAATCCTTCTGGTGATGTTTTAACGGAACCTTATCATTTGAATCCAGCTTTAGAATTAATTTCTGAAGTGATTCAAGTCAAAGAGTTACCAAAAGATGAAGGTATCGGTTATGGTAAAACATATACGACAAAAGAAAGTGAATGGATTGGTACAGTTCCAATTGGATATGCCGATGGTTGGGTCCGCAAAATGCAAGGATTTTCATTGTTGGTAGATGGTCAAGCTTGCGAAATTGTCGGTCGGGTGTGTATGGATCAATTAATGATTCGTTTGCCAAAGAAATATCCAGTGGGTACAAAAGTAACGTTAATTGGTAAAAATGGCGGTAAAGAAATTACCATGCAACAAGTTGCCGATTATTTAGAAACGATTCATTACGAGGTTGCTTGTCTGCTTTCAGAACGTGTACCGAGGATGTATCGAGAATAGGGGGTTAGGGTTAATGGTTAAACGCGGCGACATTTATTTTGCTGACTTGTCTCCAGTAGTCGGTTCAGAGCAAGGCGGCATTCGTCCAGTATTAGTTATTCAAAATAATTTAGGCAATCATTTTAGTCCGACAATTATTGTCGCGGCAATTACTGCAAAAATGGCTAAACCAAAATTGCCAACACATATCGGCATTGAATCGGATGGTACAGGCATTGAAAGAGATTCAGTCATCTTATTAGAGCAGATTCGGACAATTGATAAATGTCGATTGAAGGAAAAAGTATGTCACTTGGAAAAAGAAGTGATGGAAGAAGTCGATGCAGCATTAAGAATCAGTGTCGGTATTGAAACAATGACAGTTTTACCATAAGAATATATACATAGTTTAAAATAGTGAGATAAAGGAGGGTTTATGTGAAAAATTTATTGAAAACTTCAGCTCAGCGACGCATTTCAATTATTGGTATTTTACGAGATTTTCATGATTGGCAAGATCCTAATCTACTGGCAAATTTATTAGATTGTACACCGAAAACGATTTTGACTGACGTCGATGCGATTAATAGTGATTGGGGCGACAAAATCGGGATTGAATATTCTAAAGCAAAAGGCATTCGTTTGGACAGTACGATGCAAAATAAGATTCGCCCATTGGCCCATGATATCATGGAGGAATCTGAAAGTTTCCAATTTTTAGAAAAAGTATACTTTGAACCGGAACAAGATGCTGAATACTGGATGCGAGAACTATTCGTCAGTGAAGCGACTTTTTATCGAATGATTCGCCTAATTGATGATGTTTTAGAAAAACGAGATTTGGTATTGGAACGCAAACCATTTCGCATTACTGCTAAAGATGAGCGTTGGGTCCGAATTTTTTACACACAAGTTTTTATTGAAAAATATGGCTTGGATAAATTTCCTTTTGACCTAGATATGCTGAAAGTTCTAGATTTTGTTACGGCAGCAAGCGAGACTTTTAATGTGCATTTAAGTGATCGCAAAAAAATGGAGTATGGATTCTTGGCAGCCGTTGGAATTATTCGAACAGCACAAGGCTTTTATAATCAAAACAAAGAAGTATTCACCGATGAAGTAATGTCAGCACTAGAACCACTACGTCCTTTAGCCGAAGCAGCGATCGCAGATTCTCGTTATCATACTGACGATAATTGGTATACAGAGGTCAGCCACTCACTCTTTTTAGATTACTTTATCACTTGTCACGATGGTGGCAGTATGAAAAAAGATGCAGATGCTTTTGTTAATCAATTAGTCGAATTTTTTGGCACACCAATTAGTGAACAAAGCCGCACGAAAATTGTGCAAAGCTTTGCTCAGATAAAGCGCTCTTACGATATATATCCCCATAGTCGAATGATTTTATTTAATGACGATGCTTTCTTTTCAAGAACCGCACAAAACTATTATCCTCACTTTTCAAAATTGGTTCAGCAGTTACTGAGTGACTTAGAAAAAAATACCATTTTTCCATGGTTCACTAGTTTTTATTTTAAAATTTTACGGGTCGTCTTTACCGATTGGGGAGAATTGACCCATCATCTAGATGTTTATGCTACCAAAGCCAAAATTTTAGTGGTTAGCGATTCTGGTAATGAACATGGGCAAATGGTGATGGAATTAATCAAAAGCCGTTTTTATTATCGGGTAGAGCTAAATTTATATGAAGGTTCTGTTTGGGAATTTGCGGAAGAATTGGCAAAAGCTGAAAAATACGATTTAGTTGTTACAAATTTTGTAGTGAAGGATTATCCTTATGAAAATAGCTTGATGGTAGATGATTTTTTAACAGAAGTTGACTTTGAGCAGATTAATGAAGTGATTAAACAGGTGAAATAGCAACAATATTAAAACCGATTATCAATATTATTTAACACTGTAACAAATGGAAATTGATCATAGTCAGAAACCATAAAAATAAAAGGCTTTACAAACATCGAACTGTTTGTAAAGTCTTTTATTTATTCTGCGGGTAATATAACTTCGATATCATTTTCTAGGCAAGCTTTTTCAAGATCTAACGGTAATTTTGCATCGGTTATCAAGACATCTATTTGATTTAATGTTAAAGCTTCACAAAAGAAAGCTGTTGAAAATTTTGAACTATCTACTAATAAAATCGTTTTTGCTGTTTTTTTGTGGAAACTCTTTTTGACTAACGCTTCTGACTCAGTCAAATCGGTGATGCCATGAGTATTTATTCCTTTGCAAGATAAAAAGAGTAAGTCGGCATTGTGTTCTTCAATATATCTTAAAGCGTGATAGCCATTTACACTGGATCTTTTAGAATAGACTTCACCACCCGTTGAAAAAATTCGATTATTGGTTTCTTCAGATAACATGTGAGCAGTCAACAATCCGTTAGTTACAATGGTGAGATTATTGAAATAGCTTAATTTTTGCGCTAAGTAAAAGCAAGTGCTGCTGGAATCTAAGAAAATAATTTGATTTTCAGAAATATAATCCAGTGCCAGTGCAGCGACGATTGCTTTTTTGTCGCCATTATCTAAATTGGTGACGGAAATAGGCCGTTCAAGATGGGCATCTTTTACATAAAAAGCACCTCCGTTGACTCGCTCGACATCTCCTCTTTTTTCTAACTGAGTTAGATCTCTCCGAATAGTTGCTTCACTGGAAAAAAATTGTTTGGCTAAGGAAGAAACAGTTTGAAATTTCTTTTTCGCTAAAACGTCTAGTATTTCTTCTTGTCTTTTGTGTAATTTCATCCGCTAGACCTCTTTTTAAACTATTATCCCAAACCACTTGTTCAATATCAATCAAATAAGCAAACAAAAATGCTCGAATAGCAACTTTACGGGAGGATATTGTTTATATGTTTGCAAAGGATATACTTTATTTGTAAATAAAATTTTGGAGGTAGATACGATGCTTTATACGATGAAAGACTTATTAAAGGTGGCAAAGGAGAATAAATTTGCCGTTCCAGCATTTAATATCAGCAGTTTTGATATTTTAAAATCGATTATTGAAACGGCTGAAGAAACAAATTCTCCGGTGATTTTAGAAATTCATCCGTTGGAGATTGATTATGTTGGCGATAATTTTGTTTCAGTAGTTCAAGAATATGCTTTAAGAAGTCAAGTTCCTGTGGTTATTCATTTAGATCATGGTGCTGATATAGAAAATGTGACACGAGCAATTAAAAATGGTTATACATCTGTGATGATTGATGCTTCCCATGATTCACTTGAAGACAATATTGCAATTACGAAAAAAGTTGTTGAGATGGCGCATTCAGTTAATGTTTCAGTAGAAGCTGAAATTGGAACGATCGGAAATAATGGTAGCTCTGAAGGTGGCAGTTCTGAAATTATTTATACTGATCCAGAACAAGCAATTTATTTTGTGAAAGAAACTGGCATCGATACATTAGCGGTAGCAATAGGGACGGCCCATGGTTTATATCCAAAAGACGTAACGCCAAAATTAAATATTCAATTGTTAAAAGAACTAAATCAAAAACTGGATATTCCATTTGTTTTACATGGTGGATCAGGAAACCCTGACGCAGAAGTTTCTGAATCAGTGAAATACGGGGTTGCAAAAGTAAATATTTCTAGCGACGTCAAAAGTGCTTTCTTTGCTGAATTAAGTAAACAGTTGGTAGAGAATCCAGATGTTTATGAACCATTTGAGGTTTATACTTCTGCCAATGAAGCAGCTAAAAAAGTTGTGAAACATAAATTTACGGTGATGAATACAATTGGTGCAGCAAAATATTATAAATAATCTATGGAGAAGTCTTTTTGCAAAGAGACTTCTTTTTTTGCTCCAAAATGTTCGTAATCGAAAAAATGACCACGCTTTCTTGATTGCCATTCAACATTCGCGCCGTATATTGATTGGCAATGAACAAATATATAAAATCAAACTAGATAAAAACAAGGAGGATTTAAAATAATGCAGAATGAATTTTGGTTTATCGTAGGTAGTGTTGAATTTTACGGCGAAGAAGCCTTATCACATGTTCGCGCTCATGCTGAAGAAATGGTTGATTATTGGAACAGTAATCAAGTTTTTGAATTTCCTGTGAAATTAAAAGAATTAGGTATTTCCTCCAGTAATATTGAGAATCTTGTATTAGAAGCCAATTATCGAAAAGAAGTCAAAGGTGTCATTTTTTGGATGCATACTTTCTCTCCAGCTAAATCTTGGGTGAAAGGCTTAAAAAAATTGCAAAAGCCAATGTTGCATTTAGCTACTCAATATAATGAAGAATTGCCATGGCAAACAATTGATATGGATTTTATGAATTTAAATCAAAGTGCCCATGGTGACCGCGAATTTTCTTTTATCAATAAAAGGTTAGACATGAAAAATAAAATTGTTGTCGGTTATTGGCAGGATGAAACAGTGATTGAACAAATCAATTGTTGGATGAACTTAGCAGAAACGACGGCTGTTTCTGAAAATATTAGAATTGCTCGTTTTGGTGATAATATGCGAAATGTTGCGGACACTGAAGGGGATAAAGTTTCTGCTTTAATCGATCTTGGTTGGGAAGTTGATTATTACGGTGTCGGTGATTTAGTTGCTGAGATGGAGCAAGTATCAACAGCAGAAATCGATCAAGTATATCAAGAATATTTAACAGAATATGAAATATCTGATGAAAATAAGCAGTCTGAATTTTTTGAAGAACATACAAAAGAGCAAGCTAAAATGGAAATTGCTTTAGAAAAATTTCTTATTAAAAATAATTATCAAGGATTTACTTCAAATTTTGAAGATTTACATGGTTTGAAACAATTACCTGGTCTGGCTGTTCAACGATTGATGGTCAAAGGATACGGATTTGCTGGCGAAGGTGATTGGAAAACTGCTGCTTTGACATATTTACTTAAACATTTAGCAAAAAACAATCAAACAGGATTTATGGAAGATTATACTTATAACCTCAATAAAAATAACGAATACATTATGGGAGCCCACATGTTAGAAGTGGATCCAGTGTTAGCAAATGAAAAACCAATTTTGGAAGTGGCACCTTTAGGAATTGGCGGCAAGGAAGACCCTGCTAGATTAGTTTTTGGTGGAAAGGCAGGTTCGGGAACAGTCACTTGCATGATTCACAATGGAAATGAATACGAAATAATTATAAACAAGATTGAAGCAATTAATTGTAAAGCAGCTGATTCCCCTAATTTACCTGTAGCTTGTGTTTTGTGGAAACCATTACCAGATTTCAGCCAAGGAGTTCGAAAATGGTTAGAAGCAGGTGGTGGTCATCATACAGTTTATTCTTTAGCTTTAAATGCAGAGCAAATTACTGACTTATGTGATTTGCTAAATCTTAAATGGACGCTGATTAAATAAAACTGACTAAATAAACGAAGGAGCATGGCAAAATGAAAATTGGTATTGGATCAGATAGTAACGGCATCGCTTATCGTGATGATTTATTAAAATTTGTGAATGAATTAGGACACGAGGCAGAAGTTGTCTTGTTACAAGAAAATGAAGATTATCCAGATGTGGCTGTCGCATTAGGAAAGAAAATATTAAATCAAGAGTTTGATCGTGGCATTTTAATTTGTGGTACTGGGATTGGCATGGCAATTGCCGCAAATAAAGTCCCTGGCATCCGTGCGGCGAATATTACTGATGCTTACTCGGCTGAAAGAGCGGAGTTGAGTAATCATGCACAAATCATTACTTTTGGGCAACAAGTTTTAGGTTTTAATCTAGTAAAAGAATTAGTAAAAATCAATCTAGGTGAAACATTTGTCGATGGTCGATCAACACCAAAAATTGAACGCATCATGACTTATGAAAAAGAATTAAAAAATATTACGGTTAGCGGGATTAATTAATGACAACATTATGATTGCGTCGTTTAAGAGACCGGTATCAGATGACGGTGACTAATAAATATATCGGTCTGTTGATTGTAAAAAAATTGATATCAATCTGAAAGGATTATCGTTATGAAAAAAATAATGAATCATCCAGAAAACCTTGTGGCTGAAATGATTGAGGGAATTGTTTTATCTTTTCCCTCCGCTTACGAGCGCATTAATGATCAAAATGCGCTGCGTTATATTAACAGAAACGAAAAAAAAGTGAGTATCGTAGTTGGCGGTGGTAGTGGGCATGAACCAATGTTTTTCGGCTTTTTAGGAAAAGGTTTGGCGGATGCAGTAGCTATCGGAAATATGTTTACGGCACCAAATCCGTTGTTAGTTGTTGAAACAGCTAAAGCAGTCGACAATGGTGCAGGGATTCTTTTTCTATATGGTAATCATTCTGGCGATCTTTTAAATTTTGGTATGGCAACTGATTTATTGAGACTTGACGGTGTTGAAGTTGAAAATATCGTCGTTTCTGATGACATCGGCTCTTCCGATAATATGAATAAACAAGAGCGACGGGGCGTTGCTGGAATTGTTTTTGTCATAAAAATTTTAGGTGCCGCAGCTGAAAGAGGTTACAGCTTTTTAGAATGTTTACGTATCGGAAAAAAAGTCAATCAGCGACTTTATTCGTTAGGTGTTGGAATTAATCCGGGCATCAATCCATTGACTGGAAAACCTAATTTTGAAATAGCTGAAGATAAATTGGAATTTGGGATTGGTGTCCACGGTGAACCAGGAAAAAATCTAATCGATCTAATGTCGGCAGAAGAATTAAGCCGGTTGATTGTACAGAATCTTGGAAAAAATGAGGCTTTTAAAGAAAATGCCAAGATTGGAATTTTAATAAATGGGTTAGGTTCGTTCACTTTGATGGAAGAATTGTTGATTTCAAGAACCATTCTTCAAGAAACGCAAAAGATGGGCTTATCAATTGTTGATGTAGTCATTGGAAATTATTTCACGACCAATGATATGAATGGATTTTCGGTTTCAATTCTTGAGATGGATGATGAATTGATTGATCTATACCACGATGACTATTCGATGCCTTTTCAACAAATTGGAGGCAAAAAATGAAAACGATAACAATTAACCAATTAAAAGACATGCAGATATCCGTGGCAGATACAATTATTGAAAATCGAGAATATCTTGGTGAAATTGATCGGAAAATTGGCGATGGCGATCATGGAGAAGGGATGTATGTTGGGTTTTCAGCGGTAAAAAAGATGCTAGCACAAAATAAAAAGTATGAGACGGTTAGTGATTTTTATAAAGACATGGGCATGGCTCTCTTGTCTTCAATGGGCGGAGCTTCCGGCGTTCTTTTTGCCAGTATTTATATTTCTTTAGCAGAAGAAACAAAAGATGCGACACAATTAGAAGTGAATCAACTAATCAAAGGCTATAAAAAAGCGGTTGAATGTATAAAAAAACGTGGGGGTGCCTCAGCGGGCGATAAAACGATGGTTGATGCGTTAGAACCGGCAGTTAAGGCGATGGAAAAGAATTTTTCAAGAGAAGCTGATTTTGTGACGATTCTATCGACGGCAACCACGGCTGCTGAAACGGGGGTTTTGGCGACCAAAGAAATGGTTTCAAAACATGGACGCTCAAAAAATCTCTACGAAAGAACATTAGGCTTTCAAGATGCCGGAGCTACTTCGGTCGCATTAATTTTCGCGACAATGTTGGAATATGTTAGCGAGGTGGAAAATAATCGTGAGTAAGATTTATCTAGGCACTAATCTGAAAATGTTTAAAGGTTATCAAGAAACGCTTGAATACATTAAAAGGGTGAATGAAATCACCCAAAATATTTCCTCGGACATTCAAGTATTTGTGATCCCTTCTTTTTTAACAATTAGTGAAGCTATCGAAAAAACACAACAAAAAAATTGTTGGATTGGTTCGCAAAATATGGCTAGTATAGCAGAAGGTGCGTATACCGGCGAAATTTCGCCAAAACAATTAAAAGAAATTGGCGTCACCATCAATGAATTAGGACATTCGGAAAGAAGACAATTTTTTGGCGAAACCGATCAAGAGTTAGCTAAGAAAGTTAAAGCTTCCGTCGATTTTAAGATGCGTCCACTTTTATGTGTTGGTGAAAATGCATTGGAAAAAGACAGCAATGCTAGCTCTGCCACTGTCTTACGACAATTACAAATTGGTTTGGCAAAACTGACTGTTGAAGAACTAAAAAATGTCATGATTGCTTATGAGCCAGTCTGGGCCATCGGTGAAAATGGTGTACCAGCTGAACCAACGTATGTGGAAGAAATCCATCAAGTAATGCGTGATTGTTTAATGACTTTGGCTGGAGAAATCGGACAGGAAATTCCGTTGCTCTATGGCGGCAGTGTGAATTTAGCGAATTACCAAGAGCTTTTATCTAAAAAAAATGTCGATGGTTTATTTATTGGTCGAACAGCTTGGGAAATTGAAAAATTTAAAGAAATTATTTTATTCGCAAATAAAAATTATGTTTAAAACATAAGGAGGAAAAAAGATGGAATTACATGAAATGACCAGTCAAAAGCTTATTTTAGTCAATCAAAAATTGATCAGTAAAGAGGCAATCTTGAAGGAAATGATCGAGTTGTTTTTTGCTCAAGGAATTGTCGCTGATAAAAAAGCTTTTTTGGATTCAGTCCTGCAAAGAGAAGAAGAATCTGCTACCGGGATGGAAAATGGTTTAGCAATTCCCCACGGAAAAAGTTCAGCAGTTTTAAAACCAGCTTTTGCGGTGATGACTTTAGAAAACCCTTTGACAAATTCTGCTTGGGAATCTGTCAATCAAGAAAATCAAGTTGAAACTATTTTTCTTTTAGCAGTACCGGCAGATAAAGCTGGCAGCACTCATTTAAAATTACTTTCTGAATTATCTGTTCAATTAATGGATCCAAATTTTATCCAATCGATTCATCGAGCAACAACAGCGCAAGGAGTTTACACGATTCTACAAGATCGCGATCAAAAAAAATCTGAAGAAGATGCGGAACCAGTGGTTGCTACGGATAAATTTATTGTCGGTGTAACTGCCTGCACGACGGGTATCGCCCATACGTATATGGCTGCCGAAGCTTTGGAAGAAGCTGGAAAAAAATTAGGCGTCAAAGTGCATATTGAAAAGCAAGGTGCCAGTGGTATTGAAGATAGGTTAACCAAGGAAATGATTGCCCAAGCGGACGGCGTAATTTTTGCGGTAGATACTAACGTAAAAGAAAAAGAACGTTTTGCCGACAAACCTTTTGTTGAAGTAAAAGTTGCGGTGCCGTTAAAAAAAGCCGAATCATTATTAACGGAAGTTTTAGAAAATCCGCAAGGTAAAGTTAAAATTGCCAACAAAGTCACGGACTCCAGTAACGAGTCACAAGAAGAGAAAAAAGGCATCTATACGCACTTTATGACTGGTGTTAATTTTATGTTACCGTTTGTCATTGCCGGTGGAATTATCACAGCGTTAAGTTTTGCATTTGGGATTGAAGCCAGTGATCCAACGAGTGCATCTTATAATGTTTTAGCTGCTGCTTTAAATGAAATCGGTGGCGGAACAGCTTTAGCTTTAATGGTACCAATTTTAGCTGGTGGGGTAGCTTATTCCATTGCCGGACGTCCCGGGATTGCACCAGGTGTGATTGGCGGAATGTTAGCAAGTACAAGTGGCGCAGGATTTTTAGGCGGATTAGTCGGCGGGATGTTCGCTGGTTATCTGACAGCTTTTATTGTAAAACATTTAAAAGTACCAAAATCAATTCAAGCGTTATCAAATCTAATTATTGTCCCGTTACTTTCAGTTTTAATCACCGGACTAGTAATGAAATTTTTAATTGGTCAACCAATTGCAGCCTTAATGAATTTCCTTAATGATTGGTTAAATTCATTAGGTACAACGAATGGCGTACTATTTGGCATATTAATTGGCTGCTTCATGGCGTTTGACATGGGTGGACCGTTAAATAAAGCAATGGCAACATTTGCGATGGGGATGATGGCTAATGGTGTGTACGAACCAATTGCCGCTTGTATGGTGGCAGGAATGACGCCGCCGTTAGGAATTGCTTTGGCAACTGTTTTATTCAAAAAGAAATTCTCGCAAAAAGAAAGAGAAGCAGGAATGTCTTGTTGGATTATGGGTGCGTCATATATTACTGAAGGCGCAATTCCTTTTGCAGTCGCAAATCCCTTCCGAATCATTCCGAGTTTGATGGCGGGTTCAGCAGTCGCGGCAGCTATTTCAATTACTGCAGGTTGTGCTTCAAGAGCACCACATGGTGGAATTTGGGTAATGTTTATTCCAGGTGTAATGAATAATTTATTGATGTATATTGTTGCAATTGTTGCTGGTACGGTTGTAACCGGATTATTAGTAGGATTAGTCACAAAAAATCCTAACAAAGTATAAAAAATAAGTTAAACGATTACCGTAAAAATAAATTCTGTTTATCATAAACTATTCTTCTAAAATTGAAGGGTAGTTTTTTATTTTGTAATTTCTTATTTTAGAGGGAAAATATTAGAATTATGGGCAATAAAAATTTATACTAGGTAAGAAAGTATAATTATTATTTTGAAAGGAAGTGAAGGAATGCTGAAAAAACTATTAGCCAATGTTGGAGAGTATAAAAAACAATCGTTATTAACGCCGTTATATACCTTTGGTGAAGTCTTGATGGATGTAATAATGCCCTTAATTATGGCGGCCTTAATCGACCAAGGAATTCAAAAAAGTAATAGCGGGAAAATACTTGAATTTGGTGGACTTTTATTTGTTTGTGCTATTTTTGCTTTATTTTCGGGAACTTTAGGCGCTCGTTCGGCTGCCAAAGCGTCAGCGGGTTTTGCTAAAAATTTACGCCATACCTTGTTTGAAAGAATTCAAGGCTTTTCATTTTCCAATATTGACCGTTTTTCTGGCTCCAGTTTGATTACACGGATGACCACCGATGTCACCAATGTTCAAAATGCCTATCAAATGATTATTCGAATCTTGGTGCGTTCACCCTTGATTTTGATTTTCTCTTTGATTATGACATTTTATATTAACCGTGATTTATCATTGATTTATGTAGTGGTGGTACCGATTCTAGGGATTGGTTTAGGAATTATTGTCCATTTTGCCCATCCAATTTTTATGAAAGTGTTTCGTACATACGATCGGTTAAATCAAGTGGTTAATGAAAATTTACAAGGCATTCGAGTTGTAAAAGCTTATGTGCGAGAAGATTTTGAAGAAAAGAAATTTAGCGATGTTTCTCAAACGGTTTATAACAATTTTTCGAAAGCGCAAACGATTGTAGCTTTTAATATGCCGTTATTACAAATGGCGATTTACACTTGTATGTTGTTGCTTTCTTGGTTTGGTGCTCGTTTTATTGTAGATGATAGCTCATTTTCTACAGGTGAACTAGTGAGTATGTTCAACTATACGATGCAAATTTTGATGAGTTTAATGATGTTATCAATGACATTTGTTCAATTGATGACGGCGCGTTCTTCTGCTGAACGGATTACCGAAGTGTTGGATGAAGAAAGTGATTTGAAAAATGGTGCCAATCCATTGATGAGTGTCTCAGATGGTTCGGTCGTTTTTAAAGATGTCTGCTTCAGTTATCAAGATGACATGGATAAGCTAGTTTTAGAAAATATTAATTTATCGATTCAATCGGGTGAAGTAATCGGGATCGTCGGTGGAACCGGAAGTTCAAAATCTTCTTTGGTTCAATTAATTCCACGGCTGTATGATGTAACTCAGGGACAGGTCTTAGTTGGCGGAAATGACGTACGGGATTATGATTTGGAAACCTTACGAGATCAAGTTGGCATGGTTCTGCAAAACAATGTTTTATTCTCTGGTACAATTTATGAAAACTTACGCTGGGGAAATCCTCAAGCAACAGATGAAGAGGTCCAAGCTGCAGCTAAAGTTGCCCAAGCCGATGAATTTATCAATGAATTTCCTGATGGCTATAATACGATGATTTCTGAAGGTGGGAATAATGTTTCTGG
The DNA here is from genome assembly GCF_019218635.1 of Enterococcus alishanensis. Taxonomy (GTDB): domain Bacteria; phylum Bacillota; class Bacilli; order Lactobacillales; family Enterococcaceae; genus Enterococcus_A; species Enterococcus_A alishanensis. The sequence continues at coordinate 248,818 of NZ_JAHUZB010000004.1, read as the reverse complement.
TGGACAAAAACAGCGTTTGACAATCGCTAGAGCGTTACTGAAAAAACCAAAAATTTTGATTTTGGATGATTCTACTAGCGCAGTAGATACTAAAACAGATCGTGCGATTCGTGATGGCTTGGAAAAAGAAATTCCCGGGACTACTACCTTTATTATTTCTCAACGGATCAGCTCAATTCAAGATGCCAATCGAATCATTGTGCTGGACGACGGTAAGATAAATGGCGTTGGTACCCATGATGAATTGATGGGAAACAATCAAATCTATCAAGAAGTCTTTAATTCTCAAGAGAAAGGGTTTGGTGAAGCACATGAAGAATAAAAAAATGCCCACTAACCCGATGAAAACTTTAAAGCGCTTGTTAGGTATTATGATCAAGCAATATAAATTCCGTTTAATGATTGTTTTTGTCATGATTTTATTTAGTGCTTTTGCTAATGTGCGGGGCTCATTATTCTTACGAGTAGTTATTGACGATTACATCACACCATTGATTGGTTCGAGCAATCCTGATTTTAGTGGTTTGTTAAAAGCAATTTTGACGATGGCTAGTATTTATGTGGTTGGAATTCTAGGAACTTTAGGATACAACTTAATCATGGTGCGGGTTTCTGAAGGTACGCAAAAGAAAATTCGGGATGAGATGTTTGATAAGTTGGAGCAATTACCGTTAAATTATTTTGATTCCAACTCTGACGGCGATATTATGAGTCATTTTACCAATGATACTGATACCTTACGACAAATGATCTCACAAAGTATCCCCAATTTACTGACCGCTTTAGTGACTTTTATTTCTGTCTTTGTTGCGATGATCAGTTTGAGCATTCCATTGACAATATTTGTGATGATTTCAGTTACTGCCATGATGTTTATGATTCGTTTTATTTCTCAAAGAAGTGGGCGTTTCTTTGGTGCGCAGCAAAAAAATATTGGTCTCGTTAATGGTTATATTGAAGAAATGATGCATGGTCAAAAAGTGGTTAAAGTATTTAATCACGAAGCCGCTTCGATTGCTGAATTTGATGAAATTAATGAAAAACTCAAAGAAAGTGCGACAGATGCCAACAGTAATGCCAATATGTTAATGCCCATTATGATGAACTTATTAAATATCCAATATGTTTTGGTAGCAATTATTGGTGGCTTACTAGCGGTTTACAATGTATCTATTTTGACAGTAGGGATGATTGCTTCTTTCTTACAATTAAGTCGTTCATTAAACGGTCCTATCAGCCAAATTTCCCAACAAATTAATTTCGTTATTATGGCGTTAGCTGGTGCGGATCGGATTTTTGAATTGATGGATGAACAGCCAGAAACAGATGATGGTTACGTTACTTTAGTAAACGCCAAAGAAGAAAACGGTGTGATTACTGAAACTACTGATCGGACTGGTATGTGGGCGTGGAAACATCCTCATGAAGACGGTACGACTACCTATACAAAATTAACTGGCGATGTCCGCTTTGAAGATGTTGACTTTAGTTATGATGGTAAACATGTTGTCTTGCATGATATTAATTTATATGCAGAGCCAGGACAAAAAGTTGCTTTTGTTGGAGCAACGGGTGCTGGTAAGACGACAATTACTAATTTAATCAATCGTTTTTACGATATTCAAGATGGAAAAATCCGTTATGATGGCATCAATATCAAAAAAATCAAAAAAAATTCCCTACGAGGTTCTTTAGGAATGGTTTTACAAGATACGCATTTATTTACCGGGAGTATCAAAGAAAATATTCGTTACGGTCGTTTAGCAGCGACTGATGAAGAAGTCTATGCAGCTGCAAAATTATCAAATGCTGATATGTTTATTAAACATTTGCCGCAAAAATACGACACGATCATTACAGGTGATGGTGAAGGCTTGTCACAAGGGCAACGTCAATTATTAGCAATTGCTCGCGCTGCAATTGCAGATCCGCCAGTAATGATTATGGATGAAGCGACTTCTAGTATTGATACGCGAACAGAAAGTATCGTTCAATCTGGAATGGATCGATTAATGGAAGGTCGCACCGTTTTCGTGATTGCCCATCGCTTATCTACTATTCAAAATTCTGATGTGATTATGGTAATGGATCACGGTCAAATCATTGAACGGGGAGATCATGACAGCTTATTAGCCGAACATGGGTTATACTATCAACTATACACAGGTAAAGTTGAACTGGATTAAATAAAAAGACAAGACACTGTGTAGTTGCTGCATGGTGTTTTTGTCATTTAAAGAAAGGATGAATCAAATGAAAAGATTTGCAATCAAAGATTATGGAAAAGCTGCTGATGTATTTGAAGAAATTGAGGCGAGTTCCCGAGAAGTTGATGCTACCCATGTCAGAGTGGAAGTGAAAGCTTTTGGCGTAAATCCTTATGATGTGTCGGTTCGTTTAGGAAATATGAAAAGTTTCCGTCCTTTGAAATTTCCTTATGTCTTAGGCAATGATTCGGCTGGGATTGTGACAGAAATTGGTGCAGATATCAAAAATGTGGCGGTAGGAGATGCAGTCATTGCACATTCTGTCGGAGGTGCTAATGGTGAAGAATTAGTTTTACCAGGACATAAATTAATTAAAAAACCTGAAAAAATGTCATTTGCACAAGCTGCTGGTTTCGTGACACCATGGATTACGGCATATAACATGGTGACTCATTTATTAGGAAATCAAATTGGTGAAATAGTCATGGTACAAGGAGCTTCAGGTTCAGTTGGCTCTTTATTGGTTCAATTATTAAAAGCCAACGGCAAAAAAGTTTTGGCGACTGCGTCAAGTCGTAATGAGGCTTATGTGCGTGAATTAGGGGCGGATGAATTTTCTGCTTACGACAAAGAAGATGCCGGTGAAAGATTTGCTGAGACAGCTGACACTGTGATTGACGGAACAAAGGGTGGTCGTAGCAGTGCTTCAGGTGTGAAAATTATGAAAACTGGCGGCAATTATGTGGCCTTAAATCAGTTGCCAGAGGATCAAAGTAAGGCTGGAAACTACTTACATTTTGGTCCTTCAAAAGATTATTCAGATCTAGAAGCCTTAGAAAAATTAGTAGCATTGTATGAAAAAGATGCTATACAAATCAAGATGGCTGATAGTTTACCTTTTACTTTGGCAAGCGTGATTAAAGCCCACGAAATGTTAGAAGGTCATCCACCAGCTGGAAAAATTGTAATTGAAAGGGTGTAAGGGATGAATCAAGAAAAATGGCAGATGGTTTTAGCGAATTTTGATGAGTTGAGTTTTATTGATACCGGCTTCTATCGTATTAGAGAAACCGAAAATGGTTATAAAATTGCTTATTTAGCTCCCGGACCTTGTGGTGAAAAAGTTCAGAATCCCGAAATTACCCTAGAAAAAAATTCTGATGGAGTCAATCCCGTTAGTCTGATTGATTTGGAAAGTACACCGATTGTTCGCCTGCAAGCAGCCGATCAAGAACAGCTGTTGGTAGCGACTGATGCACTGTTAGATAAATTTTTACAGGCAAAGGCGTTAACTTTTTCTTAATAAAATTTACCAAGAAAAGGTTTTCAATTTTGACAAAATAAAATAATTGTCGCATTTTGGCCTCCAACAAAAGTCGCTAGGATTGAATTGTAGGGAAAAAGCATGCTACATTAAATAAGCGAAATTATGTGAATGGGTGAATGCAATGAAAATTTTACAGTCATTAAAAAATACCTTTAAATTATTTATCTTAGATTGGAAACGAATCGGGAAAAACCCGATTGCCGTATTCTTGATGATTGCACTAATGGTGATTCCATCACTGTATGCGTGGTTTAATATAAAAGCCTTATGGGATCCATATTCTAATACTAGTGAATTGCCGATTGCGGTATACAGTAATGATGCTGGGACAACTTTTCAATCGCAGGATGTAGAAATTGGTCAGCAGGTGATTGAAAATCTGCATCAAAATAAACAACTTGGCTGGCGCTTTGTAGATTCGAAAAAGGAATTAACAGAAGGCGTCAAGTCAGGCAAATATTATGCAGGTATTTATTTACCAAAAGAATTTTCCAGTGATTTAATGAGTTTTACTACTGGTGATATCAAGAAACCAAAAATTGAATATTATCTAAATCAAAAGATTAATGCGATTGCGCCTAAAATTACTGATAAAGGGGCCACCTCCATTCAATCAGAAATCAGTACCGAATTTATCGGAACTGCTAGCGACACCTTGTTGAAGGTTTTCAATCAAGTAGGGTATGACATCGATAGTAATCTGGTATCGATCAATAAAGTCAAAGATCTGATTTTAACAACCAATGATAATTTAGACGAAATTGATAAATACACCCAAGAAGTAGTGGCTCTGCAAGGGAAAATGCCAGAATTAAAAGCTAAACTTGCCAAAGCTAATGAATTGACGGCTTATCTACCTGAAATCGATCAAATGGGACAAAAGCTAGTAAAATTAAATCAACAAATGCCGACGATTCAAAAGCAAGCCGGCGTAATTTTAACGATTCAAGATAAGATTCCGGAAATCCAACAAGCCGCTGGACAATTAAATCAAGTGGACAGTGATTTTGCAAATATTCAACAAACGATGACTGACGGTATTAACGATGCTAAACAAGGATTACAAGTTATCCAACAAGTGCAAGCAATTTTACCGGATGTTGAAAAATTAGGAAACCAAGCTACTGATTTTGCTGATGCCACTAAAAAGGGTGCCGAACAATTACAAGCTGCGATTCCTAATATTTCTAACAGCGTTCAAGTCACGTTGACTTCGATAGGTGAAGTAGCTAATACTACTAGCGCGATTAGTAGCCAAATTTCAACCTATCTAACAGATCACCAATTAACTGATCAAGAAAAAGCAGATATTAATCGATTGATAACCGATTTTCAAAGTAACATTGCGAATCAACAAACTGCAATTGATGGTCTAACCAATTTATTAGATCAATTAAAAACAGCCGCCGATCAAAATGGTTTGACTGAACAAAGCCAAAAGTTGGCTACTCTGATTAGCCAATTAACAAATTTGAAAGATGTATTGACCGATATAAACAATCGTCTGACTTCATTAAACACGGCTGTCCAAAATGGCAATGTTGATGAAGCCACTCAGCTGTTGGATCAAATTACAGCTGCCGCAAATAATATTTCAACCTTAGTTGGTAGTATTGATGTTAATGCTGCTAGCGGTATTGTGGAAAATGTGCTGACAAAACTAATCACTACGATTGATACGGCACAAGGAGTCTTAACCCAAGCCCAACAAATTGATTTTAATTCATTGCTGAACTCAACGGCTAAAACAGTCAATCAAGCTGTGACGATTTTAGAAAAATATCAAGCTCAAATGCCAGCAATTGGCCAAGAAATTCACGATGCCAATACATTGCTAAGTGGTCATATGACTGAAATTGTCGGGGGTATCAATACGGCGGCAGATTTATATCAAAATGAACTGCCAGTGGTAGCAGATAAATTAAACACCGCTGCTAATTTTGTCCAAAACGATTGGCCTGGAGTGAAAAGTGATTTAACTAATGGCTTGAATGTCGCAAATCAAAAATTGCCTGATGTCGAAAATGCGCTAAATCTGGCGACTGATTTAATTAATAATGATTGGCCTAGTTTAAAAGCAGGTATTCAAAAGGCTGCCACCGCCATCAATCAAGGAGAAAAAACAGTTGACTTAGGCGAGATTGTAAAATTACTGAAACTAGATGCAACAAAAGAAAGTGATTTCTTCGCTAGTCCTGTCGAATTGAAAACAAATACTTATTATCCGATTGAAAATAACGGCTCAGCCAGCACACCTTTTTATACAGCATTGTGTTTATGGGTGGGGGCAGTATTATTTTCAAGTGTCACAACCACCAGTTTTGCTTTAGATAAAAAAGATCGCGGGCGTTACACTAAACGAGAACAATATGGTGCACGTTTAGGAACTTATTTAGTTGTTGGCACGATTCAAGCTTTAATTGTAACGCTGGGAAATTTATTTATTCTCGGTGTTTACACAAAAGATCCAGTGGAAAGTGTCATCTTTGCAGTTTTAGTTGCACTGGCCTTTACTATGATTGTATACACCTTGGTTGCGCTATTTGGAACAGTAGGAAAAGGGATTGCGATTATTATTTTAGTACTGTCGATTTCTGGCGGAGGCGGAAATTATCCAATCCAAGTTTCTGGGAAATTTTTCCAAGCGGTAAATCCATGGTTACCTTTTACCCACGCAGTGAATCTATTACGGGAAAGCGCCGGCGGAATTTATTGGCCGAATGCTACACCAGCGATCTGGATTTTGATTGGCTTATTCGTTGGTTTTGGCGTGATCGGAGTATGGATGTATCCGGTGTTAGAACCGCATCTAAAAAAACTTACAAAGGTTGCCCATGAAAGTAAAATTTTCCATTGATAAAGAGTAACGAACGACAGTTATTTTTGACTGAAGTTCGTTGCTTTTTTTTGCTGAAAAAATAACTTATATTTTTTTGAAAATAAGCTTTTTAATGATTGAAAAAAATGATTGACTTTTCACATGGAGGCGAGTAATATTGCGCTTGTTTGCAGTAATTAGAGGAGTGGAAAAAGTGGATTATCTTAAACGTTTATTAGTGGGACGCCCATTAAAATCTTCGGAGGACGAAGGCCAAAGTTTATCCCGTTTTGCAGCACTTGCAATGCTGTCTTCTGATGCATTATCATCAGTCGCTTATGGAACGGAGCAAATTGTTGTTGTGCTGGTCACTTTATCAGCAGCTGCAATTTGGTATTCTTTACCGATTGCTGCAGTCGTTTTAGTTTTATTAACATCTTTAATTTTATCTTATCGACAAATTATTCATGCCTATCCCCATGGCGGTGGCGCTTATGTCGTGAGTAGTGAAAATTTAGGAAAGAACGCCGGTTTAATCGCTGGTGGTTCACTTTTAATAGATTATATGTTGACGGTGGCAGTTTCTGTGTCAGCTGGAGCTGAAGCAATTACTTCAGCCATTCCGTCGCTGTATGCTCACCGAGTCGCAATTTCGATTGTGATTGTTTTGTTAATTATGCTGATGAATTTACGCGGTTTGCGAGAATCAGCTGGATTTTTAATGTTTCCGGTTTATACCTTTATTGCAGTGATTACGATTTTAATTTTATATGGCATCTTTAAAGTTGTTACCGGTATGGATGCTTATCATGCGACAGCTGCACCAGGAGCGCTGGTACCGGGTGTTACGATTGCTTTATTGTTAAGAGCCTTTTCATCTGGTTCTTCTTCTTTAACAGGGGTAGAAGCGATTAGTAATGCTGTTCCATTTTTCAAAAAGCCAAAAGCTAAAAATGCTGCCGGCACTTTAGCGATGATGGGTTTAATCTTAGGATTTTTCTTTACGGGGATTACTTTTTTAAACTACTGGTATGGAATTGTTCCTACAACAGAAGTAACCGTCTTGTCGCAAGTTGGTTCAGCAGTTTTTGGTGGTCAAGGAATCATGTATTATTTGTTACAGTTTTCCACCGCTTTAATTTTAGCAGTTGCAGCCAATACTGGCTTTTCCGCTTTTCCAGTCTTAGCTTATAATCTAGCCAAAGATAAATACTTACCTCATAATTATCAAGACCGAGGTGATCGTTTAGGTTATTCCAACGGGATTATAACTTTGGCATTGGGTTCAATTGTTTTGCTTTTGATATTCCAGGGATCAACAGAACGTTTAATTCCTTTGTACTCAGTCGGCGTATTTATTCCATTTACCTTGTCACAAACAGGGATGGTTTTAAAATGGCGCAAAGAAGGCAAAAATTGGTTTAGAAAATCGATTGCTAATATCATTGGGGCTGCGATTTCTTTTTCAATAGTGGTAATTTTATTTGTTTTCCGCTTGCCTGATATTTGGCCATTCTTTATTATTATGCCTATTCTGATGTATATTTTTTATCGCATTCATACCCATTATAAAAATGTGGCGGAGCAATTACGGATTGCCAATGATGAACCGATAAAAATTCATGAATATGACGGAAATACAGTGGTGGTTTTAGTCGGGAATGTTACCCAAGTGAATGTTGGCGCCTTAAATTATGCTCAGTCAATTGGGGATTATGTGATTGCGATGCATGTCTCGCTAGAGGAAAATGAAGAGAAGGAAAAAGAAATTCGAGCAGAGTTTAAAAAACATTTTCCAGATATCCGTTTCTCTGTTGTTCGATCACCGTATCGTTCAATTATTAATCCAGTTACCCGCTATGTTAAGCGGATTAGTAAAACAGCTAAAGAAAGAAATTATACTACGACGGTCTTAATTCCTGAGTTTGTTCCTAATAAAGCTTGGAAACGTTCGTTGCATAATCAGACGGCGCTACGTTTACGTTTGAAATTAGCTTATCGCGATGATATTATCATCTCAACTTACAATTATCATCTGAAAAAATAAAGAAGACGACTATCAATTTTTTTGATAGTCGCCTTTTTGTTTATCGGTTGGTAGGATCTAGTCTTCTTTCGACAATACCTAATAACCAGTCGGTAATAATTGCCATTAAAGCGGTAGGTAACGCACCAGCTAAAATAATGGACGTGCCATCTGTGGCATTGGTTCCGCGAATAATAATATCGCCTAAACCACCGGCACCAACGAAGGCACCAATCGCAGTAATTCCGATTGCCACGACTAAAGCATTTCGAATCCCTGCCATAATGACTGAAACAGAAAGAGGCAGTTCAATCATGTAAAGTCTTTGCCAAGCGGTCATTCCCATGCCTTTACCAACATCTAGTGCATTGCGATCGACTTGTCGCATACCAGTATAAGTATTTTTGATAATCGGTAACAAAGAATAAAGAAATACTGTCAGAATAACAACATTTACCCCTAAACCTAAGCCCAACATTAAAATAGAAATCATCGCTAGTGAAGGAATCGTTTGAATAATATTTGCAATTCGAATGATCCAGTTGGCTAATTTAAAGTGCTTAGAAATAAATATCCCAATCGGAATCCCCACAAGTGCCGCAAACAACACACCATAAATAGAAATCAAAAAGTGACGAGTGAACTGGGAGAAGACATAAGCACCATTGGTTTGGAAATAGTAGAAAAATTGTTGGAATGTATTCATGTTTTCCATCTCATCACTTCCCTTCAAAGTAGTTGTTTTCTTTTAGAAACTCTTCAGCTACAACAGATGGTTCAAGTAAATCATTATCTGCCCGATAATTTAATTTTTGCATTTGTTCGGTATCAATCGTACCACTTAATTTATTCATGGCTTCTTTTAAATCTGGATGTTCCTTTAATAAACGATCAGTGACCACCGGCGCGGCATCATAAGGTGGAAAGAAACTCAAGTCATCTTCCAGCATCACCAAATCATAACTAGCAATCCGGCCATCAGTCGAATAGCCTAAAACGATATCCATTTTTCCAGCATCCACAGCATCATAAACTAAACCAATCTGCATCGGTAAAATAGAATTAAAGGAAAAGCCATAGGTTTCTTGGAAGCCATCATAGCCATCACCTTCACGGGTAATCCAAGCGGTATCAACACCGGCTTTTAACTCACCAGCCATATTTTTTAAGTCACTTACTTTAGTTAAATTATATTTTTCAGCCGTGTCTTTTCTAACTAGAAAAACGTAGGTATTGTCAAAACCATAAGAAGGAAACCAAGTTTGATCATAGCGTTTTTGAAATTCATCACTGACAATCTCAAAAGCTTTTTTAGGATCTTTTTCAGCTGGTAAACCTAAAGTAGTTGTTACATCGGTTCCAGTATAACGAGCCGCTGAAATAGAGGCATCGCCATTGATCATTGCTTGGTGATTAATCGTTGTGGTAGCTAAATTATTTATGGTAGTTGTATTTAAATCAGTATAATGTTCAACCATACCACTGACAATGCTGGCTAAAATTTGTGCTTCTGAGGTGATGCCACCCGTAATTGCTACTGTATCTTCAGTATTATTAGAGGCTAATCCAGGAAAAGAACAACTGCTAAAAAGTACCAATGAAGCCGTTAAAATGAATAAAAGTTTGATTTTCTTCATTTATTCCACCTCCTGTTTTAAAGCAGTCGGTGTCAATTTGTTTTCCAATAATCCGAGTAGAAAATCAGAAAGCAAAGCAATAATAATAACTGGTACAGTCCCTGCGATAATTAATGGCGGTTGGAAATTATTTAGTCCACTAAAGATTAAGTCTCCCAAGCCACCGGCACCGATATATGAAGCCAAAGTCGCCCAAGCGATAACATAAGTTGCGGCTAAACGAATCCCAGCCATGATGGTTGGCATGGCAATCGGTAATTCGACAGAAAAAATTGATTGTAAATTGGTCATCCCCATACCTTTGGCCACATCACGATAATTCCAATCGACATTTTTCATACCGATATACGTATTACGTAAAATTGGCAATAAAGAATAGATAAATAGCGCAATGACTGCCGGTAATTTACCCACGCCAAAGAAAGGAATCATTAAGGCCAATAAAGCTAAGGAAGGAACCGTCTGTAAAACTGAAGCCAAACCGATCACAAAAGAAGAAATTTTTTGAAATCTAGTTAAAACAATGCCCAACGGTACAGCTACCAAAATTCCTAAAGCTAAGGCCAGTGCAGAAATATAAATATGCTCGGCACTTTTCGTTAGAATTTGTCCGCCGTATTCATTAATAAATGCTTGCACAAGCTACGCCCCCTCTCCATTGGTGGCAACACTTTCGGCAGCTTCAGCAAAGGAATCTTCTTCGCCCCATAAAACATCGTAAATAATATCAACTAGCGATACCCTTGTCAGAATACCCACTAAACGGTCGTCATCGTCAACTACCGGTACGTATTTAACACCACGTTTTAAAATTCTTTGTAAACTATCTCGCACCAAAGCAGATTTCTTCACATAAAATACTTTTGGATTATAAATTTCACCGATACTAATATTTTTGCCAGTTCGACGCATTTTATCAATCGTTTCAACATCGACAAAGCCTTTCAAGACATTGTTTTCATCGACAACCAATAAAGTATCTACCCGTTTTTCTCGCATCAGTGAGATAGCGCTTTGCAAGCTTTTTTCTGATGTGATGGAAATTGCTCGATCGGTCATTAATTCACCAACCGTTGTTGTGTCAGGTTTGGCTTGTAATAAGCGATCTTCGCCGATTAATTCTTCAACAAAAGAATTAGCAGGATGTTGCAAAATATTTTCGGGAGTATCATATTGAATGACTTTTCCGTGATCCATTATTGCAATGCGATTGGCTAATTTTAGCGCTTCATCCATATCGTGGGTAACAAAGACAATTGTTTTTCCAAGACGTTCTTGTAAATCCTTCACCAAGTCTTGAAGTGAATCTCTCGTAATCGGATCCAAGGCACCGAAAGGCTCATCCATTAAAATAATATCTTGATCTGCCGCAAGCGCTCTCACTACACCAATCCGTTGCTGTTGACCACCGGAAAGTTCATTAGGATAACGATCCAGCATTTCTCGAGGCAACTCGACTAAATCAATCATCTCTTCGGCTGTTTTATTACGTGTTGCTTGATCAACTTTTAGTAATTTTTGGACCAAAGTAATATTTTCACGAATAGTCATATGGGGCATTAAGCCAATACTTTGAATCACGTAGCCAATTTGACGGCGTAATTCGACTGGATTTTTTGTTTTGATATCTGCCCCATCAATTGTGATCGTTCCTTTAGTTGGATCAATCATTCGATTAATCATCCGCATCGTTGTTGTTTTACCACTACCACTAGTACCAATAAAACAAACGAATTCACCTTGGTTAATCGTTAAATTAACATCTTCAACGGCAACTTTATTTCCGTTGTAAACTTTTGATACATTCTCAAAATGAATCATTTTTCCACCTCTTTTTTTAATCAAAAATAATGAGTTCATTAAATTAAGTATGAGGTTAATTGGAAAAAAATGCAAATTTGGTGTGAATAATAAAGAAACGACAGCGTTTTTTCAACTATGGAAAGCGATTAAAAGAACAATCTTTTTTTTCAAAAAAACACCTAAAATAAATTGTCATACTACAAAAAAACGACTTGAGTGAATTCAAGTCGTTGACCTTATTTATCTGGATATAAATGAGCCTCAATTTCAGTACGTTGATCAGCTAAAAAAGGAGGCAAAGCCAAAGTTTCGCCTAAATGCTCCAAGTCTTCATCTAAAGTAAATCCTGGTTTCAACGTAGCAAATTCTACACGAATCCCACCAGGCTCACGAATATAGAGACTTTTGAAGTAGCCGCGGGTAATTAATTTTTCTACCTGCCAATTTTGTGAGAGAGCCTTTTGGTGTAAAGCTTCTAACGACTCATCATTTTCTACAGCAAAAGCAATGTGATCGATACTGCCACGACCCATACGGGTTTTTTCAGTCGATTGACTTTGGAGAATCGCAACATAATGATTTGCTTGAGGCTCATAACGATTATCAACAAAAGACCAATCCAATAATTTTTCAAAAAAATCGATTGTTGCTGCTGGATTTTCCACATAAAAATGAATGGCACGAATATCGATGATTTGCCGATCGGCGGGGATCTCATTTAAGACCAATTTATTTTTTTCTAAACTAGATATTTGAGTTTCAGTTAAAGTAATTAAAACATCATCTGGATCATGTAAAATAATCGTATTTTCTTTCGCTTCATACGAGACGCCAAATTTTTCTATTCGTTCTTGCCAATATGACAAACTATTTTTCGGTAGATTCAAACCAATCTCAGCCAAATACTCACGGTTGTCATAGCGATGGCCTAAATGGGGTACGGCAAAAAAAGTGATTACTGAACCGGCAGATCCTTGATAATCGCCGTAAAATAAATGTGGCATTCGATAATTTTCTTGATTAACGGTATTTTTAACGAAACGTAAGCCAAGAATTTCAGTATAAAAGTGAATGTTTTCTTCCTTATGACGCGTTAATAAAGATATATGATGATACAACATAAAATTCTCCTCTTTTCTTATTTAAAGTAAGTATATCTCAAAAGAAAAAGAAGGCAAATAATCAACCTGACTTTAATCAAAAGTCAAAGCGTGATAAGATAGCTGATGGAAAAGAGGAGAAGAAATGCTAACAACAGAAGATTTTGATTTTGATTTACCAGAAGAATTAATTGCCCAAACCCCTCTAGCAAAAAGAGACAGCTCAAAACTATTAATATTAAATCGCGAAACAGGCGAGGTAAAAGACACCCATTTTGATCATATTATTGATGAGTTGCAAGCTGGAGATGCTTTAGTGATGAACGATACACGTGTTTTACCAGCGCGTCTGTATGGAGAGAAACCAGAAACCGGTGGTCATCTGGAAGTTTTACTATTAAACAATATTAATGGTGACGAATGGGAAACGTTAATTAAACCAGCCAAAAGAGCCAAAGTTGGCACAGAAATTTCTTTTGGCGATGGACGCTTAAAAGCAGTCGTGACAAAAGAGTTAGACCATGGTGGGCGTATTGTTGCGTTTTCATATGAAGGCATCTTTTTAGAAAATCTAGAATCCCTAGGTGAAATGCCGCTACCACCTTATATCAAAGAACGCCTAGAAGATCCTGAGCGTTACCAAACAGTTTATGCGAAGGAAAATGGGTCAGCCGCTGCACCGACAGCAGGGCTACATTTTACTCCTGAATTATTAAAAAAAATTGAAGCCAAAGGTGTAAATTTAGTGTACTTAACTTTACATGTTGGTTTAGGTACTTTCCGACCAGTCAGTGTCGACAATATTGCGGAACACGAGATGCATAGTGAATTTTACCGTTTAACGGAAGATGCTGCTGAACAATTAAATCAAGTTCGTAATAATGGTGGAAAAATTGTTGCGGTAGGTACCACATCGATCCGTACTTTAGAAACAATCGGTACAAAATTTAATGGTGAAATTAAAGCCGATAGTGGTTGGACCGATATTTTCATTACACCAGGTTACCAATTTAAAGTTGTCCAAGCTTTTTCTACCAACTTCCATTTACCAAAATCAACTTTGGTGATGTTAGTCAGCGCCTTTGCTGGGCGTGAAAACACTTTGGCCGCTTATCAACATGCGATTGATGAAAGATATCGTTTCTTTAGTTTTGGCGATGCAATGTTTGTAAAATAGCACAAGAAAACCCCAGGCGCTCGATTCGCCTGGGGTTTTTAGATATCGGAAGGATAAGATCATTCGAAATGTTATTACTTTGATTATACATGTAAAGTATGACATGAATTTCTTGATGATAAACATAAATATTTGTTTGTTGTTACATTTTCACATAAATCTTCGATACTCTTTACGCATTTTTTTTAATTCTAATTTTGATCAACTACTCAACTGCTAATGCGCATTCACTATTTATAAAATGATACTTCACACATATATTCTATTCAATTTTCGCACTTTGGTGAATCTGGTACTACTAACAATTTTTACTGTTTATAATATTCTACTTCTTACCGAGAAATTCTTCGAATGAACTTTGTTTCCTCCTTCCTTGTATCTATAATATAGCATAATTAGTTAGAAAAAGAAAGCGATTACAATCATAAAATTAAAAAAAATTATTCACCTCTTTTGAGGGAAATACGAATCACATTCTTTGAATCTGTTAGAAAAACTGTGTTATAGTTAAATCATATGATAACTTATCTAACATTTAAAGGAGGAATTTGATGGCAGATTATCGTAAAAATATTGAAGAAGTAGAGGAGGAATTTGCAACAAATATTCAAAGTGGATTAACCGAAACGGAAGTTAACGAACGACTTAAAAATAACGGAAAAAATAAATTTGATGAACCACCTAAGGAATCACTGGTAAAAAAATTCTTAGTTAGTTTTAGTGATTTTACCACCCTCGTTCTAATCGTCGCAGCAATCATCTCGCTTTACACTGCAATCGCCACCGACCACGGAGATTATTTCGAAGCCTTTCTAATTATCGCAATCGTGATTATCAATGCTGTATTAGCAATTGTTCAAGAAGGTAATGCTGAAAAAGCCTTAGCAGCTTTAGAAGATATGAATAAGCAGACTGCAAAAGTCATACGAGATGAGAGAACGATCGATGTAGATGCAGAAGATTTAGTTGTGGGAGATATTTTAGTCTTAGAATCTGGTGCCATGATTGCAGCGGACGCTCGAATTGCAGAAGGCTCACAGTTAAGAGTAGAAGAATCAGCTTTAACTGGTGAAAGTGAGCCAGTTGAAAAAGACCCTGACTTTATTCCAGAAGATGAAGCACCTTTAGGCGATCGATTAAATATGATCTTCAAAGGCTCAACAATTGTTAATGGTCGTGGGAAAGCAATCATTACAGCGGTCGGAATGCAAACTGAAATGGGTAAGATTGCCGGTTTGTTAAATGATGACCATAATCAAAAAACACCTCTGCAAAAACGATTAAATCAGCTTGGTAAAAGAATTAGTTTGATCGCTTTGGCAGCTGCGGCTTTTGTGTTCTTCATTGGTTATTTACAAGGTGAACCTTTATTAGAAATGTTCATTACAGCAATTTCATTAGCTGTAGCGGCTGTTCCAGAAACGTTAGCCGTAATTGTTACCTTAACTTTGGCTTATGGTGTTCAAAAAATGGCGAAGAAAAATGCCATTATCCGTAAATTGCCAGCAGTGGAAACTTTAGGCTCGGCCAATGTCATCTGTTCTGACAAGACGGGTACATTAACTCAAAATAAAATGCGGGTTCGACGTGTTTGGACTCATGGTGATAGTGTTGTTGATACTGAAGAAGGTATGACGGATGAAGCGATGGAAGTATTATCAGTAGCCGCTTTATGTAGTGATGTCTTAGTTGAAAATGATGACAATGAATTAGTTATCAAAGGAAATCCAACGGAAGCTGCAATTGTACGAGCAGTGGAAGAAAATTATCATACCAAAGCTGAATTAGAAGAAAAACATCCCCGAGTGGGAGAAATTCCTTTTGACTCAGAACGTAAAATGATGACGACCATTCACAAATGGGGTAAAAAATATTTATCAATTACTAAAGGCGCTTTTGATGTCCTATTGCCAAAATTCCATTATGGTGATGTTGATCAAGCAGCGATTGTCAATGACCGTTTTGGTAAAAAAGCTTTACGAGTGATCGCTGTCGGGTATCATTTGCATGATGAAATGCCAACTGAAATTACTTCAGAAGCTTTAGAAAAAAATCTAACACTAATGGGCTTAATCGGGATGATTGATCCGCCTCGCCCTGAGTCAAAAGGCGCTATCAAACGAGCGAAAAAAGCCGGAATTAAGACAGTTATGATCACCGGTGACCATGTTGTAACAGCAGGGGCGATTGCCAAAGAATTGGGAATCATGAAATCTCGCAAAGAAGCTATCTCTGGCGCTGAATTACAAAAAATGAGTGACGATGAGTTAGATGGACGCGTAAAAGATTTATCTGTCTATGCTCGGGTAACCCCTGAAGATAAAATTCGGATTGTTCAATCTTGGCAAAGATCAGGTGCCGTTGTGGCTATGACAGGTGATGGTGTCAATGATGCACCCGCACTTAAGGCCAGCGATGTTGGTTGTGCGATGGGTATCGCCGGAACCGATGTAGCTAAAAGTGCAGCGGATATGATTTTAACAGATGATAATTTTGCAACGATTGTTGATGCAGTGGCGCGGGGCCGTTCGGTATATCAAGGGATTCGTAAAGCGATTAATTTCTTATTGAGTTGTAACATCTCAGAAATTTTTATCGTATTAATTGCTATGTTATTAGGCTGGGGTGCACCATTTACCGCCGTTCAACTATTATTTGTTAACGTTGTGGCTGATGGACTTCCAGGTTTTGCATTAGGCCGTGAACCGGCTGAAGCGGGCATTATGGATGAACCACCGATTCCACGGAATGAAAGTATTTTTGCTCGTGGATTATGGCAAAAAATTGGTTTAAATGCGTTGATGTTTACTGTGGTTGCTTTAGCGGCCTTTTACATTGGTGCGTTTGTACCTTCGATTAGTTATTTTGTCCAACCAAGTTTTGAAGTTGCACAAACCTGTGCTTTCTTAGTATTGGCGTTTTCTTCTATCTTACATGTCTTTAATGTCAGAAGTTCTCGCTCAATCTTCCGAGTAAACCTATCTACTAATAAATCATTGGCTCAAATGGCCTGGTTAGCGATTGGAATTACAGCAGCAATTGCGATTATTCCACAGACCCAAGAATTATTTAGTTTAGTGTCTATTAGCTTTAATCACTGGATTATTGTGGTACTACTTTCATTTGTACCGATTATTATTAATGAAATAATTAAATTCCACAAAGCACCAGAAGTTGATCCAGAGGAAATTTAAAAAAATCTAAAAAGAAAACACAAATGACTCGATATCTTTATCGACGCATTTGTGTTTTTATTTTAAGTTGAAATAAATTGATTACGGTATTGAAGCGGAGTAACTTTCATATTAGCAACAAAAAATTTGGAGAAGTAAGAAGGCGATGAAAAGCCCACTTCATAACTAATGTCCGTTATATTTAATGAACTTTTCCTTAACAAGGAACAAGCTTTTTGTAAACGAAGCTGTTGTATATAGTTACTGGGACTGATTGCCTTATGTCTTTGAAAGAGTTTAAAGAGATAGGTTCGATCGATTTTGTGTTCTTCAGCAATTTGCTGGATAGAAATATTTTGGGTGTAATGTTCGTCAATATAGTACAGAATATTTCGAAAAACTTGTTCACTTTGACTTACAATTTGATTGGTTGAGAAGCTTTCTAACAGGTAATCTAATAGGGCATAGGATTTACTCATACTTGAAAATTGATTGCCTTTTTTAAAAGAATCGTAGATCTCTTCAAACAGAATATTTATCTTTGTATCAAAAGAGCCTTTAATTACGCAATGCTGCGTATTGAGATTAATTTGATCTAATAAAGACGCTACCTTACTTCCAGAAAAGCCAATCCAGCGGTAACTCCAAGGATTCTCTTTTTTGGGAAAATACATATTTTTTGAATTCGCTGGAATCATAAATAAGTCTCCAGCAGTAATGTGCTCCTCACTGATTTGAGGAGTAGAAAAATACCCTTCACCGGCGACACAATAATGCAATACCCAGTAATCGATTGGCGCATACTCGGAAGGTTTTGTCGGACGACAACGCTCATAGCCCACTTCATACAAATGAAATTCTTGGCTACTTTTTGCTTCATTTACTAAGATACTCACATCGTTTTTCATTTGGATATCCATAAGGTCACCTCTTTTTGACTATAAGTAAAAAGGGATAGAAAGTCAACATTAGTACAATAAAATGGAAACATCAGTTGTTTTTATTTTATTGAAAGCGCTATATTATTTAAGCATAGCAATTGCATAAAAACTAACACTTGAAAGGAAGTATCTTATGGATAAATCGAGAGAACGTTTAGGTTCTGTAGCGCTCATGCTAATGACCTTTTCAGCTGTATTTGCCTTTCCCAGTATTGTCAATAACAGTATCCAGATTGGTTTAGCGACAATACCAGGTTATTTGTTCGGAACTATTTTTTACTTTTTACCATTTATTTTAATGATTGCTGAATTTGCTTCAGCCAATTCTAAAAAAGAATCGGGGGTGCATAGTTGGCTCGAATCTGTTTTAGGACCTAAATGGGCTTTTCTAGGCGCCTGGTCATATTTTTTCGTTAACTTATTTTTCTTTTGTTCATTATTACCTAATACCTTAATTTATGGCTCTTATGCTTTTTTAGGTAGAAATGTTTTTGAAGGAAACAATAGTACAATTATCATTGCAATTATTTCGATTGTTTTGTTCTGGATAATGACTTGGGTCTGTATCAAAGGGGTTGCTTGGATCTCTAAAGTGACTAGTTTTGCTGGTAGTGCTCGTTTATTTATGGGTGTTGCCTTTGTGGTACTGGCATTTATCGTTGTCTTCGGATTTGGTCATGAACCAGCACAAGATTTTAACTTTTCATCGATTGCACCTAAGTTTAACTGGACCTTCTTCATGACGATGGCTTGGATCTTACAAGCTGTTGGCGGAGGAGAAAGTATTGGCGTATATATCAAAGACGTAAAGGGTGGTAATAAAACCTTTGTTAAAACAATGATTGGCGCAACAATTATTGTCGGCGTGATGTATATTTTGGGCGCAGTGGCAGTTGGTTTTGTTGTACCAGCTGATGTATTGACTGGTAATTTTTCTAACGGAATTTTTGATATATTCAAGATTTTAGGTAATTTTTTCCATATTCCTAGTGGTGTGATGGTTCGCTTAGTCGGCGTAATTTTATTTATTGGTAGCCTGGGTTCACTGGCATTGTGGACAGCAGCACCGGTAAAAGTGTTCTTCTCTGAGATTCCTGAAGGCGTTTTCGGTAAATGGTTAGTTAAAACAAATGAAGAAGGGAATCCGACAAATGCTTTGTTGGTCCAAGGAGTGATCGTAACGATTTTATTAGTTATTCCTGCCTTGGGAATCGGAAATATGGATAGCTTTTTAGAAACATTGATTAATATGACCGCTTCAACATCATTGTTACCAGTCCTATTCTTATTGATTGCATATATTGGATTACGTTGGAAAAAAGACGATATGGAGCGAAGTTTCAGGTTTGGTAACCGAACTGTTGGTTTAACTGCTGGAATTTTATTATTGGCAATCTTTGTCTTTGTCTTCTTCATGTCCACTGTGCCAGATCCACAATTAATTATCGCTGAATTGAATGGTACTTTGGCAAAAGGGACAGCGAGTCCGATTGGCATGTTGGTTTATAATGTCGCCGGATTAGTTATTTTCATGGGCTTTGCGTGGCTTTGTTGGGCACGATATGAACGAAAAAATAAAAAAATTATGCAAGATAAGGTGGCTGTAAAATGAAAGTTTGGGAAAATTATCAAGTAGATAGCGTCAACCGTTTAGCACCGAGAGCTCATTTTTTGAGTTTTCCATCAATTGAAAAAGCTAATTTAGGCGACAATAAGTACACTCACGCCTTTAAGAATCTAAATGGACAATGGAAGTTCATGTTTTTGGCTGCTCCAGAATACAGTCCACTAGATTTTTATCAGAAAGATTTTGATACACAACAGATGGACGATATTACCGTACCAGGAAACTGGCAAGTTCAAGGATATGGGAAGATGCATTATTCAGATTTATGGTATAACTTTCCAATTAATCCACCTTATGTACCAACTGAAAATCCGACAGGTATTTATAAAAGAACTTTTGAAGTAGATGAAAGTTTTAGAAATCAAAAAATCATTTTACGTTTTTGTGGGGTTGACTCAGCTTACCACGTTTGGGTGAATGGACAGGAAGTTGGCTACAGTAAAGGTGCCCGCAATGAAGCGGAATTTGATATTACTGACTTAGTAGATTTTGATAGTAGCAATGATTTAACAGTCCGTGTTTACCAGTGGTCTGATGGGACTTATTTAGAAGATCAAGATATGTGGTGGCTCAGTGGAATTTTCCGTGATGTTGAATTGATTGCTGTTCCTCAGACTGGGATTGAAGATTTCACAATCGTGGCTGATTTGACGGATGATTATGAAACAGGATTACTAGATGCAAAAATTCGTTTAAGAGAAAACAACGGTCAAAAAGTTTCACTTCAGTTATTAGATGCTGCTGGAAATATTGTTTTCCAAGAACAGCAAACAGCTGAAGCAACCGATATTCATTTTACGAAACAATTGCCACAGGTTCGTCACTGGACAGCTGAAACACCGTACCTTTATCAAATAATGATCACTGTGGAGAAAGATGGACAATTAATAGAAGCAATTCCACAAAAGGTTGGTTTTAGAAATATTCGTGTAACTGGAGAAACATTCTTGGTCAATGGTGTAGCCATTAAGTTTAAAGGTGTCAATCGTCATGATTATAATCCTAGAAATGGTCGAGTAGTAACCAAAGAAGAAATCGAGAAAGATATTGTATTGATGAAACAATTCAATATTAATGCAGTTCGAACAAGTCATTATCCAGCATCTTATTACCTATATGAGCTATGCGATGAATATGGCATGTATGTCATTGATGAAACGGATTTAGAGTGCCATGGCTTTGAATTAACTAACCGCTATGATTGGATTAGCGATGATCCTAAGTGGGAGACAGCTTATGTTACTCGGATGGTACGCATGATTGAACGTGATAAAAATCATCCTTCAATTATTTTCTGGTCACTGGGAAATGAATCTTCCTTTGGTCATAATTTTAGAAAAATGGCTGAGGTAGCCAAACAAATGGATCCAACTCGTTTGGTTCATTATGAAGGAGACTTTGAAGCCGAAGTTACCGATGTTTATTCTACGATGTATACATGGTTAGAGCATCCGACAAGAGAATTATTGATGAAAAATATCATAGAAGATTCGAAAAAACCTCATATTTTATGTGAGTATGCTCATGCAATGGGGAATGGACCAGGTAATTTTAAAGAATATCAAGATTTATTTTATGCTCATGATAAGTTGCAAGGGGGATTTGTTTGGGAATGGTTTGACCACGGCATTGAATCCTATGATGAAAATAATGAAAAGTATTACCGTTATGGCGGGGATTTTGGTGATGATCCTAGTAATAAAGACTTTTGTATCGATGGCATGCTGATGCCTGATCGGACACCTTCTCCAAGTTTATATGAGTTTAAAAAAGTGATTGAACCAGTAGAAACTACTGAAAAAGATTTAGCAAAAGGAGAATTCACTTTATTAAGTCGTTTTGATTTTGCTAATTTAGACCAATTTAAAGTGGTTTACAATTTAATGGAAGATGAAACAATTTTAGTGAGTGGTGAGCAGAATTTACCAAGTATTCCAGCCAGAAATCAAGGAACATTGAGTTTAGATTATGCTTATCCTAAACATCCTAAAGCAGGTGCACATTATTTCTTAAACTTATCCTATCAGTTGAAGGAAAATACTGAGTATGCGAACGCTGGTCATGAATTAGCGACGGCACAATTTATTTTGCCACTACAAGTTCCTGGTATGACAGTCGTACCTACAGGAAAAATGCAAATTTCAGAAAGTTTAGCTGAGTTGCAGATTACTGGTGCTAATTTCAAAGTTGTTTTCGATACAGTACGCGGCACTATGACGGAACTAGAAAGAGATCATCAAACAATTATTTCTAAAGGACCAATTTTTACTTTTTGGCGGGCGCCGATTAGTAATGATATGGAAATTATTGATGAGATGAAAAAAGTTCAGTTCTTACATTTAGAGCATGATAATGTTAGAAGCTTTAACTATCAAGATCACCAAGACTTTATTCAAGTGGAAGTAGAAGTCATTCATGGTACTACCAACAGTTCTTGGCATTATCAATGCTGCTACCAGTACAAAATTTTCCCAAGTGGCGATATCTTATTTAATTTAAAAGCTACTCCTGGTGGCAAAGTTGATATGGCACCGGATATGTTGCCGCGTTTAGGGGTAACAATGCATCTAGATAAAAATTTAAATCAAGTCAGATATTTGGGACAAGGACCGTTAGAAAATTATGCCGACTCTCGTGAAGCAGCCCAACTAGGAATCTATCAAAGTACAGTGGACAATATGTTTACAAATTATGTCGTACCACAAGCAAATGGGAATCATATGGAGACTGAATGGGTATCTCTAACAAATGATCGCGGACAAGGATTGTTGGCTTCAACCAATCAAAGTTTTAATTTCAGCACTTCTTATTATGATGAAGCTAC
Organism: Enterococcus alishanensis; assembly: GCF_019218635.1. Lineage (GTDB taxonomy): Bacteria > Bacillota > Bacilli > Lactobacillales > Enterococcaceae > Enterococcus_A > Enterococcus_A alishanensis. Next base: position 226,158 of record NZ_JAHUZB010000004.1, on the reverse strand, counting down.
TTTAGATGTAGCTAAGCATACGAATGAATTGCAAAAGAGCGATCACGTCGTGCTGAACATTGATTACAAGCAAAATGCTTTAGGTAGTTATGCTTGTGGACAGTGGCAATTAGAGAAATATCGGACGAAATTTGAAGCCTTTGAATTATCTTTCCGATTAACCGCTTTTAACAATAAAGAAGTCACTGATTTGAATTTAGCAAAAGAGAACATTCAAGTTAGTACTAAAGACTAATTATTATAGCTAAGTCATAAGTTATCATAACTGTGACTTAGCTTAATTTTTGTTTATCGGAAGCTAAGGAATCTTGCAAAAGCAAATCAAAACAAGTATCATTGTACAAGTTGCAAATATGGCAATATTACATAGATAAAAAAGAAAGTAGGCACGACTTATGACTGAACCAGCGATTAAATATCGTCTGATAAAGAAAGAAAAACATACTGGTGCTCGTCTGGGAGAAATTATTACACCTCACGGTACTTTTCCGACACCGATGTTCATGCCAGTAGGAACTTTAGCTACGGTTAAAACGATGTCACCAGAAGAACTAAAAACGATGGGTGCAGGGATTATTTTAGCCAATACTTATCACTTATGGTTACGCCCAGGTGAAGACTTGGTGGAAGAAGCCGGTGGATTACATAAATTCATGAATTGGGATCAACCAATTTTAACTGATTCCGGTGGCTTCCAAGTTTTCTCATTGGCTGATATGCGTAATATTGAAGAAGAAGGTGTGCACTTTAAAAATCACATCAATGGTTCAAAAATGTTCTTATCACCAGAAAAAGCTATCAATATCCAAAATAAATTAGGTCCCGATATTATGATGAGTTTTGATGAATGTCCACCTTATGATGAATCCTATGATTATGTTCAAAAATCGGTGGCACGGACTTCTCGCTGGGCAGAACGCGGCTTAAAAGCTCACGCCAATCCAGATCGCCAAGGACTGTTTGGGATTATTCAAGGGGCTGGTTTTGAAGATTTACGTAAACAAAGTGCCAAGGATTTAGTCAGCTTAGATTTCCCTGGTTATTCTATCGGAGGATTATCGGTAGGTGAACCAAAAGCTGAGATGAATCGGGTATTAGAATTCACGACACCTTTGATTCCAGAAAACAAACCACGCTATCTAATGGGTGTAGGCGCTGCAGATTCACTAATCGATGGCGTCATTCGCGGCGTCGACATGTTCGATTGTGTCTTACCAACGCGAATCGCTCGTAACGGGACAGTCATGACTTCGCAAGGTCGTTTAGTAGTGAAAAATGCGAAATTTGCTCGTGATTTCAGACCACTAGATGAAAAATGCGATTGCTACACTTGTAAAAATTATAGTCGGGCGTACATCCGCCATTTGATTCATAGTGATGAAACATTTGGTATTCGCTTAACTTCTTACCATAACCTGTACTTCTTAATTAACTTAATGAAAAATGTTCGTCAAGCAATTATGGACGATAATTTATTAGAATTTCGTCAAGCATTCTTTGAAGAATATGGTTTTAACAAAGAAAACGCAAAAAGTTTCTAATTTTACTAGAAAAGACTAGTTAAACCTTTTAATCTTTGTTAGAGTTGATATGGATACTTATAATGTGAGGAGAATTTTAATGGGTAATTTATCGATGATTATTTTATTAGTTGTGATGGTTGGGATGTTCTTTATGATGAACCGTTCTCAAAAGAAACAACAACAACAGCGTCAAAATCTTTTAGACTCTATGAAAGCTGGCGACAATGTCGTAACTATTGGCGGTTTGCACGGTGTGATTTCTGAAATCAACAATGCAGATAAAACAATCACTCTTGATTGTGAAGGCATCTTTTTAGTATTTGATCGCGCGTCAATTAAATCAGTTACACCTGCTGCAGGTGCAACAGTAGCACCGGTTGCCTCAGTTGAAGAAGAAGTGACTGTTGTGACACCAGAAGAAACACCAGCTGAGCCAGAAGTAAAAGACACAACTGAAGAAAAATAAAATTTCTAGCCAAACGTGAATGAATGAAGCGTTTGGCTATTTTTTTGTCCTTTTTGTGAATAAAGTTCTAATTAAAAATAACTCATATTTCCATGCTTTAAATGATTGCAAAGGAATATACCAATAATAAGACCTTTATATGAAGGAAAAAATATTTTTTATTTGGTGTGAAAAAAATCACAAAAAAACTATTTACAAATAAAAACCGTTGATGTATGATATGAATGTGAAATGATTAACAAATAATTTTTAGCAAATTTAGGAGGCTAATAATGGTTAAAACAGTAGAAAAGGAAAACACAAAGGAAATCAGTGTTGAAGAAATGATTGATGATTTAGCAGTCAAAGCCAACGTTGCATTAGACGCAATGGCAGACTTCACACAAGAACAAGTTGACCATATCGTACACGAAATGGCAATGGCAGCATTAGATAAACATATGCTTTTAGCAAAAATGGCAGTTGAAGAAACTGGTCGTGGTGTAGTCGAAGATAAAGCGATCAAAAATATGTATGCTTCAGAATATATCTGGAACAACATCAAACATGATAAAACTGTAGGTGTCATCGGCGAAGACAAACAAAAAGGTATCATCGAAGTTGCTGGACCAGTTGGTGTTATCTGTGGGGTTGTACCAACAACTAACCCAACATCAACAACTATTTTTAAAGCGATGATCGCTTTAAAAACAGCGAATTCAATCGTCTTCTCATTCCATCCATCAGCACAAAAATGTTCAATTGAAGCTGCACGTATCGTTCGTGACGCTGCGATTGCTGCTGGTGCTCCTGAAAACTGTATCCAATGGATTGAAACACCATCAATCGAAGCTACTCAAGGTTTGATGAATCATCCAGGCGTAGCCATCGTATTAGCAACTGGTGGACCAGGCATGGTTAAATCTGCTTACTCTACTGGTAAACCTGCTTTAGGTGTAGGTGCTGGTAACGCTCCTGCTTATATCGAAAAAACAGCTAAAATCAAACGTGCAGTTAATGACTTGTTTGTATCAAAAACATTTGATAACGGCATGATCTGTGCTTCTGAACAAGGAATCATTGTTGATAAAGAAATTTATGATGAAGTGAAACGCGAATTCGAAAAGCATCAAGCATACGTTGTAAAAAAAGCTGAATTGAAAAAATTAGAAGACGCTGTAATGAATGAAGGCAAATCTGCTGTTAACCCAGCAATCGTTGGTCATTCAGCAATGGATATTGCACAACGCGCGGGTATCAAAGTTCCTGAAGGGACTAAAATGATAATCGCAGAACTAGATGGCGTTGGCGCAGACTATCCATTATCTCGTGAAAAACTTTCTCCAGTCTTAGCAATGGCTAAAGCAAACAGTCAAGCAGAAGCATTAGATATGTGTCAAATAATGTTAGAACTAGGCGGACTAGGTCACACTGCTGTTATCCATACTGAAGATGAAGACTTGCAAGTGAAATTTGCTTTGCGTATGAAAGCTTGCCGTATCTTAGTAAACACACCATCTGCTGAAGGTGGTATTGGTGATATCTACAACGAAATGATCCCATCATTGACTCTTGGTTGTGGTTCATACGGTAAAAACTCTGTATCTAAGAACGTATCTGCTATTAACTTAATCAATGTTAAAACTATGGCGAAACGGAGAAATAATATGCAATGGTTTAAATTACCACCAAAAATCTTCTTTGAAAAAAATTCATTATTATATCTAACTAAGATGCAAAATGTTGAACGAGTTATGTTAGTTTGTGACCCAGGTATGGTTCAATTCGGTTATGCTGACATCGTTCGTGAAGTATTAGGCCGTCGTAAAAATGACGTGAAAGTTGAAGTATTCTCAGATGTTGAGCCTAACCCTTCAACTGATACTGTTTACAAAGGTTTAGAAGTATTCAATGAATTCCAACCTGATACTGTAATTGCATTAGGTGGTGGTTCTGCAATGGATGCGGCGAAAGGTATGTGGATGTTCTTCGAGAACCCAGACACTTCATTCTTCGGCGCGAAACAAAAATTCTTGGACATCCGCAAACGTACTTACAAAATTGCTGATCCTAAGAAAACACAATTCGTATGTATTCCAACTACTTCTGGTACTGGTTCTGAAGTTACACCATTTGCCGTTATTACAGATAGCGACACTCACGTGAAATACCCATTAGCAGATTACGCATTGACTCCAGATGTAGCGATTATTGACTCTCAATTTGTTATGACTGTGCCACCTTCAGTAACTGCTGATACTGGTATGGACGTATTAACTCACGCAATTGAGTCTTATGTATCTGTAATGGCTTCTGACTACACTCGTGGATTGAGTTTACAAGCAATCAAAATGGTATTTGAAAATCTTGAAAATTCAGTTGAAACTGCTGACCCAGATGCACGTGAAAAAATGCATAATGCATCAGCGATGGCAGGTATGGCCTTTGCCAATGCATTCTTAGGAATTTGTCACTCAATCGCCCATAAAATTGGTGGAGAATATGGTATTCCTCACGGACGTACAAATGCAATTCTATTGCCACACATCATCCGTTACAATGCCAAAGATCCTCAAAAACATGCGATGTTCCCTAAATATGACTACTTCCGTGCAGATGCTGACTACGCAGACATCGCTCGTTACCTAGGATTAAAAGGTAACACTGATGCAGAACTAGTTGAAGCTTTAGCAACAGCTGTTTACGATTTAGGTGTTAAAGTGGGCATCAACATGAACTTGAAAGCTCAAAACTTATCTCAAGCAACTTTAGATGCAACTGTTGATCGCATGGCAGAACTTGCTTACGAAGATCAATGTACAACTGCTAACCCTAAAGAACCATTAATCAGTGAGTTGAAAGAAATCATCATTACAGCTTACGATTACAAAGCTTAGTCACACTAAAAAATGTTATGGGAGTAACCATAAGCAATCTTTTGGCTACTATTAACCATAGTCTTCCTAATTGAACCTCCACTTTTTGTGGAGGTTCTTCTTTTTTTGTTCTGGAAACCATGCATTTCGCTGGTGGTTCTGGGGTCTCTGTAGCATCCAGTCATAAGTATTTTGTTCATGAAATGCCTGGTAATCGTATCGACTGCTAATTATTTGTGTCAGCAACACTTAACAGTGTTAGAGTAATCATTCTGCCCATTGAAGCGTTCTCAATCGTTCCAAGATTGAAAACTTTAGTTGTCACATTATCATCTAATAATGGTTCAATAACGTAAAAACTAAACCAAACGTATGTTAGTTTAACAAATAAGAATGTTGCAAGAGATTCTAGCAATCTCAACACATTTAATCACTTCTAAAACAGTTTTGTAAGAGGTGATACCAACACCTGAATTGTCTAAGCTAAAATATACTGAAGTCAAGGATTTTGACTTTATTCAGTCGCTTTTGTGTTGCACATAGAGTGCAAATTCAAGTGAAAATAAAAGAGCTAAACTCGCTATTCATAATTAATGAGAAAAAATCAAGCTTGTCATTATGGCATTTGATAAAAGATAAACTGTTATAGCAATTCTAAAAGTCTTATGCTCATGACAAAAAGACCCTAAATAATAGAGAACTGATATTTTTCTATCAGTGTCTGTTATTTAGGGTATCTTCTATATTTATATTCTTTTGTCTGTTTTTGAAGTTTGAAAGCTCACATTAACTATTTTGGAGTAAGCTTTATTTATTCTTCGACTTTATTTTTTTGAATAACCTTTGCTAGTACCAGACAAGCAATAATACAGCCAACAGCCATCACAATTGCATAGATGAACATCATGTTAAAACCTGTTTTACCGCTGTTATTGTCTAACCAACCACCAATCATCGTATACATAAAAACATCTGGTAAATAACCTAAGCAAGAAACGATTCCAGAAACGCGGCCAGTTTTTGAAACCGGGATACCTGCATCATCGATAATCGCAAAATATTGACTACGAATTAAATAGATAAAGAACATACCGGCAACGAAATTTCCTAAAATAATTGTTAACAGACCTTTATCTGCAGGTAAAATTAGGAAAAGTCCGTATGACAGAGCCGTCAAAGTAGCACCACCGACAATCACTTTAATTCGAGAGCCGATTTTGTCAGCTAAAAGTCCACCAATAATTCCGCCGAAAGCTTGAATCACATAACGAGTGCCACCTAATGTAGCACCACCAGCAACTGATAGTCCGTAAATATTGATAGCTAAAGTATTAATATAGCCAAAAATACCATATAAACTATAGCCAAAGAATACGATCATCACTAATAACCAAACACGAGGAATCGCCAGCTGTTTGAAGGTACCGATAATTACTTCAGAGAAAGACTCAGCATTTTCTTCCTTGTCAGTGTCTTCAATAATAAACCAATTTAAAATACCAATAATAATTACAACAATCGCACATGTCCGAATTGCCCAAGCTGTCCCTAAGATTTCATTTGCAAAACGACCATAGACTGCAGTCATTCCAAATACCAAAATAGCATTTAAAATTCCCCGTAAACCTTCTTGTAAACCAAATAATCGACCTTGTTCCGAAGAATCACCTAACATCCGAGTTGCTTTAATCATTGCAGACCAATAGGTAATAATAGTTGAAATTCCCATCAAAACAAAAATTAGTCTAGCTGTATTGAAAGAAGGGAAGGTTGAAAACCAAATACCTAACAAACCAGTTGCCAAAAATGAAATAGTTAACAATTTTCGTGCAGAAAACTTATCGGCCACAATCCCACCAATAAAATAAGAAACAGTCGCCATAGTGGCATAGCCAGAGGATAGCATTCCCATTTGAGCATTACTTAAATTCATCGCTTGCTGAATTGGTACATAGAACGTTTCACGAATATAAGGTAATTGGAAAATGATTCCGGCGCCAGCGGCTAAGAGTAATAGGGTCCCGTATTTTTTAACAGATGCTTTGTTCATTAAATAACCTCCATTTTATCTAATTGTCAAAAATAAGTCCATTGACACACTATTCTCTCTAGTAACGGTTTTAGTGTAAAGGCTTTCTTTAAGCTTGTCAATTACTTTTTATAATAAAAATCTCATGAAAAAATTATCAAATTGACGATTGTATGAATAAAAAATGGAAAATATGGAAAATGAAAAATCTTCTACGAAAATTAAGTAGAAGATTTTTTATTTTGATTTAGCTTCTGAATAATTTCTTCAATAACTAAAAAAAACACTGTTCGAGTTTTTTCGTGTGAATTTAAGGATTCAGACTGATGAGATTTTGTTAAATAGATCGTTTCGTGATTCTCTAAATTAATTTCAGTATTCAGTTCTTCTAGGATTAATAATACCTTAGCCTTTTTCTTTGCAGCTTCTTGGAACAAATAGTCAAATTGCGCAAATTTTCCAGCAACTGAAAATATTAAGAGTAATGTCTTATCACTTATTAAGCTAGGGATAAGCGATTCTTGTGTAGCTAAAATAATATTTTTATCGACAGTATAGTTTAATTTATATTCAAAATATTCCAAGGCAATATGAGTAGGACCATAGCCGAAAAGAATAATTTTATCATAGGTGTCGATAAGTTCAGCAATATATTCAGCATTGTCTTCTTCAAAGTTTTCCATAAAGTCTTGTATTCTAGTGAATTCGTTATTCATTTTTTTTTGCTTAACTAGTTCTTTTCCAGATAAGAAACGTGCATATTCTTTATAACCTGAGAAGCCTAGTTTTTTAACAAACTTAGATATTTTAGAAGGAGATACACCAGCAATTTCGGCAGCTTCCGTAATGGTTAAACTTGAGTGCTCCTTGCTAGCAGCCAGCAAATTTTGATGTATTTTTAGTTCTAAGCTATTTAATCTATCTATATGAACGTGCATATTAAAGCCTCCTAGATTTTATAAGTCAATGATACCATAGCAGAAAAAAAAAACCTATCTCCTGTGGAAAATTTTCCGTTTTTGATTAAAAAAATCAAATTTTATTGGAAAAATTAATCAAATTTTAATGTAAAGTAAAAAAAAACTCTGTATACTCTGAAACAAGAAAACGTTTTATAAATTTCAAAATGAATGGAGTTATTTCAATGAATTCAGACACTTTAGTTAAAGAGAGTATCATTAATGATGTTAAAAAACTTGTTCCAGCTGCCCAAGTTCTGACTGATTATGAAACTTTGTATGATGCTTCTTCGGATCGCTATCGTAAATACGCAAAAGCAAAAAGAGTTTTGGATAATCCAATACCTACTGCAGTAGTGCTACCTAATAATACTGAAGAAGTTAGAGAATTATTAATGTACGCAAATGATAATGATATTAATGTCATACCTAGAAGTGGGAAAACGGCGACTGAAGGGGGTCTTGAAAACTGGAAAGATTTGGCTCTAGTGATTGATGGCTCTAAGATGAATCAGATTTTAAAAATTGATTCTTATAACATGCAAGCAACCGTTCAAGCTGGGGTGAGATTGCAAGATCTTGAAGATGAACTAAGAAAAATTGGCTATACCACCGGACATTCACCACAATCAAAACCAATCGCTCAATACGGTGGACTTGTTTCTACTCGTTCAATCGGACAGTTTTCTACTTTATATGGTGGAATTGAAGATATGGTCGTTGGGTTAGAATGTGTCTTTCCTAATGGTCATGTTTCAAGAATTAAAAATGTTTCTCGTCGAGCAGGTGGCCCTGATATTCGTCATATTGTGATTGGGAATGAAGGAACATTATGTTATATCACTGAAGTCACTGTAAAAATCTTTAAATATTATCCTGAGAACAATAAATTCTTTGGCTATTTAGTAGATGATGTTGAGACTGGAATTAAAGTCTTGCGTGAAGTCATGACTAATGGCTATCGTCCATCTGTAGCCAGAACGTATTCATCTGAAGATGCGAGACAACATTTCTATCATTTTTACGAAGAAAAATGCGTCTTGATTTTCATGGCTGAAGGACCAAAAGGCATTGTTGAGGCAACAGGCGTAGGAATTGAAGAAGCGGTTGAGAAATTCAATGAAGGAGTTTATAAACAAGTCGATAGCCAGCTAATCGAAAATTGGTTTAATCAATTAAATTGGACAGAACAAACCATTGATGATGAAGTGCAAGGTATGATCGACAATGACAAACATGATGGTTTCACAACAGAAATTTCTGCCGATTGGGAGACAATTCCTCAAATCTATAATAATGTAATTGATCGGATTCGTAATGAATTTCCGCGGGCTCAAGATTTAACTATGCTAGGAGGACATTCATCCCATAGTTACATTAATGGAACCAATATGTACTTTGTTTACAATTATAATATCAACTGTGAACCAGAGGATGAAATGAAACTTTACCATCACCCTATTCAAGCCATTATTGTTGAAGAAACTTTAAAACTTAATGGTTCTATGTGTCACCACCATGGTATTGGCAAGTATCGCAATGAATGGACAAAAGAGGAACATCAATCAGCATATTATATGTTAGAAAGCTTGAAAGAAATCTTTGATCCAAAAGGAATTATGAACTTTGGGAATATTTATCCAGTGCAAGAGGGATATAAATATCAAAAATAGTCTCATTTATTTAAAGTTAGGATGCGTGAAAAATGAAAATCATTTGTTTAGTCAAATTTGTACCTGATGCTGAAAAATTCGAATATGATGAAATAAATGACCGAATTAATCGAGAAACATCTTGCTTAGTTTTAAATCCTGATGATAAAAATGCTTTAGCTTGGGCCCTTCAAGCAAAGAAAACTGATAAGAATGTGAATGTTGAAGTAGTGTCGATGGGACCTAAAAAAATTGAAAAAGAGTTAAAAGATTTTGTCCGCTTAGGGGCAAACAAAGCCACACTCATTTGTGACAAAGCATACGCTGGGAGTGATTCTCTAGCTACCAGCCGTGTTTTGGCTAAGTATCTTAGTGAACAAAATTATGATTTGCTTTTGACTGGAACCCATACTTTAGATGGTGGGACTGGCCACATCGGTCCCCAAGTCGCTGAATTATTGGCAATTGATCAATTCTCTAATGTTAAAAAAATTGACTGCTTTGATGGCTATACAATTGTAGAAGCATTACAAGACAATCAAATACTCCAGTTAAAAATACCGTTTCCTTGCTTAATTAGTATCATCAGTCAAATCAACGTACGCTTGGGTTTCGTTAGATATGAAAACATCGATAAAAACGTCGATGAACAATTCTCTCTAGTAACAAACGAAACCTTAGTGTTAGATGAACATTTGATTGGGAGAAAAGGTTCACCTACAAAAGTAAGAAAAAATATTTTTATAAAACCTGAAAAAAAAGATCATCAAACTATGCAGGTAGATGATGAAGGAATCGAAACTGTAGTAGCTTTTTTACAAGAGAAAGGATATCTATAATGTTTAAAGCATTAGTACTATTAGATGAAGAACAATTAAACTATTCTCTTGATTTGGTGGAAGTCGCGAGTCAACTAGCTGGTGAAGAAGAAGTTGCGCTTTATGGTCTAGGAATAAATTTATCAAATAAAGAGCTTAAAGGATTGGATTATTTGCTGACAATCGAGACACAAGAATCCCTAAAAGATAGTCGGATTGTTGCAGGATTGATCCAACAGGTTCAGACGACATATCAATTTGATACGATTATTATCTTAGCAACTGATTTTGGCCGGATGGTTGCGCCGAGATTGGCTATGAAACTAGAAGCTGGGTTAGTTGCTGATATTACTGCAATTGAGGTTGATGAAAAAGGCAGAAAACTAATTCGTCCAGCCTTTGCAGGAAATATGTTAGCAAGTATTGTTTGTGACTCGACACCAATTATGGCAAGTGTTCATCCAAATGTTTTTCATCCAGAGCTATTGACTAAAGAACCGAAAGTGATCACGTTTTGTCCAGATGGAATGAAAGCGTCCACAATTGAAATAATTAAAATTGAAAATCAACCAGAACTAAAAGATATTCGTGAAGCAAAAGTTCTGGTTTCTGCGGGAGCAGGTTATGAAACGGAAATAGAGAATTTAGTACCCCTGGCTAAACAATTAGCTGGCTTGGTTTCTGTTTCAAAAGAAGTAGTTGAACGAGGTAAAGCACCACGAGAAATTCAAGTTGGTCAATCCGGTAAAACTGTTAGTCCTGATTTGTACATTTCCTTAGGGATTTATGGATCGATGCAGCATGTTGAAGGATTGAAGAAGGTAAAACACTTAATTTCAGTAAATACAGACAAAGGTGCACCGATGAATTATTTAGCAGATTTAACGGTTATTGGTGACGCGGCAACTTTTGTTGAAAAATTAACTATGCGTTTAAAAAAATAAAAATAAAGAAGGTATAAACATGGAAATTAAAGACTTCAAAATGGATTTATTTAATATTAAGGGCAAAAACGCAATTGTAACTGGTGGGAATACAGGACTAGGTCAAGCATTCTCTTTAGCTCTAGCTGAGGCTGGCGCAAATATTTTTATGGCTTCAATTATGCCTGATGATGAAGCGTTTAACAAAACATTGGAAGAACGTGGCGCGAAAACTTTCTATATGTATGCTGATATTACTCAAGATGGTGTAGCGAAAGAAATTATTGAAAAATGTGTTGCTGAATTAGGTTCAGTTGATATTTTAGTAAACTGTGCTGGTATTTGTCCGGTAGATGATGTTTTAAGTTATGGCAGAGATAAATGGGATCCAACCATCGCGATTAATTTAACGGCGGCCTTTGATTTAAGTCATGAAGCGGCGAAATTTATGATTCCACAAAAGAGCGGAAAAATCATCAATATTTGTTCATTGTTCTCGTTCTTAGGTGGTCAGTGGGCACCAGCATATGCGGCCTCTAAACACGGAATAGCTGGCTTAACTAAAGCATATTGTGATGAGTTAGCGCAATATAACATTCAAGTAAATGGCATCGCGCCAGGTTATTTCAAAACACCAGTTGCAAAAGCTTCTATTGAAGATCCTGAAAGAAATAAATGGATTGTTGATCATACTGCTGAAGGCCGTTGGGGAGATGTGGCAGACTTAATGGGTGCGACAGTCTTTCTAGCATCAGAAGCCTCTCATTTTGTAAATGGTCACATCTTAACTGTTGATGGTGGTTTTTTAGTCCGCTAATTGAAGGAGAACTTTGATGGGAAAAAAATATATTGTAGGTATTGATGGTGGGAGCCAAAGTACAAAAATTGTTGTTTTTGACTTAGAAGGAAATATCATTGCTGAAGGGAGAGAAAATCTACGACCAATGCACTTGGATGATGGCGGTGTCGTTGAACATCCTGGTGATGATTTGTGGGATTCCCTTTGTATTGCGGCAAAAAAAGCCATGGGGCAATTTGGTATTCGGAAAAATGATATTATTGGGATTGGCTTAGGTTCGATTCGTTGTTGTCGGGTACTTTTGAAAAAAGATGGCTCATTAGCACAACCGGTGATTAGTTGGATGGATAAGCGAACAGCTACTCCTTATACTAGAGATAATCCAGAAGTTCAGTATGTAACATCTACAAATGGTTATTTAACCCACCGCTTAACCGGTGAATTTAAGGATAATATTGGTAATCACTTTGGTCAGTGGCCAGTGGATTACGAAACCTGGGATTGGTCAACTGACGAAAAAGTCTTAGAACAATTCAATTTATCCCGAGATATGTTATTTGATGTTGTTAAACCAGGCGATATTTTAGGTCACATTACTGAAGAAGCCAGTCAAAAAACGGGGTTTCCCGTAGGACTTCCGTTAGTAGCGACTACTAGTGATAAAGCAGTGGAAGGTTTAGGGGCTGGTTTAATCCATGATTACTCAGCTTTTGTTTCTTTAGGAACTTATATTAGTAGCATGGTCACCGGAAAAGATATGCCAAAAGATTCCACAAATTATTGGGGCATTATGTCTTCAATCCCAGAGAAATACGCCTATGAAGGTTACGGCATCAGACGTGGTATGTGGACAGTTTCTTGGTTTAAAGATTTATTAGGTGAAAAAATTAGTATTCGAGGAAATTATCAAGATATTTCTGAAGAAGAATATTTGAATGAACAAGCACAAAATGTCCCTGCTGGTAGTGATGGCTTAATGACTGTATTGGATTGGCTAGCTAATCCTTGGGAACCTTATAAACGGGGGATGATGATTGGTTTTAATGCCCATCATGATTATCGCTACATGTATCGTTCAATTTTAGAAGGCATTACTTATACAATGAAAAATAATGTGACTAATATGACCAATGAACTTGGTAAGGAAATTAAAGAAGTCATCGTAACTGGTGGCGGTTCAAATAGTGATTTGTTAATGCAAATCTTCGCTGATGTTTTCAATCTGCCAGTAAAAAGAAATGTTGTTAATGGAAGTGCCAGTGTTGGAGCAGCCATTAATACCGCAGTTGGCCTAGGTGTCTATAAATCATATGAAGAAGCCGTTGATAAGATGGTAAAGGTGAAAGATGTATTTACTCCTAAAGCTGATAATGTTGCGATCTATCGCCGGCTAAATGAAGAAGTGTATCAACAAATAGCTACGCATATTGATCCAGTTTTAATGAAGTCTTACGAAATTTTACACCCAGAGAATTAGCAAAAAAAGCCGTTGAAATACACGGCTTTTTAGAGTTTTAACTAAAGTGAGGGAAGACAGATGATTGAATTTACTGAGATAACAAAAAATTATGGCCCTTCAGCAGTTGCCGTCGAGAGACTAAATTTAAAGATTGAAGACCACCAATTTATCTGCGTGATCGGGACAAGTGGCAGTGGTAAAACGACATTATTACGGATGATTAACCGTATGATTGAACCTTCAAGTGGTGATATTGAAATAAATGGCCAATCAATTAACGATCTCGATGGTGATACATTAAGAAGAAAAATAGGTTATGTTATTCAAAATATTGGTCTATTTCCCCACATGACAATTAAAGAAAATATCATGATTGTGCCTAAGCTGTTGAAATGGTCAGAAGAAAAAAAATCCGGTATCGCTGAAAGATTAATTAAGAAGGTGGAACTCCCTCAAGATTATCTGGATCGTAAACCAGCAAATTTATCTGGTGGTCAACAACAAAGAATTGGCGTAATTCGTGCACTAGCGGCAGATCAAGATATTATTTTAATGGACGAACCTTTTGGCGCATTGGATCCAATTACCCGTGACGCTTTGCAGGAAATGATTAAACGCCTACAGCAAGAAATGGGAAAAACAATTGTTTTTGTCACCCATGATATGGATGAAGCGATTAAATTAGCTGACAAAATTATTATTATGGATCATGGCAAGGTCATTCAATATGATACCGCTGATGAAATTTTACGTAATCCTGCCAACGATTTCGTGGAAGAATTGATTGGAAAACGTAAGAAGAACAAACATATCGACAATCAAATTTTTGTTCAAGATTTAATGGGAACTGAGATTGCTAGTATCTCCTTAAGTAAGACGTTAGTTGAGGCGGTTAATCTGATGACTGAAAAAAAAGTGGACTCACTTTTAGTTGTTGATGAAAGTAATCGTTTAAAAGGTTTTATTGATATTAATGATGTCGATTGTGGATTAGATGACTCAGTCAATATTTATGAAATTATGCAGACAGAAACTGCCAGTGTAAATCAGAAGGAAAAAGTGGTTGATGTCATCGATCCATTATTAAATATGGAATTAAAATACTTGCCAGTTGTGAATGATGACAATCACTTAGTGGGAATTATCACACGTTCGTCGTTGGTTTCATTGATTTACAAAGAGTTGAAGTAGGTGAATAATATGATTAATTTTTGGAATCAATATGGTGCGGAAATTCTTTTTAAACTTTGGGAGCATCTGTATATTTCTTTTGCGGCAATTTTTTTAGGGATTGTTGTGGCTGTTCCATTAGGAGCTGGATTAACGAGACTAAAAAAAGGCTCAAACACGATTATTAATATTGTTGGATTTTTTCAAACGATTCCTTCGATGGCGTTGCTGTCGATTATGTTACCGATTTTTGGGATTGGGAAAGTACCAGCAATTATTGCCCTTTTTCTATACTCACTATTGCCTATTTTAAGAAATACATATGTCGGGATTCAATCAGTTGATGCTATTTATTTAGATGCGGCAAAAGGGATGGGGATGTCAAAATGGCAGCAACTTTTTCAAATAGAATTTCCATTAGCAGCTAGTGTCATCATTTCAGGTATCAAGGTTTCTGCTGTTTATGTTATTTCTTGGACAACCTTGGCAGCTTACATCGGGGCTGGTGGCTTAGGAGATTTTATATTTAATGGCCTTACCTTATATCGCATTGATTTGATTATGATGGGAACTATCCCAATTACTTTGTTGGCCTTATTAACAGATGCTGTACTTAGGTTTATTGAGTCACGAGTTACTGTGGGACGGGGTGAGTAGATGAGAAAGAAAATAATTGTTTTAACCATATTTTTTTGTACCTTTCTTGTTTTTGTGGGCTCAACTTTTTCTAAGAAAAATGACACGATTACGGTTTCTGGCGGAGTTACTTCAGAATCACAGATTTTAGGAAATATCGTGGTGCAACTATTAGAACACTACACGGATAAGAAAATTGTTTTTTTCAATAACCTAGGCTCCGCAAATATGATGCAAGCAGCCATGGAGCGAGGAGATTTAGATATTGCTTCTCCACGTTATACTGGAACCGATTTAGTGGGGACTTTAAAACTCGCGCCAGAAAAAGAGCCTGATAAAGCTTTAAAAATCGTTCAAGAAGAGTTTCAAAAACGTTATAATTTTGATTGGTTTCCTAGTTACGGCTTCTCCAATCAATTCACCTTTATGGTGACAAAAGAAACTGCCGAAAAGTATCATTTGAAAAATGTCAGTGATCTAAAACAATATGCAGCTGAATTAACTTTAGGAACCGACCAAACTTGGTATAAACGAGAGGGAGACGGCTATCAAGCCTTTACTGAAGAGTATGGCATGAAATTTCAGCGGGTCTTTCCGATGCAAGTAGGTTTATTGTACGATGCACTGGTAGCAAATGAATTAAATGTCATCCTGGGTTATTCTACCGATGGACGTGTAGGTAGTTATGAATTGGTGATGCTAGAAGATGATCGCCAATTTTTCCCACCCTATACTTGTAGTTTAGTGGCTAGCGATAAAATTTTAAAAGAAAATCCTGGATTAAAGGAAATTTTGAAGAAGTTAGATGGAACCATTGATACAGAAATGATGCAGAAAATGAATGATGCTTCAGATACTGAATTATTAGAACCAGCCTTAATTGCACGTCAGTTTCTAGAAAAAAATAATTATTTTGAGGAGGATAGCAGATGATTGATGGATTAATAAATTATCTCAGTGACAACTCTTCTTATATCATTAGTCAATTATTTACTCACTTATATATTTCGATTGTTAGTGTTGTTCTAACATTCTTAATTGGGTTTCCGATTGGTATTTTTCTTTCAGATAATAAAAAAATCGCGGGTATTGTTATAGGAATCATTAATGTTATTCAAACAATTCCCTCAATCGGTATGTTGACTATCTTGTTAATTCTATTAGGATTGGGCAAAAATACAGTAATTGCCACCGTAATCCTGTACTCCCTCCTACCAATTGTCAGCAATACTTATGTTGGTCTAAATAATGTGGACCCGACGTATGTTGATAGCGCCAAGGGAGTAGGTATGAGCCGCTTCCAAATTTTACTGATGGTAAAGATTCCGTTAGCCTTACCAGTTATTTTGGCCGGTGTCAGAAATGCTTTAGTGATTGCTGTCGGTATCACTACAATTGGTTCATTTGTCGGAGCTGGTGGCTTGGGAGATATTATTTTAAGAGGGATAAATATTACCGAAGGCGGACCGATAATCCTAGTAGGCGCTATATTATGCGCATTTGTTGCTTTATTTTTGGATCGTCTATTTGCTTGGATCATCAAGTAAAAAGCTGAACTTCTTGAAAACCATAAAATGAACCTCAAATCAAAGACATTTAATGAAAAACCATGTAGAAATATGAAAAGATATGTTTGATGCATCAGAAGTAATAACATGACGCTAAACCTGTACTGAGATAAAGAGTGCAGTTTTTTTCGGATTAGCTTGCAAAATAGTTAGGATTAAGCGCAGCATATGGTTGATTTTGTCTATCGATTGTTGGTGATTTTCATCATTTGGTAGTCTACATAAATTAACAGGTTTATAAGCAATCTGCTAAAACTCTACCAGGTGTTAGTATTCATTAGATAGTATACCGTAAGTACTGATAAAAATTCTTGGCTGATTTCAGAAGGTTGAATAGTAGAAGGTACTAGCTTTTACGGAAAATAAATGAATCAAGCAGGTTTTGAAGTAGAAAAACTTTGAGACCTGCTTTTTTATGTTTGAAATCTTAAGAAATCCACCCGTTTTTGGTGGGTTAGATCGTTGAAGGACACCAGCTGCTGAAAAAGTCTATCTGCTTAGTTAGTTTCTTTGTGCTATTGGAATTATTAGTCTTAAAATTAAAGAAATAATCAATTTCAAATTATTTTTTAGTGGATAAAAATAATGTTTTTTGGAATTGTGCTTATTTGAAGGAGTGAAAAAATGAAAACGGAACAAAAATTTAAGCGGATAAAATGGAATAAGCAACTGATTAGCATAATGGCAGGGATATTATTAGTAGTACAACTCGGCTTAGGCAGCTTGCCAGTCTTGGCAGAAACTCATCAGGAAAGCACAGATGAGACCCAAGTGCTGGAAAATTCGTTACTGGCAGCTGATGAAATTTTGGAAGAAGCCAACTGTGTCGAAAAAAACCGCTGAAGTAAAAGAAGTTGTACCAACTGTCGCAGCTCAGGTAGATAGTTTCGGTACCAAGAAGAAAATATTTTTACATGGGACACTTTAGGACCAGTAGCAACAATAACTGGGCTTTTATCAGGTGCTGTACTTGAAGAAAAAGATATCAGGATTCCGGCAGAATATGATAGTAAACCAGAGAAAATAAACTTGGCAGAAGTTTTTGGCGATCATCTAACTGCAAGTTCTAACTTATGGAAATTAAAAAGCTTCACGATTGAAAACTCTGCTGAGAAAACACCTGTTAAAATTTTAGATGATGATCTGACGGAGTTGTTTGGCCGGTATGACAATGGTGGTGGAAGTGGAAGACCAATTATTTAATCGATTGATTTTGGGAATGTAAATATTGAGAATGTGAAGAGTATGGCGAGACTTTTTTTTGGTTGTTCAAATTTGAAGATGATTAATTTGATCGGGGTAGACACTAAAAATGTCATAAATATGCGTGATATGTTTTACAATGTCAGCAGTTTAGAAAGTTTAAATCTTAGCAATTTCAACACAGCCAAAGTGATAAATATGTATTATATGTTTTCCGGAACCAGCAGCCTAGAAAGTCTAGATTTAAGTAATTTTAAAACAGGTAATGTGCTAGATATGTATTATATGTTTTCCGAAGTCAGCAGTCTAAAAAGTCTAGACCTTAGTAATTTCAAAACAGTCAAAGTGACAAATATGTCTGGTATGTTTAACGGAGTTAGCGCCCTTACCGAATTAAAACTTTCTAGCAATTTCAAATTTAAAGCTCACCTAACCTAAGGACACCAGACGGTACACAAAGATGGATCAATGATACTGAAATATTTGATTATGATACTGCTTTAACCACTTATCATAATGGGCTAACATCTGAGACACCAACAGTGACGTATCAAGTGCTAGATAACCCAGTAAAAATTACTTTTGATGTAAATCAAGGAGAGTAGGATTTTGACCCTGTGGAAGCTATTATCATCAATGGAAGTGAGGGACTAGCAGATCCAAAACTAGTTACCAATAATGGTAATTATGTGCCAACAGGATGGACATATAACAAGGGTGATGGCGATAAAGAAATGGTATTTGGCACAACGATCTTCACTAAAAGTGCGACATTTAAAGTGAAGGATTGGCGCAAACGAAATTATACTGTGATTCGTTATAGCGATGGTAATAAGACAGAGTTACAAGAAAATACGAAAGATTTTGATGAAGAATTACAACTTTCTGGGAATTTTGAAAAAGCTGGCTACACTTTGAGTAGCTGGAAAGATACTGATGGGAAAATTTATCCAATGAATGGACTTTTTTCTGCCGATGGAGTATCTGATGGCGCAACTATCGAACTATTTGCCCAGTGGAAACGTAAGCCTGTCACATTAACCAAAAATAAACTCATAGTATCTTTACCAACCGATAGCTCTTATGATGGACAAAGCCGTTCGGCAAGTGACGGATCCTATCACGATAGCAGCTGAATTAGTTATGGCAATCGCCAATGCGACAGGTGGGACTGAAAGTGATCTTGTGGAGATTATTTTTTGGGATACGATTACTTTAGATAATCCGATTGTCGTATCGAAAAGTACGAGTCATGTTTTACTAAAATCCCAGAATGGCAGTACTATTATTAGTCGAAACGCTGAAAATACACAAGAAATTTTTTCGGTAAATGATGATGCCGGCTTAACTTTGGAAAGTATAACGGTGGATGGTGGAAATAATTACACAGTCGAATATGTTTCAGGAAGTTTGACGGTAAATCCAACGACAAATCCAGACCCAGATCCGAATCCCAGTGATCCAGACCGTCTGCCACTTTATCGAGTATATAATAAAAATGATGGGGAACATCTATACACGCTGAGTCGACCAGAAGCACAAGGTCTGATTAATCTAGGTTGGCAAGACGAAGGCATCGGTTGGTATGGTGGGGAAACAACAGGCATTGCAGCTTATCGTCTTTACAACCCGAATTCTGGGGAACATTTTTACACTTTAGATAGAGCCGAATATGATTCGGTGGGACAAGCAGGTTGGAATAAAGAAGGGATTGCTTTTTACGCTGCAGAGAATACTGAGATTCCCATCCATCGCTTGTTCAATCCAAATGCACGAGATGCAGGATCCCATCACTATACTTTGAGTCTAGCGGAGAATGCGCATTTGATTCGTGAGGGATGGCGCTCTGAAGGTGTTGGATTTTTCGGGAAATAAATACGGCTTTAACGAAAACACGTCTCTGCTTATAAAAGAGGAGACGTGTTTTTTCGATAGGTTTGTACAAAAAATAGAAAACCTAGTGCGAGGACAATAAAGAGTAGAATAAAGCCGTTTCTACTCCCAAATACCTCTGGCGTAGCAATGTTTTTTGGTACAGCAATAAATAGATGAGCGACCACGGTGGTGGATACTGCACCGGAAAATTGTTGTAAAGTATTTAAAATACTATTGCCGTCATCTTGTTGGTAGTCGTCTAATTGTGTTAGTGCTAAGGCCATGACATTGCTGACAGCCAAACCAAGTCCTACCATATAAAGAATCGTTAAACTTAGAAATAATGGGATATTATTTTGACCGATCAAAAAGATGAGCAGAAATAGGGCTAATGAAGATAAGAAAAAGCCACTGGCAATTGGTTTAAATGGACCAATTTTGTCCAGTAATATTCCAGCAATCGGTGCAACGACCGCTACTGTAATCGCACCAGGAAACATAAATAGACCAGCTTCTGTAGCAGTTTGCTGCAAACCTAATTGTAAAAAGTTAGGAAAGATAAATGAAATACCCAATGAAGCCGCTTGAAAAGCCAACGATCCATACATGAAATAGAAAAATTTCTTATTTTTAAAAATCGATAAATCCAGTAGATGATTCTGACGGTTAAAATAATAGAAGGTTAGTAAGCTGGCAATCGCTAATATCAACCAGAGCAGTGAAACTCGTTGGATGGCAATCAAGAGACTGGCCAAACCAACAGCTAAACCTAGGAAACTTTTTAAATTGAATTTTTCGTGCTTGCTGACTTTTTCCATCGACATCGCATAATAGCCTAAAACAAAGGAAAGAATAACTAATGGAATCAACAAAAGAAAAATCATACGCCAGCCAAAACTAGTTGCAATTATACCGCCGTAAGTTGGTCCAACTGCTGGAGCTAACGATGTTGTCATGGTGGCTAGTCCAATCAGTGTGCCACGTTTGTTTTTAGGTGCTTTCGTTAACACAATGTGATACATCAAAGGCATGGCGATCCCAGTTCCAGTTCCTTGGAAGATCCGTCCTAGTACTAAAACACCAAAACTAGGAGCAAGAAAACAAGTAATGACCCCTAATAAAAAGAGTAAATTCGCCGTAATAAATAATTTCTTCACCGCAAAGTTTCTCATTAAAAAGGCAGAAACAGGTACAGTAATGGCGAGAGCTAACAAGTTACTGGTGGTAATCCATTGTACAGTTGTTGTGTTAATCTGGAATAAACGCATCAAGGTGGGAAAGGTGACATTCATTGAAGTTTCGATTAACACCCCGACAGAACTCATAATTGCAGTGGCGATCACGGCTGGTAATAGCCGCCATTTTTTTGTTTCCATAATAAACTCCTAACTAAACTAAAAATCAGCAAAAAAAAGCTGATATAACAGGGAAAATGACTATTAAATAATTAGTCTTTTCTGTTCTTTGGCTGTTATCTTAGCTTGGTTTTAGTTCGGGGTCAATCAATTTGATTACAAAAAAAGTCAACGAAATAGGTTCGTTGACTTTAGCGTTGCGCGTATTGTTTTAAATCAATTCCTCGCAGCTCGGCCCATTCTCTTGGCTGACCGGAAATAATCACTGGACTTTTAATTAAATCAGCTGTTTTTTCACAGTTGGTTAAGACATATAAGTGTTTCAACTCATTTTTCCAACTTTCGATCATGGCGATGGTTTCATCGACCCCTTTTGACATTAATTTGTCTAAAAATGTCGCTGAGATACCGACAGATTGGGCGCCAAGGGTCAGAGCTTTAAAGATGTCAAAGGCATTGCGAATGCCGCCAGATGCTAGAATATGTCCATCGTGAGAAAAACTTTTGGCTTCTAGTAGGGAGATCACAGTGGATTGTCCCCAATTGTCTAAATAATCAAATTCTCTTTTTTTGCGGCGGGTGTTTTCAATCTGTGTAAAACTGGTACCACCATTGCCAGAGACGTCAATATTTTTAGCACCTAAGGCTAATAATTGCTGAATCGTTTCACGGGTCATACCAAAACCAACTTCTTTAATAATAATTGGTTTTTTGATAGTGGTAAGAATTTCTTTTAGATTGTCTTGCCAATCACTAAAATCCCAATCACCCTCCGGCATGACAATTTCTTGTGGCACATTTAGATGGACTTGTAGACCGTCTGCTTGCATCATGTCGATGACTTTTTCAGCATCTTGGGCATTTCGACCTGCACCAACATTGGTTAGTAAGAGTCCATCAGGGTTTTCTTTGCGGACCACCGAGTAGGAATCAGCTACGGCTGGATCTCTTAAAGCAGCAGAAGCTGAGCCAGTCGCCATCATTAAGCCGGTTTCTCTAGCAATAATAGCCAAATTTTGATTGATCTCTTTGGTTTTTGGACTACCACCGGTCATAGCATTAATGTAAAAAGGAAAGTCTAAATGGAAGCCAGAAAATTCAGTCGAAAGATCAACATTTTCCAATTTAGCTGAAACCAATGATTGGTGAACAAAAGAGACTGCGTCAAAATCATTATTTGTTTTTGTGTGGTAAAAAGCTTTCGCTAAGGATACGTGTTGGTCTTTTCGATTCATCTTATTCTCCTAAATGATAGACATGTAACGGTAACGGTGTGATGCCAGCTTTTTCCCAAGCACTCATTAAGGGTAAAATACCGGCTTTTTTATCGACAATCACGATGCCGCAATCACCGCCGCCAGCACCAGAAGATTTAGCTGCACCATGATATTTTTCAGCTAAGTCGCAGAGCTTTTTCAGTTCTTCTGTTTCGATCACAACGTTACTAATCGTAGTTAATTGGGCTAATAATCTTCGGTTTTCCCGAATTTTTTCTTGAACAGCTTCGATATCACCTTGTTGGAAGTTTTCAATCATGGCAGTCACACAAGCGTTGCTGTCTTTTAGAAATTGTTGATAGGCATTTTCTTTTTCTTCCCGGGACTGATGAACTTGATCGACCAAGTCAGAAGTTGAAGCAGGAGAGCCAGTCCAACCAATCAATAAGCGCAAATCTTCTGGTGCTTCTAACGGCTCGATCCGCAAGCAAGGCCAGTCGCTGGCAATTAGATCCGTAATTTTTTGCTGTTTCAAACGTTCTAAGACCCAATCATGATCAAAGGTTGAGAAGGCTAACCAACCACCATAAACGCTAGCGGCAATATCACCACAGGAACCATTTCCTTGAACGTTTAAGTGAGCCAATGTGGCTAACTTGAATAATTCTAAGTTAGATAATTGTAAATCATAAAATGCATCTAAGGCTTTAACAGTGGAAACTGTCACGGCACCACTAGATCCTAGACCATATTTTCGTCCATTGGAATTATCCAACTCGCTAATCACTTTCAAATCAAAGAAGGCTAGTTGTTTGCCTTTTTCTAGGGCATATTTTTCGGTAAAGTGAATCGCCGCTAAAATATAATGGAAGGGATTGTCTCGAATATCTAAAACTAGTTCGCCTTTACGACGAGTCCAACGAATCGGCATATCACTATATTGGGCAGATTGAATAGAACCACTTTTTTTAGCGGCCTCAATTGTAACAGTGATAAATTGATCGATTGCTACAATAATCGCCGGGTGACCTGGTTCCACTACAGCATATTCACCAGCTATGTAAAGTTTTCCTGGTGCAGAAACTTCAATCATGGGTTCACGTCTTCTTTCGTTAAAATTTCAATTCCTGGCCCTGCATGGGCGACAACTAATTGTTTTTCTGGAAATTTTTCTTTTAAGGTCGCGATTAATTGTTCTTCATTTTTTCTCTCCAGTAAAATTTTTACATTTGGTCCAGCATCCATGGTTGAATAACAAGCAAAGCCTTCAGCTCTTAACTGTTGGACAAATTGCATGATGCGCAAACTTTCAGATGACCAATAAGTAAAAGGTGGATTTGCTGCTAAAGTAGTGCCATGCATTTTTAAAGAACTGGCTTCGGTCACTTCACCGAGGGCGGTAAAATCTTTTTCATGGATGGCTTTTTTAGCTTTGGCTAAATCATGAGGGACTGAATCCAACCAACCTTGATAAAAGGCTGAAGTTTCAACTGTTCTTTGCATGCCATCACGACTAGAAACGGCTTTTTCTTGGTCGTCAACAATCATAAAAAGCATTGTTAATTCATTCTCCCAATGATCAGAGGCAATCGGAACAGCATAAGAAGTTTGATCATCTGTGCCTTGCAGCCATTCAGCAAAACCGCCATAAATACTGCGACTGGCTGAACCAGATCCGCGTCTTGCTAGTCGAGACAATTCTTGGCTAGACAAATTTAAATTTAAAGCTGCACTGGTAGCGCCAGCTAAAGCAGCCAAGCCACTAGCAGAAGAAGCTAAGCCAGCAGCTGTAGGTACGAAGTTTTGACTTTTGATTGTTGCAAACTGTTTTACTTGGTGTTTATCTCGTAAAACATCTAAAAAATTACTGATCTTTGCGGTTGCTTTTTGATCTTGTAACTTTTCATCTAAATAAAACTGATCAGCTGGGAAATCATCTGAAAAAGTCACCGTTGTTTCAGTGTAAAAAGCATCTAATGTTAGCGATAGACTATTATTCATTGGCAGGACCAAAGCTTGATCTTTTTTCCCCCAATATTTTATCAGGGCAATATTCGTATAAGCGCGAGCTGTTCCACTAGACATGGGCATAGGCTCCTAATCCTTCTACCCAAGTATTATTGGCACCGGCAGAAAGTAATGTTTCTTGTAAACGATGGGCACTTACCTCATCTTGCGCCAGCGCGATCATACAGCCACCGCGACCGCCGCCAGTTAATTTTGCTCCTAATGCACCATGGGTCAATGCCGTTTCAATCAAATGGTCTAAGGCTTGATTACTTGTTCCTAAAGTTGTTAAAACATGCTGTGCTTGATTCATATAATCTCCTAAACGTTCTGGAGAATTAGTTAAAATGGCTTGTCGGGCTTGTTTAGTTAGTGAACCTAGTTTATGAATATGCGTGCCGATTTTTTTAGGCATTTTTTCCATTAAAGTTGCAACATCTTTGACAGCTTTACGGGTTTGTCCTTTGATACCAGTATCGGCTACAACTAAATAAGCATCCATGTTTAACTCAAATGGTTCGATCCCGATTCTTTTTTGATAAAGAATAGGTGATACGCCGCTGATAGTGGTAGCGTCGATCCCACTAGGATTACCATGAGCAATTTTTTCAGCTTGATTAACAAAATATAAGACATTTGCTTGTGTTGCCGGGATGTCTAACAAATCGAAAAATGCCCGGGTAATTGATACTGCCACAGCGGCACTTGAGCCCATCCCACGTTCTGCTGGTACAGTGCTATCTATTTTTAAATAAAAAGGTTGTTGGATTTTAAATTGTTTGATCATTTGCCAAATAAGCACTTTGACACTGTTCATGCTGTCAGGTGCTTGACCGATTGGTCCGGTAAAAAAGCTGGACTCAATCCAAGACTCGTTTACGGGATGAAAAGAGATAGTAGTTTGAATACCAGTCCCACTAAAAGGTAAAGCAATGGCTGGTTCCCCATAAACGACTGAATGCTCACCCATTAAAATTATTTTTCCACTGGCATAGCCGTGACCATTTTTTTTCATAATCATTCTCCTAGAAAATTGGCAAAGCTGCTTACCAATTATTTATGTTGAGAAGTCCTCTCAATAAATGCAATCTATCCTATTTTACTCATAGTTTGCGAACAAGTAAATGAAAGCTTCTTATAGAAGTAGTAAACTGAAAAATTTTTTAAACATTTCCTTAAAATATTGTAACAATTTTATTGATTGTTAAAAATTGACACCACTAAATGTTGGGGGTATATTAGATAAGTTGAAAGAAGAGACACTATATTTTGTATGAAACGAGTTGGAGGTTCATGAGTGTGATAGTATTAGCTGGAACGATTGGTGCAGGGAAATCAAGCTTAACGGAAATGGTTTCAAAACATTTAGGGACAGATGCATTTTACGAATCAGTCGATGATAATGAAGTCTTGCCATTATTTTATGCCAATCCTGAACAATATGCCTTTTTGTTACAAATTTACTTTTTAAATAAACGATTTGATATGATAAAAAAAGCGATGCAAGCAGATCATAATGTTTTGGATCGTTCGATTTACGAAGATTCTTTATTATTCCATCTAAATGCCGATCTTGGTCGGGCAACAGATACGGAAGTAAAAGTGTATGATGAGCTATTGAAAAATATGATGGAAGAATTGCCTTTTGCTGCCTACAAAAAGCATCCTGATTTGATGGTTCATATCAAAGTTTCCTTTGAAACAATGTTAGACCGCATCGAAAAACGGGGACGGGAATATGAACAATTAAGTTTTGACCCGACTTTATATGATTACTACCAAGAATTAAATAAACGTTATGACCAATGGTTTGATAATTACAATGAAAGTCCAAAAATTCAAATTGATGGTGATGCACTTAATTTTGTCGAAAGTAAAGAAGCCGAAAAAATGGTTTTAAAAATGATTGATCAAAAATTAGCCGAAATTGAAAGTGCTGAATGGGCAAAAGAAGCATAAAAAAGTCGTTGAAATTCATTTTAGAATTTCAACGACTTTTTGTTTGAATTATTATGCAGCTGGATTTAATTTTAGTTTGTCGTTACTTTTCTTTTCTAAATGCTTACCTTCAAGGTAAATGAGCGCAAAGATAATAATCGGGAACCACAAAGCTTTGTTACCAAAATTAGAGGTTAATAATGTACCTAGCCAACCACCAAAACCGAACCCTAATAAAATTAGAGAATATAAAGCTGATTTTTGGAAGGCCCCAGCTTGTTTAAAGAAGCCCTTCATAAGATAACTAAAAGCATTTTGAACAACTAATGTCACGGCAACATTACCATAAACTAAATCTTGACCAAATTTATGGAACGCATTGCCTTGCATACCAGATATGAAGGAAATGATTATACAAATTGTCATAGTCGATAAATTGCTTGTTGTGATATTTAATGATAGTAAAAATAAGATAATAATTTCAATAATTAAAACTTTAAAAGACCAGTCTTTGGAATCTTCTCTTTGGATAACTGCTGTAATCGCTGCGCCAATTCCAAAAGCTAGAATAGTTGCTGCAACTGTAAAGAAATGCGACCAGTTTTTAGTTGCTAATGTTTGTCCTAATAAGATAATGTTCCCAGATTGAACAGTACTAAAGACTTTTCCAATAAAGTACGTATAGCCATCCATACCACCAGCTGCTACCGCAAGTAAGAATGCAATAATAGGGAAAGACATGTAAGGTTCGTTATTGTGTATATCGTTATTCATTTTGTTGATGTCCTTTCTTTGTCAAAAATATTTACGCTGACCTTAGTTACTAAAGCCAGCGTAACAAAATGAGCCACTTTTTTTAAAAGACGTCTTTGGCGTTTAAGCCGTTGCTATCTTCTGATTCGAAAGGATTGTTGCTGGTATGTTTTTTGACCTCTTGATTAATTTTATCTTGATCAAACCAAATAACTGGGCTTGGTGTTTCTTCTTGTGGCAAGCTTTCGACAAACTCTTTGGTTAAGTTCAAATGATCAGCCACGATTTGTGAAGGTGTAGTAGCTATCCATTTGTTTAGAGAAATATCTGAGTACTCAGGAATTTTAAAGACTTCTACAAAGATTAATTTTTCAGTTCCGGTATTTTGAACATAATGTCCAGCAACTGTTGGGACATAACCAACATCACCAGCACGATAGTCATAAGTTCTAGCTAATCCATTTGAATTGAAGACGGTCATCCGAGCTTCTCCTTGAATATAATATTGCCATTCAGCGCCTTTTGGATGCCAATGTAATTCCCGCATTGCACCAGGTTCTACTTCAACAATGGCTGCTGAAATTGTTTGAGCAGCTGGGAAAACTTTTGAATCGACAATCCAAACTCTTCCAGCTTCAGATTCAATTGGTTTTAATGAATCCATATGGAAAGTTAATGGTAGTGGTGTTTCGCCATTGTTGTTAGGACGTTTAACTTCTTCAATTGGTTTTGGCACTTCAGCTTTGAAAATATATTTTTCTTTTTTAGGTAAGCTTTCCAATTCAGAAACTTTCTTTTTAAAGTTTGCTGCTACGACTTCTGGTGGGGTATGAGCCAACCAATCAGTAATAAGCATCGTATTATTTTCAGAAAAATCTGGTTCGCTGAAGATCAGTAAAAATTCAGTTCCTTGATCTAGCCCTTGAATAGAGTGAGCCACACCTGCTTCAAAGTTCCAGATGTCACCAGCTTTTACGTCATCGATAAAAGATTTACCATTTTCATCAATGGCAGTTACGCGGGCATTTCCGTAAAGCATTAAACCCCATTCTGCTTCTTTATGCCAATGCATTTCCCGATAAACACCAGGTGCTAAGTTCATATCAACGCCGGCAACTTGATCAGATGCTGGAATTTCACGGTTCGTAATTTCTCTGGCCCAACCACCATCTTCTAGACGGTTACGAACATCATCGTAGCTAAAGCGCATATTTGGTAAAGTACCGTGGTCAGTTGCTGGAGGAGTTAAAAAATCTGGTCCTTCAATGTCACGCATGGTATCGTGTGGGCCACGATTGTAATAACCTTTGCCATCTGATTTACGAATTGGTTGTGGTGCATTTTCTTCATTGTTCATAGTAAAACACTCCTTTTTTTTAGAAAATTTTAGAAAAATCGCTTGCTAAGGAAGGATAAGCTAAGATCGTTTCCCGCAATTCCTGCTTGGTCATTTTCATTTTTAATAACAAGGTGAAATAATTAATGAATAAATCGGCTTCATTGCTTAAACTAGTGACACCGACAATTTGTTGGTCCGCCTTACGGATCACAATTTTTGCTTTGGCAATTGGTTCATTACTGCGATGATAGTTTAACCAGTGATGCATATCGATTTCTTCAATTGAATAAATGTTTGGTTCCTTTAAAGCATCATTTACAAAGACGCCTGTTTGAGCAATTTTTGGATTACTAAAAACCGACATGGAGGCTATAGGATATTCGATCGGTTGTATTTTTTCACTAAGAATCAAATCAGCAACATAATTGCCTTGAAACTCTGCATAATTTGTTAGTTTTGGTGCGGTTGAATCATTGGAATCGCCAATGGCATAAACATTTGGATTAGTGGATTGTAAATATTCATTGACCGCGACTCCGTGAGGACCATAGGTGATACCAGCTTTTTCTAATGCTAAATTTTCAACATTAGGTATCCGACCAGCCACACAATAAATGACATTGGTTTCAAAAGTTAAGCCTTCTTCGGTAGTTACTTTAAATAAATCATCTTTTAGCTTCTCAACTTTTTTAATCGTATTGTCAAAATGATAATCTACACCACGCTGTCTTAGCTGATCGATTAAATCACCCACCAGCTCTTGGTCAAATGCTGCAAGAGCCCGATGATTATGCTGTAGTACATGAACTTGATCACCAATAACACTGGCAATATTAGTAATGGCAAAAGCGATAATACCGGCACCAATAATCGTGATGGAAGAAGGAAGGCTTTCTGCATTTAGAAAATGAGAACTGTACTGTAGATATTCTTTACCCTCAATCTCTAACTCTCGTGGTCTAGCGCCTGTAGCCAAAATGATTTTTTCACCATGATAATCAACACCGTCCACGGTTACAGTAGTCGCATCCTTGAACTTGGCGCCACCATAGATGGTGGTGATTCCCCGTTCTGCTAAATCTTGTTGAATCACCTTTGAGGTGTCTGCGATTTGTTTGTTTTTGAACGCCATTAGTTGTTGCCAATTAATTTCTGGGACTGTATCAAATCCCTTGCCTAAATGACCTTCGACAGCTTGTTTGGTTTCAACGGCAGATAATAAATATTTCTTTGGGGTACTGCCGTGATTTGGCGTAGTGCCACCCCATTGATAAAATTCGATGATTGCTACGGATAAGTTTTTTTCTCGCAATCTTTTGGCAGTAGTTAGACCTGCGATACCACTACCAATAACTAATACATCAAAATAATTTTTCATTACGACCTCCAATCTAGCTTTAGTTCTAACAACAAGTCCAGTATAATCCTTTAAAAAAAAAACACTAAACGAAAACCATTTTAATTAAAAGCTATTATATTTTTGAATTATATTAAACTTTTAAAAGCTATTTCAAAGAAAAATTGTGCGGCTTCTTTCATTGACTTTAAAAATGATAAATGCTAATTTTTATTCGAGGAGTGAGGTGCAACATGGCAAATAGGCAATTATTAACGACAGTCTGTTGGACTATGGTACGCAAAAAGTAGCATAGTTATTTATCATGTCTGTTACCCACATTCGAAGTAAAAGGTAGTTTTTACTAGCGGTGCTGATGGATAAGTCAGCACCCTTTTTGTTTAATAAAGGAGGAATAAAATGATTGTCAATCAAGTAGAGCAATTAATTGGGAATACACCGCTGTTTGAATTTGCTGCGGAAGATTTTGGTGGCTATTACGGTACGAAGATATATGCTAAATTAGAATACTTGAATCCTGGCGGTAGTATTAAAGACCGCTTGGGAGAATATTTACTAAAAGCAGCAATGAAAGCTGGAAAAGTTCAGTCTGGCACGACTATTATTGAACCAACTGCTGGAAATACGGGTATCGGTTTAGCATTAGCCGCCGTTCCATTAGGGCTGAAAGTCATGGTGGTGGTTCCTGAAAAATTTAGCCTTGAAAAACAACAATTAATGACTGCTTTAGGAGCAAAAATAGTCCATACAAAAACAGAGGATGGCATTATTGGTGCGATTGCTAAAGCACAGGAATTAGCAAAAGAGATCAAAAATAGTTACATCCCGCTACAATTTGAAAATTTTGATAATCCGGCAGCATATTATCAAACACTAGGCCCAGAAATTTTTTCAGAATTGGCTGGTGAGCTGACTAGTTTTGTAGCTGGTATCGGCAGCGGTGGTAGTTTTGCTGGAACGGGAAAATTTTTGCAAGAAAATAGTATGAATCTCCGGTTAATCGGGGTAGAACCAGAAGGCTCGATCCTAAATGGTGGACCAGCTGGCAGTCATGAGATTGAAGGTATCGGTGTGGAATTTGTGCCGCCATTTTTAGCAGAACTTCCCGTCAATGAAATTTATACAATCAGCGACTTAACGGGTTTTACTTATACAAGAATGTTAGCTAAAAATTATGGATTATTGGTAGGTAGCTCTAGTGGTGCAGCGCTGGCAGCCGCGATTGAAGAAAGTAAAAAATTACCAGCTGGCAGTAAAATCGTGACTATTTTTCCAGATGCAGGTGACCGCTATTTATCAAAAAATATTTATAGTCCAACTTTATTTGATTAATTTTTTAATAGAAATTGGTATAATTAATGATGAAGAGAAAAGGGGTGGGAAATTTTGGGTCAAACAATTTTAATTGTCATCATGATGTTATTTTTTATTCGCGAACAAACAAGACTATCAAAAGTCTCCCGCTGGCAATTTTTCATCTTACCATTGTTTTCTGCTTACTTATTTTTCAATCACTTAACTACGACTATTCACTTAGGTGCGTTTTTAGGCATTGCGGTAATAAGTCTGATGATTGGCTTTTATCAAAGTCGCAGTTTAGTGGTGCGAATAGTTAATGAAAACAGATATTTTTTTGTGATCGATGGTAGAGAAAGTCCGATGTATCAGAAAAATCTTTATAGTAAGAGTGGTCGAACATATTTGATCGGTTGGCTGCTAGCATTTGCTTTTCAAATAGTTATAGCAATCTATTTTCACGGATTCAATCGTGGTTTCTTTTATGAATTGGCTGATGTTTTCAGCTTAACTGGGACAAAAGCTGTTTGGTATGCTTGGGAGATTTATTTTGTCTCAAGTTTCAGTTACTTATTGTTTGCTATTAGTAAATCTAAACGTTTAAAAAATGCCCTATTGAAAATTAATCAAGAAGTTGGAGAATAATGATGGAAGTCAAACAAACATTTAATGCCGAAAAATGTTCTTGGATCAATATCGATACAACTAAAGCCCATGAAGTTGAAAATCTAAAAAAAGATTTGTCGATTAGTAATGAGATGTTGAATTATTCATTGGATAAAAATGAACGGGCGCGAGTGGAGTATGACGCTGAAGATGAAGCGCTGTTGGTGGTTTTCAATGTGCCGCATTTAACAAAAACTGATAATCATTACGAGACAAGTCCGATGTCGTTTATTATGAAGGACAGTTATTTTATTACCTTTGTTAATGAGCGAACTGATTATGTAGAAAAGATCATTGAGGACTTATTGAAAAAAGATAGTCAGCAAACTACGGCCAGCTTGTTATTTCATAGTTTATTTATGATTTCCGATAATTATTTTCCATTAATCGATGAAGTCAACAATCAAAGAGTGGCTCTAAATAAAAAATTACGCCAAAAAACCACTAACAAAAATTTGTTAGAAATGTCCGACTTAGAAATTGGTTTGGTGTATTTAGTAACTGCGACCCGACAAAATACAGTTTTATTAGAACAAGTCAAAGCCCAAACGATTTACCAAGCTTTCAATGCCCAAGAAAAAGAAGAGTTAGATGATGTATTAATCGAAGCGCGCCAAGCGGTGGAAATGACTCGCTTAGCTAGTGACATTTTAGATCAATTGTCTGGAACCTACAATAATTTGTTAAACAATAATTTGAATGACACGATGAAAATATTGACTATTTGGTCTTTACTACTAACGATTCCTACTATTGTAAGTGGTTTTTTCGGAATGAATATGCCGCTGCCGTTTGAAAATTCAGAAGCTGGTTGGATAATTTCACTAGTGATCAGCTTAGCGTTGTCAGCATGGTTGATTATTTTATTGTGGCGCAGAATTAAATAAAACAGCACGTTTTTCGGCGATTATGTACCGATTCCCCAAAGTTTAGACCAAAAATCTAATGTTTTGGGGGTCACTACATTTTCCGAAAATGTGCTGTTTTTTTATAGAATAAATTTTTCAATCATTTCAGCAATCGCACTTTGATTGTGGTCTGCCGTGGTAGTAAATGTTGCTAATTTTTTAACTTCAGGAACTGCGTTAGCGACTGCTACACCTAAGGCTGCAGTTTCCAGCATACTCAAATCATTGATATTGTCACCAATCGCAATGGTTTGATCCAAAGGGACGTCTAAATGCTGCGCTAATTTTTTCAGCGCCGCTCCTTTGGTTACACCAAGAGGATTAAATTCCATGTAACGATTTGAAGAATAACTAATGTCTAGTTGTGCTTTTAAATCTGCCGGAATAAGCTTTTCTAGTGATCGTAAATAAGTAACATCACTATTTTGAAAAATTATCTTGTAACAGGTTTGATTTTTTAAATTCGAAATATCAGGTGCCGCTAAAAGATGGTGCTGGGGACTATTGTTGTAGAAGTCCAGCATTTCACTAGCATTATAAATATACGACATCTCAAAAGTATTAACATGGATAGCCACATTTAAATCTTTGCCGATCTCAAATAAAGCTTGAATCATTTGAAAATCCATTGACGTTGAATCAAGTAATTTGGCCCCATAATTTTCCATGATGATGCCACCGTTGAATCCGATCATGTAATGTTCCTTTTGGTTTAAAGCTTGCAATTCAGTTAGAGTAGGTTCAATAGAACGATAACCCCGACCGGTTGTAGGGACGAAATAGACACCTTTTTCTTTTGCAGCAGCAATGGCTTGTCGATTTCTTTCAGAGACTTGTCGCTGGCTATTTAATAAAGTTTCATCGAGGTCACAAGTAATTAAACGATACATAGTTGAGCTCCTTTAGTCGATTGGATAAATTTATTATAGCAGAAACAGAGAAGTCTTTTAGGTCTTGACATAAAGGTTAATACCCTGTATAATTGAAAAAGTTGAGAAAATGAAAGCAGAAGCACCCGCTTCTCGCCTTACGCGAAAACATCGCTGGGCTAGATAGGAAGTCTTATTCTTAGGAGTAAGTACGACTATGTGCGGGTTCGTAAAGAACTCGTTTTTTTTCGCTTTCTCTCAAAAAAATTCGGAGGTGAATGACCATAGCAAAGGATATGATGGTAAACGACGGCATTCGTGCAAGAGAAGTACGATTGATTGATCAAGACGGCGAACAATTAGGTGTAAAATCTAAAGTTGAAGCTTTACAAATTGCTGAAAAAGCAAATCTTGATGTAGTTCTAGTCGCTCCTGGCGCAAAACCACCAGTAGCAAGAATTATGGATTACGGAAAGTACCGCTTCGAACAACAGAAAAAAGACCGTGAATCACGTAAGAAACAAAAAGTGATTAACACAAAAGAAGTTCGTTTAAGTCCAACAATCGATATTAATGATTTTAATACAAAACTTCGTAATGCTCGTAAGTTCTTAGAAAAAGGTGACAAAGTGAAAGCTTCGATCCGTTTCAAAGGCCGCGCCATTACCCACAAAGATATTGGTCAAAAAGTTCTTGATCGCTTAGCTGAAGAAACAACTGACATTGCGACAGTTGAGCAAAAAGCGAAGATGGATGGACGTAGCATGTTCTTAGTGCTGGCACCGAAAGAGAAAAAAGACTAGCAAGTCACGAAAAGATTTTGAGGAGGAAAATTAGTCATGCCAAAACAAAAAACACACCGCGGTTTAGCAAAACGCGTAAAACGTACTGGTAAAGGCGGTTTGAAACGTTTCCGCGCGTTTACAAGTCACCGTTTCCACGGAAAAACTAAAAAACAACGCCGTCAATTACGTAAAGCAAGCATGGTATCAAAAGGCGATTACAAACGTATCCGCCAACAACTTGCTCGCATGAAGTAAAACTAAAAATCAAGATGAACTATTTAGGAGGAAATCAACATGGCACGTGTTAAAGGTGGAACAGTAACTCGTAAACGTCGTAAAAAGACTTTAAAATTAGCTAAAGGTTACTACGGTTCTAAACACACTCTATTTAAAACAGCTAAAGAACAAGTAATGAATTCATACAACTACGCATATCGCGATCGTCGTCAAAAGAAACGCGACTTCCGTAAATTATGGATTGCACGTATCAACGCTGCAGCTCGTATGAATGGCTTAAGCTACTCAAAATTAATGCATGGCTTAAAAGTTGCCGGTATTGAAATCAACCGCAAAATGTTAGCTGATTTAGCAGTTAACGATGCAGCTGCTTTCACAGCACTAGCTGACCAAGCTAAAGGATCTTTAAGTAAATAATTTTTAAACATTGATTTAACAATGTTAAGCCCACTATTTTTAGTGGGCTTTTTTTGTTTTCTAATAATTTCCCTTAGTTCTTGATACCAATCGATAACTGATGATGAATTATAAAGAGCAGAGCCGTAGTTAAGCTTATTTTAATTTTTATGAAAAAGAATCTAATGTAACTCTTACCTTCACCTGTACTTGAAAGTGTATAGTTTGTTCTATTCAATTTAACTTTGGTGAAATATTGGAAAGATGGCTGTTCACCATGGTAGCTATTGTTGTGATTGGACTGTCATTAAACCAAATAAAAAAAGGTAGAAATGTAAAAAAATAGCTTAGTCGGCTATTTTTTTTGGGATGAAATAATATTAGATTTAAAAAATTAAAAGTGCTAAATCCCAAAGCATGTGAATGACGATTGGGACGAGAATATTTTTACTTTTTAAAAATGTAACTGAAAAAATAATACTCAATATCAAGACATTAATGAAGCCACCGGAAGCAAAATTTTGAATGAAACTTCCTGTTTTAACCCAAATAGGAAAATGAATACATAAAAACAAGACCGAAGAAATAAGAACCGCAGGGATCGTTGTAGTTTTTAATAACAACGCATTCAGCAACCAACCTCTAAACACCATCTCCTCGGTAATTCCCACAAATAAGAAGACACCAATTAAATCAGTTGCATTAAAAGAATTGCTAAATTGCAAGCTGCCATGTTCAACCCATTCTCCCAAAATAATATAACTAATCATCAAAAATGTAATCAAAATATAAGGTGCGACACGAAATTTATTTGTAAAAATTTTATCAAAGGGTACATATAAAGAATCGTGATATTTTTTCATCAAAAGAAAAGCTGGAACAGTCCAAGTCGCAAATTTAATTAATGAACCAGATAATGCTTGCGGGAAGGGTGTGGCAAATAATTGAAAGCCAGATAATTCATAAAAAGACCACCATAAAAAGAAAATCACGAGATAAATGCCGATTATTTTTGTGGGCACTTGTTTTTGGAGGTTTGTCATAGAAAACTCCTTTGTATATTTTCTGAAATAATTCTATCTCAAATACAAAAGGAATAAAAGAAAATATTCCCTCACCAAAGTGTTTTTTTCACCGACCAATAAATCATGCTCAAGACGATGAAAATCAGTCACCCAAGATCATACAAAAAATTGAACATTATTTCAGCTGCTGAAGTTGCAGAGTGAGCACTTCTATATTAATCGGTGTCGTTTTGTTAAAGACTAATTCATCCAAACTTATACCAAAAAATCGAGCCAGAGCTACCAATTTTTCTAAATCAGGTGTCGTGTCTCATAATTCTCATTTTGAAATTGTCTGTCGCGAGATGTAAAGTTTGTCGGCAAGAAATTCTTGCGAGATTTTTTTTTATCAAATTAATTAATTTAGCTTGAAATTCGATAGTCAAATAAGAAGTGATGTTTTACGACTAATTGATAAATTCGTTCTTCAATATCTGTGAGTGTAGAAAAATTTCGAGTGCTATTTCGATAATAAATACTTCTAGAAATACCGAATAAAGAGGTTAAGCGAGTAATAGCTAGCTTTTCAGTGTGTTGATTGATGAAACGAATAATGTTTTCCGCGGTCACCACCTTTCCTGGTAGAAAAAATTATTAAAGGTGCATGGGTTCATTTAATAGATTACAGTGAATAACTTGTCTACATTTACATTACAGAGTTAAACACCTCAATAGGTTTTTCAAACAATGTATCTGGACTTAAATTTTACCCAATCAACGTATAGTCAGAAATTAACACCTATTAAAAAAAAATGAATAAAAGCTTTCATTAAGGGGTTCATAGCCGATTTTAATTCTCTTTTTTTCCCTCTTTTTTTTACAAATAAAGCCGAGGCAATTAAGATGACTTTACTGAAAAGAAAGAAGGAATTTTATGAAAAAAGTAGCATTAATTACTTATAATGAAAAAGCTGTTAATTATGAAGCCTTTTCTCGTTTAAAAGAATTATCAAATGGAAAAACACTGGTCATTAAACAGGCTGCCATTATAGAAAAAGATCGTTCTGGAAAAAAAGTCTCTATTAGAGACGGTGTTGATTATGAAAGCACGGATCGAATTTTACGTGGCGGATTAATCGGTATGATTATTGGGATACTAGCAGGTCCTTTAGGTATCTTATGTGGGTGGATTATTGGTGATGTTGCAGGAATGGGCTCAAATTATATTAAAGCAAAAAAGACAACAACTATATTTGATTCCATTAGTCAAGTATTAGACGATGGTTCTGTGGGCTTACTTGTATATATGAATGAATCAAATGAAGACATTATTGATACTATGCTAGTTAAAGACCTTAATGGAGTGATTGTAAGATTCAATTATGAAGAAGTAGAAGCAGATATTGAGCTAGCTAAACAGCATGAAAATACAAAAGCATAGGAAGTGGATAGTAATGAATATGAGAAAAAAGGTAAGTCTTAGTATTGTAACATTAGCAGCAATTGCGACATTAGGTGCATGTGGTACAACAAAAGAAAAAGTAGATAATGTTTATGGAGATTCTAGTTCACAAAAAACAAATAAGGAAAAAGATGGTGTTGTTGAAACTGAAACAAACGAAAAGCTAAAGTATGATGGTTACTTCAAAGACATAGTGACACATGATGTTGATCCTCGAATTGAGACAAAACTGTCTTACGATACTGATTACGAAAACACAGACTGGGATAATATCACATTTAAAGTAGATCATGCAAAATTTGTTACTGTTGATCACTATAAGGACACAGATGGCACACCTTATAAAACGTTAGCATCGCTTCATTACAAACTTGAAAATGAAGACTCATCTGATAAACATATTACACCAGATACTGCTGAATTGGTGATGAAAGATGGAGAACATGTCAAGGCTGAAATCTTTATGAATGTTTGGGATGACGAAGTTTTAACTTCACACAAACATAAAGATGGCTACATGCATTTTAAAGTAGCAGATGAGAAGAAATTGGAAGAAATCAAAGCTATCGATATTACCTTTAAAGCTAAAGATAGCGAAGGAAATGAAGTGACGCATACTTATACTGTAAACATGCCTATAGATGCTGAAAAATAGAATTATGGTCAGATGTGATTACGATACGCTCATTAATGGTAGTGATATCTCAAAATTAAAATGTAAAGGATGTTTTTATGATGAAAAAAGAAAATAATGCACCACAACCAATTCGTAAAAAAGATGGAAAGGGATGGCTAGATTTTGGCCCTCGAGACATTCAAAGGGATATTGAAGGACCTGATTTTTTAATTCCCCCTGCAACTGATCACGGAACATTGCCTAATATGCGTTTTAGTTATAACGATGTTCGTAATCGACTGGAAGATGGTGGTTGGGCACGAGAAGTTACCAACCGAGAAATGCCTGCATCTGATAAGGTCGCAGGAGTTAATATGAGTTTGGCGCCTGGTGCCTATCGTGAAATGCACTGGCATAAAGAAGCTGAATGGGGATTGATGTTATATGGAAATGCCCGCGTAACAGCTATTGATGAGAATGGTAAGACTTATATTGATGATGTAAAGGCTGGAGATATTTGGAATTTTGAAGCTGGTGTTGCACATTCTATTCAAGGTTTAGATGAAGGTTGTGAATTTTTATTAGTTTTTAGCGAGCCTGATTTCTCTGAAAATAATACGTTACTAATTACAGACTGGTTAGCTCATACACCACCTGAAATTGTTGCAGCTAATTTTAAAAAGAAACAATCTGAACTGGAAAGCTTACCGGATAAACAAAAATATATTTTTAGAGCAGATGTACCAAAAGCTATTGATGAGGTCTCTCGTCCAAATAAAAATGGAGAGGTCCCAAACCCTTTGACCTTCCATATTGATACATTGGATCCAATTGAATCAGAAGCAGGACGTGTGTGGATTGTTGATTCGAAAGTATTTCCTGGCTCTCCAACTATATCTGCTGCAATTGTTGAAGTTGAGCCTGGTGGTATGCGGGAATTACACTGGCATCCTAAAGCTGCTGAATGGCAATATTATATTCAAGGCGATGCGCGCATGACTGTATTTAATTCTAATTCATTAGCAAGAACATTTGATTATCATGCAGGCGATGCTGGGTATGTACCCATGGTGGCTGGTCATTATGTCCAAAATATTGGTAGTGAAAAGCTAATTTTTATTGAAGTATTTAAAAAT
Source organism: Enterococcus alishanensis (assembly GCF_019218635.1). Classification (GTDB taxonomy): domain Bacteria; phylum Bacillota; class Bacilli; order Lactobacillales; family Enterococcaceae; genus Enterococcus_A; species Enterococcus_A alishanensis. Next base: position 186,882 of record NZ_JAHUZB010000004.1, on the reverse strand, counting down.
CCTGATTATTCAGATATTTCTTTAAATAAATGGTTAGCTACGATCCCATCTCAAATAGTAGCAGACCATCTAAATCTCACTAAAGATTTTGTCGAAAGCTTACCACAAGAAGAATCTCCTTCTCCAGTTATTTGGTTTGATCAAGATAAGATTGATGAAGCTTTAAAAAATCCTAGTAAAGATTCCATTAATAAAATGAAATCAGGATTAAACGCAACAGATATTTTTTAAATTCAATATCCTCTTTGATTCTATGATTGAAGGGGATTTTAATATAATGAAAAGAGATGTTTAAATAATGATGAATAAAGAAATTAAAAGTGGAGAACCATATATGGAGTTTCCCATGATTGCTTTTTTCTTAGCTGTAGCAGCTGGAAGTATGAGTGGATATACTTATTTTATAGGAAAAGCATTTAGTACAGTACAATCAGGAAATATTATTTTATTAGGTCAATCATTGGCGGAGAAAGATTGGTCACATTTTTTTACTGTGGCGTTAACAGTACTAGCTTTTGGTATCGGAGCTGCAATCACAGCAATCATTCAAAAAGATAGCCCTAAAAACTGGTCGTTCAATGTCATTATTATAGAAGTTATTGTTTTATTCTTATTGTCATTAAACTTTATAAATTCGCAATTACAAACCGTTCATATTTGTATGATTATCTCTTTATTAGCAGGAATGCAAGGAAATGCTTTCCATAAGTTTGGTAAAGATTTAGTTTATGGAAATGTTGCAGTAACTTTGGTTGTACAAAATGCTTTTAGCTTTTTAATGAAATCATTTTTTAACCAATCTGGAGCTGCACATAAAGCTTTTCTGTACTTTAGCATTTTGGTAGGCTTTGGATTTGGAGGTTTTGCGGGAACATTATTGACAAGTAATTTCAATGATAAAGCTTTATTTCTACCGATTATTGTTCTATTGGTAATATATACTTTAGGTAAGAATATAGAATCTAAAACTAACCAAGCTATATCTGTTAACCCACAAGGTTAATATTTAAAGAGTAGATCAAAATTAATAACCGAAGAGGATTTTCTTTTCGTTTTTTTAAAAGTAACAGGGAAAAATTATTAATGGATTTGACAATTCCTTATGTATTTAACCATTTAAACTGAAATTTTTAATAGTAAAGTCGTTTCTTATTATTATGGAAAACTAAGAGTGTAAAAAAACCGTGTGAGTAACCGTTATTCTAGATATGGGTTGCTTCACGGTTTTTCTTTTTCTGAAGTAAGATGAAGAGGTGATTACAAAATGTCTAATAAGAAAAGAAATTCTGAATCGGTGAAGTTAGCTGAATCCAGTCTTAATACTTACCAGCCAGAATTTGTAAAAGATACGCAAGATGTCTTGAAAGGCGTATTTGGTTCGTTGTTTGAAAAAATGCTACAGGGAGAACTAAACAATCATCTAGGTATAAATTCCATTCTAAAGAGCTTAAGGAACATGAAAATCGTTGGAATGGTTATGGGAATAAAACACTCAAAACAAGTTTTGATGAAGTAAATATTGATGTTCCCAGAGATCGAGATGCTTCTTTTGATCCTGAGCTAGTCCCTAAAAGAAACCGTATGTCTCCGACATTGAAGAAAAATTTCTTTCTATGTACCCTCGTGGAATGAGTCAACGAGATATTGCCACGACGATTCAGGACACCTATAGGTTTGATATCTCTCACGAAGTGATCTCTGATATTACAGATGCACTTCTTCCCGAATTAGAGGAATGACAAGCGCGCCTATTAGCCAAATGTTACGCCTTTTATTTGTCGATTGTATGTACGTCACTTTACGAGAAAACTACGAAGCAAAGAAATCTGCAGTCTATACAAACCTTGGTTACGATTTGAACGGTAATAAAGATATTTTAGGTTTATGGCTACATCAAACTGAGTCGAAAAATCGCTGGATGCAAGTATTTGATGAACTAAAATCACGTGATGTTGAAGACGTCTTTTTTTATCTCCATGGATGGTGTTTCTGGCCTCGAAAAAGGCACAAAAACGATTTTCCCTTTAGTGGTTGTTCAACTTTGTATGGTTCATCTTGTTCGAAATACATTACGCTATATTCCAAGTAAAGACTATAAAGAAGTGTGCAGAGATATGAAAAAATTCTATGGTGCTTCCTTCTTCACTTAAAGCTGCTCACGCTGCAGTTTCTTAGGGTAAATCTTGTTGTACCTAGTTTAACGATAGCAAATCACCACCAATAATGTGGATTGATTAAATTGATTATTTGAGATGACTAATCCAGGTCGTCTTTTTTTGTTTTCTTCCGTTGAACCTACTTTAGGATTTATCCAAATAATATCTCCAGTATTGGATGATGCAAAAGGATTTTCCACTTTCTGAATTAATTTAATAGAACCATCTTTTTTAGATTAACTTTTAACATTACATATTACTGAATGTAATGTAGTTAAGTAACGTTGGCAGGAGTTGGTAAAATAAAGACTATTTCATCTATTCGAGAAAAAAAGAGAGGATATGAAAAAATTTTCGCTTAGCAATCAATAGGGAGAACGAAATATTTTATTACTTTATATTGGCATAAATACTGAGTATAGAATTTCTGATTTACGTCAATTAAAGTCATTTGATGTTTTAGGAATTTCTCGTGGTCAAATTGTTGTTTAAGAACTGAAACAATCCACTTAAAAAATATTGGTTCTCGGTCTATTAGAAAGTCCTTCAGTTATTTATTATGTAAACAAGGAATAAAAAAAGAGATTATTCAATCTTTATTAAAACATCCTTCACAGAGGGCGGTCTTGCGATATATTGATATCACACAGCAAGATAGAGATGTAGCTGTTAGGAGCTAGGAACTTTAAATTACCATGCTGTTCCACCTTTTTATAGTACTTATGAATTTGGAAAGACTTTTATAGAAAAAAATCAAGGAACTTCTATGGTTATCCAAACTTCCGACAATGTAAATATACAATAAAAATAAAAAGTGAGAAATCATTCTAAAGTATAGAGTAAGCTGTTTAATGTAAAAAAAGACAAAAAAACTATAATTTCTCTGATAACATTGATTTCTTTGAATTTTAGCTCATTAGATACTATATAATGTGTTTAGGGTAAGAATATTAATTTTAAGGAGTATAAAGATATGGACACAGAAATCAAAGTTACTTACAGAAATCCTACTGAGGACGATGCAAAAAATATCGTTGATTTTTATAATTTAGTTGGTGGTGAAACGACGTATTTAAGTTTTGAAGAAAATGAGTATCCTTTAAATGTGAAAGAAGTAAAAGAATTAATCATTAATACAAATCACCAGATAAATTCTACGATACTTTTAGCACTCATAAATGGAAAAATAATAGGTATCGGAACGGTGAGTTCTGGAAATAAAGTTAAATCAAAACATTGCGGTGAACTTGGTATAGTGGTAACAGAAAAATTCCAAAGCATAGGTATTGGAAAGGAAATTATTTACCAGCTATTAACTTGGGCAAAGTCTAATGGTGTGACTACCAAAATTCAACTAGATACCCGTGTAGATAATAAAAAAGCCGTAAAACTATATAAAAAATTCGGATTTAAAATAGAAGGTAAGCTCGAAAATACTACTATAATAGAAGGTAAGTACTATGATTTATATGTGATGGGGCTGATGTTATAGTCTATAAAACTGTCATTGGTGAAAGCAATATAAGTTGAAAAAATAAATAGTTAATAAAAGAATATTATCAAGTAATACTTCTGTTTTTTGAATATGTCTTTTACGCACTCTTTTCTTTATTTCTAAAAATGCAATCTATGAGTGTACCAAAAGATAAATTAATTATCTCTTAGTAATTTAACAATTATGTAACTATAATTTCAAATGAGGTGTCACTTTTTTATTTTTATAAAAAAAAATTCTTCTTGTAAAGGCTGTAAAAATACTATTCAAAATTATTATTGAAGTAATTGATTATGTGAGGAACTATAATACGAACATAAATCCACATGAATGAAAAAATTGTAGCTGATATAAATACATTGACTGGCCATGTAATTTCTTTTTTTAAACGAATATGATTGATAATATAAACGATATAATAGCTACAGAAAAAACTTAACATTAATTCTTTGAGGTAAAAAATTCTGAGTTTCAACTTTTGATTAATTTTTTTATTATATCGTATTTCATAATTCTCAGGATTTATAAATAATGTGATGATTGTTCCAATAATGCCAACCTTTCCTGTTTTATCAGCTGCTAAAATCAGTAGAAAAAAGCAACAGATGAAAGGAATAAAAATGACCATATCTCTTAAATCACGCTTTATCAAATAGACACTTCCTTTGTGAAAGGATTTTTATAATATATGTAGAAGAAAAAATATCAAGTCAGTGAAATTATGTACTAGTATTTTCCAAACTATTGAACAATTTTATTGCTTAATTCCTAGTTTTTATTATATTTTATGAAACGGTAAAAAAATCAGGGATTATATGAAAAAAAATAATATTGGATATGTATTCAGATGAAATTATCAAATATGGAGGCCAAATAATTTTTGGGGTTATGGCATACCCTCATAAATGTTCGATGGTCATAATATGCAAGCAAAAAATAAAAAACCATACACAAAGAAATGTTAGCACTAATGAATCAAGATCAGGATTAGATGGAAATGGACTACTCATAAATGTAATAAAAAAATTAGCTCAACTTTTGACAGTAGCTCCCCACCTTTGCTACCATTTCCTAAGAATTATAAGAAATGAGACAAGCTGAGAAAAGTATTTTTCAAGGTTACAACATTGTCGATATTGTCCTTAACAACTGTCAAAAGATAAGCAAATCAATTTTTAGTTATTTTTTTGTTTGTATAGTCCAAATGTTAGAAAGAAACTAATCAGTATAACAATAGATGAAATACCTATTGTTTTTACTAAACTATTTGTAAAGTTAATATCTAATTTTACAACCATATTATTTCGCATAGTTTCTGTTATGTTCAATATCTTTGGATTGGATACTTTTAATGCATGAATAGCTGATCCTGCACTATTTATCACACTTGATTCCAATGAATGCTGCATTTTTGCTGATATTCCTAAACCATCAAGAGTATGGGGAATGTCATTTTGTAGTTTTGAATTAAATATTGTTCCGATAATAGCAACACCTAATGCAGATCCAATTTGTCGTGTAGTGGATTGAATACTTGATCCCTGTCCTGACTGAATAGGTGGGACATCCTTTAATACAATGGATGTTAACTGGGCTGAAGCAAATCCAAGTCCTATACCGTAAATAATAAGCCAGATAACAATCCAGGCTAAACTATTATTGGGATTTACAGTTTTGAAAAAGCCAAAAAATCCTAAAGTTTCTAAAAATAAACCAAGAGATACAACAAAAGATGCTGATGTTTTTTCAACAATAAATGTAGCCATACCACCTGCTAAGAAAGCTCCTAATCCCATCACTGAAAGTATAATTCCAGACTTTATTGGACTAAGTACTAAAATATTTTGCAAGAATAATGGTAATAAAAATAAGAGTCCAGATTCTCCGATAGCAACGATACCAGCAATAATATTTCCTAATGAAAAACTTTTAAACTTAAATAGTGATACATCTAGTAAATGAGATTTATTTTGTTTGTTCAGACGCGATTCCCATACTATAAATAATGAAAATACTAATATACCAATGGCAATTAATATAGGTATAATGGATAAATTAAAGAACGTTGGATAGCCATTATTGGCATGCCACCAGCCGTATGTACGACCTTCTATAACTCCGAATACAAAAGAAATTAAACTTATCGTAGAAAGTAAAAAACCGATAAAATCAAATTTTCCTACTATTTTTTCACCATAAGTTTCGGGTAAATATTTTAATGCTGAAATAATGATGAAAACACCAATTGGAAAATTAATCCAAAAAATCCAGTGCCAAGATAAGTAAGTTGTCAAATACCCACCTAATAATGGACCGATTGCTGCCATACCAGCAATTACTGATCCCCATACTGCAAAGGCAACAGTTCTATCCTTTCCAAAAAACAATGAATTTACAACTGATAAGGTTGTTGGTAAAATAGATGCTCCACCGACTCCTTGTATCGCTCTAGCAGTTAGCATAAAAGTAATATCTTTTGAGAAGCTTGCCAATATTGATCCGAACAGAAAAATTATAATTCCTATAATTAATATTTTTTTCCGACCAAAGTTATCTGCAAGTCGCCCCATGGTAATGAGCAATGAAGAAAAAAGCAGAGAATACAGAGTAATAATCCATTCGGCATTTGTAAAGGATAATTTCAAATCCTTCATTATGACTGGTAATGATACATTCACAATTGTGCCGTCAATAATAACTAATGATACGGATAACGCTAATATTGTTAAAACCCACCATTTGTGTTTAACAGTTTTAGTATAAGTATTTGTTACATTTAACATTTTGCACCTCTTTTTTAATTTGATAATATAATGTGCTTTCAGATTACCGCATTACCTGTAAAAGACTAATCAAATAAAAATATTTCTATTTTTAAATAACTTAAATTTGTCAACAAGTGTCATCAAAAAAGAGTATAATTGTCATAAAAAAACTATATCCATTTTTTTAAAAAAAATAAAAAAATGAATTATAAATTAATGGCTATTTTTAGGTTAATCACATAGGATCTAATAGTAAAACATATAGGTCTCTGTTAACTATCGCATGATTTTTCTAAATTAATTACTACCGTTTCAACAAAAATATATTTGTGAGGTAAATGATGAATTTAATTAATATTTTAGAACCCTTATTATTTAGTATACTTGTATCTTCTATGATTGGTTATAATAGAGAAACCAAAAGTAGTCCTGCAGGAATGAGAACTTATAATTTAGTTTGTTTGGGTGCAGTCATTTTGACTATCATATCTAAAGAATTATCTGAAGCTACTGCTCAAGCAGTGATCACTAACCCTGAATTAAAGGGAATCATCAGTGCTGATTCTAGCAAAATCATTGCTCAAATAGTTAGTGGTATTGGTTTTTTAGGTGCTGGAACAATTATTGTCTCTCAAAAAAGAGTAAAAGGTTTGTCGACAGCCTCTTCTTTGTGGGTAACTGCTGCTATAGGGATCGCTGTAGGATTACGATACTACCTGCTAGCTTTATTTAGTTCATTATTAGTGGTAGTTATCTTAGCAACTTTTAACAAAATCATTCCCTTTCAATCTTTAAAAAATTTAGCCATAACTATTTCATCAGTGGAGACAGAAAAAATGATTACAGAATATTTTAAAAATAACCAAATAACTGTTAAAAATTTAACAACAAAAGTATACACAAATGAAGATAGGAAATACTATACTAATATGTACACCATCAAACCTCGTCATGTCACAGACATGCATCACCTTATTATTGATTTAGCACGAATAGATGATATCAGCTCAATAGAAATACTCGATGTGTAGGAGGCTCTTACGACAAGCCTCTCACACATCGAGTATTTTGTTTATTTTTGTATATAAATTTTTTGAAATTGTTCAATATAATCATCCTGCAATTTAAGACCAGATGTTAAGTAATTATCCAAACTTCCAAACTGTTTAATTAATATTTCCTTCGCATGTTCTAAGTAAGAAGAATCTACAACTAAAGCAACCTTTAAGTCATCTATTTGAGAAGCAGACAACTTGCCATCTAATGAATTGAGAATTGACTGATTAGCAATCTTTCGAGATTCATTTGTTTTCAAATAGTCCTTCATAATTTGTTCATCAGAGGCACCTGAAATTTTTAATATCAAAGCAGCGGCGAATCCTGTTCTATCTTTTCCCGCAAAACAGTGAAATAATATAGGCTGTTTTGTTTGTAAAACTTCTGTTAGAAATTTTGAGTAACCATTTAACGCTGACTGACTTGTTACAATCTCGGTATAAGTTTCTAACATAGATTTATGAATATCAGAATTACTTAGCATACCTTCTAAAGAAGCACCGTTAGCTGTAATAGAGGCTAAAATATCAATATTGCTTATTTCTATACCATTAATTTTTAAATCTGGATTTTTCTTTATTTCATCGGCACTTCTAAAATCATAGACTTTTTTTATTCCGCATTTATTTTTTAAAAAATTTATATCAGATTCATTTAGTTCCGTGAGTTCTCCACTCCTGAAAAATAGTCCGCTTTCTAATTTTCCTAATTGCGTAGTTATATCACCAATATCTCTAAAATTTGTTATCATAAAATGTATCCTCCAATTTTATTAATGGCTTTATTGTACAATTTTTTTATCAAATAAGAAATTTTTAAGACATAATTTTCTGTTGCTTATATTTTTTCAATTCAGATTACTGTTAGTATGCCCATTAGTAACACTTTCTATTTTCCAAAAAATTTTATTTTACTGAATCCTTTGGAACGTTTGATAAGGTGGTTATTATGTTGTAAACGAATTAGACTCAAATAAATGAGATATATTGTTATTAATAATAACGATTACAAAGAAGAAATATTTTATAAAAAAATTTTAGGTTGTGACTAGGTGTGTTTTATAGCCATACGCTGAAGCAGAAGAACGAGGGTTAGAAACTTTATTTTTTAGAGTTTATTACTCAAATTTGGGTAATTTTTCACGGTTAATTATGATGAAGGAAAGCACCGCTCGAGCAATCTCAGATAAAGGGATTGTAAAATCGTGGGTTCCATGTATACAAGAAGAAAGTTCAACCCTTGATTCGAAAGCTGGAGATTGAAGTCCACTCATCCATGAGGAAAACTTACCGTTATCAGTCTCATCGGGGAAAATCGAATTCATCAATGCTTTATACACAGATGTGTGTTATCAAAAAATCACGACAGATACAACAGCAAGATTGTCTCTTATCGAATTTCAGGGATGCTGAATATATTGGTAATCAAGGAGGATTTATAAGAGGTAATCTACGTGATGGAAAACAGCATCTAGTATCGAACCTTGGATGAGCCTACCATATGAACGTCTATACTTACAAATTAAAAGAACATAAGATTTTCCAAAATAAGTCCCGTAAAAAAATTTGTTTAGAAAATTCAATCATTGAGAATTTCTTTAGTCTAATAAAGCAAAAAATCTATAATGTAAGAGAATAGCACAGCTTTGAGAAATTGAAATAAGAAATTGATTACTATAATTATGAGCTTATGAAGGGAAAACTAAATTGGCTGAGTCCAGTGAATATAGGGAAGTGACAATAAAAGCTATCTAAAGTCATCAATAAAAGCACAGAAAAATGGAGTGGATTTCTCCACTCCCAAAAAGTCTAACTTTTTTGATCGCTACACCCACTAATTTTGGTGGACTTTTTTTATAGAGTTATACTCTTTAATGTCGTAAAAAAATAGTACAAATTTTAAAATACTCACTGACTTTTGAGCTGTGCCTTAAAAGTCGGTGGGTATTTTTGTATCAATTAAATTCTTTTTGCACCACATGTAAGGCGGCGCTGATTACTTGGTCCATATCGTAATATTTATAATTACCCAAGCGTCCACCAAAAATTACTTGTGGCAGTTGTTTGGCTTTGGCGCGGTACTGTTTGAAAAGTTGATTATTTTTTTCATCATTAATCGGATAATAGGCCTCTTTTGTTTCATCCCAATCTTGAGGAAACTCTTTGGTAATTAAAGTGATATTATCTTCCCCCTGACCATCAAAATGGCGCCATTCCATGCTGCGAGTGTAAGGCGTTTTGCTGTCAGTGTAATTAATCACAGCATTGCCTTGAAAATTTGCGGTAGGCTCTGCAACTGTTTCAAATCGCAGTGAGCGATATTCTAAAGGACCATATTCAAAATCAAAAAAAGCATCAATCATTCCTGTATAAATGGTTTTAGGAAATTCAGCTAAATAAGTTGATTTATCCGCAAAAAAATCAGTGTTCAATTGAACATCAATGAGTTCGCTTGCCAGTAATTTTTCAAAAATTGTCGTGTAACCACTAACAGGAATTCCTTGATAGCGATGATCAAAATAATTATTGTCAAAGGTAAAACGAGTCGGCAGGCGCCGAATGATAAAACTTGGGAGTTCTTTAGGATCTTTGCCCCATTGTTTTTGCGTGTAGCCTTTGATTAGTTTTTGATAGATGTCAGTACCAATCAGGCTAATGGCCTGCTCCTCAAGGTTTTTAGGGGAGCCAGTCAGACCGGCAGCTTTTTTTTGTTGAGCAATTTTAGCTTGCGCTTCTGCTGGCGTTTTCACTCCCCACATTTGATAAAAAGTATTCATATTAAAAGGTAGATTATACAATTGGCCTTGATAGTTAGCGATGACTTGATTGATATAATTATTGAACTCTGAAAATTGATTAATGTACTGCCAAATTTCTAAGCTATTCGTGTGAAAAATATGGGCACCATAATCATGGACATTAATGCCATGCTCTTGGTGTGTCGCTAAGTTTCCTCCAATTTGCGGGCGTTTTTCGATAACTAACGAGCGTTTATTTCTTAGCGCCGCTTCATAGGCAAAAATTGCACCAAATAGACCAGCGCCGACAATCAAGTAATCATAATTTTTTTGGTTGATTTTCATTTAAATACCTTTCTTTTGTAAAGGAATCAAAACATTTAATTTAAACCAGTTGTCCTCCAATTTCACAGTCAAACTGCCATTATACTTTTCAGCAATATATGCGCTGCTTTTTAATCCGTAGCCGTGATATCGCTGATCTTCTTTAGTAGTTTGTGGCAGACCATCTTCAAAATGAAGGGGCGTCTCTGAATAATTTTCTAGACTATACATGACAAAATTAGCTTTTTTGGATACGCGTAAATTAATCAAGCGTTTTTCTGTACTTGCTAAAGCCAAGGTGGACTCAATCGCATTGTCTAAAGTATTTCCTAGTAGACTGACTAAATCCATCGTATTCATAAAGCTTAACAGAGCACCATCAACAATACAGGTGAAAGTGATTTGATTTTCAATACAATAAATATTTTTTCGTGTGACAATCACATCAATAATTGGATTGCCTGTTTTAATATTGGTTTGATATTTTTCAATATCTTCTTTGAGTTGATTGACATAGCTAAGACGTTTGTTTTCGTCTGGCTCCATTTCAATAATCGAGAGCTGGTGTTTGAGATCGTGAAATTTCCGATTGATAATCTGATTACTTTCACGATAGGCTTCATATTGTTCATATTGAGACTGAAAGACATTGTTTATCGCAGTTAATTCTTGTCGCAGGTTATTTTCATAACGAGAGTTTTCTTGAATGTAAATCATAAAAATCCCACAAAGATTAATCAAGCTACGAAAAATAAAAATTGCAACAGAATCCCCAATCGCAAAGTTTGTACTTGAAAGAATAAAGCCGATATTACTCATAGTAAAAATTATGACAGCTGTCAAAATAACTTCCAACGTATCTTTGGGTTGGATATTTTTCAGTAACAGTTGGTGGTTGCTCTTTTTTTCAATTGCAAAATAGATCCAGGCTAGTAACAAGTAGCTAATCAGCATAAATGCAATCTGTAATGGGATGATTTCTTCAAAGCGATTATAAAATAAATAACAATAAAGCTGCCAAGTCAAGGATGCAATAAATTCAGCGAAGATGAAAGCCTTGCTGACATTGTATAGGTTACTGAGGGCTCTTTGATTAACCAATACCATAAAGGTTAAAAGCATCCAACAGACATTGATAATCATACCAGGAATCCAAAAAAACAAAGGCCAAGTACCTACCCAAAGTTGCAGACAAATTTGACCAATGAGCAAGGCAATAGCCTTTAAATAAAAAAAGTTTTGTCGTTTTTCTGGTACGATGGCCATTATGAGAGCGATACAGGCAAGCCACTCAGAAATTGCTGTATAAATACGGGGAATATTTGGAAAAATATCATTCATCAATTCATATCAGCTCCTAAATAGTTGGTTAAAGCCTGCATAAAATCTTTTTTGCGGGGCCGACTGATAATTAATTCATATTTATCCAGGTACAGTATATTGCCATCAATCGATTTGACGTGTTTCAAGTTGACCAAATAACCATTATTAGAACGGAAAAAGTCTTTGTCTTTTAATTGATTTTCAACATTTTTCATCGAATCCAACACAGTATAATCACCAGAGACACTGTGGAAATGCAAATAATGCCCCTCGCTTTCAACAAAAAATAAATCATCTAGAAAGATTTTCCGAATGCCACTGTTCGTTTTTAAGGTATAGCTTTCTTTAGGACTTTGATTCAGACGTTCTAGCACTCGTTTAAAATGTTCTTGAAAATTAAATCGGGTGATGGGCTTTAATAAAAAGTCAGCCGCCTCCACTGCATAACCTTCAATGGCCCATTGAACATAATTTGTCAAAAAAATAATGATGACATTAGTATCTACCTTGCGAATTTTTTTTGCAGCGGTCATACCGTCCATAATCGGCATTTCTACATCAAAGTAAATCACATCATAATTGCCTTGATAATTATCCACAATTTCAATGCCATCACTAAATTGGATTAATTCTAACGAGATATCTTGTTCATTACAAAAATTCGTGATTAAACGAGCAAGGGTTTGACTGGCCTCTGGGCTATCTTCAACAATTGCGATTTTCATTTCAGGCCTCCGTTTCTTTAAATACTTCCTTATTATAGAAGAAGGCGGATAAATATCAAATAAAATCTGTTTAAATTTTTTTCAGCGACAAGTTATGCTGTAATTTTATCAGGTTATGTAATTTAGGTTTGCGAACGCTTACTTTGTTGTTAGAGTATTTTTAAGAAGCATGGAAGAATAAAGGTGGGGGAACTTATGAAACATGAAAATATTGTAAAGCAGTTGAATTTAGGTCAAAAGGCAGCAATGATGTCCGGCAAAAATACGTGGGAGACTCAAGATATCAAAGGTCTAATCCCATCAATGTTTTTATCTGACGGGCCTCATGGTTTGCGTAAACAGCTAGGTAGCTCCGATCACTTAGGCTTAAATGAAAGCGTACCAGCAACTTGTTTTCCGACAGCAGCGACTTTGGCCAATAGTTGGGATGAGAAGATTTTAACAGAAGTTGGTTATTGTTTAGGTGAAGAGGCACAAGCTTTAGATGTGCAGGTGGTTCTGGGACCGGGTTTAAATATTAAGCGTAATCCTAAATGCGGCCGGAATTTTGAATATTATAGTGAAGACCCTTATTTAGCTGGAAAGTTGGCAGCGGCTAGCATTCGTGGTATTCAAACAAATGGTACGATCGCAAGTCCGAAGCATTTAGCAGTTAATAGTCAAGAAAATAGAAGAATGGCCTCAGATTCGATTGTTGATGAACGAACATTACGGGAAATTTATCTGACTAATTTTGAAATTGCGGTAAAAGAAGGACAACCAAAATCGATTATGAGTTCTTACAATTTGATTAACGATGTTTACGCTAATGAAAATTCTGAACTTCTTCAAGATATATTAAGAAAAGATTGGCATTTTGACGGCTTTGTAGTTTCCGACTGGGGTGGTGATAATAACCATGTAGCAGGCGTGAAAAATGGTAGTCATTTAGCAATGCCTGGACAAGCAATGACAGGGCCGTTAGAAATTTATCGTGCTGTCAAGAACGGACAACTTGATGAAGCAGTACTTGATGAGCGAGTAGATGAGTTAATTGATGTGATTTTCCAATCGACCGCTGGAAAAAATGATAACGTGACGATTGATTGGGATCATCATCATAAGGTTGCCAAAGAAGCAGCAATGCGTAGTGTCGTTTTATTAAAAAATGACAATGTCTTGCCTCTTGCCAACAATCAAAAGGTAGCAGTCATTGGTGATTTCGCTCAAAATCCGCGCTATCAAGGGGCTGGATCATCAGTAGTCAATCCTAAAAACTTGGAATCAACAATGTCCGTCATTGATGGTTATCCGTTGGACGTGGTCGGCTACGCGCAAGGTTATACCCGTGGTGGCGTTACTCAACCAGAATTGGAAGCAGCAGCTTTGTCATTAGCAGAAAAAAGTGATGTTGTTTTATTGTATGTTGGTTTAGATGAAATTTTTGAAAGTGAAGGCATGGATCGAAGTAGTCTTAGCATGCCTAATAGTCAACAGCAATTGATTGAAAAGTTGGCAGCTCTTGATACGAAAGTTGTGGTAATCTTGTCCGCTGGTTCGGCTATTGAAATGCCGTGGGTGGATCAAGTTGACGGCATTTTACATGGCTATTTATCTGGGCAAGCTGGTGCGAGTGCCATGCTGGAAGTTATTTGTGGGCATTACAATCCTAGCGGGAAATTAAATGAAAGTTATCCTATGACTTATGGAGATGTTTACTTCGGTGAAAACTTTCCGGCCACTAGCCGTTACTCATATTATCAGGAAAGTCTTTTTGTTGGTTACCGTTACTATGAAGCTGCAAAAAAAGCAGTTAGGTTTCCTTTTGGTTTCGGTCTTAGCTATACGACTTTTGATTATTCTGATCTAAAAGTGAATGATACATCTATTGAGATGACAATTACGAATACAGGTGATGTTGAGGGTGAAGAAATTGTTCAACTATACGTTGGTAAAAAAGATAGTCAGCTGATTCGTCCAGTCAAGGAGTTGAAAGGCTTTAAGAAGATTGCCTTGCAAGCGGGAGAAAGTCGTACGATAACGATTGGTTTTGATGATAAAACCTTCCGCTACTATGATGTCGATGAAAAAAATTGGCAAACTGAGGCGGGGGAATATCAAATTTACGTTGGAAAAAATGTCGCTTCAATTGAATTGCAGGGAAGTGTGACAGTTGCTGGTGTTGAAGTGAGGAACCATAATCACGAGAATTATCAAAAACATTCTTTCGAAAAAATTACATTATCGGATTTTGAAGAGCTGTATGGCAGAGCTTTACCGCGAGAATCACAAGAAAATCAGATGGTGTTACATGAGAACAATGTCATTTCAGAATTAAAATATGCGAAAAGTTGGATTGGTCGTTTTGTTTATGGTCGTTTGCATAGTATGTTGAAAAAAAGTGAGGCTAAAGGGGAACCGGATTTGAATATCCTGTTTATCTATAACATGCCTTTCAGAGCAATAGCTAAGATGACTAATGGAATGGTTAGTATGGAAATGGTTGAGAAAATTTTATTAGCAGTTAATGGCCATTTTTTCAAAGGCGTGGGTGGTTTGATTACCAGCTTTTTCCGCAACCGTAAAGAACAAAAGATTAATATATTGGAACAGGAGTGAGTAGATGGCTGAAAAAAATCAAGCAACCGGTGTATTAAAAAAATTCAAACAGAATCATCCCGATTTATTTGAGTTTATTCTATTTAATATTATGAGTAACGTTGCAACAATCACTAACTTTATCGTTCTGTGGATTGGTACTGGCTTTTTATTTACCAGCTTTGCTAATCGCAGTTTTAACTGGTTCATTTTTAATTACGGTATTGATCAAGGTGGACTGGGTGGATTTTTAAGCTTTTTACTCGCTTATATATGTGCCCAAATTGTCAATTTCATCGTACAGCGAAAAGTTGTGTTCTCAGCCAACGTAAAAATTGCTAAAGTGTTGCCTTGGTATGTTTTAACAGTAGTGGTGGCAGGTTTGATTTCGATTTGGTTGCCACCATACATCATATCGATTTTGACTCCTTATGTTGGGGGTTGGGCTGCTACAATTGCAAATGCTGTTAATATTGTCATTCAGGTTGTGATAAACTATCCTATGATGAAATTTGTAATTATGAAAAAGGAATGATAGTAAACATGAAAATTTTAAGTATAATCGTTCCTTGTTATAACTCGGCAGAATACATGGAACGCTGTATCAATTCTCTTTTGCTTGGTGGGGAATTGGTGGAAATTATTCTTGTGAATGATGGATCTAGAGACAATACCCCTCAAATTGCTGATCATTATTTGGAAAATTTTCCAACTCAAGTGAAAGTTGTTCATCAAAAAAATGGTGGCCACGGACAAGCGATTAATTCTGGGTTACAAATCGCGACAGGGAAATTTACGAAAATTGTCGATAGCGATGACTGGGTGGATGTCCAATCTTATCGAGAAATTTTAAATTTTTTAGAAACTAAAGCAGACGACTTAGAGATTGATATGTTGATAAGTAATTATGTTTATGAAAAGCAAGGTCAAAAAAATAAAAAGGTCATGAACTATCGCCGTTTTTTACCAACGGACAAAGCATTTACTTGGCAAGATGTGAAATTTCCTTTTGGTAAATATTTGTTGATGCATTCTGTCATTTATCGCTTGGAAGTATTGAAAGAATCGCACATTCAATTGCCGCAACATTCTTTTTATGTGGACAACCTTTATATTTTCGAGCCGTTACCAATCGTGGAGAACATGTATTATTTAGATGTTGATTTCTATCGTTACTTCATTGGACGAGAGGATCAATCGGTGAATGAAAAAGTTATGATTAGCCGTATCGATCAACAAATTGCAATAAATAAAACGATGATTGCCTATTATTCTGATACACAAGGAACAGAGGATAATGTGCTGACTTATATGCGACGTTATCTAGAAATTATTACAGCAGTTTCATCGATTTTGTTGATTAAAGAAGGTTCATCAGAAAGTTTGGAGAAGAAAAAAGAGCTATGGCAATTTATCCGTAGCCAGGATACGCATTTGTATTATCGTCTGCGTCTCGGGCTTCTAGGAATAGGCCTGCATTTGCCTGGTAAGGTGGGTCGCAAGACGACAGTCGGCGTTTACCATATGGCACAACGAATTTATGGATTTAATTAAAATTACGTTCAGTTGAAGTCATTTTAGATTTCAACTGATTTTTTGTGACGCTTTAAAAATAAAATGAAAGCCTGTTCAAGTTATGTAGAATAAATGACAGATTATGCAGCATAAATATATTTTTTGAAATTCGAAAGGTATACTAAAAAAGTAAGAAACCCCTTACAAAGCTAGGGTTGTAGTTTAAGGGGTTAAAACAATTTAAGGAGGATTCATATGAAGAAGTATTTAAAAATAATTATTCCCATTGTGATTGTTTTGGGGATTGTTGGCGGAGGGGCATTCTTTCTCAACAAACTGAGTCAAGATGGTACGTTGAATATGGAAGATGTATATGCCACAATTGAAACCGTTTCAGTTTATTTTATACCAACTGCAATTTTACTAGTTGTAATTATTATTGCTTTAATTGTATTCCGTAAAAGAAGTCGAACTTTTAAGTTTTGGCTAAAGGCAGAATCTGTTATTGCCTTATTGGTAGCGGTTGCTATCACTATAAATGTGGTAGTTTTTGGTCCGATGGCTAGTTTGTTTAATTTGAACTATGCAAAACTAAATGAAATCAGTGCTGCTACGCTTGACGATAGTGCCGCACTAACAAATGAAATCGCAGATGAAGGAACGGTTCTACTAAAAAATACTGATAATTACCTACCTTTAGGGACAGATACAAAAAATTTAAATGTCTTTGGCTGGGCCTCTACTAATCCAGTCTATGGTGGAACTGGTTCAGGGAATGTTGATACGAGTAGTGCAGTTAACTTGTTAAACGGTATAGAAAATGGTGGCTTTAATCTAAATACTGAGCTTTCTGATTTCTACACTGATTATCGTAGTGATCGTCCAGAAGTTGGTATGTGGGAGCAGGATTGGACATTACCAGAACCGACTGCAAAATCCTATTCTGACAAATTAATGCAAAATGCCAAAGATTTTTCTGATACTGCCGTTGTTGTAATTGGTCGTGTCGGAGGCGAAGGTGCCGATTTACCGACAGACATGAATGCTAAAGGAATCACTTATGATGGTAATGAGGGTGATTTCACTGATGGTCAACATTTCTTAGAATTATCACAAACTGAAAGAGATATGGTTGATCTTGTAACGAATAATTTTGAAAATGTAGTAGTTGTAATTAATTCAGCAAACTCAATGGAGTTGGGTTGGTTAAACGATTATGAAAATATCAGAGGCGCCCTTTGGATGGCAGGTCCTGGAACAACTGGATTCAATGCGTTGGGATCAATTTTAAATGGTGATGTTAATCCTTCTGGAAAAACTGTAGATACTTATGCTTATGATTTAACAGCAACGCCTACTTGGAACAACTTCGGTGATTATCAATATGAAGATAGCGATTACACCTATATTAATTATGTTGAAGATATCTATGTTGGTTATAAGTTCTATGAAACTTATTACGAAGCAAATGATGAAAGTTATGACGCAGCTGTACAATATCCATTTGGATATGGTCTGAGTTATACAAACTTCACCCAAGAAATGACTCCAGTTACAGTCGCTAATGATGGTAAAATGTCCTTTGATGTAACTGTCACAAATGTTGGTGATGTTGCTGGTAAAGATGTCGTACAGAGTTATTTCACACCACCTTATACGAATGGTGGCATTGAAAAAGCAAGCACGAACTTGATTGCTTTTGAAAAAACTGACACTCTAGAACCTGGTCAAAGCCAAACCTTAACAATTACTTTTAATCAAGAAGATATGGCTAGCTACGATTCTACAGGGACAGGTGCTTATGTTCTGGAAGAAGGTCAGTACGCAATTCAATTAAAAGCTGATTCTCATACAGTGTTAGCTGAGCAAAACTATACCTTAGGAGCAACAATTATGTTTGATGAATCAAACAAACGCTCAACCGATGAGATTGTTGCCACGAATCAATTCGATTATGCAGAAGGCGAAGTAACTTATCTTAGTCGAGCAGACGATTTTGCCAACTATGAGACAGCGACAGCAGTTCCTGAATCTCGAGCTCTGACAGAGGCAGAAAGTAATGGTTTGATGAACTCTAGTAATTACGAATTAACCGATGACAGTGATGCAGAAATGCCAACAACTGGTGCGGATAATGGCGCTACCTTGTCAGATTATGTCGGTGTAGATTATGATGATGATTCTTGGAATGATTTACTGGATCAATTAACAATTGATGATATGAGTAACGTCATTAGTTATGCTGGCTACCAAACTGTTTCTGCTGATTCAGTAGGCAAGGCACAAACTTATGATTTTGATGGTCCAGCTGGAATAAGTAGTTTCTTTGTCGCAACAAACGGATCAGCTTTTCCAACGGCCGTGATGATTGCTGCAACTTGGAATAAGGATTTAGCTAATCAACGAGGAACTGCAGTAGGAACTGAAGCCAGTGAATTAGGTATTTCAGGGTGGTATGGTCCTGCAATGAATATCCACCGAAGCGCTTTTGCAGGTCGAAACTTTGAGTATTATTCAGAAGATGCTGTAATGTCAGGCTTTATGGCTGCCAATGAAATTGCCGGTGCAAATACACAAGGTGTTTATTCTTACATGAAACATTTTGCTTTGAACGACCAAGAAACTAATCGAACAGACTTATTGTTAACTTGGTCGAGAGAACAAGCAATCCGTGAAATCTATTTAAAACCATTTGAAATGGCTGTTAAAGAAGGTGGCGCAACTGCTGCAATGTCAGCTTTTAACTACATTGGTAATAAATGGGCTGGAGCTAACTCAGATCTAATGAACACTGTGCTACGTGATGAATGGGGCTTTGATGGATTTGTTTCCACTGACTATTTTGGCGGATATGGCTACATGGAAGCTGATATTGCTATTCGTAACGGGAATGATACCATGCTTTCAACAACTGGTGAGAATGGTGCAACTTTAGAAGATACAACAAGCGCAACTTCCGTTTCAGCAATGCGGACAGCTGTTCATAATGTTTTGTACACTGTTGTAAATAGTCGTTCATACTCTGATGGGCAGACTGAAAACCAATTACTTCCTTGGGAACAAACAGTTCGAAACATCGACATTGCGGTTGGTGCAGTTATTCTAATCATACAAGGTTTGATTGTTCTACTATATGTAAAACGAATTAAGAAGAAGGCTTAGAATACAATATATTTGTTTCCAAAGTCGGTAATTTTTTAGAGGCATAAATGAATAGTTTATGATGAAAAATACGGAGAAAGTGCGTTTCCTGAAAAAAGGAAGCGCACTTTTTGATACACACTCATTTAAAAAAAGTGAAGCTTGTTTACTTTAAATATTTCAATAGAGATGAACACAGCGAGTTGAATATGTAGAGGATCTAATCAGTGGATCTGTTCCATAAATCGACAAATTTTAAAGTGGCAAAAAAAGTCCCATTAGTTTTATTTTTTGAGTTAGATGTATTTTGAGTTGAGTGTCCTTAATTTATTAAAAACCTGATTTAAAGTCTATCGTTTATGTTTTACCGAGTACTATTAAGCTTTAAATTTGGCTGATCCAGCGGAAACTTCATTGGCTAAATAATGAAAAAAAGAACCTCTACTATTTTCAGTAGAGGTTCCTTTTGTATTTAATGTATAACTAAAAGAAGTTAATGATAAACCTATTTTCATTGATGTCATAGCATATATAATATAGCATTTTTAGAAGATCATTTTCTTTGAAATTTACAAATAAAATTCAAAAAAATATATTTAATATAAAATTTCTGTATCGTATTTTTTAGCAATAGCTAGATATTTATCATCGGGTTGCTGATCAGTAATGACATATTCAAAAGAAGCCCAGTCTGAAAATTTATAAGCGTGTTTTTTTCCAAATTTAGTGTAATCTGCTAACAGTAAACTTTTACCGCCCATAGCCATAGCCTTTTTTTTGACTAATGCTTGCGCAAAATTAGCCTCGTAGATACCAAATGAATCGATACCAGTAGAACTGAAGATACATAAATCTATTTGAAATAACTCTAGAAATGAGTTGCCATAATCACCAACGACACTCTCGGCATCTTTAATCACTTCACCAGCAATCATAAAAATTTTAGAATCTTCTGTACAAACATGGGAAAATTCATATGCAATTTTGAGACCATTTGTTATAACAACTAGTTTTGGAGTATTTGCTAAATATGGAAGTAATCTTTTAACGGTAGAGCTTGAATCAATAAAAATACTCATTCCGGGACCAATAAAAGTGCTAGCTATTTCAGCTATTTTTTCTTTTTCAGAGATCATGACATTTTCTCGGTAATTAGTGGAAATAACATGATTTTGTTCCACTTCTAAAACAACTCCTCCGCGGTATCGGCGAATAACTCCTTCCTTTTCAAGAATAAGTAGTTCTCGTCTTAAAGTAGAGTATGAACAAAATAACATTTTTTCGAGTTCGTAATTATCTAATTTCTTATATTTTTTCAATAAATTTACTATCTGATCTCTTCTAGAATCACTCATAAATGTACCTCCTCAATCACTGACAATGAATGATTTAAGTGTACCATAGGGCTGTTATTTTTGTCCGTAGGTTTCAAAACGGATCGCCATGTTTGCCATCTCATCATCAGTCATAACTGTAGGAATTCCCACAGTTGACGCAATGATATGAACTTTTGAGCAATATTCTAACTCCTCTAGGACCGCGAAGGCTTCTGCCATTGTTTTTCCACCTGTGAGAACTCCGTGGTTTGCTAATAAAACAGCTTTTCTATCTTTCATTGCTTCAAAAGCATTAATCGCCAATTCTTCAGTTCCAAATGACGCATATCTGGCACAGCGTACATTTTTCCCAGCGGTAGCAATCATATAGTGAGAGGCTGGAAGTGGTTTTCCAAGTAAGGCTAAAGCAGTTGAATAAATAGTGTGACCATGAATAATACAATTTAAATCATCACGTTTCTCATACATTATGCTATGCATGCGCCACTCACTTGATGGTAGTCGTGTTCCTTCAACGATAGTGCCATTAAGTTCCATAGTAACTATATCTTTAAGTTCAATTTTATCGAAAGGTATTCCTGATGGTGTGATAAGCATTAGATTGTCTTGACGAATAAAAGAGCTTAGATTTCCTCCTGTTCCTAAAGTATAGCCATCTGAAATTAATTTATTTCCGTAATCAATCAGTTCTTGTTTTTGTGATGAATACATGGAGATCCTTCTTTCTCAATATTATTTATAAAATGGTCCAAAAGTTTGACAGGCTTTGAAATCTGAAGACTCTGTGTCTTTTGTTCCAAACCCAGAAAAGACATGCGGTCTAAATATTTTTTTACTTGGGACATTGTGAAGAGACACTGGGATTCGTAACATACTAGCTAAAGTTAATAATTCTGCGCCGATATGTCCATGAACACTAGCACCATGGTTGCTTCCCCAATTATTCATCATTGTATAAACATCTTCAAAACCAGTTTCACCTAGGTTTGGAGCAAACCAAAGTGTTGGCCAAGTCTCGTCGGTCCGTTTATTCAAAATATCGTGAACATGTACTGGTAATTCACAAGAATAACCTTCAGCAATCTGTAGGGTTGGTCCAACCCCATCAATAATATTCAACCGAATCAAAGTCAAAGGTAGTTCAGCTTGTAAATGATATTGACTTGAAAAGCCGCCACCTCTGAAGTATTCATAATTAGCTCGACACCATTTAGTTTTACTAAGACAGCTATCAATGTCTTCTTCGGTCATATTCCAAAATTCTTTCATAGTTGGTTGTCCATTTTCATCAAGACTGCCACCACTACCATCCAAAGCACTAGCACCTGAATTTAATAGATGAATTAATCCATTCTGAGCTTTACCGGTCAAATCATAACCTGTGATTCGTTTAATTGATTCAGTGCTCCAGTAGGTTCTGACATCAGAAAATATTGGTGCTTTATTCGTTAGAAGAGAACCAAAGAGCATAGCAGCAGCATTACAAGTGTCGTTTTCTGTAGCAAAAGAAATCGGTTGTTTTGGTCCGTTCCAGTCAAATGTGCTAGTTAAGATTGATTCCATAAAGTCGCCATTAGGTAACCAATCTGTCCATTGGCGTTGACCTTGAAAGCCTCCCGAAATAGCATTTCTTCCTTTAGCTTCTTCTAACCATCCTAATTGAGCTAACTTAGGGTTGCCAAATAAAATATCACGAACGATTAAGGTTTGCTTTGCAATAAAATCCCACTGATCATTATCAGAAATATAGCGGGATTTAGTAATTATTTTCGGAAATTCTTTCCCTTCATTAATATCAATCCCTTCTTGACATTTAGTGTCAATCCACTCTCGAATAACTTTGTATTCGTTAGGGTCAAAAATTTCCAATTCGATGCGACGTAAGATTTCTGTCATATCAACATACTCAATGTGCATACCTAAATATTTTTCAAAGAATTCTTGATTAATCTGACTTCCGGCAATCCCCATTGAAGAAGAACCAATGTTAACGTAAGATTTATTTTTCATTTCCCCAGCAGCAATGCTAGCACGAGCAAATAGTAATATTTTTTCTTTAACATCTTCTGGAATAGCTTGATCATCGTTGTCTTGAACTTCTTTACCATAAATTTTGTACGCAGGAATTCCTTTTTGAGCATAGCCGCTCATTGCAGCTGCTAAGTATACAGCCCCGGGTCTTTCGGTTCCGTTGAACCCCCAAATAGCTTTAAAAGTACCTGGTCGTAAATCAATCGTTTCAGTACCGTAACACCAACAGGGTGAGACAGTTAAAGTTGCAATAACATCCTGCTGTGCAAAAGAATCATCTACTTTGCTAGCGTCAGCATAGCCTCCAATTGTGATATCTGGAACGATACATTCTACCGGTGATCCATCCATATAATAAAGTGATGATTCTATTAACTTTTTCGCTTTGAGTGCCATCTCCATAGTTTGTTGTTCTAGTGATTCTCGGACACCTCCTTGTCTACCATCGATTGCAGGTCTAATACCGATTTTAGGATAATTCATTAGTAGTTCCTCCTCATAAATTGTTTATATTGGTTATAACTATTATTGAACTCTTCTGATTTTTCCGGATAAAAATAAATAGGGGGATAATTTTCATTGACAATGCTTACTAATTCAACACGATTTTGAATTGTTTCAATGGCTAAAAATTGGGCCAATGCGTTTCCTAATGCGGAATTTTCAGAATAACAGACAGCTATGGGTGATTGAATTAAATCAGCAGTCAATTGATTCAAAAATTTTGATTTACCGCCACCACCAAATAAAAAAAGAGTACTTAATGGCGTGGATTGAGCTAAATTTT
Organism: Enterococcus alishanensis; assembly: GCF_019218635.1. Classification (GTDB taxonomy): domain Bacteria; phylum Bacillota; class Bacilli; order Lactobacillales; family Enterococcaceae; genus Enterococcus_A; species Enterococcus_A alishanensis. Next base: position 162,913 of record NZ_JAHUZB010000004.1, on the reverse strand, counting down.
CTAAGACAGTAGCATATTTAAAAGCTAGATTTTGATAAATAATCAGAAAAATTTGGTGTGGTTCATCGATAGATGGAAACTGATGGAATTCTCCATATTTTTTTAATTTTTCCACGAATTGTTCCTGATTTATCAAATCAGAATTTTGATTATCAAAGAAAAAATCAATGGGACTGCAGTTAATTAACATTTCTTGAATTTGTTGGATGGTTATTGATTGAGATTGATTAACAAAATTTAATGCTTCTTCAATAAACCACATACCTAGCAAATTTTTCAGTTTTAATATTTTTCCATCACCGGCTTGTTCATAAGAGTAATCAGAATTAAGTGGTTGATTTACCAAAATACCCCTTTCTGATTTTTCTCCTAGTACAGACCATGTTCCTGAAGATAAAAAGAAACAAGAATGATCATTTGAAGGTAACGCAAAAATAGCACTAGCTGTATCATGTTCCATGACTGAGTGAACCAATATTTTTTTATTGTTTAATTCGATTTCTCCGATTTGAGTGTAAGGCAGAACAATTGTTGAAAATAAAGAAGTAGAGACGCCTAATAGTTCTATCAAATCTAATGCCCACTGATGCTTATCTATATCAAATAGCTGACTTGTTGAAGCGATTGATGATTCTGTCCAAATTGCACCGGTTAATAGATACTGAATTAAATCAGGCATCATTAAAAGGTGGTTAGCTTTCTTTAAAACTTCAGGATAAAAATCTTTTAAAAAGAGTAGCTGTGAACTGGTATTAATAGATGCATTAGCGATCCCTGTTCGTTCTTGAAACACGTTAGGTAAGGACATACCATAATGTAAATACTCAGCTTGTAACATGGTTTGATAACATAAAGGAAGCATTAAGAGATTTCCGTTTTCATCTAATAAACCAAAATCACATCCCCAAGTATCAAATCCAATGCTTTCAATAGAATATTCAGTTGAAGCAAGAACGATGATTTGTTTGATTTCAGATATAATTTTATCTATATTCCAATAAATTTGATTTTTTGTAGAATCGATTAATTGATAGTCTTTAAATCTATAAATTTTTTCTTCTGTAAGTTTTCCATTATTTAAAGAAAAAACCACACCTCGGCCACTTGTTGCACCTAAATCAAAGGATAAAACTGTGGACATTTCATATACCTCCCAATCTAATTACATAATCCATATTTCAATAATAATCATACATTAGAACGCTTCCATTTTTTTAGATGGCGTATTTTTTGAAGAATTGCCAACAAACTTTCCAACTATGGAAACGTTTTTATGCAAACGCTATAATTTATTTAAATAAAATAAAAAAACTTTACAGGAGGAAAAAATGACAGTAAAAAATGGACGCAAGTGGTTTTCAGAAAGTAGATATGGTTTGTTTATTCATTTTGGCTTATATTCAGTTGCCGGAAGACATGAATGGGTTCAGACTTTAGAAGAAATCAGTGTTGAAGGTTATAAAAAGTATTTTGATCATTTTAATCCTGACTTATTAAACCCTAAAGAATGGGCACAAAATGCTAAAGATGATGGGTTTAAATATGTGATTATTACTGCGAAACATCATGATGGTTTTTGTCTGTGGGATACTAAAGAAACTTCATATAATGTAATGAATTCGCCTTATCAAAGAGATTTATTAGGTGAACTTATTGAAGAATTTAGAAAAGTTGGTATTAAAATTGGTATTTATTATTCATTGTTAGATTGGTACCAGCCTGACTTTTTAGTTGATGGTTACCACCCAATGAGAAACAACAAAGAGTATATTGATAAAAATCCTGGTGACATGAAGAATTATAGACAATTTTTAACTAATCAAGTGAAAGAAATATTAACAAATTACGGAACGATTGATTATTTATGGTTTGATTTTTCATATAAAAGTAGAGACTGGGGAACTTCGGTTGGTAAAGGTGCTGCTGATTGGGGAAGTGTCGAGCTTGAAAAAATGATTTATGAAATTCAACCTAATATATTTATTAATGACCGTTTAGATCTTAATAGAGGCGTGCTTACACCAGAACAGTTTGCACGGAACAATGCTATGGAAAACGAAGAAGATGTCTGGGAAACAGTCCAAACCTTGAATAATAGTTGGGGCTATGATCGGGATAATTTGAACTTCAAAACAAGTGAAATGGTAGCTAAACAATTAGTAGATACAGTTTCTAAAGGCGGCAATTTCACAATGAATATTGGGCCAAATGCTCGAGGAGAATGGGACTCGACTAGCGATGAGATTTTAGAAACTGTAGGAGAATGGTTACGAAAACACGGAGATTCTATCTATGGAGCTACATTGTCTAAGTTTAAAGCACCCTTAGATTGTCGCTATACTCAAAAAGGGAATAAATTATTTTTACACATTTTTAGTTGGCCATATAGAACAATTTTATTACCAGAGTTAGGCGGAAAGATCTCGTTTGCAAGACTGTTAAATGATGGTTCGGAAATTCGGTTTACAGATACAAAAAATTTAGGAGGAGATAGAAAAGCGACCACTAATTTATACAAAGAGATTACAGAAGTTCATGTAAAAGAAGCACTTGATCCAAGCATGTTGATGCTAAATATTCCAGTCAGAAGACCAAATGAACTAATTCCAGTGATCGAACTAACATTAAAGGAGGGGTAAAAATGAGTGTGGGAATAATTATCGCAAGTCATGGTGATTTTGCTCTAGGTGTTAAGCAAACAAGCGATATGATTTTTGGGGAAAAAGAAAAAGTGGAAGTATGTATTTTAAAACCTGAAGATAGTTTAGAACTATTTCGTGAAAAATTAGATAAAGTATTAACTAAATTTGACTCAGATGATGAGCTATTATGTTTAGTTGATTTATGGGGAGGCACACCATTCAATCAATTAAATCAATTAAAAGAAGAAGAGACGAGACCGATTGAAATAGTTTCAGGTTTAAATATCCCCATGATATTAAGAGCGTATAGTGATAGATTCAATCCAAATGAAACGGCGGCTAGTATTGCAAAATCTATTATGATAGAAGGATCAAATGGGATTAAAACATCAGCTAGTAATAATGAAGAATTAGTACACAAACAATCTAATCCAATGGATCTCCCAATATCTGAAAGTAAAATGATTAATCTGGGAATCAGACATGTAAGGTTAGATGAACGTTTGATTCATGGTCAAGTTGCAACACTTTGGTTAGGGTCTTTGGGAGCTACAAGAGTGATGATTGTCGATGATGAGGTAGTTAATGATCCTATTGCCAAAGCTTCATTAAAAGCTGCTGTTCCAGGAGGCATTAAGTTAAGTATTTTAAAAACTGAAACAGCCGCACGACGAATAAAAGAAGATGCCTACCATGGACAAAAGGTAATGTTAATTGTAAAAAATATCAAAACGATTTTTCGTTTGATTGAATTAGGGGTGCCAATTAATAAGTTTAATTTAGGCAACTCTAGTCCCAAAGAAGGTACAAAACAAGTGACCAAATCAGTATTTCTATCAGAAGAAGATGTGCATAAAATTTTAGAATTAGAAAAAGATGGAGTTGTTGTGACGGCTCAGATGGTTCCAATGGAGGAAGAGAAATCGTTCTCACAATTTTATGGGAAGTAGGGAAAAAGAATGAATATTGAAATTTGGCAAATTGTAGTCTTATCATTATTAGGGTTTTATGCAATTGTAGAAAATTTAGGTATTAATGTTATTGCTAATCAAGCATTAATCGTTGGGACGATTACTGGGTTAGTTATGGGTGATATAAAGATGGGGTTGGCAGTAGGGGCAACCTTACAATTGATGGGATTAGGAATTCAAGCTTATGGTGGAGCCAGCGTACCAGACTATATGACAGCATCAATTGTAGGTACGGTATTTGCAGTGATAAGTGGTAAAGGTGTGGAATTTGGTATTGGTTTAGCAGTACCAGTTGCATTGTTAATGATTCAGTTAGATATTTTTGCTCGTTTTTGCAATGTTTTTTTCCAAAAGAAAATTGATAAAAGTATTGAAGAAGATAATGTTAAAGGAATCAAAATGTACCACTTAATGGGGACAATAAGTTGGGGTCTTTCTCGTGGATTACCGATTTTTATCGTATTTAGTTTTGGTGATGGTGTAATTAAATTTGTTTCAGATGTTATTCCTGAGTGGCTAACTGGCGGACTCTCAGTGGCAGGTGGGATGCTACCAGCAGTTGGTATTGCTATTTTATTGCGATTTTTACCTGTTAAAAATTTCATAACATATTTAATGATTGGCTTTTTAGCAGTGGCTTATTTAGAAATACCAATGTTTGGCGTGGCGCTTTTAGGTCTAGCATTAGCTATTTTAGAGTTTAAAAAATTAATCAGTAATCAAAACACATCTGAAAATACAGTACCAGTTAATGTAAATGCAGGAGGGGGACTAAGTGACGATGAGTACGAAAATTAATCAAAAAGATCTGGATAAAGTAAGTTTGAATTGGTTGGTAGGTAGTCAATTGTCCTGGAACTATGAACGAATGATGGGCGGAGGTTATCTATTTTCAATGCTTCCTATTCTAGAGAAGCTGTACGGAAAAGATAAAGAGACAAAAAAAGACATGATGCGTATGCAAAGCCAATTTTTTAATACTACTCCTCATATGGGTGGATTTATTTTAGGAATGGATATTGCAACAGAAGAAGCTGAAGGTAAAAATTCGAAAGATACGGTATCTAGTTTAAAAACCGGATTAATGGGCTCCTTTGCTGGTGTTGGAGATACAATTTTTGGAGTGCTTTTTCCAACAGTTTTTGGTTCAGTAGCATCATATTTAGCCTTAAAAGGAAATGCGATTGGTGTCATCATCTGGTTGCTAGTAAATATTTTAATATTAATATTTAGATTTTTTTCTGTAAGAATAGGTTACAAACAAGGTGTTAAATTAGTAACGAGTATGTCTGGACATTTAAATGCTCTAACAACTTCAGCAACACTATTAGGAGTTACAGTTATTGGTGCAATGATACCTTCAGTTATAAATGCTAAGATTGCTTGGACTTTTAAAACTGGAGATGTTGAACTGAATATTCAAGATACACTTGATCAAATTATGCCAATGATGATCCCAGCTATCTTGGTAGGTGTCATCTATTGGTTGTTAGGTAAAAAACATTTTAATTCAACAAGAGCAATTCTTTCGATTATTGTACTGTCTATTATTTTAAAAGTATTAGGAATCATGTAGAAGTTTACACGAGATTTAAGAGAGGGTGTTCATTATGTCATTAGAATTTTTTGATGAATGTAGAAAACTTACTGAAATACTTGAAAAGTATGAAGCAGCAAATATTACAAAAGCGGCTGAGATCGTTGCGGAAGGAATAATGAATGGCGGTATCACACAATCTTTTGGAAGTGGTCATTCGTATGCTGCGGCGCTCGAAATCAGCGGGCGCGCAGGAGGGTTAATACCATCGAAATTAATTATGGATCCTGCCGGTGGTATGTATGAACAGAATCACGGGGTAGGTAAAACATTAATGCATAAAGTTTTAGTTAGTCCAAATGATATTTTTTTCTTAGTTTCAAACTCAGGACGAAATCCGATGATTATTGAAATGGCTGAAGAAATAAAGAAACATGACAATAAATTAATAGTTGTAACTGCACTTGAATCATCTAAGGCGTCAACTTCTCGACATGAGAGTGGTAAATTATTGTATGAATTTGCTGATGTAGTTTTAGATAATCATTCAGTTTATGGTGATGCGGCATTGAATATTAGTGGATTGGAAACAAAAGTATGCGGCACATCCTCCTTTGCAGCTACACTGTTATTACAGCAAACGATGTATGAAGCAATTAAAATAATGGTATCTAAAGGTTTTGAACCACCGGTGTATTTAAGTGCGAATATTGATGGTGGTCATGAAAGAAACTTGAAAATAGAAAATCAATATGCAGAAAGAATTTTCCATATTTAATTTTATGAAATAGCCCTATCTATCCTAGATTCCTTATTAAAGATATAAAGTAGCTAATTTCTTAAAATGTTGATTTTAGTTATTTTTAATAGTGAAAAAAATCTGAAGTTAGAAATAATTAGACTACTTTATGAAGGAAGTTCAGTCAGTAGACAAAGTTCATGTTTTGGCTACTGTCTACAGTATTTTATTTACGACAAATTTCAAATAACGAAGGACTCAGTAATCATCATTGCCGATTACTGAGTCCTTTTTTATTTAAATGATTATTCTTTAATTTTGTTGATGACTTCTCGAATTTTTCCAATCGAAGTTTGCGAACCAGCTGCATTTCTGAACATCAAAATGGTGAAAATAGCGTCTAAAATGCTTAACTGAGAAATTCGTGACGCCAGTGCTTCAGACCGAAAAGCAGTTTCTTCAGAAATCGAGGTGAACACAATATCTGCTAGTTTAGCTAACTGGGATTGGATTTGGCTGGTGACCACAATAATTTTTGCACTATTTTTTTTAGCTACTTCTGCTAACTGAATGGTTTCTTTTGATTTACCAGTGTGGCTTATCAGCAAAGCACAGTCTTTTTCCGTCATCATGGAAGCTTCCATTAATTGGATATGATAATCAGCGTTGTGAACAACATTTACTGGGCTACGAAGAAATTTATGATAGGCATCTGAAGCAACAATTTCCGATCCTCCCACACCAAAGAAAAATAATCTATCGGAATGATCAATGAAGTCAACAGCATCTTTTAATTTCTGCTTATCCAAAAGTTTCTTGGTATCTAGAAGAGTTGAAATATTTGAGTCGAAGATCTTATAAGCCATTTCAAGTTCGTCGTCGTCTTGTGTAATGCCTTGATGGATCGTTGTCATCGAATTTTGATAATCGTCACTAGTTAATAACGCCATTTTAAAGTCTTTAAAGCCTGAAAACCCTAGTTTTTTAGTGAATTGAAAAAAAGTGGAATCAGCGATGTTTAAATCGTTAGCTATATCACTGATTGAGCTATGGCTAACTTTTTGCGGCTCTTTCAAAATATAATCAGCAATCGATTGCTCTTTAGGCGTTAAATTTTTGTAGATGGATTTTATTGTTAAACGAATAGAAGTAGCCATGATGATTAATCTCCTTAATTATTTATATTTCTAAAACTATATCATGCATAGAAGTTTATTCAACCTGTATTTTACATGATAAGTGGGAGAAGAACAAAAATCAATAAAAACTTTTTTTCTTAAATCTATTTACAAAAAAATATTTTTTTGTATAATAAGAGTATGAAATGAATACGCTATCATTATTTATGGAAAAGGCTGTTGAAAAATCGAGTGGTTTAAAATGGAGGAAGAAAATGACAAAATACAAAATTGGTATTGTAAATTCAAGTAGTTTTGGAAAAGTTTTCCCTAAGCATTTGGAACGGTTAGAAAAAATTGGACAAGTCCAGCACATTAATGTTGATTCGGAAATTGGAGGAAAGGAGTTGGCTGAGACTTTACAGGGAATCAATATTGTCATCGCCAGTGTAACGCCATTTTTTACTGAAGAATTTTTCCAGCATAAAGATGAACTGTTGATGATTTCTAGACATGGAATTGGTTTTAACAACATAGACTTAGCTGCAGCAAAAAAACACGATACAGTAGTAACGATTATACCTGCTTTGGTTGAACGAGATGCTGTAGCAGAAAATAATGTGACGAACTTATTGGCTTTAATGAGGCAAACAGTTCAAGCTCACAATCGAGTTGCCGATAATCGTTGGGAAGATCGGGCAAGTTTTGTCGGCCACACACTTTTTAATAAAACAGTTGGTGTAGTTGGAGTCGGTAATACTGGTAGTTGTGTCGTAGAAACCATTCGAAATGGATTTCGGTGTGAAGTATTGGCTTATGATCCTTATAAATCAGCCCTGCATATTGAAAGTTACGGTGCCAAAAAAGTTGAATTTGATCAATTGTTAGAGCAGTCGGATGTGATTTGTTTATGCGCTAGTTTAAATGATGGTAATTATCATATCATTAATGAAGAGACAATCGCTAAGATGAAAGAAAGCGTTTATATCTCTAATAGTGCAAGAGGGGCATTAATTGAAGAGGCAGCGATGGTCGCAGGTTTAAAAAGTGGGAAGATTGGTGGCTTAGCGACAGATGTTTTAGAAGAAGAACCTGGTCGAAGTGATCATCCTTATCTTAAGTTTGAGAATGTCATTATGACACCGCATACTTCAGCTTATACAATGGAATGTTTAGAATCGATGGGCGAAAAATGTGTGGAAGATGTTGAAGCTATTATTGCCGGTCAGTTGCCGGAGAGGGCCGTACAAGCCGAAAGTAAATATTTAAAAACGAATGTTTTAGTATAAAAAATTAAGCATTGATTGATATTAAAGATTCAGAGGGAGGACTTATGGAAACATTAAATGTATTACAAAGTTTATTGATTGCCTTATGGGTTGCAGCAATTATGTCACGTTGGCTAGGTGGTGGGGCGACTTTAACCTTACGTTTTTCACCTTTAATGACTGGTTTAGTTGTTGGGATTATTATGGGAGATGTACCACAAGCCATGATTGTTACTGCCGCATTGCAAATGATTTATATGGGGGTGTTTTCTCCTGGCGGTTCGATGCCAGCAGAACCATCTATTGCAGCAGCGATTGCTGTACCCGTTGCGTTACTAGGTAATTTAAAACCAGAAGCAGCGATTGCAGTAGCTGTACCCGTTGGACTTTTAGGAAGTTATTTGTATCAATTCCGTTTCTTTATCAATACATTCCTTGGAAAATATACCGATAAAGCCGTGGATGATTTAAATGATAGTGCTATTAGACGGTCAATTATTTGGTATCCAACAATTGCTTCTTTCTTATTATTCGTACCATTGGTATTCTTCGCATTGTATTTAGGGGCACCAGTAATTGCAGATATTATTACAGCTTTAGAAGGTACCGTAGTTATTCATATTTTAGAAGTTGTCGGTGGTGGTTTAGCCGCGATTGGTATTGCAACAACGGTCTATGTTATTGGTCGAAAAGATTATCTAGTATTTTTCTTCTTAGCATATTTCTTAAGTGTCGTGTTCAAATCGTTAGAAATCACTATGGTAACTTATGCAATCTTTGGTGTGTTAATTGCCTTGATTTTTGTTCAATCACAAAAAGGGAAATTGGCGCCGGCACCTGCACAAGCTAGCAGCTCCAGTACTTTAGATGATGACGACGATGATTATGATGATGGATTTTAATAAGGAGGAAAAAAGATGAGTGAAATGACTGAGACAACCCAAGCGCCAGAAGAAATTACAAAAAAAGACGTAACAAAAGCCTATCTCCGTTGGCATTTTGCAAACGAGATTCCTCACTCTTTTGAGCGATATTTAGCACCGTCACTACTATACGGGATGATGCCGATTCTACGAAAACTATATAAGGATCCGGAACAATTAAAAGCAGCGTACAAACGTCAATTATTATTCTTCAACACTCAGTTAAGTTGGGGTGGTGGGGTCATCACTGGTTTGATGTCTTCGATGGAACAACAACGAGCAGAAGAAGAAAGCCAAAATAAAGAAATTATGATGCAAGATGATTTAATGTACAACACAAAAGCGGGTTTGATGGGTGCTTTAGCTGGGATTGGTGATGCAATTGATTCAGGCACGGTTCAATATATTTTTATCGCGATTGCTGTTCCATGGGCACAAGAAGGTAGTGCTTTAGGTGCAATTTTCCCATTTGTTTGTTTTGCTTTATATCAAGCAATTTTAGGTGTGTTTTTTGCAAGACAGGCTTTTACAATGGGACGAAGTGCATCAGGTTTAATGCAAAGTACTGGAGTTCAGACAGCAATTGAAACATTATCCGTTTTAGGGTTGTTCATGATGGGGATTTTAGCAGGTAACTATGTAAATGTCTCCTCAGCATTGAAATTTGATATTTCAGGTCGAGAATTTGTTATTCAAGATATTTTAGATCAGATTGCACCAGGTATATTACCGCTAGCGGTTGTAATGGGTGTGTACTGGTTCTATACGAAAAAAGGGTTAAAAGTAACCCAAGCATTACTCTTGCTGACTGCAATCTTAATTGTATTGGCAGCAATCGGAATTTTATAAATCTGAAACATAAAGGAGAAAATAAAAAATGGGTAGAGTTAATTTAGCACGCGTTGATGAACGATTGATTCATGGTCAAGTAATGGTGACCTTATCACAAAAAAGTGGTGTAAATTCAATTTTTGTTGTTGATGAAATAGTAGCAAAAGATAAATTTATGAGAGATTTATATAAAAGTGCTGGTGGCCGAACAGGTCAAAAGACCATTGTGATTACACCAGAGAAAGCTAAATTTTACTGGGATGAATATAAATTTAAAGATTATGATTGTATTTTGATTACTAAGACTGTCAGTGTTATTTATGACTTAGTGAAGCATGGCTTACCAATGGAGGAATTAAATATTGGTGGGATTGCGCAAAAAGATCCTGAAAAAGATTTGCTAGTAACGAAATCAGTTTATTTGAATAAAGAAGATGCAATAAAATTAAAAGATTTAAACGAAAACTATGGTGTGAAAGACATCTATTTCCAAGCAACACCATCGGCACCTAAGTCTAGTTTAAAAGATGTATTAAAACAGTTTGATTTATAGAAACTCATCATATTAGGAGGTCATGAAATGGCAGCAACAGAAAAATTTAAAGATTGGCAATTTCGCTACCAATATATGTACGCAACTCGCAGAAGTGAAAAATCTAAAAAACGTTTCATTGGTGCCTTAGTGACCGACTTGTCTGAGTTGGGTGTTGAACCGAAAGTGATTGAATTTGATCAACAAAAAAAGGGTGCATCTCGTAATATTTATGTCGGTGATTTGAAGCGGGCGAAAAAAATTATTTGTACCTATTATGATACCCCGCCAAATTTTTTTGGTGATTATGTCTTATTTGATCGTCAAGCTCAGTCTCGTAAAACAATCTTTTTTATTGTTTTAACAACCATCATTTCAATAGTCATAGGTTTAGCTGGTCTGTCATTGTTTATGCAAAATAATTTATTTGCCTTTGATTTTAGTCAGTTGAAAACATATGTTGGGATTGCAGCAATACTGCTTTTCTTTCTGATTTTCGGTAAAGTCACAAAGGGTTTGTCAAATCGGAAAAATTTGGTAAGAAACACTTCAACGATATTGATGATGTTAGCTATGATCGAAGAAAATAAAAATGCCGATATCGCTTATGCTTTTATTGATGAAGGTAGTTATGGCGAAAGAGGACTAGAAGTGTTAAAAGAGTCTACTAAAAAAACAACTCCTATTTATTTTATGGATTCAGTTGGTGCTGAAACACCATTGTATTTTAAAGGAGATAAGACTGAAAGCTTTTCTAAAACAGCAGTTGATACTAAAACAAAAAGACAGATGAATTATATTTTTTGTGGTGAATCAAAAGATACTACATTTTATTTATCAAAGGATATATTGAAAAGAAAAGAAATTAACATGGCAAACATTAATCAATTAATAGAAGCTTTTTCATAAAAAAATGGAGGTTTTGAAATGTTAGGAATCGTAATTGCCACTCATGGAAAGTTAAGTGATGGTCTCAAAGATTCAGCAGAAGTCATTATTGGTGCGACTGATAATATTGCAACAGTAAATCTGAATCATGGTGAGGATATTCAACAATTAGGTGCCAAAATTTCTGAAGCTACTCAAAAAGTTGATCAAGGAGATGGCATTATTATTTTAACCGATGTTATTAGTGCTAGTCCGTATAATCAATCCTTAATGGTTGTAAGTCAGATGAACGAAGACGTACAAACCAATACGTATGTTATCGGTGGCGTTAATTTACCAATGTTATTGGAAACAATCAACCATCAAATTCTATCAACACCTGTTAATGAGGCAGCAAAAGCAATAGTAGATCAAGGTGCTGTCAGTATGAGCCTCTGGCATGCTTCAATGGTGGCAGATGATGAAGACGAAGAAGATGAATTCTAAAATCAGAAAGGAAGTAAGTCTATGAAATGGGGCTTTAGATGGTATGGTACAGAAGGTGACCCGATTCCGATCCAACATGTGAAACAAATTCCTGCGATTGATGGGATTGTTGGCACTTTACTAAATAAAATGCCTGGAGATGTCTGGGAAATTGACGAAATTAAAGAATTAAAAGCTGAAGTTCAAGCAGGAGATTTGGAATTATTAGGTATTGAAAGTGTTGCGATTCACGATGCAATTAAAGCCGGAACGGATGAACGAGATCAATATATTGATAACTATATTCAAACCATTCGTAATTTAGCAGCGTGTGATGTTCGTTTAATTTGTTATAGCTTTAAACCGATTTTTGGATGGTTTAAAACAAATATGAATTACGAATTACCTGATGGCAGTACAACCTTGCAATTTGATCAATCCGTAATTGACGAATTGGAACCTCAGGATTTATATAAACGCATTGCCAGTCAGTCAAAAGGGTTTCAAATTTCCGGCTGGGAAGAAGAACGATTAGCTAAATTCAATGGATTAGTAGCCATGTATGATGGCGTGACGGAAGAAATCTTATTTGAAAATCTAAAATATTTTCTAGAAAAAGTTATTCCTGTTTGTGAAGAAGTTGATGTTAAAATGGCTATTCATCCAGATGATCCACCATGGGAAATTTTTGATTTTCCACGTATTACAAAAAATCTTGCTGATTTGAAGCGGATTATCAATGCAGTTGATTCACCCTATAATGGACTAACTTTTTGTACTGGCGCATTAGGTGCTGATCCAAATAATGATATCCCTCAAATGATTCGTGAAGTCGGTGATCGAATTAATTTTGTTCATTTCCGTAACGTGGGCTTTTTAGGAGAGCAAAACTTTATCGAGACAGCTCATTTATCAACAGAAGGTTCATTAGACATGTATGCTATTATGGAAGCATTAGTAGATGTCGGCTATGAGGGACTTTTACGACCAGATCATGGACGAACTGTTTGGGGTGAAGTTGCCCGACCAGGTTATGGATTGTATGATCGTGCGATGGGCTTGACTTATACTCAAGGCTTACACGAAGCAATTACAAAAGCCAAAAAGAAATAGGAGGGTCATTAATTGTTTGATATGAAACAGCACCCAGTTTATTTAAAGATGAAAGAAGCAAGACTATTACCGCTTTACACGGCTACTGATTTAACTTATTTACCAATAGTTGAAAAGATTTTAGTAGATCATTCACTACCACTTATTGAAGTAACCTTTAGAAGTGATTTGGCGGTAGCAGCGATTAAACAACTTTCAGCATCGGGTGATTTGATGGTTGGTGCCGGAACTGTTAAGACAAAAGAACAAGCAGTTGCAGCAATTGAAAATGGTGCACAATTTATCGTATCACCAGCGATTGTGCCAGAAGTAGTTCTTTATTGTAAAGAAAAAAATATTCCAGTATTTCCAGGAGTTGCTACCCCCGGGGATCTTCAACGAGCACTGGAATTAGGATTAGATGTTGTGAAGTTCTTCCCTGCGGATGTTTATGGAGGCTTAAAAGCTATTAAAGCATTAAGTGGCCCTTATTTTGAGATGTCATTTGTACCAACGGGTGGGATCAACAAAAATAACTTAGCTGAATATCTTTCTTTTGATAAAATTCTAGCTGTAGGCGGATCGTTTATTCTTTCTGAAGATGTCGTGAAAGAAGATAATGGTGAAAAAGCCAGTTTAATCTTAGACGAGTTAATGAAAATAAAATAATCAAGAAATAGTGTGGTTGATTTTTTTGCCATGCTATTTTGTTGTGTTGGGAGGAATAAGTATGGAAAAAGTGGAATTGCTAATATTTGATATGGATGGTCTGATGTTTGAAACAGGACGCTTAGCTTATCGTTCGTATCTTAAATCAGCTGAAAAGTATGATTATGAAATGAATCATAATGTTTATTATTATTTAACTGGTCGCGTAGAAGAGGCGATCCTTAATGAGATGGGCAATCTTTATGGTGAAGAGGTTCCTTATCCAGAATGGCGCGAAGAAATGAAAGCAAGTAAAAACCGGGTTTTTGCAGCTGAAAAAAGAGTCTTTAAGAAAAAAGGACTGGAGAATCTACTGAAATACGCTAAAGATAGTCAAAGAATGGTTGCCGTCGCTTCTTCTAATTTTCTGCACAATATTGAGGAATATTTGGAGATTGAAGGAGTGATCCAATACATCGATTTTATTATTTCGGGTGATGAAGTAACAAATGGAAAACCTGATCCAGAAATTTTTCTGAAAGCCTGCGAAAAAGCCAATGTTTCACCAGAAAACGCGGTCGTTCTTGAAGATTCTAGAGTGGGAATAAAAGCCGCAAAAGCCGCAAAAATTCGTGCATTCTTAGTAGAGGATGAAATTACCGACCTGCCAATAAATATGGGGAAATATAAATTGTTAATGGATTTATCCCAATCTTTGGCCTATGAGGTGAAACCGGATGTAAGCTTCAAAGATCTTGATGAAGTGGTTGATTATTTAAAAAATGAGAAGATTTAAGTAGTAATACGGAGATCTAGGCACCCATATAAAAGAATAGAGCGGATAAATAAACAAAATAAGTATGTTTAACCTCACTTTAACGAGTGGGGCTTTTTGTTTGTATTTACTTCCTGAAATATCTTGAAGTAGTTTTACAGATAATGCTATACTTTTATAATTATGTTACAAAAGTTTTTTTATTAAATAATGCAACAAAATAAATCAATTTGATTTGTTAATGTTTTTTAAAATAAGGAGGAGTTATAAAAGATGGAAATACTAGTTGATATAAAAAATGTTAAGTGGACAGTGTTAAATGAATAAAAAATTGATATTCTTATTGATTATTTATTTAACCTTTATAAGTTTGGGATTACCAGATTCTTTATTGGGAGTTTCTTGGCCAGAAATGGCTAGAAATTTCTCTGTTCCTTACAGTGCTGCTGGGATTATCTCTATGACGATCTCAATTTGTACGATTCTTTCAAGTCTTTCAACGATGAAATTGGTGGCGAAATTAGGAACGGGCAAGTTAGTTTTATTAAGTGTATTGGCGACGGCTATTGGAATAGTAGGAATTGGCTTTACTCTAAACTATGCTTTTTTAATTTTCTTTGCCTTGCCAATGGGGCTAGGTGCAGGGGCAATCGATACTTCATTGAATCAATATGTGGCTTTGCATTTTAAAGCCCATCATATGAATTGGCTGCACGCTTTTTGGGGAATCGGCGCTACTTTAGGCCCGATAACGATGGGGGCTGTGATGCGAGGAGGTCATTCATGGCGATTTGGCTATTGGATTATTGGTGGAATCCAGTTGTTTTTAGTTGCAGTACTTTTTTTCAGCTTGCCCTTATGGGAGGAGGAGAAAAGAACTGGGAAAAATAAATCAAACCAATCCAATCTAAAATTTGTCGATGCGTTCAAAATACCAGGAGTTCCGTTTGCATTGCTTTCCTTCATATTTTATGTGGGAACTGAAGCAACTATTGGTTTATGGGGTAGTAGTTTTCTAATTGATATAAAAGGAATTTCAGTAAGTTCGGCCAGTTTTATAGTTTCCATCTTTTATGCTAGTTTAACTGTTGGTCGGATTTTTTCTGGTTTCATAACTTTTTGGCTTTCTAACAAAAAGTTGCTTATTATTAGTGAATTATCTTTGCTAGTAGGAATCATAATTATCGGAATAGGTTCTGGAAGTATGCTTTATCTTGGTTTTGGATTAATTGGTTTGGGTTGTGCTGCTATTTTTCCAACAATGCTTCATGAAACACCCAAAAGATTTGGTGATCAAAATTCTGGTGTTATCATGAGTTTACAATTGGCACTGGCATATGTGGGAACCACCTTATTGCCTCCTTTATTAGGTGTACTTACTCAAACTTATAGCATGTCATTATTTCCAATCTTTCTTTTTATCTATGGCATAATTTTATTGACAGCAACAATCATTATTGAAAAACTTCAAAAGTCGAGATAAGGTGAATTTATTTGCTTAATGCACAACCGAAAGATATTAGAACATAGGATGAAAAAAATGATACTAAGTTTTTATACCTTAAAAACGTAACAGATAGTCTGGAATATAGGCCGAACGTTCTGGTGAAAAAAATTTTAAAAAGAAAAATCAGTTAAAATAGATTCCTAATTTGAAAAGTGACGATGTCGGCATTCCTTAAAGTTTATCGGTACTTTTCATGAAGGAATCTGATATCAAAAAAATGTAGAAGATGCTTATCAAGATGTTTGTACTGGAGAAAATCCAAGAGATGCAAGCGAGGAAGAAATTATTGAATTGTATCAATCAATGTTATAGACGATAAAATCCCTTGACTCACAGTCAAGGGATTTTCTATTTGAAATCTATAATAATGAAATATTCATATTGATTATTTTGTTTGATTCACACCGTACCAGCCAATACCTTCATCTTTCCAACCAATTGAAAGCAAACTACGATGTTCGCCAGTGTTAGTTGTATAATTGTGATTCCCTGTTAATGCATTTGGATTATATGAGCGATATAACGGCACTGTTTGGTTGACATCTGAATACCAGCCGATACCTTCGAAAACCCAATTACTAAAGACTAAGAAATCTCTTTCGACTACATTTGAAGTATAATGATGATCGCCTGAAACGGGATTGTACATACGATAGACCGCATCTCCAGCTTCGGGTGCATACCAACCGATTTGTTCATAGCGCCAGCCAAAATCAACTAGTACATTTTTTTCATCTGAACTGGCGGTAAAGAAATGTTCGCCGGTATTAGGATTATACAAACGGAACATTGCTATGGATTTTTCCGGTGTAGGTTCTTCATCTTTTGCTACATTAATAATGCAAGTCCCTATTTTGTCGCCATCTTTACTTGTCGCGGTGATTAAAGCTAGACCAGCTTTTTTAGCAGTTACTAATCCTTTAGCAGAAATACTCGCTACTTCTGGCGTATCGCTGCTCCAAACATACTCTTGATTAGATGCGTTTGATGGAGAAATTTCAGCATCTAGTAAAAAAGTCTCTCCAATCGCCAAATCTTTTGTTTTTGGTGTCACAGTAATACTGTCAACACTAATAATTTTAGGCCCAATTTTTACAACAGCGGTTCCAGTGATGCCGCCATCTTCAGTGATGGCAGTTATTGTGGCAACACCTTCACTGATACCAGTAACTTTTCCAGTAGCATCAATCGTGGCAATTGATTCGTCAGAAGAAGACCAACTGATATTTTGATTTTCAGCATTTGCTGGCAAAACTTCGGCAGTAAAAGTTTCTTCTTGTTCAATGGTTAATTCACGATAAGACGGGCTAACGAGAACATCACTAGGATGAACTGTTCGATCTTTGACAGTAATTGTTGCGGTCGCTTCGATGTTTGTGCCATCTTGAGTGATTGCAGTAATCACTGCTGTCCCAGCTTTTTTAGTCGTAATCAAACCAGTATCAATTTCAACGCTGGCGATATCAACATTGTTACTGTACCATTTTAGATTCCGATTGGTTGGATTACTTGGTTTGAATTCTGGTAATAATTGCCACTGTTCATCAACAAATAATTCTTTTGTACCAGGATGAATGTTTAAACCGGATACCAGAACATCAGCCGGAGCAGTTGCATCTTCTTCTTGCGGTTTAGCATCAATTACAATGTAGGGAAATTCAGATGTTAAACCAAAAATAAGGACAACTCCGTTTTCCAGAGAACCTAAACCAAGAGCATCTAGTATTTGATCTATAATCGTATCAATTATTTTTTCGATTGTATCACCGATGATACCTCCGATACCTGGAATCAAGGAAACAATTGTTTTAAGAATTCCCTTAAGGACACCAATTGATCCACCCAAAAGTAATTCACACATACTTTGACTTAAATACAATTTTACCAAAGTACCTTCAAAAACAATTCCAGTTACCCCACCAGCAGGAACGGCAATTCTTGATGCTGGTGTATTTGGTGTAATCTTTAACATATTTCCTTCAGCACTGACTGAAAATTCATTGCCAAGTTCTGCTTGCGTTTCCGCAACATAGGCCTGTGTTACTTGCAGCTCACCCGTATTTGTTTCTGCTAAGTAGCCAGCATCAAGTAAATTATCAATAATTTTCTCCGAATCCATTTCTTTTAGAACTTGATTCACTACTTGTTGCTCTTCTGGCGTGACTATTTCTGTCTCAGTTTCAGGAGTTATTTCTGCTACCGCGACAATACTAGGTATTGAAACGCTACCAATTATTAACCCCGTCATAACTAACAAACCTATCTTTTTCAAATTCATGACACACTTCCTTCCAAATAATTGTAGATTTTGTTGCTAAAGATTAATGATTTTTATTAATCTTTAAAGATATATTCTTGCCTTTAAAAATAACTAAAAACATTAACTTTATTACATTATATTATATGTCGTTGATGAATTCAATTTGAATTGGAATAATTTGAAATTGCTGGGCTATAGCGAAAGAATTAACTTATTTTTTTTTCGTATAATCATTAATTTTATAAAAAAAGCCAGTCAAAGCTAGATTATTTCTAACTTTGACTGGCATAGATAATTTGATTTAATTTCCTTTTGAGGCAATGACTTCGATTTCAATCAAGGCACCCAATGGCAAGTTTCCAACTTCATAAGCGGTACGAGCTGGATATTCACCATCTTCAAAATAAGCGGCATAAATATCATTTACTTTTGCAAAATCACTAACATCATCCATAAAAATATTTGTCTTCACAATATCTTTCATTTCCATATCTTCATGGGCTAGTAAAACACGGCAATTTTCTAAGGATTGTTTTGCTTGGGCTTCGATTCCTTCAGGCATTTTTCCAGTTTTTGGATCAATTGGTAACTGTCCAGAACTAAATAAGATACCATTAATCATCGATCCATGCACATACGGACCTACTGCTGCGGGTAATTCCTCGCTAATAATTCTTTTGATGGCTTTTTTACTCATTAACATCAACTCCCTAATATTTATTCTTTTTCAGCTATAGCCATATATCTGAAAAAGATATCGAAAACAGTTTATCATCAATATGCATTTTTTTCATGGGGGTAGACCAAAAAGTCGCTTAACAATAGATGAGCATTATTTGGTTTCTCTTTGAAATAAATTGAATAATAAAACTAAAGTATCACAAACGGATGATTTTACAGACAATATAGAAACCGCTAAGATGAGAAATATAGTCAATTTGGAGGTAAATAATGCATAAATTTAAATTATTAGACGGCGATGGTATTGGTTTCGTTGTCTTGAAAGTAAAAAATTTTTCGGAAATGGTGGCATTTTATCATAACGTCTTAGGTTTAGAAGTCATTCAAGCAGAAGAAGACACAGCCTCATTAGGTGTAAATCAACGAACGCTGTTAATGTTACAGAAAGTTTCGAATGGAGTGGCCAATCCAGCTGCAACGGGTTTGTATCATTTGGCATTCTTATTACCAACAAGAAAAGATTTAGCCAATATTCTTCAGTATCTCCTAGTTAATGATATTCCTTTAACTGGTGGTGCTGATCATGGGTATAGTGAGGCACTTTATTTAAATGATCCTGAAGGAAATGGTGTCGAGATTTATTGGGATAAGCCGATATCTGAGTGGGATATTCGTGAAAATGGCGAGGTCGTTGGTGTCACCGAGCCAATGGATGCTGAAGGCCTAATTCAATTGAGTGATGAGAACTGGCAAGGATTTCCTGCGGTTAGTAAAATTGGACACGTCCATCTAAAAGTAGCTGATTTAGTTAAGACACAAGAATTTTACGAAGATATGCTAGGTTTTTCTTTGAAATATAATTTTGGAGAACAAGCGAAATTTCTATCTAGCGGCACTTATCATCATCACATCGGCGCAAATACATGGTCAGGAAATGATTTACCCGCGATGAAGGATACAGATTTAGGTTTGGCATATTTTTCAATTGAGCTACAAACTGAAGAATTTGAATTATTGAAACAGCATTTAGCAAAAAATAATCAAAAATTTGATAATTCTGCATCTGATCAAATTTGGATGACGGATCCAAATGGTATTAACATTTTAATTAGTCACCTTTAACCTTTTATATTATATAGAAGGTTTTTTTATTTTTAGGAAATTATCATCTTATTTTTAGCTAATTATCTTTGTTTTATTTATGCATTGTGAAAATTATTGCTTGATTTTAATGAATGTAAAAGCGCTTTCATGTTAAACTGACCAAAGAACGTGAACAATTTTCAACTTCACCAGATTTATGAATGATTCATCCTTGGTATTATACTGTCCGCTCATCATCTATCGATAACCGGGGTATTGTATAAATATATGTAGGAGGTTTTTTGATGGAGAAGAAATATGTAGCAGAACCATTCAGAATTAAAGCAGTAGAGCCTTTGAAAATGTTGACTCGCGCAGAACGTGAGGAAAAAATTCAAGCCGCTAAGTACAATCTTTTCAATTTAGCTGGGGAAGATTGTTACATTGATCTACTGACTGATTCTGGAACAAATGCTATGAGTCAAGATCAATGGGCAGGCATTATGCGAGGTGATGAGGCATATGCTGGTTCGTCCAGTTATTACAAATTAATGGATGCTGGCAAAGATATTTTTGGTTATGGTTTTATTCAGCCCGTGCATCAGGGCAGAGCAGCCGAAAAAGTGTTACTACCACTATTTTTATCAGAAGGGAAATTTGCAATTTCTAACATGTTCTTTGACACGACTAGAGCGCATGTGATTCTAGCAGGTGCCCGACCAATTGACTGTGTGGTAGAAGAAGCAAAAGATCCCAAAGTTCGCGCCAAATTCAAAGGTAATATGGACGTACGTAAACTAGAAGAAACTATTAACGAAAAAGGGATAGAAAATGTTGGTCTAGTAGTTATGACTATCACCAACAATTCTGCCGGTGGTCAGCCAGTTTCGATGGAAAACTTGCGAGCAGTTTCAGAAATTTGTAAAAAATATGATTTACCAATGTGTATTGATGCCGCTCGATTTGCCGAAAATGCTCATTTTATAAAACGGGATGAAGATGGCTACCAAGATAAAGAAATCAAAGAAATTATTCGCGAAATGTTTAGCTACGGTGACATGTTTACTATGTCAGCGAAAAAAGATGCCATCTTAAATATCGGTGGATTGTTAGGAATTAAAGACGGCGATTCACCACTAGTACTTGATGTAAAAGCTAATTGTATCAGTTACGAAGGATTCTTCACTTACGGTGGATTAGCTGGACGTGATTTAGAAGCGATGGCAATTGGTTTATATGAAGGCATCGAAGAAAATTATTTAGAGTACCGAATTGGACAAATGGAATATTTAGCCGCTCGTTTAGATGAAGCTGGGATTGCTTATCAATCACCAGTTGGCGGTCACGGTGTGTTTATTGATGCAGCAGATATGTTTCCAGATATTCCTTATTATGAATTCCCAGCTCAAACTTTATGTATCGAATTATATAAAGAAGCAGGAATTCGGACCTGTGATATTGGTTCATATATGCTAGGTAATGATCCAGATACCAATGAACAATTAAAAGCTGATTTCGAGTTTTCTCGACTAGCAATTCCACGCCGAGTGTATACACAGGCTCACTTAGATATTATGGCCGATGCATTAATTGCTATTAAGGAAAGAGCAAGTGATGTGAAAAAAGGTTATCGAATTACTTGGGAGCCGCCAATTTTACGTCACTTCCAAGCACATTTGGAACCAATTGAATAAAAAATACATTTGTAAGCAGCAATGGAGAAAATCCATTGCTGCTTTTTATTTTTAATTGTTAATAAAACGATTAAAAATCACATATCAATAAAATAATATCTAAAAAATCATTAAAATAAAACTTTATTGTAATTTAAGAAAAAAATCTATATTTTTTTTTAGATATAAAACAAATGAATACGAATTAACTCAAATAGAATATACATAATATTTGATTTTAATAACATAAATAGTTTTTAAATTGTTGTTTTTAGTTTAATAATACAAATATTTATAAAAAAATGATTTACATTATATAATTAATTAATGAAAATAATTTAAAAATAAATAATTTGCATGAGGTGAGAACAATGAAGAAGTGGACAATAGTACTTAGCATATGGCTGAGTATAATTTTTATAGGAGGATTTTCGAAGAAAGCGCTTGGTGCGCCTGTTAATTCAATCGATCAGTTAGAAAGCGCTGTAAATAATGCGAAAGATAATGAGACGATTACTTTGAGTGAGAGTTTTCCAGAAGTAATTGATCGAACAATTAAACTAAAAGAAACAGCCAATCAAATAATAATCGATGGAAACGGACAAACTTTTAAAACTGAACTTGGAAAAAATGTTGAAATATTTTCCTATGGTAGTGGCAATGGCAATGCGACATCTACTTTGACACTACAAAATATGAAGCTTGTGGGAAATGGGACTTCCGATAGAAGTAAGGCTCTATCTACTAATGATTATTCGGGAACATTTATTTTAGATAACGTATTAATTGATAGTTTCAATGGAGGAGGACATGGAGGGGCAATTTATTTGTCTGCTGATACTATTATTAAAAATTCTACTATCTCGAATAATCAACAACTAGATCATGGTTATTCAGGCGGAGCGATTGGAACAAAAGATGGCTTTAGCAAAAAAGTTGAAATAACAAATACTAAATTTATCAATAATTGTACACCAGATGTTCATGGAGCAGGTGTCGGTGGTGAAGGTGGTGCTATTCATTTTCACCAACCAACAGCTAGTGCGGTAATTGAACTAACGGACAATTACTTCGAAGGGAATTCCGCAGCAAAAGATGTAGATGCTAGTAATGAAAAATCTCTTTTAGCTGATGGAGGTGCCATTTCTTTTTGGAATATAAAAAAAGGAGTAACTATAGATTTAGAGGGGAATACTTTTGCAAATAATATTGCTGGAGATGACGGCGGAGCGATATTAATTCAAGGTAATGACACTATATCAAGCGGAATAAATTTTATTGACAACACTTTTTATGGTAATGAGGCAAAAGGGAGAGATTCAAGTTCAAACAGTGGTGGAGCAATTCAAGTTTTTGCGGTCGGTTTTAAATCTGTAAGTGTAAATTATATCAATAATAGCTTTATTAATAATACTGCTACTCATAGTGGAGGTGCAATCGGGAATAGTGGAACTTATAATCTTGCAACGGGAAAATTTTATAATAATTTATTCATAGGTAATACTTCTGAATCTTCACAACCTGACGATAAGAGTAATAATATCGCTGGAGGATCTTCGGAGTCTAAGAAAGATTCAAATGTCGGATTTGCTGATAATAAAGTTAAAATGAAAGACGTCTTTGGTTTTGAAACAATGAACCTTTCTGAAAACTATAGTACAGTTATGGCTGGAGCAACAGTTGATGGATCGGCAGCAATTATCCCAACAATACCAATTGCTCCTGAAAAAGCAGCTGATGATAAAATTGATAATTTTGTAACAGTAATTGATTCTATATTGGATCAAAGAAATCGACCGCGACCAAGTGAAACAGATATTAATACTAACGGCTTAAAATCAGATATTGGAGCTGTGGAAATCAATTGGGTTAAATACGATGCTAATGGTGGCACATTTGAAATGAATAATGAATTAACTTCCTATGATGGAAAAATTTATTATGAAGGTGCCAATCCAACTGAGTATTATCAAGTTGGTTACGATAAACTATCAGAAACAGTTGTAGATGGAAAAAATACACTCAGTGCCACACCTGATGATCCTGAGTCGGAATTTTTGGGTTGGTCAAAATATAAAAATGCAACAGAACCAGATGAAGGATTAGAAGCTGGGACAACAATCACGATACAAAAAGGTAATGAAGTCTTGTATGCTGTTTATCAAAAGAAAGCTGCTGCAGATGTTACGGTTCGGTATATTGAGATAAATGAAGATGGAGATGAAGTTCAAGAATTAGGTAAAAAAATTCTAAAAGGGAACATTGGTGGAGAGTATAAAGCACCATTCCAAGAATTTGAAGGTTATAGATTAACAGAAATCAGAGATAGTGAAGGAAATATAACTCAAACACCGACAGGAGTATTCACTGATGAACCGCAAACCATTATTTTTAAATATCGTAAAGAAAAGTCTTCAAAAGGTACGGTATTAGTTCATCATGAAGACGAGTCTGGAAAACCAATAGCGAAATCTGAAGTTCAAACGGGAGAAGTGAACGCACCATATACTACCTCTGCTAAATCAATTAGTGGATATACTTTAAAAACAACACCAGCTAATGCAAAGGGCTCTTTTACTGATGGAGTGATTGAAGTTACTTATGTTTATAGTAAAGACCCAGTCGGTCAAGGAAAAGTGATTGTGAAATATCAAGATGAAACTGGTAATAATCTTCTAACAGATGGTAGAGAATCGGTAGAATTAACCGGCGATATTAATAGTGTTTATGCAGCTGAATTGAAAGAGTTTGAAGGATATACTATAAAGACAATTCCTAATAATTTTTCTGGTCTATATACAGATAAAGAACAAGAAGTAATTTTAGTTTATAGAAAAGGTGAAGCTGGTCAAAGAAACGGTGTAGTATTGGTTCACCACGTAGATGAACAAGGCAATCCCCTGGTAAAAAGTGAAGCAACTCTAGGTGAAATTGACGAATCATACACTACTAATCCTAAAACAATTTCAGGATATGAAGTAGTGAATCGAACACCAACTAATTATCGAGGCACGTATAGAGACGAAATCATTACTGTCACTTATGTATACAAAAAAACAGCCATTGAAACTGGGAATGTTACTTATCATTATCAAGATGAAGCCGGTAATAAATTAGCAGATCCAAAAATAATTTCTGGAGAAGTAGGTGCGAGCTATCCGGGAGCAAATGATAGCATCTTACGAAATTTTGATGGCTACTATTTAACAGATATCGAAGGAGAATATGCTGGCTTATTCACTGTAGAAGACAAGAAGGTAACTTTAATTTATGCTGAACAAACTGTTCCGACAATTAAACAAGGTCTAGTCATTGCTAAATATCAAGATGAAAATGGCAATGAAATAGATGATACAGTCTTTTCTTTAGGAGATATCGGTAGTAATTATACGACTGAACAGAAAGAAATTGACGATTACACTTTCAAAGAAGTCAAAGGAAATCCGATAGGAAAGTATACCGACGAAACTATTACAGTAACTTATGTTTACACAAAAAATACTGAAGTTGGTGGCGGAGTAACTGGAACGAATAACACTGGTACCACAAGCAGAGGTAGTACCTTACCTGTGACCAGTAGCGGCAATAATGCAACTACTAAAAATTTACCACAAACTGGTGAAAGTAAAAGAATGGCTACAATCTTAACTATTTTAGGAGTAATTGTCTTAGCTGGCTTGGCTTTTATCGTATATCGTCGTAGAGAGCAAACAAAATAATTAACGTATCGTCTAAAGACTAGAGATAGTTTTTAGACGATTTTTTGTGAAAACATTCAAGAATCTTATCAATCGCATCAATTAAATCAATAATTTGTGAGAAATTTTTCCACTAAAATGAGAGAATGGAAACGATTTATAAAAAAATCGGTTTTATTTATATTGATTTAGAAATAAGAATGAAAAAAATTTTTTTGTGAGGTGTCAAACGATTAAAATCTATTTATTATCGATAAATAAGTAGCTTAAACAGGGGAATAGTTTGCAATAATCTAATAAAAGATTTATTAATTGTGAATAAAAAAACTTTGTAATTGCAAGAAAAATATTCTGATTTTAAGGTTTTTGTTGATTAAATCATAATGAAAGATAGACGTAAATTCACTGAAGAATTGATTTAAATTAAAATTTTTTTCATCAAAATTATAATTCAAACAATTTGAGGTGAGATTAATTGAAAACGTTAACAACCAGTTATATACTAAGCATGTAATCAAATGAAAGCGGTAATATCAATCATTCTTGTCCATATTAAGAATTATAAAAATTTATAATATAACAGAATGAGAAATATTTACACTTTCAAATTAATGGGAGGAATTATAATGAGTTCAAAAGTACTTGATCAGTTCTTAGAAACAAACTTGAATGATCTAAAAGAAAAAGGTTTGTTCAACACAATTGACGTGTTAGAAGGAGCAAATGGTCCAGTCATTACTGTTAACGACAAAAAAATGATCAACTTAGCTTCTAATAACTATCTAGGATTTGCTACAAATCCTGAAATCGTTGAAGCTGATGTTGAAGCAACTGAACACTACGGAGCTGGTGCTGGTGCGGTTCGTACAATTAACGGAACTTTAGATATCCACCAAAAATTAGAAGAAAAAATTGCTGAGTTCAAAGGAACTGAAGCTGCAATTGCTTTCCAATCAGGTTTCAACTGTAACATGGGTGCAATTTCAGCAGTAATGAAAAAAGGCGATGCAATTTTATCAGATGAATTAAATCATGCATCTATTATTGATGGCTGTCGTTTATCTGGAGCGAAAATTATTCGCGTAAATCACCAAGATATGGCAGATTTAGATGCTAAAGCAAAAGAAGCGACTGAAAGTGGCGAATACAACAAAGTAATGTACATCTCTGACGGTGTATTCTCAATGGACGGCGATGTTGCGAAAATTCCTGAAATCGTTGAAATTTGCGAAAAATACAATGTTATCACTTATATTGATGATGCTCATGGTACAGGTGTTATGGGTCATGGTCATGGAACAGTTAAACATTTTGACATGCAAGATCACATTGACTTCCAAATGGGTACTTTGTCTAAAGGTATCGGCGTTGTCGGTGGATATGTTGCAGGTTCTAAACAATTAATTACTTGGTTGAAATCTCAAGCACGTCCATTCTTATTCTCAACTTCATTAACACCAGGAGCTGCAGGTGCTTGTATTAAAGCGATTGATTTAATTGAAACACATCCTGAATTTGTTGATAAATTATGGGATAACGCTAACTACTTCAAACAAGAATTAAAACGTATTGGTTATGATATTGGGGTTTCAGAAACACCAATCACACCAGTAATTGTGGGCGACGAAAAAGTTGCACAAGAATTTTCTAAAAAATTATTAGAAAACGGTGTATACGTTAAACCAATCGTATTCCCAACTGTGCCATTAGGAACAGGTCGTGTTCGTAACATGCCAAATGCTGGACATACAAAAGAAATGTTAGACGAAGCAATCACTGTTTATGAAAAAGTAGGTAAAGAATTAGGAATCATCTAAAAAAAGGTAAAAAGTTTCACACTATAAAATGTTATTCAGAAAGGGAGAACAACATGAAAAAAGTAATGATTACCGGAGCATTAGGACAAATTGGATCAGAATTAGCTGAAAGATTACGTCGTGACTTAGGTGTAGATAATGTAATCGCAACAGATATCCGTAAACCTGAAAATAACCCAACAGTTGAAAATGGACATTTTGAAATATTAGATGTTCAAGACTATGATAAATTCTTAGAAATTGCTAAAACAAACAAAGTAGACACAATTATTCACTTAGCAGCTTTACTTTCAGCAACTGCTGAACAACGTCCTGCTTTTGCATGGAATTTAAATATGGGCGGATTAATGAATGCATTAGAAGTTGCTCGTGAAGTAGGAGAAGGAACTAAATTCTTCGCACCTTCATCTATCGCAGCATATGGACCAGATGCACAACCAGATAACACACCTCAAGATACTGTCATGCATCCAACAACTATGTATGGTGTAACAAAAGTTTCTGGTGAAATGTTAGAAAATTATTACCACGATAAATATGGTGTAGATACTCGTTCCGTACGTTTCCCTGGTTTGATTTCTTATAAAGTTGAACCTGGTGGCGGTACTACTGACTACGCTGTAGATATTTATTATGAAGCATTGAAAAACAAATCTTACAAATCATTCATCGACAAAGGTACTTACATGGATATGATGTACATGGACGATGCAATCGATGCAATCGTTAAGTTGATGAACGCTGATCCTTCTCGTTTGGTTCACCGTAATGCCTTCAATATTACTGCAATGGCATTTGAACCAGAACAAATCGCAGCTTCAATCAAACGTCGTATTCCAGACTTTGAAATGGGCTATGATGTAGATCCAGTTCGTCAAGGAATTGCAAACTCTTGGCCAAATGCGATTGATGCTACAGATGCGAAAACAGAGTGGGACTTCTCACCTAACTATGATTTAGATAAAATGACTGACGAAATGTTAGTAAGACTTTCTAAAAAATTCGCTGAAGAAGGCGTAGAAACTAAAGTATCATTTGATACAGTTGAAAGCTAATCTACTAGTTTAACAGAAACATCACAAGTTAAGAATGTCAGGAAGGTAACATTAGAAAAAGGTAAATGTTAAAAATAACATTCACCTTTTTCTGCCTTCATGGTAGAATAAGCGAGGAATAAAAATAACGTACTAGAGATACATATTTTAGAATAGAACTTCTGAAGGATGGCAAAAAAAGCTAGTTTATTTTTATTATTCCAAAACAAGTTAAGAAGTGCACAAGTAGAGGTGCGTACTTCTGAAGGAGGAGAAAAATGGCTTCAAACGAGAACAATACAGCTACTCCAAATGGCGGCGGCGAATTACAACGGACGATGACTTTCTTCCCAGCACTTTCGACAGTTATGGGAACGGTAATCGGAGCCGGCGTATTCTTTAAAGCAGCCAGCGTAGCACAGAATACAGGGTCAACAAGTATGGTTATGCTTTCGTGGTTCTTGGGAGGATTAATTAGTGTCTGTGCTGGGTTAACAGGGGCAGAACTAGCAGCAGCTATTCCTGAAACAGGCGGTATGTTACGTTATATCGAACGAGCATACGGAAAATTTGCAAGTTTCTTACTAGGTTGGGCACAAGTTATTATTTATTTCCCAGCTAATGTAGCGGCATTATCTATTATTTTTGGTACACAATTTAAGAACTTATTCGGTTTATCAGATGGTACTGTAGTTCCAATTGCAATCGTCGCTGCGATTTCAATTATGTTAATCAACTTTTTAGGCTCAAAAGCCGGTGGTATGCTTCAATCAGTTACTTTAGTATGTAAGCTATTACCACTTGCTGCAATCGTAATCTTTGGGTTATTACGCCAAGGGGATGTTTCAGTTAGCTTGTTCCCAGTTCAAGCTGGCGCAAGTGCTGGTGGTTTTGCTCCTGCATTAGGTGCTGGTTTACTAGCAACAATGTTTGCTTATGATGGCTGGATTCACGTAGGTAACATTGCTGGAGAATTGAAAAATCCTGCCCGTGACTTACCTCGAGCAATCGCTGGTGGTATCTTAGGGATCATGGTTGTTTATTTATTAGTAAACTTTGCTTATTTACGTACTTTGCCAATTGATCAATTAGCAGGTAATGAAAATGCATCAATGGAAGTTGCCGGTAGAATCTTTGGCGGCATGGGCGGTAAAATTGTAACTATTGGTATTTTAATTTCTGTATATGGAACAATTAATGGTTATACTATGACAGGTATGCGTCTTCCTTACACAATGGGTAAAGAAAAAACATTACCATTCTCTAACCAACTATCTAAATTAAACAAAAACTCAGTTCCTTATATTGCGGGTGTTTTAGAATTAATTATTGCTATCATCATGATGCTAGTTGGTGGTTTCGATATGTTAACAGATATGTTGATTTTCGTAATCTGGATTTTCTACACACTAGTATTTATTGCAGTTATCAAACTTAGAAAAACTGAGCCAGATTTGGTTCGCCCGTACAAAGTACCTTTATACCCAGTTATTCCAATTATTGCTATTTTAGGTGGCTTGTTCATCTTAGTAATGACCTTACTTACTCAATTCTCATTAGCAATGGTCGGTATCTTAATAACTGCAATCGGTATTCCTTTCTACTTCTTCATGCAAAGTAAAAATAAATAATTGATTCAATTGACTGAAGTAGCTTTTTAGCTGCTTCGGTTTTTTTATGTTTCAAATAGTTTTCATTGCATTTTGAAAGTTAACATTATAATATGGTTAGTGATTCCTTTGCAATCTTAATATAATTATTAATCGAAATTATTTCATCTTAAGTAGGAGTCAATCATATTTTAGGAGGAAGAAAATGAATAAAGGTTTTTCAGTTAAAACAATTGTTGCGATCGGAATTGGCGCGGCAGTATTTGTTATTTTAGGACGTTTTGTTACAATTCCAACCGGTATTCCTAATACGAATTTACAAACAACATATCCTTTCTTAGCTTTGATGTCTGTTTTATTTGGTCCAATTGCAGGTGGTTTGATTGGGTTAATTGGTCACACACTCGTTGATTTTACAACTTATGGTCCTTGGTGGAGTTGGATTATTTGTTCAGGTGTGATGGGAATTATTTTTGGTTTAGCTGGTCGTAAAATTGATTTGCAGCATGGTGTTTTTGGTAAAAAAGAAATGATTAGTTTTAATATTTTC
This sequence comes from Enterococcus alishanensis, assembly GCF_019218635.1. Taxonomy (GTDB): domain Bacteria; phylum Bacillota; class Bacilli; order Lactobacillales; family Enterococcaceae; genus Enterococcus_A; species Enterococcus_A alishanensis. The sequence goes on along the minus strand of NZ_JAHUZB010000004.1, from coordinate 132,571 downwards.
CAAATTATTGGAAACGTTGCTGTTTGGGCTGTTTTAGCACCAATTTTAGATATTTTAATTTATAGCGAACCTGCTAATAAAGTATTTACCCAAGGAATTGTTTCTGCAATCTTAAATGCTCTATCAGTAGCAATTATTGGAACAATTATTATGAAAGCTTATGCAGCTACGCAAACAAAACAAGGTAGTTTGACAAAAGATTAATTTAAAAAGCACAAAAAGTTTAATGTACCGCCCCTAAAAATGTTAGATTTTTGGGGGCGATACATTAGTTAAAAACTTTTTGTGTTTTTTTATTTGCCGGTTTCATTTTTGGTTAAATCAAAATAGGTTTCAAATAATTGATGCAATTCAGGTTGTGATTTCTTAAGTTGTACTAAACGATTGGTTTCGTAAGACATAAAGCAATGTTGACTGGTTCCAGTTGTGACTAGCTTATCATTTTTAGAAATTTGATATTCAAAATTTAAGCGCGTCCCCGTATATTTACTGACATATGGCTGAATGATAATCTCATCACCAAAGTAAACCATCTCCTTATAAGTGCAACTCACTCCTAAAACAGGTACCATGATGCCCATTTCTTCAATTTTTTCAAAAGGATACCCTAAAAAAGTTAGGACGTCGACACGGGCCTCTTCAAACCAGCGAATGTAGTTGGAGTGATGAATAATCCCCATTTTGTCAGTTTCATAATAAAAAGGTTTGCGTGGATAGCCAGGATATTTTTCCATTGTTTAGTTCCTTTCTGTGGCGTATTTTTTCATATATTTTGGTAGCTCATGGCTAATATTGGTGGGCAAAATAACATAATTATCTACTGCTAAGTCATCAGCAATTTTGCTATGAAGATAAACAGCCGCTGCAATTGTTTCCGTATTTTTTTCAAATTGGGCTAAAAAGCCAGCAATCATACCTGCTAAAGTGTCACCCATTCCACCAGTCGCCATAGCTGGATTACCGGCTGTATTGTGATAGATTTCTTTTCCATCGTAAATCTTGGTGCGGTGACTTTTTAAAACAATTGTTGCTTGGAGAGCTTGTTGTTTAATTTGATTATTTGCATCATCTTGTTTAGCTATCGGTAAACCACTCAATCGTTGCCACTCCATTTGATGAGGGGTAAAAACAGTGTGTTCTGGATAATTTAAAGCCAAAGTATGATTAGCAAATAAGGTAATCGCCGAGCCATCAATAATTAGCCATTGGTTTTCTTTTTGTTTGCTTAAAATTTCTGATAATAGTGCCAAGCTTTCATATTCAAGACCTAACCCGGGACCAATTAAGATGACGTCTGTCTTAGCTAATAATTCTTTTTGCAAAGAAATTTCTCGAAAGTTTAGAACCATTGCTTCTGGCAGTCTGGCGTGTAAGGCACTGTGATTTTTTTCATCGGTCACAACAGTCACTAGGCCTGCACCTGATTGCAGACAACTTTCGGCACTCATGATAATGGCGCCACCATATTGTCGGTTGCCGCCAAGTAATAATGCCCGCCCGTAAGTTCCTTTGTGGGAATCGGCCGCTCTTTTTTTGATAACTTCAGTTAAAATATCTTCAGTTATATTCAAAAATATCCACCTTCTTTCTACCTTCTCATTATACCAGAGTTATCAGTTTTCAATTAAAATCGAAAGTGCTATCATTAAATTGACATCAAGAAGGAGGAACTTTCATGAGTATTGATTGGAAAAAAGAAGTTGAGGCACGTAAGACAGATTTATTTGCTGATTTAAATGAATTATTACGGGTGAAAAGTGAACGAGATGACAATCTTGCAACAAAAGAAGCACCCTTTGGTCCTGGTCCTAAAGAAGCTTTAGAAAAAGTTTTAGCGATGGCTGAACGAGATGGCTTTGCAACTAAAAATGTTGATAACTATGCAGGTCACATTGACTATGGAGAAGGTGATGAAACTTTAGGTATTTTTGCTCACGTTGATGTCGTGCCAGCTGGTGAAGGTTGGGATACAGATCCTTATGAACCAGTAGTAAAAGATGGAAAACTTTTTGCTCGTGGCTCTAGTGATGATAAAGGTCCAACAATCGCGGCTTATTATGGAATGAAAATTATTAAAGAATTAGGCTTGCCAGTTTCTAAAAAAATTCGTTTTGTTGTCGGAACGGATGAAGAAAGTGGCTGGGCTGATATGGATCACTACTTTGAAAAAGAACCAAAACCAGATTTTGGTTTCTCACCGGATGCTGAATTTCCAATGATTAATGGAGAAAAAGGCAATGTAACTATGATTCCTCATTTTGATGGGACAAATGGCACAAACTATGTATTGGTGAATTTCGATGCAGGCCTACGTCAAAATATGGTACCAGGAAATGCTAAGGCGATTGTCAAAGTTTTGGATAATACTGAAGCTGCTAAATTAGCACATGAATTTGAAGATTATGTTATTAATAATCCAGTTAGTGGAACTGCAAGTGTGGATGGCAATTACGTTACATTAGACTTAGAAGGAAAAGCTGCCCACGGTGCAAGCCCGCAATTAGGGACCAATGCCGGAACATTTTTAGCCGTCTTTTTAAATAATTTTGACTTTGATGGTGGTGCCAAAGCCTTTATCGACTATTCTGCTAAATATATTCATGAAGATGTTTATGGTAAAAAATTAGGTGTTGCTTTCCGTGATCCTAAAATGGGTGAGGTAACAATGAATGCTGGTATCTTTAGCTTCAAAGATGGCGAAAAAGATAATTATATTACCTTGAATTTCCGTTATCCAAAAGGAACAACAGCGGACGCAATCAAAGGGAAACTAGCAGACTTATTTGGTAAGGATGCAAAAGTAACGCAAGATGGCCATCATATGTTGCCACATTATACACCATTAACGGATCCATTAGTTGCGAATTTAATGGCTACTTTTGAAGATCATACTGGTCTAAAAGGGGAAGAAAAAATTATTGGTGGCGGCACATTTGGTCGCTTATTAGAACGCGGCGTGGCTTATGGCGCTCAATTCCCAGGCTATACCGATACGATGCACCAAGCCAACGAATTTATGCCAGTTGAAGATATTTTACGGGCAACAGCAATTTATGCAGATGCCATTTATCGTTTGGTGAAATAAAGAAAAAAAGCTATGCCTTGGTTTAATCCAAAGCATAGCTTTCTTGTTGTGCACGATTAATTGAAAGTACAGTACCGGTTTTAGCATCTGCTAAAAATTCATACGCAACTAAAGTACCATCTTCAATTCGAGTGATGCCGCCTTCAACCGTTTCAATGTTGATTGCAAAACGTTGCATCGGTTTGGTTTCAAAAGAAATCCAAGATCCTTCAATCGGACCTTCATTGGTAAATGAGTGTTTTACTTTGTTTAAAATTGCATCTGGAGATAAGTTTTGTTTATTACGATACCAGCGAGTACCAATAACGCCTAAAGCGAGTCCTAACGCTGAACCAATTGTTAATCCACGTGAAAATTCTTCAAAATTTGCCATCTACTCAACTCCCACTAGAAATGTTGACTTTATTTTAACATACAACCGTCTCAAACCCACGGAAAAATCGCTTTGATTATCGCTTATTTGAAAAAAAGAGTATAATTAAGACAATAATAGAAAAGGTTGTGACGGTTATGATTATTCCTAAAAATATAGAAGAACTAGCAAGTTACGCTGAAAAAGGAAAAAATGTGTTCTTTTTTACGGCGGACTGGTGTGGAGATTGTAGTTTTATTAAACCGCAAATGCCTGAAATCGAAGCGGATTTTCCGCAATTTAACTTTATCCAAGTAGATCGCGATCAATATATTGATGTTGCAGCAGAATGGAGTATTTTTGGGATCCCTAGTTTTGTTGTCACTAATGACGGTGAAGAATTGGGTCGCTTAGTCAATAAAAATCGTAAGACAAAAGAAGAAATTAGCGGCTTCTTAAAAATGGTAGAAGGGTAGGCGAGAGCGGATGTTTGCACAAACATATCAAAATATTTTAGTTGGAACTGACGGTAGTGAGCAAGCGATGGAAGCATTCAAAAAAGCAGTAGCAGTTGCTAAACGAAATGACGGAACTGTTTTTGTTGCAAATGTGATTGATCATCAATTATACAGTTTTATGGGCTACTCACCTTTAAATGAAAGTATTATTGACCAACAAACCGAAGATGCCAAAAAATTAATTGAAGAATGTAAACAAGTCGCTAAAGATATGGGTTATGATCGAATCGAAGGGATTGTTGCCTACGGATCGGCCAAAGAAGCGATGGCTCGTACCTTGCCAGAAAAATATGATATTGATTTAGTGATGGTAGGTCAATCTGGTTTAAACGCAGTGGAGCGATTTATGACTGGAAGCGTGGCTAGTTATACTATTAAAGAAGCAGTCTGTGATGTCTTGATCGTTCATCCAAGTGTTGAAAAATAAAGCAAAAGCTGGTGGGAGCCAGCTTTTTTAATGGAGAAAAGATGGATAAATTATTTCAACAGTTAGAAAATCATTATGGTCAACAAAAATGGTGGGATGTCCATAATCAACTTTTTTCAGTGACTGAAATGGTGTTGATTCAAAATACGAATTCAGTCAATGTGGAAAAAGCGATGGTGAATTTACGTCCGTATTTAACTGATTTAGAGACGGTATTATCGTTACCAGAAGATAATTTAGCAACATTAATTCGACCTAGCGGCTATTACAAAATCAAAGCCAAAAGACTGCGGGCAGTTTATCAATGGTTAGTCGAACATTCGAAAGAAATAGTTGAAAAAATACCCACTGAAGATTTGCGAATCGAACTGTTAAATATTTATGGTATTGGTAATGAAACAGCAGATGTAATGATGCTTTATTTATATAATCGCCCCGTTTTTGTAGCAGATAATTATGCTCGACGTTTGTTCGAACGCTTAGGCTTTGGAAAGAATACAGACTACAATAAGATGCGGAATATATATCAACCAGAGGTTAATCAATGGCCAGCTAATCAAGCTAAAGAATTTCACGCGTTAATTGATGAACACTGTAAAGCGCATTGTTTGAAAAAACCTCACTGTAAAAATTGTCCGCTGTTGGAAACCTGTCAATATCCAGATAAAGATTTGACTAGATGAAAAAAATCTCATGCAAAAGTTACAGAGTTTTTGGTAAGATTATCTGTTGTATAGAGAAGGAGGATGCAAAGTGATTTTTGCTTATAATAAACAAAATGTCGGTGATACTTTAATGGTACTCATTGCAGATGATCATCAAATGGATAATATTTCTGAAAGAAAAGGCAATGTTGCCAGAATTAGTATACCTGACGGCACAACAGTTGCTTGGAATTTCTTTGATATTTCAAGATTAATGATTTTTAAAAAAGATGGACAACAATTTTTATCTGAAAAAGAAATTGATTTACTAAATCAAGAACTAAAAAATGCAGGTTTTGAAGAACGTTTACCTGATGATAATGAACCAAAATTTGTTGTAGGTTATGTTAAAACAAGTGTTGACCATCCAGATTCAGACCATTTACATATTACTGAAACAGAAATTGACAATGGACAAGTATTACAAATTGTCTGCGGAGCAAAAAATATTACCGCTGGTCAAAAAGTGGTCGTAGCTAAACCTGGTGCTATGATGCCAGATGGCATGATGATTTGGCCAGGGAAATTACGGGGCATAGAAAGTTTTGGCATGATTTGTTCAGCAGCAGAATTACACTTACCTGACGCAAAAACAGGGCAAGGAATTTTAGTTTTACCAGAAGATACGCCGACTGGTGAAGCGTTCCCGATTGGGAAATAGATTTTAAGAGGCTGTGACATCAGTCTTTTTACAGATAAAAAATAGTATGTAGCAGTTTTTAATGAGTGCTGTACCAATATTTTGAATCTGTTTTGGCTGATGTTGCTGCCTCTTTTGTGAAAAAAAGAAGACCGTCAAAGGACGATCTTCAAAAAACTTATTGATTTTGATTACTTGCTGATGAAGTAAGTTGTGAAGCATCCATAGTTAATTTCGCTTCAGCTGTTTCTTCTTTTCCATCGCGATAGTAAGTAATTTTCACGGTGTCACCAATTTTATGTTTGTATAAAGCTGATTGTAATTCAACACCTGTGTCTACTTCAGTGTCACCAATTTTTGTAATGACATCATATTGTTTCAAACCAGCTTCATCAGCAGGAGTACCAGCAGTCACGTTAGCAACTACGACACCTTGAGTCACTGATTCAGGAAGGTTCTTCAAGAATTGTGATTGTTGTTCGCTAGTGATATTTGCTAAATCAACCATCGAAACGCCGAGACCAGGACGACTAACAGAGCCGCTAGTTTCAATTTGATTAATTACTGAGACAACATCATTACTTGGAATGGCAAAACCAATTCCTTCTACGCTGACACTTGATTCAGTTTGAACAATTTTACTTGAGTTAATGCCGACAACTTGACCAGCTGCATTTACTAGTGGACCACCAGAGTTCCCAGGATTAATCGCTGCATCTGTTTGGATTGCATTGATATTTACTGTTTGGCCTTCTTCATTTTGGCTAGTTACTTGACGATTCAATGAAGAAATAATCCCAGAAGTAACTGAATTAGCATATTGAGAACCTAAAGGAGAACCAATCGCAATCGCAGTTTCACCCACTTTTAAGTTGTCCGAATCACCAAATGTTGCTGGCGTAATATCTTTTACTTTGTCAGAATCAACTTTCAAAACAGCTAAGTCAGTATAAGAATCTGTTCCGACTAACTCAGCCGTCACTTTACTACCATCAGATAGCAATACTTCTAAACCATTTTGTCCTTCAACTACGTGATTGTTTGTTACGATATAAGCAGTATTGCCCTCAACTTTGTAAATCACACCAGAACCTTCAGAAGATTCCTCTAAAGCACCACTATTATCGCTAGAATCACTTTGGCTATTGCCACCACCAAAAATACTTGACCAATCAGAATTTGATTGCGCATTTTGTAAATTAACAACTGAAACAACTGCATCTTGTGCTTTTTCTACTGCCTCAGTAATATCTGAGCTAGAATCTACTTTAACATTACTGACCTGTGTCGATCCAGCAGAAGGCGAGCCACTCGTGTTATTCGATGAACCCAGCCCATTAGCAAAATAAAATATTCCTAAAATTACTCCTGCACCAACCACGCCCCCGGCAACACCTGTCAAAAAGCGTTTCAAGCCATTGCGGGGTTTTTTAGGACTAGGGGTAGGGATAAAATCTTTTTCTTCCATGTTTAATTTCCTCCAACTATTATTAATCTTATTTAAAGTATAGTATCTTTGTATGAGATTAGTCTACTACGTTGATTTGAACTTTTTATGAAGAAGATTGGGAAAAATTTCTGTAAATAGTAAAATAAGGTATAAATTTGTCCACAAGGGTAAGTGGAAAAACTATGAATAACTAAAAAAATCAAAACAAATAGTTATCCACAAATCTGTGGATAACGGGGATAACTCTGGGGAAAACATATGTTTGTATCCAAAAAGCTGGTAAAAAAGGCAAAATAATCCAAATTTTTGTGGATAAGCCTGTGATTAATGTGGATAAAAAAGTGGAAAAGAGGAGACAAAATGAATATCAAAATTATTTCAGTGGGGAAACTAAAAGAAAAATACTTAATTCAAGGGATTGCCGAATACACCAAACGACTATCTAAATATGCCAAAATTGAATTAATCGAAGTACCCGACGAAAAAGCACCGGAAAAACTAAGTGATGCAGAAATGCGTCAAGTCAAAGAAAAAGAAGGCCAACGAATCTTAGCCAAAATAAAAGAGCAAGAATACGTCTACGCCCTAGCAATAGAAGGAAAAAATCCCAGCAGCGAAAGCTTTGCTGCCGAAATCGATCGCCTACAAGTCAGCGGCAAAAGCCAATTTGTCTTTGTCATCGGCGGATCACTAGGCTTAAGCCAAGAAGTAATCAAAAGAAGCAACACGCAAATCTCATTTGGTAAAATGACTTATCCCCATCAATTGATGCGCTTGATTTTAGTTGAGCAGATTTATCGGGCTTTTCGGATTAATATGGGGGAGCCTTATCATAAGTGAGTAGTTGTAATATTATGAATTAAAAATTTATTAAAAAGATGAATATTAAAAAGTTGATTTTTAATGAAAAATGAAAATAGGAATATTCAATAAAAGTTTTAGTGTATAATTATAGTGAAATAAATCTTAGGTATCGTTAGTATATAAAGAGTATTTTTCTATTAGTGATCTAAGAGTGAATATAGACATACAGAAGTATCCTTTGCTGTACTAAATGTATTAGTAGCATTTAAATAATGATTAAAAAAAGTTTTAGTAATAAAATAATAAATTTATGGAGATTAAAATGAACAATAAAGATGAGGAAAAAATACCTAAACCATTTCTGAGATGGGCTGGGGGAAAAACTTGGTTAATAAAATATTTGGGTACTATTTTAAAAAAAAAGAAATTTAATAATTATTTTGAACCCTTTTTGGGCGGAGGGGCACTTTTTCTTTCGATCAACCCCAAAAAAGATATTTTTTTATCTGATTTAAACGAAGATTTGATAAATGCTTACAAGGCTGTTCAACGAGATCCTAAAAAAATTGTTACAGAATTAAAATCCTATAAAAATGACGAAAGTTTTTATTATGAAATGAGGAGTAAAGATATACAAGATCCTATCTTAAGAGCTGCAAAATTTATATATCTCAACAAAACCTCTTTTAATGGTATTTATAGAGTAAACAATGAGGGTAAATATAATGTTCCATTTGGCTTTAGAAGTAATTATCCAATAGAGGAAGACAATATTTTCATGGTTAGTGAGAGATTACAATATGCTAATATTCGTTATGGAGATTTTTATGAAAACGCTGATGCAATTAAAGAAGGTGATTTAATCATTCTGGACCCTCCGTACACTGTATCACACAATGAGAATGGTTTTATAAAATATAATCAAAAACTTTTTTCATTAGAAGATCAATACAGATTAAGTGATTTTATTGATCACATAAAGGATAGCGGAGCATATTATATTCTTACAAATGCCGCTCATGAGAAAATTATTGAAATTTTTCAAAAAGACGAAGATATCAGGTACGATCTATCTAGAGCGAATGCCATTGGTGGAAAAAATGCAAATAGAGGGCAAATAAAAGAATTTGTATTTACTAATATAAAGGAGGGCTGATTCTATGGAAAATATATACAGTAAAATAATTGGGGGAAAAGAATTAGATAAGAAAAAGAAATTCTTTTCAGCAGAATATGATTACTTAAGTTTAAAACACCAGGCTTCAGATCAATATATTGCATCAGGTTGGGAAATAGAAAAAAGGTATAAACATACTACAAGACTAAAGAAGAAAAAAAGCGAAAAAGAAATATTTTTAAATAGCTGCTGGAGTTTATTTTATAATATGGGGTTTGATAAAATGAATTCTGATAAAACAGAAATAGGTTCTAATGATGTAGATATAATTGCTGTAGATAACGAAACTGTTATTTTTGCATATTGTCGATTTTCTGAAGAAATTCAAAAAAGGGATGGATTATTAGATGATATAAAAACAATTGTAAATAATCATGAGGCGTGTATTCGATATGCAAAAGATTTTCCAGATGGAAAAAAAAGAAAGCATGTAATATTATTAATAACTAAAAATTATATTCTAAATGACCAAGAGATAGCATATATGGACAAAAAAGTATTCCACTTTAATGAAGAGAATATAGATTATTACGAAGAGTTAACAAGACATTTGGGCAGTGTCGCTAAGTATCAGTTGCTTGGATATCTATTTGCTGGTAAAAAAATTCCAGGGATGGATGATAAAATCCCTGCTATTGAGGGAGAAATGGGCGGTCATAAATATTATTCTTTCTCAATTGAACCAGAGAAACTTTTAAAAATTGGATATGTGTTGCATAGGAACAATGCCAATAGACAAATGATGCCAACTTATCAAAGAATAATAAAAAAAACTAGATTAAATTCAATACAGTCGTTTGTAGAAGATGGTGGATTTTTCCCTAATTCATTAATCATAAATATTCAAAGTAAAAAATTAAATTTTGATTATTCAGAAAAACAAGTCCAAGGAGCTGTTTCAAAGATTGGCGTACTGCACTTACCACAGTTGTATAGGTCTGCTTATATTATAGATGGACAACATAGGCTGTATGGGTACGCCAATTCTAGATTTGCTAAGACTAACTCAATACCTGTTGTAGCTTTTTTCAATCTTGAGAAACAGGAACAAGTTAAACTTTTTATGGATATTAATGAAAATCAAAAAGCAGTACCAAAAAATCTAAGGGCCACACTACAATCTGATATTTTTGGAACATCTAAATATTTATTCGAGAGACAAGTAGCTTTAAAGTCTCGTATTGCTCAAAATTTAGCTGAAGAATTGGATTCTCCACTGTATCGTAGAATCATTGTTGGTGAGAACTCAACTACTGATTACTGTAATATAACACTAGAAACCATCCAACAAGCATTAAATCAGAGTGATTACTTTAACCAATATACAAAAAAATCCAATGATTTAATCTCTACAGGAACATTAGATACTGGTTCTGTGAAAGAAACCGAGATTATTATAATGAAGTTTTTGAAGGAAAACTTTTTGTATATTCAAAAAAACCTAGATAATGAATGGAATGAAACTGACAAAACAAAAAGATTCTTAATTACTAACCCTGGTATTTATAGCTTGATCAAAATTATGAATGATATAGTCAATTTGTTATTAGAAGAAAAGAAAGACACACAGAAAGAAGTTAAAATTGATGAACTTTTAAAGGAAATGCAGCCATATTTAGATACAATCATTTCCTTTTATAAGGAAATTTCGTTTGAAGAACGAACAAGAATAAAGAAAACGTATGGTGGAAATGGGAAAAAACTATACTGGCGTACACTTCAGAAAGCTTTACATGAGCATTATCCAGAGTTTTCGCCTGAGGACATGGTGACTTTCTGGAAAGATAATGATAAAAGATATAACGAAGTTACTTATTCTTATATCAGAGAAATCGAGCTTTATATGCGTGAAGATTTTAAAAAGAAATTAGTGAAGAAATATGGAGATGATTGGTTTAATAATCTACCGAAATCTGTATATGATCAAGCGAATAAATTAGCATCTGATAAAAATTATGGTAAACCTAAAGAAGAAGCAGTGGATCCTTGGACATGTTTGAACTTTATACATTTCAGAGATATTGCTTTAAATAATTGGCAAGATTTATTTGCGAGTGATTATACATTACCAGAGGAAAAGGGAAGAAGTGGAAAGAAGGATGATAAGACAAAATGGATGGTTAAATTATCAAGTATAAGAAATGAAAACTCTCATGTGTATGTGAGTGTAAAAGAAGACGAATATAAATTTGCTGAAAAAATACACAATTGGTTGATATCTAATATATATTAAACTAACGAATAAGTATTACAATATTTACATGAAAATTGTTTGGATATATACAAATCACTTAGAAAAATTTAAAAATATATTGAATATCCTTATTAAATATAGATTGGGTAGTTTATAGATTAGTTTTTCTAAAATATATAAATAGCAACTTCCTTTTTTGTGTGAGGCTTATAAAAAAAATTCTTTAGCATCTCATTTGGTTAAATATATCCTTATTATAATTATCATGTTGATCAACTTAGTAAAAATAAATTTCACTACTTTATCGCTTTAAAAATTTAACTTTGACTTTAAAAGCGTCAGTAAATTAGTTATCAAATATTTCTTTTTTCATAAATACTATAAATTAGAGAGTGCATTTGTATTTGAGAATGCCTCTTTTTTATTTTTTGTAAAGAGAATAATTAAAAATGGAAAAGATAATACTTAAATATTTTAGCTTATAATTTTTACTATTCAACATGAAGTTGCGGGATCCCCATTTTTTAAATGTATGAATATTATAAATTTCTCCATTAATGGAGAAACAATAATAATTATCGTCCACATCAATAATTATAGATTACCTAATCCATGCTACAATAACTGAAGACAGGTTTGTCAGTATTTTCGTAAATGCTAGATGGGTTTTTATATCATAAGATTAAAAAAATGCTGATAAATAAAATATCAAATAATAAGGAGCCTCCTCAATGAATAATAACGACAGATTACTACGATTAAGATATGCAATAGATATAAAAGATAATGACTTAATGAAAGCCTTTGAATTAGGTGGTTTAACTGTTACAAAAGAAGAAGTGCGAGATATGTTAACTAAGGTGGGAACACCTAAAGAGAATGAAAACAATACGTATGCCAAAGCCATCAATAATGAAATGCTGGATAAATTTTTAAATGGTTTCATTATACTTAAGCGTGGTGAACAAGAAAAGAAAACAGAAAGTGTGGCACAGCCAAAAAGTAAGGATATTAAATACATCAATAATGTCCTTTTAAAGAAATTGAAAATTGCTTTGTATTTAACAAGTGATGATATGTTAGCAGTTTTTGCCGAAGCTGGCGTATATCCTTCAAAGGGAGAGCTGGGTGCGATTTTGAGAAAAGAAGATCATCGTAATTTTAAACCTTGTGGAGATAAATATGCTCGCAATTTCTTAAAAGGATTAGGTATGGTCTATCGGAGTCAAGAAAATCGTAATAGTCGATGATTTTTTGTAATATAGAGGATTAAAAAATAGGCTGAATTAGTATGATACCTTAACTAAGATTTTATTATTTCTTTGTCTTAGCTGGGGTATCATATCATTTTTTATCAAAAAGTATACAAATTCTGACATGAACATTTCTAGTATTTTGTTAAAATGATAAGAACAAAAAAATACTTATTAATTTTATTTGGTAAAATGGAATATTTTTTAAAATCGTTAAAACTTGATAAGTAAATTGTTGCAGTCTAATCAATGATTTGGAGTGATATTTGTGATCGACTTACATTGTCATATTTTGCCTGGGATAGATGATGGTCCTCAAACATTGGAAGAGAGTATAGCTATGGCTCATGAAGCGATCCGACAAGGGATTAACTATATTTTATGTACCCCTCATCATGATAATGGTCATTATAATAACCCTGCTTCAAAAATTATCCCAGCTGTTCAAGATTTACAACAACAATTAGATCAGCGTAAGATTGAGTTAACTTTGTTTGAAGGTCAAGAAATACGTTTAACTAGTAATCTGATGAAAGAAATTCAACAAAAAGACATTCTATTTGTTGATTTAGCGAATCAATATTTATTGATAGAGTTTCCAACAATGGAGGTACCAGCTTATGCTGAACAGTTATTTTTCCAACTGATTGAACAAGGCCATGTACCGGTAATTGTGCATCCTGAACGCAATGCTATTTTTTCTCAAAATCCAAATCGCTTACTCCCCTTTTTAGAGATGGGTACACTAACTCAGTTGACAGCACCTAGTATTGTTGGTTTTTTTGGTAAGAAAATTCAAAAGGCAGCCAAGATAATGCTGGAAAATAATTTGGTTTATATGGTGGCTTCTGATGCACATAGTATTAAAGACCGTGGTTTTTATTTAAAAGAGGCTTATCAGGAAATTGAAAAAATGTTTGGTAAACAATATGCGAGGGACATGGAACAGATGTCAAAGGATTTGTTGAATGGTGATCTAGTGCAACGACCAGCCTTTAGAAAAGTAAAACACAGTTTTTTTAAATGAATAAAATAAAGCACGAGTAGTTAAAATATTATTTTAACTACTCGTGCTTTTTAGTTCGGGTAATTTTTTTTGTTGATTTTTTTTGAGATAAAGACTGCTTAGTATTTTTTCTAAAGTATAAAAATCGAGCTTCGTTGGTTCTGTTGGAATGACGATATTTGGTGTTAAAGATTGCTCCGCTACAGAAATTTTTTTAGTGGAAAGAAATAAATCCATTGATCTGCTCTTAAATAAACAATCATTATGGGTGTAAATTTCTAATTTATATTTATCAATAAACTCATTTTTGATTGTTTTAATGAGTTTTTTTTCTTCTAAACTTGATAGATCCGATTCAAAAAAAATCTGCAAAGGTTCTTCGATTTTTGAAAGCAGCGTGAGGGACTCTAGTAATAGTGAATAAACTGAACGTAAAAAGTTGGTTTCTTTAAAAAGTGGGAAACCCGTCTCACTATACAGTAAAGAAATCAAAGTTTCTGAAAGACTCTTTAAATGAATGGGTAGCTGCTGGTTTGAAACATCAAATAAGCCATTTAGGTTGGTTGCCGTCTGATTTTCGTTATGAAATATTTGTGCGCATAAATGTGCACTGTATAAACTTTGACTAACCAGTTTAAGGTCATCTTTTTGAATGAAAAGATTTTGGTTATCCAATAAAATTTTTTTAAATGCTTCGACCGATTGGAATAACTGTGTCTTTCTTTCATAATGAAATGTCGTGAACTTTTTTAAAATGTAACTGTCATTAAACACCTCATCTTTTGTGAAGATGTATAAAAAAAGAAATCCGATTTCTTCTCGATGATAAAATTCTTTTGGTAAAACATCCTTCAATTCATAAAAAAAATGATCAAATAAGTCATTTTTCTCAATATTTTCCTTTAATTCTTTCGATAAAGTGATGTACTTTCCCTGTTTTGTCCGTTCAATGCCTATTGCAATCATGCAAAAGAGCTTTTTATACCCAAAGTCTGACAGACATAAATGAAAGAAAGGAATAACTTTATTAATAATTTTTTCCACTTTTAATTTTGTTGTACTGCCATAAAGCCAGGTGTCTTTGGTATAGGAATGAAACAAGAGCGATAGACTTAATCGACGAATTTGGATTTCACTACCAATTAGTTCCAGAGAACGTCGTTCGATTGAAATCCCCTTAGGTAAAAGTTTTTTTCTGAATTTATTAATCATTCGCCACAAAGAAGATTCACTTACGTAATATTCATGTGAAAACTGGATAATTGAAGGGATTTTTGAAAAAAAAATTTTCATTAGAAGCTGATAATTAATCGTTTCTTCAATAATTTTAAAGACTAAATCTTCTAAAGCAGTCTCAAAGTCATAATCTAAAAAAAAGCCTTTTTTACTATGACTTTTAATTACGATTTCTTTGTTTAAGGAGAAAGTATCAATGTCTTCTTCAATAAATGTTAGGTACTTTGAAATTGTCCGTTGATTAATCTCCAATGTCAATGACAATTCATCTACAGAAACCCAAGTTTTTTTTTCCATAAAGAAATAAATGATTTTAATTTTTGTGACTGTTTCTTTATCAAACAGATCAGCAAGTTGATTAATTGGAATCATTTTGCATGATAATCTCCTTCCAATAAGTCAATGACTTATTTTTAATGTAGTAAATATTTTAAAAAATTATAAATTCGAAAAAAATAAGGACTTGTTAATTTAAGTTTTAATAATAATCACACTTATAAGTATATATGTTAAAGATAAAGTTATTCTGTCAGAAAAATGCTAAAAACTAACAAAAAAAGATGTTTATTAACTAACTAGATAGAATAATATTAATTATATTTGTTGTGACAATTTGTTAATTCTAATGTAGGGGAGAAACATTTTGATTGATCGAATGAAGGCGCAAGGCTTTTTATACTTAATAATGATTTTTCCATTAATTGATATTTTTAATGGGGTTTTTATATCTTATGGGCATAATATTCCTTTAGGAACAGCTTATCGAATATTTTTTATTGCATACATAATATACGGTGTTTTATCAAAAGGCATAAAACTTAATGGTAGTTATGCTCTACTAATTATTTCACTCTTTTTATTTATAATACTCTGTATTGTTCAAACTATTTTTTTTGAAACGACTATTTCTTTATTAATAGAAGAATTTTCTTATGTTATTCGTTTTTCATTGTGCTTGTTGATTCCTTTTTTTGCTAATCAATTTGAAGAATATTTGTCAATTAAAAAAATTATGAACGTAGCCATCTCCTTAAATGTTCTATTAATTGGGGGCTTAATTATCCCTTATTTTCTTGGTTTAGGGAATAGCACATATGATGATACAGCTGGTTTTAAAGGTTTTTATTTTGCAACGAATGATATCGCTTATGCTTTTTTAATTATGCTTTTTTTCATGGGCTGGCTGCTTATTCAACGAAAAAGAAGATCGATCCCTGCCGGTTACTTATTGATTCTTTATTTTCTTGATATGTATTGTTTATTGATTTTAGGAACAAAGTCAGGATTGTTGGCTGGTTTGATCTATTCTATTTATTTGATTTTCCATTTTCTTTATCGCTATCGAAGTCAAACATTATATGAACAATTTTTTGTTTTTGAATTTTTGTTAGCTATGCTTTTTTTTCTATTAGTAAAAGGAAAAGAGTTCATATTAGGATCTCTATCTGGAGTGCTACAACGATTTGCTTATTTTAGAACACTGTATCAAGACGATTGGGTAAGGCTATTTATGAGCTCTCGAAATGTCTATCTTAAAGAAGCTGTAGATAATTTTTTACAATTGCCTGATAATCAATATATTTTTTGGTTCGGCCAAGGTTTTGAAAACCGTTGGAATTGGTATGGAAGAAGAGGCGGATTAGTCGAAATGGATTTTTTTGATATGTTTTTTTCTTATGGAATTATCGGAACTATGATTCTTATAGCAGTGATAGTTTATTTTTTAAAAGTAGCCTTGTATCGAAAAGCGAATAAATTCAGCATTTTTTTATTAGTTTTTACCATTATATATAGTCTTTTAGTGGGACATGTATTTTTCTCAGCATTATCGGCAACGGTGTTTGGTTTTATGTGCATGTTTATCCAAGAAGTAAAGAAGGAGCAAGTATGTCAAGAATAATTATGGTAGGACCAGAAAGTACTGGCAAGGGTGGGATTTCAACAGTTATTAAAAATTTTATTCAATATTTCCCCGAAAATAATAATTTGCAAATAGATTATCTATTTTCTTGGCATGAAAATTACAAATTACGCTATGCTTTACAGTCGTTTGGACAACTTTGGCACAAAACCCATACCAAAAAAATAGCAATTGTTCATTTTCACGTGTCGCAAGATGCTAGTTTTTACCGAAAATCTGTTTTGTTAAAAGCAGTCAAAAAAGGAACAAAAACTATTTTTCATATGCATGCACCAAATTTTGAAAAATTTTACCAACAAGCATCTGTAAAAAAGAAACAATATATTCGTAAAATATTGGATCAAATCGATTTAATTGTGGCTCTTAGTGAAGAGTGGGCTGTGTATTATCAGTCTTTGACAAAGACAGAAGTAATCGTGATTCATAATGCTGTTTATGTACCACAAGATAATCATTATCAAGCTCAATCAATGAACATTCTTACTTTCGGTCGAATCTGTGAACGAAAAGGCAGTCAGGACATTGTCACAGTTGCATCAAGACTTGAAAAAAAAATACCAAAACTACGATTTCATCTTTTCGGTGATACTGATGAAACGACAGTTAATATTATTGAAAAAATAAAACAACTTGATTGCAAAAATATTGAGCTGCATTCTTGGACAACAAATCAACAAGATCTTTTAGCGGATTGTGCTTTACACTTACTGCCTTCTTATCATGAAGGTGTTCCAATGGCTATTTTGGAAACGATGGCTTTTGGGGTTCCTAATTTGGCAACTGATGTTGGCGGGATTAAGCAGGTCTTAGAGGACAAGAAGAATGGTTTTTTAGTTGTACCAGGTGACGTTGATCAAATGGAAGAAGATATTTTGAACTTTTTTTCTAATGTAGAAAAACGAAAAGACTTTTCTGTTCATGCCAAGCAAAAAATTGAAGACCATTTTTCTATTTCAGCTTATTTTTTAATTTGGGAAAACGTATATGAATCATTATCTGAGACAGGAAAGGAGTAATCATGTATTCATTTAAAGATTTCATATATTTTCTTTGGTTGCACAAGAAAAGTATTGTGATAATGACATTTTTATTCACGGTGATAGGTTGTGCAGGCTGTGCCTTGACAAAGGGTTTTCAATATTCTAATCATGTTTCTTTTTTATTGTCAGCAACAGATGAACAGACTGAAAAAAATTCTTTTGAAGAGGAAGATGAACAAGAAATTGAAAATAGAATCATCAACAGCAATATCAAACTAGTGGAAACATACAAAGAAATGGTTAAAAGTGACACCATGATTCAACAAATTCAAAAAGATAATCCTCAAAAAAATTGGTCAGAAATTTTGAATGCTCTGACAGTCAACAGCAGTATCAATTCACAAATATTCACTGTAGTTGTTACTACTGATAGCTCTGAGCAAAGTCAAAAAATAGCTAGATCAATAGGGAAAAACTTTCCAAAAGTAGTTGAAAAAAATCATTTACCGCGAGAAGTTTTTGTTCTTGCAGCAGAATCAACTGAGACCAGCCGTTCGCCTAGTTTTTCTAAATTATTAATTGAAGCTCTGTTACTGAGTTTTATTTTAAGCACTTCTTGTAGTTTTATTTGGGACAATTTATATAAAAGAAAATACATTCAAAACTCGGAAACCGTCCAGTCCCTGATCGGGGTAGAAGTTATCGGAGTTATTGATTATTACTAAATACAGAAAATATGAAAGTAGAGTTTAACAAATGAAAGCAATATTAGTAAGTTTCATTGACAGTACAAATATAGGAGATCGTTTGATAGCTGAAGTTTTATCTAAAGAGTTATTGACTGGTATTGAGACACGTAAATTTAGTTACAAATTACTTGAGGATTCTCAAATTCAGCTAGATAAAAATTTAGTTCGTCGATCGGAAGTTCATAACATCTATTATAAGTACTTTCGCCAATTACCTTTTGTAAAAAATTTGGTTAGCCATAATAAGTGGCTAAAATCTCGCAAAAAAATGTATGATCCGGAAAGTATCCAACGATTTGAAGAGGCTTTGAAGCAAACCGATCTTTTAGTAATTGGAGGTGGAAATGCGATTTTTGATTTATCACCAGTTACGTTATCTGCGCAACGGTTTGATCAAGTAGTGACTTTGGCAAAACAATATCAAGTGCCGATATTTGTAAGTTCAATTGGTATTGGTCCCTTTTGTACTGAAAAACAAAAGCAAGCGGCTGTTGAGACATTAAAAAAATGTGACTATATTACTTTTCGCGATTACCGATCTTGGCAATACATGAATGGTTCTCATCATCCTGCAGTTTACCCTTCAGTTGACCCAGTGTTTCTTTTACCAGCAGAAAAATCTTTCGAGCAATTAAAAGCTCAACGCGATGGATTCCAGCGTATTGGTATTTGTGTGATTGATTACCGGATTACTGGTTGCTCACAGAAAGAATATTTACGGTACTTAAAAGATTTAACAGCTTTAATTCTACGTCTAGTTGACCAACAAAGAGAGATAATTTTATTCTCTTCTGAAGTTCAAGATTATGAAACAATTGAAACTATTTATAGTGAGTTTCAAAGACAGCCGCAAGTAAAATTGGTTCCTATTAAAGATAAAGAAGAGTTACTCACGTTATATCAAACTTTGAATCTAGTAATTGGTACTAGGATGCATTCGATGATTGTGGCAGTTTCACAATATATACCTATTATCGGATTATCTTGGCAACAAAAAGTTGTTGAAATGTTTAAAAATCTTAGCATTGAGAATGATGTTTTTCCGATAGAAGAATTACATGTAAACACTGAACTATTAATAAAAAAAGTAGATGAAAGATTAGACAATAATCAGCAAATGATCAATCAGGTGAAACAAGCTAAAGAAGATATGAAAAGTGCTTTTACAATTAATTATCAGATCATGAAAACTATTCAGAACAGTTTGACAGATCTATGAATCAATATAAAAAATTATTCAATGATTCGCTGATTTTTGCTATTGGTAGTTTTGGGAGCAAATTAATTACCTTTTTTTTAGTAGGTTTTTATACCTACTATCTAACTAAAGCACAGTATGGAACTGCCGATTTATTGATAAATACAATTAATCTTTTACTTCCAATTGTTAGTTTAAGTGTCTCAGAAGGTGTATTGCGTTTTGTATTAGATAGTAAAAGCAAAAAAGAACAGATGAGCTGGTTATCAGTAGCTTTACGAATTAATTTGATAGGTCTTGCTTTTTCGGGAGTATTGCTATTAATTGTCTATTTATTTGGGCTACATTGGACAATCTCTTCAAGTATTGGGTTGCTAAGTTTTGTTCTATTAACAATTCAATCATTTCAATTAATTCTTATGCAATATATCAAAGCGGTTGGTAAATTAAAAATCTATGCAGCAAACGGCATTATTCTTTCATTGCTGACTTTACTTTTTGGTATTCTATTCTTTCGGCAAATAAATAACAAATTGGTAGCTTATTTCTTGTCATTAGTAGTTGCCAATAGTTTCTCATTAATTTTTTTAGTTCTTAATATTTCTTGGAAGGATATGTTTTTTAAAAAGTCGGCAAGCAGCTTTCAAAGCAAACAAATCATTAAGTATAGTTTGCCACTAATTCCAAACTCTGCAATGTGGTGGATATTGACTACCTCTAGTCGTTTTATTATGACCTTTTTCTTAGGGGTAGCAAGTAATGGAATGTACGCTGCTGCAAGCAAAATACCTAATTTATTATCGGTGCTTGGTGCTATTTTTATGCAAGCTTGGCAGTTATCCGCAGTTGAGCAATATCATAAAAAAGATGCGGGTCTCTTTTTTCAAAAAGTATTTAATCACTACAGTACCTTTTTATTGTTTTCTTCAGGTATGATCTTACTATTTTTGGATCCATTAGCAGCCGTTTTATTGTCTAAAGAATTTTATTTTGCTAAAGCGTACATTCCTCTTTTATTGATTAGTAATTTTTTCTCCTGTATTTCAGGTTTCTTTGGCACTACTTATATAGTAGTGAAAAAAACAAAAGGAATTTTGACTACTTCATTAATCGGAGCAGCAGTGAATTTGGTAGGTAGCCTATCATTAATCCCATTAATTGGCATTAATGGAGCGTCTTTAGCTTCTAGCTTAGGTTTTTTCATCATTTTTTATTTACGTAAACGACAAACTAATCATTTAATGGACAGTCAATTAACTACTGGAACGATGTTTTTACAATTGGGTTTATTAATTGTTCAGATCATGTTGAAACAGTGGGGAGGATTCTCCAAAATATTCCTGTTTACCAGTCAAGGGCTAGTTATTTTTTTGATTGTTCTAATTGGATTATACCGTAGTAATTCAGGTCAGAAAGGGGCGTTAAAATGAAAAAAATAAAATTATTTGACCTCCTAATAGATAATGGAAATTTGCAGGAAACTGTTGATGAAATGGTGGAGAGAATCAAAAATAACGAGGTAATTGAACACATTGGGGTGAATTCTAATAAAGTAGTTCTTTGTCAAAAAGATCCTAAAATAAAAAAAATTATTCAACAAGCCGACATGGTGAGTGCCGATGGTTATTCGATTGTATGGGCTTGTCGGTGGCTTAAAAAAAAGAAAATCGAACGAGTTACCGGCATTGACACCATGACAGAGTTACTTAAAAGTGCTGAAAAAAATGGTTTGAGTTTATATTTTTTGGGTACTAAAGAACGCATCTTAAAACAATTATTAATAGTACTCAAACAACAGTATCCAAATTTGAATATTGTTGGTGCTCAAAATGGGTACTTCAAGGATGAGACAGCTGTAGTAAAAGAAATTGCTGAGTGTCATCCGCAAATTTTATTCATTGGAATGACTTCTCCTTACAAGGAAGAATTTGTTGCTAAGTATAAAAGGAAGTTCAATGCTAATTTACTGATGGGGGTAGGCGGTAGTTTTGATGTGTTGGCAGGAGAAATTTCACGAGCGCCTACATGGATGCAACAAAGTGGCCTGGAGTGGCTACACCGGTTTATGAAAGAACCGAAAAGACTTTATAAACGCTATGTTTTTGAGAATATTTATTTCATTTACTTAGTGATAAAGGAGAAATTTAAATGAAGAAGCTTCGGGTAATGTTACTCACTTATGGGAAACTGCCTATTCCAGCAGTAAAAGGCGGTGCTGTTGAAACTTTATTAGATTCTTTAATTGAGGAAAATGAGAAACATCAATTATTAGAATTAATCATAGTATCTAAAGATGATGTGGCCATTACCGTTTTTAATAAAACTCACAAGTTTAGTAAGGTGATCGCAGTCAAAACAAGAGAACGTCCTTTAAGGTGGTTCATGCAAAAAGTTTTGAATAAAGTGCGGTTCATGTTAACTGGGAAAAAAAAGAATTTGATTCCCCACCCAGAGATAATGACTAAAGCTCAAGATTATTTGCAGAATACTGCAGTCGATTGTCTAGTGGACTTAAATTGTCCTGAAAGAATTCCCATTATTCGGACATTTTATTCAGGTAAATTAGCGGTCTATTTACACAATGATTATTTAAATGACCAAACTATGAATGGAAAGGAAATTTTACAACAGTTAGATGGAGTCATGTCAGTCTGCGATTTTTTAGCTAAACAAATAAAGAAAATTCCCAAAGTCAAAGAAGTGCCACCCTTTTATCGAGTAAATAATGGGATTAAATTAGAAGATTATCAAATGGCAAGCCCGATTGAGAAACAAACACTTCGGTCGGAATTAAGTCTAAAAAAAGACGATTGTGTCATTGTATTTTCTGGGCGAATTACGGAAACCAAAGGAGTACATTTACTGCTAGCAGCCTTAGATAAAGTTAAATTTAAAAAAAATGTGAAAGTTCTGATACTAGGTGGTACAACTTATAGCGCAATTAAAAAGGATAGCTACTTCAAAAAAGTCATGGCTCAAGCAGAACAACTACCGATCGAAGTAAGATTCACCGGCTATATAAAAAAGACAGAGGTTCCTTCTTATTTAAAAGCAGCCGATATTTGCGCCGTTCCATCAATCTTTCATGAAACTTGTTGTCTTTCGGCTGTCGAAGCACAAGCAATGGGGGTACCAGTAATTGTCACTAGAATTGGTGGAGTTCCAGAATATATCAGTGAAGATAGTGCGCTTCTAATTGATTATGATAAAAATTATATAAATAATTTCGCCAAAGGGTTAGATCGATTAATTCACGATGATAAATTTCGTAAGCGATTAAGTGATCAGGCAATAAAAGGAAGAAACCGACATTCACAAAAACGCTACTATGAGGAATTTGTTAGGAGTATAGAACAATTAACTGAAACCGAACAGTTAAAGAAGGAGGAAAGTCATGAAAATATTAATCTTGACTAAAAATGTATTAGCTGAATCAAGTTTCCAAAATAAACTACAACAATTAAACCATGAAGTTTTTTGTAGTACTTGTCTGATAAGCGATTTTCATTTGATGGCGAAAAAAACTACGCAATTAGTTACTTGTTTTGATGCAGTAATCTTAAGTGAAACTATTTCTTACCAAGAATTGGATGAACTAATGTTCAATATTCGTAATCAAGTTCCTGCTATTTTCAGAAAGTATGAAAGTAAATTTGCAAAAAATTATGAAGAAGAACGAACAGAGTACAGTATAGATCAATGGATCAAAAGTGATGCTTCATTGGAAGAGATTCGAGAATTGTGCCAGACAGTTCTCCAAACAGAAATCGCAGAAATAGATAAAGGAAATTATAAAAAGAAATATCATTTTTATAGTTTTGGCTTATCAAAAAAAGAAAGTTTACTTTTGAATTGTTTGTATGAATATAAAGGACTGTACGTTTCGAGACAAGAACTGATTGAAAAAATTTGGGGAAAAGAAGAAGTTACTAATTCAAGACTATCTGCTTTGTCCACCTGTGTCCGTAACATCAAAGAAAAAGTCGAAAAAAGTGGGCTATATTGCAACCCGATTGATACCTCATGGGGGAAAGGTTATAAAATTTCAGATGATTTCTATCAATTAATTGAAAATAAGGCAGGTTAGCTGAAAGTTAGATAATATTAATTTTTATAGAGAATTTTTAATTAAAAATCTAAAAAAAACGAAAAATTAACAAAAAAAGAAAGAAACTTGCATTAAATATCATTCTGATTTAAAAAAATAGTATTTTTTGAATATAAAAATTCAAAAAAGAGACAATTAATTGATGGTTCATTAATTCCCTTCTGTTTTATTATTACTTTGTTAGCTGTAATGACTCTAAAGAACAAGGTCTTATTAATAAAGAAAAATATATCGGTAATTTACCGATCATTTGGAAGTGAAAAGATGAATAACATTTATGAGAATAATCCTGCAATAGGAAAATTTGATTTAAAAAACAAAACAAGTTTGGCTTATTCCGACTTTTTGGGAAGTAAAACCAAAAGACTTATCGATATTATTATCAGTTTTGTAGGGCTCATTGTTCTTTTAATTCCTTTTGCTTTAGTGAGCTTGCTGATTAAAATAGAAGATCCTAAAGCACCTGTTTTTTTTAGTCAAAAGCGAGTTGGTCAAAATGGGAAGTATTTTATCCTATATAAGTTTCGGACGATGTCTGTGAACGCAGAAAAACGTTTGGCAGACTTGACTGAAAAAAATGAAATTCAAGGCCCAATGTTCAAAATAAAACGTGACCCGCGCATTACTCGTGTTGGTCATTTTTTACGAAAGTTTAGCATTGATGAGTTTCCACAATTATTAAATGTATTAAAGGGAGACATGTCGATTGTGGGGCCACGACCAGCTCTACCTAAAGAGGTTGATCAATATTCGGCTTATCATCGTTTAAGATTACTTGTAAAACCTGGATGTACCGGTCTTTGGCAAGTAAGTGGACGGAATAAACTTCATTTTGAAGAAATGATCAGCTTAGATATAAGCTACATAAATAAAGGGAGTTTTCTTTTTGATTTAAAAATCATGCTAAAAACTTTTTTAGTCATTATCACCCATGACGGAGCTTATTAGACCAGTACATAAATTATCGGAGGCAACAAATTATTATGGATGAAAAATTCAATTTCACCTTTTTACTTCAAACAATTAAAGAAAAACTACCCATTATTATTTTTTGTAGTATCACGGGATTATTGATTGGTGGGTATATTTCTTTTTTCTGGATTACACCAAAGTACAGTTCGCAGACTCAAATGATTGCTGCGACCAAAACGACTGAAGAAAATATTTCAAATGAAATTACTGCCAATTTACAATTAGTAAAAACTTATAAAGAACTGGTATTAAGTGACTTAGTTTTAGGCGAAGTGCAACAAGAGCTGCAATCTGAAGAAAATCAGAATATGTCTATTAGTCAATTAAGAGAAGCAATCACGCTGGAACAACAGCAGGAGTCGCTTTTTTTTTCCATTCGAGCAGTTAGCGATCGTCCTAGGTTGGCTTCTTATTTAGCCAACACAACTTCTGAAGTATTTCAGGAAGCACTGGAAGATAGTCAGATACCAGGTGAAATTTCGATTACAAGTAAAGCAACAGCAAGTCGAAATCCTTTTTCACCAAATCATAAATTAAATTTAGTGTTGAGTTTATTTATTGGAGGAATGGTTGGATTTTTATTTGTCCTGTTACGAGCTAGCCTTGATCAAACAATAAAAACTGAACAAACAGTCTTTGAAATTTTTGGTACCAGTGCACTAGGAATTATTCCTCATACGACAAATGTAGATATGAAAATGTCTGCTAAAGATAAAGATCTTTTGAAAAGAGATCTCACAGGCACTTCAAACAGTGTTTCAAGAAGAAGAAGAAAAAGAGTTTAAATTAGGAGTAGCGAACAATGAGAGAAAGAGAAAACCGATTAATTGCGATTGAAAACAGATTTTCACCAATTACCGAGCAATATCGCAACGTACGAACAAGTATTCAATTTGCTGCTTCATCTGGAAGACCAATGAAATTACTTTTGGTTACATCAACTGAACAGGAAGAAGGAAAAACGACCTTGGCTTCAAATTTAGCGGTCGTCATGGCAGAAACCAATACAAAAGTACTATTGATTGATGGTGATTTACGCCGAGCAACTGCTGGAAAAATTTTTAATTTACGTACTGGCACAGTTGCTGGTTTAAGCACATTGTTAAGTAATGTTGGTAGTTCACTTGAAGAGGCTATTCAAAGAACACAAATTAAAAATTTAGACTTTTTACCTGCAGGACCGATTCCTTCTAATCCTTCAGAGCTGTTAAATTCAAATCGTTTAAATGAAATTTTTCAACAGGTGGAGGAAAAATATGATTTTATTATCGTCGATTCACCACCGCTTTTAGTAGTAACAGATGCTCAAATTTTCTCATCGAAAGTTGATGGCGTTGTTTTAGTGGTTCGAGAAAATCGTACGAAACGAAATAATTTAATAAAATGTAAAACCCTACTAGAGCGATCGAAAGCACGCTTAATCGGCGTTGTTTATAACGGTGCCAAATCTCTGAGTGCTGGAAATTATAATTATTATAAGTATTAGGGGGTGATGAATGATTAAGTTGAGATTCAATTCATAAAAGGAAAAAAAGAGAGGGGAAAAAAGAGTGAAGAAAAAGAAATTATTAACTATTGGTGCTAGCAGTTTAATGTTATTGAATGCAGGATTACTTCCTGTCGTATCGTTAGCTGAAGAAAAAACAGCGGGGACTGAGGAAGTATCGCCGGAATTAGCTGAAAGTTTAGCTGACAATAACTTGCCAGAAATTAATGCTGAGCAACCAGCACCAGCGGAAGAACCAACTGAATCTGCTGTAGTTGAAAATACAGAGGAAACGACTGAACAAAATGCTATTCAACCACTAGATGTTGGTTTGGTTGCTTGGGGAGAAATCGGTTTGAAGATGTCAACCGATAAAAATTTAGTTATCAACAACCAAAAAACAGAAGGTATTTTAACAGTTGATTTAAATGTTAGACAATTAGCTAACATGTCATACAACGACAAAACTTTTTATCAAGTGAAATTGCCTAATGAGTTTAAACCGTTGTTACAAGATCCGCGTTTCATCAATTATTTATCAGGTGAAATGAAAGCTTATAACTTTGGTATTCAAATTAAAGCTCAAAATTATACTTCAGCTGATATTAAAGTAGATCCAGATAGTTGCTCTTTAATTATTCAAAATCCAACAATTTCTACAATTATCGGGATTTTACCACGGGTTTATTGTTCAATTAACATCGATTTAGGTGGCTTCGTAACTGATACAGAAATTCGCGTGCCAAATTCCCTAGATGGGAAATATCACTTTAACACAGCTCTATCTCAAGACAACAACATTATTGATTGGACTGTTGGTGGCGGAAAAGAATCTAGTGGCTTCTTAGAATATGCTCAATTAGATCCAGCATACGGAACTGAAAAACCTGTTTTAACTGCTGAAGATCGAAAAATTATTTTAGGTGAAGACTTTACTGGTTCATTTGCTATGAGAGGTGTCTCTGCAATTGATAAAGAAGATGGCGATATCACTAAAAATGTAGTCATAATTGATAATCCAGTACAACCAAATGTACCAGGTGTTTACCCTGTAACATACAAAATCACAGATAGCCACGGGTTAACTGCTACTAAGACAATCAACGTAACAGTAGGTGAAAATGTATTACCGGTAATCAATGCCGAAAATAAAATTATTGAAAAAGGTGAACCTTTTAATCCATTAGAAGGTATTACCGCGCATGATGAAGAAGATGGGGACTTAACTTCAAAAGTCATCATCAAATCAAATAACGTTAATACTAATGTCGCTGGAAAATACTTTATTACTTATTCAGTAGAAGATAGTCATAGAGGAATTACCACTAAAGATATTGAAGTTGAAGTGAAAGAAAGTATTCATGGTATTACAGTGAATGATTATACTGTGGGCCAAGGGCTTATCACTGGTAACTATGAAGGTGATGTTTCTTATCTTGAATTTTATGTTGATGATAATTTGGTCTCTAAAGGTGGGACATTGAAAGATGGTAAATTCACCTATGAAGTGAACAGTGGACTAATCAAGAAAAATTCAAAAGTTGTGTTAGTTGCTTATGATAAAGATCAAAAGAAATTAGATGAAAAAACTGTCAAAGTTCTATCTAATTATACTGGCACAATTTCCGCTTATGATTATACAGTTGGTGATGAATACATTCGTGGAACGTACACAGGTGATGTGAAAAAAGCAAAAGTAATTGTTAATGGAAAAGTACTTTCTTTAGGTGGCTCTTTCAAAGATGGTGAATTTAGCTACTGGGTTGGTAAAAACGCAATTAAACAAGGTAACAGCGTATTAATTAACGGTTACGATGTTGATGGTGATGTGTTAAGCCAAAATAATAAAGTGACTGTAATTGCTGCGCCTGCAGCAGCTGGAACTATTACACCAAATAATTTTTCAGTTGGAGCGGTCGAAATTACTGGTTCTTACACAGGTGATGTGAAAAAAGCTAAATTGTACGTTAATGATAAATTAATTTCACAAGGTGGAACATTTAGAAATGGTACTTTCACTTATTATGTAGGTCAAAATGTAATTTCTAAAAATTCAAATGTACGTTTAGTTGCTTTAGATTCTGAAAACAAAGAATTAGATAGTAAAACAGTTCGAGTTGAATCTAATACTTCAGGGACTATGCTAGCAAGTGATTATACAGTTGGAGATGAATACATCACTGGGGTTTACAGTGGAGATGTGAAAAAAGCGAAAGTAATTGTTAATGGAACTGTTTTATCACTCGGTGGTAATTTTGCTAATGGACGCTTTACTTATTGGGTAGGAACATCAAGAATTAAAGCTGGAGACAGTGTGATGATTAATGGTTATGATCAAAATAATTCGTTGTTGACTCAAAATAACCCAGTTACTGTTAAACAAGCGCCTGCAAAACAAGGTTCAATTTCTCCAAATAGCTATACTATTGGTAATGGTGAAATCACTGGAACATATAGTGGAGATGTACGCAAAGCTCGCTTATCAGTGAACGGAAATGTTATTTCTTGGGGCGGAACTTTTAAAGATGGACGCTTCAATTACTATGTGGGTAATGCTATTAAAGAAGGCGATAATGTTACTATGAACGCTTATGGAACAGACGATGTCTTATTGCAAGAAAACGTAAAAGTATCTTTTGCAAATTCATCTTATAATGGCAACATTTCTCCTAATATATACAACGTTGGGGCAATTGAAATTTCTGGAGTTTATTCAGGTGATGTAAAACAAGCTTATCTTTATATAAATAATAGCTTGGTTTCAATTGGTGGAACATTTAGAAATGGATCCTTCACTTATTACGTTGGAAATGCCATCAAAAAAGGTGATATTGTCAATTTAGTCGCTTATGGTCCTGATGGAAAAGAATTAGATAGAAAAACAGTTCAAGTGAACTAATGAACGGAGATTTTGCATGAAAAAATTTTTATTGAGTATGATCGCAGTTGGTTTTGTTTTAACTGGGTGTAATTCTAACACTAACAATAAAACAGATGACAGTGGTAATAGCTCTGCTTCAATTGCTAAAGTGGAAGTAAAAGATGGTTTAAATGTGCCTTTTACAGCTGACGGTATTGAAATGAAAATCACTGAAGTATCCAGCAGCGAATCTGTAAATGAAGCTGAAAAACCTAAACAATTAATTACTTTTTCAGTCGAATACAAAAACATTGGTACCCAAGATAAAGGTATGGGAGCAATCGATTTTCAATTAGTAACGGATAAGAAAGATAAAACCTACAATGTAACAGAAGAAATGGAAGCTTTTGGTGGTGTGTTAAACCCAGAAGAATCAGCGACTGGTAAATTGTATTATCTAATTGGAACTGGAGAAAAACCAACAAAATTGGAGTATGCACCAACTGATAAAACTCTAAAAACATGGGACCTACAATAATAGATTTTTTCATTGTCCGTTATAACAAAAGAATGGTTTATGAATCAGTAGATTTAAGATTGTTTATTTTATGTAGAAAATGAGGGGTTTTGAAGGAGAGTGGCGGATTTCTCCTTCAAGACCTTTTGTTATAAATTGTGAATTTTTTAATAAAAGGGAGATACATATGTCGATAAAAGTAATGTCGATTTTTGGTACTAGACCGGAAGCAATCAAGATGGCACCAGTAATAAAAACTTTAGAGAGGGATCCACGTTTTCAATCAAGAGTTGTCGTTTCAGGTCAACATCGTGACATGCTGGATCAGGTATTGAATTTTTTTAAAATAACTCCAGACTTTGACTTGAATATTATGAAGAAAAAACAAAGTTTAAGCGAAATGACAACTCATATTATTGATAAATTGACGCCCGTATTAGAAGCGAATATGCCGGATGTTGTTTTGGTTCATGGTGATACGACAACGACTTTAGCAGCAGCTTTAACAGCTTATTATCTGAAAATTCCGATTGGACATGTTGAATCAGGGTTACGTACTTGGAATAAATACTCTCCATTTCCAGAGGAAGTGAATCGTCAATTAGTTGATGCTTTGTCGGATATTTGTTTTGCTCCAACAAAGGAGAGTGCCGTTAATTTGATTAAAGAAAACCATCGACAAGAACAAGTATTTGTTACTGGAAATACAGCGATTGATGCAATGACATATACGATAGATAAAAAATATACTCACCCAAATTTATCAAACGAGGGAAAGAAAAGACTTTTAGTCACGATGCATCGAAGAGAAAATTTAGGACAGCCAATGATAGAAGTATTTAAAGCATTGGCGCAGATAGCAAAAGAAAAAGATGATGTAGAAATTATTTTTCCGATGCACAAAAATCCGCTTGTTCGTGAACTGGCTGAAAAAGAACTTGGAAATTTAAAAAATATACAATTAATCGAACCGCTAGATTTATTTGATTTCCATAATTTTGCACAACATTCAGATTTAATTTTGACTGATTCTGGTGGTGTTCAAGAAGAAGCGCCCTCACTGGGGATTCCAGTTCTTGTATTACGTGATACAACAGAGCGTCCAGAAGGAATAAAAGCGGGTACTTTAAAACTTGTTGGTACAAATCAAGCAACAGTCTATCAGGAAACGATGAGGTTATTAGAAGATCCGATAGCTTATCAGAAGATGTCTGAGGCAACTAATCCCTATGGTGATGGTCATGCGAGTGAACGGATAGCTGATATATTAGCCCAGTCTTTTAATGATTTTTGAAAGAAGACATGCTAGATGGATAATGGAGTGAGTATATGAGAAATAAGGGAAGAAGACCAAGTGGAAAGCTGAAAAAAACCTTAATTTTACTAGTAAGTATTTTATTAGTTTTGGTTGGCTTGATTACTGCTACAGCAGCAAAAGTGCTTTATGATGTAAAAGGAGTCACTGATGAAGTATATGAGCCAGCAAAAAAAACTCAACCTCTTGATGAAGTTAGCTTAAATCAGAAAAAATCATTTAGCGTATTATTATTAGGTGTTGACACAGGTGCTTTAGGTCGAACAGAACGAGGACGTTCTGATACGTTAATGGTAGCAACCGTTAATCCAAATACGAAAAAAACCGTAATAGTAAGCATTCCTCGAGATACTTATACAGAGATTGTTGGACATGATACGATGGATAAAGTTAATCACGCTTATGCTTTTGGTGGTGTTGATATGGCTGCGGATACTGTTGCTCAATTATTAGCTATACCAATCAATTACTATGTTGTTATCAACATGAAGGGGATCGAGACTTTAGTTGATTCAGTTGGGGGAATTGAAGTAGATAATCCATTTGCTTTTACCTATGAAGAAACTGAATTTCCAGCTGGTTCACAGTATCTAAATGGGAATAAGGCATTAAAATACGTTCGGATGCGCTATGATGATCCAGAAGGAGATTATGGCCGTCAAGGAAGACAGCGAGAAGTAATAGCTGGAATTTTGAAACAAATGGTTAGTATTAAATCGTTAAGAAATTATCATAGTATTTTAAATAGTCTAGGAGATAATTTACAAACAGATATTACCTTTAATGATATCGAATTATTATTTAGAAACTATCGTGAAGCATTTAATCAAGTGGATTCAGAACAAGCAATGGGTGAAGGTTTTATGCTAGATGAAATTTCTTACCAAAGTATTCCATTGGACGAACTTATTAGAATTCAAACGTTATTAAAAGAACAATTAGCCAATTAAAATTAGTGTAATAAAATGTAGATTCCATTTTAGTGAGGTATTAGATTACAAAAATACCTTGTTAAAATGGTTTTTTATACGGTTTGATTTACAAAATTTACCATTAGAAAGTTTTAGATATGTCCAGAGAAAATGCACAAGAATATTTAATTTCAACTAGAGAGTTGTGCTGGTAGATTTGATCCATTATGTGGGCCTCAGTCCTCAGATAGGGACTTCTGATGATATAAATGCTGTTGAACGTTTGTAAAACGAAACCTCTTTAATTTATCCGCTAGTAGCTATGAGTTTTTATGTTTCAACGGTACCAAATCATCAAGTTGGTCGAATAACTAGTTTGAAAATTAAAGAAATCATCGCTCAACAAGGAAATTTTTTATGATGAATTAAATTTAGGCGGTCATTTTTTTATGGGCGAGAGTTAAAAAATACTGGCTTGGGTTTACTAAAATCTGCAGGTGATTGCTTCAGTAGTCAGTGGATATTTACAATCGAAAATAAGAAATAGTAAAATTTGTTGAGTTGCTTTGCCTTTTCATTTAACGTCTAAAAAAATTGTTCTTTTTCCTGTCTTCTTCTACAATGAACAGCAGGAGGGACGAAATGAAACGATTAAAAAGATGGCAAAAGATAGCATTAGGTGTAATTATTACTCTGGCTCTACTAGTATCCGGTGGGTTAATTTATCTAAATTCACTGACCTATCCGCCAGCAGAAAATGCAGTGAGTGCAGCAAAAGTTAGCCAAAATGATGCGGGTTATTTATTATTTGAGGCACCAGAAGAAAGTCAGACAAATTTAATCTTTTATCCAGGTGCGTTAGTAGATGCTGAAAGCTATAGTGTGTGGGCAAAAGAGGTCGCAGCAGCTGGTTACAATGTTTATATTGTAAAAATGCCGTTGGATTTAGCCGTTTTAGGCGGCAATAAAGCTGAGGAAATTATCGAACAAAAGCCACAGCAAAAATATATCTTAGCTGGACACTCTTTAGGCGGTGTGATGGCCAGTCGGTTTGCAGCTGAACATGCTAATCAAGTTGCGGGCATGATTTTTCTAGCTAGTTATCCTGATGAAAAAGGCAGTCTTAAACAAACTGAGCTTCCAGTCTTATCGATTACAGCTAGTAATGATAAGGTGTTAAATTGGGACAGTTATGATGCTGCAAAAAAATATTTACCAAAAAAAGCTGATTATACTACGATTGATGGTGGTAACCACGGTGGATTTGGTAGCTATGGTAAGCAAAAAGGTGACGGTAAAGCCGAAATCACCAATGATGCGCAACAACAAGAAGTTAGCCGAAAAATAGTTGATTGGTTGAAAGAAATTAATTAAAATAAATCCAAAATTAAGTTGAAAAAGCATGTTGTAGATATCTGTTGCAGCGAGTTTTTTTCAACTTTTTTATTAACAGATTTGTCTAAAGATTGAAAGATTTTTTTCTTGCTGAATAAGTTGCAAACATATCCAATGCATCACTTTTAATAGTGTGATACCTTGAAATGAATCAACTGGGAATAGTGAGGTAAGAAGATGAAAACAGTTATGTGGTTTCGCAGAGATTTACGAATTCAAGATAATAAAGCGTTATATTATGCTTGCGAAAATTTAGGTTCAGATGAATTGGTCTTATTATTTCAAGCAAATCCGAATCAATTTATTCAAGATAGCCCCAATCATCAAGCATTTTTTTCAAGTGTTCAGCATTTTAAGGAAACAATTGATCAAAAAGCCCATTTACAAATTCAATATGGTGAGCCGCTGGAGTTATTTGAACGGCTGAAAAACGAGTTGAAGGATTGGAATAAGATTTATTTCAATGAAGATACTAGCGGCTATGGCGCGGTTCGTGATCAAGAGGCAATTAAATTCTTTCATGAAAATGAAATCGAAAGTTACGCATATCAAGATGCTTATCTTCATGGGGCCAAAGAAATCAAAAAAGAAGATGGCGACTACTATAAAGTCTTTACGCCTTATTATAAAAAATGGTTGGAAATGATCAAAGAGACACCTTTGAAAGTAGCTTACGACGCGAAAGCCGTCTATAAAAAAGTCTTGTTTTCAAAAGACGAAGAAAAATTCAAAAAAATGATTGAAAAGATTCCTGAACAACAAATTTCCTTTGGTGAAGAAGCTGCTGAAGAACGTCTTACAAAGTTTATTCAAGCTGATTTAGAAGAATATCAGCAAGCTAGAGATATTCCTAGCTTAGACCAGACTAGTCATTTGTCACGTTTTTTACGGACAGGAGAAATTTCGATGCGAACTGTTTGGGAAAAGGTTCAAAAGGTTAATAAATCTCAAAGCAGGACAACCTTTCAAAAAGAACTTTGTTGGCGGGACTTTTACAATATGATTTACACTTCTTTTCCAAAACAAAAAGATGAACCGATTCAAGCGAAGTTTAAATTTGTGGAATGGGAAAATGACCAAGAAAAATTTGAACGTTGGCAAACGGGAAAAACTGGTTATCCAATTGTGGATGCTGCGATGCGGCAACTAAAGGAAACTGGTTGGATGCATAATCGGTTGCGGATGATCGTGGCCTCCTTTTTGACTAAAGATTTGTTAATCGATTGGCGCTGGGGAGAAAAATACTTTCAACAGATGTTGATTGATTACGATCCTGCCAGTAACATCGGAGGTTGGCAGTGGGCAGCATCTACCGGAACAGATGCAGTACCATACTTTAGAATTTTTAACCCCACCACACAAGCTGAAAAATTTGATAAACATGGGGATTTTATTCGAGAATATCTACCAGAATTGGCAGATTTACCGGATAAATATATTCATCAACCAGAAAAAATGACTATTGAACAGCAAGAAGAATACGGGGTCATACTTGATGACACTTATCCTAAACCAATCGTTAACCATAAAGAACGTCGCAAAAAAGCTTTAGCAACTTATGAATCCAGTAAAGAATATGCCCAAGAAACTTTTGGTGAGTCAGATGGAAAATGATTTATTAAAAGATTTTCAACAGTCCTGGGCCAAACATAAATATTGGGTGATGGCACGGAATCAGAATGCTTATAACGAGATTCGTTTATTAGCTAAAAATAATCAATGGGATGCAATGAAACAAGCACAATATCAAAAGCTATTAACTGAATTGGAAACAGTAGAACCGACTGAAAAAACTTTACGAGTGGCTTATCAACATATTTGGGGCTATTTCAAAAAGCAAGCTACTAGTGAAGAAAAAGAAAAGTATGCCTTATTGACAGAAAACATAACCCCAGATAGTCATGACTTAGATCATTTCTTTCAACATTTAATAACGAAATATCAACAACCCTATTTATTACAAATGCGTTGGATAAAAGATTGAGAAATAGGTTGTAACCGACTCAATAACTTTATTTTAAATATAAAGAACTGATATGCGAAATCTTCTCCAGCAAATCAGCTCTTTTATTTTTATGAAATAAATTAAAATTTTTTATATTTTTAAGTTAGTTATGAGTCATTTTCTCACTGTTGCTACATCTAGCTATAAAAAAGGTTTAATTTCTAGATGATATACTAAATCTATTGCGGCTAAAAATGATTTGCGGATTATAAAAAACGTTTGAAGAAATACATACCATTATACGAGGGTATTAACAAAATAAACAACACGGAGGACGAATTATGAAACCAGTAATCGGCGTGATGCCATTATTTGATAATCAGAAAGATAGTATTTGGATGTTGCCAGCTTATTTAGATTTACTAGAAAAGTATGGAGCGATTCCGTTAATTTTACCTTTTACTACAAATCAAGAAAACTTAGATTACTTTTTAGGACAATGTGACGGATTTTTGTTTACTGGTGGTCAAGATGTTTCACCAGAATTATACGGCACATTGCCAAGTGAGCTTTCTGGGGAACCTTGTTTAAAAAGAGATAAGATGGAAATTTATTGTATGCAAAAAGTTATTGCGATGGACAAGCCATTATTAGGTATTTGTCGTGGGATTCAAGTGTTGAATGTTGTCAATGGCGGGACGCTTTATCAAGATATTGCAGCAGAATATTCAACCCAGATTGCCCACGATATGACAGCACCTTATGATCGCGTTCAACACTCAGTTAAACTTTTAAAAGAAGGGCCTCTCTTTCAATTACT
The DNA here is from genome assembly GCF_019218635.1 of Enterococcus alishanensis. GTDB lineage: Bacteria > Bacillota > Bacilli > Lactobacillales > Enterococcaceae > Enterococcus_A > Enterococcus_A alishanensis. The sequence goes on along the minus strand of NZ_JAHUZB010000004.1, from coordinate 96,548 downwards.
AGAAAAAGAAAATCTAGGTGTCAATAGCTATCATCATCAAGCAATTAAAGACTTAGCACCAAATTTAGAAGCGACCGCACTTTCTGCCGATGACTTAATTGAGGCAGTTTATATGCCAGATAAAAAATTTGTTTGGGCAGTTCAATGGCATCCAGAATTTTTTGGAACAGATACAGTGGTAAATGAACGACTATTTAAGGCTTTTATAGCCAAATGCTAAAAAAAACACTTACGATTGGAAGGAAACTTTCGACCGTAAGTGTTTTTTTATTCGCCATATAAGAAGTCTTTATAATTTTCACGATTTTCTTTTGAAAAGTCTGCTAACGAATCCCATTTTGTTGTGGCATAAGAAACTACTTTATATAAGATTGATTTGAAGAATAAACTAATACCTAAAATACTATTATATACACTTTACAAAATAAATATCAATATAACTGAAAGTTAGTACTTTTTAGTTATTAATAATTCGGTATAATATGAATGAATACTGAAGGGAAGGTGTTTACTTTTGGAACTGGGTCAGCAAATCAAGAAATTACGTAAAAATAAAAAAATTACTATTAAGCAAATGGCTGCGTTAACAGGACTTTCAACGGGATTTATCTCTCAATTTGAAAGGGGAATTACTACAATAGATGTGGACCATCTGAATGAAATGGCACAGATACTTGAAACAGATGTAGCTGATTTTTTTAGAAATAATGGCAAAGCAGCCGAAAATTTTGAAGATGAGATTGTTGTACGTGGCTATCAACGACCTTATTTGCAAAATTTGAATCAATCGATTCATTTCAATTTAAGTCAGATTTCTCCTCAAGCAGTGATCCGACCAGAATATATCGAAGTCATGCCGCGCGAAATTAAGGAAAAACCGACTATTTATACTCATGAAGGTGAGGAATTTATTTTTGTTCTGGAAGGAATATTGACTTTTTATTGGGATGATCAAGTTACAAAACTTTATCCCGGTGATTCTGCTCATTATCATGCGGAACATCCCCATAACTGGGCGAATTTGAGTGATTCAGTAGTTCGTTTACTAGTGGTTCACGTTCCAGAATAAATCGCATGAGCAATCATGCTTTTTTTATATCATAAAAATGAAATTGTTGTTGAAAAAATTCATTTGAGTGAATATAATGGAGTTGAAAAAGAAAATATTTTTTTAAATTATTTTGTGAAAAAAGTTCAAAGAAAAAACAGATAATAAAAAACTTGAGGAGTGACGATGCATGGCAAAAACGATTGGATTTTTCGGAACAGGGAATATGGGCAAGGCAATGATTCGTGGTTTGGTGGAAACAAAAAATTATCAACCAGAAAATATTTGGATTTATGATGTTTATCAACCTGCCATGACGGCGCTAAAAGAAGAATTAAATGTTTCAGCAGCGACTGATCCCAAAGAATTAATTCAAAATAGCCAGATGATTATTTTTGCAGTGAAACCTTATGTACTACCTAACCTGTTAACTGAATTAAAACCAACATTATCGAAGGAAAAAATTATTGTCTCAATTGCGGCTGGAGTGACGATTGAAACGATTGAAAATGCACTTTCGACAAGTCATAAAATTATTCGGGCCATGCCGAATACACCTGCATTAGTCGGTGAAGGAATGGCAGCGTTTTGTCGCAATCAACAAATTACCGATGATGAAACTGAATTGGTAGCCGCGGTCTTTAATAGCTTTGGGAAATGCGAAGTAGTGGAAGAAAAATTAATGTCGGCAGTTGTCAGTCTTAGTGGATCAGGTCCAGCTTATGTTTATATCTTTATCGAAGCTTTAGCTGATGCAGCCGTTTTAGAAGGAATGTCTAGAAATCAAGCTTATAAATTTGCTGCTCAAACTGTCTTAGGTAGTGCGCAAATGGTTTTAGAAACTGGGAAACATCCAGGAGAATTGAAAGATATGGTCACTTCACCAGCAGGAACAACAATTGCGGCAGTGAAATCGTTAGAAGATCACCATTTTCGTAGTGCAGTGATGAATGCAGTTCAAGCGGCAGCTATTCGAGATAAAGAAATGTAGTTTGCGGGAGGCAATTTGATGAAAACACCGACAGTTTTTAACATTCAAAAATTTTCTACCCATGATGGTCCTGGTGTACGGACGACGATTTTCTTTAAAGGTTGTCCAATTAGATGTCTCTGGTGTCATAATCCTGAAAGTCAAAATTTTAAGCCAGAAATCATGCTAAATAAAGATGGCAAAGAAGAATTGATTGGTCAAAATTATTCCATTAAAGAATTAGTCAAAAAAATTCAAGCTGATCAAATTTTTTATGATCAATCAGGTGGTGGCGTGACTTTTTCTGGCGGTGAAGTGATGGCCCAACCGCTAGATTATGTGGTGGAGCTGGCCAAAGAATGTCAACGTGTCGGTGTCTCAGTGTTGATTGATACCTGTGGCGTAGCACCAACTGAGCATTATCAAAAGATACTGCCTTATGTAGATGGTTTTTTATATGATTTGAAATTTTTGGATTCTTCATTGCATCAGCAATATACCGGTGTTGACAATCAATTGGTTTTGAAAAACTTATTGTATTTATCCGATCAGGGAGCAGAGATTGATCTGCGTTTAATTTTATTGGATGAAATTAATACTGATAACCAGACAGCTGAAAATATTCTTGCTTGGTTAAAAAAAGAAGCAGTGCGGGTCGCAAAAATTTCTCTGTTGCCTTATCACAATTTTGGACAAGACAAATATCGTCGCTTAAAGCGAGAATGCACGCAACATTTTATTGAGCCAAGTCAAGCAAAATTAGCAGAAATTCAGGCGTTGTATCAAGCTGCTGGGTATCAAGTTTCCATTGGCGGCTAGTCAGTATATAGGAGGAAAAGAAATGCCAGAACTAACTTTAGAACCAACACGCAGAGGAAGCACTGAACGAATCAAACATTTGCGGGAGCGTTCAGAAAAAGAATGCCAGCCGAAAATTTCGATTGAACGAGCTGTATTGTTAACAGAAGCCTATAAAAAATGGGAAGGCAAAGTATCTGCGCCTGTTTTACGGGGCTTAGCTTTTAAGTATATTATGGAAAATCGAACCAATTATATTGAAAAAGGCAGTTTGATTTTAGGTGAAAAAGGTCATGAACCATGGGCTGCACCAACATTTCCTGAATTGTGTTGTCATACGATGGCAGATTTTGAAAATATGAACAATCGTGAAAAAGTCTTCTTCAAAGTGTCTGATGAGGATCGTCGAATTCAAGAAGAAGTGATTATTCCTTATTGGCAAGATAGGGCGATGATGACTCGCATGAATAAATTGTTACCAGAAGAATGGCATTTATTATTTGATGCTGGTTTATATACAGAATTTTTAATGCAACGAGGACCCGGCCATACCGTTGCTGATGGCAAAATGTATCAAAAAGGCTTTGCTGATTTTAAAGCGGAAATTGAAAAAGAAATCGAGCAATTGGATTTCAACAATGATATGGAAGCTTTAAATAAAAGAGAAGAATTAGAAGGCATGAAATTAGTCTGCGAAGCAATGATTATTTTTGGTCATCGTTACGCGGCACAATGTCGCGAATTAGCTGAAAATGAAACGGATTTAAAATGGAAACAAGAATTGTTAGAATTAGCCGAAGTCTGTGATGTAGTCCCAGAACATGCACCGCAAACTTTCCGCCAAGCGCTACAAATGTACTGGTTTGTGCACATTGGTGTGACTGTAGAAATGAATAACTGGGATGCCTATTCTCCTGGGAAGTTAGATCAACATTTAGAACCATTTTATGAAAAAGATCTAGCTGAAGGACGCCTAACGCGGGAAGAAGCCAAAGAATTATTAGAAAACTTCTGGATTCAGTTTAACAATCAACCGGCACCGCCAAAAGTGGGCATTACTTTAAAAGAAAGTGCCACTTATACAGATTTTTGTAACATTAATACTGGTGCTTTACGACCTGACGGGACAAGTGGTGTCAGTGATGTCAGCTATCTGATTTTAGAAGTTATGGATGAAATGAAATTATTGCAGCCGAGTTCTAATATCCAAGTCTCTAAAAAATCACCAGAAAAATTTTTACGGGAAGCCCTAAAAATTTCTCGCCGAGGCTGGGGCCAACCGGCAATTTATAATTCGGAAGCAATTTTAAACGAGTTGGCCTATTTAGGAAAATCAGTGGATGATGCCAGAGAAAGTGGTATTTGCTCTGGTTGCGTGGAAGTTGGCGTCGCCGGTAAAGAAGCCTATGTATTAACCGGCTATTTAAATGTTCCGAAAATTTTTGAGTTAGCAATGCATCGTGGTTATGATCATTACACGAATAAACAAGTGGGTATTGATGTCGGTGATTTTAATGAAATGACTAGTTATGAAGAAGTTTTTAAAGCATTTTATGAAGAATTAAAATATGTGGTGGATATTAAAGTTGCTGGCAATAATTTGATTGAAAGAATGTACATGGAAAATATGCCGGTTCCTTTATTGTCAGTGATGACCGATGATTGTGTTCGAGATGGGAAAGATTATAACTGTGGCGGTGCCCGTTACAATACAAGCTATATTCAATGTGTCGGTATTGCGACTATTACTGATTCTTTGGCAGCTATTAAGCATCATATTTTTGAAGAAAAAACTATGACGATGGAAGAACTAATTACTGCTTGTAACGATGATTTTGTTGGGCATGAAGCTATTTATGAAGCCGTATATAATCAAGCACCGAAATATGGCAACGATGAAGATTATGCTGATGACTTATTAAAAGATGTCGCCGAATCTTTACAAGCGGTGATTGCTGGTCGATCAACACCAAAAGGTTCTAAAACGGTGGTAGAATTTTTACCGACAACTTGCCACGTTTATTTTGGGCAAGTGATGGAAGCTTCACCAAATGGCCGTCACAAAGGAATTCCTTTGCCAGATGGGATTTCTCCAGAAAAAGGTGCCGATTGTAACGGACCAACAGCGGTGATTAAATCTGCGTCTAAAATTGATCAAACCAAAACAGGTGGTGCCTTGTTAAATCAAAAATTCACACCAAGTGTCGTCGCAGGTGAACAAGGAATTAGTCATATGGCAGCACTAGTCAGAAGTTATTTTGCATTAGACGGTCACCATATCCAGTTTAATGTCATTGATCGAGAAGTTTTATTAAAAGCGCAAAAACATCCGAAGGAATATGAAAACTTAATTGTGCGGGTGGCAGGTTATAGTGATTATTTCAACAATTTAGATAAAGCGTTACAAGATGAGATAATCAATCGGACAGAGCAGTCGTTTGGATAACGAAAAAGTCGATGAGTGAAAAATCACCCATCGACTTTTTTAACTTCTTAATCCCCGTCCTCGGTCAATAAAATACCAGCAGACAGAATATAAAACCACAATAAAACCAACTAAAATAATTAAAGAAACTACAATCGAGACATCTTCTACCCCTAGAAACCCATAACGAAAGCCTGAAATCATATAAACAATTGGATTTACTTTAGAAACGGCTTGCCAAAATGGTGGCAACATTGAAATAGCATAAAAGACACCACCAAGATAAGTTAAAGGTTGTAAAACAAAGGTTGGTACAATTGATACATCGTCATAAGATTGTGCAAAAACTCCGTTTAACAATCCTGCTAGTGAAAATAGTGTCGAAGTCATTAATAAAGTAACTATTATAATAATCCAAGAATGTACTTGTAACGGGACAAAAAATAGTGAAACAATCGTCACAAAAGTTCCGACAATCAAGCTTCGACCTAAACCACCAATTACAAAGCCCCACATAATAATATGAGTTGGCACTGGAGCAATCAGCAATTCTTCAATATTTTTTTGGAATTTTTGTGAGAAAAAAGATGAAGAAACGTTGGCATAAGAACTGGTGATGACTGACATCATGATTAAACCAGGAACAATAAATTGCATATAAGAAAATCCCGCCATGTCACCAATTCGTCCACCGATTAAATTGCCAAAAATAATGAAATACAATGAAGTAGTAATCACTGGTGGAACTAAAGTTTGGACCCAAATCCTTAAATAGCGGTTGGTTTCTTTGACAGCCAGACTTTTTAAAGCTGTATAATATAGACTAAACATGTTTATCCTCCGTAATTTTCAAAAACAGTTCTTCCAGACGGTTGGATTTGTTGCGCATGGAAAGAACTTTGATTCCTTGTTCGCTTAACTGATGAAAAATTTCATTGACGCCTTGATCGCGATGGACTTCCACAGCTAATGTTTGTTCATCTTCTAATTCACTTCGATAGCCAGAAATTTCTGGTATTTTGCTAGAAGGTTCTAAATCAAAGATAAAGGTTTCAAATTGTAATTTTGAAAGTAAATTCTTCATACTAGTATTTTCAATTAATTCACCTGATTGAATAATACCAATATGGCGACACAACATTTCGGCTTCTTCTAAATAATGAGTAGTTAAAATAATCGTTGTGCCAGCTTCGTTTAATTCCCGTAAAAAGTGCCACATTTCACGACGTAATTCAATATCGACCCCGGCAGTTGGTTCGTCTAAAATTAATAATTTTGGCTCGTGCATCAAGGCGCGAGCAATCATTAATCGACGCTTCATTCCACCAGAAAGCATCCGTGCTTTTTCATGTCGTTTTTCCCATAAATCCGACTGTTTTAAATATTTCTCGCTGCGTTCCATGGCTTCTTTACGAGGGACACCATAGTAGCCCGCTTGATTAACAACAATTTGTTGGACTGTTTCAAATGGATTGAAATTGAATTCTTGTGGCACTAGTCCGATTTGTTGTTTGGCTCTGACTAAATCACGATCGATATCGTAGTCAAAAACTTTTACAGTACCGCCAGATTTGTTAACTAGTGAAGTAATAATACCTATAGTAGTAGATTTTCCAGCGCCATTTGGTCCTAATAGTGCATAAAAATCGCCTTCTTCAACAGTTAAGTCAATCCCTTTTAAGGCTTCTACACCTGTGGCATAGATTTTTTTAAGATCTTTTATTTCTAGTGCATAAGTCATTTTATCTAAATCTCCTTGTTACAATGTGATTATTCATTCTATCATTAATTTGTTCGTTTACAAACTGCAAAGATTGGTTAAATTCATATATATTTTTTCAATAGAAAGACAAAAAAAGTTGTGACTAAAGTGAGTAATCACTTCAATCACAACTTTTTTAGGCATTAGCTAAAACTTCTAAGATACCACGATTAAAATCAGGTAGATCATCGGGGTTTCGACTAGTGACTAAACCTCGATCAATGACTAAGGATTGATCTTTTAGGTTAGCTCCAGCATAAATTAAATCTGGCTGAACACTAGTATAAGCCGTCATAGTCCGACCTTCTGTTAATCCTGTTTGAATAAATAATTGAGGGCCATGACAAATCGCGAATAAAGGTAAGTCATTTTCTAAATAGTACGTAACAAAATCAACAAAACGTTGATCAGAACGTAATTGATCAGGTGAAAAACCACCAGGAATTAAAAGTCCCGTAAAATCGGTAGGTGCTACATCATCAATTGCTTGATCAATGATAAAAGTTGTTCCTTTTTTTCCTTCAATCTTTTTACCAGCTTCTTTTTCAATTAGAACCAATTCATAACCAGCATCTTCTAAAGCTTTTCTAGGAGAAGTTAATTCTACATCTTCCACTAAATCTGTCACTAATACGGCAATTTTATTGTTGTTCATTATCTCTCATCCTACTTTCTTTAGTCTCTTCTAACAACCTTCAGAGTAAAAGTAATTATCTAAAAACTCAAAGATTTCACTTTTGAATACTTTAGAATTTATTTTAAAAAATGTTATTTTAAACTACAAAAACAGTTCTGTGAAAGCTTTTAAATATGCTCAATCAAAATAAATTATCATAGAAAAAAAAAGATTCTAAAATAAAAAAAAGATGAATAAACTTGATAAATTCAATTTTATTGTATTCAAATTCATACAATATAGACTGATATAATGCGGTTTTACAGCCAACATTTTTCATAAAAATGAAGAATTTTGATAGCATGACCCTGAAGCGATAAGACGTTTAGGAGGAATTATAATGAAACAGGGGAAAAACAAATTTATTTATTTAATGATGCTAATGACAATTATTTTATCAAATATTTTACCACTAACAGTGTTAGCTGAAGGGGAAACGACTGATGGTATCGTTCAACTAAAAGATTTTATGATTCAAAAAGCACCAACTGAGGAGATAGAAGGGGATTTAAGCCTTCAAATTTCAAATACACAGACCACTTTCAGTGAAAAAATTATTTCATTAAATGAAGGAATTAAAATAAACACAGCTGAAATTTCTGAAAAAAATCCAGGAATTGTCGTGGAAAAAAGTGGCGAACCTTCTAGTTTAACTGCTGTGGCGACAACAAACGCTTCATCAGATGAACTAAGAGAATCACCCATTCAACCAACTACGCCAACATCGATTAATCAAAATCAATTGCGTATAGTTATTCAGCCAAATGTAAAAGAGGATATTTCGTTAAAGCTAAGTTTGACGACAGACCAGACTTCGATCACAGCGACATTGGATAAACAACAACTATCAGCCAGTTTACCTGTAGTAGAAAGTTCAACTACTGAAGCGACTGATACTAAGGAAGAAACTAGTGAACCTAAAAGTTCTAGTGAAGAAACTACTCAAAGCCAATCTTCAAGTGAGGAAACAACAGAAAGTAGCACTGCTACATCTGGAAATAAACTAAAAAAGCAACAAAGAGTAACGACTTTACGAGCAGCGGCGAACATTGGTGATTTAATTGACCAATATTCACCTGGTGATCGGTTTGTTACTAATGTTGTTGCCGATATTCCTAATCCGGCTATTATTTCTCAACCTAGTAGTTTGAAAATTAATTTTGCTGTACCAGAAACGGTGCGTACCCAGTTACAGATTGGTGATTATTATGAGTTTCCATTACCAGACGGTTTAACCGTGGAAAATTTCATTGATGAACCATTAGTTGATCCTGATAATCCGAGTCTGACTTTAGGGAAATATACGATTGATCCGGTTACTAAAATGATTCGCATTACCTTGACTGATACTACTGGTGGGACAACTGGAACTTTTGAACCTTTGCAGTCTGGCGAAATTAATGTGGCAACTAAATTTGATCGTCAAGTGATTACCCAACCAGGAATAAATCAACTTATATTTCCGACAGAATACCAGTTACCGCCGATGTCAATTATGATTCAACCAGAAACGGCAACCTCGGTTTCTAAAGCGGGGAATTTTGATAAACAAATTAACCCAGAGAAAATTATTTGGTCGGTAGATGTGAATAAGGATTTGTCGACACTAACTGATCCAGTGGTCAATGAAACTTTTCCGACTGATACAACTTTTGAATCAGCTCAAGTTTTTCCAGTGCAGTTAGATTTTTCTGGCAATGTAACAAGTGTTGGCAATACAGCATTAACTGCTGATCAATATCAAATTGATAATAATGGCAATATCAAATTTAATGGCATGATTAATCAAGCTTATCGAATTGTTTATCAGACAAAAATTAATGATGAAGCGAAACCGGCTAACGGCGGTAATGCGACTTTTACCAATAACGTAACTTTTAATAATTTACCCGCTAGTGCGTCAGTAACGGCAAGCTATGGCAAGTTAATTGAAAAAGTTCAATCAAATTATTCTGCTAGTAATCAGCAATATTCATGGACTATTCGCTACAATTATGGGCAAAAACAAATTGCCAATGGTGCTACTGTGACAGATAATTTTTCTAACAATATGGATGTGACCGCAGATGATGTCAAACTTTATTATATGATTGCTAACCCAAATGGACAGTTTTCTAGAGGTCAACTGGTCCCAGATAATACCTACGAAGTAAATGTTACATCAGGAAGTCCCACCAATAAATTGACTGTAACTTTTAATGATCAAATCATGCAAAATCAAGCGATTGACATCGTTTATACTTCAAAAGTGAATGGGATTGTATCTGATGACAGTCAACCGAAAATTACCAACACGGCTGAAACAAATGGGCTAACGACTACACCAAATATTTCACAACCAGTTCAACAAGCAGTTATAAAAAATGCACCTTCAGTTGAAGTCGGGTCAAAAATTGCTAATTGGTCGGTAGATATTAACCGCAATCGCTATCAAATAAAAAATGCCACCTTTACTGACACGTTGACTCAATCAGAAAAAGGATATGTTTCATTTCCTCAATATCAAGTTGATGGAGAAAGTATTGCTGGTGTGGAAATCGTAGATAATCAGACTGGAGAAACATTAAACAGTCAAGTTTTGTTGAATGGACAGTATATTTTTGGTGATGATGATCCAGATTTTGAAGTAAATATTGTTACTGGACAAGATCAGTATAGTGATACGTATCAATATTTTACTGTGAAATTTTTGAATAAGTATCTTACAACCGATCATTCCTTCAGTATGAAATATCAAACTTATTATAATCAGTTTTCCAGTAGTAATCCGCCTACGCCACAAAGATTGAATTACAATAATGAAATTGAAATGAAGTGGACGGACCAAAACAATAATGATCATGAAGCAAAATCAAACAACGGTTTTGAAACCACTACCGAAGAAGCCAATCAAGGAGAAAAATCTGGTAGCTACAATCCAGTTACCAAAGAAATTACTTGGACCATTGTGGCAAATTATAATAATCAACTAGTTAATCAATTTGATTTCAATGATCCGATTACTGGTAATCAAGTTTATCTGAAAGATTCTTTAACAATCACTAGAGGGATCATCGATAATAATACAGGCCGCTTTGAAGCCACTGACGATTCGCTTTTTGCTGGGGAACAAAAAAATAGTTCTTATATTACTTCATCGGAACCAACAGAAAATAATAATCAATTAGCTATCTCAATCGGGAACAATCAAACAAGTATTCCTGGTGGTAGCAATTACGATACGCCAAAGGTTTTTCAGATTCAATTTAAAACTAGCTTGAAGAATCAGATTATTCAAGATCAAAGCAGTTACAAAAATACTGCGGATATTACAATAAATGGGCTTACCGAAAGTTTGCCAGCTTCAGTTTCAATTGAGTACAGCAATGAAATCGTTAATAAGTCGGTTAATTACAATGCCTCAACCAATACGATTAATTGGGGTTTGTGGTTAAATCGCAATCAATCTTTATTGGTGGAACCAACGATTACTGACATGCCTTCTAATAATCAAACAATTGACCCAGCTTCAATTAATATTTATCAAGGTACAGTGACGGAAAATGGCAATGTCAATCAAACCAGTCAAACTTTGAGACAAGGAACAGATTACACCTTAAATATCACTACCGATAATGTTTCTGGACAGCAAAAAATGGTTATTGCCTTTTCAAAAGATTATTTGGAAGAAGGACAATCTCAAACAGGTTTTATAGAAAAACCTTATTATATTTCATATCGTTCAAGTCCTAACTTTACAACTGCGCGGGAACAGGTTAGTAATATGGTGAATGTGACTACCAAAGAAGGTGTCATTCCTCATCCAGATACCCAACAATCGCAAACCATCCAGATTACCAATACAAGCGGTACAGCAATTGGTGAAAAAGGTTCGGTAACTGTTCAAAAAAATAATGACGAGGGGGCTGTTTTGGCTGGCGCCAAATTAACTTTGACTCGTGTATTTAATAATGAAACGATTCCTGAGCAAAAATTATACGAAGTTACGACTGATCAACAAGGTCAAGCAACTTTCGGTAATTTAGTTTATACCAACACCGACTCAGTAAATGGCTTTCGCTATATATTAAAGGAAACGCAAGCACCAGATGGGTATACGATTAGTGATGAATTAATGCAGGGAGTTGAATTAAGAGTTGATCGAAACTCCTCGCAAGAAAATGAGATTGAAAAGATTATTAATCAGCCTGTTTCACTGACTTTTAATAAAGAAGATGCAAGTGGACAAAAAATTTCAGGGGGATTGTTTGCTTTAGAAAAGGAAAATGAGCAGGGCATTTTTGCAGCCTATGGGAGACCGTTTGCAGCTGAAGAAAATGGGAAAAAGTTAACTGGTTTAACTGATGGCAATTATCGTCTATTTGAGATATCCTCACCAACAGATGCAGCAGGGAACTTACAATATTTATTAAATCAAAAACGATTACCTTTTAGTGTGAATATGAATGATACTGGTCAACGTCAAGTAATTGTTGATGGTGCTCCAGTGACTTCTTTAACACTGACGAATTATCGAGGAAGTGCTCGACTTTATAAAACAAATGAAGCCAAGGAGCCAATTGCAAATGCAACATTTTCAGTAGAATGGGCACCGTTAGATACAAATGATTTTAGTGAATATCAGCCGACAACTAACTTTGTAACGGATGAAGCAGGGGTGCTTAACCTAACTGATTTACCACCTGGAAAATATCAAGTGAGAGAAAGCGCTGCTCCGACAGGTTACTATTTCAACAATCAAATCTTTAGTTTTGCAATTCAAGGCGATGCTAGCGACCAAGCACCTGCACCAGTAGAATTAAATACTGCTGAAGATCCTTTAATAGATTATTTAGGTAACGCACGTTTTACTAAAATTGACGGCAGTTTATTTGCTGAAACTGGTGAACAAAAAATATTAGCTGGCGCCAGTTTCCAACTTTATAGTGAAGATGGTGAAACGCCAATCGGTACGCCGGTTACTTCAGGTGAGGACGGTTATTTCACCTTTGAAAACTTAACTGCTGGGACAACGTATCAGTTCAAAGAAATTAGTGCGACAACTGGCTATCTCTTAAATCAAGAGGTGGTTCGGTTTACAATGCCAGTATCAACAGAGGGTTCACCAGTTTATGTTAGCAACCCGACAGAAAAAATTGTTTATAATGAAGTGACACCATTTAAAAATTATCAAGGTAGCGCCCAAATCCAAAAATACAGTGAGGTGGACGGTCAAGACGTTGGTTTGGCTGGAGCAGTTTTTGCTGTTGTTAATGCAGCGGGTGAAGTGGTAGCGGAAAATATTGTCAGCCAAGCAGACGGTATCGCCACAGCTACTGGTTTAGCACCAGGAACTTACCAATTTAAAGAAACCAAAGCACCAGATGGTTTTATTTTAAATCAAAATTTGTCAGAAAAATTTACGATTGAGGATGCGACAGTAGGTCAACCAGATATCATTCAAGTAGGTAGATTTATCAATTTTAAAGGAACTATTGAGCTAGAAAAAGTGAATGACTCTGATCAGCCTTTAGCTCAGGCGCAATTTAAATTGTGGAAGATAGCTGGTAGTAATAAAACCGAGGTCCAACAAGTAGTCTCTGATTCACAAGGAAAAATAAATATTACTGGTTTGGCACCAGGTGATTATCAATTGCAGGAAATAAAAGCACCTGATGGTTATATCGTTAATGATAAGACTGTGAACTTTACAATCGACTCGTCAGCAGTGGAGCAAAAAGTTCAAAAGTTAGGCAAATTTATTAATTATCAACAATCAGTTAAATTCGTTAAAGAAAATGCGAAAGGTAATCCTTTGGCTGGTGCAGAATTTGTATTACTGGATCAAGCAGGAAATATGCTTGATGGAACAACTAAATGGCGCTCTGATAAAAATGGTGAGGTAACAATCGATCATTTAGCACCAGGCGATTATCAGTTAAAAGAAGTCAAAGCACCAACCGGTTACTTGTTAGATACACAAATAAAAAACTTTACGATTGCTAATAACCAGTCAGGAAAACCAGAAACGAAAAGTTTGCCTGTCTGGAAAAATTATCAAGGGTCAATTCAACTAACGAAGGTTAACCCAAAAGGTGAAAAATTAGCTGGCGCGACTTTCCAATTATTGGATGATAATAAAAAGGTAATCAAAGATAATCTAACTACTAATCGTGAAGGTCAGCTGGATCTGGCAGATATGGCACCAGGCAGTTACTTCTTTAAAGAAGTGACCGCTCCCGAAGGTTATCAAAAATCAAAAGATTTATATCCGGTAGTCATTGAAAAAGAAGCGGCTGGTGAACCTGAAAAAGTACTGTTAACGGTAAGCAATCAACCAATCTCAACGCCACCAAATCATTCAAATCAACCCAATAATCCTAGTCATCCAAAAAATACTAGGTTTGGATCTAATAATATCCGCTATCCCCAAACCAATGATCTGAATTCACCAATTCTTTGGATCAGCGGGATGTTACTGGTAATTTTGGCTGGTGGAGTTTATTGGTATCGTAGAAAAAATAATGAATCTTGAAGAATTTAAGCCATAATTTTTCCTAAAGCAGAAAAAAGCTGCTTTAGGTTTTTTTAAATTTTAAATTAGAAAAGGGTTTATTAAGATTATTTTAAAATAATTAAATAATTAATAATAACTATTCTTAAGCAATTTATTGAAAATGAAAATAAGTTTGAAAATCAGTGTATATTATTTCTTATTTCAGAAAAAAAAGAATAGAATGATCTCAGTCAGAAATGGAGTGAAGAATTATGAAGAAAAATACCCGTGAAGATGTTGCCTCTTTCTTAGTAAAAGATAAATTTTTCGAGAAAGGGCATCTCGGTTTGAAAATTTTTCAAACGGTGATTGGATCGATCGGCTGGCTAGGTGTATTTTTACCATTTGTTTGGATTTTTACACCAATACTTTTCCCCAAGTTAAATATTAGCCAATACTTCCACAGTTACTCAGAAGAAATTCGTTCGTTGATGTTTTTAGTTTTATTTTTAGCAGTCGCCTTTTTAATCATTTTAGTAACCTATGTTGCCTTAACTTTATGGAACAATCACCGTTTTGGTGGATTGTTACGCAAGGAAAATACTTTTGATGAAGAACGCTTAAATAAGCGTCGTAACTTATTAAATAATTGCTACACTGATCGTTTTGGTGATAAAGATTTTCGTCACACGGTAAAATATTATGCAGTTAAAGAAGAACAAAATTTGGATACACATTTTATCTCGGACTTGTTTAAAGAAAATGGGGTGGGCTTATGAACGTGATGTTTCATACAGGAAATATGGTAGTCGATGTAGTTTTGACCTTACTATTTTTAATTTTATTGACTTATCCAATTTTAGGCGGATTCTCTTGGTTTATCGGTGTCTTTTGTTATCGATTTATTTTCAAGTATCGACAAAAGGATTTAGGGGATATTCCGATTGAAATTGAACCGTTTGTCACCATCATGGTACCGGCTCACAATGAAGAAATTGTGATTGAAAATACCATTAATTATTTGATGAATGAGTTGAATTACCGGAATTATGAAGTATTGGTGACGGATGATGGGTCAACAGATGATACTCCTAATATTTTGGCCCGATTAATGGAACAATATGATAATTTACGGGTGATTAGGATTGAAAAAAATAAAGGCAAAGCTCATGCTTTTGATATCGGTGTTGGTTTTGCGAAAGGTGAACTGATTCTAAGTAATGATGCTGATACGGTACCGGAACCAGACGCACTAAATCAATATATCAATTATTTTTTACGAGAAGATAGTACCAATATTGCTGCTGTTACAGCAAATATGGATGTTCAAAATCGTAGTCGATTGATAACCAAATCGCAAACCGTAGAATTTTCTAGTATCGTCGGTATCATTAAACGAACTCAAAAAGGTGTTTTTGGTGGTCTGTATGCTTATAGTGGTGCCAATACAATGTATCGCAAAGATGCGTTAGTTGATGTTGGGTTGTTCCGTCAAGATCGTGCAACCGAAGATATTAGTATCGCTTGGGATCATCAAATGGATGGCTGGTTGTCTTTATTTGCACCTGGAATCATGTTCTTTATGGAAGTTCCAGAAACTTTACGGATGCTATATCGTCAACGTCAACGCTGGGCAAAAGGCGGGACAGAAGTCTGGCTAACAAATTTCAAAAAAGTATTGTTACATCCTTTTAAAAATATTGGTCGTACCATTATGTATGTTGATCAAACTTTAAGTATTCTATGGTCATTTTGTTTCTGGTTGTTTACTTTTTGGTTTGTCGGATTATTTTTCTACTTTTTAAGCCAAGGCAATTATGAAAGAATTTATCATATGTTTACGATGGCTTTTGTGTTTGTCGTTTTTGAGATGATTTCAGGTTTCTTCCAATTATTTGCGGCACTTTTAGCAGATGATCATGGTCGGAAGATGAAATATATATTCTTTGCACCTTTATATATGTTGTTTTATTGGATGATGAATGCCGTGACGATTGTGACAACCTTTATCCCAGCTGTTAAAACAATTCTTGGTTTTGGTTCCGGTACTTGGAAAAGTCCTGATCGTAGACGAGATGAGAAAAAAATTCAAGAAGAACTATCTAAAGATATTATGTAAAAGTTGAAACTACGCCTTTATTAGACGTGGTTTTTTTATATGGTAAAATGAAGGCAAATGAGTTTGAGGAGCACACAATGAAAAATATAAAATTAACGATTGAGTACGATGGACGACGCTACCTTGGTTGGCAGCGATTGGGAAATTCAGAAAAAACAATTCAAGGGAAAATTGAGAAGGTCCTCCAACAAATGACTGGTGAGGAAATTGAAATCATTGGTTCCGGTCGAACTGACGCAGGCACCCATGCTCGCGGGCAAATTGCCAATTTCAAGACCCAGTCAGAATTGACCCCACCAGAGATGATTGATTTTTTAAATCGTTATTTGCCAGGTGATATTGTAGTTAAAGCAGCAATAGAAATGCCCGATAGATTCCACGCCCGCTACAATGCCAAAGGAAAAAAATATACGTATTATATTTGGAATGCCGAGATTCCATCAGCATTTGAACGGTATCGTAGTTTTTATTTTCCTCAAGAATTAGATTTGGAAAAAATTAATCAAGCTTGTCAAAAGTTAATTGGGACCCATGATTTTATTGGTTTTTCCGCACTAAAGAAAACCAAAAAATCAACTATTCGGACAATTGAGGATATTTCAATTGAACAAAACGGACATTTAGTAGCCTTTACTTTTGTTGGGAATGGTTTTTTGCATAAGATGGTGCGCATCTTGATGGGCACGATTTTAGAGATTGGGACTGGAAAATTACCATTAGAAACAATTGATGAAGTATTAGATCACAAAATAAGAGAGGCCGCTGGTGAAACTGCACCAGCACAAGGTTTGTTTTTGGATGATGTATATTATTAAATCGTTCACGGAGTAAGTTTTTTCAATCAATGGAAAAACTTAACTTTTTTTGAAAACGGATACAAGGAATGTAATGGAGAAATTTATGGATGATACAAGAAAAGTATTGAAAAAATTTAAAAGACCGATTGGCGTATTTCTTGGTTTGGGAATCGTTGTTTCATTTTTGTCGGCTTTGATGGTACAAAAAAAGAGAATTTTGAGTTTGATCTCAAAATTCTCTTATTATTATTCTTGTGAAGTCAATTCCATCAATTTAGTTTTCAATTCATTTTCCATATGACCGATTTCTAGTTCGGCTGCTTGGCGACGTTCTTTACCTTCTTTTTGAATACGTAAGGTTTCTTGCAAGGTTTCGATTAAATCATTTTGAGTCTGTTGCAAGGTTTCTAAATCAACAATGCCACGTTCATTTTCTTTGGCAGTTTCAATAGTAGAAATTTTCAACATTTCAGCATTTTTCTTCAACAAGTCATTAGTAGTTTCCGAAACTTGTCGTTGTGCTGTAGAAGCATCTTTTTGACGTAATAAGGTCAAAGCAATCGCTACTTGGTTTTTCCATAAAGGAATTGCTGTGTTGATTGAACTTTGGATTTTTTCGGCTAATGCTTGGTTGGTATTTTGAATTAAACGAATTTGCGGTGCTTGTTGAATCGTAATTTGACGAGCTAGTTTTAAATCATATGTTCGTTTGTCTAGTCGGTCTAAAAATTGAGAATAATCATTTACGATTTGGACATCCATTTGATCGCCAGTTGTCCGTGCCTTTTCAGTTGCTTCAGGAATGGTTACTTTTTGTAATTCTTCAATTTTTAATTCTGCGGCAGCAATATAAATATTTAACGCGTCAAAATAGTCTTTGTTTTTATTGTAGAGTTGTTCCAACATTTGATTGTCTTTTAATAAGCCGTCTTTTTCCATCGTTAGTTTGGCAGCAATTTTATCAATTTGGGCACCAATTTTTTGATATTTAGTGGTGATTTCATAAATCGATTGTTTTACTTTACCGAAAACTCTTTGGAAAAGATTGCCCTCACCAGCTCTTAATTCATCAGGATTGGCTTCTTGTAGACGGTACATTAATTGATTTAATGAATCGCCGATCGGTCCAATGTCTTGAGCAGAGACAGTAGTCAGCATAGATTGCGAGAATTCACTTAATTTTGTTTGGGCAGTAGCACCATAGGCAATTACCGCCTGTGAGTCATTGACATCAATTTTTTTTGAAAGCTCTTGGGCTTGCTTTTGACGTTCCTCCGGTAATTTATCAAATAATCGCGGCGCTTGCTCCTGCGCTTGTAAATGTGAAATTTCATCTTTTTGAATAGGGGTTAAAGCATTGCTATCAAAAGGATTCGCAAGTAAATCATCAAGTGTCGTATCGACAGTTTTATTTTCTGGTTCCAACAAAATTCCTCCTTTAACTTTTAAAAAAAGTCGTCTCCAATGGTGTCCATTTGAAACGACTATCCCACTTATTTAGTTTGAAAATCTGGATCGTTTTCGATATGTTCTTTCGCTAAATTCATATCAGCATCTAAATCTTCTAAATCATTTGAAACGAAATGTTGATAATCCTTCACGATCAAAGCAGCCATTTGATCAATAATCCGACTACTTTCTTCTAGTTTACCATAGACTTCTTTTGATTTGACCTGGTGTTCATTAATTTCAACAAAATGGTTGGTTAAGTCAACTAAGTTTGGCAAGTGTGTGTAAAGAAATTGACTGGCTTCAGGTAGACGAGTAGGTTCTTTGGTCAATTCTTTAAATAAAGCCTTACTAGTTTTCAAACAATCATGTCTTAAATCAATTGCTTTTAGTTTAGCATTATTGGCAATATTTTTTTGCAATTGTAAAATTTGCTTTTTGGAACTGTTCATTGTATCCCTAAACAAATTGATTTCACTTTCTGACATACCTAGATCTTTATAATAGGTTTCTTTTTCTTTCGTCAAGAAAGGTGTTTCTTCCGTTTTTTTCTTCTTCCTACTAAAAATACCACGGTAAATCAAATAGCCGCCTCCGATTAATAAGATATATGGGATTAAGCCATCTATGCCATCTTCCATAAAGGCCAGAAGTCCAACGACAACTGCAATAATCGGGAGAATTTTTTTTATCATAATGGGGCCTCCTAACACTATTTTAAAGTGTGTTCATTTCTATGAGCTAATCATAGCACGAAAGTCTTTAGAAATAGTATCGGGCTAAAGATGGATTTTTAAGATTTAGAAAAAACATAATAATTTTCTGTGATACAATAGGAAAAACATCAGTAGAAGAGGTGCAATATGTTAGATTTTCAAGATTTTGAAGAAAAAACCATCGAACGAAAAGAAATTTTCAAAGGACAGATTATCGATGTTTATGTAGATCAAGTTGCTTTACCGACAGGTGGCACGGCAACAAGAGAATTAGTTTTTCACAATGGCGCAGTAGGAGTCATTCCAATTACCACTGAAAATAAAATTATTTTAGTTAAACAATTTCGTAAACCATTGGAAAAAGTTATTTTAGAAATTCCGGCTGGTAAAATTGAAAAAGGTGAAAATCAAGATCCTTTAGCAGCTGCTAAAAGAGAGTTAGAAGAAGAGACAACTTATCAAGCAGATAATCTGAGTTACATCAACTATATGTATGTCTCACCAGGTTTTTCTAATGAAAAGATTTACCTGTATGAAGCAACTGGTTTAACCAAGGTCGAGCATCCCTTACCGCAAGATGAGGATGAAGTGCTAGAATTATATCAGTTGACTTTAGACGAAGCCAAACAAGCAATCAAGGATGAATTAATTTGTGATGCTAAGACGATCTTTGCTGTGAGTTATTTTGAATTATTGTTGTTGAAAAAAGGAGAGATTTAATTATGAGTCGTTCCCCTTTAGTAACCCGTAGTGAAATCAGGCGACGTAAGGAAGCACAAGAGCGGCTAGCAGAAGAACAGGCGGAAGCCAAAGCTGAACTTGAAAAAAAAGAGCGAGAAATTGCGAATGTCTATCGCAAAGAGCTAAAAAAAAATAAACCTTTAGTAAAAAGTCGCAGTAATGAAAGGCAAAAAGAAAAAAAGCGCAGTACTTTTTTGAACAAAGCAATTTTTATTGTTGCATTACTATTAATCATTGTTATTTTGGCAGTATTATTTATTTAAAAGAGTATCTTATTTAACAGGAGGAATTTTAGTTATGAAAATCGGTATTATCGGTGCAATGGAAGAAGAAATTAAAACGTTACGGGACAACTTAGACCACCCATTATCTTGGGAACAAAATGGTGCTTTATTTATTTCAGGCGCGATGGGCAATCATGAAGTAATTGTTGTTCGTTCAGGGATTGGTAAAGTCTTAGCCTCAATTACAACTTCCGTTTTGATTCAACAATATAAAGTCAACATGGTGATTAATACTGGAACAGCTGGCGGGATTGGCGGCGGTGTTAAAATTGGTGATTTGGTGGTTGCGGATAAAGTAGCTTATTTTGATGTGGATGCAACAACTTTTGGTTATAAAATCGGTCAAGTACCTGGAATGCCGTTATATTTTAACAGCTCTACTTATTTAAAAACCGAAATGTTGGCAGCAGCAGAAAAAATGAATCAACCTGCTCATGTAGGATTAATTGTATCAGGAGATACTTTTGTTTCTAGTGTTGCAAAAATCAATGAAATTAAACATAATTTTCCAGATGCTGTGGCAAATGAAATGGAAGGCGCAGCAGTCGGACATACAGCTTCTCAATACGGTATTCCATTTTTAATTGTCAGAGCAATTAGTGATACGGCTGATGAAGAAGCAACGGAAACCCATGAAGAATTTGTTGCCCGGACAGGCGCTGCTTCAGCAGAATTAGTGATGACTTTTGTAAAAAATTTAAAATAAATATTTTAATCTAGGAGGCAGTAATATGCGGGCTTTACTATCGATTGATTACACTAATGATTTTGTAGCAACTGATGGAAAATTAACAACCGGTGAAGCGGGACAAGCGATTGAAAAAGATTTAGTAGCTATCACTAAAGAATACTTCAATCAAGCTGATTTTGTTGTTTTTGCGATTGATGGTCACGACCCTAGTGATCAATATCATCCAGAAAATAAATTGTTTCCAGCACATAATGTCATTGGTACCGAAGGAAGAGACTTATACGGTTCACTTGCTGATTTTTATCAAGAAAATAAAGCAGAGAAAAATGTATATTGGATTGACAAACGTCACTATTCGGCTTTTTCTGGGACTGATTTAGATATTCGTTTACGAGAACGAGGGATTACTGAATTGTGTTTAACGGGTGTGTGTACGGATATTTGTGTGTTGCATACGGCTGTAGATGCCTATAATTTAGGTTATCAGTTAGTGATTCCTGAAAAAGCGGTAGCCAGTTTTGATGCTACTGGTCATACTTGGGCGCTTAGTCATTTTAAAAATACTTTAGGGGCAAAAATAATTTAAGTCAGCGAGATTCTCGCTGACTTTTTTAGATATATTTTTCAACGAATCCGTCAAAATCTTCAATAATGCCATCAATTCTAAGCTGTTCTTTGGCAAATTGTTCACGATTTTTCCCTAATGGATCAATCGCAATAATTTTGCCGATCTTTGCATTTTCAGCAGATTGGATACCAGAATAAGAATCTTCAATAACAATGGCATCAGCTGGCGAAACCCCAATTTTTTCAGCGGCGATTAAAAAGATATCTGGTGCCGGCTTGCCAGGGAATGTTCCATTATCAACCACAACTTTTTCTGGATCAAACCAACAATTTAAATCAAACAAATCAAAATAAAAATCCATATTGCGTCTTCGTGAGGCAGAAGCGATAGTCATAGGGATTTTTTGTTCTTTTAAAGCATCTAAAGTAGCAACCATTCCTTGAGTCATCTGTTGATGGTCGGGACTATCTCTTACCATTTGGCGATAGATTGCTTCTTTTTCATCAGATAATTTCTCAATTTCTTGATCCGTCAGTTGATCACTTAAAAAATGACGTAAGACAACGGGATTTATTTTTCCGTGAAGGTTTTTTAAAATATCTTCTTCAGTTAGTTGTCGGTCACTATATTTTTTTAGCATTGTAATCCAAGCTGCTTCGTGAAGATCAGAATCTTGAAACATGGTACCGTTAAAATCAAAAATAATTCCGGTCATTAAACCACCTACTTTTTTTCTTTAGTATACCATGTTTGAATATTTTACAAATTGTTTGTCAAAAATTCGTGTTAGGCATATATTGATAAGGAAGTTTTTTTCAGGAGGATTTGTAATGTTAGATTATTTAGTGATTGCCTTTTTTGCCTTTTTCGGAGGAATAGCCCGCTATTTATTGGGTGCTTATTTACCTTCAATGGGAGATTTTCCAATCGGTACTTTAGCGGCAAATTTGATTGGCTGTTTTATTTTTAGTTGGTTAGTTAAACAAGTCTTGGATGATTTAGATGTTTCGGGACGCTTAGTGCTTGGTTTAGGTGTCGGCTTTTGCGGTGCTTTGACGACTTTTTCATCCTTTGCATTAGATGTCATGAAGTTATTTTCAGCAGGAGAGTTTTTCTTAGCGTTGATTTATTTGATCGTGTCTATTGTTGGTGGCTTTTTAATGGTAATAATTGGTGAAAAAATCTATCATAAAAAGGCGGTGACGCCAGATGATTAGTTCAATTTTAGTGGGTAGTGGTGCAGCGCTAGGGGCTATGATTCGTTTTACTTTAAATAATTATTTTGAATCCCGAACCAAACGATTACCCAAATCGACTTTTTTTATTAATTTAACTGGTAGTTTTATTTTAGGCTGTTTATTTGGCGCAAAGCTTTCTCCTGAATGGTTTTTATTTTTAGGGACAGGAATAATGGGAGGCTATACGACTTTTTCAACTTTTAATTTTGAATTGTTGATTTTAATGAAAGATGATCGTCCAATGTTCTATCGCTATTTCTTTCTGACGTATGTAGTAGGTTTAATTTCAAGTTTTTGCGGCATTCTAATAGGTAGTTTCATCTAAAAAAGGTATCCCTTGCTAGTTTAGGGATACCTCTTTTTTATGCTTCATCCAAGATGATTCTTATGACTTCATTTAAAAATTGTGCTTCTGTTTGTTCAGGTTCTTCAACAACTTTAGTTTCTTGGTTTCCATCAGTCAAGCTGTATACACCATTTTGATCCTCGAATAGGTAATAAACGTATTCTCCTTCAATTTGGAAAGCAGCTTGTTTTGCTGGAAATTCAATACTGACATCAATCACAGTAATTCCACTAATTCTGTTAGTTAAATAATCTTCAACTTGTTTCAATGTAAATTTTTTCATAGTAAGACCTTCTTTTAAATTTTCAACTAGTCCTTTTCAGTTGGTAGTTGATTGTTCAAATCAGTTCTGACAATTAAAACATCGCAACTAGCATTGCGAATCACGTATTCTGAGACAGAACCGATAAATAACCGTTCCACAGCATTTAACCCAGTCGCACCAAGCATAATTAAATCCACATCGTATTTTTCTGGAATTTGAGTTGCGATGGTAAGTTTAGGGGCACCATACTCAATCACTTGGCTAACTTCAGTGACACCAGCTGCCCGAGCATCTTTTTCATAATCACTTAACGTTTGTTTTGCCATATCTGTTGCTTGTTCAGCTAAGACATTATCAAAAGAAGAAACTGTTTGGAAAGCGCGAGTATCAATTACATGTGCTAAAACTAATTCAGCTTGGTTCCTTTTTGCTACGTTGACAGCTTTTTTAAAGGCTAATTCAGCTTCTTGTGAGCCATCGACAGCCACCATAATTTTACTATATTGTTGTTCCATCTTCTTCATCTCCTTTTAACTACATCTTTATTTTAAATCAAAATAAGCAAAATTGGTATCATTATCCTTTGTCTATAGTTATTTTTTTTGCCAGTCGAATACCAAAGAAAGAGGCAACTATAAAAACTAAAAAAAGATAGATAAATGTTGGAATGCGGTGGTTAATGATGGCTAGTAATATACCACTGACACCTAATGCAGCATAAATCAAACCAAAGTGACGCAAGAATTTTAAATTTTCAGGATTGTTTTTAATTAGTGCTAAAAAGCCTTCATTCTTCATTAATAAATAATAACTGACCGCAAAAAGTAATACTGCAAAAATGATTAATCCGATTCGAATCATTTGAATCCTCCTAATAAATAAAAGAAAAAGCAATTTGCCTGAGCAAATTGCTTTTGTTCCAAAAAAATGGAAAACTCCGTCGATGCCGTTATTCGCCCGGTAGTATTGATCCCGCAAAATACAGCAGGTGGGTTCCATGGTCTAAGCATCGAACTACCAAAAGAAAAGGCATGTTACCAACTTTGACACAAGACGGATCCCAAAGTATCAATAAAAATGTTCGGTCAACACTTAAGTGGGCAACGCGCACATCACAGAATTTCCACTCTTATAATAGCATAGTAATTATTTAGAAGCAATAAATCGAGTTTTCAATAAATTGGCTTCTTTGTACGTATATTGTATAAAAAGGAGGCACTTATGTCAAAGAAAATTTCTTATTTTATGGCAATTATTTTATTTTTCTTCTTACTTTTTGAAAACGTTACAACTGTTGATGCATCACAGTTGATTTTATCTCCAAATATTGACAACAAAACTTATGAATCATCACCATCAGGTATAAAGGAAATTTTACAAGATATTCTTTCGACTCCAACAAAAGATGCTTTTACGATTCAAATGTCAGGAAATTTAGATTTATCTAAGGCCGCAAATTTGACCAACGATGAAAAAACCGAGAATCCTGATCAAATCAACTTTGTCAGTGTTAGCAATCCAATTTCCTTTATTGGTGCAGAAGATACTGAAATTATTTTACCGAAAGAGACATATTTTGGTAGTTCACTAACATTGTCTAATATGAAATTAACAGGGGAAGCTATTTTTGCCAATGGACATCCTTTGAAATTTGAAAACGTTCGTCAGATGGGAAAAGTTCAAATATTTGGTGGAGGAAAACAATTTTGCCAAGGCAATAGTTCTTTATCCTTCAAAAATGTTCAAGGAGAAAATTTTGAAATCATTGGTGGCAATCAAACAGGAACGTTTATTGGAAATAGTCAGACAAATATTGAAAAGTTAACGGGAAATCTAAAATTAGTTGGTGGTAATCAAACAGGGTCTTTTGAAGGAGATATTGTCAATCAGATTCACTTCGTCGATGGCAGACAAGATCTATTTGGTGGTGGTGAAGGGACAGAAGCTACACCTGTTGAGGTAACAGGCACTATTAATAATCGAATAAATAGTCAAAGTAGCGAAATGATATTAAATCAATATGTCGGCGGCGTTTGTTATGGGAAAACTGGGGGAATTACAAATAGTATCACTGGTTTGGGTCAATTTGATTCAGTTGAACCATTAATCGGTGGTTCTTTAACCGGGGGAATTATCAGTCAAAGTGATGCTATAAAAAATACTATCGATACCCGTAATTTTTCAAAGGGAGAAAAAATTTTTGTTGGTGGAAATCGATATAAGGGAAAAATTATTGGACATATTACCAATCAAATTCAAGCAGGTAAAGTAAACAGAGGAAGTTTTTCCTGTATTAGCGGTGCTGGTGGTTTAAATATTATAAAAGCGCCCTTAACCAATAGTCCGAAGCTAATACCCTCAGTCGATCGTTCTAATTTCCAAAATCTAACTGAAGAAGAACGGCAGTACGATCAGATGTCAACTAACCAGCGTTTTCAACTAGCCAAAGAAAAAACCAATTTTTTGGTTGAAGGTAATGTCAGAACTGAATTATTAAATGGCTGTGTTTCCTCCACCAATAACCCGATTCGAGCTGGTACAAATGCGGGAGTAATCAAAGGAAATACAGAAATCATTGTTGGTGAATATACTGGTGAGCTTGGCGGCGAAGGATTTGTTTATTCTAAAGAACGAGCATTAGAAGCTGAAAATGAAGGGAAAACATCTTCTAATTTTTTGGTTTCTGCTAAAGATTTAAGTATTACCGGTGGAAATGGAAATTCAGGGGATGATCTTACTTTTTCAACCAGCTGTTATCAACTAGGTAATCAATCAGTGAAATTAAACAATAGTCTTGTTAAAAAATTATTAGGGGCAAGCTATTCTGGAGTAATCGAAGGAGATAGTTTGGTGCAAATTTACCAAGGCCAAACTGAACAAGTATCTGCTGGAGGAATGGCTTGCTACCGTCATTATGGAAGTAGTCTTGTGGAAATGAAAGGTGGGAGCAATACAAGAGATCTGTATGGTGGAAGTGAAGGCAATAGATTGCAAAAAGGAGACGCGCAAATAAAAATTTATGATGGAGAGTTTTTTGGTGATATTGGCGCTGGTAGTGGGAGATTTAGGGGAAACCAGTTGCAAGCAGACAGTGATGTTCAAATTTTTGGTGGCGTGTTTAACCCAGAAGCAAGAATCTTTGGAGGTTTTGAAAATAAAGGCTTTATCAATGGGAACACCAACGTGACAATAGATGTTCCGAAAGAGAATAACTTTTTTTTAGCTCCTGGATTAAAAATTATTGCTGGAAGACCACAAACTATGTCTAATGATCAAGAGATTGGAAATAGAACCTCCAGCAGCCAATTGATATTAAAGACTTATAGAAAATTTGAGGATCTTTCACTTTTTATAGATGAACATGAAGATTATTCACTTTTTAGAACAAGAAAAAATAAAATAATAGTAGATGCGCCAAATGGTAATTTTGAATCTATTAATGGTGTTGGACAAGCAGTTTCTATCTATCGAATTGAGTTAGACTTAAAAATAAATAGTTGTGAACAGTTAATTCCCGCTAAAGAATCATTGAATAATAATGTTCATAGTGAGGATGCCAGCAAAATTACCTTGCGACAAAGCTGCAGCATTGAAAATATAAGTAACTTTACCCAACTAAATCTCTGTGAAGGTGTGACACTTTCAACTGAAACTATTTTGAATTCTTCTGCAGCTACCGATGAAAATTTTAAAAAAAGCTATGCTAATTTTGGGGTGCTAAATTTATCTGCTGGTAGTCATTTGAGCTGTAATAATTTAAAAACACAGTTAATTCGGATTATTGAGAGTGCTAAAATAACGAGTCCTTCTGGTGTAAATAAATTGATGCTAAAGGAATTAGCCATTGAGCAGCAACTTTTTTGGCAGGAAAAAGCTAAAGAAGCATTGAATGAAGATGAAAAGGGTGGGCGGATTTTTGGTGAACAAGCTGGTGTGGATATTTTTACCTTCGTGGAGCAGCCAATTGAGAATAGTCTGAATCCAACAAATTTTATTGGTTTTAGTTTCGATGGGACTAGCTTAACTGGTGATACCAGTAATCAATTTGGTAGAGGAATTAGAGCACTGATTGTCGATGGAAAAGTGCAGTCTGGATTAGGGGATATTCAATTGAAAAGTTTTGATTGGCAGGAAGAGTTGTGGGATGGTTCTCGGCGGTTTGTACAGTTGGAAAAAAATGTTGAGGATCCTGAGATAGTATTTAGCGAGAATTTTTTAAAAGCTCGAATTCAGATGAATCAATTAGAGTACGAAACCATTACTGATCAATCATGGAAGATTCCTAAAATAGCTTACTATCAAGTTTTTGCTGATTTTAGTCAAAATACAGGAGAGCTTTTATTAGTGGAAGTTCCAACGCAAATTGATTTTGGTAAGCATGTACTCTATCAAAAAGAAAAATTTACCCCAACAGTCACTGGTCAAATAAAAATTAAAGACAAGCGTCTTTTGCAGACAGATTATCAACTGCAACTAAAAGTAAAAGAAAACCAAATAGGTAGTTTTTTTTATCAGACAGAGGAACAACTTTATAATTTAAGTGAAGACACAACCATTTTAGCTGGACAAGGAGATTTTGTGACTGGATTTCCTGAAACAAAAGCTGCTGTGTTTTGTGAAATACCAAAGAATAAACAAAAAGTTGGACAACATTCAACCATTTTTCAATGGACATTAGTAGAAAATCCCGAAAATTAATTTTCGGGATTTTTTTTCCATTCTTTAATGCGATAATATTGCTGACCTAACGCTTGTTCATATTTCCCTGTGGCTTTAGGTTGGTAGTATTCGGCATTTTTTATTTTATCTGGTAAATATTGTTGGTCAACCCAAGCATTTTCAAAATTGTGGGGATATTGATAACCGATCCCACGATTTAAGGCAGCAGCTCCTTTATAATGACTGTCACGCAAATGATCGGGAACTTCACCAACATTTCCTGCTTGAATATCTGCCAAGGCCGCATCAACAGCTACGTAGGCTGAATTTGATTTGGGCGACAAGCATAAATCGACAACAGCATCTGCTAAAGGAATTCTAGCTTCTGGTAATCCCAATTTTTCAGCTGCTTGAACCGCTTGGACCGTTCTTGCTGCAGCTTGCGGATTAGCTAAGCCGATATCTTCATAACCCATCACCATCAAACGCCGACAAATTATTGGTAAATCGCCCGCTTCAATTAAACGTGCTAAATAATGTAAGGCGGCATTCACATCGCTACCGCGGACTGATTTTTGTAACGCAGATATCACATCGTAATGGGCATCGCCATCTTTATCATGGGTGAGGGCTTTTTTTTGTAGACATTCTTCAATAATCGACAAAGTTAAATGAATCTTACCATTTTCTTCAGGCGTAGATTTTGTGGCTAATTCTAACGCATTTAAAGAACTGCGCAAATCACCATTGGTAGCTCGGGATAAATGCAATAATGCATTTTCATCCAATTTCACCGGATAATTTCCTAGTCCTCTATCTTTGTCAGTCAAAGCATTTTTTACAGCCACTTGAATATCTTCTTCCGTTAAAGGTTTGACTTCAAAAATCTGTGTTCGTGAACGAATTGCGGGATTAATCGTTATGTAGGGATTTTCTGTGGTGGCACCAATCATAATAATTCGGCCACTTTCTAAATGAGGCAACAGAAAATCTTGTTTGGTTTTATCCAAGCGATGGACTTCGTCTAATAGTAAAATGACGGTGCCACTCATTTTGGCTTCTTCGGCTACGACTTGTAAATCTTTTTTGGTATCGGTCGCAGCATTTAACATTCGAAAAGCATAATTTGTGGAGCCGGCAATAGCACTTGCAATACTAGTTTTTCCAGTTCCCGGCGGACCATATAAAATCATGGAAGAAAGCATTTTAGCTTCTACCATTCGACGAATAATTTTTCCAGGTCCAACTAAATGCTGTTGACCAACGACTTCATCTAAATTTCGTGGGCGCATTTTATAAGCTAAAGGTTGTTGCATAGGAACCTCCTTCTTAAACAGAATATATGTTCTATTATACCATGTTTTGACTTTCCTTGATATTTGAGGGATTGTCATAGTCAGAGCCAAGAAATTTGTGTATCATAAAGATGGTGAAAAAGATGGAAGAAATAAAAAAAATATTTGCTCAAGAAAAAACAACCGAAATTGCAGCATCACTTTTAGGTATGTATTTGGAACACGATACGCCTAATGGAAAAATAGCTGGCTATATTGTTGATTGTGAAGCCTATCTAGGACCAGAAGATGAGGCAGCCCACAGTTTTTCTATGCGTAATACGCCACGACTGGCAGCTATGTATCAAAAAGCGGGTACTATTTATTTGTATACAATGCATACCCATTTAATTTTAAATTTGGTAACGCAAAAAGAGGGTTTCCCTCAAGGGGTAATGATACGCGGAATTGAACCCATAAAAGGGATTGAACAAATGCAGATCAATCGCGGTGGCAAAACGGGTTCGGCTTTAACTGATGGTCCTGGTAAATTAGTTGCTGCTTTAGGTATTACCAAGGATTTGTACGGTCAGTCGATTTTTTCCAGTTCATTACATTTAGTTGCAGAAAAAAGTCGCATTCCTAAAAAAATTGAACGTTTGCCACGAATTGGGATTCCCAATAAAGGCATTTGGACCGAGGCCCCACTCCGCTATGTAGTTGCCGGCAATCCTTACATTAGTAAACAAAAGAAAAATCAAATTAGACCGGATCACGGTTGGAGGTAAATATTATGGCAAAAATGACAATGACAACTTATTTGGACAATTATTTAAATAAGACAATCCCTGATTACGAAATTGCTTTAGATTGGGATACGAAAAATCATACGATTGAAATTATTTTTAGACTATACGCTGAAAATAAAGAACAAATTGAAATTAGTGATGTTGACGGGGTCGCCAGTGATGAAATCATTGAATTTGAAGATGGAATCTTATTATACGATCCTAAAAAATCACAATTTGATGCCGAAGATTATTTAGCTACTATTCCTTATGAAGGGAAAAAAGGGCTACCGGAAAATCAATTAAGAGGGATTGTGGATTATTTAAAAGAGGTTTTAGATGATGGTCAAAGTGACCTATTAGACTTTTTAACAAGTGATGCGGAAGTATTTGAATTAACATGGAATACTGAAAAATATCAATCTTATATTAAAGGGGATGCAAATTCATATATCCCTTACCCAAGTTATTAAAACAGTAGTGAGTGAACGTTAGAAGGAGTAAAATCGAATGAAATGGAATGAAGTAAAAGTTACAACTGCCAGCGAGGCTGTAGAAGCAGTTTCTAACATTTTAATGGAAGCTGGTGCAGCAGGGGTGGCAATTGAAGATGTATTAGATATTGAAAATTATCAAAAAGATCCTTTTGGTGAAATTTTGGATAAGGAAACTTTTACTACTTTGGCTGAAGGCGCGATTGTGGCAGCGTATTTCCCTGAAACAATTTTTTTACCAGAAATCTTGCCTACGATTAAGGACCGCATTACAAAATTACCGGAATACGGTTTAGCAATCGGTGAAAATATTGTGGTGGTTAGTGAAGTAGAAGAAAGCCAGTGGGCAACCGCTTGGAAAAAGTATTATCATCCGGTTAGAGTGACCCGTTATTTGACGATTGTTCCAAGTTGGGAAAAATATACACCGGCTTTTGCTGATGAAAAAATTATCACGCTAGATCCCGGGATGGCTTTTGGTACTGGAACGCATCCTACGACTAATTTAACTTTACAGGCACTAGAAACCGTCATCCGTGGCGGAGAAACAGTTTTAGATGTTGGAACGGGTTCAGGTGTATTAAGTATTGCCAGTTCTCTTTACGGGGCGAAGGAAATTTTTGCTTATGATTTAGATGAGGTGGCTGTTCGTAGTGCGCAAGAAAATATTGATCTGAATGCCCAGATGGAAAATGTTCACGTTGCTGCTAACGATTTGCTTAAAGGAATTGATAAAAGAGCTGATATTATTGTAGCTAATATTTTAGCGGATATTATCAAATTAATGTTACAGGATGCGTGGCGTTTACTAAAAGATGATGGGACGTTTATTATTTCTGGTATCATTGAAGACAAAAAATTGATGATTCTAGCGGAATTAGCAGAAGTTGGCTTTGTCGTTGATCGTATTTTCCAACAAAAAGATTGGTTTGCGATCATTCTAAAGAAACCTGAGGCAGAATAATGCAACGCTATTTTATTGACGAAAATTATCAACCAACTGTTCATTTAACTGATGAAAATTACCATCACATTGTACGAGTCATGCGAATGAAAAATGGACAAGAAATTTTTGTGGTATTTGCTGACGAAATGGCGATCAAGGCCGAAATTACAGATATCACTGAAGAATCGGTAATTGTGACGGAAATTGAAAAAGAAACGTTCCAGCGGGAATTACCGATCCACATTACAATCGCTTCTGGCTTTCCTAAAGGAGAAAAATTAGAATTGATTGCCCAAAAAGCGACTGAATTAGGAGCTTTCAATTTTTTCGTATTTCCAGCTGAAACCTCAGTAGTGAAATGGGACCAAAAAAAGCAAGGGAAAAAGGTTGCTCGCTTAAACAAGATTATTCAAGAAGCAGCTGAACAATCTCATCGCCAGCATTTACCAAGATTGGAAAGTATTTCGCCTAAGGAACTAGTCAATCACTTTTCAGATTTTGATGCCGTTTTGATTGCTTATGAAGAGTCAGCTAAACAAGGAGAACAAGCACAATTAGTTCAAACTTTTCAGCAACTAACAGCCGGGCAAAAATTATTAGTCATTTTTGGACCAGAAGGCGGATTGACACCTAAAGAAATTGAAAATTATCAACTAGCAGGTGCTAAGTTAGCTGGTTTAGGACCAAGAATTTTAAGAACTGAGACGGCTCCTTTGTATTTGTTGAGTGTGGCAAGTTTTTATTATGAATTAAGCTCAAGTACTGCCCATTGAAAAAGCTGGAAGTACTTTGTATAATGGGAACAATTATTTTCAGTAAAGGAAGAAATGTGTGCATAAATTAGAGGAGGACGTCTCATGGCAAAAGATATAGAATTAACTGGACCAGATGTCATCAATTTGGTTGCTGAATACATGGGTAAAGAACATGTGGCGTTTGTTGAAAAAGCCTATAACTTTGCCTTTGAAGCCCATAAAGAACAAGTCAGACAATCAGGAGAACCCTACATTATTCATCCGATTCAAGTGGCGGGAATTTTAGCGGATTTACATATGGATCCCCATACAGTTGCGACCGGATTTTTACATGATGTAGTCGAAGATACCGAAGTCACCTTAGAAGATTTGAAAAATGAATTTGGTGCAGACGTAGCCTTATTAGTTGATGGCGTGACAAAACTAGGGAAAATTAAATATAAATCTCATGAAGAGCAATTAGCTGAAAATCACCGCAAAATGTTATTAGCGATGGCACAAGACTTGCGTGTAATCATGGTAAAACTGGCTGACCGTTTACATAATATGCGGACTTTGAAATTTTTACGAGATGATAAGCAACGCCGAATTGCCCGGGAAACATTGGAAATTTATGCTCCATTGGCAGATCGTTTAGGGATGAGCCGGATTAAATGGGAACTGGAAGATACTTCTTTACGCTATTTAAATCCGAAACAATATTATCGGATTGTTCATTTGATGCAATCAAAGCGGGAAGAACGAGTTTCGTATGTCGATGAAGCTGTTGAAGAAATAAAAAAAGCTACCAAAGAATTAGGTATTGAAGGCGATATTTATGGTCGCCCCAAACATATTTATTCAATCTATCGGAAAATGCGAGATCAAAAGAAACAGTTTGAAGAAATTTATGACTTGTTAGCGATTCGAGTAATAGTTGATTCCATCAAAGATTGTTACGCTGTACTTGGTGCGATTCATACCCAATGGAAACCAATGCCAGGTCGTTTTAAAGACTATATTGCGATGCCAAAAGCTAATATGTATCAATCTTTGCATACAACGATTATCGGACCGAGTGGCAATCCAGTCGAAGTGCAAATTAGAACCCATGAAATGCATCAAATTGCTGAGTTCGGGGTAGCGGCGCACTGGGCTTATAAAGAAGGAAAAACTGATAAGCAAGAAGAAAATAACGACAATCGTCAATTGGATTGGTTCAGAGAAATTATTGAACTACAGGACGAAAGTTATGATGCTTCTGAATTTATGGAAGGCGTTAAAGGCGATATTTTTGCTGATAAAGTTTATGTCTTCACACCAAAAGGTGATGTAACTGAATTACCAAAAGGTTCAGGACCACTGGACTTTGCGTTTAGTATTCATACCGATGTTGGGAATAAAACAACTGGTGCTAAAGTAAATGGCAAGATGGTGCAATTGGATTACAAATTGAAAAACGGCGATATTATTGAAATCATGACTTCACCAAATTCCTTTGGTCCAAGTCGTGACTGGTTAAGCATGGTGAAAACTAGTAAAGCCAGAAATAAAATCAAACGATTCTTTAAAACCCAAGACCGCGAAGAAAATATTATTAAAGGTCATGATGCCGTTTTAAAATGTATCGCAGAGTTAGGTTTCAATAGTAAAGAAATGTTAACGAAAGAAAAAATGGCTGTAGCTTTGGATAAGTTCAATTTCCATAGTGAAGATGATTTGTATGCAGCAGTCGGTTTTGGTGAAATTAGTCCACTAACCTTTACCAATCGTCTGACGGAAAAGGAACGCCGTGAACAACAGAAACAAAAACAACGAGAAACTGTAGATGAAATTGTAAATAATCCACCGAAAAAAGAACCAGAACGAATCAAGGTGCGCCATGAAGGCGGCATCGTCATTCAAGGGATTGAAAATCTATTGATTCGGATTAGCCACTGTTGTAATCCAGTTCCTGGTGATCAAATTGTTGGCTACATTACCAAAGGTCGAGGAATATCGATTCATCGTACCGACTGCCCGAACATCACGAACCAAAAAGATGTTCAGGAACGGTTAATTGAAGTGGAATGGGAAGATACTTCTAATACGGTACAAGAATATAATGCTGATCTAGAGATTTACGGCTTTAATCGAGAAGGCTTGCTAAATGATGTCTTAAATATTGTTTCCGGCTTAACGAAAAAATTAGTCAGCGTAGAAGCCAAACCAACCAAAGATAAATTAGCCATGATCAAATTAACTTTCAAAATTCAAAACGTGACTCACTTATATAATATCGTGGATAAAATTAAAACTATTCCCGATGTATATAGTGTGAAGCGAACAAATGGCTAAATCTTGTCATGAAAAATGAATGAGGAGGAAAGAGATGCGGGCAGTTATTCAACGAGTCAGTCAAGCTGAAGTAGCGATTGACGGTGAAACAGTTGGAAAAATTGGTAAAGGCTTTATGATTTTACTAGGTGTTCATCAAGAAGATACGAAAGAGGATGCCGATTATTTAGTCCGAAAAATTTCAACTTTAAGAGTATTTGAAGATGACGAAGGTAAAATGAACTTGGGATTGAAAGATGTTGGTGGTAGTATCTTAAGTATTTCACAATTCACCTTACATGCGGATACAAAAAAAGGAAAAAGACCAAGCTTTGTCAAAGCAGCTCGTCCTGAGACGGCGATTCCTTTATACGAATACTTTAATGAAGGACTTCGTAATGCAGACTTAACTGTTGAAACGGGAAAATTCGGGGCGGATATGGCAGTTTCTTTAATCAACGATGGACCAGTCACGATTCTTTTTGATACCCGAGATAAATAAAAATTTAATTGCGTTATAGCTGAAAAAGATAGCTATAATGCAATTTTTTTTATTTGAGAATAATTCTCTAATAACTATAAAAATTTTTCAATAACTAAATAAAAAATTAGTAAGTAACATTTTGTCATTGCGAAATAAGATTTCTAAAAATAAAAAAATGGTTATTGAAAGCGTTTTTAAAGCGGTCGTTTTAAAATATGATCCGTAATTTAATTAGTCGGTTTAACAAATGAATTAGAAAAAATAACATCAGAATCCCTGTTAATTCAGTTTTTTTAATTGATTTATTTTTAATAATTAATAATTGTTGAAAATAAATCGTTATCTATCACCATTCTAAAATCAATTGTTTTTAAAGAAAAGCCATGATAAAATTTATTTGTAGAAAAAATATTATTTTTATCAGGTACAGTTGCAAATGTACCTATTATTTTTAACTTCGTCCCTAAAAATTTTTTTTTTGAAATTCAAAATATTGTGATTGAGAATGGAGGAAACGATAATGGAGAAAAAAGGTGCGATTGGGCAATCTGAGACACGTTGGGATGCGATTTCCAAAGTCAAAGGAACAGCAATGTTTACAGCTGATTTTCCAGTTCAAAATATGTTGCATGGAAAAATTGTTCGTTCAACAATTGCCCACGGCCGAGTGCTGGAATTTGATATTTCTGAAGCAGAAAAAATGCCTGGTGTGGTGAAAATTCTTTTACCTGAGGATATGCCGCAAAATCAATTCGCTACTGCTGGACATCCTTACAATATGATTCCAGAAAAGCGTGATGTTGCTGACCGTTTAATTTTAACTAGAGATGTTCGTGTGTATGGTGAAGAAATAGCAGCGGTGGTTGCGAAAACAGAATTACAGGCGGTTCAAGCAGCTGAAAAAATTAAAGTCACTTATGAAGAGTATCCAGTTTATCTATCACCAAAAGAGTCAATGGCAGAAGGCGCAATGCGGATCCATAAAGAACGCGATAATGTAATCGCTAACACAAAAGTTGGTTTTGGCGATGTAGAAGAAGAGTTAGCTAAAGCTGATTATGTCTTAAAGGAACATTTTAGTACAGGTGTTCAGCAACACGTTCATATGGAGAACCAAGTGGCGATTGCTTATCAGAGTGAAGATCAACGTTGGACTTGTATTAGTTCCACGCAAATCCCTCATATTTGTCGCCGAATTATTGGTGAAGCAATGGGCATGCCCTGGTCACAATTCCGAGTGAAAAAACCATTCATCGGAGGCGGTTTTGGGAATAAACAAGACGTTACGATTGAACCATTAGCAGTAGCGATGACGATGGCTTGTGGCGGACGTCCCGTTCAATTAGCGATTACTCGAGAAGAATCTTTGGCCTTTACTAGAACACGCCATGCGATTGATTATGATGTGCAAATCGGGGTAAATAAAGATGGTCATATTACTGCGATAGATTTTGATGTTTATTCAAATCAAGGGGGGTATGCCTCTCACGGACATTCAATTGGTGGTAAAGGTGGGACCTTTATCCATGCTTTATATAAATCAGATGCTTTAAGATATGCAGCAAAAACAGTTTATACAAATATTGCCACTGCTGGTGCAATGCGTGGATATGGAATTCCACAAGTTATGTACGCATTAGAATCAATAATTGATGATGCGGCAGAAAAAATCGGAATGGATCCGATTGAATTTAGAATGATGAATGCTCAGCCAGATAATTTCAAAAATACCATCAGTAAAATCAAACAGAAAAATTTCTTGATTGAAGAATGTTTGAAAAAAGGCCGGGAAGCATTTGAATGGGATCGAAAATTAAAAGATAGTTTGAATTATAAATCTGGTTCAAAACGTCGTGGTGTTGGTGTTGGTAGCTTCTCTTACGGCTCAGGAACTTATCCTTTTGGGTTAGAAGTTTCAGGTGCCCGCCTAATCTTAATTCAAGATGGACGTTTTAAACTAATGCTAGGTGCAACAGAAATTGGTCAAGGTGCCGATACAGCCTTTTCTCAAATGGCAGCCGAAATTTTGGGCGTACCAACAAATCATGTAATTCGTGACTTCATGACCGATACGGATGTAGATCCTTTTGATACAGGCGCTTATGCTTCTCGTCAAAGTTATATTACGGGATTTGCTGTTCGTGAAGCGGCAGAAGAAATGAAACAAAAAATTGTTGAAAGAGCTTCAGACATTTATGATGTTCGTCCAGAATATTTAGATATTGTTGATTCACAAATTATTTATGCTTATGACGGTGAAGTAGTTACTAGCTTAGCTGACTTAGCATTAGCATCGTTTTATGACATGCAGCATGGTCAATCAATCGTTGCAGAGTCTGCTGTAAATATTCATCATAATGCATATGCTTCTGGTTGTACCTTCGCGGAAGTAGAAGTCGACGTAGAAACTGGTAAAGTTGATTTATTAAGTGTTATGAATGTCCATGATTCCGGAAAAATTATTAATCCAAAATTAGCTGGTGGGCAAGTTGAAGGCGGTATGGCGATGGGAATTGCTTATGGTTTAAGTGAAGGACTGCGCTACAACGAAAAAGGCAAACCACTGAACAATAATTTATTGGATTATAAAATTCCGACTACGATGGATTTACCAGAATTAGACTTTGAATTTGTAGAAGAAATGGATCCATTGGCACCGTTTGGCAATAAAGCTTTGGGGGAAAACCCAATGAACTCACCAGCACAAGCGATTCGAAATGCCGTTAAGAATGCGACAAATGTTGCAATCAATGACATTCCATTGTCGACACAAAGAGTATTTGAACATATGAAAGAAAACAATGTCATTACAGTCAAAAATCAAGCAGACGCTAAATAGAAAAGAGGGGAAAGCGAAATGTATGACATCACTGGATACCATGAAGCAACTAATTTGCAAGATGTTTTTGAAATAACTAAACAAGATCCTAACGCGCGAATTATCGCTGGCGGCACAGACGTTTTAGTAAAATCTCGTGAGCGTAAAGAAGATTTTGTTAATACACAGTTGATTGGCGTTACTCGAATTGAAGAAATGCAAGGTGTTTATTTAGATGAAGAGGAAACTTTAGTAATCGGTGCCTTAAATTCTTTTACTCAAATTGAAAAAAATCCAATCGTACAAAAATGCGCACCGCTCTTAAGCTATGCTTGTTCAACTGTCGGAGGTCCGCAAACTAGAAATGCGGGAACGATTGGTGGGAATGTCTGTAATGGTGCGACCTCGGCTGATAGTGCACCGACGCTATTTTGCCATAATGCCATTTTGGAAATCCATTCCCTTGATGGCGTGAAAAATGTGTCAATTCATGATTTTTATAAAGGTGCTGGCTGGGTGGATTTAAATCCTGGTGAAATCTTAGTAAAAATCAAAATTAAAAAAGAAGATTATGCTGGCTATTTAGGTGGCTATACAAAATTTGCTCAACGAAAAGCTTTAGATATTGCGAATTTAAGCTGTGCAACCATCATTAAGCATGATGCTGGTGTAATCGAAGATGTTCGCATTTGCTTTGGTGTTGCTGGACCAACACCAATTAGAATGCGCCAAGCTGAAGAATATGCTAAAGGAAAAGAAATTACCGATGAGGTATTAAAGGAAATTGGAGAAAAATGTCTGTTAGATGCCAAAACGAGAAATTCTTGGCGGGCTTCTAAAGAGTACCGTGATTTCTTAATCACTATTTTACCTGCTCGCAATATTGTTGAAGCGTTGAAAGGGGAATAATTATGAATAAAGAAATTTCATTTACTTTAAATGGTGAAGAAGTCACGTTGTTTGTTGATGTAAGAAAAAGTTTATTGGAAATGCTACGAGAAGATTTCTCCTTGATTGGAACAAAAGAAGGCTGTGGTGTAGGTGAATGTGGTGCTTGCACGGTAGTTGTCGATAATGTTACGCTAGATTCATGTTTAGCAATGGCTGTTTGGGCGGATGGTAAAAATATTAAAACAATTGAAGGCGAAGCACAGATTGATGGGACATTATCTGATGTACAAGAAGATTTTGTCGAAGCTGGAGCAGTCCAATGTGGATTTTGTATTCCAGGGATGGTAATGTCGGCTTCAAATTATTTGGGGGAAGTAGATGAACCAACAAGACAAGAAATTAAACGAGCACTTTCTGGAAACATGTGTCGTTGTACTGGTTATTCTAAAATTGTTGATGCAGTTGAAAATACTGCTGCCAAAAGAGCTGCCGCAAAACTTGCCAATTAGTTAAGCCAAGTAGGAGGAAATCTCAAATGGAAAATGATAATATTTCGAAAGTAGATGAGAATGTAAAGTCAGATGTTGCAGCAGAGAAGCCTGAACATGAGTTAAAGCAAGAAGAAATTCCTGAAATTCAAGCCAGCGTAATTTCTGATGTCGATGAAAAACTTCCGTTAAGTAAAAGCATACCATTGGGGTTCCAACATACCGTAATCGCTGTGTTAGCAGCGATTCCGGTTCCATTAATTATTGGATCAAATGTTGGGTTGAGCCCAGAGCAATCACGTTATTTTGTTAGTGCAATTATTTTTACCGCCGGAATTTCTTCAATTCTAGCGGCTGTTGGTGTTATTCCTCGGACAAGTCCTAAAATTCCGATGATTATGGGTGCCAACTTCGCAGTTATTACCGTAGTAAGTAGTGCTTTGTCAAATGCGCCAACGATTAGCCAAGGTTTCCAAGTTGTCGCTGGATCTACGATGGTTGCCGGATTATTCTGTTTCTTGATTTCTGGTTTCTGGGCAAAACTACAACGCTTTTTCCCACCGATTGTTGTTGGGACTAACCTGATGGTATTAGGGACAGCTTTATTACCAAATACTTTCCACTGGATGATGGCAGATAATGCCTATAATCCCGGTGCAGCAATGGAACCAAGAGTTTTAGGCTTAGCCTTCGGTGTGTTCTTATTCCACGTAATTATCTCAAAATATTTAAAAGGTATCTTAGGAAATTTAACTTTGCTCATTGCTTTATTGGTGGGAACAATTGCCGCAGGATTTATGGGAATGGTGGATTTTTCAAGTGTTAGTTCAGCACCATGGTTTGGTTTGATTTTACCTTTCCATTACGGTGTGCCAAGAGTGGAATTGCAAACAACTCTAGCCTTCCTAATCGTTATGATTCTTGGGATGGTAGAGGTATCTGGAACATCGATGGGGATTCACGATATTGCCAATAAAGAAATGACTCATAAACAGTTCGGTCGTACATTAAAAACTTTAGGGATTAATACTTTTGCTTCTGGTTTGTTTAATGGTGTACAACCAACGGCCTTTGTTCAAAATGTTGGGGTATTGGATTTATCTAAAGTAACAAGTCGTTTTACTACCGCAATTGCTGGGGGAATGTTACTGCTAATTGGTTTAGTACCAAAATTCTCAGCGTTGATTTCGGCGATTCCAAAACCAGTTTTAGGTGGATTAGGATTTGCTATTTTCGGTATTATTATTGGTAGCGCAGTAAACTTATTAAAACAAGTTGATTTTAATGGCAATCAAAATATGTTAATTATCGGGATTGCTGTTGGAATTGGTATGTTACCAGAAGTTTATCCAAGTTTTTACGCAAACTTCCCCGAAATGGTCCAAATGATTTTAGGTAGTGGTATCTTATCTGGTGCCTTAGCGGCAATTTTATTGAATATGTTCTTTAACTTTAAGGATATTATTAAGCCGGAAAAAGTAGATAACTGATGAAATAAAAAAATAATTTTCAGGATTCGAGAAACTAATTTTTAGTTTCTCGAATCTTTTTTTGCTTAATGCAGCAATTTTACCAGCGTTAATTATAAATAAAAAAATAATTTTAATAGAAAGAACAGAAGGCAAGTTAATTTAAAA
Source organism: Enterococcus alishanensis (assembly GCF_019218635.1). GTDB lineage: Bacteria > Bacillota > Bacilli > Lactobacillales > Enterococcaceae > Enterococcus_A > Enterococcus_A alishanensis. The sequence goes on along the minus strand of NZ_JAHUZB010000004.1, from coordinate 55,651 downwards.
TAATGTTATTTTTAGAAAAAGTGAAAACTGTAGTTCTGGCTAGTTCATTATTACTTTTTTTCTTTCAAATCAAAAATTAGTAATAGAAATGGTTTGTTGATAACGATATTATATCGTTAGCAGAGTTATGTTTATATGTATTCTTATTTAAGGAGGGGGAAATTACGAGAAAAAAGCGGTGTATTTTTTCGATAATTTTGTTATTTACAGGTTTGTTGTTAACGAGTGGAAAACCAAACTATGCTCAAGAAACGAGGAGTAGTGATGAAACACATGGAGTGGCTACTTTTTATGGTGAGTACAGTTATCCCAGTTCTTCAACAGATCAAAGTACTAATCAAAATCAAATAAATAAATCACTTGATGACCATCAATTGGCTTATGTCTCGAACAACGGACAAACACCCAGTTACTCTGCAAATGGCGCTGCCATTATTCCAAAAACTGGAGACAATAATTTTTTTATGTTGCAGTTAATTGGTATGGTGTTTTTATTATTTAGTTTAAGTTTATTCATTTATAAAAGGGAAAAGGGAGAAAACATATGAAAAAGACAACATTATTTTTATCAACAGCAATTTTATTAGGGATTGGAATAAATACAAGTCAAGCTTTTGCAGCGGATTATACGACCGATGGGACAATCAATTATAAGGCGGGGAGCGCTGTTATCCCTCCTGTTGATCCAACTAATCCTGACCCAACTAATCCAGTTGATCCTGTAGATCCTCCACAACCTGGTACTGGTGGTGCCTTATCAATTGATTATGCATCAAAAATCAATTTTGATACGCAAGAAATTACCAGTATTGATAAAACTTACAATGCCAAACTGGACCAAATGAAAGATGGTTCCGAAAAACCTTTGTATGTTCAAGTTACAGATCAAACTGGAACTTTAGCTGGTTGGAATTTAACTGCAAAACAAAATGCTCAATTTAAAACAACTGATGGAGATGAACTAACTGGAGCAGTTCTAAAATTATCAAAAGCTTCCGTAGCTTCAAATGTTGATAAAAAGTACACACCTGGAACCGTAGCTACGGATGTGACGTTAAAACCAGATGGTTCTCAATTACCTGGTATTACCGCAGCTAAAGGTCAAGGGGCAGGTACTTGGGTTTATCGTTTTGGAGATACTAATACGAATGCAGCCGATGCGGTCACTTTAGCAGTACCAGGTTCAACTGTTAAATTAGCCAAAGAATACAAAACTACGATTACTTGGACACTTCAAAGTACCCCAACTAACCCATAAAAGGTGATTAAGATGAGAAAAAGTAGCTGGCTTTTCACTTTTGTAATAGGAGTCATGAGTTTTTTTAGTTTAACATCGACTACTTATGGTGCAGAAAGCACAGCAAACACTGCTAAAGGTGTGGTTGAATTTGTACCTAATTCTGATCCAACGAATCCAGTCGATCCAGAAAATCCTGATCCGAATAAGCCGGTTCAACCAATTGATCCGACGAATCCTGGTGGAAAACCCAATGAAGGAACAGCTGGACCACTATCGATTGATTATGCTTCTTCGTTTGATTTTGGAAAAAATAAAATTTCCAATCAAGATCAAATTTATTATGCCAATGCGCAGCGTTATAGTGACGGACATTCAGATACGGCTAATTATGTTCAAGTAACTGACAACCGCGGAAATAATGCGGGATGGCAATTAACGGTTAAGCAGACCAATCAATTAACGGCTACTTCACCAACTCTAAATAAAATATTGACCGGTGCGCAAATCACTATTGAAGAGTCACATGTTGCATCAGTTGCAAAAAGTAAAGCACCGGTTGCAGCAGCTAAAATTACTTTGAATCCTAGTGGTTCCGAATCAATGGTAATGTCAGCGAAAGTTGAGAGTGGTAGTGGAACCTGGGTAGATTATTGGGGGAAAGTTGAAAAAACAACTGTATCAAATGAAAATAATCAAAAAGAGGCAGTAAACATTACAAAAGCTGTTTCTCTCAGTGTACCAGGTATAACGCCTAAAGATGCCGTCAAGTACCAGACCAATCTTATTTGGACTTTATCTGATACACCGGCAAACTAACAGAAAAGAGGTGAATGATGTTGTGGCGTAAAATATTGGTAATTATTTTTGTAATGAATTTCTTTCTTTCAAGTGCGCCCGTTTTGGCTGCTACAACTCAAGATTCAACTACTTCAACCTCTAGTGAAGTGTTTCCTTCTGAGAGTTCAGAAACAGTCAACCAAGCGGACTCTTTGCCAACTCAAAGCACTGATCCGATTGAACAAGCTAGCCAATCTGATGATTATTCAACAATGGCCGATCCACAGATATATACGGTCATATTTGAAACTGATACAGCCCATTTGTTTTCTAATCAGTCTTTTCAAGCAAGTATAAAATTGAATCAGGGAGATTTGTTAACGGATTCTCAAATTCCGATTTTTGAAGAAAGTGTGCAAGATGATTTTGAAGGTTGGAAAATCGGGGACAAGTTATATAGTAATGAACAGTTAAAACAAATGGAAATTGACCAAAATATTCAAGTAGTGGCACAATTTAAAGAAAAAGCGCAAATGACTAGACAAAGCTTGGCAGTCAATCAATCAATTAAAGATATTATTGCCTCTGCTAACCAAAGCAAAGTGATTGTGGTGCCTAGTCCAACAGGTGATGGTAATCCTTATCATGAGTATGATGCTAATGAGAATGGTGTAAAGCAAGGATTGTTTGATTTGTATACCAATGGTCATAATAACGACTTTGTCATGTATTTTGGTAGCAATGTGACATTAGGAGCAGCTACGATGGCAAAAGCTGTACCCACAGCTGTCAGTGCAGCAAATGTTACTTTTACAGCATTAACTGGTAAGGTGAACCAACTAACAATTACAGGAGTCAGCAATGATCCTATCTCAAATGATACAACTTCACCTACTGGCGCAAAAACTTTGTCACTACCAGCTGATAGTTTTTTTGGAAATAATATTATTTTGCGAAACATTCGCTATAGCGGTAGTAGATACTATATGAATGGTTACAATTTGAATTTAAATGGTGGCTCTTACGGAACAAGTACAAGCAGCATCTTCGGTGGAACTGATAACGGTGATGTAACAGGAAATCCAATTATAACGGTGAATAGTACTGGTAGTGGTTATTGGGATTTTTATGGTGGTAATGATTCTGGTGGTACATTAAATGGAAGCACAACTTTAAATTTTAATAATTCTAGTGGTAATCTACGAAATCTAGCCGGTGGTGCAAAAGTCGGCACAATTAACGGAAATACGGCTGTGACAATTAATAATTTAGGTGGAGAAATTACTGACAGCTATTATGGTGGTGGAGTCGGAAATACTGCTTCAGCAACAGCCAATGTAACAGGAAATGTTGTGACTAACATGGATGTCCAAGATCAAAATACTAAATTTAAGCTAAACAGTAATGTTATCTACGGCGGCGTTCAGTATGGAAATATTAACGGAACAATCACAACGACGATTGCTGGTTATGGTGCTATTGATGGTAGTAATACTGGGGGGCTAACTACCTATCCAGGTTTTATCGGTGGTTCTCGTGAAGGAAATATTGGATCTGATCGACAAAAAGTTGCGATAACCAATAATATTGATTTCAGTAAATATTCAGCAGGTGTCACACCGTTTTCTGGTGGAAATAATGTAAAAGGAACGATTACTGGGTCAATTAAAAATACAGTTCGCGCTGGCCAAAGAGATAAAGGTGCTCTGGCAGGCGTTTACGGTGGCGGTAGTCGAAATATTACTACATTAAGTGCAGCTAAGCTTGGAACTTCAAATGCAGTTATTAATAGTGCAAATGATAATTTTGATAGTTTAACTAAGGAACAACGTAAAGCAAAGGCAGAATCTGCTGCTGACTTCAAAGTATACGGGAATATTGACTTGAATATTCTAGGCGGTTGCGTCAGTTTAGACACTGATCCTAGTTATACTAGAGCAGCCGGTTATGGTGGATATATTGAAGGAGATACTTCTGTTACTTTAGGGACACTCACTGCTGATAAAAGTGTTGGGGGAGATGGTTTGGTTTATTCAAACTATACTGCAGCCTATAACTTAAATAATTTGTCATATGATAAAACAAAAAATACAAGAAGCTATTTTACTGGGTATGATGTAGTCGGTGGTGGTGGAACTCCTGGAGATAGCTGGTCTATCTACATCTACGGTCATACAAAAGTAACAATGAATAATGTAGTTGCTCGTTGGACATACGGTGGAAACTTTTCTGGTGTAGTCGATGCACCAACAAATAGTAGTAACTATGCTTCAGAATATGTGATGAATGCCGGAATTGCCGATACTACCGAAGGAACTGGCTATATCGCACAAAGAACTTACGGTTCTTCCCATACGCAAATTAATTATGGACAAGTCGACTGGTTTACCTCTGGTGGTGGTTGGGGTGACTGGAAGCAGTATGGTGATGCTTCTGTTGAATTTGTCAGTGGTATCCATAATGGGACAGTTGGGGGTACTTATGGCTATTCTGGCGTTGCCAACCATGTGATTGATGGAAATGTTTCAGTATCGATTTTAGGTGGCGATTTTTCGGGAAGCCCAAGTCATACCAGCGATAAAGCTTTCTCAGCAGGTCCATCTAATCAGGGGACAATTACTGGTGATGCCACGCTGACTTTAGATTTGCGAACAGTCAATGGAAAAACTTTTGTTCCACCACCTAAAGTCGAAATTACTGCTGGTCGTCACGCCAGTGCTATTAATAATTATATTAAGTTAGGAAAAACTGGCAGTAAGGTTAACTTAAATATCTATGCTAATAAAGATTCAGGCGATGTATTGAAAGGTGCAACAATTTTTGGTGATGGTGGAAATACAGCCAGCGATAGCCAAATGTCTGATGTGAATATCAATATTGATGCCCCTGATTCAACAATTGGAACTTTATACGCAACACAATATAGTAATGTTGCTAGCGATGCGTTATTACGCAACGTGAATGTCAAAATCCAAAGAATAAAATCAATCAGTGGTATTTCAGGTGGGAATCAAACTGATAACATCACCAACTTAGTCGCTAGCAACAGCGCAGCCAAAAATATTCATTCAAATTTTCAAATTGGTCAACAAGTTTCTGATACGAGTGAATTTCAAACAACGCCTATTTTGATAAGCGGTGTAGGTTTAATTAATTTTACTAGTTTGGATATTGATAATAAAACCACTTTAACTGCGACTACTGGAAATATAAAAAATGGTGCCAATGCAACTGTGGCAAGCCATAGTACTACGTATAACAACTTTGGTGATATTACTTTACATGATGGGTCTGGTTTAGGAATTTTGACAAATACAGCCTTCATTTCAGCGGGGAAATTATCCATTAACGGAGAAAATTCTTTGGAGTCACCGGAAGGTAAAGGGAAAGTTAATATTAGCGATATTAACTTTAGTGATCCTACTGATGCACGACTTACATGGATTAAGAATTCAACCACCAACACGATGACTACTCAAACAGGTAGTTGGTTTGGTAAACAAAGTTCCTATCAAGTATTAACAATTAATCCGACGGGAAAAAATGCTGAAAAAATTTCTCCATTGAATTTCAAAGGTATTGAAAAAACAACTGGTAAAACTTTTATTGGTGATAATGACATTACAAATTCTCAAGAAGGTTATGGATTGATGCTTCCTGGAGCAGTGTATGACTATCAAGTGAATACGCCAATTGCTGAGGGAAAAGGATTTATTGAGCACAATGTTGCACAAGTAACAGCTGATAATAAACCTATTTTACAAGTTTGGGGTTCTGAGGTGGCAAACACACCTGTAACTAAAGGAAGATTGGTAGTTCCAGCAGTAAATAAAATATTGCCGACGTTAACTTTTTCACCAGATAAGAGTTCGTTTTCTTGGCTGTATAGTGGCGAAGTTGTTTCCACAAAAGTTGGTAGCAGTAGTCAAATTTTTACTGAACAAAAAAATAGTGACCCTGTTACTTGGACATCAGCCGATGGTGAATATAGTTACTCAATTAATATAAAGTACTCAAATAAGGCTGAAGTGACTGCTAAAAATGCAATTATCACAGAAAAACAAGCAGCTGCAATTCAAACAAAAGAGGATGTTGTTAAATTAATGACAGCTAGTGGACGCCCTAATTTACAAAGTAATTTGGATGATCAACTTCTGGCATTGATCAAGCAGCCTCTTGCACAAGATCAATTGAGTCGTGTGCATGATATTCGTTTTTCAACTGGTACTTCAACAGTCAACCAAGCTACACAGGATGTGCAATTGACTGTGGTAAAAGATGATAGTTCGATTGCTCCAGATGGCTCTTTTGCAATTGTTGCTCAAGACATTCAGTTAAAACTAGTGGATGCGAATAATCTGGCTAATCTTGAGGCACTGAACCAATTAACTAAAGCAAGTGTAATTTTTGCTGATGGACGTAGCAGTCAGGTGCCTAGCCTTCCTCAAGCAACTTTTGACGAAGTGAAAGGCGCCAGTGATGCAAAAACCGTCATTGCTAATTATACTTTTAGTAATTCAGGTCAAAGTGCAACCAAAGATGTAAATATCAGCATTTTAGGTACATTATCTTTAAACGAGGTACCTTCTAAAGTTGATTTTGGTGCCCAAAAAGTAAGTAATACGGTTAAAACTTATACACCAACTGTTACAGGTGCATTAAAAGTTAAAGATACTCGCGGTGTGGACAAACAACCGTGGCGATTAACTTTAAGAGAGTCAGATAAATTAGCCGATGGTAGCAATGATTTAAGTGGATTATTTAACTACACGAACAGTCAAGGGACCGTTCAAATAACCGATCAAAATATACCGGTCGAAGAAAGATCAGCTCAATCAAATGATGTAATTGATATTACCCAACAGTGGGATGCTTCTTATGGTTTGCATTTGACTGTACCGGTAGAAAAACAATTAATAGGTGATTATCAAGGAACATTAACATGGAGTTTAGAAAATGTTCCTGGAAATAATCCATAATAAAGGAGATTTTAAAAATGAAAAGAACAGCAAAATTATTATTAGCATCTATGGCTTTAGGTGCAGTTGTAGTGGCACCGATTAGCACTTTCGCAGCAGATGGTGGAAATTATGATTCTAAAGGAACAATCACATTTCAACCTGGGACGGATCCAACAAATCCAGTAGATCCAACGAACCCAACAAATCCTGTGCAACCGACAGATCCAACTGATCCAACTGGTCCTAAACCAGGTACAAATGGACCTTTGTCTATTGATTTTGCTTCAAGTTTTGATTTTGGTACACAAAAAATTACTTCTCAAGACAAAACTTATAACGCTCAAGCCCAAAAATATTATGAAATAGACAGTGATGGGAAAACTTCTACTACAGTTAAAGAAGGTCCGAACTATGTTCAAGTTTCTGATAATCGTGGAACTGAAACTGGTTGGAGCTTGAACGTTACTCAAGACGCTCAATTTACTTCAAGTAACAGTCATGTTTTAGAAGGTGCAGTAATTACACTTAATAACGGAAATGTTGTGAGTGCTTCAAAATCAGCTAAACCAACTGGGACTACAAAAGTGAGTTTGACACCTGGAGCTGCTTCAACAATGATGTCAGCTAAATTAAACGAAGGTGCTGGAACTTATTTATTAGATTGGGGAACGGATGCGACTACTGGAGCAGAAAGTGTTCAATTGAAAGTTCCAGGATCAACAACCAAATATGCAGAAAAGTATAATACAACATTAAAATGGGCACTTTTAGACACACCAGGAAATTAAAAGTGTCAATGAACTAATTATTTTGAATATAGGTGGACGTAGGAATTAAATTTTTAATTTATTTCCCACGTCCCTTTGCTGTAAGGAAGGACAAATTCATGAAAAAGAAAAATATATTGTTGACTCTATTTTTATTTGTTTCGGTATTGATGTTAAATACTGTGAAATCGTATGCGAATGAATTCGGTTTTGCAGTTGAACCACAAATTCCTGAAAATCAAATAGATAAATCAAAAACATATTATGATTTGCAACTAGATCCAGGACAAACGCAACAATTAAGTGTACACCTAGTAAATGATACGGACAATCCAGTCAAAGTGGAGGCCACTATCAAAAGTGCGACAACTAACTCAAACGTAGTGGTTGAATATGGCCCAAACAAACTTAAAGCTGATAAAAGTTTAAAATATAATCTGGCTGACTATGCAAAAATGCCCAATACCATAGATATTCCAGCCAAAAGTACTTTAGACGTACCGATTGATGTGACAATGCCGAGTGAAAATTTTGATGGGGTCATGGCGGGTGGTATCACCTTTAAAGAAATTAAAAAGGATAATAAAACAGCCGATAGCAGTAATGATAAAGGGCTGGCTATTCAAAACGAATATTCTTATGTAGTAGCTTTATTGTTAAGAGAAAATACGAATGAAGTAGCTCCTAACTTAAAATTACATACAGTAAAAGCAAGTCAAGTCAATGCCAGAAATGTTATCTTGGCTAATGTTCAAAATGATCAGGCAACCTATATTAATCAAGTAGCGATTGATGCCCAAATAACTGAAAAAGGTAAATCAAAAGTTTTATATAAAAAAAGCGCAGAAAACCTACAAATTGCCCCAAATACTAATTTTGATTTTCCGGTACCTTTAAATGGAAAATCACTAAAAGCTGGTACTTATCATTTAAAAATGATTGTGAATGGCAATCAACTAGCAGAAGGCCAATTTGTTAGAACTGGCGAAGATAAAAAAGAAGTTCACTACAGTAATCAATGGATTCTTGAAAAGGACTTTACTATCAAAGCTGAAACTGCTAAAAAATTGAATGCTAAAGATGTCTCCATCAAGAAAGATTACACATGGCTTTATATTTTAATTGGTATTTTATTGCTGTTACTTGTAATTATCCTTATTTGGGTGATTCGGAGAAGGAAAAAAAAGAATGACGAAGAAGCAGAAAAAGTCGAATAATTTATATAAAATAATTATCCTGTTGTTGTTATATGTAGGTACTTTTATGTTGTTTTTTCCGCTGTTTAAAAAAAGTTTTATTGTATATGAAGCTACGACGGCTCAGTTTAAAGAGGTGACGCAGCTAACTAAAGTTGCTAAAATCCCTTTTGAACCAGTAGATGCAATTAGTTTTAAAGAAACTTTAGCTGCAGTGAATCAGCCGGACTTTTCTTCAATTGGTAGTCTGCAGATTGATTCATTGCAGTTAACTACACCTATTTTTGCAGGATTAGATCAGACGCAAATGATTTATGGAGCAGGGTCCATGTATCCGGCCCGCAACCCAGCAAAAGAAAATTTGGTTTTGCTGGGTCACCATTTAGGTGTTGGTGATATTTTATTCGGTCGATTGAATAACATTAAAAAAAATGCTGAGATTCGGCTGCGATATTTAGGTAAAAATTATACTTATCAAGTTTTCGAAAAAAAAGAAATTAATGAAACAGATTTAAATGTATTAAAAACGCAAAACAAAGCAATGCTGACACTGATTACTTGTGATCAGCCGACAGCAACGAATAAAAGAATAATTGTCCAGGCCAAACTTGTAAATAATAAGAAAAATACCATTAAAAAAATCGAAAAGAAAGCAAATAAATGGAAATTAATCAGAAAAAACGTTAAATTCAAATGGGTTTGGTTGCCGATGATTGTTTTTTTTGGAATCAATACAATTTTAAGCTGGTTCATTATAAAGAAGGTGTAAGGTTGATTGGCAAAAAAAAATTTTTATTAAGTGGTTCATTGCTACTTTTATCTTCACTAATATTAGGTTCACAAATTTCAAAGGCTGAAAATAATATTTATAGTCCAGATGATCCAAATCAAAAAGTGGTTCCTATAGAGCCGACACAACAATCAAATACAGCCGAAACTAGTGACACCTCAGAAGTGGTTCCTTATGTCGAAAAGGAAACTGCTGCAAAACAAAAGAAAAAAGTAAAAAAAACAAAAATTGCAAAGAAGCAGCGAAGAAAAACAGAAAATCAAAAAAAATTATTGTTAAATCAAGCTTTCTTCTCAGACAAATATCAAGCCACTTCGGCGCAACCTAGTTTTGGTGGTGGACAAGATGGTGTAGAGGAGCCGCAATTAATCAAAACAGTTCAACTATTAACTGGAATTGCATTTTATGGGAGAAAGAAGTGAACGAACGTTGAATTTTGAAGTTTTTTTAAGTAAAGACAATACAAGAAAATATCAATTTCTGAGATTTATTGAAGAATCCACTGATTTAGCGGCAAAAAGTTCTTTAATTCAAGAAAAGTTAGGTATATCTAATTTTTTATATGATAAAACATTAGGAGAATTGCAAAATGATTTTATTGAATTTAATTTAGATGGTTTTTTTGAATTGGTTACTGATAAAGAACAAGTACAATTGAATGAAAGTCAGGAAGCTGTTTCTGATTTAGTTTTACGGGAATATTTAAATGATTCTTTGGATATTGCGATTCTATTGGATTTACTTAAAGGAAATTTTCAATCGATTAATGACTTTGCTAACCAACATTTTATAAATTATCGGATTGCTTATGAAAAAGTTAAAGAAGTAAAGAAAATTTTGGCTTCTTTTGGAATTGGGATGAATAAAAATCATCAGCTAACGAGTAGTAATCAAAATATTTTTTTCTTTTTCACTAAAGTGACTTCTTTTCTTTTTCAAGAGGATTTTTCATTTTATGGTCAACAGATTGAGGAAAAAATTAATGTAATTAGCCAAAAATTGAAGGATCAGGAAATCTTTATACCGTTAACTAGGCAACGTCGATTAGAACATTTTTTAGGGGTATTTTTCTTATTAAAAGATCTTAAAATCGATCAAAATAAAAATAAAAAGACAGTTTTGCAAAGCCTGAGAAAAAGTTTTCCTGGAGAAGAAAACTGTCTGAAGGAACTTGAATTACCAATAGAATTAGAAGATGATATATTTTCATTTTTGTATTTAGAAGGTATATTGACAGAATCTACAATAGAAAAAAACATAATTGGAAAACGAATTACTCGATTGAACGATCGCTTTATTTCTGCATTTGAAAAAAATTTTTATCAACTAGATCCACAAAAAGAAATTGTATTATTCAATGAATTGAACCGTCTCCATTTTGAGATGTTATATTTCCCTTTTCGCTTGTTCGATGGTTACGATAATATTGATATCAGTTTTTTTGAAGAAACCTATACCGAGTATTTCTTATTTTGTCGCAAATATTTAATGGATCAAAGCTACATTAAAAAAGAGGGCATCATAGACTACCGAAATGTATTATTTTTGACTTATTTGCTGATTTTGGTTGAAAATATTTCTTTGTCTGAGGTAATCGAACAAATTAATGTGTACATTGATTTTAGTTTTGGCCAAAAGTACAATCGCTTTGTTGCGAATAATTTGTCGATATTCTCTCATCTAAATGTTGTGACGCAAGACAAGCTAAGTGAGGAAACCGATTTGGTTATTTCTAACATTAGTGAGTTATACCATTCCAATTTAATTGAAAATATTATTTGGCTTGACCCGCCCCGTCCAACTGACTGGGCAAATCTAGGGAAAACATTGCTACAAATTCGAGCAAAAAAATTTAATTAGTCGCTTTTATCAGACTCTTGCTAAGTTTGATAAAAGCTTTTTTGTCTTCATTTTTCATTTGATTTAAGCGATAATATAAAAAAAGATGAAGGAGCTATGCAAATGAATACTAGAACCGAACATGATTCATTAGGAGCAATTGAAGTACCAGAAGACGCACTATGGGGCGCACAAACTGAAAGAAGCCGTCAAAACTTTAAAATAGGTGGAGAAAAGATGCCACCAGAACTATTGGAAGCTTTAGTGACTATTAAAAAAATGGCTGCTATTGCAAATCATCAAGTTGGGAAATTATCCAGCCAAAAAGCGGAAGCCATTAAGAATGCCTGTGATCAATTACTAACTCAAAAAAATTGGTCCCAGTTTCCTTTAGTCATTTGGCAGACTGGTAGCGGTACTCAAACCAATATGAATGCCAACGAAGTAATAGCTCATCTAGCAAGTCAAGAAACGCCGATTCATCCTAATGATGATGTTAATATGTCTCAAAGTTCTAATGATGTTTTCCCCACAGCGATTCATTTAGCAGCAACTATGACCATTGAGAAAAATTTATTACCGGCGATTCACCAAACGATTGCAACTTTGGAGGATTTAGAAGAAGAAAATCAAGATGTGATCAAAATTGGCCGAACTCATTTACAAGATGCGACACCAATTACCTTTGGACAAGAAATTAGTGGCTGGAAAGCAGGTTTTGAACATAATGAGAATATGCTGATTGCTACATTGGCTGAATTAAAACAATTAGCAATTGGTGGAACGGCAGTCGGCACTGGCTTAAATGCATCAAAAATATATGAAGAAGCTTTCATTGTGGCATTAAATAAAGCGACAGGTATTCATTTTATGAGTGAAAGCAATAAATTTCACGCACTGGCCAATCGAGATGCTGTCGTTTTTGCTAGTGGTGCTTTAAAAGCAACAGCAGCTAATGCTATGAAGATGGCCAACGATATTCGCTGGTTGGCAAGCGGACCGCGAAGTGGAATTGGTGAAATTACCTTACCAACAAATGAGCCTGGTAGCTCGATCATGCCAGGAAAAATAAATCCAACGCAATCTGAAGCATTAACTATGGTGGCCTTGCAAGTAATGGGAAATGATGCAACGATTGGGATGGCAGCTTCTCAAGGGAATTTTGAATTGAATGTTTATTTGCCGTTGATTGCCTATGATTTATTACAGAGCATTCGTTTATTGACAGATAGTTTGCATTCTTTTAGAGAAAAATGTTTAGTCGGTATCACTGTTAATCAAGAGCGAATGACTGAATTATTAGATAATTCCTTAATGCTAGTGACCGCATTAAATAGCCATATTGGTTATGATAAAGGCGCTGAAATTGCTAAAAAAGCCCATCAAGAAGGAACGACTTTAAAAGCAGCAGCATTGTCTTTAGGTTATCTGACTGAAACAGAATATGATTTGTGGGTACGACCGGAAAAAATGATTGGTGAGATTGACAGATAGGACTTGTCTGGAACAAAGAAAGTCCAGTGAAATTGTGGTATACTAACAAAGAATATTTTTTTAAGGAGGAGTAAGATGTCAGAAAAAGAGACATTTTATATTACGACACCGATTTATTATCCAAGTGGCAAGCTCCATATTGGAAATTCTTATACAACAATTGCTTGTGACGCGGTGGCTCGTTATAAACGTTTAATGGGATTTGATGTGTTCTACTTAACTGGTACCGATGAGCACGGTCAAAAAATTGAGAAAAAAGCTGAAGAATTAGGTATTGAACCACAAGAATATGTGGACGAAATGGCGGCGGATATTAAAAAACTTTGGAAAACTTTAGATATCAGCTATGACAAATTTATTCGGACAACAGATGATTATCATGAAGCTGCTGTTCAAAAAATCTTTGACCAGTTATTAGCACAAGGGGACATTTATTTAGGTGAATACGAAGGCTGGTATTCAGTTTCTGATGAAGAATTTTTCACTGAAAATCAAATGGCGGAAGTTTATCGCGATGATGAAGGAAAGGTCATTGGCGGAAAAGCACCAAGTGGACATGAGGTGGAATTGGTCAGAGAAGAATCTTATTTCTTCCGGATGAGTAAATACGCGGATCGCTTGTTGCAATACTACGAAGACCATCCAGAATTTATCCAACCAGAATCTCGTAAAAATGAAATGATTAATAATTTTATCAAACCAGGTTTAGAAGATTTAGCTGTATCACGGACGACCTTTACTTGGGGGATTCCTGTGAATGCCAATCCTGAACATGTCGTTTACGTGTGGATTGACGCTTTAACTAACTATATTACAGCGTTAGGCTATGGTTCAGATGACGATAGTTTGTATCAAAAATACTGGCCAGCAAATGTTCATATGGTTGGCAAAGAAATTGTGCGTTTCCATACGATTTATTGGCCAATTATGTTAATGGCGTTAGACTTACCTTTACCGAAGAAAATCTTTGGCCATGGTTGGTTAATGATGAAAGACGGAAAAATGTCTAAATCTAAAGGGAATGTAGTTTATCCTGAAATGTTAGTTGAACGTTTTGGTTTAGACGCTTTGCGTTATTATTTATTGCGGGCTGTACCATTTGGTTCAGATGGTGTATTTACGCCGGAAGATTTTGTGGCTCGTGTAAATTATGATTTGGCTAATGATTTAGGGAATTTATTAAATCGGACAGTGGCCATGATTAACAAATATTGTGGCGGGATGGTTCCTAAATATCAATCAAAAGTGACACCATTTGATAGTGAATTATCGACTACTGCCGCAAACGTAGTTTCTCGTTACCGTGAAGCGATGGAAAAAATGGAATTTAATACTGCTTTAGCAGAAGTTTGGACTTTGGTTTCTCGAGCAAATAAATATATTGATGAAACTGAGCCTTGGATTTTAGCAAAAGATGAAGAAAAACAGGCTGAATTATATAGTGTAATGGTTCATTTAGCAGAAGTCTTGCGGATTGTAGCAATTTTATTACAACCAATTATGACTGAAACGCCAACGAAAATTTTTGAACAATTAGGCTTGAACACTGAAATGATGAATTTAGCAGATATTCATTTTGGCGAATTTCCAGAAAATACTAAAGTGATTGGTAAAGGTCAACCAATCTTCCCTCGATTAGATATGGAAGAGGAAGTAGCCTATATCAAAGAAAAAATGTCTGAAGGTGTAGCGCCAGAACCTGAAAAGGTTAAATGGCAACCGGAAGAAACAGAATTGGTTTCGGTGAAGGATAAAGAAATCAAATTTGATGTCTTTGATAAAGTTGAATTGAAAGTGGCAGAAGTCATCGATTGTAAAAAAGTCGAAGGCGCAGATAAATTGTTACAATTTAGACTAGATGCTGGCGACAAAGCAGACCGTCAAATTTTATCAGGAATCGCTGAATATTATAGTGATCCAACTAGTTTGATTGGTAAAAAAATAATCATTGTAGCTAATCTAAAACCTCGTAAAATGCGCGGAGAAATTAGCCAAGGGATGATTTTATCAGCCGAAGCCGCAGATGGTAGTCTGAAAGTAGTAGAAGCACCAAAAGGAATGCCGAATGGATCGGTAGTAGGTTAAAGCTAAAAGAGGTGTTTAAAATCTTAGGATTTTAAACACCTCTTTTTTATTTGACTAATAGTTTGTCTTGAATATCGAATAAAGCTTTTTTAAACCAAAAGCCTTCTCGAACCAATTGTCCAATTCTAATTACGTTTTGGTACATTTCTTGATAGTCTTCCTCAGTAAAAGAATCCAGTAACTTAGGAAGCTCTTCTAAATTAGAAATCGTCCGTCCTATATTATTTTTTACAATGAAATCAGCTTCAGCTGATTGATCCCATACAATTACTGGTTGATTAGCTGCTAAGTAAAGAGATAGTTTGTGGGGCATATTGTATTTTTCATAAAGACCATAGCTTCCTGTAACTTCAGGATAACTATCAGACGTCCAGCTTAAACCAAAGCTACCATTTAGTTGGAAAGGGATTGATTCAGGGTCATAACTGTCACCCAGAGTAATATTTGTAGGCAGTTCTAAAGTTGGTTCATTTAAGTTAGAAAAAACAGTCATGCTCACAGATTCAGGAATATGAGTTAAAAAATTAGATTTACTAAAAGATCCTGCAAAATCAATATTTCGACTAAATGAGCGAGATTTTCCATTTAAATAAGCAAGTTTATAACCAAATAAACCTTGAATAACCATTTGAGCCTCTTTTTTTACTTTATATTGCTGGATAATTTGTTCCTGCATTGCCGGTGAATGAAATATAAAACCATCTGCATTTTCGAATTGAAAATTTGATTTCGCTTGATGATCATTCGACTCTCTCCAGGCTGCAATATCATGAATAAAAAGGACTATTTTCGCACCCATCAACTTCGCCCGAGAAAAAAGCAATTTTCTATAGCGCTCACTACCTAAAAATGGGTACTGAATAATGATAATATCGTTTGTTTTAATTCCGCTTAAAATGCCATCAATTCTAGATGATTGTGCAGCATTTGTTTCATTTGTATCATTGTATTCATAGAAATCTAAATCTTTACCACCAATTTCTCTTGTAAATTCACTGATATCATAATGTGCTTTACCTGATGCGCCTAGATGCCAGTAAGCAAAGCTATATGGGATAGTGTTAGAATGAGTTTTTGAACAATATATAGTCATAAGTCCTCTCCTTTATTTATAACTTCAATATAAATAAATTATATCATTATAAATAGTAAAAATGTAAAAATAATAAACAAATTTTATATTTTATGTTCAGGTCTCATTTTAAACTTTCTGGTAATTTTCTTCGGTAAAGCCAATAACAATATTTCAAAAGGAGTAGCTAAAACAGTCCAGGCAACCTGACGAACATTTTGGTGAACCAAATAAGCTTTATTCAAAAGAAACATGAGAACGACAATTCCTAGTATCCAAAAAATAATTAATTGCCATTTTTGCTGCCAGTCTAAAAAACAAATCATTCCGCTAACGACAAAAGGATAAAGATAGAACCAAGAACTAACCATATTTACTCGCCAACTTTTCGTTAATAAATGTAAATTTAATAAAAAAAAGATGGTGGTTAAAACAACACCTAATGGTGGAAATAATGAAATCAAAAATGTATAAATCGCTCCCCAAACCAATAGACCAGGTCCTTTTATTAAAGCAACTATTAATAATAGTAAAGCAATCAGTAAAAGTTGTTGACTAAAGCTGGCCACCACGAATAAACTAAACAGGCAGATAAGTAACCAGTGCCAACGATTTTGTTTGTTTTCCATAGAATCACCTCGTGGCTCCATTATAAATAGTTTGTCAAAAAAAACATCAGACTAATGATGGAGATGTAAGCTGGTCTTAATATTTAGAAATATATTTATAATATAGCTGAATAAAGATATGTGTTAAGGTAGTAGTTGTCCTAAAAAGAAACAAATGACAGGAGGAGACAAAATGATTTTTGACTCTCATACGCATTTAAATGCGGAGCAATTTAACGACGATATACCTGAAACTGTCGCTCGGGCGAAAGAACTTGGCGTCACTGAAATGGCAGTTGTTGGTTTTGATACAGAAACGATTACTAAAAGTTTACAGTTAAATCAGACGTATGAAGGTATCTATTCGATTATTGGCTGGCATCCAACTGAGGCTGGCAGTTATACAAAAGAAATTGAAACGGATTTGATTGAAAAACTAACTTTACCAAAAGTTGTGGCTCTAGGGGAAATCGGCTTAGATTATTATTGGATGGAAGATTCCAAAGAAGTCCAAGCTAAAGTATTTCAACGACAAATTGCGATTGCAAAAGAAATGAATTTACCAATCAGTATTCATACTCGAGATGCGATTGAAGATACTTACAAAATTTTAAAAGAAGCAGATATTCGTGAGATTGGCGGTATTATGCACAGTTTTTCTGGTAGCGATGAATGGGCCAAACGCTTTTTAGATTTAGGGATGCATATTTCTTTTTCTGGCGTAGTGAGTTTTAAAAAAGCCACCGATGTTCAAGCGGCAGCAAAAATTGTCCCTTTAGATAAATTGTTAGTCGAAACCGATGCACCTTATTTAGCGCCGGTTCCTTATCGAGGCAAACGAAATGAACCAGGCTATACACGTTACGTAGTAGAAAAAATTGTGGAGCTACGAAATTTACCATGGGAAGAGGTCGCTGAAATAACGCGCAACAATGCCCATCAACTATTTAGGATTGATTAAATGAAAGAACGAATTGAAGAAATTATTGTTGTCGAAGGAAAAGATGATACAAAGCGGCTTAAAGAAGTTTTCCATGTGGATACGATTGAAACCCGAGGCTCGGCAATTGATGAAGAAATTTTGAGCCAGATTGAACATGCTGAAGAAACCCGTGGTGTGATTGTTTTTACTGATCCGGATTTTTCTGGAGAGAAGATTCGTAAGACGATTATGGAAAGTATTCCTAGTGCCAAACATGCTTTTTTAGCTCGTCGAAAAGCCGCACCACAAAAAAGAGGCAGCAGTTTAGGGGTAGAACATGCTAGCGATGAAGCAATTATTGAAGCCTTGGAAAAAGTTGTGACACCTTCTACGGTTGACGATCTATCTGAAATTCCTAGACAAACTTTGGTGGCCTATGGTTTAATAGCGGGAGCTTCTGCCAAAGAAAAACGAGAACTTTTAGGAGAAGAATTAAAAATAGGCTATACCAACGGCAAACAATTAGCCAAACGTTTGAAAATGTTTCGCATTAGCGAAGAAGAATTAAGTACCGCTATTAAGAAAGTCGAGGAAAGACTGTGAATAAAGATATTGCAACACCTTCCAGAACAAGAGAAATTTTAAAGGAACACGGATTTTCCTTCAAAAAAAGTCTGGGACAAAACTTTTTAACTGAACCCAATATTTTACAAAAAATTGTTGAGACTGCTGATATTACTTCAGCTGACAATGTGATTGAAATTGGTCCCGGCATCGGTGCATTGACTGAATATTTGGCTCGTAGTGCCGGAAAGGTTTTAGCTTTTGAAATTGATGACCGTTTGATTCCAGTTTTAGCAGATACTTTAAGTCCCTATGACAATGTAAAAGTGGTGCATGGCGATATTTTAAAAGCCAATGTACCAGAAGAGATTGCTTACTTTGATACAGCCGGTCCTTTAAAAGTCGTGGCAAATCTGCCCTATTATATTACGACACCGATTATGATGTCTTTATTGGAAAGCCAGTTGCAGATTGATCAGATGGTAGTGATGATGCAACGGGAAGTAGCTGACCGCATTAGCGCTCAACCAGGGACAAAAGCTTACGGCTCTTTATCGATTGCTGTTCAATATTATATGGAAGCTGAAACAGCTTTTATCGTACCGAAAACGGTTTTTATTCCCCAACCCAATGTTGATTCAGCGATTTTAAAATTGGTTCGCCGAGAAAAACCTGCGGTGACTATTACAAACGAAAAAGAATTCTTTAAATTAACCAAATCAGGCTTTAATCAGCGTCGTAAGACTTTATGGAATAATTTATTGAACACTTATGGGAAAGATGAAGAAACGCGCGCTTGGTTAGAAAAAAGCTTGATTCAAGCCGAAATTGATCCCAAACGACGAGGAGAAACCTTATCACTACAAGAATTTGCTAATTTATCCAATGCGCTGGAAGCCAATCGTTAAGTTGAAATAGTTGAACCAAAATAATTTCTCGTTTTACTTTTTGCTATCAGTAAAACGAATCAGTTGATATGAAACCAAAGATTTTAGTTTTAGGAGGATTTACGTGAAAAAAATAATTGCCGCTCTTTTAGTTGTTGCTGCTGCTGTAGCTCTTTATTTTGCTTTTTACTCTGGTGATGAGCAAAGAAATGATCAGACTGCAACAAGTACAACCGCTTCAGTTAATGAGCCCAAAAAAGCCGGAGACGATATTAAAGCTACGGATTATAGTAAAGCAACAAATTGGCTAGAACAAGGAGAAGACAACGGAAAAACAACCGATGTCTTTATGTTATATCCGACTGCTTACGCACAGAAAGAGAAAAAAGATTCACCAGTTTCTACTATTTCAAATGCCAGCATGCAAGCTGGTGCCCAAGTGTTTATGGCAACTCAAGGGTCTGCTTTTGAAGCTAGTGGAAATGTGTATGCTCCTTATTATCGTCAATTAGATGCGACATGGTGGTTAAGTAAAGACAAGAGTGAACAGCAAGATTACATTCAAGGCGTTCCCAAAGCCGATGTATTAGCTGCATTTGACTACTATATCAATAATCTAAATAATGGCCGACCATTTATTTTAGTTGGTCACTCTCAAGGTGCCGCGATGGTCAAAGAAATCTTATTTGACTATATGAAAGAACATCCTGAATTAAATGATCGATTGGTAGCCGCTTATGTTTTAGGACAATCGGTTACCCAAACTGAAATTGATCAAAATCCAGGTATTCATTTTGCTCAAGGTGCTGATGATAACCAATCGATTATTTCCTATAATACTGTTTCACCAAACTTTACCGGTGAATTAAGTACTTGGGAAGAAGGGTCTTTAGCCATTAATCCATTAAACTGGACAACTGATGGAACGCCAGCCGATGTTACTCAAAATTTAGGTTCGTATGTTAGAAATAGTGAGACTGGCGAGTACGAAAGAGTTGATAATTTGGCAGATGCAACCGTTGATACGACTCGTGGCTTATTAATTTGTTCAAGCGTCGATCAGGCAACTTATGAAATGCCAAAATCAGCACAAAAGATTTTCCCATCTGGGTCTTACCATAATAACGACATTAGTTTTTACTATTATAATTTACAAGCCAATGCTGAAAACCGGGTGGCTCAATACCTAGCGCTACATCCAGAAGCAGCAACGGTCGCCCCTGCAACAACGGATGCAGCAGCTGAATAAAAGTCTTTAAGCTATCGAAGTTCGATAGCTTTTTTTGTACAAAAATAGACAAGCATAAATTTCGCGCTAGTTATGAAATTTCTATATTATAGTAAGATAGGAATTTTTTAGGAGGAACAACAAATGGATTATCGCGTTTTGCTTTACTATAATTATACAGAAATTACTGATCCGGAAGCTTTTGCTGCTGAACATTTGGCTTTTTGTAAAAGTTTGGATTTAAAAGGTCGTATTTTGGTGGCCAACGAAGGAATTAACGGAACTCTTTCAGGAACGCTCGAAGCGACAGATGCGTATATGGAAATGATGTTAGCTGATGAACGTTTTAAAGATACATATTTCAAAATGGATGAAAGTGAAGGCCATGCCTTTAAGAAAATGTTTGTCCGACCTCGTCATGAATTAGTCGCATTAAACTTAGAAGATGACATTAACCCACTAGAATTAACTGGAAAATATTTAGAGCCTCAAGCTTTTAAAGCTGCTCTATTAGCTGAAGATACAGTTGTAATCGATGCTCGGAATGATTATGAATATGATTTAGGTCATTTTCGTGGAGCAGTTCGTCCGGATATTCGTAATTTCCGTGAATTACCTCAATGGATTCGCGATAACAAAGAAAAATTTATGGATAAAAAAGTTGTGACTTATTGTACTGGCGGTATTCGTTGTGAGAAATTTTCTGGCTGGATGGTAAGAGAAGGCTATCAAGATGTGGCACAATTGCATGGTGGTATCACCGCTTATGGAAAAGATCCTGAAGTTCAAGGGGAACTATGGGATGGTAAAATGTATGTCTTTGATGAGCGGATCAGTGTAGATATCAATCAGGTGGATAAAAAAGTAATCGGGAAAGAATGGTTTGATGGCACGCCCTGTGAACGATATATTAACTGTAGCAATCCCTTCTGCAATAAACAAATTTTAGTTTCTGAAAGCAATGAAGAAAAATATCTTGGTGCATGCTCATATGATTGTGCGACCAATGAAAAAAATCGTTATGTTGTAAAACATCAATTGACTGAAGTAGAACGAATTGAAAAATTGACAGCGTTAAGAGAAGAACTAGCGTTAGCAAAATAACTATTTAAAACTGTCTTGACACATCTCGGTGATTTCGATAAACTAGATTTCATTGAGTGTGTCAAGACAGGAGAATAAAATGAAAACCAATTTAAAACATTTAACTATTTCATCATTATTAATCGGATTAGGGGTATTGATTCCAATGGTGATGCCTAAAGTAATGATTCCTCCGGCATCTTTTACTTTAGCGAGTCATGTCCCCGTCTTTATTGCGATGTTCTTTGCGCCGTGGGTTGCGGTAGCTGTTTCATTAGGAACCGCTTTTGGCTTCTTTATTTCAACCTCACCAATCATTGCTTTGCGGGCATTGTCCCATGTTGTTTTTGCTTATCTTGGCGCAAAATATTTACAAAAACATCCCGAGATTGTTTTAAAAAATGGCAAATTTACTTTTGCTAATGGTCGTTTCCAATTGTTTAATTTGGTGATTGGTATCATTCATTCTGTTTGTGAGTTAGCGGTGGTCAGTGCTTTTTATTTCATGGGAAATATGCCGGATACTTATTACTCGCAAGGGTACATCTATACGATCTTTATTTTGATGGGTGTAGGTGGATTGATTCATAGTTTAGTAGATTTCAATATCGCTTACTTTGTTGCCGGTGCTTTATATAAGCAGTTTGATTTACCGATTTTCTCATCAGCAGTGAAACAAGCGAAAGAATTAAAAAAAATATTGGTTTAACAAAAATCTTCAAAGGTTGATGCAATCAGCTTTTGGAGGTTTTTTATTCTGCTTAAAAAAAAGATTCCATTTCTTTTGCACTTTTTGCCAGAAACTTTCGTTATTAATAGTGTAGGCAGTCGCGACACCTATAACAAATCAAGAGGAGGCAATACCATGATTCAAAAAGTGAGTACAAAATTACAAGTTCAACTAACCCAGGCAGGCAGCAAGGAACTAAAACGAGTTAATTTTAGTAATGTTGTTGATGAGCCCACAGAAGAAGAGATGTTAATTTTAGGCGATGTGATGAAAGCCTTAGGACAAAACGAATCAGCACTAGATGGCGTATTAATGACTGTTCAATCAAAAGTAACGAAATAAGGAGGAAGTTAAATGTTAAAATTAAGTGCCGTATTTAAAAATAGTGTAGGTAAAAATCATACTTGGTCATATAATGAACCAAATAAAGATTTAACTGCTGACGAGATCAAAAATGAGTTAGTTAAATTATCAACTTTGGGAATTTTTGAAAAAGACGATGTACGGCTTTTTAGTGAAGTTGTTGAAGCAAGTTTTGTTGAAACGATCGAAACACCTATTTTTTAAAGATATTAAGTCTGTAGCAAATTCGCTGCAGGCTTTTTTAATTGCTATCTTTTTAAGAACATGCTAACTTTGTACTAACAAAAAGTAAGTAACGGAGGGAATCAAATGAAATCACTTTACGATGCTGGACAAGCGGGCGGAAAAAATTTATTACTACTTCACGGAACTGGCGGAGATGAAACTTCTTTAGTGGATGTTGCCCGATTTTTAGATGGTAGTTGCCGCATTCTTTCTTTTAAAGGTGAAGTTAACGAAGATGGGATGAATCGATTCTTTAAAAGAAATGGCTTAAATCAATTTGATTATGAAAGTTTGGAAGAAGAAACCGATAAACTATATGAAGCAATTAAGCAAGAAAGTGAAGATAAAGGCGTTGATTTAGCTGATTGGGTTTTAGTTGGCTATTCGAATGGTGCCAATATTGCCGCTCATTTATTATTGGAAAGAGATACACCTTTGCGTTATGGTATTTTTTTCCACCCAATGTCATTAGAAGTCCATACCAAAACTTCTGATTTGTCTGACAAGCGTGTCTGGATGTCCTACGGCGGCGTGAATGATCCGATAGTCAGTGAACAAGCTTTTGATGGATTGGAACGGGCTTTTGTTGCTAGAAATGCCAATGTTGTGGTAGATCGGACTGAATTTGGTCATCAATTAAGTATGGATGAATTAAAATCGGCCCGCGCCTTTTTATATCAGCTTTAATCAAAAAAACTTCTATTTGTATTTAAAGGTATTTGTGATAAAATATTAAAAAAATATGAAGTGGAAGAGTGATATTGATGAGAAAAATCAACGTTGCCGTTGTGGGAGCAACTGGTGCTGTCGGGACCCAAATGATTAACATGTTAACAGAAACGAGTTTACCAATTAATCAAATTAAATTTTTAGCTTCGAAACGTTCTGCAGGAAAGACCATTGCTTTCAAAGGCCAAGAATTTACGATTGAAGAACTTGTACCGGAATCTTTTGAAGGCGTTGATTTAGCACTTTTTTCTGCTGGTGGTGGTATTTCAGAAAAATTTGCCCCCGAAGCTGTTAAACGTGGCGCTATTGTAGTGGATAATACTAGTCATTTTCGGATGCAAGAAGGGGTACCGTTAGTGGTTCCTGAAGTGAATCCAGAAGCATTAAAAACACATCAAGGGATTATTGCCAATCCAAATTGTTCAACGATTCAAATGATGGTGGCTTTGGAACCAATCCGCCAAGCTTATGGGTTGAAAAGAATCATCGTTTCAACTTATCAAGCTGTTTCTGGTGCAGGAAATTTAGCTATGGATGAATTAAAACAACAAACTCAAGCTTTTCTTGACGGTGTACCAAAAGATGAAATTCCAGCCAATATTTTACCAGCCGGCGGCGATAAGAAACATTATCCATTAGCATTCAATGCGTTGCCACAAATCGATGTCTTTGCTGAAGAAGGCTATACTTATGAAGAATGGAAAATGGTTAATGAAACAAAAAAAATCATGGAAGACAGCCAAATAAAGGTATCAGCTACTTGTGTACGAATTCCCGTTTTAACTGGTCATTCGGAATCGATTTATATTGAAACTGAAAAACCGGCTACTGTATCAGAAGTGCAAGAAATCTTAACAAATGCAGCTGGTGTCACTTTAGAAGACGATCCCAGTCAACAAATCTACCCACAAGCTTTAAATAGTGTCGGAAGTAAATCAACCTTTGTTGGTAGAATTAGAAAAGATTTAGATGAAGAGAAGGGCATCCATATGTGGGTCGTATCAGATAATTTATTAAAGGGTGCTGCATGGAACTCTGTCCAAATTGCAGAAAAAATGTTTGAGATGGATCTTTTAGGAAAATAAATCAAGTTAACAGGAAATCAGTTGATTTCCTGTTTTTTTTTTTGGAAATAAATAGCTAAAAAAACAAAATAGTCTTATGAATATTCAATTAAAAAAATCATAAAAAAGATAATTTTTATGCATTTAGTCCTGGTATTTCTACAAGGGCTTTTTCGTTTTTAAATAAAAAAAATCTATATTATAAAAAAATATGCAAGAAATAATCGCTATTATAACAAGATAAATATCTATTTTTTCTCAAATTAATTATTTTAAATAACGATGATATGAAAATGATTTTAAATAAATTAGATAAAACGATAATAACTAAATGAAGTTAAATTTATTTTAGGTTTATGTTTTTAAAAATACCAAAAAATATAATTTATATTGATTATAAATAAATTATATTGTAAAATTTTATTAGATAGTCATGACATAAATAAATAATAATTTTTATTTTAATTTTAATATTAATTTGAATTAGTTAATAAATACATTTGTAGATTTTTGATTTTATGTAAAAGGGTGAATGTTTTATGAAGAGTCCTAAGCTTAGAAAGTATCGTCGAATTGCGAGAAAAGTTCAGCAGTTGGCTGATAAATACGCAAATTATTCAGATGAAGAGTTAAAAAGTCAAACAGTCAAGTTTCGCCAGCAATTAGCAAAAGGTAAAAAATTAGAACATTTGTTGGTGGAGGCTTTTGCAGTAGTTGTTGAGGCAGATCGAAGAGTTGTTGGCTTGAAACCTTATTTTGTTCAGATTATAGGTGGAATCGCTTTATTTTATGGAAACGTTGCCGAGATGAAAACTGGAGAAGGAAAAACATTAGCGGCTACTATGCCGCTTTATTTACGCGGTTTAACTGGGAGTGGCAACTTTTTGATTACAGCAAACGATTATTTAGCATATCGTGATGGGCATGATGTCGGTCGTGTGTATGAATGGTTGGGTTTGACTGTAGGCGTGGGAGCAGAAGAACATGAAGGGGATGAAACGGTGGATAAAGAAGCGGTATATGCTTCTGATATTGTTTACACTACCCACAGTGCTCTTGGATTTGATTATCTGATTACGAACCTAGCAAC
Organism: Enterococcus alishanensis; assembly: GCF_019218635.1. GTDB lineage: Bacteria > Bacillota > Bacilli > Lactobacillales > Enterococcaceae > Enterococcus_A > Enterococcus_A alishanensis. The sequence continues at coordinate 29,937 of NZ_JAHUZB010000004.1, read as the reverse complement.
AGTTCCCGAAAAACAATATGTAAAAAACTTTAATTACGCTGTTGTTGATGAAATAGACGCCGTTTTATTAGACTTGGCACAGACACCATTGGTAATTTCCGGCGCGCCTAAAGTTCAGTCAAATTTATTTGAGGTATCCGATTGGTTTGTAAAAAGCATTGAGGAAGATATAGATTATGAAATCAGCGAGGATCAGAGAAGTGTTTGGTTTACTGAAGATGGGATCAAGAAAGCAGAAAGATATTTTGATATCGAAAATATTTTAAGTGAAGAATGGTATCAAACGTATCGTCATTTGGTTTTGGCTTTAAGAGCAAATTTTATTATGAAGAATAATCGAGATTATGTAATCAGTAATGATGAGCTTTTTTTACTAGATGAAGCCAATGGTCGCAAACTGGTCGGAACAAAATTACAAGCTGGATTACATCAAGCAATTGAAGCAAAAGAGCAAGTAAAAATTACTATTGAGACAAAATCAATGGGTGTGATCACTTACCAGAATCTATTTAAAAAATTCAAAATTTTATCCGGTATGACTGGAACGGCGATGACCGATGCTGAAGAATTTCGTACAACTTATCATGTTGATGTGGTAGAAATTCCTACTAATGTTCCAATGATCAGAAAGGACCATGGAGATGAAATTTTTATTACGAATAAAGCCAAGATTATGACCTCTCTTAAAGCGGTCAAGGAAGCCATGAATCATGGCAGACCCGTTTTAATTGAAACAGGATCAGTTAGCATGTCGGATTTATATTCTATGTTGTTGTTAGATCAAAAAATTCCTCACAACTTGTTAAATGCGACTACTGCAGCAAGAGAATCTTGGATCATTCGTGATGCAGGTCGAGCCGGAACGGTAACTGTAGCGACCTCGATGGCAGGACGTGGAACAGATATTAAGTTGAATCCAGCAGCCAGAGACAATAATGGTTTGTTAGTTGTCGGAACTGAGCGGATGACTAGCGAAAGAATAGATAATCAATTAAGGGGTCGGGCTGGTCGACAAGGGGATCCCGGAGACAGCGTCTTTTTTGTCTCTCTGGAAGATAAGATTGTCATTGAAAGTGCACCAAAATGGGTAGCGAAATCAAGAAAGAAACTTCATGGAGAAGTTGATGAAGAGAAAATGATTGATCCCCAACTATTAGGAAAGAAATACAAAAGTGTCATAAAGAAAGCGCAAAATAGTCGGAAAAATCAAGAGTTTCAAACAAGAAAAAATACTGTTGATTATGATGAAATTGTCAGTATTCAACGAGAAAAAATTTACGATACCCGTAATCACATCATGGATGCGTCAATGGAAGAGTTAGATGAAATTATTGCTAAATGCACCATTCAAGCCATCCAAGTATTCGTTGAGGAAAAAGAAAATTTAGATTTCAAATATATTATCAATTTCATTTTTAATAATTTTAATTATAACTATGACGTAGATGCCTTAAATATGACGATGGAACTTAGCAAAAAAAATGTGACAGATTTATTGCTGGAAATAGCAGCAGAGCAAAAAGAGCGGATTAAACAAATTATCCCTGATTTTTTCCAAATGACCTATTACAAACGAGTAATTATCTTAAAAGCAATTGACATGATGTGGGTCGAACAATCAAATAATTTGCAACAGCTTAAAACAGTTGTCAGCAGTCGTAGCTGGGGACAACATCGACCGATTTACGAGTATCAAATCGAATCGAAACGATCATTTTTAGAGATGAAGGATCACATATGGGTGGAAATATTACGTAATTTCTTACTTTCTGACTTAATACCACAAGAGGATGGAACAATTGATATTGAATTTCCATAACCAAAAAAATGATTGAACTTTTGAATAAATTAGAAAGGCGATTTTATGAGAAATTATAATGAGCTAATTAGGCGCTGTTTATGGGCCTTTATCTTAATCCTTATTATGCAACTCGGACGAAATATTTACCTGCCAGGCTTTGTTTATGAATCGAATAATATAGATGGAAGTTTATTAGATCAGTTTTTGTCTAGTGTTACAGGAGGAAATTTTACTAGACCTAGTATCTTTACTTTAGGAATTGGACCATACATGACAGGATTAATTATTTGGACCATGGTTTCTATGATAGATATCGATGCAATTAACAATCTATCGCAACGCAAACGTAGTGCTATTCAAAAATCAATTATGTTCGTTTTTGCTATCGCACAGGGAATTGCTGTGATGTTGAGATTTAGAACGATGATTGACGAGGGCTTTTTCCCAGGCTTATCAAATTTTCAAATAATAGCCATGAATGTCTTTCTTTTGTCTGCGGGTGCCATGTTTGTTTCTTGGCTCGCTGATCAGAACTGTGAAAAAGGAATCGGGGCACAGATGGTGTTCATCATCCCAGGATTGATTGGTAACTTACCTAGAATGTTAGTTACTGGTCAAACGCAAGAAGTTAGTGTCAACGCAGGAATGATCACTGGATTAATTGTGATCACGTTGATCTTTATTTTTATGACTTTGTTTTTATACAAATCAGAAGTCCGTATTCGGATTGAACGAACAGGGATCGACAGTGAATTTAACAATTCCTACATCCCAATTCGATTATTAACTGGTGGCGCAATGCCGTTTATGTTTGCTATTACTATTTTTTCAATTCCGCCATTATTTCTATTGATTAAAAGCATTGATAATACAATTTTTTCTTATTTTTTAACCACTTATTTTACTTTTACCACAATTCAAGGAATTTTGATGTATGGCGTAATTGTTTTTGGTTTAGGAATAGGTTTTAGTTTCATGAATGTACGCCCCCATGATATCGCAAAAAATCTGAAAAAATCAGGTGATTACATATTTGGTATACCGCCGGGGGATCGAACAGAAGAATATATTAAAAAGAAGCTTTATCGAATCTGCTTTGTTGGGAACTGTTATATGGTTTTAGTTTCATGGATTCCATTGTTTATTGGATTAAAAGTACCATTGGTCACCAATTTGGCTTTTTATTTCGGGAGCTTACTAATGTTAGTTGTGATTTTGGATACATTAGTTCAAGAAGTGAAATTTATTTATTCTAAGAGTCAATATGATCTATTTTAGATAGAAATTAGAGGTGTTTTGATGAATTACTTTATACCTGATTGGAAACAAACAGGCGGTAAATGGAAAGATGAACGGACATTAAACATTATTAAATTATTTATGGAAAATGAGATAGATTACCAATTAGTTTTAATCCATTATTTACCCTTTTTAAGATATAAAGCCATGGAGCATAGTATTTATCCTAAAAATTATTGGCGTATTTATGATACTTTACAAAATATTCAGATCCAAGATGGCCATCCGATTGCCTTAAAAGAATTGGATTTACCAGAAGATGCACAACAAGTTTATACCCCACATGGCGTGTTGTTACTGAAAAATGAAGAGATTCGTGGAGAAATTGTTTTTAATGAATTTGCTTTTGTTAATCATGTTGTGGATCATTTTGGCGATATGCCGGGATACTATATCTACTTTTTTGACGACCGTGGTTTTATCTCATCGAGGCAATATATTACTGAGCAAAACTATATTGGGCGAATCGATTATTACAATGAATTTAGCGAAATTACTTTGACTGAATACTTTGGTAATGATGAACGAGTAGTTGTTAGTGATCAAGGCAATCCCGATTTTGACCATCGAGAGTATCCCAATATGTATGCGTTGATTGCAGAAGTTTTAAGAAAAAAATTTAAAGCGTTTCAATCTGAAAAAGATAGTTTAGTTACAGTTACTGAAAAAGAAATCATGACTTTGACAAATATGCTTCAAAAAGAACATAAAATTATTCGTATTTTCGATGATGATCAAAATATTAGCGACTTTGAGCAGCAATCCTTAGTAACAATGATGGAGAAAAGCTTATGTGTTGTGACGGATTCTGAGAAAAAGAAAAATGAATTAGAAGAGTTTTTAGAAAATAAAGCAAGTACACCAGTAAAAGTTGTCAACATTCCTTTATATACAACTGACTTAACTTTAGGAGTCAGTAACTCTGTTCCTCATTTGACTATTTATTGGAAAGCCAATCAATCATTTGAAGAAATGGCAGTGTCTCAAAAATTATTAATAAAAAAAATAATAAAAGATGACAAACTAGCTTTAATGATTGAAGTGGCCGATGAAGAGATGCAAGAAGAACTAGAGGAAGCCCAACGAGATATAGTAGACGCTTATTTTTCAATTGATAGTTTATCGGAAGATTTTAAAAATACCGCCACTTATCTCTACGCTAAAAGAATAAAAAAATTGTATAAGGAACAAGAAAAAGCTGTGGAGCAGCTTAAAGAAACAGAGCAATGGGCAGACTTAGTTGCTGCTTCAGAAGTATATGAACGCATTGGCTTTAGTGTGGCGCCAAACTTAACTCAGCTGAAGAAAAATCTTCATCGAGCAAGAATTTACCTTGATTTCAATGAAAATAGTGATATCCAAACTCATGCTTTGACTGTTAGTGCAGGCATACCGATGATTATTAAGACTGAAAGTGATTACTTAATAGATGGAAAAAACGGAACAGTATTAAAAAAAGTAAGTGACTTTAATGAAGTACTAGATTTTTATCTTTATGAATTGGACAACTGGAATAATGTTTTAGTTGAAAATGTTCAATTAATTGAAGAATTTGGTTCCGCTGCAACAATGGATAAATGGAGGCGAATTTTTTATGGATGAGGTAAAGCTTAAGATAACTAAAGTCTTTCACATTGGGAGAAGACCCTTTCATAGTGAAGTTTTAAACGATAACTTTCAATACAAGTGGGTACCCTCAGATTACGACTTTGTAGCGGATCAATTATTATTGAAGGTCTTAAAAGATGGAGAACTTAACCCTAAAATGTTGCGAGCTGTCTTTATTTTTTCTGAAGATGCCAAATTGTTACATGGACAGGATGACTTATTAATAAAATTCCCAGCGCATCAAATTATTTGTGAAAAAAATACAGATTTGACAACTGAAACACAAAGAATACTTGATCTGAAAGGGGCAACGATCTTCGATTTTAAAGAGGAAGCTGCACTTTTCCAATTTATCAATGAACAATTTACTAACCGGCAAGAAGGTTACAAATCCAGTCCTGATTACCTTGAAATCCATAAAAGTTTTCAAGGAGAAGTCGTAAAACAAGGGGAGGTTTTCACTGAACTGACCGGTGAATTTGGTGAAGATTTTAAACAATCGTTGACCTGGAAAATGACTTCGAATGTGATGAAAGGGGAACGCTTTGAGATTTATCCAGAATTTGAGATTGTCTCAGGCGATATTGAACTACTATTTAAATTGGTATTAATCGAAAGCGGCGGAAGAGAAATCTCCAAACAATATGAAGTGACCGGTGAAGAAATCAAAAAAAATAAAGGCATCGTTATTCAAGGAGATTCAAGACACTCAGTCTTAGGCACTACCTTATATGTCAAAGGAAATGGAAAACTTAGAATCGGACAGTTTCATATTCGCCGAGCATTAGCAAAAGGAAATGTAATGATTCCTGGTGGTAGACGGATCATTGATCACCAAGGAATGAATCAAGAATTGTTCTATTATTTCAATGCTGGTGATTTAAAACCACCGTTGAGCATTTATTTCTCTGGTTACCGTTCGGCTGAAGGATTTGAAGGACGCAATATGATGACTCGGATGAAAAGTCCATTTATGTTAATTGGTGACCCAAGATTATTAGGTGGTTGTTTTTATTTAGGGAACCCCGAATTGGAGCAACGACTAGTCGATGTCATTTTAGCAACATTAGACCGATTAGGATTTAAAAAATCAGATTTAATTTTATCAGGCTTATCCATGGGTACCTATAGCTCTCTGTACTATGCTTCTAGTCTAGAACCCCATGCTATCGTTGTTGGAAAACCTGTAACAAACATTGGAACCATCGTACTGAATGAACGAGTGATTCGACCAAATGTTTTTCCAGCGGGTTACGATATGCTCTATAACGTCATGGGTGAATTATCGGTTGCGGCAGCTGAGGAGATTGATCGAAAATTTTGGGAGAAATTTAAAAAGGGTAATTATAGCCATACAACTTTTGCGTTCGCTTATATGAAACACGATGATTATGATGTGAATGCTTTTCCAAGATTATTTGAAACAATCAAAGAGAAAGATCCGAAAACAAAAGTTTTATACAAAGGTTTAGTCGGACGACACAATGATAATTCAGATGGCATTATCAATTGGTTTTTAAAACAATATCTAAACATTTTGGTGAATGACTTTGGTCGGGAACCAATTGTTATGGATTTCTAAGGTGGGAGAATATGAGCAATGTCTTTTTAATAAGGTGGGGACATGATTTTAAGGATATCAATCCTTCCGGTGCAACCGTTAGATTTTTACCAGATGGTAAATATGAGTATTCGTCAAAATATATGTCGATAAGTGCAGTCCTGAAAACTTGGTATTCACGTTTTATTTATCAAACAAGACGTAAATCACCACTACTGCCACTTCTGATTCAAGAGAAAGCCTATGATATTTCAATTGTAGGAACTTTTGATCCAGATAAAGATATTCAGCTGACAATTGTTTTTTTTGATAACGAAGATGAAATTATTGACGAGATTTATTTTAAAAAGTTGCAGGGGCATTTTGTCTATCCTGCCGATGCCATTAGTTATGAGGTTCGCATTCAAAACAAAAGTCATCAGTCATTCATATTTAATTATTTGATGATTGCTGAAGCTGATATCAACGAACATTTTATTTTAGATATTAAAGATAACCTTCATGTAGTGAGCTTTTTGAATCAAGAATCAACCAAAAAAAACGAAATAACTATCTTAAACAGTGGGAAAAACACACTGACATTTCCAGTAAAGACTGATGAGCCTAAAAATTATTTTTTCATTTTATTAGATGAGGACAGTCAAGCATTGGATGAGGTGAGTTATACCTATAATTTAATAACAAACAACAGCTTAGAAGCAGAGGCAGAATTTTCAATTTTTCGCGGAAATCAATATCAAAAAGTTGCCCAAAAATTTCCTTATTTACCGCAACTATTCCAAGCGTTATTGCCTGATGTGGCAAGCGAGTATTGGTTTGTTGAGGCAGAAACGGAAACGGAAAAATTAATTCAAAAGCTACAAATCAATGAGTATGCCAGTGAAATATTAGCGAATGATCGTGTGGGAGGAAATGAACGATGAATTTTTTTGTAAACAAGGCGATGGGGATTGGAAATTCAGGTGTAGAGCATGCACAATTTTATCGAGCAAAGTGTTTTGACATTGCAGGAATACCGTACAAATTTGTCTTTACTGAATTGGTTAGAAATTTACATGAGGCTATGGAAAAGTGGCATTTAGCCGATGATCAAGTAATCAATTTATGGGAAACATTTGTCCTTGGAGAAGATTACGTTTACAACGGAGCCGCAAAAAAATATGAGCATAAGACAACCATTGATATTGATTTTACTAAGACACATCGCTTGAAAAGAACGGTAACATCTTCAGGTTTATTAATTGTAGAGCACATGGAAAAATCCCTTAGCAAAAAAAATAAAGAGATGTTGTTGGTGTCTGAATATCAAGTCGAGATTTATAACTATCAAACAATGGAAAGAAAAATAATCTTTGAATGGATCGATCATCCTAATCGTGAGAAATTAATGCAAAATATTCATATTTACGATTTTGAAGGAGAAAATCTTTTCTTTAGAAATGAAGTCTTATTACAGCGCTTCTTTTTCCATTATTTAGATGCAAAATTCGAAGGAAGCTCAAACTTTTTCATTGATCGTGGACAAGAAACTGAGTCAGCATTAATTCATAATCGACCTGAGCATAGTCATTTAATCGAGATTATTCATGCTGATCATTTGTCTGATCGAGATGAACCTAGCGCGCCCCTTTGGAATAATTTCTATGAGTACTCGCTAAATCGGGCACGAATGCTAAATAAATGGATCATTTCGACTGAGCTACAAAGACAAGATTTACTGGTGGATTTTCCTGGCGAAGAAAATCGGTTTGTAACGATTCCAGTAGGGGGCATTCGTGATTATGATGAGACGGAGATTGAGAAACTTCCTGCAGACAAAAAACCAACGAAGTTCATTACTGCTTCAAGGTTAGCAGGAGAAAAACATATTGATGTTTTAGTCAGAGCGATGCACCAGCTTCACGAAGAATATCCAGAAAATATTTTAGATATTTATGGTCAGGGCGGTGAAGATATAAAAATCAGAAAAGTGATTGAAGAATTAGACGCTGGAGACTACGTAAAATTAAAAGGCCATTCTGACAATTTAGAAGCGGTTTATCAAGAATACGATGTCTTTTTATCAGCTTCATACTCAGAAGGGTTTGGCTTAACCTACATTGAGGCACTAAATGCGGGGTTACCAATTGTTACTTTCAATGCTCGTTTTGGTGCACTTGAATTAGTGAAAGAGGGAATCAATGGTTTCCTAAAAGATTATTCACGGACTGACGAGACTTTCAGTGTAAACAAAATGGCTGAGGGCATTCAGCAAATGATGAAGGCTGATTTTTCAGAATTACAAGCCAACACGCGGAAGTCCGTCAGTCAGTATCAAGATTCAGTCATAGCTAATGAATGGAGGGAATTAGTCGATGCACTATGAGATTGTGGGAACGATTCTACCAGATCATCCCGTTTGGAAAAAGCAAAAAGAGCGCTTGCTAGAAACTGATGGAAAAATAATTAGTGTCTTACCAAGTTTAGAATTTAAGAAGAATCTCTTAAAAGAAGAAGTCAACGGCATCAATATTTTAGATGAAGTGACTAAACGAAGCCATGATCCAGAAAGCTTTTTATTCTTCAGTAAAATTCCGACAGCTTCCAATGCAGAAGTATTTGTTAATGGAAACTGGACGATCTCTATTATTTGTGATGGTGATGAAATCGGTACGGTAAGCTTATATCCGAATACTCGGCGCCATGTTAAAGAAGTGAGATATACCAACACAGATGGCTCCCTTGATTATATTGAGGAATATGCCTCTGACGGCAAACTTTTTAGTATGATTTTTTATCATAAGGGTGAAATCCAAGAAATCGCTTATATGAATGATCAAAAAATTCCGATTGTTAATAACTATTTTTATGATAAACAAATGAACTTTGTGACTGTGACGAACCCTCAGACATTTGAAGTAACTGAAAAATATAATAATTCTCTTGATTTTACAGCTCAGCAGGTCGCAAACATTGTCACAGAAGAAGATGTTGTCAATTTTTCTTTTATGGGGGTGGAATTGCTGTCTCTATCAAAAACTAATTCCCACAATATTTTGCATTTGGAAGAATCACCATTTGATGAAAACGGAAATGTAAGAGGAAATCTGCTAGGTATTTTAGAAGACCGAATCAATTATGTCCAAGAAGTTCGAATGAAAAAAGAATATTATGATGCACTAAAGGCGCAAAACTTCCCAATAAACAAGGTTGAAATGTATGAAGAACCTTATGTAGAAGAAATTCCAGATTCATTAGCCACTCGCGAATAAGACAAGTTTATTGACTAGACAAACAATAATGAGGTGGTCTTATGGAAAAGAATCAACTATCAAAAGAAATCGATAAACGGTTTGAAACAGAAGAAAATAAAGTTGTGGATAATACAGAAGAGGATTCTAAAAAAGAAAAGTTTTTTAGAGTGATACTAACGTGTATCATGTCGGCTGTAGTGATTGGCTCATTAGCGTATTCGTTAATCACTGCAATACTCCAATAAGTAAAAAGGAGGGAACAGCTATGCAAAAAGATCTATTAAGTATTAACCGAATGATTAACAAAAAAAACCCCGGACTAAAAGAACCACAAATGTCGGTTGTAGCTGTCAATCTCAGACGTGAAGAATTAGAAAACATTCGTAAGAAAAAAGGGATTCCAGTCAGGGTTTTTGAAAAAAAGATTAATTTATCGAAATCTCGCTACTATCGCTGGCTACAATATCAGGTTGATTTGCCGATGGAGATGATTATCGGACTAAAGAAAGTCTTGAATATCTCAGACATTGAACTGCTGCAACTAGTTGTCTCATCAACGGATGAACAGCTCCAGCTACTGACATTGTTAATTTATACTTCATTGTCAGACGAGCAAGCTGAATTCGCACAATTTATTCAAATCAAAAATAAATTAGAGAAATATCGGAAAATCGGTGATGATAATACCCCTTATTTTCTGATGCTGACCTATGCCGATTTAGTAATAAATTCTTTGCAAGAAGAGAGTGCAGCCGTCTCACTAGAAAAAATTGAGAGCTATTTTTTAAGTATTGATTTCTTAACTATCTTTGATATTTTACTCTATTTAGGAACTTTAAAAATCAAACAAAAATTTGATTTACCAGAAAGCTCGATGGAAAAAGAGATGCTGTTGCTGGAACACGAAACCTTACGGAAGCTGGCTTGTGAATACAATGACGAAAGTATCTCAATTTTGATTGGCTGCGTCGTAGATATCACCATGTTTTATTCAGTTATCTCGCCAGAAAATGCAAAGCCGCTAATTATAAAAGCGATTGAAATTTTAGCGGATAATTATCGATTAGATTCATATACCGAAAATATTTTAGTATTCTTAGACAATCTTTTAAACGAAGAGCATCGAGATGAAGCCTTCATCGCTACTTTTAGGAAAAATTTTGAGGAAAGTCGCTGGTGTCTACCAAAATGTGAAACTGATTTTTTTGGCGATTTAATTAAAGAGGAGGAGTATTTTTTTGAAAAAATGGTTAACCCACATCATTGAGGGAGCGTCAGTGGATGCTGTCTCAAAATCAAGAGGAGATATCGGTGAGATTGGTAGATCGGTTGGTTATGATCCGCTGTATATTTACCGCTACCAAGATCCCAATGAAACGCTGGATGCACTAAAGTCAAGAATTGACGGTATTACTGCGGCAGCCAAACCGGGTGATTTACTGATTTATCAATACCCTAATTACAACGGTGGTCTTTTTGAAGAAACTTTTATTAACCGGATGAAGATGAGAAGAATGCATGTCGCTATTTTAGTTCACGATTCAGAACTCATCCGCGGATCTAGCTACAACGATGAGAAAAAACTTTTCAATATGGCGGATGTTTTAATTGTTCATAACCAACGAATGGAAGATGAATTAAGAGCATTTGGTGTGACCACTAAAATGATTCACAAAGAATTGTTTGATTACTTAGTCCCAGATTTAGTAGGAAAACCTGTAAATACCTTAAATAAAAAAATTGTTTTTGCTGGAAATGTACAAAAATCTTTATTCTTAAGAGAATGGGATGCTAAGACAAAAATGATTGTTTATGGACGCAAAGGAAAAGTTGAACTAAGTGAGCAGATCGATTACCAAGGTGAATTTTTGCAAGACGAATTGTTACGCATGTTGCCAAATGATGGTTTTGGTTTGGCTTGGGATGAAGACATTCCAGATGGTGGTTTTTACGGTCGCTATACTAAATACAACGCGCCTCACAAAATTTCACTATATTTGTCTTTAGGTATGCCAGTGATTGTTTGGGAAGAATCTGCTGCAGCAATCATGGTAAAAAAATACGGGCTAGGCTACACGATATCTGCTTTAGATGAAATCGATGACTTGATGGTTTCGATCGATGCACAAGAGCTAATCTCTGTAAAAAATAGAGTGATTAAATTCAGTAAAGTTTTGAGAGAAGGCATGTTCACAAAAAATGCCATCAATCAATTTGAAAATTATATTCTATTTCCTGAACCAAAAGAAGTGATCGAAGATAATGAAAAATAGAATAGCTAAAAAAAAACGTAAAAAAGAAAAAATGATTGCCCAAGATCAAATAGATCAGAAAGAAAAAAGAGACAATCCGTCACTATCCATCCGCCCATTAACACTGCGACTAGAAAAAATTGAGCAACGCTTGGAGGCTTTAAAAAAAGGCGCACCGGTTTTAATCGACACAGAAGAAACTGCAGCTAATACCGAGTTATTAATGATTGTTAAAAAAATGAGTAAAACAGAATTAGCTGAAACAGAGGAACGTTTGTCGAATCAAAGACATGATATCCAAGCTATCTCAAAAAATTATTTTCAATTGGCTCGTGATAAAAAAGTTGAAGCTGCGAAATTGGCAGAAGAAGCACGACAAGCTAAAATTCTGGAGGAACAAACAGCGCTACAAGAATTAAGAGCAATTATAAAAGAACGTGCTGAAAAATCACCAAAATCCTTTAAATTAAAAAGATCAAAATCAGGTTCAGAAGATCATTTGGAAGATGAGGAAAAAGATAATGAATTTGAATAAGCATGATTATGATTATCTCATCGTTGGTTCAGGCTTTTTTGGTAGCATCTGGGCAAGAGAAGCTGCTGAAACAGGAAAAAAAGTCCTGTTAATCGAACGACGAGACCACATTGCTGGAAATATGTATACTTATTCTGAAGAAGGAATCACAATTCATCAGTACGGGCCGCACATTTTCCATACTGATAATCAAAAAGTATGGGATTATGTTAATCGTTTTACGACTTTTAAAAACTATATCAATCAAGTAGTGGCAAACTATCGGGGCGAGCTGTACAACTTGCCCTTCAATATGAATACCTTTTACCAAATGTGGGGCGTCAAAACACCAGCAGAAGCCAAACTAAAAATTCAGCAACAACAAAAAGCTGGTCAATTGAAGCAAGAACCGCAAAATTTAGAAGAACAGGCGATTCATTTAATCGGTCAAGATATCTATCAAAAGCTCATCAAAGGCTATACCGAAAAGCAATGGGGCCGAAAAACAACTGAACTTCCACCATCGATTATTAAAAGATTGCCGGTGCGTTTCACTTTTGATAATAATTATTTTAATCATCAGTATCAAGGAATACCGGCAAATGGATATACGGAATTATTTGAGAATTTGCTGGATCATCCAAATATTGATGTACAAATCAACACAGACTTTTTCGATCAACGAAAAGAATATATCAAGGAATTTCCTAAGATTATCTTTACTGGCATGATTGATCAATTTTTTGATTATCAATTTGGACATCTAGAATATCGCTCTGTTCGCTTTGAAAATGAACTGGTGGAAAGTGACAATGTTCAAGGAAATGCGGTGATTAATTACACCGACTTTGAAACACCTTTTACACGCAGTATCGAATGGCGTCATTTTGATAAAAAAGGGAATCAAAATAAATCGATTCTATCAAAAGAATATCCAACCGAGTGGACACCAGAAAAAGAAGCCTATTATCCAGTCAATGATGAAAAAAATACTCAGATGGTAAATCGCTATCGCTCACTAGCAGAAGAATTCCCACAATTTATTTTTGGTGGACGACTAGGAGAATACAAGTATTATGATATGGATCAGGTGATTGCCAGTGCGCTGGCATCAGTTGAGAAGCATTTGAAGGAGTAAAATATAAAAAATTATTCATTAAGATGAATGTGAAGGACTGTAAAATAGTCTTTTGTGTTTGTCTTTTTTTTGATGATTTTAGTAATCGGCTAACCACCAAGATAGCAGAAAACTCAGCTCAATCACCAAAATAAAAGAAAAAATGTATGTTTAGAATAGCATTCAGACTTTTTTGTCTTTTTTATTAATTATTTTGAATAACGATGCAGCTATTAAAATAGTAAATATATCTCTTATTAATTTTACTACTTCGAAAGGAGAGATTAAAACGAAAGTCATAATAGAAATTGCTAACCAGAACATAATAAATTTTTTACTCATAAGTTTAATTTTAAGATGCTTTTTATTTGCATAAAACCAAACGAAAAATGTCATATAAGCAACATAAACAATTATAAAACTAATTATCATTATAAATCCAAATAAGATTACAAATGGTAAAAACTCTATAATAATTTGATAGAACCTTAATGAATCAAAGCTTGAAAAATCAAGATTTGGAAAGGGAAAACTTATGAATACTTTGATAATTGAACCAACTGATGAACTTATAGAAATTAAGTAAACTATTGTGAAAATTCGAAGCAGCCAAAGTTCACTGTTATTAATTTTGATGAAGTGATTTTCATCTGCTCTTTCAGAATATAAGTGAGCTAAAATGAAAAAACAAGAAATAAAGAGTATGTCTACTAGAAAAAGCATTTCAATTCTCCTTTTTTATAAATTATATCATAAGAAAATTTAAGTAACTCAGCCTTTTATGGAAAATAAAATCCCTCACCTTGATTAGTGAGGGGAAGTATTAATTATTCAACTGTAACTGTTGACGTTGCAGAAAGACCATCTTCAGTTGTAGCAGTGATTGTTGCAGTACCAGCGGAAACCCCTTGAACTTTACCATTACTGAACACTCTGGCTATTGATTCATCAGAGCTAGACCAAGTAATTTTTGGAGTTTCTGATGGCTCAGGTGTAATTGTAGTTTTTAGGATTTTTGTTTTACCAATTTGTAAATTAAAAGTTTCTGGAGATATTGACAATTGAATATCATTGGATTTTTCAACTATTACTGGAACCTCTATTACATGAGTAATAGGCCATGCATCACTAGGAGGTTCACCAGGTGTTCTATTTCTATCGCTCATAAGGTAAAGTTCTGCTTTATATATGCCAGGATTTGTTACATCGAAAGAATAATAATTGAAACTAGATACTCTATATGGGAAACCATAATTATCAGTTCCATAAATGTGATCAGTTCCGAATACTGTGTCCATAAGTTCTGAATATTCAGGGGTTTCTTTGAATGCGCTAAATTTTATTGGTTTTATAGGAATTGAATTATCCATTATTATTATTGGAAATTCTGTTTCAATGTTAGTTTCAGGGTCTAAATAACCATCCTCTTGTTTTTGAGCAAGTGTGAATTTGGTGATATATGTTCCTTGCGTTTCCCAATCAACGTTACCGTAACTACCGTCCCAACCATTTATATATAAAGGTTCATTATCTAAAGTGTATGCGAAGACGTTATCTCCATCTGGTTGAGTATACGCATAATCAAAATAGTGAGGGTAAGTTGGTCCTTTATGACTTGCAGGATAGTAGGCAGGTTTAACATTCTTAATTCTAGGGTCAGTGCTTACCGATTGATTAATATCTAAGGTTGATTCTGTAGCTTGCACAGTTTCATTATCAGCAAATGAAGAACTTCCAATTAACAGCACAGTAGACAGGAGAGACAGAACGACAAACAACTTAGTAAATTTTTTCATAGTGAAACCCCTTTCTTAGTTATGAGAAAAGGATATCATGAGAATCAAATTTATAAATAAAAGGTCTCATTTTTGGGACGTAATTGTCTGCTAACGTCAGCTATTGCAAACTAAAAAGATATCTAATCCATTTAACATATCAATTTCGATAAATTTTGACAGTCAGAAAACATTTTTTAATAAAAAATGAAATAATTTCATTTGTTTTTTATATTTTTAAAAATAAAAATTGGATTATTGTTAATAATTCCGATGAAATTAAAATAAAAAACCCTGTAAGTTGAAAAAAATTATCAATATAACTAATAAAATAAATGTAAAACAGTGTTTATCGACATATTAAAGTCTGTAAACACTGTTTTTTAGCGTTTTTATCATTTTTATTATTTAAAATAATTGTTTATAAATAATTTGTCCCATTTTCGGCACAAATATAACAAAATATAAAATTTTATGAGAAAATTATAAATGACGATGACTGCTATTTCTTAATTTAGTAAAGAAATAGTAAAAAAACGTTAATCAAAAGAAAGGGGATAATAAGAGATATATGAGCCGTAAAAATAATTTAAAAAAGCTGTTAGAATCTAACAAAAAAGAGCACTACAAGATGTACAAAAGTGGCAAACATTGGATGTATGCCATGATTACGGCTGTTGGTGGTGTATTAGGGATTAATGCCTTTGCTTCGCAATCGTATGGTGTTCCTGATAACACACAAGCCGATGCTGGTAAAGAAGCGGATACCAGTGACCTCTTAGCCAATCAAGAGAGGACTACCATACCCGCAGCTGAAAATAATACAACAGCGGAAGATTCTTCAGCAACAAAACCGGCAATATCTGATGCATTAGGCACTGACCAGAAATTAAATGAAGCGGCAGCTAGCCAAGATGCACAAGTCGATCATAATTCAGACACCAATGAATTAAACATCGGATTAAAAGATGGATTGACACCAAGTACCGATCTAATCGAAGCCGCAGCGGAATACTCCGCAAAGAACAATTTAGTCACGAACTTTACGTCACGTTCAGCTTATGCTCTAGCTGAATTTGGAACTGTTGCAAGTGATGCAGATGGAGGAGTTGAAAACGGGAGAACAGATTTTGATAATGAAATTGCTGATCCTACACCTGTTCCTAAACCAACATCTATAACAGTAGATGTTCCGGATACAATTGCTAATATTGATACTTATCATGCTGATGCGGAAGCTGCAGGAACCTTAAGGACAGTTACAACGTGGCAAGAACTTCAGTCTGCGTGGCAAGATACTACTGTTAAATTTATTGATATTACACAAGATTTTGATGCACCTACTTCAGCAGTCAGTACTAGTATGTTGAGGAATGTTAGTACAGCAGGAACGGATGTTATTGTTAATGGGAACGGTCATAATGTTAATTTATGGCAATCTAAATTTGCAATGACTAAGACTGCTCAAATGGCAAGAAATACTGTTCAGGTCACCATTACGGATTTGAACGTACAACAGGGGGATAGTGCGGACTCTAGAATTTCAAGTTATGCAGGATATAATAGAGCATTAATAGATGTAAATGACTATAGGACTGGTGTTACAGTTAATGTTAATAATGTTAATTTAACACCGAGAACGGATCCTAACACTAACGGTGTATATGCTCAAACTGCAGTATCTCCACGTCTTGTTAATAACGTTGGAGGTGACGTATATCTATCTGGTAATATTTATGCAGAGACTGATCATGAATTTGTACAGGTTGGTAGTCTATCGATTGCCAATAATACTAACATAAAAACAGCAAGGCCTAATACACCCGCCTATAGTCAATATTCAGCTGTTTACTTTTATGATATAAGCATTCCAGGTTGGTCCCATGCTGATCGCTATTTTACGGTTGGAGATGGTGCAACGCTAGACTTTAATGAAAATCCTAATGTAACAGCTAATGATTATCCTGCAGTATTCTCCGATTACGGTAGATGGGACGTGGGGGATGATGTAACTTGGAATCAAGACGGATTTAGACGATTGATTGATGATACTTATTGGTATACAGGAAGAAGAACTATTACTTTTGGTCAAAATCTTAACATGACAGCCTCAAGAACTACTGGTATTTACGCTTTTTACCTTACAAAAGGAAGTACGGTTGTTTTCAATGCAAATACAACTTTAAATCTCGAACAATGGAATTCTAATAACGTTGTCCGACTTGAAGGTGGTTCACTATTAAACTTTATTTCTCCGAAATCTCTTCATATTGCTAGGTTAAACGGTTCAGGAGCTCCTGCAGAGGGGCAAGCTTTTTATGTTGGAGGGTCAGGTAACGGTAGAAGCAGTGAGTTTAGGATGAATAATTCTTCCATAAACTCATGGGAGAGTAATTATTCAGGAAATCTTCCAGAAGGTACAGCTAGAGATAAATTCGTTACTTTGTCGTATTATGGTGGACAATATTCAACGCTGACGTATGCTGATGGGAATTCTATAAACTATTCGAATGTAATTACTAATAAGACCAGAGAAATTTTAACTAATGCAATTGACCCAGGTGCAATAAAAGTCAACTATATTTTATCAGATGGCTCAACAGCTCAAACAGTCGATGTACCGATTACACCAGAAAATAATTATATTGGTCAGTTTATTCAACTAAGAACTGAAGAGTATGTGAACCAAATTCCTGAAAACTACATGTGGGCACTTGGAAGTCAAATACCAACCGGTGCTAACCAAGATGGTGGCGACCCAACAAGTACGGAAGATGATGGTGATAATGGACAAGCTGGTGTAGCAATTGTTCCAATGGAGAATGAAGAATACACTTACAATATTTATCTGTATGGTAAACCAAATCCAAATATTCATTATGAATATGTTGATGTTGAATCTGGTGCTGTTATACAAAGTGATTATGTTACACCTTCATTAGAAGCTTCATGTACAAACTTGCTTCCAGCCAATTACGGAAATACGATTGATTGGACAAATGATTATTATACGAAATCACCATTTGAATCAGGTGGTCAAACCAACTTACCAAACGGTACTCACTATGCAACTGGTGATGAGTTAATAAATTCAAGTAGACAAACATTTACCCAACCAACTAGTACGGTTGTACCCGAAGATACAGTGACTCCTGATACAGTTCAAATTTATGTCGTTGCAGATATGCAACAAGTAAACGTCACTTTTACAAAATCTGACGGTCTTGGTATGGATAATCCGGAACAGGCAACTAGTAAAACGTATACGGGTAAAACAGGTCAACAAATCAGTCTTGAAGATCTAGTTGGTGCAGATATCATTGAACCAGGCTACCATATAGATCCAGCAGCTGAAGCATTCGTATATGATAATACGCCAAATGGTGCAAGTGCAACGCAAGATGGTACTCCGCAAAATATAACAGTGGAATTAATCCCTGATTATCAAATTGCAGGAATCACCTCAACAAACGAACCACTGCACAATCCTGGTGATGATACTGAATTATATGGACCAATTCCAAATAATATTGGTGAAGATGCAGGATTTAGTGTGGCAGGAAGATCTAATGAAAATATTGTACTTCCGAAAACCGATGCAGATTTAGAAAGATACGGATTCATTTATACTGTTAAAGGGCCAAATGATACGGATTACAACACATTAGCTGAAGCTTTAGCAGCCAATTCAACATTTGATACAACCAGTAATGGTGTTCAACAACAAGATGCTACACCACAGATCTTTGAAGTTACCTATGCTGAAGAACCTATTTCAGCTTCAGAATCAGCATCAATTAGTGAATCAGAAAGTGTTTCGGAATCTATTTCTTTATCCGACTCTGAATTAGTTTCAGAATCTAAGTCATTATCTGATTCAGAAGTAGAATCAATCAGTAAATCTATCTGGGAATCAGAAAGTGCTGAAGTTTCTGATAGTGAATTACAAGAATCAATGAGCTTGTCCATGTCAGAAGAGATATCAGATAGCATTTCAGATTCAATTTCAGACAGCGAAGAGATTAGTGATTCATTTTCTTTATCAGAAAGTATCTCTTCCAGTTTTGAAAACAGTGAATCGATATCAGCAAGTAAATCCTTAGAAGAAAGTATTTCTGATTCAGAATCTGAATATGAGGAATCTATCTCAATTTCCGAATCTCTTATTATTAGTAACTCTATCTCGGATTCGTTGATAGATGATTCAGTATCGATTTCAGCATCAACTTCAGATTCATTGATAGACGATTCGTTATCATTTTCAGCGTCAAGTTCAGATTCATTAATAGATGATTCGTTATCAATTTCGGCATCAAGTTCAGATTCGTTGATAGATGATTCATTATCAATTTCAACCTCAGTTAGTATGTCTAATTCTGATTCAGAACTAGAAGAATCTCTCTCAGCTTCCGAATCAATCAGTACATCCTACTCTGATTCAGAAGTAAGTGAATCTTATTCGACATCAAGAAGTGTCAGTACGTCGGAAAGTATCGAAGAATCAGAATCCTTATCTATTGTAGTAAGTGAATCAGAATCAAGAAGTCGCTCAGTCAGTGCTTCAGTAAGTCAATCGATCTCCATTTCTCGAAGTGATAGTAATGAAATTTCTGAAAGTAAGAGTGTAGAAGAAAGTCTAAGTTACAGCACAAGTAACTCGATTAGTGCAAGTAATTCCGAAAGTGATTTTAATAGTCGCTCAGTGAGTGCAAGTATTTCTGATGTTGTTTCAGATAGTTTATCAGACGAACAATCACTTAGCCGTTCAATCAGTGCAAGTCTATCGGATAGCACATCGGATAGCGTATCAGATGAAGAATCATTAAGCCGCTCGATTAGCGCAAGTTTATCGGACAGCACATCAGATAGCTTGTCAGATGAAGAATCACTAAGTCGTTCAATCAGTGCGAGCCTATCAGATAGTAATTCGGATAGCGTATCGGATGAAGAATCGTTAAGCCGCTCGATTAGTGCAAGTTTATCGGATAGCACATCAGATAGCGTGTCAGATGAAGAATCATTGAGCCGTTCAATCAGTGCGAGCCTATCAGATAGTAATTCGGATAGCGTGTCGGATGAAGAATCGTTAAGTCGCTCAGTTAGCGATAGTAATTCAGACAGTGTGTCAGATGAAGAATCGCTAAGTCGTTCGATTAGTGCGAGCCTATCGGATAGTAATTCGGATAGTGTGTCAGATGAGACATCGTTAAGCCGTTCGATCAGCGCAAGTTTATCGGACAGCACATCAGATAGTTTGTCGGATGAAGAATCACTAAGCCGTTCGATCAGTGCAAGTCTATCGGATAGTAATTCAGATAGCTTGTCGGATGAAGAATCGTTAAGCCGTTCAATCAGCGCGAGTCTGTCAGATAGTAATTCAGACAGCTTGTCAGTTGAGGAATCGCTAAGTCGCTCAATCAGTGACAGTAATTCGGATAGTTTATCGGATGAAATATCGTTAAGCCGTTCAATCAGCGCGAGTCTATCGGATAGTAATTCAGATAGTTTGTCGGATGAAGAATCGTTGAGTCGTTCAATAAGTGCGAGCCTATCAGATAGTAATTCGGATAGTTTGTCAGTTGAGGAATCGCTAAGTCGCTCGATCAGTGATAGTAATTCGGATAGTTTGTCGGATGAAATATCGTTAAGCCGCTCAATCAGCGCAAGTTTATCGGACAGCACATCAGATAGTTTGTCAGACGAAGAATCATTGAGTCGCTCAATCAGTACAAGTGTTTCAGACAGTAATTCAGATAGCTTGTCGGATGAAGAATCGCTAAGTCGTTCGATCAGCGCGAGTCTATCAGATAGTAATTCAGATAGCTTGTCAGTTGAGGAATCGCTAAGTCGCTCAATCAGTGACAGTAATTCGGATAGTTTATCGGATGAAATATCGTTAAGCCGTTCAATCAGCGCGAGTCTATCGGATAGTAATTCAGACAGCCTGTCGGATGAAGAATCATTGAGTCGCTCGATAAGTGCAAGTTTATCGGATAGCACATCGGATAGCGTATCAGACGAAGAATCATTGAGCCGCTCAATCAGTGATAGTAATTCAGACAGCTTGTCAGTTGAGGAATCGCTAAGTCGCTCAATCAGTGATAGTAATTCGGATAGTTTGTCGGATGAAATATCGTTAAGCCGCTCAATCAGCGCAAGTTTATCGGACAGCACATCAGATAGTTTGTCAGACGAAGAATCATTGAGTCGCTCAATCAGTACAAGTGTTTCAGACAGTAATTCAGATAGCTTGTCGGACGAAGAATCGCTAAGTCGTTCAATCAGCGATAGTAATTCAGACAGCATATCGGATGAAGAATCATTAAGCCGCTCAATCAGCGCGAGTCTATCGGATAGTAATTCAGATAGTTTGTCAGATGAAGAATCGTTGAGTCGTTCAATAAGTGCGAGCCTATCAGACAGTAATTCAGATAGTGTATCGGATGAAGAATCGTTGAGTCGTTCAATAAGTACGAGCCTATCAGATAGTAATTCGGATAGTTTGTCAGATGAAGAATCGTTGAGTCGCTCAATAAGTGCGAGCCTATCGGATAGTAATTCAGATAGCGTATCTGATGAAGAATCGCTAAGCCGCTCAATCAGCGATAGTAACTCAGACAGCTTATCAGACGAAGAATCGCTAAGTCGTTCGATCAGCGCGAGTCTATCAGATAGTAATTCAGATAGCGTGTCAGATGAAGAATCATTAAGCCGTTCGATCAGTACAAGTATTTCAGACAGTAATTCAGATAGCATATCAGCTGAGGAATCGCTAAGTCGCTCAATCAGTGATAGTAACTCAGACAGCTTGTCAGACGAAGAATCATTAAGTCGTTCGATTAGTGCAAGTCTATCGGACAGCACATCAGACAGTTTGTCGGATGAAGAATCATTGAGTCGTTCAATCAGTGCGAGCCTATCAGATAGTAATTCGGACAGCGTATCAGATGAAGAATCATTAAGTCGTTCAATCAGTGCAAGCTTATCGGATAGTAATTCAGATAGCGTGTCGGATGAAGAGTCGTTGAGTCGTTCGATTAGCGCGAGTCTATCGGATAGTAATTCGGATAGTTTGTCAGACGAAGAATCATTGAGCCGCTCGATAAGTTCGAGTCTGTCAGATAGTAATTCAGATAGCATATCAGCTGAGGAATCATTAAGTCGTTCAATCAGTGACAGTAATTCGGATAGCTTGTCTGATGAAGAATCGCTAAGTCGTTCAATCAGCGCGAGTCTATCAGATAGTAATTCAGATAGCGTGTCAGATGAAGAATCGCTAAGTCGTTCGATCAGCGCGAGTCTATCAGATAGTAATTCAGATAGCGTGTCAGATGAAGAATCATTGAGTCGTTCAATAAGTGCGAGTCTGTCAGATAGTAATTCAGATAGCGTATCAGACGAAGAATCATTGAGTCGTTCAATAAGTTCGAGTCTATCAGATAGTAATTCAGATAGCGTATCAGACGAAGAATCATTAAGTCGTTCGATCAGCGCGAGTCTATCAGATAGTAATTCAGATAGCGTGTCAGTCGAGGAATCACTAAGTCGTTCGATCAGTGACAGTAATTCAGATAGTTTGTCAGATGAAATATCATTGAGTCGTTCGATCAGCGCGAGTCTATCGGATAGTAATTCGGATAGCGTGTCAGATGAAGAATCATTGAGTCGCTCGATAAGTGCGAGTCTATCAGATAGTAATTCAGATAGTGTGTCTGATGAAGAATCGCTAAGTCGTTCAATCAGCGATAGTAATTCAGACAGCTTGTCAGTTGAGGAATCGCTAAGTCGCTCGATCAGTGACAGTAATTCGGATAGTTTGTCAGATGAAATATCGTTAAGTCGTTCAATCAGCGCGAGTCTATCAGATAGTAATTCAGATAGTGTGTCAGATGAAGAATCGCTAAGTCGTTCAATCAGCGATAGTAATTCAGACAGCTTGTCAGTTGAGGAATCGCTAAGTCGCTCGATCAGTGACAGTAATTCGGATAGTTTGTCAGATGAAATATCGTTAAGTCGTTCAATCAGCGCGAGTCTATCAGATAGTAATTCAGATAGTGTGTCAGATGAAGAATCGCTAAGTCGTTCAATCAGCGATAGTAATTCAGACAGCTTGTCAGTTGAGGAATCGCTAAGTCGCTCGATCAGTGACAGTAATTCGGATAGTTTGTCAGATGAAATATCGTTAAGTCGTTCGATCAGCGCGAGTCTATCAGATAGTAATTCAGATAGCGTGTCAGATGAAGAATCGCTAAGTCGTTCGATCAGCACGAGTCTATCAGATAGTAATTCAGATAGCGTGTCAGATGAAGAATCGTTGAGTCGTTCGGTCAGCGCGAGTCTATCGGACAGCACATCAGATAGTTTGTCGGATGAAGAATCATTGAGTCGCTCAATCAGTGACAGTAATTCAGATAGTTTGTCAGATGAAGTATCACTAAGTCGTTCGATAAGTGCGAGTCTATCAGATAGTAATTCGGATAGCGTATCAGACGAAGAATCATTGAGTCGCTCAATTAGTACAAGTATTTCTGATAGTAATTCAATCAGTCTATCAGCTGAAGAATCATTAAGCCGTTCAGTTAGCGACAGTATCTCTAACAGCATCTCGGATTATGAATCGTTGAGTCGCTCAATCAGCGCAAGTATCTCAGACAGTAATTCCGATAGTGTTTCAGATTATGAATCGTTAAGTCGTTCTATTAGCGCAAGCATTTCTGATAGCAATTCCGATAGCCTGTCAGATCAAGAATCATTAAGTCGCTCAATTAGTGCAAGTATTTCTAATAGTAATTCAACAAGTGTTTCCGATTACGAATCACTAAGCCGTTCAGTTAGCGATAGTATCTCCAACAGCATTTCGGATTATGAATCGTTGAGCCGCTCGATTAGCGCAAGTATTTCAGATAGTAACTCAGATAGTACTTCGGATTATGAATCGTTAAGTCGTTCTATTAGCGCAAGTATCTCAGACAGTAATTCCGATAGTCTTTCGGATCGTGAATCACTAAGTCGCTCAATTAGCGCAAGTGTTTCTGAAAGTAATTCAGATAGTCTTTCAGATCAAGAATCATTGAGTCGTTCGATCAGTGCTAGCATTTCAGATAGTAATTCAACAAGTGTTTCCGATTACGAATCACTAAGCCGTTCAGTTAGCGATAGTATCTCCAACAGCATTTCGGATTATGAATCGTTGAGCCGCTCGATTAGCGCAAGTATTTCAGATAGTAACTCAGATAGTACTTCGGATTATGAATCGTTAAGTCGTTCTATTAGCGCAAGTATCTCAGACAGTAATTCCGATAGTCTTTCGGATCGTGAATCACTAAGTCGCTCAATTAGCGCAAGTGTTTCTGAAAGTAATTCAGATAGTCTTTCAGATCAAGAATCATTGAGTCGTTCGATCAGTGCTAGCATTTCAGATAGTAATTCAACAAGTGTTTCCGATTACGAATCACTAAGCCGTTCAGTTAGCGATAGTATCTCCAACAGCATTTCGGATTATGAATCGTTGAGCCGCTCGATTAGCACAAGTATTTCAGATAGTAACTCAGATAGTACTTCGGATTACGAATCACTAAGTCGTTCGATTAGCGCAAGTGTTTCCGATAGTAATTCCGATAGTCTTTCGGATCGTGAATCACTAAGTCGCTCAATTAGCGCAAGTGTTTCTGAAAGTAATTCCGATAGTCTTTCAGATCAAGAATCATTGAGTCGTTCGATCAGTGCTAGCATTTCAGATAGTAATTCGACAAGTGTTTCTGATTACGAATCACTAAGCCGTTCAGTTAGCGATAGTATCTCTAACAGCATTTCGGATTATGAATCGTTGAGCCGCTCGATTAGCACAAGTATTTCAGATAGTAACTCAGATAGTACTTCGGATTACGAATCACTAAGTCGTTCGATTAGCGCAAGTGTTTCCGATAGTAATTCCGATAGTCTTTCGGATCGTGAATCACTAAGTCGCTCAATTAGCGCAAGTGTTTCTGAAAGTAATTCCGATAGTCTTTCAGATCAAGAATCATTGAGTCGTTCGATCAGTGCTAGCATTTCAGATAGTAATTCGACAAGTGTTTCTGATTACGAATCACTAAGCCGTTCAGTTAGCGATAGTATCTCTAACAGCATTTCGGATTATGAATCGTTGAGCCGCTCGATTAGCACAAGTATTTCAGATAGTAACTCAGATAGTACTTCGGATTACGAATCACTAAGTCGTTCGATTAGCGCAAGTGTTTCCGATAGTAATTCCGATAGTCTTTCTGATCGTGAATCACTAAGTCGCTCAGTTAGTGCAAGTGTTTCAGATAGTATGGATTCCTTAAGTCGTTCAGTTAGCGCGAGTGTATCGGATAGTATTTCGAATTACGAGTCATTAAGTCGTTCAATTAGTACCAGCATTTCCGATAGTAATTCCGATAGTCTTTCAGATCAAGAATCATTAAGTCGTTCGATTAGTATGAGTATTTCGGATAGCTTGTCAGATCAAACTTCATTAAGTCGCTCGATCAGTGCAAGTATTTCCGACAGTAACTCCGATAGTTTATCTGATTATCAGTCATTAAGTCGTTCGATCAGTGCTAGCGTTTCTGATAGTAATTCCAATAGTGTTTCGGATTACGAATCATTAAGCCGTTCAGTTAGTGCGAGTGTATCGGATAGTATGGATTCCTTGAGTCGTTCAATCAGTGACAGCATATCTGATAGTATTTCAGACTATGAATCATTAAGTCGCTCGATCAGTGCAAGTATTTCTGATAGTAATTCCGATAGTGTTTCGGATTACCAGTCACTAAGTCGTTCGATTAGTATGAGCATCTCTGATAGCTTGTCGGATCAATCGTCATTAAGTCGTTCAATCAGTGCAAGTATTTCTGATAGCAACTCAGATAGTCTTTCAGACTACGAATCTCTGAGCCGCTCAATCAGCGCCAGCATCTCTGACAGTAATTCAGATAGTATCTCGGATCATGAATCACTAAGTCGCTCAGTTAGTGCGAGTGTATCGGATAGTATGGATTCCTTGAGTCGTTCGATTAGCGCCAGCGTATCTGATAGTATTTCGAACTACGAGTCACTCAGTCGTTCAATCAGTGCAAGTATCTCTGATAGTAACTCAGATAGTCTTTCGGACTACGAATCGTTAAGTCGCTCAATTAGCACAAGTATTTCTGACAGTAATTCAGATAGTATCTCAGATCAAGAATCACTGAGTCGCTCAGTTAGTGCGAGTGTGTCAGATAGTATGGATTCCTTAAGTCGTTCAATCAGTGCCAGTGTCTCTGATAGTATTTCGAATTATGAATCACTAAGTCGTTCGATCAGCACGAGTGTTTCTGATAGTTTGTCAGATCAATCATCCTTAAGCCGTTCGATTAGTACGAGCATATCTGATAGTCATTCAGATAGTGTTTCAGATTACGAATCACTGAGCCGCTCAATCAGTGCAAGTATCTCAAACAGTAACTCTGATAGTATTTCGAACTACGAATCGTTAAGTCGCTCGATTAGCGCAAGTGTGTCTGATAGCGTCTCAGACCAGTTGTCCTTAAGTCGTTCTATCAGTACAAGTATTTCCGATAGTAACTCAGATAGCATTTCGGATTACGAATCACTCAGCCGTTCGATTAGTGCAAGTATTTCTAATAGTAATTCAAATAGCTTGTCAGACCTCGAATCGTTAAGTCGTTCGATCAGTGGAAGTATCTCGAATAGTCTTTCAGAAACGGAATCGTTAAGTCGCTCGATCAGTGCCAGCATTTCTAATAGCCTTTCAAATGCTGAATCACTTAGCCAATCAGATAGCACAAGCGTGTCGGAAAGTCGGTTCATCAATGAATCGCTTAGCAATTCGACTAGTGCATCGATTAGCGAATCAATCAGTGCCAGCAATAGTGATAGTGCATTAGCGGCCAGCATCAGTAATTCGCTTTCTGAAAGTATCAGTAATTCAGGATCTACTACCCAATCGCAAAGTACTTCTGGTTCAAGAAGTTCATTATTACCAACCACTGGTAATAGATCGAATGGGACTGGCGGATCAGGTGGTACAACGGCAGCAGGGAATACCAGTACTGCAGCATCAAGTAAAGGTACCCTGCCACAAACTGGTGAAGCACAAAATGCACAATTAGCTATGTTAGGTGGATTCATTGCTGTAGGATCTGTGTTACTAGCATTAGCCAAAAAGAAAAAAGAAGATGACAGTGTGACAGATTAATGGATGCTCACTCTTCAAGCTTCTGAGAATCAAATAAGAAACCGTGTGAAGTATAAAACTTCACACGGTTTCTTTATTTTTAAAATAAAGAATTTTCTGATTGAGAATGACTAAAAATAATCATTATAAAATCCAAAAATAACAATAGTATTATTATTAGGGAAAGTGTATATGGCGAAAAAGCCTTATGAATCGGTGTATCAACCTCCTCTTAATAAAAAATTAACGATTGTCTCTTTTTATTAAATAACGATTGGAATCAGCTAATATAATCACGTTTTTTTGTGTTAAGAAATAAGAAATTCACACAATATTTTGTTCAAAACGAATTATTTTAGACTTTTTATTTGAAAATAATGATTAAAGATTATACTATTTCGGGACTGGTTAAGAACCAAATTTGTTGTGGAGGGGTTGAACTTTGAAGAAACTTATTAACTTATTTTTATTATTTGTAATCTTGATGTCTTTATCGCCGGTTCAATCACTTGCTGCAGATACGTCAACGGTAGAAAGTTCCGAGACAACAGATACTTTACCAGAATCTAATGATGCGATAACGAGTGACACAACAGAAAGTACGGCATCTTCATCTGATGTAGCTTCATCTAATACGGCTTCATCAGAAAATGAAGAAGTAGTGGCAGAAACTTCTGACGAACCTCAAGTAACAGTTGCGGATGTGACCCAAACAGGAAGCAGTACAGCACCTTTTCTAGTTTCCAATGCCAGTGAGCTATCCAGTGCTTTGGCTAATGCTATTCCAAGTGGATCTGATGCATTGTACATAAAGTTTTTAAACAATATCGACTATAACTTTACTGGGCAAGTGATTAATAAGAATACAGTGATTGATGGTGGAAATTATAATCTGACCTATACTGGGACAGCTTATACAGCTATTCATTTTGTTGTCCGACTAAATAATTTGAACATAACCTTAAAAAATATCAATTACAAAAATGCTAGTAGTTATTACGGGATCCTTACTGTTGCCAGCAATGCCACAGGAAATCAGGTAAATATTGAAAATGTCACCTACAATGTCAGTCGTGGGGGTCAGCCCTTTTATTCAGATGTGGGGAATAATACTTTGAATTTCAGTGGAACGAATGATTTTTATGTTGATAGTTCAGGTGGTGATAACCAAGAATTTTCCGAAGGCTTTAGCAATATTAATTTTAAAAAGGACAGTGTCACTAAGATCCATCAGAATACCTCTAGTAGCGAGGGCGTGTTCTGGATGAAAAGTAATGGCACGATGAATCTGGAAGAGAATGCTCAAGTCAATATTGAATCTGGAAAATATGGATTGTTTTATGTCAATGGTTCGATGAATTTGAATGTCGGGAAAAGTGCCCAGTTTAATTTTAATCGCATCAATGGATTTCAACCTACCTATAACGATCTGATTCGAGTGCAATCAACGATGAATATTTCGACTGGTGAAGATGCGGAAGTGAATTTTTCCACTGAGGCGATGGGCATGAATGTTAAAACAGTAAATATCTATGCCAATAAAACGAGTCAAGTTGCATTTCGTTCTACTGGTTCCCAAGCCGCGATTGCACAAGGGACAGCAAATTTTTTGAGGCAAGATGATTCTAATAGCTTGTACCAAATTAACTCAGAAGCAAATGGTGTGACGACGACTTTAGTGGATAAGGTTCCTTACAATCAATGGCAGACAGTTAATTCCACTAGTTACAGCGGAAAGTCAGCGATTATTTATGAAAGAATGCTGTCTTTAGAAGGAATTACTGCTGCAGAAACGGTAGGTCGTGGCGTCAGTCGAATCGATGCCAATACTTCCGGCTATAAAACAATGAAGAGTCGGAATAATTCGATGCGCTATTTATTAAGTAGCCAACAATTGACGACCCAGGCTGATATAAAAACAGCTTATGATCAAATGTTGACAACCAATCCGAATGCTGCTAAGGAAATCACTAGTTCAGCTGTGCCAGATGCGCCACTGAGCTTTAGTAATTTGCCGGCGGGAAATTACTATGTCTATGGTCAAGCAGTCGCAAGTACGACTGGTGCAACTGCGACAACGGATTGGGTACAGGCGACCGTCACTGTTCCAGAGTATAAGGATTTATCTATTGTTTCTACGATTGATTTTTGGGCCTTCAGACCGAAGATTACCAAAGAAGACAATCTGGACTTTGCCAATTATCAAGTGATTAATTACGGGAATACTACCCGCAGTTTGTCATTGAATAATTTAACCGTGAATAGCGGCTCTGCTAGTGACGTTACTTTGGTGGATCAATTAACTGAAGGAAAAGACAGCCAGCTGGCACTTTCATTAGTTGCCCAAAAAAATGATTCCCAAGATGAAGTCAAGTGGGGACCGTTGTTAGCAAATAAAGGCAGTACCGCAAGTTTGAGCCTGACTCCTTATTGGCAGACAGATCATGGTGCAGATCTTTATGTGACTGGGAATTTTTCTGGTCCTTATGATGTGATAAAAAATGTCAGTTACACGTTGCATTTTGATATAGCGACCGTGACTAGCTAGAAAGGAGAACAAGATGGAAGAAACAAAACC
>NZ_JAHUZB010000037.1 GCF_019218635.1 Enterococcus alishanensis | reverse complement strand
GCAGCCTACGGAAGCAACCCCGAAGCTTCCGCCGACACCGACACGGAGCGGCCAACCGCCCCGCCTTACTTCACTCCGTACTTGGTCCGATAAGCCAGCACCGCCTCGCGGTGCTCGGCGAACGCCGCGTCGTCCTGCAGCAAGGCCAGGATGTCCGCCAGCGACGCGATCGACACCACCGGAATGCCATAGGTCTTGGCCACGTCCTGCACGGCCGAGTGCGCCGACAGCGCGTCGTCCGGGCCGGCGCGTTCCATGCGGTCCATGGCGATCAGCACGGCGGCCGGCTCGGCGCCGGCGGCGCGGATGATCTCCACCGATTCGCGCACCGAAGTGCCGGCGGTGATCACGTCGTCGATGATCACGACCTTGCCCTTGAGCGGCGCGCCGACCAGCGTGCCGCCCTCGCCATGGTCCTTGGCTTCCTTGCGGTTGTAGGCGAACGGCA
>NZ_JAHUZB010000036.1 GCF_019218635.1 Enterococcus alishanensis | reverse complement strand
TAATCTTAGACTACCGGGGTATCTAATCCTGTTTGCTCCCCACGCTTTCGCGCCTCAGCGTCAGTTATCGTCCAGTTGACCGCCTTCGCCACTGGTGTTCCTCCTAATATCTACGCATTTCACCGCTACACTAGGAATTCCGTCAACCTCTCCGACACTCAAGAAATACAGTTTCAAATGCAGTTCAAGGGTTAAGCCCCTGGATTTCACATCTGACTTGCATTCCCGCCTACGCACCCTTTACACCCAGTAAATCCGGACAACGCTTGCTCCCTACGTATTACCGCGGCTGCTGGCACGTAGTTAGCCGTGGCTTATTCAAGAGGTACCGTCACTTCTTCGTCCCTCTTAAAAGAAGTTTACAACCCGAAGGCCTTCTTCCTTCACGCGGCGTTGCTGGGTCAGGCTTTCGCCCATTGCCCAATATTCCCCATTGCTGCCACCCGTAGGTCTCCGGA
>NZ_JAHUZB010000035.1 GCF_019218635.1 Enterococcus alishanensis | reverse complement strand
GAGATGATGGCGGTGCCGTGCTGGTCGTCATGGAAGACCGGGATCTTCATGCGCTCGCGCAGCTTCTTCTCGATGTAGAAGCACTCGGGCGCCTTGATGTCCTCGAGGTTGACGCCGCCCAGCGTGGGTTCCAGCGCCGCGATGATGTCGACCAGCTTGTCGGGGTCGTTCTCGGCCAGTTCGATGTCGAACACGTCGATGCCGGCGAACTTCTTGAACAGGCAGCCCTTGCCTTCCATCACGGGCTTGGCGGCCAGCGGGCCGATGTTGCCCAGGCCCAGCACGGCGGTGCCGTTGGTGATCACGCCCACCAGATTGCCTCGCGAGGTGTACTTGGACGCGGCGTCGTCGCCCTGGTCGAAGATGGCCATGCACGCGGCGGCCACGCCCGGCGAGTAGGCCAGCGACAGGTCGTCCTGGTTGGCCAGCGTCTTGGTCGGGGTGACGGAGATTTTGCCCGGGGTCGGGTAG
>NZ_JAHUZB010000034.1 GCF_019218635.1 Enterococcus alishanensis | reverse complement strand
TTCCCTTCAAGTTGGCCGACATACCAGTAAATATGATGTGTTGAATTAATAATCGGTTGGGATTTCATAAACTTAACAAAGTCAGGGTACCAAACTGAAGGTGAAATTAATATATAATGCCCAAACGTATCTGCGTGTTTAAACAACGCATATAGCGATACGAGCCCACCAAATGAGGCACCTGCAATACCGATGTCTTTTCTATCCTGAGAAATACGGAAACATTTTCTTAAATACGGTATTACCGCATCAGCCACCCAAGTGATATACGCATCCGCTTGACCACCATATTCAATATCACCAACAACACTTTTCCAGGGTGTATAATCTTTTTTTCGAGTATTAGGCACGATACCAACAAATATAACGTCTTTTTTTACATCTTTAAATAAGTAGTCTCCATCTTGAACTATAACTAAAGGATAAGACTTACCGTTTGTCTTAAAATAATTCTTCGGTAATTTAATTTTTAT
>NZ_JAHUZB010000033.1 GCF_019218635.1 Enterococcus alishanensis | reverse complement strand
AGCGATAGGACTACTAGGGTATCTAATCCTATTTGCTCCCCACGCTTTCGTGCCTCAACGTCAGATATAGTTTGGTAAGCTGCCTTCGCAATCGGTGTTCTGTATGATCTCTAAGCATTTCACCGCTACACCATACATTCCGCCTACCGCAACTACTCTCTAGCTCAACAGTATTAGAGGCACGTTCAGGGTTGAGCCCCGAAATTTCACCTCTAACTTATCAAACCGCCTACGCACCCTTTAAACCCAATAAATCCGGATAACGCTTGAATCCTCCGTATTACCGCGGCTGCTGGCACGGAGTTAGCCGATGCTTTTTCTTCGGATACTTGCAATACGCTACGCGTAGCGCACTTTACTCTCCGACAAAAGAGGTTTACAACCCGTAGGGCCGTCTTCCCTCACGCGACTTGGCTGGTTCAGTCTGCCGA
Organism: Enterococcus alishanensis; assembly: GCF_019218635.1. Taxonomy (GTDB): domain Bacteria; phylum Bacillota; class Bacilli; order Lactobacillales; family Enterococcaceae; genus Enterococcus_A; species Enterococcus_A alishanensis. Next base: position 45 of record NZ_JAHUZB010000033.1, on the reverse strand, counting down.
CCATTGACCAATATTCCTCACTGCTGCCCCCCGTAGGGCGCATTA
>NZ_JAHUZB010000032.1 GCF_019218635.1 Enterococcus alishanensis | reverse complement strand
AGGCGAAGGACTACAAGGGTATCTAATCCTGTTCGATACCCGCACTTTCGAGCTTCAGCGTCAGTTGCGCTCCAGTGAGCTGCCTTCGCAATCGGAGTTCTTCGTGATATCTAAGCATTTCACCGCTACACCACGAATTCCGCCCACTTTGTGCGTACTCAAGGAAACCAGTTCGCGCTGCAGTGCAGACGTTGAGCGTCTACATTTCACAACACGCTTAATCTCCGGCCTACGCTCCCTTTAAACCCAATAAATCCGGATAACGCCCGGACCTTCCGTATTACCGCGGCTGCTGGCACGGAATTAGCCGGTCCTTATTCATAAGGTACATGCAAAAAGTCTCACGAGACTCACTTTATTCCCTTATAAAAGCAGTTTACAACCCATAGGGCCGTCTTCCTGCACGCTACTTGGCTGGTTCAGACTCTCGTCCATTGACCAATATTCCTCACTGCTGCCACCCGTAGGTCTCCGGA
>NZ_JAHUZB010000003.1 GCF_019218635.1 Enterococcus alishanensis | reverse complement strand
AAGCGTCAGTAGAAAAGGCTCTACATCAATGCTTAGCGGACATCATATTCTATTTGGCGGGAATGTGTAGGTTTAAAATGTTATTTTAATTAGTTTGGAATAGCATGGAAAACACTGTTGAAATAGGATTCTTCATCTAGCGTATTTAAATAATTATCAATGATTATAGGCGCGTCCGTGGTCAAAACCGTAGTCAAAAAAAAGTGTAATAAATAACGTCGTATTGTTATTAAAAGTCGACGTATTTTGCTAGTTTTTGGACTGTTTCTCGTTTTCGTTCTTCGGTCACATGGATGTATAAATCTATAGTGATTTGGACGGAAGCGTGACCTAACCTTAATTGCACATCCTTAATAGTTGCGCCTGATTCAAGAAGAGTCGCGTTCGTATGTCTAAATCCATGGATGGTAATCCTCTTCAATTGGTATCGATCGATAATTGAATTAAGCCTTTTTCTTGGTTGTGAATGCTGTACGAATTCATTTTCTTTTTAAAAGAATACTAGCTGTTTTGCATGCATAGTATTATTACCAATCTTCAAGAGATCTTCTCTTTGAATTTTTCTCCATTCTTTTAAGATAGAGATTTTTTTATCATCTGTTAGAATTTCCCGCCAAGAATTTCTAGTTTTAGGATGTTCAATATATAATCGTCTGTTTTTCCACAGGTTCAAAGTTTTGGTGACCTTAATCATCTGATTGTCAAAATCAATATCTTCCCAATATAAACCCAAAGCTTCACCTTTACGCAATCCGGAGAAAGCTAAGGTACGAAAAAAGACCTACTTTTTAAAAGATTCTTTCTCTGCAATAGATAGGAATTATTCTAGTTCTGCCTTAGTAAAGAAATTTAGCCGTTCACTATCATCGACTGATTTTCTTATCTTAGGAATAATGATTTTGTTAAAGGGATTTTCTTTTGCATAATCCAAACGAATTGCATAATCAGAGATTCGAGATGCATTGCTAATGATCTGTCGATACAAAGCATATTTATCAGCGACAGTATTCCCGAATCTTTGAACCGCAGCAGGTTTAATTTTGTTGATTTTTAATTTTACAAAGGAGGGAAGAATTACTTTCTCATAAATCTGTTTGGTTTTTACATAAGTGCTTTCTTTAACAGTTCGCTCGTAGTTAACAAGCAATAGATTAGTCACTGCTTGATAAGTCAGTTCGTGCTTAGTTTTAATTGTGTCAGGATTAAAATTTATTTCTAATTTCTTGTAAGCTGCGATTGCGTCTTTCTTAGTGGCAAATCCTCGCCTAGTAGTGCGGCATTCTTTTCCAGTTGATTCATTAATTCCTAAGTAAGCTTTAAAGGACCAAGCTTTCTCGCCGTTCTTTTTTGTATATTGCTGGAATTGTGTCATAATCATTCTCCTCATCATTGCATAGGCAAGCATAGATAAGATATAATAATTGAAACATTTATGTTATCACATCCACTCAAACTTGGTAGGGGCGAGGGGTGTGTTTTTTAATAATGTTTGGAAATTATGCTGTCTTTTTTTTGTTAATAAAATAGAACAATGCTATTGAACCAATTGTGATTGGTATACCGAGAATAAAGTAAGAGCTTGATTCACTACCTGTTTGTGGTAAAGTTTTTGAAGTGTACGATGGCTTACTTAAGCTACTAGTAGCACTCGGAACAGTATTACCAGTTTCAGTTGAAGCTATTTTATCTCCTAAAATGGTTACATCACTAGATGCAAATACTTTATCTTGATAACTAAACTCTACACGGTATTTACCTGGCAATGAAATATTAATAGCTCCAATATTTTTATCGCTATTTTCAGTAGAAGCTCTTAATCCGTTAAGTACTGCTTGATTTTCAGTCATTACTGAAATTCTGTCCACAGTTGTCTTACCAAGAAGAGCATTAAGATCGTAGTGATATACTTCAGCATCAGGAGTCACATAGACGAAATAAGATTTAGTTATTTTAATTTTTAAATCAGCTTTGTTACCATTGAAGGTAACTGAATTTAATAATTGCTCATTTGACAGAACTTTTCCTAGTTCGACATTAAATGTTTGATCTTTAGAAGATAATTCTATAAGTGGAGCTTCGGAAGTTGAAGAGGTTGACTCTTCGCTATTTGATGAACTGTCTGACGAGCTTTTACTAGATTTGTCCTCAGTATCTTTATTCACGGCTAGTACATCAAGCATTTCAGGAACTGAATTATCGATATAGAAAGCTGAGTTAGCTTTAACTGAGTCTACTTCAATTTTTGGCACTCTTACTTTTACACTTTTATTGACATCATTATCTGGAACAGCAATGTAATCAACTTGATCTTCAGCTAGATCTTTATAGAAATCTTCATTTTCTTGAGCATTTTTTATATATTCAATTTGTTGAGCTTTATTAGGTTCGAATATTTCAGTATTGTATTTTTTCTTGGCAGTTACTCTTCGCTCAGAAGTACTAGTCAAAGGTGTCCAATGACCATCCTTAAATTCAAATGTATCAACACCATCCCCTACATCGCGATTCCATACATCTTGATTCTTTACATTTTCAGTAGGTTGCTCTATAGAAGTATATACTTCAGCAAAAACTGAAACATTGCCACTTAAGAGTAGACACAGTGAAAATAATAAATAGAAAATCTTTTTCATTTTTACATCCCCTAAAAAATATTTTTTATTTAAAAGTCTAATCCAAACAATTCTTTGCAAGAAACTAGACTTAAAAACCCCTTTTATTTCTTTTTCCTCATGTTTCTAACAAATATAATTATGGCGACTACACATAAAATCCCACCGACTGCAAAAGGTAGGAAGTATGCGATATCTAAAATATCGAATCCTAGCAAAAGGATCACCTTCTCTTTGTATTATTTTTTGTTGCTTTTGTATAGATAAATTAATACGGCTATAACTATAATTGCGCCGCCAATCCATGGCAAAGCGCTCATGATTTTTTCTCCGGTATTAGGTAGCATGCTAGGTTCCTCCTCTCTGAGTTTATATTTTGTAAAATGAATGTTACATCTCGGAAGGTTACATTATAAGGACCTGAATTAGTAGCGCCAAAATTCATAACGATAGTAGCATTCATACCTGCAGCAATAATATTGGGAATATTGTTAGAGTAACTACTTGAATCAAATTCAGCTAAGGATTTATTCCCAACGTATAAATCGAATTATTGCGCATTGAAACTGATAGGGGAAGAACTAGTATTTTCAACAGTTGCTGTTACTCGTACAGGGATTACGCCTTCAGAATAATCATTATTCAGTCCTATAGGTGCATTCTCGACTACAGAGTTTACTGTGATTTTCTCACTACTTTTGAAGGTTACATATTCACTTAAGGAGAAAGTTTACGACGATTCACTATTATAATATTTTTCATAAAAATTCTCAAATGTAATATCATCATCTGAACTTTCCTCTTCATAGAAATCTTCCTCGTCAATGTCATCATAATCTTCTTCATCCTCAATAATATCTTCCTGATTTTGGGAGTCATTATTTTGTCTGCTGTCACTACCAAGTTCGCTACCAACAAAAACCCAAAGCAACAGTGATTAAAGCTAAGATTATCCATAAAACAAGATTTTTGAAATCACTATTATCTTCCCTTTCTTTTATTTAATCTCCAATTTCCTAATAATATTGTTAGAAGCTATTTCAAAATGAGATGGATATTTTTTAGTCCACGTTGCAGCGTGGGCTTTTTTATACAAGTCATGCTCCCAGCCGAGCCCCAAATTGAATTCTTCAACAAGTAGAGAATAATTATATTGTCTTCCACTTTAATTTATTAAATAATTGATCATAAATGAATCTGCATCATTTTCCATCTTTATGCGAAAAATAGTTTTTTTGTACAATTCATAAAAGGCGGTGTGATCAACAGCATGTTTGTTTTCGTGCAAAATTCCTTTTTTGCTCAATAAGACTGATACTGTCATTTACAAACATTGTTTTTAATTTTGGAACATAAAAGCCAAAGAGTCTTATTTTGTAAAAGACATTACAATCACGTTTTTTTCTAATAACTCCACAATATCATCCATAGTAACAACCTCATTTGCTTTTTCTGCCAGCTAAAAATTTTCTCACTGCTTCCTTATCAGCTTCTGTTAACTTTTCTCCATTCCAGCTCATCACACCATCAAGAACATCATTCAAATCCGCACCAGATATAAATGAAGAGGAATTTGTTTTTTCGCTTGATCTATCAAGCAAATAATCTATAGAAACGTTGGAAAAGTCTGCGACTTTTATTGTAACGGCGCAGAATTGTGAAATGAATGCAGATAAAGACTTCCACGATGCAGTGATAGAAGGTATCGAAGAAATCAAACAAGCTCTGGGATATTAATAAAATTAGATTACAGATTTGGAATTCATCTTGAAAAAAATCAATCTTGATATTAACTTATAAATAACCTCTGTTGATATATTTAGTCAAAAATATATATAAATTTACTTGCAAATGGTGTTTTTTAAGCTATAATGAGAAAACATAAAGGAGTGCGATATATGGAGAAGTTTATATTAGGGTTAATTTTTGTTATAGGTGTTATATTTGCAGTGACAATAAATGTGAGTGATGCTGAGGCTACATTGGGAACAAAGCCAATTTATCGAATGTACAATTTGAATACAGGGGAACATCTTTTTACACCAAGTGATCGAGAGTGTTCTTTAATTTTAAAACTTGGATGGGTATCAGAAGGGGTTGCTTATTATGCCCCGGTTGAGCATTCAGGAAATGTTCCTAGTATAAAAAGACTTTATAATACTGCGGCTGACGACCATCATTACACCGTCAGTAATGAAGAAGTGGAATATTTGGTATCTCAAGGTTGGAAAAATGATCAAATTGAGTATAGTGGTGCTGGAAGTAATGGATTGCCGGTGTATCGTCTGTACAATCCCAATTCAACCACTGGAACCCATCATTTTACTCTAAATACTATTGAGAGAAGAGGATTACTCAAACTTGGCTGGATTGACGAAGGAGTTGCATTTAAAGCTCTGCTTCAATAATAGAAGAGAATGTACAAAGAGTATTTAAAAAGAATAAAAAAATTTAGGTATGTCTCAAAAATCTGTTATAGATTTTATGGAACATACCTATTATTGTATTTGAAAATTATTAAGTATATTTAAAGTCGAGTACTACAGGTACATAATAAATTAGGGGTTATGATTTTTATTTTAGAATTAATTCTGATAGTCTATGACTATCAATTAAAAAGAAGGAGATTATAAGCTATGCTTGATGATAAATTAAAATGTTCTAAATGTAATACCCTTTTTTACTATGATGAAGTCAGAAATCTTGAGCAACACAAAAAAGAAGAGATGCCCATTAAGTGTCCCAATTGTGGGAATATAGTAAAATCTAAACTATCACATGGATATTTTACAACATATGTAGATAAACAATTATTGAAACACAAAACAAAAAAACCTTTGTACTATAAAAATATAGTCACTGGGGAAAGAATTTCAACAAAGGAATTTAATGAGTTAGTTAAGTCAAACGAATTTATGTTATATAACGATGCAGGTTCGGTTATTCCTGATTTGATGGATGATTTGTTAACGGAGGATGAAAGCACAAATAAACCTGAGAATTATGTGCCAGTATTCCAAGAAGAAGTATGACTGGATATAATCGTAAGACTTTAGTTAATACTAAGGTCTTTTTTTTCACATTTATTCCTCATTTTGGTATGATTAGAAAGTTCTAATTAAATATAAGAGGAGTTTTCAATGGACGAATTGTCAAACAAAGTAGTACCACAAGAAGTAAAGGGATGGAACTGGGGAGCATTCATGTACAATATTATGTGGGGGATTGGTAACAAAACTTATTTGCCATTATTATGCCTAATCCCACTATTTAACCTTGTATGGATCTTTATTTGTGGATTTAAAGGCAATGAGTGGGCTTGGCAAAAAGGTGATTATAAAGATGTGGAAACATTTTTAGCAGTTCAAAAAACATGGAGCCGAGCAGGCTTGGTACAATTTATTGTTGCAATTATTTTTATAGTACTATACTTTTTATTTATCGCAGCAGCTTTAGCAACATTTGTAAATAATTACCCAGGATATTAATTAAAAGACCACTAATGAAGTGGTCTTTTTTCATCCATTATTACACGCGCATATTCAACGATTTAAAAATTTGAGTTCTTAGAGGTCTTCAATATTCGTTTTATTCGGAATAAAGCCAAGTAATTTGCTCCGTTGAGTTAAATAGATTCTCTTTTCTAAAGGTTTTAAAAAAGTATAGCTATTATGTTTGAAGTTTATTGTGATATTTTAAAATCGAATTCTATACCGACTTTTAGCTGAGCAGACGACTCGTGTTCGTTCGATTTTATGTTCATGTCTTACAGTTACATAATTAAAGTGAAATAATTTACAATACTGTGATTTTGCACTAAACTAAACATTGAAAAGAGGTAATTTTTATGAAAAAGAAGATTTTGGTTTTAATGGAAAACACTGGATCACCTCAAAAGGCCTTAAAAGAAGGAGAACGTTTAGCAAAAAAAGATTCCTCCGAACTGCACGTTTTAATTTTTAATACAAATCAAAAAGAAATTTACGAATTAGAAGAGGAACAGACTTACGTTTTGGCGGGAGATATTGGAGGAGAAGAAGTAGCTCGAGAAGAAAATACAATCAAGGATATTGAGAATAAAGATGCTGAAAGAACAGATAATTTTGTTTCTGAACTTAAAAGAGTAGTTTCAACAAATCTGATAATATCGTATGTAACTTCTTCTATCAAAAGTGATGTTGTAACATATTCTGAAGAAAATAATATAGATTTAATAATTCTAGGGCAAGATGAAGCAATGTATAGTCGCAGGAGTTTTGATTCATTAATAAAACATGTGGTAAACAAGACCAAAGCTGATTTACTAGTAATCAAATAGTGACTCAATAATAATCAATCAGTTTTTTTATCTGTTATCTTAGCGAGATAAAAAATATTATTTAAGAGGTGAATTAAATGATTAAACAATATAAAAATATTTTAGTACCAGTTGATGGATCAAAAGAATCTGAGGATGCATTAGAAGAAGGACTAAGAATTGCTGAAAGAAATTCAGCGAAATTGACCGTTATTTATGTTAGAGATGTTAATCAAACTATTCAAAACCCATATGGAGCTGATTTGGTTTTTGAAGATTTAAATGAAGAAGAAAAATTGATTAAAAGTAATGTTGAAAAGGTAATTAAAAGATATAAGGAGTCAAATTTTGTTTCTATGACAGGATACCCTAAACATACCATTACAAAATACGCAAAAGACAAAAATATTGATCTCATAGTTATTGGCGCGACTGGAAAAAATAGCTTTGAGAGAATCCTAGTTGGCTCAGTAACTTCTTATGTTCTTAATCATGCACACTGTAATCTTTTAATAGTTAGATAGTAAATGCAAGACCACTACTAATCTAGTGGTCTTTTTTCATCCATTAAAATACGCTCACGTTCAATGACTAGAGATTTGAGTTCTTCGAGGTCTTCAAGAGTGGCTTTATTTCGAATGAAGCCACGAGCTGTACTACGCCATTAATAGTGAGTAACTTTTTACAAACCGTAGTCAAAAGGGTATCAAAAAAAATCCGCCAAGCGTCAGTAGAAAAGGCTCTACATCAATGCTTAGCGGACATCATATTCTATTTGGCGGGAATGTGTAGGTTTAAAAGAACGTTATTTATTAGTTTGTATTCATGGTTAAAAAGCTGATATAGCGGTATTTCTAAGTAAAACGTTGGGGATGGATAGTCATTCATAATATCTAAATGGCATTCAAATGGCATTCAAAAAAACAATGATTACTTCTAAAAATTTATATATTTTACTAAATTTTCCATGGTCTCTTTGTTTCGTTCTTGTGTTATGTGAAGGTATAAATCCATCGTAACTTGTACCGTAGCATGACCTAATCTAACTTGAACATCTTTAACAGATGCTCCTGATTCAATTAGTAAAGTAGCATTAGTGTGCCTAAACCCATGGACCGTTATTGGTTTCAAATTATGTCTTTTAATTATAGAGTTTAACCATTTTCTAGGTTGAGAGGGTTGAAGCATTTCGTTAAGATGATTTGAAAATACAAGTTGATTTTTTTTGTTAGTCTTTATACCAAATTCTAAGTATATTTTTTTCTGTTCAGTTCTCCATTTTTTTAAAATTGCTAATGTTTTGTCATCTATTGGGATTTCTCGCTTGGAATTTTTTGTTTTTGGATGGTCTATATAAAGTCGGCGATCTTTTCCCATTGTTTGTGTCTTATTTATTTTTATAATTTTATTGTTAAAGTCTATATCATTCCAAGTTAATGCTAACATTTCTCCTTTACGCATACCGGAAAAGGCGAGTAGTCGAAAGAAAGTATAACTTTTGTAAGATTCTTCAGATTCAGCGATTTTCAGAAATTGTTCAAGTTCGTCCTTTGTGTAAAAATTTAATTTTTTTTCGTCATCTAAACTTGTTTTTCTCTTAGGAATTGTTATTCGTTTAAAAGGATTGTCATCAGCATAATTTAGTTTAATAGCATATTCAAAGATTCTGGATGTGTTACTTACAAGTTGTCGATAGACTACATATTTGTCTGCCATTTCATTCGCAAATTTTTGGGCAACGGCTGCGTTAATTTTATTGATCTTATAGTTACCAAAAGAAGGTAGTATAATTCTATCAAAATAGTTTTCAGTTTTAGCAAAGGTGCTTTCTTTTACTGTTCGTTCATAGTTAGGTAGCCATAAATCATATATTTCACGATAGGTTAATTCTTTTCTAGTTGCAGTATCGTTCGATTCAAAAGCTATTTTTAATTTGTTTAGTTCTAACTGTGCATCTTTTTTTGTCTGGAACCCTCTGCGAGTAGTTTTAATTTTTTTTCCAGTACTTTCATCAATACCAAGATAAGATTGGAACATCCAAGCCTTTTCACCATTCTTTTTTACATACTGTTTGAAAAGTGCCAATTGAATCAACTCACTTTCTTTGATAAAATGAGCATAGCTTAATAAGCGTATGCTTTTTTCAGATCACATCCACTTGCTTGCCGGCGGGGGATGTGTTTTTTATTGTTTACAGGTTGCATGGTGGGCTTTTAATTTCTAGAATCTAAATAGAAAAAGAAATCCGTTTTGCCATCAATAAAGTAGATGTACAATGCCTCGTTTTTATTAATGGTATAAACATACAACTCTACATTCTTTTTTTCTTTAAGAGCATTGAAAACTCCACTGTATTCATCGTACCCTCTATTTTTATTTGCTTCTTTCTTATCAAACTCTATTCTACTAGCATAAATCATAACAATACTATCGTATTTGCTGGTCAGTTCATCTCTATCCGTTGTTTTAATCGAAGGGGTACCTAAAATACTCTCGACTTTTTGTTGACTCATATCTAGAGAAATCTTTGATAAATCATTTTTTGAAACTTTATTACTACTACAAGCAGATAGTAATAATAAAAAAAGTGCAAAAAGCAAAACTTTAGATCCCAATTTTTTCATTCTTCATCCTCATTTCTGTTATAATCAATGAATGAATAGTTTCAGAAATGGAGCATTTAAGTCCACGTTGCAGCGTGGGCTTTTTTTATAATAGCTTTCTTAAGTCATAATAATTTCCGCTTTTATAATTATTAACGACTTTATAAGCATATTGAGGTGTTAGGTTTTTATTGAACACTAAAAAAGTTCTCAATCTTACTTCGAAAGCTTTTTTGCTCATAAAGAAAAAATTAGCGCAGTGATGAAATTTTTTAAATTTATGAATACAATGAACTAATGCTTCATCATTAGCCATCAGAATTCCAGCACCAAAATTAGCAATCTGTTCTCTACGATAGTCTTCTGGTAAATAATCTTTTTCTTTTATTAATTCCGAAAAAGCTCTACCATCGTTCTCATCAAATGAATCTGAAAACAAATGTATAGTTTCATGCATTTCGGAAAAAAATCTTCTTTCTATCATTGAACTATCATTTACAGAAATTACGAACATACCCTGAATTTTTTGAACAGAACCAGCCATCATTCCACTTAAGAGTTTTTTAAATCGATAAGTCGTGTAAATGGCATTTTGAGTTTCCTCAACGTATGATTTGATGTGAAAAACATTCAAATTTTTTAAATCACCATTATTATAGATATTAACTTGATTAACTATTTTATGGGCCAAAGTAGAAGCTTCCCAATAAATATCTTCGTCATAAAAATCCACTAAAAGCGCCACCTTATTTTTTAATCTTTACTCTTTTTTTTATTTTTTCCCTCAACCTTCGAAACCAAATAAGCCATGTACTCTTTGAGTTCTTCTTCAATACCTTCAGCATCTTCAGGGGGCATATTAGCAGTATTAATTCTGAAATACCCAACTAAATCTGAACCAGGTCCAGTATCTTTTACAGTACCAGTAGGATCATCAGTTCTACCCAAAAGATAGTCAACAGAAACATCGAAATAGTTGGCTAATACTAACAATCTTTCTTTTGTAGGATTGTCAGAATTCTTCATTCGATACAAGACGTTTTTAGATAAGCCCAACTCTTCTTCGACTTGGTTTAGTGATTTACCTTGCTTTTGAGCTAAATATTTGATTCTCTCAAATACTGTCATGTCCGTATTCTCCTTTGATATCACAAGAAAAATAAACATATGTGTTAATATCAGTTGACCACAATAAACATATATGTTAATATAATTCTTGTAAACAAGTTTAACAGCTAAAAGGACAACAAAAAAACACTATTGATAATTAATTGCCAACCGCCAAGAAAGCCTTTAAATCAATGTTTTTTGTCTTATTTAACTATGTCCACATTTTAACATTCATGTTAAAAGAAGTCAACTTAGTATACCAAAGAGTTGTTAAATTTGTTTCCAAAATAATGGGAGGAGGTAAAAAGATGGCTGATGCAAAAGAAACCAGACAAAAAATATTGAATCATTTTAAAGACAATGGTTGGAGCATTCCAGATGTTGCAACTGCGATGAACATTACTGAGCAGTATTTAAGAAAAATTTTGAATAATCCAGATGACCATTGGAAACAGATTACGAATATTGTTTCTAAATACAAAATTCGATAGGGAGATGACCTATAGAACTTGGCTTGATAAAAATTTTGAAGAGGTGATAACAATGAATGTTGAATTTGTATTATCAAAGGAACAAGAAGAACTAATTCAGATGAAAATCAATTCAGCAATCAATTCAGCCGTAGACCAAAATAAATCCGCTAAATATATTGGCAGAGAATTTTTAAGGCTTGGAGAAGCTGCAGATTATTTGGGTATTGATTACAAAAAGCTAAAAATATTTACTGACAAATGTGGTTTGAAATTATCGGTTATTGATGGCACTAAGTTTATTTCTAAGAAAAATATAGAAGAATTTATCAAGAATTTTGAACAATAAAATTTGCATAGGCAGGCATATCAATTCAATTGAGGAGGGACAAAATGGAAAAACCAGTTTCTATTACTGCTGAGGTACAAGGTATAGACGAAATAACTAAGAAGGTCGAGAGATATATAGAATTATTAAAAGAAGCCAAATCGTTGGCAGACGAATTAGCTTCTACAGAATTTGAGATTACTTTAGGTGTAGATTCTTGGAATCCAGTGGTTGACCACATTTCGGACAATTATTAGTTGAAGTAGTCAGGGTAATTTTTTCAGAGCAATTTGGACAAGATATTTCAATACCTTTAGTTTTTTATAGTTTATTTGTTTCTTTTTTGACTAACTTTTCAATATCCATATTTTCCACCTCGCTTTCCAAGTCAGTATATCACGAGGTGAAACAGAAATTATATGACTATTGAAGACTGATTGGGATCATAAGGAGGATTTTCATGAATCAAATATCAGCAGACTTAATACACCGAGCAATTGATTTACTAGAAAGTATAGCAAATAGCCTTAGTACTTTGGCAGAAGAAACTAAGGCTAATAAAGAATTGAAACAAACTCTCATTTCTAATGTTGATGGTTTACAAGAATCAATCGAAAAGATGAAAGAAGATCCCTTTGATTTAGATAAACGGAATTAGCGATTTAATTTTAATAGCAAAATCCAGAGCCTTGCCAGCATCATCTTTAAATTTTGATTCCATCAAGGCAATAGCATCTGTAGAAAGCGAAATCATAATCATCGAATTTTCACTGTAGTCTAAGCCTGTTATGAAATCTTTCTTTCTCAGTTCCCTACAGGTGAATAATGTATCTTCAAGTGTCCACTCTTTCATTAGGGTTTCGTGTATAACTTTTACACTATTAAATGATATAGCTTGTTTTTTTGGAATCTTATCTTTCCTTCGCGAAACATATTCTTTGTACATTGAAGAAACAAGATATTTAGCATCATTTGTTAATGAATCTAAGGAGAGCATATTTTTCACCTCACTATCTAGAGAGAGTATACCAATAACAAGGAGGATAAATCCGTGAAAAGAATATTTATGTTTAGAAGAATTGGTCTTTTATTGTTCATGTTGGTTATCGGAGCGTTATTGACCGGCAGCGTTCCTACTTGGCTAAAAATAGTTACTTCTATTTTGGCATTTGGCCATCAATTAATTTACGTAGAAATATCTTATGAAGCTAAGCGTAAATTCTTCCATGAACAAAATACGTGTACATAAAAAGGGGAAGATTAAATGTTTAAGAAACAGGAAATTGAAATAAATGTAGAAAAAAATTATGCAAAATCAGTAATTTCTAAGATTAAAAACATTCTCTGGAACAATTTTGATACAAATGCAGAGATTGAGAACTATTCATTTTCAAATGATGAAAATCAAGTAGTCAAATTCTACTTTATTTCTTCAGATAAGCAGTTGGAGGATTTAAAAAAATCAATCAGAGAAAATTTTTATCTGGTATTAATCATCAAAGCATAAATGAAGGGAGGTGGAATGATGAAAAACATTAGTTTAAATCTATCTGAAATTAATGAAGGTGCAGCACAAGAAAAATTTGAATACGAAATGGAAAAAGTATTTGAAAATATTTTGGATAAAAATACTGAAGCAACAAAGAAAAGGACAGTAACATTAACTGTTGATGTCATACCAGACAAAGAGCGTGAGTTAGTTGTTCTAAATATCAGCAGTAAAAGTAAACTTGTTCCCCGTGACGAAACTTCAACCAAAATACTTTTCGGGAGAAATAGTAGTTCTGGATTCATTGAAGCTAGTGAGCTTGTTTCTGGTGTAAGAGGTCAGTTATTTATGGACCCAGATGATTTAAAAGTTAAAACAGATGTTGGCGAACCAGTAGAAGAAATAGAAGAGCAAGAAAAAAATGAAGTAATAGATTTTAAAAAAAGAAGAAATAACTAGGAGGAAAAAGTATGTCAGAAAATATTAGTGAAGCTTTAGCTTATGCCGTTGAACTGCGAGAAAAGCAAGAAGTCATTTTTAAAGAAGAAGGAAAAACTTTTTATGACACAAGTAAAGCCAGTTTAAGGGAGTTATTTCCGAAGAAGTATGCAGGGACATTAGAAGTAAATTCACTAACAGGGTTGATTCAGTACTTACAATCAATGTTTGACCAAGATGCAGACAAGCCCGCTTCATTAATCATTCATGTGGAATCACCAACAAAGGTTTCTGTATTAGGAAAATTAGATGAAGAGAGAAGACGTGAAAGTCTAATTGCAGCAACTGCTGAACTTGATGTATTTCCATATAAGAATTTCCTTGATCAAGAACGTTTCAAAATTAATATGATGGCTCTTTTTGACCGAACAGATGATGCAGAGGCTATTTTAGCATTTGCAAGTGCTATCAGATTAGAAGGTAGTTCAGATTTAAGAGATGATGGAATTTCTCAGATGGCGACCGTCAAAACAGGAACTAGTACGGTGGGTGATGGTGTGGTTCCGAGTCCAGCTGTATTAAAACCATACAGAACATTTTTAGAAGTGGATCAACCAGAAAGCAGTTTTATTTTTAGAATTAACGACCGTGGAGATTGTGCTTTGTTTGAGGCTGATGGTGGCTTATGGAAGAGTACTGCCTACTGCCAAGGATTCTGTTAAAAAATATTTGGAAAGTAACTTGAAGGATTTAGTCGATAAAGAAGTTATCACAGTAATCGCATAAAAAAACTGCATGTACCAGCATGCAGTTAAACGAAAAATTAAATAATTTTCCAGAAATGAAAATATATATACCTACAGTATAGCATTTCTGGATATTTTTTTCAAAAAAACACTGAACATCAGTGTTTTATCGTCCTTGTAATAGGTACTAACACAAGAGCAGAAGAAATATCAGGAGTGGCATCTATGTTTATTCAAGAGAAGAGATTGTCAATAGATGACTATCAAGAAGTAGACATCATTCCTTTATCCAACACTAGCAGAAAGAAAACTAAAAAAAGAAAAGAAATATTACCTCGACCAGCACAAGCTAATAATAATGATAAAAGAAGTAGGCGATATTTTGGATTACTAGCAAAGGGTAATTTTAAAAAAGGAGACTATTATGGCACCTATACATTTTCAAAAAAGTATTTACCAAGTAATCCAGAAGAAGCAAAGAAGATCTTTAAAGATACTTTTATTCGAAAAGTAAGATATCAATTTAAAAAAGTTGGTAAAGAATTAAAGTACTTGTTTGTGATGGAGTATCAGGAAGATGAGGATGGGAATTCTATTGAACGGATTCATTTTCATTTTTTAATGTGTAGTGGTATTAGCAGGGATGTAGTTGAAGACTGCTGGTCAGTTGGTAGGGGAAAGAAGAAGGAATCGTTAGGCAGGAGAAATACAAAACTCATTCAGCCAGATTCTGACGGAATTCAAGCTTTAGTGAACTACTTGAAAAAGAAGCCTCGTTGGAAAAAAGGAGTAAAAACTTGGTCTGGTTCAAGGAATCTAGAAAAGCCTGTAAAGCAGGTTAATAATAATAAATACTCCAGGAGAAAAGTTGAAAAATTCAGCTTATCCAATGACTATGGATTCGATTACTTTGAAAAAGAGTATGCCAAATACCATATAACAAGTATTGAACCTGTCTATAACGATAGAAAAGGTTGGCATATCTATTTACAAATGATTAAGAGGTGAGATTTATGAAAACGAAATACTATTTGATAGCTTGTTTAGACAAAGAAGACAAGATTCAGGAAATAAAAGAATATTACCTACTGATTAGACTAAATTTTCCTTTTCTGGGTACTTTCAAGATGGATAAAGAAAACTGGACCATTAGTAGTAGCAACATAGTTTTCATGTTTAAAGACATCAATGAGATGCAACATATTCATAGTGAGTTTAAATGGACTGAGATTGCAGAAAGTAAGAAATTCGAAGATTACGCAAGTTTTGATTCTAAAACCAGCTATAACACATTTTTAGGTATGATCGGAGGAGCTAGGAGTGGAAAAATACTCAAGAAGCTTTCAAAGCAACGTAAACAATCAAATAGGAAAGCAATTTGAAGAATTAATTCTTGCTGGATGTCAGTATTACCGGCAAAAGCAGTTAGCAGAGATTAACCGCATTCCAGAACATTTCCGTGTGGTAAAGACAAATAGGGATGGTTCTTTCTCAGGAAGATTTACCGGGTTAGCTCAACCAGATTTTTCTGGCACATTGCAGGGAGGAAAATCAATTGTTTTTGAAGCTAAAGCGACAACGAATGATCACATAAAACAAAGTGTGATTTCTAAAGAACAAAAGAAGAAACTAAATTATCACTATATCAACGGTGCATTAACTGGTGTGTGTATTCGAATTAAGAATATATATGCTTTTATACCATGGAGTGTATGGTGTGATATGAAAAAAAGATATGGGCGTTTATATATGACTGAGTCTGAAGCAAAAGAGTTCGCAGTTAAAACACCTGGGTTCATAGATTTCCTGAATTATCAAAATGAGGCAATTACCTATGAAACTTACTAGAAAAGAACTGGAATTGGAATTTAGAAATTTTTGTTCTCTGGTTGGATGGTGCATATTCAAAGTGGTTCCCAACGTTAAGAATAAAAAACAATTACAGTCAGTAGTTTTTGATCCAGATGGTAATAAAATTGACCTTATCATTACAGAATCTGGAAGATATGTCCAGTTGCTAGGGGATAAAAAGTATGAAGAAATTAATCAGAAAAAAATGATAGATGATTGCAAAGCCTAATTGGAAAGAACAAGGAGGATTATATGTTAACAGAACGACACATAAAAATATTGACATCTATAAATGACTTTTCTTGCTTATATGGCTATCAGCCGACAACAAGGGAAGTGATGGAAAAAATGGAAATAGCTTCAACTTCTACTATGTTTGGACATCTTCATCGATTGAAAGACAAAGGATATCTAGATTTTATTAAGCAATCACCGCGAACCCTACATTTAACTCAGAAAGGCTTGAGGGTAATAGCAGATGATAAATAATACTGTATTGATTGGTCGTCTCACGAAAGAACCTGATCTAAGATACACAAGTAGTGGACAAGCAGTAGCTACATTTACTTTAGCAGTGAATCGTAATTTTACAAACCAAAGTGGTAATCGTGAAGCAGATTTTATTAATTGTGTCATTTGGCGGAAAGCTGCAGAAAACTTTGCGAACTTTGCTAAAAAAGGTTCGTTGGTTGGAATTACTGGACGGATCCAAACGAGAAATTACGAGAATCAGCAAGGACAAAAAGTATATGTGACTGAAGTAGTTGTAGATAGCTTTCAGATGTTAGAACCTCGGACAGCAAATGACCAACGTCAAAACAATTCTAATATGGATGCAAGTGACGGTTCTACTAGTAAATATAATAACGAGCCAAGTAACCAGCAGTCAACTGAGGACAATAAGCCAAATTTTGATCTAGAAGATGATCCATTTGGTAGTGGGAAAATTGATATTTCGGATGATGATTTACCATTTTAGGAGGTGAGACAAGGATGAATATTTTAGATGTTTTTTGGGAAAATGTAGACTGGCATCGAAAAAATAAAAAAATACCTTGGTATGAGCTTGTTGGAGGAAACAGTGGTCTTGCAACGTCTCACAAATTGAATGTTTCCTTAAAAAGAGCGCAAGAAATAGCAGAACTCCTGGACATTGATGACTATGCAATTTTGTTTGAACCATTAGACTAGCTAACTAAAAACGAACAAACAAAAGCAAATAGGAGGGACCATCATGGAACCGACTGAAAGATTCATAGATTCTGTAGTCAGGGGAATGGATTCAGAGCTAGAAGTGGATCAGTTAAGAAAACTAAAAATAGTTTTGACATTAAACTTGAACAAGTACCAAATTGAAGAGTCAAAAAATGACTTAATTATTTACGATGAAACAAGTGATATAGCAGCATACAAGCAATACTTCGTCAGCAAAAAATTGCAAGGGCTGTCTCTAGGGACTTTGAATCTGTACAAGTCCACAATTGATAGATTCATGAGGACTGTAAGAAGGCCATTTGCGGATATTACAACAAATGATATTCGGATGTTCATCGCGAATCGAAATATGATCGATCATATCTCTAGTGCCACTTTGAGCCGAGAACGTGGGTGCATTTGTAGATTTTTTACTTGGTTGTACAAAGAAGAATATCTGTCGAAAGACCCTGGGTTAAGGGTTGAGGAAATAAAAGTAGAAAAAAGAATCAAAAAAGCTTTTACGCCGATTGAGATTGAACTTATGAGAAATGCGACTACTAGCTTAAAGGAAAAGGCAGTAATTGAGCTGTTACTTTCTACAGGTTGTAGAGTAAGCGAGTTAGTGTCATTCACCTTAGAAAACTATGACCGGGACCGTGGGACGATTCCAGTCATCGGAAAAGGCAACAAAGAAAGAATTGCATTCGTTAATGCAAAAGCGAAAGTTGCCATTGATAATTATCTAAATAAATCGGGGCATAATAGCGGGCCGATTATTCAAGGGCGTAAACAAGGAACGCCAATGGATGTATCTAGCATTCAAAAAATGATTTCTGTTATTGCTGAAAGGGCGAATGTGAGGCATGCTCATCCGCACAAGTTCAGGAGGACAGCCGCAACATTGGCATTAAAGCACGGAATGGACATTAACGATGTACGGATATTTCTTGGCCACAGTTCCATGAACACAACTTTACAATATCTTGATTTGACAGGCGTAAATTTTAAAGAAATTCATGACAAGTATTTGGGTTAATGACTCTATAAGCGGAAGAAATAAACGACTAGAAAGGAAGAAGAAAACATGAAATATAGTCAACTGGATCATAAAAAAATGTGGGTTGAAAAGTTGGAAAGCGATCTATCAGAACTCGAATCATTAGGATATAGCAAAGATTCTAAAGTGTATAAGTCAGCTGTAAAACGGACTGACAAAGCTCGAAAAGAACTAAATAGTAGTCGGTAATCGAAACATTTTGCGGAATGAGGTGAATATAGTGAAATATGTTTGGGCAGTAAATATTACCCCCAACGAATCAAACTTACCTAGCTTATATAGTTCAAAAGTTAAGGCACAAAGGGGCTTCGAAAGCGAAGTGATGTTTGGAAAAGAACAAGGTTATGAGGTTAATGTGAACAATGATCGTACAGCTTTTCACTATGGTGATGAAACCGAACAAGCTACAGTAGGTGAACTTTTTAAAATGCGAATTCAGTAAAAAGACGGATTTAACAGAAAAACTGTTCTAAAAATTATTTACAGAGAAACTAGCAAAGTGAGATGTCTCTTTATCTTTTCTTTTTCCAAAGTAAATCAAACTGTTTAAGTTTATCTCGTCCACATATAATCATATATTTTTTGTTTTTTATTTTATCGTATATAACTATAGGGTAATAGGTGAGCTGTCTATATCCAGAGACCTTATTTCCATACGTCAATTCAATATTCTTAATGCTAAATATACGACGTTTAAAATTACCTATATTATAAGTGATTAATAAAGTTTTATGAATCTCAATAACAGTAAAACTTTTGTAAAGTAAAAACGATTCAACGAAAATCATAGAAGGAAAGAATAGCCAATACAAGGCACTATTTGAGTATCCTGCATGGAATGAAAAAATACTCCACCAAAGTAAAAATAATATACTTAAAGAAAAAACGATTACAGATTCCCAACTCCAAATAGTGATTTTTTTCATATTTAGCTCCTAATTAATTCAATATAATTTTTATGATGTATTTTAACAAATATACGACGGTAAAGAGGGGACATTTTTTTGATTCATATTTTCACCGATAACTAAAAAGTGTATCAAATTGGACGAAAAAATAAAAGTCCGTAAACGACGGATATTGTGGAATCAAAAAACAGCCAGGGGGAAGACTGGCTGCTAAAGGAGGAGCTGTGATAGCTCAAGAAAATAAAAATAAATTTGAAAAAAATATTTATTAGGTTGTTTAGATTATAGATTCAATAAGTTAATTTACAAAGACTTAAGTTTGAATATTTAAAGAACAAGCGTTATAAGCCTTCCATATCAACATTTTCAATTTTTTTGTTTTTTAGAAATATTTGATAACAGTTGTTACACGGGAAAGATAGCTGAAATGAGGAAGAGGGATATTAGAATGACAATCAACGATCTACTGAAACGATTGAAGCCAGAAGATTATGACAAAGTAATTATATTTGAAGACTTAGATGGTGGCTGGTGCAACATCAATTTATCTGGTAAGAAATATTGCATCGTGTTACAAGCAGATAAAAATGTATTGTTTGATGATTAGTCCGCTAACCACCAAGATTGCGGAATAAACTAAATAAAGTACAGACGTTGATAAAGAAATTTAATATCTATAAAAAAGCCCACTGTATTTAGTGAGCTAAAACATCATAGGTAAAAGGCCTATCTTTTATTTACTTTTTTTGCTTTCAACAATATCGTAACCATCAAAATTAATCCAATAACGACAAAAATGATTCCGATTAGTGCAATGTAAAAAGTTAATAACTTTGGTGCACCAGATAATTGTGTAAAGCTAGAAATAACGGCTAAAAAAATCCCGATGCTACAAAAGGAATTCCGTAAACGACCATACTTTTTCTCCATAAATTCAACCTCCAAGTCTTTTTTCTTAAAGTATCATTATATAACGATTAGAATTTGGAAATCAACCATATGTTTGATGTATCAGAGGTGTTGGATGTGTTGATAATTAAACTGATATGTAGGAAATATCAAAATTATTAACAGATCAAGATATATAACATACTTTGAACGCGAAAAAGGTGGACTAAGTAAGTATGTAAACTCAGCCTTTTACGGAGAGGATTATGGAAATATAAAAAAGTCATTTAATAAAATAATGGGCAAACCTATTTTATTTATGAGAATTCCAAGAACATAATATCAGACCCATAAATAGTTATTTGTGTATTTCCAAAAAAATTATAACTTAATTTTGGATTTAAAAAGAAATCATCTAAATTTTCGCCTAGTATTGTTTGAAGTCCTTTTTCTGAGTAAAAAGATATTTTTTGAAAATTTTGTAATTCGATGTAAGAACCGACCTTCAAATTAATAGTTAACATATGTGCACTCCATCCTTAAATTTTAGTGAGTTGTTTATTATACTAAAAAAAGCAAAAAAAAAACTTTTTTAAGTATTTTTTTAATTAATCTGATTAAAAAATAATATTTCAATAAATTTTTTACCAGAAATGAATAAAAAAACGTTTTTTTGTATAAAAAACAGTTTGACATGTGCTTTCAATAAATAAAAAACTAAATAATTAGTAAATATTGGAGTTAGTAAAAGAAAGAAGATATCAAGATTAAATAGTTTGTTTAATCAAAATAATATATAAGAGCATCCAACAGGGCTATTCCGCTAACGTCGGCTTTTACAGCAAAAGACCGATGACGAGAGTTAAGTCATCGGTCAGCGAGCCTAGCAACAAGAAAAGTTTGAATTTGTAAGCATATGAAAAGGATTGGTGGCTCGTGTATATGATAACACAAAAAAGACCGTTACTCGGAGAGAGATAACGGTCAGTAAACCTAGCAATATGACAAGTCTGAATTTGAAAGCAAAAAAAAAGGTTTGCTAGGCTTATTAATATGATAGCACAAAAAAAGACCGTTGAGCCAAGAATCAACGGTCAGGCTATGGAGACATCCGATCAAGGAAACATGGCTTAAATAATTATATCATAAAAAGACCGCCAGTATAGGTGGCGGTCAATGGGCTAGAACAAGAATTGAAATTTAGGAGATTGCAGCAAAAAGTTCTAACTCAAATTCTATTTTACAATAAAAAGAGGCAGCCGACCACTGGCTACCTAAAGATAATTACACTTATCTGTTTCCGCAGACTTAAATATTTTAGCAAATAAAAATACCAGCCACAAGTTGTGGCTGGCGTGGAACAAAATGAGAAAAGTTTATTGGTTAATTTATTTTAGCATAAAACGCTTACAAAGTATAGAAGAAGTGTGCGAAAAGTCGAAATATAGTGATAGTTAATCAGTAAACGTCGGCTTTTACAAAAAAGACCGTTACTCGGAGAGAGATAACGGTCAGCCTTTGAATGGTTTAATCAAAATATGGCTACAATTATTATATCACAAAAAGACCGCCGGGATAGGTGGCGGTCAATGAGTCTAATTATGTAAAAGTAAAAAGCTTTGGGAGAATTTTACATTAAAAATTAATTAGGCTCGAATTAGATTATACAATAAAAAGAGGCAGCCGACCACCGGCTACCTAAAGATAATTACACTTGTCTGTTTTCCGCCAGACTTGTATATTTTATCACTAAAAAGACCGTGGCGATAGGGTTCCACGGTCAATAAGTCAGGTATTCAAATTTGTGTCAGAAAATAACCTAACTTGAAAGCATATTACAATAAAAAAAGGCAGTTGACTAGCAACTACCTTCGTAAGCGTTCTGTCTAGTTTCCGCTAGACAAAATTATTTTATCAAATAAAAATACCAGCCACAAGTTGTGACTGGTGTGAGAAAACGAGAAAAGTCCATGAGATCTTTTCTAGATTAATTCTACCATAAAATGTTTACAAGATGTAGGAGGCAAATAAATGAAAGTAACCAGCAAAAATTGGGGTAAATCCATCAGGGAGTTACAAGAACCATGTGAATATTGCGAAGGTTCTCCAAGATTATACGAGCAAGTGGGTGACCTGACAGTAGATCAAGTCTACCAAACTATAAGGGTGATGGTTTATCCAGAAGATAAAGAACCAACGTGTATGTATATAAGAATGAAGTATTGCCCGATATGTGGGCGAGAATTAAAAAAATTAAATTAGTCCGCTACGTATTCTGTTTCTGAATACAAAGAATATTAATTAATCAGGAGGAACGGCATCTTGGGAGAACTTAGTAAAACAAAACTTGCAGATTTAGAGGAAGACTTTAGATCATACAAAAATATACCTAAAAAAATTGCAGAGGCTTTGGTTGCGAAAGAATGGAAACCAGAAGATGCCAATTCATGGATAAAGGGCTCTCAGACACATACTGAAAAAGCATTAACAGATATGATTAAACGCGAGGACAATAAGAGTTATCTATATTATTCGAAGTTATATGCTGACATTACTAGTGCTTACGAGAGCTTAAATACGGAGTTAAAGGATATTGTTGATATATATTTTTGGGGTGACTCTAATTATATGAGTTGGGTAGATATTGGAAAAATGACATACTGCTCTACGGCTGGTATCTATAAAAAACGGTATAAGATACTAGAAGCTTTGGCTTACGAAAGAGGTATTTTGACAAAAGTAGAATAAAAGCGATAGTTTTCTA
Organism: Enterococcus alishanensis; assembly: GCF_019218635.1. Lineage (GTDB taxonomy): Bacteria > Bacillota > Bacilli > Lactobacillales > Enterococcaceae > Enterococcus_A > Enterococcus_A alishanensis. The sequence continues at coordinate 647,603 of NZ_JAHUZB010000003.1, read as the reverse complement.
CCTTGTCAATAGCCTAAAATAGTATTATGGAAATTTCCAATAAGGCATCAAACAACATCCGTCAGAAATAATTACTGTCTTATCTACTACAGCGGATTAATTGTTTGGTGCTTAAATTACTAAGGCAGCTAAACCAAATTTAAAAACAGAAGGCGAGGAAATTCTGTTTCTAAATAATTCTATTTTCTACACTGCTGTCTTAGTTGTTATTGTGGTGTTAAAAAAATATGAACTGAAACTTTCATATTAACAATATGTGTGAAGCATTAAAAAATCAGATGTATGATCAACTATTTTTAAGTACAAAAAAATAAAAAAGGAATGCTAGCATAGCAATACCCGCACTGAGTATAAACAGGGATAGTAATTTTTTTCTATTTTTCAATAAATTATATATTGATATTAGTATTAATAACAAACTCATTAATACCAGTATCAATAAAATTATTACAACAATCAATACTCCCGTGCCTAGTCCCATAAATATAGTTCCTTTTAAATGTCATTAATTTTTTATTTGGTACAAATCATTATACACAATTTAGATCGCTTAGGCGGTCTTTTTATTTTGTAATAAAAAAGAAGCCTAGCAAATGCTAGACTCCTAATCTTTCCTTTAAAGCTTCTGTTAATGCTTGAGAGAAATTAATACTTTGTTCTTCTGCTTTAGCTGCTAATTCGGCTGGGACAGTTACGTTCTTTCTAACATATTTCTGGAATTCTCTTTTCTTTGCAGAAAGATTTCCAGATACAATTACTACAAACGAATCATCTTCAACCTTAATATCTTTTAAGTTAGATGGTTCGGGCAAATTCTTATTATCGTAATTCATTTCCGCTAACACATCACTAGCCATTAAGAATGAATCTTCTAACCCATGACCTTCAGTAAAGGTATTAGGTAAATCAGGGAAGGAAATAAAGTAAGCATCGTTTGAATTATGCAATGGTTTAAAAATCGCAGGGTAAGCTATAAATTTATCTGACATATATATACATCCTTTCTTTTTGAATAGAGATGAAACTATGGTTAACAAACTGGCTAGGGCTTATTTAAGCCCTAACTGTTTGTATATTGCTTTGGCAGTAAAGTCGTCAATCTCTTTATGCCTTGGTATCGGAGCTGTTAAGTTGTTTTGTGGATTTATTAGTTTGGCATGTCGACCACCGTGTTCATTAACAACTATGCCTTTCTTTTTTAAATCCTTTAACAAGTCTCTTCGTTTAACCAATAGTTCCATCTCCTTTCTATATTTATATAATACACCTGATGCGTATTGAAGTCAATAGATTTACTATTCTTTTCGCACTATTTTTTTTAAGGAGGTAAGTATGTTGGCGCATATATGTAAAGGTAACTCATCAGATAACATAGCCAAACTTTATAAGACTCATCGATGGCAAAGACTGAGAGAAGTAATAATCAGTCGTGACTATGGTTTGTGTCAAGAGTGTAAGAGAAGGGGCATCATAACAAGAGGTGTGGTTGTCCATCATGTAATAGAAGCTAGAGAGGATATAACTAAGTTCTGGGATAAAGATAACCTAGAGCTTGTTTGTCTTGCTTGTCACAATAGGGTGCATCCAGAGAAGTCTGGAGGAGAAAAGAAAATAAGAACTAAAAGAAAGGTAGTGAAGTTTTATGCAACAAAAGAATAACGGGGTACAGCTTGAGTGGCTAGACAATGCTATATCGGTACTAGAGGGCATTAGAAGTAATGTCAAGGATGGACAAGCCTTTATCATTCGAGCAGATATAGATAGAGACAATGAATTACCTGATTCAGATGGAACAGAAGAAGTTAAAGTTGTTATTGACATAACTTATCAAGCTTTCAACAAAAAGTAGAAAATTTTTTAAAGTGGGGATTAAAGACTACCCCCCTCCCCAAAATAATAGCAAACTGGGGGTCGGAAAGAACGGTGTCGTCCTTCCTTCACACAAACACCGCTTTTCAAGTTTTTTGGGAGGTGAAAATTTTCGATAAAAGAAAAAAAGTAGCACGAGTGGTTGTTAAGCCCAAAATATTATATCGATTTATGATTTTAAAAATCCAAATACAGTATTTATTTAACACAGAATGGGCGCAAGTCTCACTAGATTGGTTTTTTTATGATTTACAAAATGATATAGGTAAGTATTTTAGAATTACAACGACTTTCGAATGATAATAGTCAAAAAAGGAAGAAGGTGAGATTATGCCGCAACCAGCAAAGAGCGCAAAATTACAGTTATTAAATGGAAATCCGAATAAAAAAAATACTTCTGAGCTTAAGAAAAGAGCGGCTGCTGAGCAAAAAATGAAGATGGCAATAGATAAAGTTAAGCCTCCGAATTGGCTCGATGCCACGGGTAAAGTTACCTTCAATTTTATCGCTGAAGAGTTGTTACTAGTAGAACTAGTTAGTAATCCAGATATCCATCTTATGGCCTTATATTCAAGTTGGTATTCTCAATACATTTCCTTAGAAAAGCAATTACGAAAACTACGAAGAGAGTACAAACTAAACTATGAGATAGCAAAAGCAGAAGCTGAATCCAATGGAGAGCCTTTTAATGAACCAAATGAATTGATAGGAAATCCGTTATCAAGACAGATGGATACAGCTTCCCGTAATTTACGAACACTGGCAAATGATCTTGGCTTATCACCTTCTGCCAGAGCGAAGTTAGCGATTAAATTAGCTCAGGATAATGGAGATGATTCAGAATGGACTTGATGAATCTATCTTATTCTGAACTTGAAAAATGGTGGATTGACTATACGGATGAACAAGCTTCTTGGGGTGGCATTTTAGTAGAACCATATCCTGAATTATTGACCACTTGGTACGCTGAACGACTTATTGATGGTTTAATTCCAGCCAGTAAAGAAAATATCTCTGCAGCTAAACGTCATATGTTGGATTTAGAAAGACAGGGAACAGATGGCTTCCCTTGGATTTTTGATGAGGAAGCTGGTCACAGACCTATACGTTTTATTGAAGATAACTGTCGACCAACTGAAGGTGATTTTGAACGATTTATTTTACAACCGTGGCAACATTTCATTGTTGGTTCAATATTCGGGTGGGTGCATAAAGACACTGGTATAAGACGTTTTCGTGAAGCTTTAACTTTTGTTGGCAGAAAGAACGGAAAAACATCGTTAATAAGCGGTCTATCTGCTTATATGCTTGGATATGATCGAGAACAAGGGGCGAATGTGTATGTACTAGCAAATGCTAAAGATCAAGCATCTATCTTATTTGACAAAGCAAAAGAAATGGTGAAACAATCGCCGCTACTAGATACAAAATATAAGCCACAACGATCAGTAATTAAAGATGAAGCTACTTTCTCAAAAATGGAGGCAAGGGCTTCAGATAGCAAAAAGCTTGATGGATTAAATACTCACTTTGCTATCTTTGACGAGATTCATGAGTTTATAAATTTTAAGTTAATCAATGTAATAAAAAAGTCTCGTGGTACTAGAAGACAGCCTTTAATTGTTTATATTACTACAGCCGGTTATGTATTAGACGGACCATTAATGCAATACTATGACAATGCACTTGATTGTTTGGAACATCTTGAAGATGGACTAGACGAACGGGTTTTTTATTTTGTCGCTAAACTTGATGATGTTTCTGAAGCTGACGATCCTAGAAATTGGATTAAAGCAAACCCTAATCTTGGTTTAATGTCATTTGTTGATTTAGTAACTGACTGGAAGACTGAAAGAAATAGCCCACAAGAAAGAGCTGACTGGATTACCAAGCAGTTTAACCTGTTTTCGGATATTGATGAGCTGTCTTTCTTAGACATGCAAACAATAAATAAAAACGACAAGTTAATTGAATGGGACTCACTACTTCATCAGGAATGTGTAGGCGGATATGATTTATCAGAAACACAGGATTTCACTTCTGCTAATTTAGAATTTCCAATATATGAAACTGGGGAAATTGCTGTTTTAGAGCATAGTTGGATTTCACAAGAGCGTTATAACAATGATAATAACAAACAACGGCTAGATTCATGGATTAAAACAGGCGATTTAACAGTGACACCAGGCAATTATGTTGATTACGATTTTGTGTTTGATTGGTTCGTTGAACAGTCGAAAAAATTTAAAATATTAAAGGTTCGTTATGATAGAAGAAACAGCTTAATTCTTAACCAGAAAATGATTGATTATGGATTTGTAATGGAAGAAGCAATTCAGGGATTTATTACGTTAGGTGGTCCAATGAAAGATTTAAAGGAAAGATTTTTGGATGGGAAAGTCATTTTTAATAGTCAAAAAATATTCAGATGGTATTTATCGAATGTAAAACTTGTTCAAGATAGAAATAATAACTGGATGCCTACTAAACAATCTAAAAATAGAAAAATTGATGGTTTTGCTGCCATGCTTAATAGTCATGTCAGTGTGGTAGAGATGTTCGCGAATAAGTCTAAACAAACAGGAAATGTAGAGTTTATTAGTATTCGTGACATGATGAAAGGAGGGTAGAGATGAATAGATTTCAAAAAATTATCAATCGAATGACACCGAGGTTTATCAGGCAATCAGTAATAAAAAACTATCAGACAAATAGCAATTTCAAACAGTGGTTTGGGAAAACTTTTTTCGGTATTGAAAACTCCACGCTGGAAACAAACGAAAATATCTTTTCAGTGGTGTCACGTTTAGCAAACACAGTTTCTAGCTTGCCGTTTAAGAAATACTTGAGCTATGAACAACAATTTGATGAATCGATGGATAAGCTGATGTATTGGCCAAATAATAATCAGACATTAGATCAAATATTCAATGTAATGGAAGTAAGTAGAAATACTAATGGTAATGGATATGCCTTAATTTTTAGGGATATTCGAGGTTTGTTTGAGCAACTAGTACCATTTAATCCTAATTACGTGGAACCGGTACTTGAAGAAACTACAAATGAGCTTTGGTATCGGGTAAATAATAATGGTAAAACCTATTTTTTCCATAATTCAGATATGATTCATGTAAGGCATATTGCTGGAAATGGAAATTGGAAAGGTATTAGCCCGATAGCTGTATTAAAAAATTCGAATGATTTTGATAAAGCAGTTCGAACGTTTTCATTAAAAGAGATGGAATCTATTAGAGATTCATTCATTCTAAAATACGATACGAGCGTTGATGATGGAAAGAAACAAGCCATTATCGATAATTTCAAAATGTTCTATGAAGAAAATGGTGGAATTCTTATTCAAGAACCAGGAGTTACGATTGAGGAAATGAAACGTAACTTTGTGGCTACCGATATGAAAATTACAGAAGGAATTACTAGAGATCGGATTGCTAACGTTTATAACGTGCCAAGTATTTTCTTGAACTCTGATAGCAGTAGTTTTTCGTCTAATGAACAACTGATGCAACTTTTTGTAAACATGACCTTAACACCTATTGTTAAGCAGTATGAACGTGAATTTAACAAGAAAATACTTCTTAAAAACGAACGTGTAAAAGGATACTATTTCAAATTTAACTTAATGGGCTTATTGAGAGGCGATTCAGACGCTCGACAGAAATTTTATCACGGTGGGATTCGTGATGGTTGGATGGTACCAGATGAAGCGAGAATGCTTGAGGAGATGCCTCCTCGTGGTGGTAAAGCTTCCGAGTTATGGATTTCAGGAGATATGTATCCACAGGATATGGACCCTTCTTTAAGAAAATCAAATAATGGCAGTAATCGAGACGTAGTCAAAGAAGACTAGGTCTTTTTATTTTGCCTTGAAAGGAGGGTTGAGATGAAAAAATTTTGGGAAGTAAAACAATCGGCAAATAATTCAGAGGCCGAAATTTATATTTTTGGAGAAATTGTTTCCAGTAAATGGGACGATACGGACACAACAGCAGCAAGTTTTCAAAAAGATTTAAGAAGCCTTGGAGAAATCAGTCAAATTAATCTGCACATCAATTCTCCAGGAGGATCAGTATTTGAAGGTATCGCAATTGGTAATATGTTAAAACAACACAAAGCACACGTTACAGCTCATGTGGATGCTTTAGCAGCTTCTATTGCTAGTGTAATTGTTTCCAGCTGTGATGAGGTAATCATGCCTGAAAATAGCATGATGATGATTCACAATCCATGGACTATATCTATGGGAAATGCCAAAGAGCTACGAAAGCAAGCGGATGATTTAGACCGAATAGCTGAATCATCAGTTATTACTTATCTTGCTAAAGGTGGGGAAAAGTTAACCGAGGAAAAAATTAAGCAAATTATGGATGAAGAAACGTGGTTATCTGCTAAAGAAGCTTATGATATTGGATTATGTAATGAAATAATTCAATCAAATCAAATAGCTGCTTGTGCAAGTGACGAATTATTTGAGTCATATAGAAATGTTCCGGCGACCTTATTACAACAGAAGCAATTTCCTGAAAGAAATGAAGTGACTGATGAACGTAGAAAAATGGCTGAACAAAGTGAGATTAATCTAAATTTATTAAAACAACAATTGGAGGAATTATAAATATGAAAACACTATTTGAACTGAAGCAAGGTTTACTGACAATCGGGGATCAACTAGCAAAAACAGAGTCTGAAATTACAGAGAAAGCTCTGGATAGCTCAGTTACACCAGAAGATTTAAATAAATTAAATGAAACTAAAGCATCTTTGCAGCAACGATTTGATTTATTACAAAAGCAACATGATCAAATGGAAGCAGAACAAAAAGCTAAGTTAGAAAAAGGACAATTTTCAACTTCAGAAGACCCTAAACAAAAGGTTATCGATGCAAAAGCGGAATTAATCCGAAAAACTATTGCAAAGGAAGCTGTTACATCCGATATTCGAGAAGCTTTGGGTGATGATAATACATCTAAAGGTGGGAAATTCTTGCCTAAAACTGTGGCTACAGATATTATTTCTGAACCTACTGTAAAGAACCCATTACGTGAAGTATCAACAATCACTAGTATTCCAAATCTTGAGATTCCTAAAGTAACATTCACTTTAGATGACGATGATTTTATTGCTGATATGCAGACAGCAAAGGAGTTAGAAGCCAAAGGAGATAATGTGGTATTTACTCGTCATAAATTCAAAGTATTTACAGGTATTTCTGAAACAATTCTTTCAGGAACAAATACGAATTTAGTATCTACTGTAGAAATGAATCTGCAATCTGGTGTGGCTACCAAAGAACGTAAAGTCGCTTTTGCTGAAACTCCTAAAACCGGTGAGGAGCACATGAGTTTCTATGATAAAACTGTGGTTAATATCAAAGAAGTTACTGGAGCCGATCTTTATAAAGCAATCAAAGCAGCTATTGCTGATTTACATGAAGACTACCGTGAGAATGCAAAAATTATGATGAAATACGCCGATTACTTAAATATCATTGAAACTTTAGCAAACGGAAATGCAACACTTTATACAGCGCAACCTGAACAAATTTTAGGAAAACCAGTAATCTTTACTGATGCTGCAGTAACACCAGTCGTAGGTGATTTCTCTTATTCTCACTTTAATTACGATATTGGTGCTCTTTATGAACAAGATAAAGACGTCAAAACTGGTATTAATTTATTCGTTGTGACAGCTTGGTTCGATCACCAAATTAAACTAGCATCTGCTTTCCGTTTAGCAAAAAAAGTGTAGCCCCAACATCAGTCACAGGGGTTACGTTGAATAAAACGACAACCTCTATCACGGTGGGGGCGAACGAAACGCTAAATGCTACTGTAGCACCAGAAAACGCTGCAAACAAAAATATCTCATTTAGTTCTAGTGATACTTCAATTGCAACGGTAACGCCGAAAGCAGGAAAGATAACAGGTGTCGCAGCAGGAGTAGCAACAATTACTGTTACAACTGAGGATGGTAGTAAAACTGCAAATTGTGAAGTAACAGTTTCCTAAAGGAGGGTTATCAATGCTTGACCCTAGTAAAGATTTAGAGGAATTGAAATCAGCTCTGAAAATCGAGTATGAAGATGATGATATTGAGATCAAAAGAGCTTGTACCGCCGCAATTGCATATATAAAGGGGGCTATCGGTAGAGATAAGCCCTCTTTTTATACCCAGAATAATGAAATCAGTGAGATGCTGAATTTGGCAGTTATTATGTTAGCAGATCATTACTACAAAGCACGTTCAGCAACTATTGAGTCAACTACTGCAAATGGCACGTTGCGGGAATACGATTTAGGTTTCACCTCAATCTTACTGCAATTGAAGGCAGAATATCTTGTTTATAAAGAGGTTGATCAGGATGGCAGTTAGTAGAACAGGTAAACTAAATAAACGATTAACGTTTGAAAAGAGAAACGGTCATACAGTCGGAGTAAACGGACAACAGGTTTCCAATTGGGAGTCTGTTTTTTCTTGCTGGTTTGCAAATAAGCAAAAATTTTTAAAAGAATTCAAAAATGAAATTGGAACAATTTTTGAAAACACACGGACTATAATTATTCGGCAAAAACAAAAGCAAGCAGTTCAGAATGATTGGCGGATAGTGATTAATAATCAGTATTTTGAAATCATTGAAGTGAATCCGGATGTAGAAAATGATGATTTTCAAGTATTGATCATAAAGAAGGTGGATTAATTGAGTGTAGAAGTAGAATGGAGCAACCTGGAGAAAAACATTTCTAAAACAATTGCCGATGTCGACGGGAAAATTAGACGTAAAGCAGGTAAAACTGCAGGTCTCATGCTTGGCGAACGCCTAGAAGAAAATACTCCAGTTGATAGCCATGGACTAGAAATAGCAACTACGGTAGGACCTGTCCAAGAAAACGGAGATGTTTTAGTAGGTTATGGACGCGGTGCATATTGGCGAGCCCATTTTGTCAATATGGGAACTGAACACCAAACTGGACAACACTTTATTGAAAAGACTGTAGAAACCGAAGTACAAGAAGTGATGCAGGAATATATGAACGAATTGAAATCGGGGTTAGGGATATGAATCCAGTTGTAAAACTGACAGGCGAAATCCTACCGACTATATTTCCTACAGCAAACATCTTTGCATACCGACTTCAAGATGATTATGAGAAGTTATCAAAACTACCAATTATGAAAGTGGAAAACGTTAATGAATCAAATACAGGCTATGGCTCAAATCGATATTCCAGCAGGAGTTATCTGATTCAAGTTATGGTCTTTTTAGATATCCAAAAACAAGATATCGAAAAGTTTAATGATCTACTAGATAGAGGAGTTGAAGAACATGGATTCTTTCTTCAATACGCCGACAATCGTCCACATGAAGAATTTAAACATGTTCAGGTTATTACAAGACAATATAGCTATACAAAATTAAAAGTTTAAGAAAGAAGGAAAAGCAATGACATTAGTAGGATTTAAACAAGCGACTATTCAAATTTTAGATGAAGATTTAAAACCGGTTGCCGGTAAAAAATTTGTAGTTAAAGGTGAAACCAATAAAGGGGCAACAAGCGGCTTTGAAATCACTGGATTATCTCCAGAAGCAGTAAAAGTTTATGGATCAAATGCACCTTATTATGTCTCACAACAAGGTACTGGGGAAGTGGAAGCGACATTTAGTGCTCTAGATTTACCTAGTAAAATTGAACATGAAGTTTTAGGAAGAACATCGGGAACTAATGGTGTTTTCCATGTAGGAGAAAAAACAGTCGCTCCTTATTGTGCGATTTTATTTGAATCTGCAGATTTACGTGGTCAAAAAATTGGAACGGGCTTATATGCAGGGAAATTTAGTAGAGATGCTGTTTCTGCTGAAACATTAAATGGAGATTCATACGAACCAGAAGCCGATGAGTATAAATTTACTCCTATTGCGAAAGTGATTGATAGTGAAAATCAAACTGTTGGATTTGCTGATAGTGATTCTTCATTTGTGGCACTAGAAACAGAATTATTTGGAACAACAACAGAAGGAGGAAATGGTTAGTCGCAATGACTAACCATTTTTTAGGAGGGTTTTTATGTTGGAGCTGAAACAAAATGGAGATATTAAAGTTACTGTAACAATTAACAATAAAAAGAAAGTGTTTTTACAAGATAAAGTGCCTATAAAAAAAGCACTAGCATATACAAGTGGTGAAGCGGCACTATTTGAAAAAGCTTTTAAAGAAGGAAGAACTGGAGCAACAGAAAGTGAACTGCTTGATTATAGGTTACAGTTTCTGGCAGATTTATTTGAGGATGATCAAATTACAAAAGAAATCTTGCTGGATGAATTAGACACACTGGAAATCCCTAAACTTTTTGAAATCATTAATTATCGTGTTTTAGGTAATGAAAAGAAAGAGGAAGAAGAGATTACTACGAACGACCCAAAAGAATAATTTCTTGGTCAGAGGTGCATGAGTCACAATTAAATTTGATTAGAAATATTATCAATCAATTTCCTAGCTGGACTATAAACGATGTCTTAGAAACTGATGTAACTTTCCTTTACCAAGTAATATTTAGTAGATTTGAAAGGCAAAAGCAAAAGAAACAAGTAGTTCCGATGCACGAATATTTTGATCAAATACGATAGAAAGGAGGTAAATAATGGTTCAAAACGGGAAACCCCTAGGACAAATGGTAATAAAGTTGGGTCTTGATTCTTCAGCCTTTTCTGATTCGTTAACCGGTGCTCAAAGAGCAACAAAAACTGCAGTAAGAGAAATGCAAGCAGGGTTTAAAGTTGCCAGTGGTGGTCAAACTACATTAAATTCTTTAGCGGCCAAACAACAAGGCTTAACCAAAGTTATCCAGGCACAGGAGAAGGAACTAGGGTATTTAAAAACAGCATATGATAACACTCTAGATGCCCAAGGGAATGCTACTTCGAAAACTGCTGCTGCAGCTCAAAAATACAATGATGCTCAGGCTAAGTTGTCAGGGTATAAACAAGAGATGATTGCTACAGCAGGATCAATGGCAGAAATGGAAGTTAAAACTCAAGGGTTAACAGGCCAAATAAATCAAGCAAGTGAAAAATTTGCTTCAGCTGGAAAAACGATGCAAAGTATTGGTAGCTCTATGACAAAAGGGGTTACGATACCGATTGCTGCAGGGGCAGCGGCTGTGACTAAAGCTGCAGTATCATGGGAAAGTGATTTTGCAGGAGTAAAGAAAACAAATGATGAAGTTGTCGATTCTACAGGAAAAGTGGTTTATTCTTATAAGGATTTAGAGAATGGTCTTCGTGATTTAGCAACAAAACTTCCGGCGAGTCACAGAGAAATTGCGAATGTAGCAGAAGCAGCAGGTCAGTTGGGAATAAAAACTGAAAATGTAAAAAGTTTTACTAAAACTATGATCGATTTAGGCGAGTCAACGAATATGTCTGCTGAAACTGCAGCAACATCGTTGGCTCGTTTTGCTAATATTACAGGAATGTCACAAAAAGATTTTGATAGACTAGGCTCAGTTATTGTTGATTTAGGAAACAACTTTGCGACTACAGAATCGGAAATTACTGAGATGGGTCTTCGGTTAGCTGGTGCTGGTAAACAAGTAGGGATGTCTCAAGGGGAAATTTTAGGATTGTCTACAGCACTATCGTCAGTTGGTATTGAAGCGGAAGCCGGTGGTTCTGCCTTTTCTAAAGTAATGATTCAAATGCAGTTAGCTGTTGAAACAGGTAATAGCGCCTTTGGAGAATTACAAAGTAAAGCAAGTGACGCAGGCATTTCCATGGACCAATTAACTAATGCCGTCCGGAATGGTGGCAAGGAACAAAAAGAAGTTGCTGAAAAAATGGGGCTAACTTCTAAAGAATTGAAAAAAATGTATGATACAGCAGACAAAGCTGAAACATCATTAGACAGTTTCGCAAGAGTAGCTGGCTTAACTTCCGAAGAATTTGCAAAGTTATTTAAGGAAAACCCAAGTAAAGCAATACAAGAATTTATTGTTGGCCTAAAAGACTCTGAAAAACATGGAACTTCAGCAATTAAAGTACTCGATGATATGGGTATAACAGAAGTTAGACTGAGAGATTCCTTGCTCCGCGCTGCTAATGCCAGTGGTATTTTTGGCGATGCTATTAAAATGGGAAATAAAGCTTGGAAAGAAAATACAGCTTTAACCGAAGAAGCAAACAAGCGTTATGAAACGACAGAATCCAAATTGAAAATGCTGAAGAATGAAGCCGTTAATGCTGCGATAGATATGGGTGGTCCCTTTGTTGACGCTTTAAGATCAGCTTTAGAAGCTGGAAAACCTTTAATTAAAACACTAGGTGATTTAGCAAAACAGTTCAATGAAGCTGATCCTAAAACGCAACAAATGATTGTTAGACTTTTAGCTTTCACTGCAGCAGCAGGTCCAATGCTATCAATTACTGGGAAAATGACTTCTGGTATAGGTGGATTAGGTAAAAGTTTTATTGATCTTTCTGCAAGTATAGCTAAGAAAAAAGCAATCGCTGAATTGTCTGAGCAGTTGATTAATGGGTCAGTCAACGTTAATACATTATCAACAGCACTAGGTGGCGGAACTGCTAAGATAGGAACATTTGGCGCTGCAGCGAGTAAAGCAGCTGGAAGTTCTGGTATTGGTGCTATGACTGCTGCTCTTGGGCCGTTAGGACCGGCAATTTTGGGAATTGCAGGAGTCGGTGGTGCTTTAACATTAGGATATGGTGCTTGGAAACTGTTCGGAGAAGAAGCTTGGAATTCTAGCCAACGTGTAAAACAGTGGGGGACCGATGTAGGAGCGGAAACTGATAAGACCTTAGATAAGGTACAGACAAAAACTCAAGTTGCAAGTGGACAATTTACTCTAATGACCCAAGGCTTTAGTAATGATACTGGAACTATGATTACAAACTTTGAGCAAATTGGAAATACACTTGAAGAAAGTCTGATCAAGAAAATTGAAGGACTTGATAGACTTATCAAAGAATTGCCTGCTTCAGTTGATGATGTTACTTTACAAACATTGAATAATCAAAAATCGAATGCTGAAGATGCTCTTAAAACTATTCAAGAGAATACTGACAGAATATCTGAAATAAAAAAGAATGCTGCAGCGAATGATAGAGAAGTATCGGTATCTGAAGCAAAAATCATTCAAGATCTATCGAGAAATACCACAGAGGCTTATGTTCAAACTTTAGATGTTTCTGCAAAAGAGAAGAAAAAAATATTAGCGGCAATGACAGGTGATGTGGCAAAGGCATCTGAAGATGAGGCTCAATTATGGTTAGAATCTTTGGGGAAACAGAGACGAGCAGCCAATGATGAAACTGAACAGCGAAGAAAAGACTTAGAAAAACAGTTGAAAGAGATGGGCTACAATTTGGAAGGGGAAATTGCTCAATCTTATTTAAAAGCTTGGGACAAAGCAAACGATGCAACAATAGAAGGCTTAGATTCGCAGATGGCCGCGATTACTAGTAAGTACCCTGATTTGTTAGATGTAGTCAATCTGGCTAATGGCGAATTAATTAGTAGTATGGGCGAATCAGGACTTGAGGCCATGAAATATAACGATCAAATTGTTGAGAATGCGATATCTACAGCAGATCAATTATCAGAAAGTGCAAAGAAAAATGCGGACAAATTAAAATGGTCAGCGGATGAATCTAGTAAAGCTGGAAAAAAAGCAGCACAAACATGGAATGATATTGTTTTTGATGAAAAAACTGGTGAAGTAAAATCAAATGTTTCTGAGATAGTTATTGAAGCCACTAAAGATATAACAACTTGGAATAATATGAGATTAGTTATTCATGATGCAAAACTTGATTCGAACGCAAAATTAATCATTGGTGAAGCAGCTATTGCAAATGGTTATTGGGATAGTATGGCTTGGGAAGATAAAAAAGCAATACTAAAAGATGAGTTTTCACAAAATATCTATAAGGCACTTGAGAGTTCAGGAGATTGGAACGAAATGACTTTTGATGAAAAGAAAGCCATTTTATATTCAAACACGCCAGAGACTATGGCTGAAACAATGCTCAGCTTAGGCAAATGGGATGAATATCAACCAAAGATTAAGGAATTAAAAGCAGATAATTATGAATTTCTGCAATCTATTAGTCAATCTGAGGAGAAAATAAAAAGTTGGTCAGCAATACCAGTTGAGACAAAAGAACTTTATGCAGATAACTATGATCTCTTAGAGAAAATATATAGTTCAGAAACTTCCCTTAATCGTTGGAATAGTCTGCCAGATGACGAGAAAAAAATCTTGGCAGAAAATACTGATTTGCTTAGTAAATTAACCACCTCAGAAACAACATTAAACCGTTGGAATCAATTGCCAATTGATCAGAAAAAGATGTTAGCCGATAATACTGACTTGTCTAATAAAATATTTGCTTCTGAACAAAGCTATAATGCATGGGTCACACTACCAGATAATTTGAAAAAAATGATGGGGGATAACACTGATATTATTACAAAACTTAATGACGGAACAATCAAGTTAAGTGAGTATGATGCTAATAATCCATCTTTGAAAACTTTGTTAGGAGATTCCTACAATGTACAAACTGCTGCTAATCAAGGCGAGAATGCAATTAATAATTATAAGAGTACAAATGCACCAGACAAGAATCTAAAAGGTGACTCATCTAACGTCCAAAACGCCTCAAATCAAGGTGGAAGCTCTTTGAGAACATATGATGGCATTAATCCACCTCCTAAAAACCTTAATGCTAATGATAACGCATCTGGGCCGGCTAGAAATGCAACTAATGAAGTCAATGAATTTTCAAAACAAAGAGATAAAGAGGTCACACTTACTACTAGAATTAAGCGTGTATTTGAGTCTATAGGCGAAGCTTTTGGATTCAAAAATGGGACTAATTTTCACTCTGGTGGAGACATGATTGTAAATGATCAAAAGGGGGCTTTGTACAAAGAGTTAGTAGAGTTTCCAAATGGATCAAGAATCATACCAGAAGGTAGGAATGTCTATATTCCAAATGCTCCGAAAGGAACAAAAGTGTATCCTGCAGCAGAAACAAGACGCATGGTGCCGCATTACGCTGATGGGGTTGGTGTATCTAATGACTCAATTCTAATGAGTAATATGAGTAAATTACAAAATGGTAATAGCCTTAAAAATATCAGTTTTTCAAATGATAATCCGCAAATTTTAGCCATATTGAAAGATATTCAAAAGGGATTAACTAAGATGAATTCTGGAGTCAATATAACTATTGAACGTGCAGACTTATCAAATAAGGACTTGATGGATTCAATGTCTAACTATTTGGCTACAACAGTTGAAAGACAACTGAGGGGGAGATTACAATAAATTTAACTAACTATCCTTATTTCCAATATAGAAATAGAAAATCAAACGAGTTTAATATGATCATATTAAACGAAATGCAGTTTACTATTCCAGAAGCGTCGCTTGATTTTCAGAGCGACGTAATGGGGAGAAGTTCAGATATTATTCATGACAACGGAAAGTTTCTGGATTTCGAAAAAAAATTTCCTGTTCGGATGTTTAAAGAAGCAGACCGAACGATTGCAGCACAATTAAGAGATGTTGTGAAGTGGTTATATGTTGGACATGACTATTCCCCTTTAGCATTTAGCGAATACGCCGAATACTTTTATAAGGCAGTTTGTTATGCAACAGTGACCGCAGAAGATAAAAAACGAGAGTGGCTAGACATTGAATTTACATTCAAGTGTCAGCCTTTTATTTTTCGACTAGATGGTGAAAGTGAAAGAGATATTCCTTCAGGTCAAAGAATAAATAATCCTGAGTTATTCCCAAGCCAACCGTTAATCACTTTTTATAAAACAACTGCCGTAAGTGACAGTAATATATACATTTCTAATGGTTCAACTAATAAGCAATTCAGAATTGCAAAAGAAGCTGGTATTGGAACAATTACACTGGATTGTGAAAATGGAATTGCTTATAAAGAGGGTGGCGTCAATGTATCAAAGTATTGTTTCTTAAATACTGATGGATACAATCCTATTACATTGGAACCGGGATTTAGTACGTTTAATTTTACAAATATAACAAAATTTAAAATTAAGCCTAGATGGAGGACGATTGCTGTATGAGTACACTCATTCTATTTGATAAAACGAATAATAATTGGTCATCTCTTGGCTTGGGTCCATTGACAGATGCTAAAAATCCAATAGTTGATAGAGAGCGAAATGGGATATATACGCTCTCTTTTCAATATCCTGTATTTAGCCCTTTGTTTAAAGAGTTAAAGATAGGAAGATGGATAGTTGCAGATGCTGGGCCAACAAAACAGGCAAAGAGCCAAAGGTTTGAAATAGAAACTATCACAAAGCCTATTGACGGAATTATTACAGTATATTGTGAACATTATCGATATCAGTTAATCCGTTCAATTGTTAAAAAGTTTGACAGTGTATTACAAAATATCTCTGCTCAAGCAGCACTAAATCAACTGGGGAATAATATGTTACCACAAGGAGATTTTAATTTTTACAGTGATGTTGGATCAAAAACAACTCTTGATTTATCAGACCCTTCGAAATTTAAAAATGCGCAAGAAGTCTTGGGAGGCGTACAAGGTTCTATCTTAGATAATTTTGGTGGGGAATATGTATTTGATAATAACCAAGTCCGGTTATTAGCTTCAGCAGGTTCAGAAACAAACGTAATTATTGCCTATGGTAAAAATTTAACGGATATTACTCAAGAAGAGAATATTGGTAATACTTATACATCAGTTTACGGATGGGCCAAAAATCAAGAGACAGAGGAAATAATGGTTCTTCCAGAGAGTATTATTGATAGCGACTATGTTGGTAATTACACGCAAAGACGAGTTTTAATGGTCGATTTTAGTGAAGATGAACCAAAATCTGTAGAGACTTTAAGAAATCTAGTAAAAGCCTATATCAAGAATAATAATATAGGAATCCCCAAAGTCTCTATCAAAACAAGTTTTGAAGATTTAGCAAGCTCCGTTTTAGCAGATGAATTAAAGACGATTGAAACATTGGATCTCTGTGATACTGTAACTATTGCATTTAAAGAATTAGGAATTAATACGACTTCAAAAATCATAAAAACTTCTTGGAATGTCGCACTTGATAAGTACGATTCAATTGAATTAGGAGAGGCCCAGACTGACTTTGGGAAAGTAATGGCTGAATCTGAAAAAAATACGAATCAAATTTTGAATAAAGTTGATTGGCTGGAGAAGGCACAAAAAGAAGCCAGTGATATTTTAAGAAATCCTGGTGAAGGTCATGTAGTTATTTATCCGTCAATAGCAGATCCACAAGAAATTTTAATTATGGACACAACGAATGTGAATACTGCAAAAAATGTATGGCGGTGGAATGCTGGTGGGCTAGGGTTCAGTTCTACTGGTTACAATGGGACTTATGGACTTGCGATGACGAATAACGGGGCAATTGTTGCAGACAGAATGACCACAGGTATTTTAAGAGCAATCAAAATGATAGGCGTGACAATGGAAGCTAGTACGATTGTTTCATCTAGTAGTAGTACTGACATAATGTTAAATGATGGTAAACTCACTTTTATTGATAAGAATAACGGGAGAATAGCTGCCACGTTAGATACTTCCTCAAATGGTAGTAATTCTATTCTCACTATTGGTGCCAGTAAAGACAATGATCAGTATAAGGGTCAGTTTAGTTTTGCTAGTTATTTTGCAAATCTGGAAATTAAATCTTATGATGGCAACTATAATTCGGAGCTTGGTCTTGGAGGTGGAACTGGAACATCCAGAAATGGACATGCCTATGTTGGCAATTATAGAAAAAGAGATAGTGATTTCTCAGGGTTACAAGTTACAGGAGAGGAAGTTTTTATAGAAGGCAGTAATCTTCGCTTAGTTTCAACAAATGGAATTGTTGTATTTAGCAATATTGATATGAACGGTAATAAAATTACGAATCAATCAGACATACGACTAAAAGAAAATATTGTACCATCTCAAGTTGATGGGATTGCTGAGACTAAAAAGTTAGCATTCTATGATTTTAATAGAAAACAAAATTATTTATATAAAGAAAAATCTCTTCAACCACCTAGAGAAAAAGAACTGGGTATTATTGCTCAATATTCTGAATTTTTAGTGACGGAGTCAAAAAATGATCATTATCTAAGAATAGATACTGGCAAACAAATAATGTTAAACACTTTAACAAATAAACAATTGATTGAAATAATTGAAAACCAAGAAGAACGTCTAAAGAAAATTGAGCAAGCATTAAACATGGATGAGGAGGTAGAAAATGGCCAATAAGATATTGAATTTAGACTTATCTAAAGATCCTATTTTACCGCCATTCATTTATGGCAGAGTAGGTGATGAGAAATTACAGACTATTACCGTAAATATCACCAATAATGATCAGCAATTCTCTCTTGTAGGATATACTGTTACCTTTGAAGGTGTGACAAATGGAGGGAAGACGAAAGTCTTTGACTCAGACAATGTAAAAGTAATTAATGCTTCTACAGGAACTTTTGAATATACATTTCCAAGTACTGCATTTGGCACTCCAGGAGTTTACGAACGAGCCTATTTTTCAGTAGCTAAGTCTGGTGTTAGGAATTCTACAGGGGACTTTAAAATTGATGTATCTGGTAATGCGGATATAGACGCTGCAGAGGCACAGACAATCATTACTGAATATAACAAACTGATTGAAGAACTCAGAAAACTACAAACAGAAAATATATTAGAGCTTGAAAATAGGTTAGCAGTGTTTGGGCAACAGGCTAATACTGAATTTGCGACTATTCAAAATAAAATAACTGATTTACAAGATAAAATTGACCGATATGAAACTAGCGTAGCTAGTACAGCTAATAATGCAACAACTTCCGTAAATTCAGCAAAAAATACTGCTATCACAGAAATCAGTGCAGCACTACAGCAATTTAATAATGGGGATTTTTATACAAAAACTGAAGCTGATAATAAATTTATAAGATATTCTGAAGATAGAGCAACAAATGGAGAAGCAACAGCAGGAACTTCTACTACAAAATGGATGTCACCTTTGCGAGTTTTTGACGCTATTGCCAAGTGGACCTCTGGCAAGTTTATGGAATTGACCGGGAATCAGACAGTTGCTGGAACGAAGAATTTTTCATCGCAACCATCTTTTAATGGTGCCTTATTGATGCCTTTGGATTCAAAAGGTGTTGTTAGATATAAAATGAGTGCAAGTAATTCAACAAACATTGCTTCTGGTGGAGTAGATATAATTAGATTTGGTGATTTGGTAATTGTAACTGGATTATGTTCTTTAAATAAAGCTGTAGGTAAAGATGGAGATGTTTTTGGAAATTTTGTTCCAGATGAACTTGTCCCAACACAAGATATTTATCAAGGAGTTTTTATGTGTTCGTGGGGAGGTAATGGATCTTCTACAGCGACTGAAATAAGAAGTATATTTACGAGATATGGTAGATCATGGTTCGCGGCAGATCAACCCATCACCAATACTTGGATAAATATATGGGGTTCTTATCAAGTTGGTAAAGGAGAAACGCCAATTAAAGACAGTAGTAGTTTATTTGGTAAAAGATAAAGGAGGGAATAAAAATTGAAAACAATTTACAAAGTATTATATCCCATCGGTTTTGAAACTGTGGAAGTTGGAGACACTTATGAAGCACAGGTACCTTACACGGAAGTTGCACCTCTTGTTTTAAAAAATGAACAGTCACAATTTTTCGATTTTCCATCTAGCAAATGGGAAGAAGCTACAACTCAGGATGTTTCAAAACAATTAAAACTATTGGAGAGTCTTTCTACAGGCATTCAAAAAGAAAATGCAGAATTGAAAGAAAAACAAATAAATTTAGATGCACAATTAACAGATGCACAGATTGCCATTGCAGAAGTTTTTGAGATAGTCGCTGGAGGTGAAGCAAATGGCTAAAATCTATGCCAGGTTAATCCAGAAAGGATTGAAAACAATTGAACAAGTACCAGAAAAAATTAAAGACGAAGTCCAAGCTATCCTTGATTCAGAGAATGAAAATTAGGATGGCTTTTTTGATGCTTATAAAAGAGGTGAACACCATGGCTGTAGTATATGCAACCTTAGTCATTAAGGGTAAACGAGTAATCGCAGAAGTACCTGAAAAAATTCGTGAACAAGTAAAAGAAATCTTAGTTGATATGGATCTGCCGGAATTGGCTGGTGAATAATCGTTAGAGAGTTGGTGGAGTATGACCATAAGTGATGCAGAAAAAAGCAGAAATATCATTGATTGGATTACGAGAAGTGACCGACTTTTTGTAGTCCTTTTTTGTATTCTTACTGGGGTAATCTTAATAGCCGCTTACTTTATGTTTAAAAAGTTAATGAAACTTTTAGACGACACTAAGGTTGATTTAGAAAAGGAACGTGAAGGAAGCCGAAAAGAACGTGAAGAATACTTTAAAACAATTAATGGTATGCAGGATATTTTAAATGATCGTTTAGAAGGAATTGATAGTTCAATGCGAGAGATTAATACTCGTGTTGGATTCTTAATTAAGAAGGAGTGAACCAAATGGATTTAACTAGTTTGAAAGAGTACATTTTAGTATTGCCGCTCTTAGCTTGCTTGGTAGTGGGATATGTAATCAAACATACACCAGCTTTAGATAAAGTGGCTAATGAGTATATTCCAGTCATAGTCACAATCTTGGGAGCGATTCTGGGGGTGCTTGCCACTGGATTGACACTTGAATCAGTAGTATACGGTGCTATCAGTGGTTTGGCTTCTACTGGATTGCATCAAGTGTTTGGCAGTTTGATTGATCGGAAGGGTGATGTTGATGTTTAAGGAAGGTCAAAAAGTGACTTTGATAGGTGCTTTTAAAGTAAGAGAAAAGCAAGATGATTATATTATTTTCGACTCTTTTGAAAAAGGAACTATTGATTTAACTGAAAAGTATAATGAAAAAGGTTATCAGGAATATGATGCTGAAGGAAAAGAGAAGAACTTCGATGGATTTACTGAAGGGGACTTCTTTAAATTTAATGGAGAACTAGAAGTAGTTCGTAGTAATGAATTATTTACTAAATTAAAAGTAATTGATGGAACCATTATTTCAGTCCCTAATCACAAGATTGCGGAGGTGGAATAGATGGCTCTTTTTTATTCTGGAATAGCTGGTAAGAGACCAGGGAAGGCTAAAGGGTGGGTACTTCACAATGACGCCGGTAGTCAAGCAGCAACTTCAGCATACTATCGCGCATGGCTACCTACACATGATGCCTATTTAGGTTTTGCCCACGCATATACAGCGAGTGATGGTACACATTTTGCTGAAGACTATGATTATATGGCCTACCACACTGCTAATTCTGAAGGTAATATGTGGTATTTAGGTATAGAGTTTTGCCAATCGATGGGTAACGAAAATACTTTCCGTCAAAATGAACAAGATGGATTTAAGGTCGTAGCAAGATGGTTTATTGATGAAAATATGACACCGAACCGATCGACAGTAAAGCTACACAGAGAGTTTTCAGCAACTGCCTGCCCTCACCGTTCTTGGGCGTTACATGGTCAATCGACAAATGTAGTTAAAGATTACTATATTGCTCAGATTGTTTTAGCGATGGCAGAACTTAAAGGTATAACAGTAGAAAAAGAAGAGATTAAACTTAAGGAGTTGGGAAAAATGGAATTTTTATTTACAGTTAAAGGCGAAGGTGCAACATTCTGGCATGATGGCCATAAAACTTTTATGTTATCAGATGAGGCACAATTGAATATGATTAATGGTAATTATGAACAAGTGCATGGTAAAAAACCTGCTTCAGTTCGTCAGCTTGATCAAAATGAATATAAAGTATGGCAATCAATGTATCCAGTAACAGTTGCTAAGAAGACTTGGTAGCGTGACCTAGCTTTTACTGAGATCATCAATAAAATCTACTTAAAATTTCATTACTGAGATAAGTAAGTAATCGTATAATTGGCAATATTAGAAAAAAGTTGATATTATTCTAATGTCCAAATAGTTTTTATCGCTTAAAAGAGAGCAACGGAAATCAGATCACTTTGAACAAAGTGAATCTGGTACAAATTCTGTTACTCTCTTTTTTAGTTTATTAACAAAAAAATACCGCCACCTCAAACGAGACGACGGATTAGTAAGAATATCAAGGAGAGGCCCGAACCTCTAACAAAACTTTACCAAATAATGTATACTAATACAAGCCGTACCCTTAGCTCAGTTGGTTAGAGCAGACGGCTCATAACCGTCCGGTCGTAGGTTCGAGTCCTACAGGGTACATAGACAGACCTAGCGAAAGCTAAGGTCTTTTTTCTATTCACATTTATTTCTCATTTTGTTATGATTAAAAAGTTCTAATTGAATAAAGGAGGATTTTTGATGGACGAGTTATCAAACAAAGTAGTACCACAAGAAGTAAAAGGATGGAACTGGGGAGCATTTATGTACAATATTATGTGGGGGATTGGTAACAAAACTTATTTACCATTATTATGCCTAATACCACTATTTAATCTTGTATGGATCTTTATTTGTGGCTTTAAAGGTAACGAATGGGCTTGGCAAAAAGGTGATTATAACGATGTTGAAACATTTTTAGCGGTTCAAAAAACATGGAGCCGAGCAGGCTTGGTACAATTTATTATTGCAATTATTTTTATCGTACTATATTTTGTTTTTATCGCAGCAGCTTTGACAACATTTGTAAATAATTATCCAGGATATTAATTAAAAGACCACTACTAATTTAGTGGTCTTTTTTCATCCATTAAAACATGCTCACCATCAGAGATTAGAATTCTTCGAGGGCTTTTAGGATGGCTGATGTGAGGGCAAACTGGACAGATGCGATCATACATTGATGAAGATATGGTTTACGTATTTGCAAACAAAAACGTAACCTTTTATGTGCAAGGACCGAAAGTGAGTGTGTTACACAGCGAGGCTGATTAAGCAATCTACCCTCAAACACACGATGGAAAATAGATTAAAGTATTTGACTGAATGGACAATAATTCCACAGCAGATGTATTTTTTCGGACTTTAGGATACCACGAAGACGAAGCATTCAGAAATTCAGTTACTGATTGTATTGAAAATATCAAAAAGAATTTAAAGTAACTCACTAAATCAGCATATTGCTAGTAAAATATTTTGAATATTGATATAATTGTTGTGTCATAAAAAAAAGTAACACTCTTAAAAAGAGAGCAACAGAATCAGATAACTTGGGGAAGTAGATCTGGGGGAATTCTGTTGCTCTCGCTTTTTTATTGTAACATGTGTTATTGACTAAAAAAAGATGCAAAATACCGTCACCTCAAACGAGATGACGGATCAAAATGAAATATTGTTATCTATATTACTTCGATGTATCTATTGCATCATTTGCATCAGAAACTCTTTGAGCAGCTGCTAAAATATTGTTTATACCAACCACAGAGTTTGCGTTTTTAATTCGCTGCTGAAATGAAATAGTTTGCTCTTTAAGATTCATAGTTTCTAATTGTTTTAACGCATCCTCTTTTTCTTTTACTAAATTGTCAGATGATGAAATACCGAACCATCCGATACCTTCGTTATGCCATCCTATCTTAACTAAGGAATCTCTTTCACTAGTATTCATAGTGTAGTGATGAGTAGCTGTTTGAGTGTTAGGATTGTAGACTCTGTATAATGGAACTTCTTTAGATTGTGACGAATACCATGAAATGCCTTCATCTGACCAACCAAGACTAACTAACCAATTTTTTTCGGATAGACTTAAAGTATAATGATGATCACCAGCTACTGAATTGTATAGACGGTAGACGGCGTCTCCTGAATCTGGGGCCGTCCAGCCTAGTCCTTCATACTTCCACCCTTGAGTAATTAAGTTTGTTCGTTCACCGTCATTGGACGTGTAAAAATGTTCACCTGTATTCTCATTGTACAATCTAGCCATATTTTGAGCGGCATGACTTTCATTAGGAAAGAAGAAAGATATGATGCTGAAACTGATGACGACAAGACCAGCGAATGCTACAAATTTTTTCTCTCTAAATATATCCTTTGAAATTATATCCAATTAATATACCTCCTTATTTTTAACCTTACAAGATAAGTTTATCAAAATTTGGATATAAGTCAAATGTCGATTGTACCCTTAGTCTGTCTAGTTGATTACAGAACCGTCAGGCCGTAGGTTCAAGTCCTACAAGGTGCGAAGAAGTTATAAAGAACAATGTGGAAGATTCTAATGAAAGATTATTTTTTCGATTATTACCTGTGAATGATTCTCATTTCTATTTAAGTGTTTCTTGTTGATTTACAGATTTACTAGTAGCAATATACAGTTATAAAGAAAAAGGAGTGGTTATAATGGCTGAAATCAAACATAACGTTGCAGAAAGAACTTGTGCAAACTGTGCATACTGGGAAGGTATGCGATTAATGGATAAAGTTTCAGGAATGTCCTTAATTAACCCGAATGAAGTTGCTGAATGCGGAAATAATGAAAGTCCTGATGCTCATAAAGAAGTAACACCGTCACATAGTTGTGCTTTTTGGAAAAATGCCGGATAGAAGTTGACAAAGCTTTTTGTGAAATATAAAATTATTGCATGGAAACTCACATAGGATTACTTACTCATACACAAGTTTTCAAAGAAAAGCCATATGCTATAACGGGAATGTTAATATGGGAAAATGATAAGTGTATTAATTGTATTATAAAGAATAAAGTTTTTACAAGTTATGTACTTTCATTGACATTAAATAAATATGTAGTAAAAATTACAGGTCAATATAATTTAAGAAATCAATTTGAAGTACAGAATATGAGCATTCTCAATATAGATAGCTATATCGCAATAATTGGAACTCCTGAATGAAAGACCACTAATCAAGTGGTCTTTTTTCATCCATTAAAACACGCTCACGTTCAATGATTAGAGATTTGAGTTCATCAAGGTCTTCAAGAGTGGCTTTATTTTTTATGAATGACCTTGAACGTGAACGATCACTTAAATAAGAAGCATGTTTCTTATTTTTTTCTTGCCAACGTTTGTTGGCTTCAGTCTGACTATTTTTTTCTGTCATTGTTTTTCCTCCTAGAATCAAAAATGACATAAATAGCATCTACCATAACCATAAAAGAGCCATAGGATGGAGATACCCAGTCACCAATAATTAAAGCTACAGACACAACATTAAAAATTAGAAGCAACAATAAAATGATTTTCTTTTTCGTCATAATATGATAAATTTAAAATGAACAGGGGAGGAATCCTCCCCCAAAAGCTAGTCGTCTTTTTTGTTAAGGAGTTTCTTTAGTAGCGTGGTGGCTGTTAAGATTCCTACAACAATGTCGACTGCTTTTTTTAGTTCATCTAAATTCATCTGTTCACCTCCTCCTTAACTATATTTACGTTATACTATGCATAGTATAACGTGTCAACACTTTTCAGCAAAAAAAGCCCGAAAAATCGGACTTTACAAACCTAAATCATCGGTTAATCTGTCTTTATTCAATATTTTAAACTGCTTAACTATTATCTCATCATAGCTATCGTAAATATCCTTAACCCCACCAATTGAAATGATATACTGATTATCATGTAAACCTAGAAGCTTTACGCCTAAAAATAAATCTCCAATAACACAATTAACGATAGAGCTTTCAGTAATCAATGTGAATCTCGTAAGACTCGTACTAAACCTTATGTTTGTCATAATACCAACGTGTTTTATTATAAAAAACACCCCATATAGTATTATAAAGTCGGAAATGATTTAATTCCAATAAAATCATTTTATTACCATAAATCAATCATTTTAATCAAATTATCTGGATTTAATACAATTAATTGTCTAATTACTAATTGTTCCTTCACATTAAATAATCCTACAACTTCTGCTGTGTATTTATCATCTGGTAGCATCAGGATACGTTGACCTAATATTTCTTTAGCTGTAATACAGTTGATACTCTTATCATCTGACTTCAAGGTAAACCTCACCAACAGCGGTTTATCTTTCAGCAGTCTAATCTTCGTCAACAATCCTGTAAACTTATCCATGCCATCACCTCGGAATTAGTATAACATAGTACCATATGTCTTTAAAAAATCAATATAAACTAGCTAAGTTCCTTACCAAAATCATATCCTTTATAGTTGTATCGGAAGATTGTGGAACCAGAAGGAGAGTTGTAGTCTTTTGGTTTCAATATTTGGACATCGAAACGGAAATATAAGTTTCTTCTCTTTTTATTTTTCTTAGCAGGAATCAAAAAATAATCTTTCTTACTATGGAATAAAGTCAATAGTAAGCTGTCGTGAAAAGCAAAGAAGGGGATGGGTTCCATTATCACTGACATTAAGTCTATTTCTAATTGATCAGTTGATTTAAAATGATATGGGAATTCCGCTCTGACATGAATATTTTCGTTTTCAAATGGATATACCATATTAAGCACCTCAAAATTATCTAGATTTTAAATCAGCTTCAAGAATATAACTAAGCTTTAATTGGTTGTCAGATTGAACTATCTCTTTTGCGATATTGATTTCTTTTACTGAGTTTCTTTTTGAAAGAATATTGATAATACTTATATCTATTTCATTTTGTGTAGTAATATTGCTGTTTTTATAAAAGTCTCCGTATTCATCTCCTAAATATTTCCTAATGAAATCTTCCATCATATTAATCACCTCACCAACATTATACGAACTTACGTTCGTTATTGTAAAGCGAACAAATTATTAAATCTTTATACTAATGATGAACAGCGGAGATGAAAACTGATAAAACAAAAAATATCAGAGGGCATTCAAAAGGGCATTCAAAAACAAAAAATCCGCTAAGTATCAGTAGAAAAGGCTCTACATCAATGCTTAGCGGACATCATATTCTATTTGGCGGGAATGTGTAGGAATCGAACCTACCCAAGAAGCTCCTAACTCCTCATACTGGTTTTGAAGACCAGAGGGCACACCAGAACCCATCCACTCCCATAACGAAATAATTTTACCATGTTTTTTTAAGCAAGGCAATTGGTTTTTGGGAGAGAATGTTTTTTATGGTAGTGATGCAGGAGTAACTACATTTTTTCGGCAGCAATGTCTATCTTGTTTAACAATTCATACCGTTCGGCGATCATTTTTTCTAATTCAGTGAGGTCTTCTCGGGTGGCTTTGGTTCGAATAAAAGACTTTGCCGTACGTCGAGAGGCCAAGTAGGTGCGGTGGACCCTTTTTTCAGGATCTTTGTTGGCTTTTTCTTGGTATTTTTTACTGGCGCGACGTTGAGCTTCTGAAGTTTTGTATTCTCGCATCTCAATCTTCCTTTCTTTTTTCCTCTTTCAAAAACAAAATACGCAGAAGATAAAAGAATTCAGCAAAAAAATAAAAAAAACTACAAATTAATTAACAACTATTTATTATTAATAACAGTTTCGGCAAATGTTAATAGAAACTTTTAGCATATAAATTTGTTCCATAAACAGTTGAACTGTTTACTTGGAAATCATTGCTAATCTGAATATAATTACCCAGCATGTTGACATTATGTCCGGCACTATTTTGTCATAAAGTAAAAGCTTATTCAGTAATCTCAAATAAATAATGGTATAAATTCCAACTTTATTCTTATATTGTTTCTAGTTTCGAAATTATTATTGGTATTGAGAGTAAAAACATATTTTTTGTAAAAGGGGTCGAGATAATTAATTCAGAAGTAACAAAAAAACCTCCAAAATTAATTGGAGGTAGATCATTTATTTTGTTGCAAAAAAGATAAATGTATAAGGTTGATTATCATTCATTTTAAATGAAATCCCTACTTCATTGAAGACGGGATAAACGATTACTTCTCGAGTCACTGGATCTGCTATTAATTCATCAAATGTTGCCTGTGCGACTTGTTGAGTGTTCGTAACAGTCGTTTTATCAATGCCGATTATATTGTAACCGTATGCGGTATAATCAGTATAACCAACTTCGGCAAGTGCTGATTCACTGTCACGACCATCGGGACGTTCTTCCCCGTAAACATCTAACAATTCTACTGTCCGAATTCTAGCCGCTTCTTTTAAAAGAGTAGAAGAAGTGAGTGTGCCTAAATTTTGTTGAGCTCGATAATCATTTAATAAAGTTAAAAATTGTGCTTCGATGCTTTGAGAAGTAGCTGTATCTTGTTCAACACCGTACCAGCCGACTCCCTCATAACGCCAACCAGCTGCGACTAAGCTGTCTCTTTCGCCAGTCGAATGTGTATAATGGTGTGAACCAGTTTTAGCATTTGGATTGTACAGGCGTAATAATGGTTCGCCTTTATTTCTATCAGAGAACCAACCCGTGCCTTCGTCTTCCCAACCTAAACCAATCAACCAATCACGTTCTCCAACATCTAGGGTGTAATGGTGGTCGCCTTCATTGCGATTGTATAAACGATATACTCTGTCTCCTGAACTTGGTGCGCGCCAGCCGAGACCTTCATTATCCCAACCAGCTCTAACTAAACCATCCCTTTCATTTGGCACACCTGTGTAAAAGTGTTCTCCAGAATTTGGATTGTAAACCCGCAACATGTCTGTATCCGCGGAAGCTTCTGAACTAGCAGTAAATAAACCAAATGCACCCAAAACAACCAAAGCTAAACCAAATTTTCTCTTCATTTCTGTTCCTCCTTTTTTCAATTTACAATTATATTATGAAGAAAAAAGAAATATAAGTAAAGAAAAATATTGGAAAGGCTTTCTTTTTTGTTTAAGTTAGTAATCGGTTAAAAAAATTCTATATTTATTGGAGGTTTATATTATTTATCCGGCAAATAAATTGGCTCCGTAGACTTCATTGCCAACAATTCTAAACGAGCTGCCAATCATCGTATAGTCAGGATCTAACATATTACGATTATGCCCAGGACTATTTTTCCATAAGTCAAAAGCTCGTTGTGCGATTTCTTGTGAAGAACCACCAGCTGTGAATAGAACTAAATTCTCACCAGCAACACTATAATTGTCAAAATTGACATCTGCTAAAACTGAAGAAAAACTCTGACCATCTGGTCGTGTATGACTGAAGGAGTTAGTGATTTCTTTTGAACGAATATCAGCTGCTTGATTTAATAAACTGTCGTTAGTTAGAGTATTTGCCCCTTGAGATGTTCGATAGTCATTGATTAATGTTAGGAAGCGACTATTAATATCTTGTGATTGGTTACTATTATTAGAGTCAATGCCATACCAACCAATTCCCTCAGCAACCCAACCTTGATTAACCAAACTGTCTCTTTCATAGCCTGAGCGAGTGTAATGATGGGCACCAGATTGTGCATTAGGATTATACAATCGATAAAGTGGTTCACCTTGATTTTTGTCGGAGAACCAGCCGATTCCTTCATATTCCCAACCCACACTAATTAAATAATCTCGTTCGCCGGCATCTAAAGTATAGTGGTGATCTCCGGCATTGGCATTATAAAGTCGGTAAACGTTATCTCCAGAACTTGGTGCATTCCAACCGATTCCTTCATTCATCCAACCTGTACGAATTAAGTGATCCCGTTCATTAGTCACAGCAGTGTAGAAATGTTCCCCTGAATTCGGATTGTATACTCTCAGCATGTCAGCGGCTGAAGCTTCAGTAGTAGCTGCAAATAATCCTACGCTACTTAAGAAAACCAGTAGTAAACTAAACTTTTTTTTCATGTTCATCCTCCTCATCATTTCTTAATTTTATTATGAAGAAAACCGTTTTCAATGTAAAGGAATTTAACTGAATAGGATTTAATCAGCCGAGAACAGAATAATTTGTTATACTATGGAATAGAAAATAAAAGGATGGTATATAAAATTGAAACATAAACAGTTGGCATTTTTAGCAGTAGCGCTATTATTTCTAGTCGGCGGCTGTCAATCCAATCAAAATAATTCTGGCGAAACTAGTCATTCTAGTAAAAAGACAACAGAGACAAGCCGGAAAAAAACTGAAACCAGTACTTCTCAAGAAAAGATAAAAGGAGAAGTCTATCAAGGAGAGTTTGAATTACCCTTAGATGGTGCTTCAGGCTATGCGTCAATCTCGTTAAATGTCAAAAGTGATGTGACTGCTGAAAGTACCACATTAGAAACTTTAGCGCCGGGGACTGGATTTACCGTTTTAGCTGAAAACAATGGCTGGTTGCAAATTAAAACCGATACGCAAACTGGGTGGGTTCAAAGTCAATATGCCCTAGTGAATTTACCAGATTTAATTCCATCAATTGTCTATAATGATACAAATGTCAGCGGTTCGATCTTCCGAACATCTAATGTAGATATTCCTGATATTACCGGTGTTTCTTTATACAATAGTAAAGATTATAATGATCGCTTAGAACAAGAACAATACATTATGCCCGTGTTATATCCGATGACCAAAAAAATCATGGCGGCTCAGCAGCAAGCTTTAAGCGAAAATAATACAATTATTTTATATGAAGCTTTTCGTCCATTGAGTGTACAAGTCAATGCGGCCAATAAGGTTCAAGCATTAGCAGCGCAAAATCCGACTGTAAAAGCGGGAATTACTACAGCACCATGGAGTATTGATTGGTTTATTGTCACTTCTATATCCAATCACCAGGTCGGTTACGCGATGGATGTCAGTATTGGTCAAGTGACTGAAACGGCTGAAAAAACGGTTGGGAAATATCAGATTAAACAAGTCACGGGTTATTCTGAATATGCAATGCAAACACCAATGCATGAATTAAGTAATCAATCGGCCCTCTTTACAGGACCAGTTGATGTGTTATCAAAAACTGCTTGGCAAAGTGCCAGCTATTCACCGAGTGTGAACCAATATACCGTCACTCTTCAAAAATATATGACTGACAATGGTTTAACACCACTTGCCTCTGAATGGTGGCATTTCAATGATTTAGATACTTTATACAGTATGGCTGGTTATACTGGAACCGGCGATTATATATTAACCGAAACTAAAAGTTTGGCACCTAAATAAAGTTTTAAACCATGGGATAAATGTTATTCCATGGTTTTTTAATTAAATGAATGCAGGATTGTTCAAAAAAAGTTATGATTGTTATTAATAAAAGTTGATGTTTATTTTAAACCTTGGAGAGGGATGATTTTACCTGTCAAAGATTATTAAGGATTCACAGGAGAAAGTTTTATTTGTACCTGAGACAATTAATTTAGCTGAAACTACTCGAATGGTTGAGGTAGCCAAAGAGCTACGACAATTAAATGCGGCCTGTTTTTTTGTGGCGTACAGTAAAAAATTTGCTTATTTAATTGAAGAGGCGGGATTTGAAGTTAGTTATTTAAAACCGCTAACAAGTGAAAAATTGGCAGAAAATATGATGAAATTTGACCAAGGGAAATCGCTAAAAATACCTTTTTCACAAGAATTGGTTGAAAAGAGAGTCGCAGCAGAGATTGATTTTATCAAAAATAATCAGATTGATAAAGTCGTTATCGGGACATCGATGACGCTGTTCTTATCAGCAAGAATATGTCAGGTTCCTTTGATTTATGTAAAGCCGTTTGCTTATTCTGAACCGCAAATTACTAGTGGGCAGATATTTAATGAGTCTTTTATCGGTATATTAATTAGTCGAGCTATATTGAAATTTCGTTATGTCCCGAAAGCTTTTCGACAAATTGAAAAACAATATCAGCAAAAGGTTTTTCATCGTACGCTTGATTTATTAGAAGCAGATTTAAACTTGGTTACTAGTTATCCCGAACTAACAGGTGTCACAAAACTACCAGCTAATTATCAATTTGTTGGTTTTGTTTATGGGAAATTGTCAGCTGAAATACCAGAAAAAATTCTAGAGTTGCGACGAAATAGTCAAACTTTGATTTATTTTGCGATGGGAAGTTCTGCCAATCGACCATTGATTTTAAAGCTGTTAAAAATTTTAACCCAATTGCCGTATACATTTATTTGTCCGGTGGCGTATTATTTGCCAGAGTATAAAAATAAAAAGTTTGCTGAAAATGTTTATATTTTTGACTGGTTGCCGACTGAAAAAGTCAATTCCTTGATTGATTTGTCTTTCATTCATGGTGGTGAGGGAACGATTCAGACAGCCTGCTTGTCAGGCAAACCGTTTATTGGTCTTGGGTTGCAAATGGAACAGCGCTACAATCTGAAAATTTCGCAAAAATACGGCAATGGTTATCAATTAAGTAAACATGATATAACACAAGAAAAGCTAGAGAAAATTCTGGAACTAGTTTTAACAGACAGTACCATTCAGAAAAAAGCGGAGATACTAAAACAAAAATTACTGAAAAAATCCTTTAATGGCGCAAAAAAAGCAGCTGAAATAATCCTTGAATATCCAAATAAATAAATTTAATTGAATTTATTTTAAAAAAATGCTTGACAATTATAGAACACCCGTCTAGAATTAAGCCAATCTTAAAAAAACAGTTTGGAGCGATCGATATGATAAAAAATATGACCCCACAACTGAATAATTATTACTTTAGCTATTTTAGGTAGGTTTGTATTCATACATGATGGATGCAAACGGCAAACAAGTTTGCGTCTATGATGGCTGAAGGATTTTGAGATGACGTTCGCCACGTAGATGAAAAATCTATAGTGGCTTTTTCAATACCATTTTTTCTGGTGGAAGACTCATTGTAGGTTTTTATCTACAATGAGTCTTTTTTGCTTTTATTATTTGAAGGAGGTACGTATGGAAAAACAAATTTCGGGAAAAACAAGATTGGCAGGTTTATATGCACTGCCAGCAAGGCACAGCTTTTCGCCAACGATGCACACGACAGCATTTCGAGAATTAGGAATTGACGCTGTCTACTTAAGTTTTGATATTCAGCCTGAGACGTTGGGCCGTAGTATCCAAGCGATTCGCGATTTAGAACTTTTAGGAATTAATCTTTCGATGCCCCATAAGATGGCAGCGATTGAACATGTCGATGAATTAAGTCAAGCTGCTCGTTTGATTGGAGCAATTAATACGATTGTCAATCAAGATGGCAAATTAGTTGGTCACACGACAGACGGGACTGGATGTTTAGCTAGTTTGGCAGAGCATGATTTAAGTGTAAAGAATAAAAAAATTACAGTTTTAGGAGCTGGTGGTGCAGCAACTGCAATTATTACACAAGCAGCAATTGAGGGAGCTAGTGCAATTGACGTATTAAATATTAAAGATGAATTTTATCAAACAATCGCTCCTAAACTGAAAGAAATTGAACAAGAAACTGGCTGTAAAATAAAACTCGGCGATTTAGCGGACCCGCAAGTAGTTGCTGATGCTTTAGCAGAGAGTGATTTATTAATTAATGGTACCAATGTTGGCATGGATCCGCAGCCTGATCAAATGCCAATTGGAGATGTTGATTTATTAAGAGCTGATTTACCTGTTTTCGATGTCATTTATCATCCAGCGGAAACAAAATTATTAAAAGCAGCTGCGGAAAAGGGTGCGGTAGCAATTAATGGTTTGGGAATGTTGCTACATCAAGGAGCTGCAGCATTTGAATTATGGACGGGTGAAAAAATGCCATTAGATGTGATTCGACCATTGTTAGAAGCGGAAATTCAAAAATAAAGGGGTTTAGGATATATGATTTTAATTATGAAGCAAGAAGTAACTGAAAGTCAGTTACAGCCAATTATTACCACAATTAAAGAAAAAGGTTTAGACGTACAAATCAATCACGGAAGAGATCGAATTGTCTTAGGTTTATTGGGTGATCCGGAGATTTTACAAAATGTTTCTTTTCAGCGGTATGATTCTGTAGAGCGGGTCGTACCGATTACCAACAGTTACAAGCTGACTTCCCGAGAATTTCATCCACAAGATACTGTCGTAGATGTTGATGGGGTGAAAATCGGCGCTGGAGATTTTGTCACGATGGCAGGACCTTGTTCAGTCGAAGGGGAAGAACAGATTATGGAAGCAGCTCGCATGGCAAAAGCTGGCGGCGCTAAAATTTTACGTGGTGGGGCCTACAAGCCGAGAACTTCACCTTACGCTTTCCAAGGTCTGGGAGAAGATGGCTTGAAAATGATGCGAAAAGCCGCTGATGCCCATGATTTGAAAGTAATCACGGAAGTAATGGATGAGGGTCACATTGATGTAGTAGCAAAATACGCAGACATTATTCAGATTGGTGCCCGAAACATGCAAAATTTCCGTTTGTTAGAGGCTGTCGGTAAAACAGGAAAACCGATTGGCTTAAAGCGCGGTATTTCGGGAACAATTGAGGAATGGTTGAATGCGGCTGAATACATTGCGGTGCAGAATAATTTCAATATCTTATTTATTGAACGTGGTATTCGGACATATGAAAAAGCAACCCGCAATACTTTAGACTTAAGTGCGGTGCCAATCATTAAAAAATTAAGCCATTTCCCAGTGATCGTTGATCCTAGTCATGGAACAGGTGTCTGGGATTTGGTAGCACCAATGGCTCGTGCCGGTGTTGCTAGTGGTGCTGATGGTATGATCGTAGAGATTCACCCTGACCCAGTCAATGCCTGGTCAGATGGAGATCAGTCATTAAATGAAAAAAATTACTTGCAAATGATGAAAGAAGTCGATATTTTAGCAGAAGCAATGAAAAAAGTGAATGGACTTTCAGAGGAGGCAACTAGCCTTGCTAAAAATTGAACTAGGCAGCAAGAGTTATGATATTTTACTGGAAGAAGATGCTTTAAAAAAACTCGGTGCTTGGGTAGCTGAAAAATGGTCTGCCAGAAAGATTGCCTTGATTAGTGACAGTAACGTATTTCCGATTTACGGTGCAGCGGTGTTAGCTGATTTGAAAAAACATGGCTTTGAAGTGGTTCACTACATTATTCCCGCTGGAGAAAAAAGTAAGTCACTGGAAACTGCCAATCAGCTTTACGACTTTTTAACTGAAAATGATTTTAGTCGTAGTGATGCACTGATTGGATTAGGTGGCGGCGTAATTGGGGATTTAACCGGTTTTGTTGCATCAACCTATATGCGAGGATTGCACTTTATTCAAGTTCCAACTTCTTTACTGGCGCAAGTAGATTCTAGTATTGGTGGAAAAACTGGTGTGAATAGTCAAAAGGCTAAGAATATTATTGGCACTTTTGCACAGCCCGATGGTGTCTTGATTGATCCAACAACACTAAAAACACTACCGCAAAATCGATTAGCTGAAGGAATGGCTGAAGTAATCAAATGCGCTTTAATTCAAGATAAAAACTTATGGCAACAATTGCGATCATTAAGTGGACTTAACGAGGTATTACCAAATAGCGTTAGTATCATTGAGAAGGCCCTATTAGTGAAGAAAAAGTTAGTAGAAGCAGATGAATTTGACGAAAGCGAGCGACTACTACTAAATTTTGGTCATACGATTGGACATGGGTTGGAAGCGAGCCAGCATTATGAAAATATTACTCACGGAGAAGCAGTTGCGATTGGCATGGTTCAAATGACTAAAGCAGCAGAAGAAAAGGGATTCAGTCAAGCTGGTTTAGCTGAAGAAATAAGCCAGATGGTAAAAAAATATCAGTTACCAGCTAGCTTTACACCTTGGCAGTCAAAAGAGATTTACCAAGCAATCCTACATGATAAAAAAGTTCGCGGAAAAAATATCCAGATTGTAATTGTGCCGGAAATTGGCAAAGGAGAGATTCACAAGATTTTATTAAGTGATTTCCAATCATATTTATAAGAGAAAAGGGGAAGTTCAATGGAAGCAATCATTTTAATTGGTTTTATGGGAGCAGGGAAAACAACAATTAGCCAAGAGGTAGCAAAAATATTGGACTGCCAACGGGTTGATATGGACGATGTTTTAGTTGAAAGAATTGGTTCAATTAGTGAATTTTTTAAGAATCATGGTGAAGCGGCATTTCGTAAGCATGAAACGAATTTATTAAAAGAAGCCATTAACCAATCATCGGTGATTGCTACCGGTGGTGGAGTCATTTTGCAGGAAGAAAATCAAGATGTTTTGGCAGATAAAAAGGTCATTTATTTAAAAACCAACCCAGATGTTTTAATCGATCGCATTCGAAACGACGAAGAAAATATCCGCCCTAATGCGACAAATAAAGCTGATAGCGAAATCAAGGAATTATTTTATAGTAGAAAAAACTTATATGAAAAGCTTGCTAAAATAACAGTTGAAACTTCCCATCGATGCCCGCAAGAAATTGCAAATGAGATTATTCAACAATTAGCTTAAGTAAAAAAGAAGCTTACTCTATCAATCGAGTAAGCTTCTTTTTTAGGTGATTTTCTTATAATCGTGCGGCGAAATATTCACCTTCAGAGTTAAAAAATTTGATATTATCACTGGCTTTCTCATCAGAAAAAATATGTTCTAAAACCTCATTATAATCTGAGCTTTTCGTGATGATATTCATTTCAGCGGCTTGTTGGCTGTCAACATCAATAAAATGGATAATTTCATCATGGCTCATGCTTTGCTGAGGATCATCAAAAACCTTCCAAGTAACAGTCTGATAAATCATCTGATACACCTCTTTTCTGAATAAATCAATTCATCTTGTAATTCCAGTGTACATAATAATCAAAATAATTAAAAAAGATACGCATTAATAATGATTATAAGTTAGGTTTCAATAAATTTAAGTTAATAATAACCTTCTCAAATGATGAGAAGGTTATTATTATAATTCTTTTATTGTAATTGTTTGAGCAACTTCGAGTAATTGTTCTGAAAAAACTTCAGGATACCAATTCAAAACATTGGTGGTTGAAAAAGTAACTGCATCTTGTAAGGTTTTAGAAAAAGTTTGATGCTGGGATAAACCAGCCATTAAGCGTCCTAAAAAGAAATCACCAGAGGCAATTGGATTATTTGCTATCACTTTTTTTGCACTTGCAAAGTAGAATGTTCCTTTTGCTCGAGCAATCACACCATCTTTTCCTAGCGTGATAATAAAATAGGGAATTTTAGGATCAACTTTGTTTTGCAGTAATTTCAGATAATCGTTCGTAGTTTCTAATTTTTCATTTGGGAAAATATCTAAAATTTCCTCATCGTTGATTTTAACTAAGTAAGGCGAACTTTCTTGATAAGTGTTCAATAAAGCTGGACCACTAGTATCAACACATAGGTTGACTTGTTTGCCTTGAAGTTGTAAAAGATTTTTTACTCTAAAAGTATAATCAGCTGGCATCCCTTGCATCAGCGAGCCTGAAAAAACTAAATAATCTCCATCATTGACAGTTTTTACTAATTGGCAAGTAAAATCATTCAAGGTTTCTTCATCTAATTCAAATCCTCTTTCATATAAGGGGAAAATATCCTGTTGGCTCTGATCAATTAGGATATTGCAAATTCTCGTATTGGTTGCTATTTTGGTAATTTTCAATTGATAGCCTAAATCTTTTGCTAAGTCGGCAACTTGTTGACCATAATTTCCTCCCAACATTGTGTGAATTATCATTTCCTCAGGTTGCTTGTATTGAAGAGCATAAGCGACATTAAAGCCTTTTCCACCAGGAAATTCACGAATTTCTTTAGGTCGATTAGGTAGACTTTTTTGAATTTTTTCAAATAGTAGTGTGCGATCAACTGCAGGGTTTGGACAAACAATATGAATCATCTTACTCACTCCTAATATATTTATAAGATTATTTTTGCATTTTTTTGGCATAAAAGCAATGATAATTTGCAAACAGCAAAAAAATAATTGGCTTTTGCCAAATTTAACTTGCAATTTGCAAAATACATGCTATTATTATGGTAACGATTACAAGAGGAGGGAAAACGATGAATGATCGTAAGCAAAAAATACTAGATCTTTTGAGAGAGAAAAAGTCAATTCGTATTTTAGATGTTAGTAAACAGTTAAAGGTATCCCGAGAGACAATCCGTAAAGATATGACCGAGCTTGAAGAAGAAGGCTTGCTAAAGAAAACATACGGTGGTGCTATTTTAGATGAAGCAAACATTGAAACGGATTATGATCGTCGACGTTCAGAAAACGAAGAAGAAAAAGAGATAATCGCCCAACGAGCGTTGAAATATATTGAACCAGGAGATACCATTTTTTTAGATTATGGCACGAGCACTTATTCCTTAGCTGAGAAATTAGTCAATTTTAAAAATTTAACAGTCGTGACTAATAGTATTCCAATCGTGAATTTACTGATTCATTCACCAGAGATTGATTTGATTATTTTAGGTGGAAACGTTCGTAAAAATGAGGATTCATTATTTGGAAGCTTTGGTTTAAACAATGCTAAAGAAATTTTTGTAGATATTGGTTTCTTCGGTTGCGCTGGTATTGATTTAAAATCAGGCGTTACCAACTATCATATGGGGGAAATTGAAATTTCAAAAATGATGGTTGCTCATAGCCGTTCGGTGATTCTCTTGGCAGATGCAACGAAATTTGGCAAGTCAGCCTTATATAAAACAGCAGAATTAGCTGATTTAGATATTGTAATTACCACTAAGTTTAAAGATAAGAAAGTGGAGCAAGATTTTAAAAAAGAAGACTTAGAAATTGTTGAAACAAAGGAGGCAGGATAGATGTTTGAAAAAGAATTTTTGTTTCAAACGAATTTTAAAGATCGCAAAGAATTATTCAAAGAGGTGAGTAATTACTTAGTCGATCAAGGATATGTTGGTCCAGAATTCGAAGCCGCTTTAAATGAGCGAGAAGAAAACTTTGCGACTGGTTTGCCGACAACACCGGCGGTAGCAATTCCTCATACGGATGGCACTTATGTAAAAAAAGATACGATTGTTTGTATCGTTAACCAAAATGAACTTGAATTTAACGAAATGGGCGGCGATGAGGATGATTTCGTTCACCCGAAAGTAGTATTCATGTTAGTGCTAGGTGAAGGTGAGACACATTTACAACAATTACAAAACTTAATTGAAAAAATTCAAGATGGTGTATTGGTATCAGAAATCTTAAACGCGGAAAATCTCGACGCATTCAAAGCAAGCGTTGAAGAGTATTTATAAAAAAGGAGAAATTTATTATGAAAAAAAGAGTTATTGTCGCATGTGGCGGCGCAATCGCAACTTCAACAGTCGCAGCAAATAAAATTAAAGATTTACTAGCAGAAAACAACATTGACGCCGACGTAAAACAAACACGCATTACCGAATTAGATTCGGAAAAAGACAATGCCGATTTAATTGTCACAACTGCTAAAGTGCGAAAAGATTATGGTGTGCCAGTGGTTCATGGCGTAGCTTTCATTTCCGGGATTGGTCAAGAAAAAACAGCGCAACAAATTTTAGATATTTTACAAGATAGCTAGACAGAAAGAGGGGTGTTTTTTGTGGGAGTAATAAAGTACATTGTTGATTTAGGTCCTACAGTAATGCTGCCGATGATTATTTTCATCATCGGTCTGCTATTACGAGAAGGAATCGGTAAGTCATTACGTTCTGGATTAACTGTCGGGATTGGTTTCGTCGGTATCAACTTGGTGATTAGTTTAATGACGACAAATCTAGGTGATGCAGCTAAAGCGATGGCGGAAAACTATAATCTAGGTTTGAATGTGATTGATTTAGGCTGGCCAGGCACAGCACCGATGGCTTGGGCATCAGATGTTGGCTTAATTGCTATTCCAGTCGCAATTATAGTGAATATTATTATGCTGGTAACAAAAATGACGAAAGTGGTTAACGTAGATATTTGGAACATTTGGCATTTTGCTTTTACTGGTGCAATTATGCAAGTAGCAACCGGCAGTTTTGTTTGGGCGATTGTGGGTATTGTGATTCACGCGGCGATTGCTTTTAAATTGGGAGATATCTTTACACCAGTGACAGATGAGTATTTTGGTTTAGAAGGCATCGCAATGCCTCATGGATCTTCGGCTTATATGGGTGTTTTGGCAGTTCCAATCGATGATTTAATCGAAAAAATACCTGGTTTAAACAAAATAACTTTAACACCAGAGAAAATTGAAGAAAAACTTGGCGTTTTTGGTCAACCAACTATTATCGGAGCTGTTTTAGGTTTTATTATCGGAATATTGGCACAATATCCGATTGGTGATTCCTTAACTTTAGCCGTTCAAATGGCTGGGGTGATGGTCTTGATGCCGATGGTCGTGAAATTGATTATGGAAGGTTTAATTCCTATATCAGAAGCAGCTCGTAAATTATTAGAAAAACATTTTTCTGGTGCTGACTTTAGAATTGGTTTGGATTGTGCGTTGATGCTAGGTGATTCAGCTGTAGTAGCAAGCTCAATGTTATTTGTGCCATTATCATTATTAATCGCAGTTTTATTACCCGGTAATCAAATTTTACCTTTTGGTGATTTAGCGACAATCGGTTTCTTCGTAGCCATTGCGGTGGGTGTTCATAAAGGAAATGTTTTCCGGACGTTATTCTCAGGGACTGCAATTATGACTATGACGATTTGGATAGCTAATCAAATGGCAACTTTGCAACAACAATTAGGTCAATCAGTTGGTTTAACAAATCCAGGAGAAAAAATTTCTTCATTAGATCAGGCTGGTTCACCTTTGACTTATTTATTAACAAAAGGCGTTACTGTAGAAATGGGTATTGGATTTTTCGTAATTTTAGTGATCTATGTGGCATGTTTTGCCTATAGCTACATCAAATATAAAAGAGGCACATTATACGTAGAAGAATTTTAAGAGGTGATTATTTGAAAGCACTAACTGTGGTAGATGTTGCCAAATTTGAATTAACTGAGATGGCGACACCAAAACCAAAAGCACAGGAAGTTTTAATTAAAGTAGCCTATGTCGGAATTTGTGGTTCAGATTTGCCACGTTATTTTGATGGTGGTGTTCATCAGTTTCCTCAAGTTTTAGGTCATGAATTTTCTGGTGTGATAGAAGAACTTGGTTCAGAAGTTAAAAATTTAAAAAAAGGTGATCGTGTGGCAGTCGCCCCCTTAGTTCCATGTGGGAAATGTGAAGATTGTCAATCAGGACATCCGCAATTGTGTAAATTTTATAGTTTTATCGGCTCTAGACAAGCCGGAGCGATGGCAGAATATGTAGCAGTTCCAGCAAAAAATTGTTTGGTTTTACCAGATAATTTGAGCTTGAAAATTGCTGCAACAATCGAACCATTAACTGTTGCGATTCACGGAATTGAACTGGTTAAAATTAATGCTGGTGCCAGAGTGATGGTTTTGGGTGCAGGAACGATTGGTTTGATGACTGTCTTAGCCTTGCGGGCACGAGGAGTAGGAGAAATCATTGTGATTGATATCAATGATCACAAATTGGAGAAAGCCAAAGAGATTGGCGCAGATACGTTGATTAATTCACTCACCACGGACTTGGCAGAATATTTTAAAGACCATCCGTTAGCAGAAGTTGTTTTTGAAACAGCCGGCAATCATTTAACGCAAGTCCAAGCGATTAAATATGCTGGAAATGAAGGAAAAGTTGTTTATGTAGGTACTT
Source organism: Enterococcus alishanensis (assembly GCF_019218635.1). Taxonomy (GTDB): domain Bacteria; phylum Bacillota; class Bacilli; order Lactobacillales; family Enterococcaceae; genus Enterococcus_A; species Enterococcus_A alishanensis. The sequence continues at coordinate 606,250 of NZ_JAHUZB010000003.1, read as the reverse complement.
GTACCAAGCCAGTTACTTTTGAGCCAGAGGATTTCGAAATCATTTTACGAAGAGAATTAATGATTAAAGGTTCATGGATGTCCTACTCAGCACCGTTTCCTGGATTTGAATGGCGCGCAGCTTTACGCTATTTAGCAACAAATGAAGTCAATACGGAAGCTTTGATCACAGGACTTTATCAGCTGGAAGACCTAGCAATTCCTTTTGAGAAAATGACTGAAAAAAATGGTGAAGATGTAAAAGTAATGTATGAAATTGGAGGAGAGATGTCATTGAGTAAAGAAGAACGTCTGAAGAAGACTTTGAATCAAGATGGGATCATCGCTGCCTTAGCAATCGACCAACGAGGCGCAATGAAGAAAATGATTGGAAAAATAAGAGAAGCCACCACTGAAGACATTGTAGAATTTAAAAAACTAGTGTCCAGCCAGTTAACACCCTACACATCTTCAATTTTACTAGATCCGGAATATGGGATTCCTGCCGCCAAGCAAAAAGACCCAGAAAGTGGCTTGTTATTAGCATACGAAAAAACTGGTTACGATGCAACTGTTCCTGGCCGATTACCAGATATTTTAGACGATTGGTCCGTTCGCCGCTTAAAAGATGCAGGTGCTGACGCTTGCAAGTTCTTACTTTATTATGATGTTGATGAGCAACCAGAAATTAATGATCATAAAATGGCATTTATTGAACGTTTAGGTTCAGAATGTCGTGCTGAAGAGTTACCTTTCTTTTTGGAGTTGGTTTCTTATGATGCAAAAGGGTTAGATCCAGCTAGTTTGGAATATGCAAAAGCAAAACCACGTAAAGTTAATGAGATGATGAAAGAATTTTCGGCAGAAAAATATGGTGTTGATGTTCTAAAAGTCGAAGTACCAGTTAATATGAATTATGTCGAAGGCTTTGCGACAGGTGAAGTGGCGTATTCAAAAGCTGAAGCTAGTCAATTATTTAAAGAGCAAGCTGAAGCGACTCATTTACCATTTATCTTTTTAAGTGCTGGTGTTTCAGCGCAATTATTTAGAGATACTTTGGTATTTGCCAAAGAAGCAGGTTCAACCTTTAATGGTGTTCTTTGTGGACGAGCAACCTGGGCAGATGGTGTGCCAATCTTCATAAAAGATGGTGCGGATGCTGCAATTGAATGGCTGCAAACTGTGGGTAAACAAAATGTTGAAGAATTAAATGAAGTATTGAAAAAAACTGCGACTCCAGTAAAAATTTAGTAGATGAAAACAGCGATCAATGATTGCTGTTTTTTTTTTGAGTTTAAAATCGAAATAATTCTTTTCGGGAAATTAGTTGGTATAATGAAAGATAGATAAGTTTTAGTGAAAGGACTTTATAATATGAAAAAAAATATTTTTAAAGTGGCGATTGCTGTTGCGGTTTTTGCATTGAGCACTTGGTTTATTACTGACGAAGCAGAGTAATCAGGAGGACATTGATGAGAAAGATCGTTCAGATGAGTTCGAAATTGAAGTGGCTCGGTCTTCTAGGCTTACCGAGCCTTTTTTCTGAAGGGTATCTATGGAAACTTTTATGGTTATTTTGGCTTTTTGGATTAATCGAATTAATATTTGCGCTTCCGATTATGGTGCAAAGTTTACGACAAATAGTAGGAATTTTTATTTGTGAATATAAGAATAAACCAAGGCCTGACAAAGATAATTTTATTCCTAAAGTGAAATATTCACTACCTTTCAAAAATTCGTGGGTAGTATTAAATGGTGGTGTAACGAAAGAATTCTCTCATTCGTGGGCTGTTAATTCACAAAGATACGCCTATGATTTTGTAATGATGGATCAAAAAGGCAACAGCCATTCTGGTAATTTTAAAAACAAACACAACTATTTTTGTTATGACCAAGAAATTTTAGCGCCTGCCGATGGTATGGTAGTGGCTGTAAAAAATGATTGCCGTGATAGTAGAATTTTAGGAGAAGGACAAACTGATCCAATAATAAAAGATATTCGCGGCAATTATATTGTCATCCAACATGCGGAAAATGAATATTCGTGTGTGGCTCATTTAAAACCACAGAGTATCTTGGTGACAGTCGGCGAAAAGGTAGAACGCAAACAGCTAATTGCTTTGTGTGGAAATACGGGTAATTCTTCAGAACCACATCTGCATTTTCAACTGCAAAATGGTAAAAGCTTTTTTAATGCAGCTGGATTACCGATTTATTTTGCAGCGGTCGAGCGTTGGCAACAGCCGAATTATCATTTTTTTGATAGGCGTTCAACAAGTGAATCCTCCAAATTTTTAATTCGAGGAATGGGTGTAAGAAATAAGGTCCAATAAAAATTGAAAACGATTCTCATATTATTCAATTGCATTAAAATTTTTATTGGCTTACTCTTTAGTTAGGAAGTCGACTCCGAATAAATTTGAGGAGCAAAAATATGTATCATGGACGATTTAAAGGGAATCATTATCAAATTGGTAAAAAATGGGGCAGTTTAGTCAAAGTCAATGGGAAAAACTTATTGGATCATATCCCTTATCAGATTACAACGGAGATGAAAAAATTTACTGCTGAAAGTTTACCGTTTTATCAGAAATACTGTCCAGAAATTATTGCGGAAATTCAAGGAATTGCGGATGGTCAAGAAATTAAAGCAAGCCAACTCTATCAAGTCCTTTTTCCGATGTATGCTATGGTCAACCCGAATCATTGTTCTAGTTTTGTGGTGAAAAATGAACAGCATTTTATTTTAGGACGCAATAGTGATTTCTTAACTTCAATTGAAAAACTTTATATGAATTGCATTTATCAATTTACGGAGGAATCCTATTATTCATTTACCGGAAATACGACGGCATTTGTTGAAATGGAGGATGGCATGAATCAAAAAGGATTAGCGGTTGCCTTGACGGCTGTTTTTCCTAAAAAAATTCAACCTGGAATCAATCTTGGTATGCTAGTAAGATTGATCTTAGAAAGATGTCAGACGATTGACGAAGGCATTAAACTGATTGATGATATTCCCCGTTGTTCAAATGGCACACTAGTTTTAGCTGATCAACAAGGACAAGCTGCGTTAGTCGAATTTACCTGTGAAGAAGTAGCAATCAAAAAAAAAGATACAGTGGGCTTTTTTGCGGCAACTAATGCATTTCATTTGTCTGAAATGAAAAATAATCGGGTACAACTTGACGATGACTGGTTCGCGGAGGAACGTTATCAAACCTTGTCTCAATATTTAACAAAGTACTATCAAAAACTGACGATAGAAAAGGCTCAAAAATTATTAGCAGGCGATTTTGGTTTTATTTGTCAGTATGATCGTAAATCAGGAAAAGATACAGTATGGTCATGTATTTATGATATGAATCACTTAAATATTTGGAGATCTGAAGGCAATCCTCAAAGAAAAGCCTTTAAACGAGATGAACGAATCTCCCGCTTGTTTTTTTAAATGAACTGAGCCAACTCGATTTTGAGTTGGTTTCTTGTGTTACCATAAAAAGTAAAAGAAATGGAGGAATCTTAATGATCACAGCCAAAGACTTAGCAAATATGATTGACCACACCTTATTGAGAGCCGATGCACAAGAGGAAGAATTTAAAAAACTATGTCATGAAGCAAAAGAATACCAATTTAAAATGGTGGCGATTAATTCTGCTCCAGTTGCATTATGCCACGAATTTTTAAAAGACAGTTCAGTCCACGTAGGTGCTGCGATTGGTTTTCCCTTAGGTCAGACGACGATTGAAACTAAAATTTTTGAAGTGGAAGATGCCATAAAAAACGGCGCTGATGAAATTGACTATGTCATAAATATTGGAAAATTAAAAGATGGCGATTTGGCTCATATTCGTAAAGAAATGAATGCCATTGTTTCAGTAGCTAGAGATGGCAATATTTTAAGCAAAGTTATTCTGGAAACGTGCTATCTAACTGATGAAGAAAAGATCCAAGTCTGTCAGATTGCAAAAGAAATTCAACCAGATTTTGTTAAAACATCAACTGGATTTGGCACGGCAGGTGCGACTTATCAAGATGTGAAATTAATGAAGGAAGTCGTTGGTGAGAAGGTAAAAGTGAAAGCAGCCGGAGGCATTCGCGATTTAGCAACTGCGTTAAATATGATTGAAGCAGGCGCAGAACGGATTGGTACCAGCTCTGGAATAAAAATTATTGCAGAATTACGGTAAAATGAACGATAGCCCTCTTGCAACATGCAAGAGGGCTATCTAACTAATCAATATTCATAATTTAAAGTTGAGGGTGTTACTATTACTAAAAAATAACTATTTCTCATTTAAACGATATATTCCCAAACCTCTAATACATCCTTGCAACCCTAAAGTTGCGCCAGTTTGATTAAACTTCATCAAAATAAGTTAAGTTTGTCGCATAAAAATATTTTTCGTGTAAATTCATATTACCAGTTTTTCAAAATAACGCAAGGTATCTTAAGATTTCTTATGATACGACAACTAAAAAGCTAAGTAAGAAACTAAATAAATCGTATAAATAATGAACTGCAAAACTAACCCATAAGTTTTTAGTTTTGACGTAGGGTAGGGTTAAGACCATTCGGGTGAAAGTTAAGCCCATTAACGCGTATCCCAAATTGTAGCCGTAAGTAGACAAGTGGTAAGTAGCAAATAAAATCGAAGAAACAATTAACGCCAACCAAAAACTAAATTTCGAAGACCATTTTTTTAAACGACCTAATTGTAACAAGGCTAGAAAAGGGGCGATTGCAATAAATTCCTCTCCTAAAAGCTGAAATAAATTTTCCACTCGTCCTTCTAAAAAGACTAGCCAAGCCCCAGGATGACTTGCCTGAATGCGATTAGCCGGATTCACTTCATGTCCGAATAAACGATTGGCGATTAGACCAGTGACTATTCCCACCACCATACTCAAAATAAAGTACTTCAAAATTTGCCAAAAATCATTTTTCTTTAGAGGCTTAAATAATTCCTTCCATCGAGGGCCCACTGTTGAAGAAAATCCCCAAATATTAATCGACAAAAAAATTACACCAGTTAAAATCCCAGCAAAAACATTTGCTAAAGAAGGCTGATACAACATGTTTTGCCCACCATGACTAAAACCAGGAATCCAATTCAAAATACTCGTTAAAATACCATGAATGATACCATTGGCAAGGAGTAATACAGAAATAATATTCACTATTATGATTTTTATCCAGCCATTTCGAGAGATTTCAGGCGTTTGACCTTGAATAAAGGGATAATCCATTTTCTCACTCCGTTCTTTTTTTAAAGTATAAACACTTTCCCAAAAAAAAGCACAAAAAAAGCCTGTCTTCAAGACAGACCAGTTTGTTATTGATAACTGTTAGAAACTATCTCATCAGGATCAGCTTTTTGACGATTAGGACAGCAAACAAACAATGCAGATTTTACGATATGCAGATAACCTTTTTTATCTTGTGCAATAATCAAATCTTTTTCAGGTAAATCATAAAGAATTATTCCTTCGATAATTTCACTGCATTCATTTACAAATTTTCCGTAGATCATGCCATCACCTTCTAAATTGGATTGTCCTTAAGACACTTATAGCATAACGAAAAGGTGTTAAGAGAATATTTTTTTGCTGTGAAATTTGTGTAAATAAAAAACGAGATAAAAAAATCCCGTTTTAAGATGATACTTTATTCCCGTAAAATAGTTGCATCAAGTGTTTTACATGTTCTTGCAACTTTTCATCGGTTTTATCTCGCGGATAAGCCAAATCAACAGCCATATTCTCAGTAATGACACCATCACCTAAAATAATGGCGCGGTCTGCCATGTAAATCGCTTCTTCAATATCATGAGTGACAAATAAGGCAGTGATTTGATGTAAGTGGCAAATTTGAGAAATCAAATCTTGCATATCTTGACGCGTAAAAGCATCCAAGGCACCAAGGGGTTCATCAAGTAACAATAATGTTGGCTTATGTAACAAAGCCCGCGCTAAAGCAACCCGTTGTTTTTGTCCACCAGAAAGTTGATTGGGGTAGCGTTCGCCATAATCTGCTAAACCAACTTGAGCTAACAGCTCATCAGCGTCTGCTTTGCGATTCTTACCAAGTCCTAACAATAAATTATCTCTGACATTTTTCCATGGAAGCAAGCGGCCATCTTGAAACATCATGCGAATTTTAGGGCTGATGCCATGTAGTTCTGATCCGTTTAACAACATCGTTCCTTCGGTGGCTTCTTCTAAGCCAGCGACAATGCGCAAAATGGTACTTTTTCCAGAGCCGCTTTTTCCAATTACTGAAATAAATTCTCCTTTATTAATAGTAAAATTGATATCAGCTAACACGTCAGTTTCACCAAACTTTTTTGAGACGTGGGAGATTTTCAATACTTCTTCGCTCATTTTTTCACCTCTTATAGATCACGCCAAGCAAGCGTAATGTCCTCAAAATATTTGGCAATCAAGTCAGATATTTTTCCTAAAATTGCATAAAGTAAAATACTTAAAACAATCACGTCCATCTGCATAAATTCGCGGGCATTCATCGCCATATAACCAATCCCAGAATCAGATGCAATTGTTTCGGCCACAATCAACGTTGTCCACATCACGCCTAAAGCGTATCGAATCCCAACTAAAATAGAAGGTAAGGCGGAAGGAAAAATAATATTGGTATACAATTGCCATTTTGAAAGTTGGTAAATTTTACCCATTTCAATCAAGTCACTATCGACACCGATAATGCCATGCAAAGTATTTACATAAACAGGGAACATTACACCAATTGCCACCAAAAAGATTTTTGAGACTTCATCAATCCCAAACCAAGCGATAACTAATGGAATCAAAGCCAAATGAGGGATATTTCGAATCATTTGGATTGTTGAATCTAAAAGTAAGCGACAAGTTTTTGATAATCCAGTCAATAAACCTAGGATAAAACCAATTCCGCCACCAATCACAAAACCAACGGTCGCTCGATATAAACTGATGGTTAAATTAGTCATTAATTCGCCAGACTCAAATAATTCGACTCCGGCTGAGACTACTGCTAAAGGAGCGGGGAGAACATTCGATGAAATCCAAGTCAAGCTGGATGCGATTTGCCATAGAATAATAATAATTAATGGAATCAGCCAGGGTAATAATTGCGAAGCTACGCTATTTCTTTTCATCTCAATCCTCCTTAATCCGATGTTTTCAACCAGGCATCAGTGACTGTAATTTGATTGTCAATGAAACCGTATTGATAAAAAGTATCGGCAATATCTTGTTGCTCACTCATAATTTCATCAGAAATTTCATCCATGCCATAGGTTCGACGATTCACCATTAACTCAGCAACAGAAGCATCTAATTTTAATGTTTCAGCTAACTGTTCGGCAATTTCGGTTTTATGATTGTTGACCCAATCTAGTGAATTAGCCATTTCTTCCACCACGATTTGATTGATATCTGTATTTTCAGAGGCAAATTGTTTAGACGATAAAATAAAATCACGGTCAGTAGAGAAACCTTCAGCAGTGGTTAAAATCTGCGCATTCATTTCTTCTTGCGCCGCTGCAGTATAAGGATCCCAAACTACCCAAGCATCGACTTGATTATTTTCTAAAGCAATTCGTCCTTCAGATGGATCTAAATATTGAATGTCTACGTCTTCTGGGGCTAAGTCAACACTTTCCAAAGCTTTAATCAAGAAATAGTGAGCACTCGATCCTTTCGAAACTGCAACTTTTTTTCCAGCTAAGTCTGTTAAAGCGGCAATTGTGCTACCCTCAGGTGTTAAGATCGCGCTACCTTCATATTTTGAGCTGCTGGCGGTCACGTAAACAACATCTGAGCCGGTGCTTTGTGAAACGACTGGTGGGGTATTGCCTGTCCGTCCATAATCAATACTACCAGCGACTAAAGCTTCCATTAAGGCAGAACCATCTGTAAATTGTTTCCATTTTACTTTATAACCTGCTTCATTTAAACGTTCTTTTAAACCGCCTTCGATTTGAGCCAGGTTAAAGATGTCGCCTCGTTGATAACCAATCGTAATGGTTCCTGCCGAACCTGAGGAATTATTAGAATCATTGTCAGTTCCATATAAATGCTGATAACCTGTCCAAACTCCTGCAATCCATAAAACACCGACAATTATAGCAGCGATTTTTTTAAATACGTTGTTCTTCATCTTAAATCTCCTCTAAGTAAATTGTTCGATTAGTTTTTTTCGTTGGATCTTTCCGGTAGGGCCTGCTGGTAACTCCTTCACGAAGTAATAAAATTCTGGTCGTTTAAAGGCTGAAAGTTGATTTTCACAATGCTGTTGAATTTTTTTTAGTAGTTGCTGACTTTCAGTTATATCTGGTTTTAATACAATAAAGGCAGCTACTTTTTGTCCAATAATCGGATCGGGAACGCCTACCACAGCAGCATTATCAATCTCTGGTAGCTGTAATAAGACATCTTCAACTTCATAAGGACTAATTTTTTCACCACCGCGATTAATAACCTCTTTTTTACGTCCGACAATAAATAAATAACCTTCATCATTTAGATATCCGACATCACCGGTATAAAACCAGCCATCTTTAAAATCAGTATTGTCTGGTCGGTCGACATAATAATCGATTACGTTCGCTCCTCGAATGACAATGTCACCAACTATTTCTGGTGTTAATAATTGATTTTCTTCATTGACAATTTTTAATTCTAAGCCATATGGTTTGCCAACTGAACCAAAAATATGTTTTTCAGGAGGCAGTGGGTTGATACAGATTTGGCTGGCAGCTTCTGTCATACCATAAGATTCAATAACTGGTACATTAAAAGTTTTTTCGAAGCTTTCAGCTATTGATGGAGCTAAGGGTGCTGATGCTGATCGAATAAAGCGTAGGTTATGTGATATTTTTGTGTCAGGTTGCTGACGTTTTAACAAAATAGTTAAAATTGCCGGCGCAACTGAAACCCATGTAATTTTTTCATCAGTAATGATTGACCAGAATGAACGGGCACTGAATTTCTTACCAATAACAATTTTTCCGTCACTTAAAATCGTTGATAATAAGGAAATCACTTGTGCGTTAATATGAAATAAGGGAAGACAAACATAAGTAATATCTTCATCTGTTAATTGATGAGACTCACGAATATTTCTGGTTGCCGCAAATAATTGTTCATGGGAAATACCGACCGTTTTAGGTTCTCCAGTAGTTCCTGAGGTGAACATTTGGATTGCAACACTGGATTCAGTCAATAAGGTCCGTCCATTGGCATAGTTTTCTTCAGTGATTAATAATTGATTGCCAAATAAATCTTGATTTTGGGTTAATTTGAAGCTGTCGACAATTTCTTGATCAGTCAGTAAATCTTCCCGAAATTCTTCTAAAAGTACGCCGCGATAAGGACGTTTTACCAAGATGCGCTCTAATTCACGGGCGGGAATTTCTGGATTGACTGAAGTAATGGTGATGCCACTAGTTAAAGCGGCTAAATAAAACAAGACAAAACGATAAGAATTCGGCACAGCAATAATCAAGGCATCATCTGGTTTGAGGCCATTTTTTTTGAAGACTTCAGCGATTCGTTCGACTTCAGCTGTTACTTCTTCTTTGGTGTACCATTGATCAGCAGCTAAATCTTTGATGAAATTTTGGTCTACTGATTCATGTAAAATTTTATTTAAAGTGGTTGTTAGGATCGTCATTACCTACGACCTCCAGTTAATTTTTTTTGATGCTTTCGTCCGATTAAACTGGACAATGGCGATTTATATAATAAGTAGGAAATAATAAAAGATAGTCCAAATACGAAAATAAATAATAAGGGGATTGCTGGTAGAGCAAAAACTTTATGGTCACGTAAGACGGGAATTAAGAAAGTCCTCATCAGGGTCATGCCAATATATTGTGTCAAATAAATACCAAATGATAATTGAGCAGCTAATGAAATGTAACGGCTGAATAACTTTTCTGGATATTTTTCACGGTAAGCAGCCCAACGGCGTCCTAAGTTTAAGGCAAACAGCACGATAATTGTTGCGTAAATGACAAATAATGGCTGATGGACTGATTTTGCATTAGATTCGGATAAGCCAAGAACTTGATAATTCCATAAATAATAAGCGCAAATGACTGGGATAGATAATAAAGCCAGCCAATTAATCTTTCGTTTATGGCGTTCAACAAAAGCAGTGAAGCGGTCATAGTTTAATGATGCGATACCGCCAGCGATGAAATACAATTGGTACGTTCCGACAAAAATACCCCAATGAGAAAGGAGATATGGCCAGTTGCTCATATCAAAATCTCGAATTTTATATTTAATGAAGAAAGTCATGGCTAATTGTAAAAGATAGCTGATCGCAAAGATTAATTTGGAATGTTTTCTGAATCTCTTTAAAAATAATAATAGGAAAGGGAAAATTAAATAAAGTTGCATGGTGACTAGCACGTAGTAAAGATATGCCTGATCGCCATGAATCAAGTGACCCCAGAAATCACCAATTACTTTTTGTAAGGTTTCAGTCGGTAAAGCGAATAGGCTGTATACCATATTCCAAAAAATGTAAGGAATCCCAACAGACACATAACGTTTTCTCCAAAAAGAAAAAACTTGAAGATCCTTATTGCGATAGGCTAAAAATAAAACCAAACCAGTCATAAACATAAAACCCATCCGAGTAAAATGTAAAGAGGCATGTAAGCTGCCTAAAACTGTATACATAATCGCCCCAGAATCAAATAAACCTTTTACAATACCGGTAATATGATTTAATAAAACCCCACTAATGAAGAAATTTCGCATGAAATCCACTTCATATAAATATTTCTTTTTCACTAAAGACTTCCTTTCAAATCCGCTAAAAAATTTCAGTACTCTTTATTTTACCAAAATTTACTAGTTGATTACACTAAAACGACAATTTAATTCTGAGAAAATAAGATTTTTTTATCGTATATTATTATCGAATTATAATAAAAGAACTTTGCAACCTCAACACTTTGAAGGTGAAGAAAAATTGAATAAAGTGTGAAGGGGGAAGAATAATTAAACACTCATAAAAATTAAAGCGATTTCAAAATAAGTCTAATGAAAAAAACTCGAGACATGCTCGAGTTTAAGGAACTAGAATGGTTAATTTATGTTTTTGGACGTCAATTTCAATCGGTAAAGTACCGGCATCATCACCATCTATCCGAACTTTGATATCACTTTTCCCATGAATTTTTAGTTCTGATTCATGGAAATATTGAACAGTTGGAATTTTACCAATCTGTCCCCGCAAAACATTATGGAGATTCATTAAATACATCAAAAAATGCATGCGAGGTAAAATTGTAATATGCATCAAACCATCATCAGCTGTAGCTTCTCGGTCAAAATCAGGAAAGCCGCCAACCGAATTCGACATAGTAATGGCTAGAAGTTGGCAACTTTCTTGCCATTCTTTCTTTCCAGTAGAAAAACTCAATAAATATTTCTTCTTTTTCGCTAGCATTTTGACAAAATTTCTGACAAAAGGCCATTTACCATATTTTTGCTTTTCCTGTTGGGAAATGTTTGCTGCAGTGTCGGCTAAAATTCCGACAGTCAAACTAGAAAGCAAGACTTCTTTTTGATTGACTAAGGCATAATCGACTTTCTTTTGATGGCCAGCTAAAATGATTTCTGCCACTTCTTCAGGATCTTTTGGAATATCTAAAGCAGTCGCAAAATTATTTACCGTTCCTCCCGGTAGAATCGCAAATTGAAATTTGTCCATGTATTGGTCAAAGGCTTGGACAATATGTCGCAAGGTTCCATCGCCGCCCGTCATAACAATTGTATCGAAGTTTTCAGATACAGCTTTATTCGTTAAAGTTTTAGGATCAATTTTCGGCCCGGTTTCTGCTAGGTCGATGGTGTTTTCTGAGTTATTTTTTTCTAAGCTTGTTTTTAGATCTTCCGCTAAATGTTTGCCGGTGTCTTTGCCGGAGCTTTGATTATAAATAATTAAAATCTTCATTTTTATCCCTCCATTATTTACCAACAAGTTTCAAATTAAGACTAGCACAAGCAATCAAAAAGAACCAACCGCAAGCCTTGCGATTGGTTCAAAAAAGTTTATAAAGCTAGCTGATTGATTTTGGTAGTTCCATTTCCGATATGCGCAACATAAAAATCTGCCTCATAACCGATAACATCCAGATATTTTGACCCGACATTTTCTTCGAAAGCTGGAATTTCACTTTCTTTTACGAGCGCGATGGCGCATCCGCCAAAACCAGCACCAGTCATTCGAGCTCCTAAGACACCATCTTGTTTTTGGGCTGTTTCTGCTAGCGTATCTAGTTCAATGCCAGTAACTTCATAATCTTCTTTCAAAGATTGATGTGAGGCGTTCAATAATTTTCCAAAAGCACTCAAATTACCTTGAACCAATTCATCTTTGGCGATTAAAGTTCTTTGATTTTCTGTTACTGCGTGGCGCGCTCGTTTAATTAATGTTTCATCAGCAATTAAATCCGTGTTGGCTTCAAAAGTTGTTTCGTCCAAATCACCTAGAGCCTGAATATCTAATTTTGTTTGTAAGCGGCGTAGGGCTTCTTCACATTCACTGCGGCGCTCATTATATTTTGAATCAGCTAATTCTCGGCGTTTATTGGTATTCATAATGACAATCGCATAATCATCTAATTTTACTGGCACCATTTCATAGGCTAAAGTATTGGTGTCTAACAGAATCGCTTCATCAATTTCACCAAAACCAATCGCAAATTGATCCATGATCCCAGAGTTTACACCGATAAATTCATTTTCAACTTTTTGTCCTAATTTTACTAATTCCAAACGGGTAGTATCTAAGTGAAATAAATCCTCTAAAGCTACCGCTGCTAATAATTCCAATGAGGCACTTGAAGAAAGTCCAGCACCGTTTGGAATCGTGCCAGAAACTAATAATTCAAAGCCAGTATCAATCTTGTGACCAGCCTCTATTAATTTCAATACGATGCCTTTAACATAATTTGCCCAACTATCTTTTTTATCAAAGCTCAAATTATCGATTGAAAAAGAAATGACACCAGCGTCAGGAAAGTTTATCGAATAAACTTTGACTTGATCATCTGTTCTTTTAGCTGCTACTCCAGTCGTGCCAATCGTGATGGACGCAGGGAAGACATGCCCACCGTTGTAGTCAGTATGTTCCCCGATTAAATTAATCCGACCCGGAGAAAAATATTGATTAGTTTTTTTTGCGCCAAATATTTCATTAAATTTAGTTGTTAATTCTGTGTTGATTTTCATATGCTTACTCCTTAAAGTTTATTTTGTATTCAGTAATGGTTTCTTTAGGAAAATCTGCCGGTAGAACAATGTTTCCAAAGCTTGAAAAACGTTCAGCTCCAGGAGCAAATTGGGTTTCAAAAGTCAAGCCTTGATGGCGGCCAACTTTTTTTCCTCTCATTAAATAGTAGTCCTTACCAAAATTACCGCTAAATAGAACAACTGTTGGACGATCGGTAAATAATTCGATGGCCAACTTTTCATCTGGACTAGTTAATTTTGCTTGCATAAAACGTAAACCCGTTTGCTTGAAAAAGAAGGGATGATCAATGCCATCAACGATTTCCGATTGTGGTTGACGGCTGTTAAAGAAGTCGATGATTTTCTTTTCTTGTTGAAAATCAAACGGAGTCCCTCTTACGTCGGCTTTTGTTCCGTCAGTAATCCCGCTATTAATGATCGGTGCGAAACTATTGCTATTTAAATAGAGACTGTGTTGATCGATAGTCTCACTTAAATCACCAGATAAATTAAAGTAAACGTGGTTGGTAGGATTAAACAGAGTCGCTTCATCTGTCACACCACGAGTTGTTACTCGCCAAAGATTGTCCCTAGTCAAAGTATGACGAACTTCCACTTCTAAATTTCCCGGAAAACCGTGAGTACCATCTGGGCTAGTTAAACGAAATAAAACCGATGCTTCATTCTCACCATTTAAAATAGTATACTCCCATTTAGCACTTTCAAATCCTGGCATTCCACCGTGCAAGTTATGAGGACCACTGTTTTGGCTGACTTGATAAGTTTTTTCGGCAATATTAAAACGGCCATTGGCAATTCTTCCGGCTGTCCGACCAATTGTCGCCCCGATAGTCAAATCGTTGTCTAAATATTCTTGCGCCGAATCAAATCCCCAAACCAATTCTCGATTTAAGGCTTTTAATGAAACAATTCGTGCCCCTAAATCAGAAACGGATAATTCCACCCCATTTTTGTTTTCAATTGTAATTAAATGGTAATCTTGCCCAAAATCTGTTTCTTTTATCTGCATGCTTTATTTTCCTCCCAAAAGTCATTTCGGATTAATTATAAACTAACAAGAAATCGTTTTCTATTGTAGATACTTGTGTGACTATCATTTAACTTTTTGTTGCAAAAGTCAAAAATTTTGCTAAGCTGAAATTGAGGTGACGATATGGAACGAGCAATATTTTTACGAAAAGATAAAAAGCAAATAAACGGGGATTTGGTCTTTGATTTTTGTGGTGTTTCTCAAACGATGCCTTTCCATTCTTTTGGTCCAGCAATCCGCGAAAATTTCGTTTTACATGTTGTTTTGGAAGGAAAGGGTATCTATCAAGTCAAAGATCAGCAATTTCAACTGGAAAAAGGCGATTTATTTTTGGTTCGTCCAAATGAATTAACTTTTTATCGCGCCGATGGTAAAAATCCTTGGTTATATGCGTGGATAGCTTTTAGTGGGGAAAGTGCGGAAAAAATTATTCAAGAAACATTACTAAAAAAGAATGCTTATACGATGAAGACCAGTAAAATGCAACAATTTGTTCAATACATTTTAAATTGTCTCAGTTTTCAACAAAATGATTTATCAAGTGAATTACAGTTAAATGCGATTACCAATCAATTTTTAGCAGAACTATTACAGGACCAAGGGCATATCTATTTCGCTGAGGAAAAAATTTACTCGCCATTGACTATAGAAGCAATGGAGTACATCCAAAAAAATTATCAAAAAGATATTACGGTGACTGAAATTGCCGAGGCGTTGTCAGTCAATCGCAGCCATTTATCTAGAGTTTTTAGTAATCACTTAACTACGACGATTAAAGATTATTTGACAGGTGTCAGGATAAATCAAGCCGCTTTTTTATTATCCTTTGGAGAAGATTCGATTGAGACAATTTCAGAAGCGGTAGGATTTAACAGTTTAGTAGTTTTTTCTCGGGCCTTTAAAAAAAGTACCGGCGAAACCGCTAGTCATTATCGAAAACGAATGAAAGAAAATCAATTTCAAGATGTTTCATTAGATCGTTTAAAAATCCAATTGGAGCAACAAAAAATTATTTCTAGAGCGACTTAAAATGAATGTTCATTCATATATGCAAATATTTTTAAAGATATTTGCGAAAATAGATTGACAAGCAAAAGTTTTTTCAGTAAAATCCTCGAGAACAAATCGTAAGCATTACATTTTGTTCAAATAAAGCGTAATGGGGAATAAGAATGAAAAAATTAGTTTTGTCAGGAATTATTTTATTGACGGGGATATTATTAACTGCTTGTGGCAGTAATCAAACGGAAACTGAAAAGTTGCAGGTTATGACTTCTTTTTATCCGATGTATGATTTCACTAAAAATATTGTGGGAGATGTTGGCGAAGTAGAATTATTGGTACCTGCAGGCACGGATGCTCATGATTACGAGCCTTCAGCTAAAAAGATGGCGCAATTACAAGAATCCGATGTCTTTGTTTACAATAATGAAAATATGGAAACTTGGGTGCCGGATGTTGAAACAACTTTAAAAGAAGGCGATGTTAAAATCATTAAAGCCACAAAAGATATGGTTTTATTACCTGGCAGTGAAGAAGAGGGTCACGATCATGATCATAGCGAAGCCGGTCATAGCCACGAATTGGATCCTCACGTTTGGCTTTCACCAAAATATGCAGCCAAACAAGTCGCAATTATTCGAGATCAATTAAGTGAGGCGTATCCTGAACAAGCCAATCAATTTAATGAAAACGCAGAAAAATATTTAGCCAAGCTTACCGATTTAGATCAAGCTTATACGGAAAAATTATCCACTGCTACGCAAAAAAACTTTGTCACTCAACATACTGCTTTTAGTTATTTAGCATTAGACTATGGGTTAAACCAAGTTTCTATTTCAGGTATTTCATCGACTCAAGAACCAACAACAAGTCGTTTAGCCGAGCTAAAAAGTTACGTAGAAGATAACGATTTGAAATATATTTATTTTGAAAAAAATGCCTCAGATAATGTCGCCCGTACTTTAGCCGATGAAACTGGGCTAGAATTATTGATCTTGAATCCGTTGGAAGGTTTGACAAAGGAACAAACTGAAGCTGGTGAAGACTATGTTTCCATCATGACTGAAAATCTAGACAATTTAGCAAAAACAATTAATCAAGAAACCACTTCTAAAGCACCAGAAAAGCAAGTTGAAAAATCTGTTTATAATGGCTATTTTGCTGATGAAGATGTAGAAAATCGTCCACTGAGTAATTGGTCAGGAAAATGGCAGTCTGTTTATCCTTACTTAGAAGATGGTACGTTAGATCAAATATTTGATTACAAAGCCAAATTAAAACAAGATAAAACGGCTGAAGAGTATAAAGAATACTATACTACCGGCTATCAAACCGATGTTGAAAAAATTGAAATCACTAAAGATACTATGAAATTTACTAAAGCAGATGGTACATCTGAAGAAAGTAAATATCAAACTAAAGGTTACCAAATATTAGATTATGAAGCTGGTAATCGTGGCGTTCGTTATTTATTTGAAGCAGTCGATAAAAATTCACCTTATCGTTATGTACAATTTAGTGATCATAGTATTACTTCAAGTGATTCTGGTCACTTTCATATTTATTTTGGCGCTGATAGTCAAGAAGCATTATTAGCTGAAATGGATCACTGGCCGACTTATTATCCAGAAAAAATGTCTGGTATCACAATTGCGCAAGAAATGATGGCCCACTAAAATATGGTATAATTATCTAAAAAAGAGGTGCAGCCATGAAAGTTGAAGTCCGAAATAAAGATTTTAAATACAGCTTAGAATTTTCAGAGAAACGTCTGCAAAAAATGGTGACCATTGTTTGTTGCACAGTGATTATCAAAAATCTATTGAAGTATGAAATGTTGAAAGATAGACAGGCATAGTGCCCTGTCTATTTTTTTAGCGAATTTTTGAATAAAGGAAGTTGTCAAAATATTTTCCGTCTTTGAAGATACTTTCCCGCATTTTCTAGAACTTTTGAAGAAGCTTGGTTATAAGCAAAGGGACGAGCGTAAATGCGATGAACAGTAGTTTTTAAAAATAATTCATCAATAAAATCAATAATAACTTTAGACATAATGCCTTGATTACGATAATCTTTTCCAAGCCAATAAGCAATTTCAGCATTATTTAGATAAATATCAGAATCAAAAAAAGCACCGATACACCCAGCAATTTACTGATTTATGTGAATACTTCTGACATATTCTTTTTGATCGTTACTCTCTGCAAAAAAATCCACCATTTTTTCACAGTCGGCTAGATTTTTAGGAAAATTATTACTCATGTTTTGGTATAAAACTATATCATTTGATTGATGAAAGAAAAGTTCACCTTCATTTTTTTCCAACGAGCTAATTTAAATTTTTCCATAATGTACCTCCCGAGATATTTATCATTAGTATACAGGTCTGGATTTTGTAACAGAAGATTTATTTTCTATTAATAGAACAAAACTCTTAAGCAAACTAATTTTGCTTATTTGTCAGCCATGTTATTATGATGAAAATCATTAAAGGAATGACAGTTATGACCAATCAAGAAGCAACTATTTGGCTGAAAAATTTTTATCAAAAAAGCAATTCCATCCAATATAATCCTTTTAACAATCCAGACTCTCAACTAGAGGAATTCTCATCAATAGAGACTCAAATGCAAATTGCCACTGAAGATTTTGGCATATCGTTGGAAGCAGCTAAAAATGCCCATCGCGAAATGCTTAAGCAAGAAATTTCTTTCAAGGTATTTGAAAGCTATCATTTTTTCTAAGGAAAAAGTGGTAGTTTTTTTATGCTTATAAGTATAACTAGTATGGATTTCTTTATGCCTAAAAAAATAAAGAAGTTGAATACTTTTTCTTGACTTTCATGAAAATTTCCTTAATATAGTTAGCGGGGTAACTAATATTTTTGGAGGTGACATATGATAGGCAAACATAGTGAAGTTGGCTTTGAATTACGGGAGTTAATGATTCTATTGAGTCGAGTGATTGATCAGGAAGCTGCGGCGCGGAATGTAGATAAACTAAAGGGTCCGCAAGCTTGGGCACTGGGATTTATTAAAAAAAATGATCATCGTGCGATCTATCAGAAAGATATCGAAGAAGAATTATCTATTAGAAAACCAACTGCCAGTCGTTTAATTGATCGAATGGAAAAGAATGGTTTTGTGAAAAGAATTCCTTCCATAGAAGATAAGCGCTTAAATCAGATTGTCTTAACTAAAAAAGCTGAAAAAAATATGAACCAAATTGATGATTTAGTCCAAACGGTTGAGGGACGATTGAAAAATGGTTTGACTGAAGAAGAAGTTCAAACTTATTTAAAAATCACTAGAAGAATCAAAAAGAATTTAGAAAATAACTAAAGATTTAAGGAGATTGTGTATGTTCAGATTATTTAATAAAACAAGCAAAATGGAACGGCTGTTAGTCATCATCAGCTTTTTATTTATTTTGCTGCAAGTCGGATTAGAATTAAAAATTCCCGATTACATGTCAGATATTACCCGCTTACTACAGGAGCCGGGGACTAAGACTGGAGATATTTTGACACCAGGATTTAAAATGATTGGATTGTCATTAGCAAGTTTCGCGGCATCAATTATTGTTGGTTATTTTGCGGCACGGATTGCAGCGGGTTTAACGATGCGCATTCGAGGAGAAGTTTTCCAACAAGTCACCGACTATTCAACTAGCGAGATTCAACATTTTTCTGTGCCTAGTTTAGTCACGAGAACTACGAATGACTTAACACAAATTCAAATGTTGATTGCGATGGGTCTGCAAGTCGTTATCAAAGGTCCAGTTACAGCAGTTTGGGCAATTACTAAAATTGCTGGACAAAATTGGCAGTGGACAGCAGTTACTGGAGTGGCCGTTTTCTTCCTATTGGTAATGTTGACATTGATTATGGTCTTTGTTCGTCCTAAATTTGCGATGGTGCAAAGTATTACCGATAATTTAAACGGTATTACCCGAGAAAACTTAATTGGTATTCGGGTAGTTCGGGCTTACAATGCCGAAAAATATCAAGATGCAAAATTTGAAGGTGCCAATAATGAATTGACGGCGGTGAACTTATTTGCCGGTCGGATGATGTCTATGTTCAGTCCGGTCATGACACTGGTTTCTAGCGGATTGACTTTAGGCGTATATTGGATTGGGACATTCTTGATTCAAGATGCCGTAGGTATGGATAAATTGACTGTGTTTTCTAACATGGTGGTCTTTACTTCTTATGCTATGCAAGTAGTGATGGGCTTTATTTTGATGACGATGATTTTCTTCATTTTACCAAGAGCTTTAGTTTCTGCTCAACGGATTAATGAAGTGTTAGACTTACAACCATCGATTCAATTTACTGATAAAGAAGTTGAAACAACTGATGTAAAAGGGAAGATTGATTTTCGTAATGTCACTTTTGCGTACCCAGATGCCAAAAATCCAGTTTTACATGATGTGAATTTTAGCGCCATAGCTGGTCAAACAGTTGCCTTTATCGGTTCAACTGGTAGTGGTAAAAGTACGATTTTGAAATTAATTCCACGATTGTTTGAAATTTCAAAAGGTAGTTTAAAAATCGATAATCACGATGTAAAAGAATATCCGCAGGATGAATTAAACGATATTATCGGTTACATTCCACAAAAACCAGTGCTGTTTTCTGGAACGATTCGGTCAAATATGGAAATGGGAACCAGTAAAGCTTATCCATTAGATGATGAAAAAATCAATCGTGCCTTAGAAATTGCTCAAGCGAAATCTTTTGTTGATGAAGAACCTGAGGGCTTAGATGCAAATGTAGCCCAAGGCGGAACCAATTTTTCAGGTGGACAAAAACAACGGTTGGCGATTGCCCGAGTAATTGCCCGTGAGCCAGAGATTTTAATTTTCGATGATTCATTTTCTGCTTTGGATTACCAAACTGACCAAAAACTTCGGAGTATTTTAAAAGAAGAATTGCCCGAGACTACAAAATTAATTGTGGCACAAAGAATCAGTACGATTATGGATGCCGATTTGATTATTGTTTTAGAAGAAGGTCACGTTGTTGGCTCTGGTACTCACAAAGATTTATTAGCGAAAAATCAAGTCTATCAAGAAATTGCTTATTCACAACTATCTAAGGAGGAATTGGCCCATGAATAAAAAAAATAATAGCCATTTAAACTGGGCAAATATTAAAAAATATGCCGGCCAGTATACAATTCCTTTTATCATTGCAGTAATTTTTGCCACAGTTGGCAGTATTACGACAATTTTAGGACCTGATCAATTAAGTGAAATTACCAACACGATAACTGCGGGGTTAACTGGAGATATTGATACTGATAAAATCGTTCGCATCTGTATTTTCTTAGCAACATTGTATGGAATCGGCGCAGTGATGAGTTATGTTCAAGGTTTTATTACGACAACGATTACCCAAAAATTCTCTAAAAAATTACGGACGCAAGTATCCGAAAAGATTGATCGTTTACCTTTACAATATTTTGATTCTCATAAACAAGGGGATACTTTGTCACGGGTAACCAATGACTTAGATACAGTTGGGCAAAGTTTGAATCAAAGTTTAGGTTCATTGGCACCTTCAGTCACTTTATTAATCGGTTCAGTCATTATGATGTTCCATAATGACTGGATGTTAAGTTTGACTGCAATTATTTCTGTCTTTTTAGGATTTGCGGCAGTGGTTTTAATTTTATCAAAATCACAAAAGCATTTCAGTGGCCAACAACGAAAACTTGGTGCAGTCTCAAGTTTTGCAGAAGAAGT
This sequence comes from Enterococcus alishanensis, assembly GCF_019218635.1. GTDB lineage: Bacteria > Bacillota > Bacilli > Lactobacillales > Enterococcaceae > Enterococcus_A > Enterococcus_A alishanensis. The sequence continues at coordinate 585,210 of NZ_JAHUZB010000003.1, read as the reverse complement.
TTATTCAGGTCACAGTGTCATTACGACTTATAATGCCAAAAATGAGGTTAATGAGGAATTTGGCAAATTAAACCAAGATTTATATAGTAGTGTATGGCGGGCCCAGTTTTTATCAGGTATTATGCAACCAATGATGAGCTTTATCGGAAACTTTGGTTATGTAATGGTCTGTGTAGTTGGTTCAGTCTTAGCTCTAAATGGTACAATTACTTTTGGTGTGGTTGTAGCCTTTATGATTTATGTGCGAATTTTTACCAATCCATTGGCACAATTAGCCCAAGTATTTTCTACTTTACAATCAGCTAGCGCAGCTTTAAGTCGCGTGTTTGAATTCTTAGATGAAGAAGAAATGGCTGATGAATCTTATAAAAAAGTTCAATTACAAGATACGATTGGCAATGTCCATTTTGATCATGTATCATTCGGTTACAATCAAGACCAAACGATTATCCATGATTTTTCAGTCGATGCCAAAGCTGGTGAAAAAATTGCGATTGTTGGTCCAACCGGCGCCGGTAAAACGACAATTGTAAATCTATTAATGAAATTCTATGAAGTCAATCGTGGAAAGATATTGATTGATGGAAAAAGTACTGGCGATATGACACGTGAAGAAGTCCACGACCAATTTTGTATGGTTTTACAAGATACTTGGTTGTTTGAAGGAACAATAAAAGAAAATTTGATTTTCAACCAAGAAGGCGTGACAGATGAAGCTGTCATCGATGCATGTAAAGCAGTTGGGATTGATCATTTTATTAATACTTTGCCAAAAGGATACGACACTGTTTTAGATGATAGCATTGAGTTATCTGTTGGACAAAAGCAATTAATGACAATTGCTCGTGCTTTAATTAAGCAAGCACCAATGTTGATTTTGGATGAAGCAACAAGTTCAGTTGATACTCGAACAGAAGAACTCATTCAAAAAGCGATGGATAAATTAATGGAAGGTAAAACTTCTTTTGTGATTGCTCACCGACTATCTACAATTCGCAATGCGGATAAAATTTTAGTTATGAATCATGGCGATATCATTGAACAAGGGAACCATGAAAAATTAATGGCTGAAGGCGGCTTCTATGCTGATCTATATAATAGCCAGTTTGCTAAATAATTTTGGTGCACTTGAGAGCTTGGCTCTCAAGTGTTTTTTTGTCTCCAAACGCTCAATAAAAAACATATGATATTTTTTTCTAGTAGAAATGAGATATTTTATACTTGTCACAACTCAGTTATAAAAAGACAGTTAGATCAATATTTTTTGGAATAAATCTCTTTTTATTTATTTAATTAGTATATATATTATGGATTCGTCGACATAAATATAAAAATTAAAATAACTAAATTTTAAGTTATAATAATTTGGAAAACCCTTTCAAAATAGGGAGGAAATTGGTATTCTTATTTTAGACAAAAAATATTGTCAGGAGGATTTTTTTTGAAGAAAATGAAAAATAATTTTAAATTAGGAATGACGCTTACAACAGGAATATTATTATTTGTGGGTGGAATTATTTACCAAGGTCAAGAGGCTCAGGTAGCTGAAGCGGCAGTAAGTAATGGAAAGTTGACGATTTTAGGTACGTCAGACGTTCATGGACAATTATGGGATTGGTCTTACGAAGACAATAAAGAAGTACCTGTAGGTTTATCTCAAGTAAGTAGCACAGTAAATAAAATTCGTAAAGAAAATGCAAATGGTGTGGTATTAATCGATAATGGGGATATGACACAGGGCACGATTATGACCGATGATATTTACAACAAAGACAAATTTTCAGAACCAAATCCGATGATTAAAGCCATGAATTATATCGGTTATGATTCTATGACTTTAGGAAATCACGAGTTTAATTTCGGTTTAAGTTTAATCGATAAAATTCAAAAAGAAGCAGAATTTCCTATTCTAGCAGGAAATATTTATCAAAAAGGGACGAACACGCGCTTTGTAAATGGTACAACGATAAAAGAAATAGATTTTGATGGCGATAATCAAATAGATTTAAAAGTGGGAATTTTAGGTTTAGTGACTCCTCATATTCCGAAATGGGATGGCGCAAAAGTTGAAAGTTTAGATTTTAAACCTTTAAAAAGCGAAGCTGAAAAATCAGTTAAAGAACTAGAAGAGCAAGGTGCTGATATTGTGGTAGCTTCAATCCATGCTGGTCGGCAAGATACCGATCCGGCGGCGGCTGCAGATGAAGTAATAAAAAATGTTTCTGGTATCGATGCTTATATCTTAGGCCATGACCATAGTTCTTATGCATTAAAAGTTGCTGGACCAAATGGTGAAGTGCCAGTAGCAGGACCGAAAGATACTGGGACAGAAATGATTCAAATTGATTTGAATGTAGAAAAGAATCAAGATGACTGGCAAGTTTCAAATAGTGAAGCAAAAATTGTTGATACAACCACAGAACCTGCTGACGAAAAATTAAAAGATGCAACCAAAGAATATCACGAGACTACAGAAGCTTATATCTCTGCTGTGATTGGGAAAGCTTCAGGAGATTTCTTACCGCCACAAACAATTAAGGGGATTCCTGAAGCACAACTACAACCAACAGCCATGATTTCTTTGATTAATAATGTACAAAGAGAAGCGACGGGCGCTCAATTGGCGGCTTCTGCTTTATTTAAAAGTGATAGTGCCTTGCCGGCAGGAGATTTGACTTATTCCAATGTTTTTGATATTTATAAATATCCTAATACATTAGTTAGTGTGAATATTACTGGTGCAAATTTATTGAAATACATGGAAAATCAAGCTGCTTATTACAATACGCCTGAGGAAGATGACTTAACCATTAGTTTTAATAAAGATATTCGCGTCTATAATTATGACATTTTTTCAGGAATTGACTATAAAATAGATATTTCCAAAGGAACAGGCAACCGAATTATTAATCCAACAATAGCAGGAAAAGCAATCGATCCTGCAGCGAATTATTCGATTGCCATGAATAATTATCGCTATGAAGGCTTACTAGCTGCGGGAATCGTAACTGAAGCCCCATTAGTATCGACTGATCCCGAAACTTTGCGAGGATTAATTACCGAATATATCAAAAATAAAAAAGTTATTTCACCTGAAACCGAAATTGAAAAAAACTGGGAAGTAATTGGTTATAATTTTGATTCAGATTGGCGCAATGCAGCGATTGAATTAGTCAATAGTGGTAAAATTACCGTCCAAAATTCAGAAGATGGCCGCACACCAAATGTTAAAGCTATTACTAAGCAAGATGTGATTGATGCTGGTGTGACACCAGTGGTAGATGAAATTATCTTAAAAAGTAATCCTTATTTGTTCAATGGTGTAAGAGAAAATATTAGCACCAGAGAAACTAATCTAGGAAATCTAATCGGTGATGCGATGCTTAGTTATGGGCAGACCGGCTTTACTGGCGGAGTTTCTGATTTTGCGGTGATTAGTAGTGACAATATTCAAGCAAGCATTGAAAAAGGTCAGGTAACTGCCAATAATGTCAAAGCCGTTTTACCGGAAGAAAAAAATATTTCACAAATTAAAGTAAGAGGTGCACAAGTTCAAGAAATGTTTGAGTTAGCGCTAGCAGCAGATGTGCAAAAGGATGTTTCAGGATCAGTTATTTTAGATGATTATGGACAACCAAAACTAAGTGTTAATCATCATTTCCTACAGATTTCTAACTCGATTCGGATGTATTATGACACAAATAAAACGGCGACAGTATTGGCATCAAATCCAGATAACACAACTGGAAAAAATATTGTTGGGGATCGTGTGTTAGCAATTGAGGTGTATAATCAAGATAGTAAAAAATTCGAAGCATTAAAAGCAGATAAAGAATATAGAATGGCTTTCAATGATTCGTTGACTTCCGACTTTACAACTTTAAATGGTGAAAAAGAAGTTGGCCCAACTTTAACTACTATTTTAACTAATTATTTGAAAACACCTGAATTAGATTTAGAAGCGTACGATAAAGAGTTTGCGAACAGTCGCATTATCTCGATTTCTGAAGCGAATTATCGGAAAATGTTGCAACCAGAAGAAGAGAAGAAAAACGATCTGCTTTTATTAGATACAACTCCAAAAAATAATCAACAAAAACCATATAGTATTTTGCCAAAAACCAACGAAGAAGTCGCAGCCTATGCTGGAATTGGTATTGTTCTGATTTTTGTATCAGGCTATGGTTTGTATCGTCGCAATAAAAAAACAGTTTAACAATTAATCACTAGAAAGCTTGTCTTTCTAGTGATTTTTTCTTTATAATAAAAAGAAACTGTTTGGGAGAAAAAAATGGAATTAAGAAGTTATCGTTATTTTTGGACAATTGCCGAATATGGCAATATCACCAAAGCGGCGCAAGCCTTACATATTACACAACCAACTTTAAGTCGTCAGCTAAAAGAAATGGAAGAAGAATTAGCGACGCCTTTATTTATCCGCGAAAATAAACGTTTAATATTAACTGATGCAGGTCGCTATTTAAAACAGCGGGCAGAGGAAATCATCGAGTTAACTGAACGAACAGAACAAGAATTTTTACATCAACGACAAGAATTATTTAGTGGACATATTAGTATTGGGTGTATCGAAGGAGATAATTCAGATACTTTGGCAATGATACTAGAGGAATTTTTATCTGATTATCCGCAAGTCACTTTTAATATTTTCAGTAATACCAGTGATGAAATCAGTGATAAATTAGATGCAGGTTTGTTAGATGTCGCCATTTTAATTGAACCAGTACCGACAGAAAAATATCACCGCTTGCCGTTACCGCGAAAAGAAGTTTGGGGTATTTGGGTAGATCAGACCGCCTTTATCAGTCAAAATAAAGTTTTAAAACCTAAAGATATTATTGGTTTGCCTTTAATTATGCCACAAAGGCCGGAGCCGCAAAAATTATTAGCAGATTGGGCGGGGACAACGATTGATGAACTGAACATTCGCGGGAATTTTAATTTGAGTTTTAATGTTTTTTCTTTAGTTGAAAATCATATTGGTGCAGCTTTTGGGATTAGTGGCGTAGAATTACATCATCGTACAGGAACTACAAAATTTATACCATTGGATCCTCCAATCTCTACCTATAGCGTCTTTGTTTGGAAAAAACATCGTGTGAATTCGGCGGTAGTTGATGGATTTATTAAAAGAATGCAAGAATCCTTCCAATAATTTCTCTTGACAAAGATGGGAATAAGATTATAATTTCATTAAATAATAAACGTTGAAGAGAAGAGTAGCAGATGAAAGGCAAGCAAAGAGAGCCCGGTTGGTGAGAAAGGGTATTGTGAGTAGTCGGTGAAGATGAGCTCTGAGTTTTTAGCAAGTTCACGCTTGTTAGACGGTTGTGACCGATATTTCACCGCGTTTCATTTGGAACGGCTGAGGTATTTTTATAATACAAATTTGGGTGGTAACACGGATTATTTCGTCCCTTTGTCTATGATGACAAAGGGGCGTTTTTTTTATTTAAAATTTGAAAGGTGGCAGTAAAAATGAACACAGCAGAATTTATTGAGACTTATTATACAGAACGAAATAATACCAATTCGTTGAAGGTTGATGCTTTACAAGAACGTTACGGAGATGCTGGTTTATTACCTTTATGGGTAGCAGACACTGAATTTTCAGTACCGGAAACGGTAAAAAATGTTTTAAGTGAGCGTATTGCCCATGGTATTTTTGGTTATTCAACCGTACCAGTAGATTATTTTAAAGCTTATGATGGTTGGCAAAAACGTCACGCGGGAACCCAATTTCAAGCTGAGTGGTTACATTTTTCAACGGGTGTTGTTCAAGCGCTATATGATTTAATTGATTGCTTTACTGAAGAGGGAGATGCTGTTTTGGTTCAGCCACCAGTCTATTATCCGTTTTATCATGCGATTAGCGACAAAAAAAGAAGCTTGGTAACAAATCCCTTGATTTTAAATGATGGGATTTACCAAATTGATTTCGCTGATTTTGAAACAAAAATTCGGGACAACAAAGTAAAATTATTTATTCTCTGTTCTCCTCATAATCCCGTTGGACGGGTTTGGCAAAGAGAGGAACTAGAAAAAGTTTTGGCAATTTGCGAGAAATATCAAGTGTTAGTCATTGCTGATGAGATTCATTCAGATTTAATTTTATCCAATCAACAGTTTACCTCGGCTATTACGGCAGCTAGCAACTTAAAATCGTTAATTGTTTGCAATGCACCATCGAAAACTTTTAACATGGCGACTTTATTAAATGCCCACATCTGGATTCCCAGTAAAAATAATCGAGAAATTTTCGCAGAGTGGTCCAGTAGAAATAAACAAACGGAAAACAGTTCGTTAGGACAATTGGCAGCCAAAACCGCTTATCAAACTGGAGACGAGTGGCTGCAAGCATTTTTAGGTGTGATTGAAGAAAATTATCATTATGTTAAAGACCGTTTACAAACTGAAATTCCTGAAATTTTTGTGGGTGAGTTACAAGGAACCTATCTTTTGTGGTTAGATTTAAGTCAGTGGATTCCTAAAGAAAAAGTCAAATATTATATTCAAGATAAAGCACAATTGGCGATTGATTACGGAGAGTGGTTTTCTGAAGATTGTAAAAGCTGTATCCGAATTAATTTAGCTACTTCACCTAAAAATATCAAAATTGCTGTCGACAGATTAATCGTGGTAGATCAGCTAAAAAAAGGAGTAGACAATCATGACAAAATTTAAATTAGCCACTCAATTAGCCCAAATCGGCAACAAATCAGATCAACAAACAGGTGCTATTAGTGCACCCATCTATTTATCAACTACTTTTGCTCATCCAAAACTTGGAGAAAGTACAGGATTTGATTATACTCGTACGAAAAATCCTACCCGTGATATTTTAGAAAGTGGTCTAGCCGAATTAGAAAACGGTGCCGGTGCAGTTGTCACCAGCTCTGGTATGGCGGCAGTTCAATTAATATTTAATTTATTTCCAAATGGTAGTCAATTTTTAGTTTCCCGGGATCTATATGGTGGTAGCTACCGTTATTTTGATGATCTGGCTGAGCGGAAAGTTGCTTCTTTCCATTATTTTGATGATTTAGAAAGTTTTGAAAAACAAATTTCACCGGCTATTACGGCTGTTTTTTTGGAAACACCGACGAATCCATTAATGCAAGAAGTATCGATTGCCAAAGTTGCTGCTCTAGCTCACGAAAATGATGCGCCATTGATTGTGGACAATACATTTTTAACACCATTAGGGCAACGTCCATTGGATTTAGGTGCTGATATCGTTCTTCACTCGGGAACCAAATTTTTAACTGGACACAATGATATTTTGGCGGGGGTAATCATCAGTAAATCTAGTGAATTAGCAGAAAAATTGACCTGGCTATCCAATACGACAGGCCCCACTTTATCAAGTTTCGATGCCTGGCTGTTTATTCGCAGTTTAAAAACTTTTAAATTACGTTTTGAAGAACAAGAAAAAAATGCAAAAAAAGTTGCCCAAGCACTAGCTAAAGTCAAACATTTAAAAGCGCTGATTTATCCTGATAAAGGTGCGATGATCAGTTTTAAAGTGGCAGATGAGAATAAAATCAGTCAATTTCTACAAAAATTAGCAGTAATTACTTACGCGGAAAGTCTTGGCGGTGTAGAAAGCTTGATTACTTATCCAACCACTCAAACTCACGCCGACATTCCGCAAGAATTGCGAGAATCCTACGGGTTAACTGCAGATTTATTGCGCTTATCAGTAGGAATTGAAGATAGTGATGATTTGATAGCTGATTTAATCGAAGCCTTAAAAGTATTTGAATAGGAGTAAATAAAATGAATTTACAACATTGTCGATACGTGATTCAAATTGCTAAAGCTGGTAGCTTTAGCCAAGCCGCCAAAGATTTATTTGTGACCCAACCAAGTTTATCCAGTGCAGTCAAAGATTTAGAAGGTGAATTAGGGATTTCATTGTTTACTCGCTCTAAGTCTGGGGTATTGCTGACTGAAGAAGGCAGTGATTTTTTAGTTTATGCCCATCGTATTTTAGCGCAAGTTTCAATGCTAGAAAATCATTACCAAGGAGAGAAACAGAAAAGTTTTATTGTGGCCAGTCAGCATTACGATTTTTTATCTCAACCATTTTTGAAAGTAACCAACAAGTTTCAACAAGAGATTCAAAGTTTTCAATTAATCGAGACGACCACTAAGAGAATTTTAGAAAGCTTACGGGATTTTGAAAGTGAGGTAGGGATTATCTACTTAGATCAGAAAAACCAGCAAACCTTAACTAGATATTTTAAACAAGAAAAGCTTTCTTACGAAGTCCTTGGTGAATTTAAAACCCAGATTTTTTTACGCCGGGACCATCCATTGAGTACTAAGAAAACCATTCAGTCTAATGATTTAAAAGAGTTTCCACAAGTGCGTTTTATTCAAGAAGAACAAGGATTTAGTCATTTTGATGAAGATCCGCTAGAAATCAATAAGAATCAGATTAGTCTATATACAAATGATCGTGGAACGTTGATGAATCTTTTAGCAGAGTCTGATGCATATGCGTCTGGTTTAGGAATAGTAGCAGGTTTCATCAAAAAAGAAATTATTTTAAAACCTTTTGGCGATAGTTTAACTCATCAATTGATTGCAGTGACTAATTCGCAACGTAAGAAAAGTTCTGCAGCGATTGAATTCATTTCAGAAATAAAAGAAATTCTATCTATTGATTTATCTTATAGATAGACATAGGTGTTTTTTATAATTCGATAAAACAGCTAAAAAAAGCTAATTTTACTTATAGATGAGTTATTTTTAAGTTTGACAAAAGTTTTCTTAGGATTATAATATGATTAGTAAATAATTAAAAATGTTGAAGAGAAGAGTAACTTAAAAAAGCCCATAACAGAGACCTCGGCAGGTGAGAAAGAGGATAGAGATTTTTTGAGTGAAGATGAGCTCGGAGTTTTCTAAATAGTTGACGCTTTTTAGACGGTAGTCACCGTTAACTGACCGCACTTCGTTTGGAGTGGTCGAGGTATATATTATACAAGAGTGGTTTAGCGAAAATTCGTCTCTTTGTCAATGATGGCAAAGAGATTTTTTTATTGGAAGGAGGAACAAATGGATTTTGCAATTATTAAAGAAAATATCCCCCAATATGTGACAGCTATGAAAATCACGCTTGGGTTGGGTTTGGCGGGAATTGTTCTATCTATTATTATCGGTTTTTTGATTGCCTTGGTTCGCTATTTTAAAGTCCCCCTAATCAATCGATTAGCAATCATGTATACAGAATTATCCCGGAATACACCATTGCTAATTCAAATTTTCTTTCTATATTATGGACTACCAAAAATTGGTTTACCGATTGATAAAAATGTGGCAGCCATTATCGGTTTAACTTTTTTAGGTGCGGCCTACATGGCGGAGTCTTTCCGTAGTAGTTTTGAGTATGTACCGAAAATTCAAATTGAATCAGGAAAATCGATTGGCTTTAATCAGTATCAACTTACGAAAGAAATTATTTTACCGCAAGGATTGCCGTTAGCAGTACCTAGTATTGGTGCTAACTGTATTTTCTTATTAAAAGAAACTTCCGTATTTAGTGCGATTGCCATCATGGATTTGACCAATACGACTCGTGATTTAATTGGGATGTTTTATATGACTCGGGAATTTTTATTTATGCTAGTCATAAGTTATGCAGTACTTATTTTGCCGATTGTACTACTTATTTATTTGTTAGAGAGGAGTGTGGGCTATGAAAATCGCCGGGTATGAACTCCTTTTTCAAGGCAGTAATTTTACTAGATTGTTAGGTGGTGTTTGGGAAGTTGTAAAAATTTCGGCCATCTCTTTAGTGTTAGGTCTAGCAATTGGTATTGTCTTTGGCATGATACGAACCAGTCGCAATCCATTTATTCGAATTATCTTTAAACTATATTTGGAAATTTTCCGAATTGTACCGCTTTTAGTTTTATTATTTCTTTTCTACTATTTATTGCCAGAAATGTTTAATTGGCAAATATCAAATCAAACCGTCTCGATTTTGGTTTTTGTTTTATGGATATCGGCGGAAATGAGTGATTTGACTCGTAGTGCATTGGAAAATGTCAGTCAGAATCAAATTGAAATTGGGAAATCTCTTGGCTTTAATCGGATCCAACTGTATCAGGAGATTTTGTTGCCGCAAGGATTAAAAACTATTATTCCTACCACCATCAATTTAGTCACGCGAGTGATAAAAACCACCAGTTTACTAATGATGATAGGTGTCACGGAAATGATTCGAGTAGGTCAACAAATTATTGAAAACTACACGATTGAGGTGCCTACTGCAAGCCTGTGGATTTATGGCATTATCTTTTGTATTTATTTTATTTTATGCTATCCCTTAAGTAAATTCGCCAGTTATTTAGAAAGGAGCAGCTAATGTCCGAAGCACTTTTATCTGCATATAAAATTGTCAAAAAATTTGGCGATAAAGAAGTTTTATCAGAAATTAATTTAACTATCCAACCAGGAGAAGTAGTGGCTATATTGGGTCCCTCAGGCAGTGGGAAAAGTACTTTACTCCGCTGTTTAAATGGTCTAGAAACCATTACTTCAGGAGAAATATTTTTTAAAAATCAGCAATTACTATTAACAGAAAAAAATTGGCAGAAAGTCCGACCAGAAATCGGAATGGTTTTTCAAAGCTACGATTTATTCCCCAATAAAACGGTTTTAGAAAATCTCAAAGTCGGCCCAGTTAAAGTTCAAAATAGAAAAGCAGCAGAGGTTGAAAATGAAGCCTTGGAGTGGCTAGATCGTGTAGGTTTAAGAGACCGGGCCAATGATTATCCCCGCCAACTTTCTGGGGGTCAAAAACAACGAGTAGCAATTGTCCGTAGTTTGGTAATGAATCCTAGCTTGATGCTATTTGATGAAGTAACAGCGTCGTTGGATCCAGAAAATGTCCGAGAAGTGTTAGAAGTTATTTTGGAACTTGCGGAAACAGACAAAACGCTATTGATTGTCACCCATGAAATGGCTTTTGCTAAACAAGTTAGCGATCGTATTATTTTTATGGCGGATGGGGAGATAGTCGAAGAAGCCGCTACTGAGGAATTTTTTGAAAATCCCCAAACAGAAAGAGCGATTACGTTTTTAAGAAGTCTCGACTTCTCTAAATTATAAAAAAAGAAAGTAGGATGTAAATATGAAAAAGAAATTTTTAGGTGCCGTTTTAGCAACAGTTGCGTTGGGAGCGTTAATTATTAGTAGCAATCAACCAGTCCAAGCAGCAGAGAATAAATCTTCTGTTTCAGCTATTAAAAAGCGTGGGAAATTACGAGTAGCCGTTTTTGGTGACTTATCTCCGTATGGTTATTTAGATGACGAAGGAAATCATCAAGGATACGATGTTTATCTGGCAAGACAATTAGCAAAAGATTTAATCGGCAGTGAAGACGATGTAGAATTTGTCACAGTTAACGCGGAAGAACGAGTCGACGCTTTAAAATCAAATAAGGTTGATATTGTTTTGGCCAATTTCACGAAAACTCCAGAGCGGGAAAAAGTAGTTGATTTCGCTAAACCATACATGAAAGTTGGGATTGGTGTTGTTTCCAAAAAATCTGATGCTATTACTAAAGCCAGTCAATTAAAAGGCCAAGATTTAATCGTCACAAAAGGAACCACTGCCGAAACTTATTTTACAAAAGAACAACCAGAAGTAAACTTGGAAAAATTTGACTCAAAAAGTCAACAATTCCAAGCATTAACAGATGGTCGAGCAGATGCACTAGCAGATGACAATACTTATTTATACGCTTGGGTCAAAGATAATCCTGATTATGAAGTAGGGATCAAAGAAATCGGGGAAGTATCAACAATTAATCCTGCAGTCAAAAAAGGTAATAAATCATTATTAAAATGGACCAATAAAGAAATCACTAAGTTAGATAAAGATGGCTTTTTTGAAACCGCATATGATGAAACTTTAAAACCATTTTTTGGTGAAGAGATTAAAGCTTCTGATGTGATTATTACAGATAATTAAGAAATTATAGACTTAATAAGCAAAAAGGTTAACTACTTAAAAATCACTCGAGAAAGTCAATTTAATTCTTTTTTGACAAGTGATCGATTGTTCACTATAATAATGGTGAACGATCGATCACTATATTTTTTGAGGAGGATATTATGCCAAAAAATAAAACGCGGGATACGAAGGAAGTTATTCTATTAGTTGCATTAAAGTTATTTTCTGAAAAAGGCTATGATGGGGTCGGCATTAGAGACATATCAAAAGAAATCGGAATCCGAGAGAGCGCTATATACAAACATTACAATAATAAGCAAGACATTTTTGATTCAATTCTCAAAGATATCGAACGTCGTTATCAAGAAGAAGTTTCTACTTTTATGCCTCCTGAGAGCATGACCAATATCTTTTCAAAAGAAAATGATCTCAGAGAGGAATTATTCCGCATCAGTATTACAATGTTCCAATTCTATCTCAAAACAGAATATGGTTCGCAATTACGTAGAATGCTAACTATAGAGCAATATAGAACAACAGAAGCAGGTAAATTTTTTCATGAATTGATAATAGACAATGGTTTAGATTATATATCAGGTGTATTTACTAATTTAATAAAAGATGAAATTTATCTTGATGTTGATCCAATGATTATGGCAGTGCAGTTTTATTCACCTCTTTATTTATTGCTATCTAAATACGACAATCAGCCCGAAAAGTATGATGAAGCCCTAATTTTTTTAGAAAAACATATTAGACAGTTCAATGCAATCTATTTAAGTAGTGATAAATAATGAAGGGAATTGGAATATTGATAGTGGAGTGGATTATTACCGGTTTGATTGTTTATGCGGGATTATCGAATAAACAAATATTATTCATCAACGGACCAAGAACAGCAGTGATTACTTTGGGCATAATCGGATTTGCAATGTGTATGATAATGCCGACCATCGGTAAGTTTATAAGTAACGCTCCAATGCATCCTCTCACAATTGTGGGCTACATTTTTGGTGTAATCCCGTTGGTAATTACAGTCGTACAAATGTTCAAATGGAATATTCCCATTATCTATGATTCAAAAACTGCACTTTTTATTGTTGCTGGTTGCATTATCTTAAAGTCGATCATTGGTAGATTCGCACCATTAATAGTAAAGTAAATTTAAATAACACTATTACTACAAAGAATACTAAAGGTTATGTTTATTTTCATGCGCTGACAGAAAATGACACCAAAGTTTTTGAGAAGCCAGTCCCTTTTACTTTTAAAGCTAATCTTCAAATCATACGATTGATTTAATCAGAGAAAATTATCAATCCAGAATCTAATGTGAAAAAATTTTTTTATCGTCAAATATCAAGATGGATCCGTTATGGAACTCGCTAAAACAGAATCTTACACTGATGAAATTGGGGAATTGTTCTCAGTACGAAGCAAAGTTTTAGCTGGTTACACTTTCAATAGAAGCATTGTTAATAGAGATAGTCGAACGCAACCTTATTATGTAGGCAGACATACAGAAGAGTCATAAGAAATAATTTTTTGTATATAATGCAACAGTGCGAGGTGGTTCTATTCTAAGGACAGATAGACAACAATTGGAACGTCAACATCATCAGTGACCCAGCCAAGCAACTGGTATTAAAACCAAATTAATGTTGATTGTTTTAGGTGGATTTGTTTGGTATCGGAAGAAAAGAGCAAATTAAGTTTTAATTACCAAGGATCTTTAAATAGGTTCTTGGTTTTTTTGGGTAAATATAAAGCAGTCAAATAATCAAATTATTTCCATGATATAATAATTGAATCAAATGAAAGTTGAGATCACATGGACAAAATATTGATTGTAGAAGATGATCGGGCGCTTAGTGAAGGTGTATCAATTGCTTTAAAAAATTTGGAAATTCAAATAATTCAATCTAACAACTTAGCTGATGCTGAAACTGTTCTTATAAATCAAGGAATAGATTTAGTTTTACTAGATATTCATCTACCTGATGGTAACGGCTTAGAATTTCTAAAAAAAATCAAACATAGTTTCAATATACCCGTGATATTGTTGACGGCTAATGATACTGAAATGGACATTGTTTTAGGCTTAGAATATGGCGCCAACGACTACATTACCAAACCTTTTAGTCTGGCAGTTTTGCGAGCGCGAGTTAACACCCAATTGCGACGTAAGCAAGAGAAAAAACAAGAATTATTTGTGATGGATGAGTTCGTTTTTGACTTTAATAAAATGATTTTTTCTAAAAATAAACAGTCTGTTGAACTAAGCAAAACAGAGCAAAAACTATTACGGATTTTAATCGAAAATCGTGGAATTACCGTTATGCGGGAAAAGTTATTGGATCAAGTTTGGGGCAACGAGCAAGAATTTATTGATGGCAATACCTTGTCGGTGACTATTAAGCGACTCAGAGACAAGTTGGATGCGGTGGAGGAAATAAAAACAATTTATGGGCTTGGATATAGTTGGCGGTGGGATAAATGATTTTAAATCTATTGTTTTGGTGCATGGTAATTATTATCTGCTTACTCATAATTTTATTTTGGCAACGATGGCGGTTTAGAAAAATGTTAAATCGCTTGTCTCAAATGCTAGTGAAAGCTAAAGAAGGTACATTTAATGAAGCTAATTATGATGAAAGCATATTGTCTTCGATTGAAAGTCAAATGAAAGAGTATTTAACTACTTCGGTCAGTTCCACGGAACAAATGGCGCATGAAAAAGAGAAAATTAAGCGATTAATTTCTGATATTTCCCATCAGACCAAGACACCTGTGACAAATTTATTATTGTATTCGCAGTTATTGGCAGAGCAAGCAGACCTATCTACCGAGAATCAAAAATATCTTACACAAATAAGTCAGCAAACTGAAAAACTGAACTTTTTAATTACTACTTTGATTAAATTGTCTCGTTTGGAAACAGGAATTTTAGCTTTACATCCGCAAAAGACGGCAATTTTACCAATGCTAAAAGAAGTGCAATTACAGTTCAACGAAAATGCGCAACAAAAAAATATTCAAATCATTCTTGAAAATACCCAGGAAGAAGCAATTTTCGATCAGAAGTGGACGACTGAAGCGCTAGCGAATATTGTTGAAAATGCCATCAAATACACAGCTGATGATGGGAAGATTACGATAAAAACGACAGCCTATGAATTTTTCTGCCGAATTGATATTACAGACACTGGGATTGGAATTTCTGAAAAAGAATTGGCTCAAATATTTACTCGTTTTTATCGTTCAAGTTCAGTGGCAGATAATGAAGGCGTAGGGATTGGTTTATACCTAACAAGGCAGATCTTAGCTGCCGAGAATGCTTATCTGAAAGTTGACTCAAAACTTGAAGAAGGCAGTACTTTTTCAGTTTTTTTAGTGAAATAAGTAATTCTTACAAACTTGTTAGATTTTATTGTAGTGGAGAAAGATTCTGGTAAGTTTTATTTGTTAAAGTCTGAAGTGTAGAGAAGCACTTACAGACTTTTTTTATGGGGGTTTTAGAGATGAATATTTTAGCGACAAGAGGACTTACAAAAACTTACGGGACTGGCGATACAATGGTTCATGCGTTGGAGGATGTCAATCTGACAATCACTAAAGGAGAATTTGTAGCAATCGTTGGTACATCTGGTAGTGGGAAGTCCACTTTGTTACATATGTTAGGTGGATTGGATCAACCAACTAGTGGGAGTGTCAAAGTGGATGGTGTTGATATTTTTAAATTAAAAAAAGAAGCATTAATCATTTTTAGACGGAGAAAGATTGGCTTTGTTTTTCAAGATTATAATTTGGTGCCGGTTTTAAACGTTTACGAAAATATTGTTTTACCAAGCCAACTAGATGGCTATGCACCTAAAGCTGAATATATTGATAGTATTATTGAGACGTTAGGTCTGACTTCAAAATTACAAAATTTACCCAATCATTTATCAGGCGGTCAACAGCAACGAGTAGCAATTGCCAGGGCCTTGTCTACTCAACCAGCCATTTTATTAGCTGATGAGCCTACTGGAAATTTAGATTCAAAAACTAGCCAAGATGTTTTAGGTTTGTTGAAAGTTAGCAATCAAAAGTATAATCAAACGATTGTAATGATTACCCACAATGAAGAGATTGCCCAATTAGCTGACCGGATTCTTCGGATCGAAGATGGTCAGTTAGTGGAACAATAGGGGGGTGACCAGTATGAAAGTTGCTAATCGTAAAATTATTCGAAAAATTAGTTTACGCAGTTTAACCCGTCAAAAAGGCCGCAATGTGATCGTTGTCTTGGCGATTATTTTAACTTCTATCTTGTTTACAACGATGTTCACTATCGGCTCTTCCATCAATCACGCTTTTCAACAAAGTAATTTCAGGCAAGTTGGTGGTTATGCTCATGCAGGCTTCAAATATGTTACAAAAGATGAAATTGGTCAGCTACAACAAGATTCAAAAATAAAAAAATTTGGTCTGCGTCAATTCGTTGGTTCACCGACAGAAGCCCCTTTTAACAAAGCCCATGTTGAGGTCGGTTATAGCGATCAAAATTATGCTAAATGGACCTTTAGTATTCCTGAAAAAGGTCGACTTCCTAAAGAAGGAACGAATGAAGCTGCGACAGATACGAGAGTATTATCATTACTAGGAATAGAACCAAAAATTGGTGAGCGTTTCACACTAAAATTTTTAGTTGATGGTAAGGAAACAACGCAAACATTTAGTTTGTCTGGTTGGTGGAAATATGACGAAGCAAGCAGCGCAAGCCATGTCCTAATTCCTGAAAGTCGTGCTAGTCAAATCTTTGATCAATTACAAACTATTGGCGATGATGGTTTGACTACGCTGTGGACGATGGATGTAATGTTTCGGAATAGTATAGGTATTGGTGATAAAATAAAAGCTGTCTTAAAAGATCAAGACTTTCAAAATACAAATGAGAATAAAGCAAATTATATTGCTACTGGTACAAACTGGGGATATTCTGGCGCCAAAGCAATCTCTGAACAGGATCCGATGGCTGTTATTACGATAGCCGTATTGTTAATATTGATTATGATCACTAGCTACTTGATTATTTACAATGTATTTCAGATTTCCGTGACTAATGATATTCGTTTTTATGGCTTACTAAAAACAATTGGAACGACAGGACGTCAGATTAAACGATTGATTCGATTACAAGGGATTATTTTATCATGTATTGGGATTCCAGTTGGTTTAATACTTGGTTATTTAATCGGAATTAAATTAACCCCGGCAGTTTTAAATATTTTAAATGATGTAACGATAGATAGTATTTCTGTTAGCCCTCTTATTTTTATTTTCTCGGCAATTTTTTCTTTTGGAACGGTCATTATTTCTTGTCGGCGACCGGGCAAGTTAGCTGCTAAAGTTTCCCCTGTTGAAGCAATACGTTACACAGATGGCGTCGGAAAAAATAAAAAAATTCGGAAAACAACTAAAGGTGCTTCAATCGCAAAAATGGCCTGGGCCAATCTTGGTAGAAATCGGTTAAAGACACTTATCACTGTTATTTCTTTATCCTTGGCTGTTGTATTACTAAATTTAACAACAACTCTGGTGAATGGCTTTGATATGGATAAATATTTGAGGAAAATGACAACCGATTATATCGTAGCTGATGCTGGTTACTTTCAAGTCAATACACCTTATTGGACCAGTGATATGACTGTTCCTGAAGAAGCTATCGAAGAAATTAAACAACAAAAAGGCATCACAGATAGCGGTCGTATTTACGGTCAGTCTTCTGAAGATGGTGTGCTTTCTGATATACATCAATTTGTTAGCGAAGATATCTTCCGTAAAAATAACCAACTATTTTACGATCAGC
Organism: Enterococcus alishanensis; assembly: GCF_019218635.1. Classification (GTDB taxonomy): domain Bacteria; phylum Bacillota; class Bacilli; order Lactobacillales; family Enterococcaceae; genus Enterococcus_A; species Enterococcus_A alishanensis. The sequence goes on along the minus strand of NZ_JAHUZB010000003.1, from coordinate 567,370 downwards.
ATGACTTAGATACTGTCATCGATCGTAGTGAAAGATCAGGAGACTTATTAGCTGATGATGTGTATATGTACGGTATGGAAGATTTTATTTTGCGACAACTTACTACTGTAAAGGGTAATCTTCAAAAAATAAAAGATCCTACAAAAAAATATATCGCAGCAGTGTATCAAAAAAATGATTACGATAGTCCTATAAAAGCCAGTCATTGGGCTAAAGTTGGAGACACAGTTACCATTCGTTATACCGATAAGTGGGAATACTTTGATCCTGACACTGGAGAAATTTTTGACAATCAGCCTGAGGAACGAAAGTGGGAAAGACGGTCAAAAGAGTATCGTGATGTTGAATATCAAGTTGCAGCGCTGGTGACAATTCCTAATACATTAGATTATCGATTTTATGGTCGAAATCAATTTATTTTGGATGACAAAAATTTCATAGCAGATTCAAACTCTGATGGGATTATGAGTTTTGCTTTTGATACATCTAAAAGAGATAATCAACAAATCAGCAATTATTTGCAAAATTTCACTGAGAATGAACAATCACAGTTAGATTTTGAAAGCAAAGAAACTTATCTTAAAGAATTTGAATCAATGAAGAATATGTTTGCTTTATTAGGCGGTGTATTGTGTCTAATTATTGGAATAGTAGGCATCCTTAATTTTATTAATGCTATTTTGAGTGGGATTCTAGCAAGAAGGCGAGAATTTGCAGTTTTACAATCTGTCGGAATGACCGGAAAACAATTAAAGCTAATGTTGGTTTGGGAAGGATTGTACTATACTATCGGTGCAGCTTTAGTTTCACTTGGATTATGTTTGATTTCAGCACCATTATTAAGTCAGACGATTGAAAAGGTATTGTGGTTCTTTAGTTACCAATTTACGATTGTTCCAGTCCTGATCGTATTTCCAATTTTTGTGATTTTAGGGATATTCATTCCTCTAATCAGTTATTATTTTGTCGCAAAACAACCGATTATTGAACGTTTACGAAAAGCAGATAATTAAAGTAAAAAACTTCCTGGCAAAGTTTGCCGGGAAGTTTTTTCATGCCTTCTAGCTATGATAACTAAAAAAGAAGGTATTAGACCAATAACAAATATGGGTTTAAGATGAAGAAGTAGTAAGGAGGTGGCAGTAAATATGGCAATCATTATTTATTTCTCCCATGGCGGCGAGACGATTATTAATGGGCAAAAAGTAGTTCGAGAAAAAGGCAATACTGCAATTTTAGCTGAAAACATTGCCGCAAAAATTGATGCTGAAATATATTCTTTGAAACCGAGTCAACCTTATCCTGAAAATTATGATGCCTTAGTTGAACAGGTTTGTCATAAAAAAGAATTAACAACGGATTTTATCGATTTATCAATAAATGTTGATGATGATGAGTTCTTTATCGGTTATCCTAACTGGTGCGGCACGATGCCAGAAATTTTGCAGCACTTTTTAGCCTCGCAAGATTTTTCAGGAAAAAATATTTATCCTTTTTGTACCCATGAAGGTAGTGCATTAGGAAGTTCTTTAGTTGATTTAAAGAATCTTTGTCCCACTGCAATAATCAAAACAGGATTAGCTGTTCGTGGGTCGAAAGTTGAAAAAAGTCAAACTGCCATCGATAATTGGCTGATGCAATATCAGTGTGATACGTGTCATAAGAAACAGTTAAAGAAAGGAAGCTTATAATATGAAAAACGAAGAAGTAAAGAATGGCGTCATTTTTCCAGTTGGAGAAAAAAATGACGCTTATGCACAATATTTTATTGGACAAAGTTATTTAAATACCTTGGTTGCCGATCCCGATGTGAATGTGGGTGTCGGTAATGTAACTTTTGAACCAGGTTGTCGAAATAATTGGCATATTCACGAAGGTGGATTTCAAATTTTATTAGTAACTGGTGGAGAAGGTTGGTATCAAGAAGATGGTCAAGCGCCTCAAAGTTTAAAACCTGGAGATGTTATTGTAACTCATGATGGCGTAAAACATTGGCATGGTGCTAAAAAAGATAGTTGGTTTGAACATTTGGCAATAACTGCCGGAAAAGCAGTTTGGCTAGAACCAGTTGAAGATACTCATTACGATCAACTTTAGGAGGAATAATCATGAAAAAACAAACAGCAGGTAGAGATAACTTAGGTGATCTAGCACCACAATTCGCGGCATTAAATGATGATGTATTATTCGGTGAAGTCTGGGCGCGGGAAAGTCAGCTTTCTGCTCATGACAGAAGTATGATCACGGTCGCTAGTTTAATGTCACAAGGTTTGCCACAACTAGAAGCTCATTTGAAAATTGCTAAAGAAAATGGTGTCACTCAAGAAGAGTTGGTAGAAATGTTTACCCATTTAGCTTTTTACGCAGGTTGGCCTAAAGCATGGACGGCTTTTAATTTGTTGAAAGAAACTTACAAATAAAGTTTTTTTTAAATTAACCATAAAAATTCAAACTTTCTTCACATTTATGACTTATATTATAAGTACCAACAACAACCCTAACACTTTTTCATTTTTAACTCCTGACCTGACGGACCCCACCGTCAGGTCTATTTTTTTGCTATAATAAACTAAGCCTTAGCAATCACGAAATAATTTCCTTCAGGGTCGGTAAAATTAAAGGTAGCAGTCTGATCAACTGTCATTAATTCTGCTGATGGGTTCAAGCGTTCATGCAATTCTTCAAAGTCTTCTCGATACAACATCAAAGAAGGCGTGCTATCTAAAACCTCCGGCGAAACCTCAGCAATGAAATCTCGGGGGAAAATCACAAATTCAATTTCACCAGAAATTTTTAAAATAGCATTAGACAATCCCTTTGGCAATGGCTGATTTTCTATCAATTCAGCACCTAGTTTTTCTTGCCAAAATTGGCTGATGGTTTCCACGTTTTGTACATAAAACATAATTCGTATTTTTTTCAAGATAATCCCTACTTTCTTAGTTTGGCGTTATCTTAGCATGAAATAAAATTAAATTAAAATGATTCAATTGGAGGTAAAAAATGGCTGTAAGTGAATGGTATCAGAACAAAGAAGGACGGGCTGAACACCTAGTCTATCTAAACAAGCAAGGAAAAGAATTAGAAAAATTGTTGAATAAGGAAAAAACCATGATTATTCGTGGCGCCGCAGGTCGAAAAAGTCCATTGGGTGGACGAGCAAAAATCGATGACCTTGTCTATTTTGTTGAAACTGGCGGCAATCAAATGGTGACGCATCGTGGTGTAATTAAAAATGTCATAGAAACTGAAAAGATGACTCCTGAAGAATCGGCTGCATTTGTTGATAAACATGAAAAGGAATTGAATCTTTCAAAAGCGCAGTATAAACGCTGGGCAGGAAAGAAATTTTTAGCCCTATATGAAATTGATCATTTAGAAGCTATCGAACCATTTAAGTATGACCGTCAAAATAATATGGACGATTGGATAATTACTGAAGATATTAATCAAATTAAAGCGTGATATTTTAAGCCAAGCTAATTTTTTAGCTTGGTTTTTTTTTTCGTAAGTATCAAGCTATTGAGGGGAATTTAATTTTTTTACTATTGAAATTTCAGATAGCTTGATATAAAAAATTTCAATATAAGATTCATTTCGATAAATTCAGGCATTTGAAATAAAAATAATATTTTTTTTTGAGTTTATTCTTATTGATCGATAATTATATAAATACTTACTCAGAATAGTCTGTAAATAATACTTAATTTAAGCAAACATATAATTTTACAAAAAGAATAACAAATAGTAGTATCCTTTTCATGAAGCGATGAAAAACATAGGAAATCAAATTATTTGGACAAATAAAATTTTTCCCTAAGCGATGTAAACTTCATAGAAAATAAAAATATGACTTATTTACGAAGCATAAATGTATTTATGTAATATTTGTTAGATTTAATTTTGACATTACTGATTTTATGTGAGTGGTCGGTCGTAAAAAAATGGAGGAGTTACCATGAGTAACAAAAATCAAAGTTTGTTAAAAAAACAAACAAGAGCTTTATCAAAAAGCAAACAAAAAAGAATCGCAGCTTCATTGGTTTCATTAGCAGTTTTAGGAACTAGCGGATTATTAGCAGTTGCTGGACAAACAAAAGTTCAAGCCGCAACGACTTCTACTACTGCAGCTAGCAAAGCAGTTACTTCAAGCGATGTTGTAAAAGCAGTTCAAGACAATATTAAAACAACTGCTTATGTTTCTAAAAGTGATATTACAGCAGCTGAAGCTGACGGTCCTTTCTTAGCGGGTGTATCTTCAGATATCAACTTTGCTGCATTTGGCGGAGATGGCATGCTTACTCGTTTGTTGTTAAACTCTTCAGATGGAGCAGCTTGGTCTAATAATGGTTCTGGCAGCAATTCTCCATTATTACCTGTGGAAGGCTTAACGGAAGCAGATGGTTATACTTATCAAGTAAAACTAACAGATCCTGAATTCGCAGACAAAACAACAAATCAAGAATTATTAACAGCATTACAAGAAACAACTGCAACTGAATTAAATGCAACAGTGACTGTTTATCAAAACAATGCACAAGTTGCTACTAAAAAAGTTCAATTTAAAATTGGTATACCAGATATTCAATCAGCTTTAGACAATACAGTTAAAAGTGAAGCTACTTTATCAGTTAGTGATGTAACAAATGGTAAAGGAACTGACAGCCCTTATACAGCTGGAATTAATTCAGATCTTGACTTTTCAGCTTTTGGTGGAGATGGCATGATTTCAAGAAGATTATTAAAAGCTTCTGATGATGCTGCATGGTCAGATAATGGTTCTGCTGGAACAAATGCAGCCTTACTTGCTGCTTCAAACTTTACTGCTGGCCAATTCACTTATAATGTTTCATTAAGTGGCGTACTTGCTGGTAAAACTGGTGATGAATTGGTACAAGCCTTACAAGCAAACCCAGGTAAATACACTGCAACTGTTAATGTTTATGCATCTGATAATACATCTACACCAGTAGCGACTAAGACAGTTGCTTTAACTGTTGATGAAAGTATTCAAAATTCCGTTTCTAAAAATATCAAAGACACAGTAACTGTTTCTGGAGAAAAAGTTGGTGCTGCTAACTTTACTGGACCATTTTCAGCTGGTGTTAATCAAGTCATTCCGTTTGAAGCTTACGGTGGCGATGGTATGTTAACAAGATTACTAATCAACTCTACTGATGAAAAATGGTCTGATAACGGCGTAGATCAAAACGCTGCAATCGCTCCAGCAGCTAATTTAGAAGCTGATAAGTATTTCTACGAAGTTGATTTAGATGGCGCTGCAGCTGGCAAAACTGGCGAAGATTTAGTGAAAGCCTTACAAGCAAACCCTGGTAAATATACTGCTACTACTAAGGTATATGCAGCAGGTGCGGATGGTAAAGCTGATACAAGTTCAGTCATTGCAACTAAAACAACTACTGTAAATATTGAAAAAGCCGTTTACAATGGTGTTAAATTATACCGTGCTTACAATCCAAATTCAGGTGAACACTTATACACTGTAAGTAAATCTGAGTTTGATGGAGTCATAAAAGCTGGTTGGACTGATGAAGGTACTGCATGGAAAACTGCCAATGAAGCAGTTGGTACACCTGTCTATCGTTTATACAACAAAAATTCAGGTGAACACTTCTACACATCTAGTGAAGCTGAATACAATTCAGTTGCAAATGCTGGTTGGAATAAAGAAGGCGTAGCATTCTATTCTGCTGATAAAGCTGAAGGTGTTGCAGTGTACCGTGCATTTAATCCTAATGCCAAAGGTGCAGGTTCTCACTTGTTTACAACATCAGTTTCTGAAAAAGATGGTATTGTAAGTAAAGGTTGGAAAGATGAAGGCATCGCATTTTACGGTGTGAAATAAGAATTTTTAACTTTTGAGTCAGAGGAATTTATCCTCTGGCTTTTTTTGTCGTACGGTTGATATGCTTTTTTGGCATATCTGGGATTCTAAATAAGTATTGGTAATGGAAGATCTTTTCTTTTAATGTAAAGCTAACTTAAAATATTTAGGAGGAAGGACCATGAAAAAAATCATTTTCGCATTACTTGGTTTATTTTTACTTAGCGCTTGCGGTACGGGAGAAGATGCGGTTGATACAAGAGAATCTACAACAGTTTCCAATGACAATTCTGTTGCAATTATTTATTACTCATTGACGGGTACAACTGCAGAAGTTGCCAATGAAATCCAGCAAAAAACAGGTGGCACCTTGATTGAAATTGCGACTGCTGAACCTTATTCTGATGAATATTCTGATGTAACCGATATTGTTTCTGAACAAATAGAAAATGATGCGTTACCTGACTTAGCTAATATAGAGACATCTTTAGCAGATTACGATACTATTTATTTAGGCTCACCAATTTGGTATGGATCAATTTCTTTACCAATTCAAAAATTTTTAACAGATAATGATTTGTCAGGTAAAGAAGTGTATCCTTTTTACACTAGTGGTAGCAGTGGGATTGATAGTGCAGTTGAAGAAGTTGAATCGTTAGCTAGCGGAGTAAATGTACACGCTGGTCTTGGTTTATCAGAAAATGATATGGATAGTATGGAGGATAATGTGTCAGATTGGTTAACTGGGGATTAAAAATTAAAATAACTATGAAAGATTGAAAACACTCGTATTAGTATTTCATCCAGATTTAAATGCATCGACAGTCAATCGTCGTTTAGCAGAGGCGGCAGAACAGTTATCAGAAGTGACTGTTAAAAATATGTATCAGCTTTATCCAGAATTTAAAATCGATGTGGCAGTTGAGCAAGCTGGATTAGAGAAAGCGGACCGGATTGTTTTACAATTCCCGATGTACTGGTATTCTTCACCAGCTTTGTTGAAACAATGGCAAGATGAAGTTCTAGAATACGGTTGGGCTTATGGTAGTAGCGGAAATGCATTAAAAGGGAAAGAATTATTAATTGCTGTTTCACCTGGTGCACCAGCTAAAAATTATGTTCGTCAGGTTAATTTTAAATATGAGGTTCATGATTTACTACGTCCATTTCAAGCAACAAGTAATTTAATTGGTACAAAATTTGTTAAACCATTTGTATTGGCCGGAGCTTCAAGCATTTCTGAATCGGAACTAGCAGTCGCCGCAAGAAACTATGCAAATTATTTAATAGCAGAATTACCTTTATTAGGTGATTATGAATAAGATTAAATAAAGAGACTAGAAATTTAATGTTCTAGTTTTTTTTCTTGACTTAAACCGAACTCCAAGGAGTAAAGTGTAAATAATCAAAGTATAGAAGGTGAAAAAAATTGGGAAAGTGAACCTAGCAAGTAAAGAAATTTTTCCTATCGGCATCGGAACTTGGCAAATAGGTGACCATGCAATGAATCGTGAGAATGAAATTGAGGCTATTCAGCAAGGATTATCCCAAGGCATCCAGTTGATTGATACAGCTGAAATGTACGGCGATGGAAAAGCAGAAGAGCTAGTTGGCGAGGCCATCAAAAATAAGAAACGGGAAGATTTGTTTGTTGTATCAAAAGTCTTACCTAAAAATGCTAACAGAAAAAAACTACTGGAAAGTTTAGATAAAAGTTTACAACGATTAAAAATAAATGAACTAGATTTGTACCTTTTACACTGGAAAAGTGATATACCTTTAGCTGAAACAGTAGCTAGTTTGGAAGAGGTAAAAAAGGTTAGGAAAATTCGTGCTTGGGGTGTTTCTAATTTTGATACTGCAGACATGGAAGAACTATTGGCATTACCACAAGGCAAAAACTGTGCTACTAATCAGATTAAATATAATATTATTGATCGTGGTGCTGAGTTTGATTTGTTGCCTTATCTGCAGGAAAACCAGATAACTACAATGGCCTACTCACCAATGATTAAAGGTCAATGGCAACAGTTGACTGAAGAGCAACGTGTCGTGCTTTTGAAAATTTCTGATGATCAAGAAATCAGTGTTGGGCAAATAATGTTAGCGTGGGCAATCAGAGATGGAAGCACCATTGCTATTCCTAAAGCCGGAAGCCCACAACACATACGAGAAAATGTTGCATCTGCAACTAAAAAATTAACTGCTGAAGAATTAATTTTAATAGATTCAGTTTTTCAGGCGCCAACTAAAAAAACTGATTTGGCATTATGGTAAAGATGGAGGAGTAATTGTGAATCAACGGAAGAATTTACAAAAGATGCAGGTTTTTTTGCAGATGGGGGATACTTTGACGGAAGTAGATATTTGTGCTTGCTTCTTTGATGTGTTATTGCAGTGTAATTTTCAACAGCCCTTGTTTTTCCAAAAGAATGATTTAGCAACCTATTATTTTTCTTCGAAAGTAGAATTGACGACAAATTGCACAGAGCAGTATTATTCTTGTGCTGGTGACATTAGTTATTTTCCTTGGACTAAAGAAATTGGGATTTGTTTAGAAGATGAATGTACTACAATGGGCGTCCCGCGAATAAAAATGGGACGGTTAACGAAAAATCTCTGCCAAATCCAAAGCTTACGAGCAGAGGAAGAGGCAGAAATTTGTTGGCAATTTGTTATGGCTTAATTATTTTCTTGCAATAAATTTTTTAAAAATAGGGTTGATGCGTTAGAAAATACTTGGTTTTTCTTCCAAATCAGATTGATACTCACCGTTAATGGGGGAGAAAATGGTATGAAAATTAAATCGGATTGTTGCGTATTGATAATACCATCAATTGATAAAATAACTAAATTCCCTTCTTTTGCTAATAACGAAGCGTTAAATAATAGATTATACGTCCCGGCAATATGATAATTGCTGAGGTTTCCGCCTAACCATTCCGCTAGTTGATTGTCTACCAAAGATTGATTTGAAATGAGCAAGGATTGATTGAGTAAATCTTCTGGCGTGATTTGATTAGATGTTGCCAATGGATGATTCCGATTAACAATAATACCCCAGCGATCTTTCATTGGTAACCGTAAATACTCATATTTTTGTTTTTTGACAGGATCGATGACTAGCCCGAAATCTAGTAAGCCTTTGTCGATCTTTTCCATTACATCATCTGCATTACCACTATATAAACGAATTGATAAATCTGGATAGTTTTTTAAAAGGTCATTTAAAATAACGGATATAAATTGAAAACTTTGTGTTTCGCCACCCCCAATTGTTATTTCTCCGCCAATCACTTTATTTTTTTGTAAATTTGCAGTAGTGACATCCACCAGAGATAAAATCTCTTGTCCGCGATTTTGCAAATAAACACCATCTTCAGTCAAAGTTATTTCGCGATTGCCCCGTTTAAATAATTCCACGCCTAACTCAATTTCCAAATCTTTTAATTGTTTCGATAATGTTGGTTGTGAAAGATGTAAAACTTCTGCTGCACGGCTGATAGTTTTCTCACGAGCAACCGTTAAAAAGTAGTTTAGAACTCTTAAATCCATCTAATTCCTCCTATAATAAAAAAGCATATCAGTTCATTCTATATAAGTATTAGTCAAGTCAATTATATCCGAGTATGCTTAAGCTATCAAATAGATAAAGGTGATGGCGATGAATACATACAATTTACAACAAAAAATTAATGGTAAAGAAATATTAAAAGGCTCGACACTTTTTCGAGAAATTCATCTGGTAAAAGATAATAACGAACGTTTAGTTGCAGAATTAAACCAAGGATATCGGACACCAAATGAAGTTTTGACTTATTTAGAAAATATCACAGATCAAAAAATTGATGATTCTGTGGTCGTTTCTCTGCCGTTTTATACAGATTTTGGTAAACATATTATTTTTGGGAAAAATGTTTTTATTAATCAAAATGTGCAATTTGTCGATTTGGGCGGGATTGAAATTGAAGATGACGTCTTAATTGGACCAATGGCAAGAATTATTTCAGTGAACCATATTATTGATCCCCAAAAAAGAAGGGGTATTTTACCACAGGCAGTTAAGCTTAAGAAAAACGCTTGGATTGGTACTAATGCGACAGTCTTACCTGGCGTGACAATTGGAGAAAATGCAATTGTGGCAGCTGATGCGACGGTTACAAAAGATGTGCCTGATAATGTGATTGTGGCAGGAACACCAGCAAAAATTATCAAAGAAATTTAAATTATTTAAAAAAAGTTATTGACTTCACCTTGACTTGAAGTTGTAAAGTTCAAACTATTAAGAAGAGGTCGATGAATTATAGTAAGCATTCCGAAATTTCTAGATAAGCTAAAAATTGATTAAACTGACACTTACTTGGTGCAACAAATTTTACCCCGCAGGGATAAACACTTTAACCAACCTCTGGGAGAGATTTTATGAAACAAAAAATCGTATTTTTATTTTTGGCTATCTTTCTGTTATCCGCTTGTAGCAATCAAACAGTTAGACCTTCAACCAACACAGAAGACTCTTTTAACAAAAACGAGCATATAGCAGAAAGTGAGACTGAAATGAGTAGCTATCAAACTCAACACTATTTACAAGTGAATGATCAATCATTTTCTATTCAGTATGAAAAAAATCCCACCGCAACGGCTTTCCAAAACTTATTGCCGTTGAAATTAACCATGACCGATCACAATGATAATGAAAAATTTGCTGATCTATCAGATGTTTTAACTACAAATGCACAACAAGTAGAGCAAATTCAAGCTGGCGATGTGATGCTTTATGGCAGTCAAACATTAGTGGTATTTTACGAAAATTTTTCGACCAATTATTCTTATACCCGGATTGGGAAAATCGACAATCCGACAGCACTAAGGAAACTATTAAGAGCAAATGATTCAGCCGAAATTCTTTGGTTGACTGAAAAGGAGTAACAATATGAATGAAATTAAACAAGCATTATTAACAGGCGAACGAGCTTTATTTAAAGCTGGAAATTTAAAAATTAGTGATTCCGTTTTTGCTGATGGAGAATCACCACTAAAAGAAAGCAATCAATTAGTTTTAGAAAATGATATTTTTAAATGGAAATATCCACTATGGTACGCACGTGGTATTCAAGCAGAAAATATCACCTTACTGGACACAGCTCGTTCAGGTATCTGGTATAGTCATCATTTGATGATTTCCGATAGTTTGATTCAAGCGCCTAAAACATTTCGTCGTAGTAGTGATATTCACTTAACCAATGTCGATCTGCCAAATGCCCAAGAAACTTTATGGAATTGCCAAGATATTTATTTACAAAAAGTATCTGCAGCCGGGGATTATTTTGGTATAAATAGTCAAAAAATTACCGCTAATCAATTAACGATTACAGGAAATTATCTTTTTGATGGCGGGAAAAATATTGAAATTCGTCATAGTAAAATTATTTCAAAAGATGCTTTTTGGAATTGTGAAAATGTGGTGGTTTCTGATTCGACAATCATTGGTGAATATTTAGGTTGGAATTCTAAAAATGTGACTTTTGTGAATTGTGTGATTGAGAGTGAACAAGGCATGTGTTACATGGAAAATGTTAAGTTAATTAACTGTCGTGTGATTAATACCGATTTGGCCTTTGAATATTCAACCGTCGATGCTGAGATTACGACCACGGTTGATAGTATCAAAAATCCGATTAGCGGAAAGATTTCTACTTTGGCTGTGGAGGAGTTGATTTTTGATGATCCGAAAATTGTTCCAGAAGCAACCAACATTACCACAAGAGAAGATCACGCCCATGCCAGTTGATTTTGATCAATTAATTGATCGTCGCCAAAATAATTCTTATAAATGGGATATTGCTGAAAATGAGTTGCCGATGTGGGTAGCAGATATGGATTTTGAAACCGCACCTGCTGTGACGAAAGCTTTGGAAAATAGAATTTCACAAGGGGCATTCGGTTATAATACTGTTCCACCAGAATTTTTTGAGAGTATTCAAAATTGGTGGTGGAAAAAGCACCAATTTAAACTAGCAACGGATGCAATGATGTTTTGTACAGGTGTTGTGCCGGCAATTTCTTTAATCGTTCGTAAGATGACAAAAGTGGATGACCAGATAGTTCTTATCACACCAGTTTACAATATTTTTTTCAATTCGATTCTCAACAATCAACGTCAGGTTTTGGCTTCAGAAATGACTTATCAAGATAGCCGTTATGGGATTGATTATTTAGATTTAGAGAAAAAATTGGCTGATCCGAAAACAACCATGTTGATTTTTTGTAATCCCCATAATCCAATTGGCAAAGTTTGGGACAAAAGTACGTTGGCAAAGATTGGTGAGTTGTGTCTTTTAAATGATGTTTTGATATTAAGTGATGAAATTCATTGTGACCTGACGCATCCAGAATTTTCTTATACACCAATGGCTGCCATTTCCAAAGAAATCGCTCAACAAACTATTACTTGCTGGGCACCTACCAAAGCTTTTAATTTGGCTGGCTTACAAACGTCAGTGATTTATGTGCAAAATCCAAAATTATTTCAATTAGTGCATCGCGGTATTAATATCGATGAAGTGGCAGAACCGAATACTTTCGCCATTCAAGCTGCGATGGCGGCATTTGATGAAGGAGGAGACTGGTTAGAAGAACTGAAACGCTATTTAACAGGAAATCGTCGAAGTTTAAACCAGTTTATCCATGATAAGCTACCAGAGATAAAAATAATTTCCTCAGAAGCAACTTATTTGGCTTGGTTGGACTGTTCGAGAATCACGAATGACAGTAAAATGTTGGCTGATTTTTTGCGAAAAGAAACCGGGTTGATATTATCAGCAGGAGATATTTTTGGTGGAAATGGCAGACAATTTTTACGTTGGAATTATGCTTGTCCCCAAATTCGTTTAGCGGATGGATTAGATCGTTTTTATCAAGGAATTGAAAAATTTAAGCAAAACTCATTATCTTAAGGTAATGAGTTTTTTGCATTAAATGCTTACAAAAAAATAAAAATACTTACAATTGCTTAAAAATATGATATAGTATTACTGAGGTGATGGCATGTATCAAGAACAAAGATTGGTTGAAATTCAAAAATTTTTACAAGAAAAAGAACAATTGAGTACTAAAGAGGTTATGTCAATTTTCGATATTTCTCGCGATACCGCCCGGCGTGATATTAGTTTATTAGCTGATCGTGGTTTGGTCCAAAGAACCCACGGAGGTATTATCTCTAACAAAGAGGAGCAAGAAATTGCTTCTTATAATCAGCGCTTGGAGAAATTCTCTAAAGAAAAAAGTCAAATTGCCAAAAAAGCATTGGAATTTATTGAAGATGGGCAGACTAACTTTTTTGATGTTTCAACGATTGTATTAAAGATGGCACAATTAATTGACCAACCTTGTCGGATTTATTCTCATTCACTAGACAACAGCATCATGCTAAGTAGTAATGAAAAAATTGATTTTTATTTAATTGGTGGGAAATTTTATCGAAAAAATCGCTTTTATTATGCCTTAAATGAAGCTGAAATTTTGAAGAATATGACTTTTGATGTTGCTTTTATCGGTGCAGCAGGTTTAAAAGATGGCAAAGTGACATTTCAAGACGAATCAGATGCTATTTTAAAAAAACTAATTTTGAAGCAAACTAAGACCAAAATTCTTGTAGCGGAATCAAAAAAATTCCAACAATCAGCGACTTATTTTGCAGCAGATATTTCAGAATTTGATTATTTAGTTACAGACCATTCTGTAACTAATCCGTTTTCTTCACAGATAAAAATAATTGTTTAAGAGAGGATGATAGAGATGGCGATTAAATTTATTATAAGTGATATTGATGGCACAATTTTAGATGATCAGCATCAATTAGACGACCAATTAATAGGCAAAATAAAGCTTTTAAAAGAAAGAGATATTCCTTTTGTTTTAGCTTCGGCTCGTTCGCCAAAGGGAATGTGGCCGTTAGCTCAAGCTTTAGAAATTCAAGATCAACCGATAGCTTGTTATAACGGAGCATTGATTATGAAAGAGAATGAAACCTTATTTAGTCATGAGTTAGTTCAGCCAGAAGTTAGTATTCTAGTTGATATCTTAAAAAATATTTTTCCGCAAGTTTCAATTAATTTATATTCTGGTGAGTCATGGTATGTAGATAAAATTGATTCTTGGGTGGAAATTGAAGCTGAAATTTCAGGTGACCAACCAATTGAAGGTAATATTCAATTATTATTACTGAAAAAAAATATTCCGATCCATAAGCTTTTATTAATTGAAAAACCTGAAATAATCAACGAAGTCTTTGAATACCTAAGTAATTTAAACTTTCCTGAAAGCGAATTCTACTTATCAAAAGATAATTATTTAGAAGTAACTAATCATAAGGTTTCAAAACAAAAGGCATTGTTGGAGTTAGCAAATTATTATCAGGTAAATCTACTAAATACGATGGCGATTGGTGATAATTTCAATGATATTCCCATGTTGACTCAAGCGGGAATGGGAGTTGCTATGGATAATGCGCCGGAAACTGTGAAAAAATCAGCCAATCAAATTACAGCAAATAATAATCAAAATGGTGTGAGTCGAGCACTACAAAAATATATTTTGACCCCAATTCAAAAGTTCGCTTAAATTCAGAAAATGTGTTAAATTTCAAATGATTTTTCTCTAATGGGAGGGAAGGTTATGAAACTTGATACAACAACAATTTTAAGTGACGTCTATAATTTGATTTTGAATCCACATACAAGAGATTTTGAACGATCACTGTTAACTGCTTTTAAAGATACTGTGGCTGCTGAAGGCAATGATCAGACAGCCTTAGCAAAATTAGAAATTGGTTTACGTCCACTGGCAAGTCGGAATAGTTTGACACCGGAAGTGGCTGATTTTTATCAAAGAATCACTGATGGTGAGGTTGTTCAGTTTGATTTTGAACAGCATCAAATTTCAGATGTCGAACATCAAGAGCGGGCGATATTTGCTGGTGGGTGTTTTTGGTGTATGGTGGAACCTTTTGAAGAACGCCAAGGAATTATCTCTGTTTTATCAGGTTATATTGGTGGGACCCTAGAAAATCCTAGTTATGATTTTGTTCATACTGGTGCTAGTGGTTATTTAGAAGCGGTAGAAATCATTTTCGATACTCGCCTAATTAGTTACCAAGAATTATTGGAAATATATTGGCAAATCATTGATCCGACAGATGACCAAGGACAGTTTCAAGACCGTGGGAATCAATATCGCACTGCGATTTTTCCAACGAATCAGGAACAAAGAAAGCTTGCGGAAGCTTCTAAAGACAAATTGATTGCTGCAAAGAAATACCACAAACCAATTGTGACAGAAATTCGCGAAGTAGCTACATTTTGGCCAGCTGAAAACTATCATCAACAATTTTATAAGAAACAGCCAAAGCGCTACAAAGCAATCGAAAGGGCCCGCAAACAATTATTAAAATATCAAAAATAAATAAATCGATAAAAAATGACGCTAAGCTAAATTATCTCGCTTAGCGTCATTTCTTTATTAAATATATTTCATGTAAGAGTGGGCAATACTTGGGAAAAGATAGATTAATTCTTCTTGCTGAGGTGCTTTGATTTTGGCATTCATGACATCTAATAATCCATTAACTGTTTCGACTGCATCATTTCCTAGATTCGTCACGCCAACTAAATAACCGGCTTTGTTATGAACAAAACTAATTAAATTTATATCGTCATTTCCTACTTGATGGAACCAATCCTTTGCAGCATAATCTACAACAGTAATCTTGTATTCATCTGGCTTGGTTTGAGCTTCGGCGATGGAAATCCCTGCTTCGGCCAATCTTGGAGAAGTAAAAACTGTTTTCGCGATTGGCGGATAAACAATTCCTTCATTTGTATCACCAGTAAATAAATGAGCCAAATATTGAGATTCATAAGCTGCTACTGGAGTAATTTTTGGCTGGCTTTTAGCAAGCACATCGCCGGCTGCATAAACACCAGTTAGATTTGTTTCTAAAAATTCATTGACAAAAATCCCTTTTATTTCGTCAAATTCTAAGCCGATGCCTTCAAAATTCATATTTTTTAGTTGCGGACGGCGACCAGTTGCATCAATCACATAGTCAGACTCATGTGTATAACCATTTTCGCCTGTTAATATTACTTTTTCATCGATTTTTTCAGCTTTTTTCAGTTTTTCATTAATATGGAATTTCACGCCACGATTTTTTAAATCTTTCACCAGAATGTCGACATAATCTTGGTGGAACTCTCGTAAAACTTTGTCGCCCCGTAAAATAACTGTCACATCAGCGCCAAAAGCATTAGCCATAGTTGCAAATTCCATACCGATATAACCACCGCCAATAATCGTTACTTTTTTTGGCATGTTTTCTAAAACTAAAAAGTCTGTGCTGTCGTGAAATAATTCATTTCCAGGAATAGCCAAACGGTGAGGTAGTTGGCCAGTGACAATCACGATTTTATCGGCAGTATAATTTTCACCAGCTACTTCAATAGTATGACTGTCAACGAAAGTTCCGCGACCAATAATTGTTTTTACACCTGCATTTTCTAATTTGTCTTGATTACTTTGTGCCAATGAGTCGATTACTTCATGCTTATGAGCCATTAAATCAGACCAATTTAATTGTGGCACGCCATTAAAACCGCGTCCCTGCAATTGCTCGACTTGTCGTAACAATTCAACAGGACGATCCAAAGTAATTTTTGCATTACAACCGCGATTTGTACAGACGCCACCAAATAACCCTTCTTCGATTACACCAACTTTCAATCCTGCCTTAGCCATGGGAATTGCGCCATTCCAAGCACCTTGTCCACTTCCTAAAAACAATACATCAAAATTCATTAAATCTCCTCCTCTTTTATATTGAAAAATTTCTAGTTAGAAACGATTATCTATTGTTTAAAAAATGATTGATTAGTTAAGTTTACCATTAATAAAAATAATCAGACAAAGATTTCGCTTGATCTTATCAGTCAAAAGTACAATGTAGCAGGATGATTAAACTGGTAAAATGGATTTAAGAAAATTTTTTCAGGAGAATAAAATGGAGCTTAATCAAAAAATAAAGCAACTTAGATTAGAAGCTGACTGGACCCAAGAAGAACTGGCACAGCAATTATTTGTGTCTAGAACAGCTGTTTCAAAATGGGAATCAGGGCGAGGTTATCCCAGTATTGATTCTTTAAAAGAATTATCTGTTTTGTTTAATATTTCTTTGGATGATTTGTTATCAAACAAGGAATTATTGAATCTTGCACAAAAAGATTTGAAAGAAAAAAAGCGTAAATCACGAAAGCAACTGTTTTTCTTGTTAGATTTACTAGTAGTTGATTTCTTTTTCTTACCTCTTTTCGGTAATGATTTAGGAACACGTGTCGCTCATGTTTCACTGTTAAATTTAACCGAAACTCCTGTTATCCAAAGAGGAATTATTGTGGTAAGCGTAATTTTTACATTTCTATACAATCTTTTTGCTTTTTATTTAATGGGTCGAAATTCAAAGTTTAACGAGAAATATTTAATTATTTTTTCAATTAGCTGCTTGTTGATTTTTACTACTTTAATGATTGCTATGAGACAACCATATGCGGCTTCTTTTTTACTGATGTTATTAGTTATTAAGGTGTTTTTATTGATTTATCCCAGATGACACGATACGTCACCAGGATGTGAGCACTAGATTCTTATGATTTTTTTACCGACTTGGTATCTTTCAAGAGTACCGAAAAAAGATGGAAGTGGGTAGAAAATATGAAACAAAAATCAATTAAACTTGTTATTCCTTTATTGTTATTTTTAATTTTTACAATGGCTGTAAAAGTAATCGATGTTCGAGAAATTGGCCCCCAAAGTAGTTTCGTCGGATTTGCTACTATTAATCAGTGGGGGCACCATTTTTTTGGCGTACATCCATTGTGGGACAAATTGTCAGATGTTTTTTTATTATTTACAATTTTAGTGGCACTTTATTTCGTTATAAAAGGAGCTTTTCAATGGGTAAAACGCAAACGACTGTTGCTAGTGGATCAAAATATTTTAGTTTTAGGGATAATCTATTTCATAATGTCATGCTGTTATCTATTTTTTGAAAAAGTAGTGATTAATTACCGACCGATTTTAGTCGAGGGTTTAATGGAACCCTCTTATCCGTCAAGCCATATTTTATTTGGTGTGACTGTTTTAGCCTGTGGGATTATTTATTTCAAAAGAAAAACAGTGACGCTGATCTTTAGTTTAGTAATGATTATTTTAGTGATTAGTCGCTTACTTTCAGGTGTTCATTGGTTAAGTGACATTGTTGGTAGTTTACTGTTGAGCTTCTTTTTGATTTATACTTATCAAATCTTTGCAAATGTAAAAAATAAATAAAGTGTCTCATTGCCTGACTACTTTATCTTAGCTATGATGAAAGAAAAGGAGCTGAGAGAAATGGCTAATGAAGATAAAAAAGATTTTAATAAGATGCTCCATGAGTCAAAAGGGATGCCAAAAATTCAGATTTTGACAGACGAAAAGTCAATCAAAAAATATGGCGGAGAAAAAATGTATTTTGCACCACCGTTAACTTATGATGAAATCATGAAAAAAATTCCTGGGGGGAAAGTCATTACTACTGGTGAAATTCGCGCTTATTTGGCTAAAAAAAATGAGGCTGATTTTACTGATCCAATTACTGCGGGAATATTTATCAGTATTGTTGCTTGGGCAAGCCATCAAAGAAATGAAAATAAAACACCTTATTGGCGAACATTAAAAGCACAGGGGGAACTTCATCCTAAATATCCTGGTGGTGTTGAAGCGCAGATTAAATTGTTAGAAGCAGAAGGTCATGAGATTATTCGTAAGGGTCGCAAAAATTTTCGCTATTACGTAAAAGACTATCCGACGGTGCTTTGTGAACTAAAAGATTAATTGACAGATTAACTAAATCCTTTTATGCTAAAAGAACATAAAAACACGTCACGGTTGGTAGTCCGTGAGCATTATGAAAATAATGTCAGTAACCTTCCCTCCAGGTCGTCCATTGTAATTTTTACAAAGGGGGGGGCTATCATGAAACTAACTGTTTATTTTGATGGCACATTTTGGTGTGGTTTAGTGGAAGCTCAAGATCAAAAGGAATCGCTGGTTTACAAGCATACTTTTGGTCCAGAGCCAAAAGATCAGGACATTATGATTTTTATTCATCAGCAGTTGCCTAAAATTCTAGCCAGTAGCCAAACGGTTAAAGCTGAAAACAATGGTATTGTTGAGAGAAAAATTAATCCTAAACGGCGACAACGAATGATTAATCGTGCCAAACGTCAACCAGTTGTTTCCACCAAGTCACAACTTGCACTGCAAGAAGTTCATCAGCTGAACAAAAAAGCTAAGCAAAAACGACAAAAGCAAGATAAAGCTGATGTGGCAGAAGCAAAATTTCAGCAAAAGCAATTAAAAAAGCAACAAAAGAAAAAAGGGCATTAAATAGGCACGAAAAGAAAACTTTCTATTTGAAAGTTTTCTTTTTTTAGTTTTATTTTCTTAACTGGTATTAGATTTTCATACTTTATTTTAAATTATCATACTGGGTCTTTTATTAATCCAAATTAATATTTTTCCGATATTGCTGAAACAATCGGGTTTTTAATCTCTAAAAAAAAGGAAAAATATTTTATCTTGACAGAATAAAAAAAACCACCGTACTATTGGTATAAGGTTATAACCAGTTATCGAGGTAGGAGAATTTTATGACAACTTCTTTAAAAAACAAAGCTTTGTATCACCAATTGGCCGATTTATTAAAAGAGCGAATGAACACTGGCATGATTCCACATGACAAGTTGCCATCTGAGCGAAAATTAACTCATGAATATGATGTTAGCCGAACAACTGTCCGCCTGGCTTTAGAAGAATTAGAGCGCAGTGGCTATATTTATCGACGCCACGGTAAAGGAACCTTTGTTTCTGATATCAAAAATGATGATACTGATTTGGCAACAGCATATAGCTTTACTGAACAAATGAAGCAGATGGGAAAAAAACCAGAAACCCGCATTTTATTGTTTGAAAAAATCACAACGGATTATTTCGTTTCTCAGCGCTTAAACCTCTCTTTATCGGAAGAGGTTTATCACTTAAGTAGGTTGAGATTAGCTGATAACGAACCATTAATGATTGAAGAGACTTATTTACCAGCTAAAAAATTTCTATCATTGGAAGAATCACTTCTTCGGAGCAAACCACTTTATGATGTTTTTTCTGAAGATTTCGATCAAATCATTCGATTAGCAGATGAAGAACTTTATGCAAGTATTGCTTCTTTGGAAGACGCAAAATTGTTAATGATTCCTGAAGGTGCCCCTGTGCTTCATTTGGCTCGTTCAACTTACAATGTAAAAAATGAAATAATTGAGTACACATTGAGTGTTGCTCGTGCGGATCAATTTCATTACAAGATTCGACATATTCGAAATAGTTAGGAGAAATAAAAAAATGTTTGAATTAGAAAAATCAAAATTAATAGATCTTGGTGCAGAAATTACAACTCGTGAAATTCACCAACAACCAGAATTATGGGAAGAAACTATAAATATTTACAAAAATGCGCAAGAAGAACTACAAGAATTTATTGGAAAAGTCAAAGAAGCAGCAAAAGGTCAAAAAACGAGAGTTATTTTTACAGGCGCTGGTACTTCACAATACGTTGGTGATACTATCACACCATATTTACGTCAGCACGGAAATCATCAAGATTTTATTTTTGAAGCAATCGGGACAACAGATATTGTTGCTTCTCCTCAAGAATATTTGATTAGTGATGAACCGACATTACTTGTTTCTTTTGCACGAAGCGGAAATAGTCCAGAAAGTATCGCGGCTGTTGAGATTGCTAATCAGGTAGTGAATACAATTCATCATTTGTCGATCACTTGTGCTGCTGATGGGCAGTTAGCAAAAATGAGCCAAGCAGATGCGAAAAGTTTTCTTTTATTAATGCCAAGTCGATCAAATGATGATGGTTTTGCCATGACAGGTAGCTTTTCGTGTATGACATTAAGTACCTTGTTAGTTTTTGATCAATCCAACTTAGAAACAAAAAAGCAGTATGTTGAAACGCTTAGCAAATTAGGTGAAGAAGTGATTGCTCGTGAAAAAGACATTCAAAAAATTGTTGATCTTGACTTTGATCGAATTGTGTATGTAGGATCAGGTAGTTTAGCTGGTTTGAGTCGCGAAGCTCAGTTGAAAATTTTAGAATTAACCGCTGGCAAAGTGGCAACAGTATTTGATTCTTCGATGGGCTTTCGTCATGGTCCCAAATCTTTTATTAATGATAAGACAGTTATGTTCGGCTTTGTTAACAACCAAACGTATACACGAGATTATGATTTAGACGTGTTAGAGGAAGTTCGATCAGATGAGATTGCAGCGGGTGTCATTGCTATCACACAACCAGGGAAAAGAAATTTCTCTGGTGATCAATTTTCTTTTTCAGAAGAATTAGCATTGCTTCCAGATGGCTACGCGGCTTTGGCTTTCGTGATGGTGGCTCAAACTGTTGCCTTATTAACTTCAGTTAAAGTTGGAAATACACCAGATACGCCTTCACCGACTGGCACAGTTAACAGAGTAGTAAAAGGTGTCACCATTCACCCTTATCAGTAGAAAAATGGAGGAAAAATTCATGCTAAAATTGACGAAAAATAAAAAGGCAGCCATGGATCACTTATCTAACAAAGATGGTGTGATTAGCGCTCTTGCAATTGATCAACGAGGTGCCTTGAAAAAAATGATAAAAGCCCTAGGGAAAGAACCAACAGATCAGCAAATTGAAGAGTTTAAAAAATTAGTGTCAGAAGTATTGACTCCTTATGCTTCGTCAATCTTACTTGACCCAGAATATGGTTTACCGGCCGCGAATGCTCGGGATTCTGAAGCTGGACTATTATTGGCTTATGAGAAAACTGGTTACGATGCAAGTACACCGGGACGTTTGCCCGACTTATTAGCTGATTGGTCGGTGTTGCGTTTGAAAGAGCAAGGGGCCAATGCAATTAAATTTCTGCTTTATTATGATGTGGATGAAGATGAGGAAATTAATCATCAAAAGCATGTGTTTATTGAACGTCTGGGCAGTGAATGTGCGGCAGAAGATTTGCCATTTTATCTAGAGTTAGTGTCTTATGATGCAATAGATAATGACGCGAATTCTTTAGCATATGCTAAAGTAAAACCACACAAAGTTATTGAGATGATGAAAGAGTTTGATAAACCACGTTACAAAGTAGATGTTCTAAAAGTAGAGGTACCAGTAAACATGCATTATGTTGAAGGTTTTGCTGAAGAAGAGATAGCTTATTCTGCTTCAGAAGCAGCTGCATTTTTCCGTGATCAAAGTGAGGCAACAAGATTACCCTTTATTTTTTTAAGTGCCGGTGTTTCTACTGATATGTTCCAAAAAACACTTCTTTTTGCCCATGAAGCAGGTTCAACTTTTAATGGCGTTTTGTGTGGGCGTGCAACTTGGAAAGATGGTGTGAAACCTTTAGTTGAATCAGGAGAAGCTAATGCCCGCGAGTGGTTGCAAACAGAAGGACGTAATAATATTGAAAGTTTAAATAAAGTGTTGTCTGAAACTGCCACTTCTTGGTATCAAAAAATTGAAGTTATAGAATAAAAAAAACCTTGGGACGCTTGCTGCGCTGTCCCAAGTGTTTTTTTTATTTCTTTGGTTTGATTGAAAATGATTTTTGGATTTTATTAATTGAATAGCCACCATCAATTTTTATTATTTCACAATTTAAAAATGTGAGTTTTTGAAACTGATCAGGCGTCATTTTAATTTTTAATGTAGTATTTTCAGGTGGTAAGATAATGAATAATTCTTCTTCTGGTAAACCATTGATCAATAACGTGCCTTCATTTTCAATGGCAAGAGTAAAAGTAGTGTTTTCTAGCAGACCATTGATAGCTGTATAATCAGTAAAATCTATACCTGCTATGCGATTCCAGTATTCAGTTGCTTTTATTAAAGTATATGTTCCGCTAGTAGAATAGCTGTGAGTCGGTTGACTTTGAGCAAATTTTGTACTTGTTTCATAAAGATCAATAAAGTTTCCTTTTTCAATTTGATTCTCTAAATAAAGATCATAAGAATGTGGTTTACCTGGAAGCATGTCTGGAGTGTAGCAACAAAAAATCCCGCCGTTTTCATCCATATTACTTAAAGTCGCCATAAATCCACAGTAAGCTTCTTTAAAGGCTTGGTAATCATCGGTGATTTCTGAGTAGAGTAATTTTGCTTCAGCTGTCCACAAACTCCAAGCATGACCGCCATTAATTGATGGTCCCCAAGATCTTGTTTCATACATGGTTTCCCAAAATCGTAAACTGGAATAAAAAAGACGACTATCTGCACCGTTAAGTTCTAAAACACGGTGTTTATCCAAGATTAGTTTGGCTGTATTTAAATATTCTTTTTTTGGTTGAATATGCTTATAAGCATATAACAAAGACAAAGCACTGCAAGCCATTGAACCATCTTCTGTCGATTGTTCTCCTTCAGTAGGAAAGTTCAGTCCTCTTTGGCAGATATGATCAGCCAACTTTTCAGCTGTTTTTAAAAAATATGTTTGATCTTTGTCAAAAGCTATTGTGGCTAATTTGTGTAAACCAGTTACAGGAGTGTGAACCGTCGAATAATCTCTAGGAATGCTAGTGCTCTTATTTTGACACCATACAGCACCTTGATCGTTTATGTGTTCCTTTACAAAATGTCGTCCGATTTTTATCACATAGTCACGAATCATGTCTTTTTTTGTTAAATGATAGTAATCAACTAACTGTTCGATTAAAAAAATTTCATATTGTGGATAATTAAAATCATGATAAACATGATAAGCACCAAATTTCCGACCGCCAAATTCTTGAGGAAAGGCGGCAATTGTGCCTGGGAGCGGTTTGTCTGGATGATCTAAATTTAAAGCCCAAGACTCAATATATTTTTCGGCTGCTAATCGGGCAGCTTCATCACTAGGGTCGGAAAGTGCAGCTTTAATCATTAACCAACCTGCGAAACCCCCAAACTCTCCTGTTTTACAAGAAATCATTTTTTGAGGATTACCAAAATCAATCCCTTCGTAGGTTATGCCCCCAGCTGGTGAAAGACTATCTCGCCAAATAACACGATAAAAAGCACCAGTTTTATCTTGAAAATTTTTCCGATAAAAATCGCTCGAACGATGTAACAAATCTTGCCAATAATCATGTGCTAAAATTTTAGTTTGATGGCATCGACCCTTTGTAATAGGTAATAGAGTATAGGTGCCCTTTGTTGATAAAGACAACTGTTTTAATGATGAGACTGTCTGTCTATTATTTTGTGGGTCAATTATTTGAAAACAATCAGCATAAGAAGCACCATGAATGATTAAAGGAAGTTTGTTGCCAACTAGAGCGCCTGACTGATCAAAACTAATAATTGTTGTTTCTAAGATGTCACAAAGGCGGTCATAAGCAGTTGATAAGTCTTCAGAAAAGAAAATATGCCCAGAAAGATTTTCTGTTAACGGTAAATTCTTTCCAACAATATCATCTGCTTCATTTAATAACTGGAAACCAACCATTTTATGTCCGTTTGGACTATATTTAATACGCCATGCCGCAAACGGCTCGTCAACTACCCAAGTTAAATAGCCCCCGTCAGGGTTAAAGAAAATAATATAGCAAAAGCTCTGGTCTTCAGCAGTATAGATAACATGAGGCATACATTGATTGGTCCATTTGTCATCTGGGGAATCTAAAAGATTAAAGCTAAAATCAATTCCTGATCTTGGTCCGGCATGTAAAGGTAGTTGGCTAGTAAATGAAAGCAAATCTTCATTTAAATGAAATTTAACAAAGCATTCCTTTGATTCAGAATTAAAACTTTTTTCAGACTCTGTATAGATAGTATTTCCAGTAAGATAAGTTTCTGTTGATTGGCTGCCATTAACAAAGGGGAGACCAAAAGTGCTGTTGTTTGCTAAAACCCAGTTAATTTTAGGATTGATAGTGGATATTAAAGATTCTATTGACCCGTTCGTATTAAAATTGACTTCGATCGAATTGGACTTCATTTGCATAGTGTAAAACCTACTTTCTTAAAATTTAAAAAATGATGGTAAAAAGGGAATTATATATTTTATATATTAACTTATAAACGACTTGAATGAAACCTTTGACATAGTAGTTTTTACATGGTAATTTATTTAATATATAAAATAATTGTTAGCGGTTTCTTAAAAGGAGAGAATCAAAGATGACATTTGAAATTAAAGAAGATTTTTTATTAGACGGTAAGCCTTTCAAAATATTATCAGGTGCCATACATTATTTTCGGGTCCATCCTAGTGATTGGGAACATTCGCTTTTTAATTTGAAAGCATTGGGTTTTAATACTGTTGAAACTTATGTACCTTGGAATGCCCACGAAACAAAAGAAGGGGTCTTTAATTTTGAAGGTATTCTTGACTTGGAAAAATTTATTCAAACGGCCGCAGATACAGGGCTATACGTTATCTTGCGGCCATCACCTTATATCTGTGCCGAGTGGGAATTTGGTGGTTTGCCAGCTTGGTTATTGGAAAAAAATTGTCGCATTCGTTCGTCCGATCCTAATTATTTAGAGTATGTAGAAAAATATTATCATGTCCTTTTACCAAAAGTTACGCCATTTCAAATGGAAAATGGTGGACCTATCATTATGATGCAAGTAGAAAATGAGTATGGTTCTTATGGTGAAGATAAAGAGTATTTGCAAGCCATGGTTACTTTAATGAGAAACAATGGTGTAACTGTTCCTTTGTTTACTTCAGATGGCGCATGGTTAGCGACGTTAAGAGCAGGAAGTATGGATGAGCAAGATATTTTGTCAACGGGAAATTTTGGTTCAAAAGGACAACTGAATTTTAAAAACTTAACATCTTTTCATCAAAATAATAACAAAAAATGGCCATTAATGTGTATGGAATTTTGGGATGGCTGGTTCAACCGTTGGGGAGAGCCAATCGTAACACGTGATCCAGAAGAATTAGGTGAGGCAGTTAGAGAGGTACTGATGATTGGTAGTATTAATCTATATATGTTCCACGGGGGGACCAATTTTGGCTTTATGAACGGTTGTTCTGCTAGAGGAACTAAGGACTTACCACAAGTCACTTCTTACGATTATGGTGCACCGCTAGATGAACAGGGAAACCCTACAGAAAAATATACTGTTATAAAAAATGTGATTCATGAAATGTTTCCTGATATTGTTCAAACGGCACCAAAGGTAAAATCGACAATAGAAAAATCATCTATCCAACTAACGAATAAAGTTGCTTTATTTGAAGTGTTAGAAGAAATCAGTGAACGACATACAACAAAATATCCGGCAAATATGGAATATTTCGAACAATATTATGGTTATATGGTTTATCGCACTAAATTTTTAAAAGATGCTACTGAGGAAAGATTTAGAATTATTGATGGTCGGGATCGAGCACAAATTTATTTGAATAAAAGCTATGTGACGACCCAATATCAAGAAGAAATTGGTGATGATATCCAATTAGCACTTTCTCGCTCAGAAAATCAAGTGGATATTTTAATGGAGAATATGGGGCGTGTAAATTACGGCCATAAGTTGTTAGCAGATACGCAAAGAAAAGGTATCCGCACCGGTGTAATGATGGATTTACATTTCATGTTAAACTGGGAACAATTTTCGATTAATTTCGAGAAACTGGATCGAATTGATTTTTCAAAAGAATGGCAAAAAAATAATCCAGCATTTTATCAATATAAATTTGAACTTGATGCGGTTGAAGATACTTTTCTTGATATCTCAAAATTTGGAAAAGGAATTGCACTGATTAATGGCGTTAATCTAGGAAGATTTTGGGAAAAAGGTCCTTATCTAACGTTGTATATTCCTAAAGCTCTATTGAAAAAAGGCGAAAATGAATTAATTATTTTCGAAACAGAGGGCACTTATAGCGAGACAATCAACCTTTCTTCTGCACCAATTGTTCTTGATTTATCACAAGAAGAGTAAAATTTAAATTTTATAAAATTGAAAGTAGGATAATAATTATGAAAAAACTTGTGCTAGTTAGCCATGGTAATTTTTGTGTAGAATTGAAAAAAAGTACTGAAATGATTATGGGAGAACAAGAGGATATTATTGCTGTGCCTCTTTTACCAGAAGAGGGGCAAGAAGATTTCTCAAAGAAATTTGAAGCTGCTGTGTCTTCGTTTGGCAATGACTTTATCGTATTTGCAGATATTTTAGGAGGAACACCAGCAAACGTATTGTCTAAACTTCTAATGGAAGGTCGGAAATTTGATGTTTATACAGGAATGAATATGCCGATGGTAGTAAGTTTTATCAATTCGATGCTAATTAATAGTGCACCCAAATTTTTAGATGATGGAAAAGAAAGTATATTATATTTAAATGATCGACTTAGCGGTGATTCTGATGATGAAGACTAAAAGCAATTTCATTACAAAGGATGTGAAAAAGTGAAGTTTAAGATACCACCAAAAAAAGGATTGGACACTGAGCTGTTAGAAAACAGTGATCGAGGGTTTCGTTTTGAGGTCTATTTGAATGTAGCTACGGGAAAAAGTATCTATCAATATGAAAAAGATAATGCAATTGAGGCATTGGAACAAGAATTCAAAAAATATCATGACGATCACCCCACATTAGTCCAAGTTTACTTTTATTTAACTGAGTATAAAGAAAAAAGGCTTGATCAAATAGCGTTCGAAAATATGGACCGATTTATTCAAAAATTATCTTCATTACATCTGAAGGCGGTCCTAAGATTTGCATATGTATGGGATGATGGCAATCCCATGTCGCAGGAACCAAAAGAAGAACAAATTTATGAACATTTGGATCAATTACGACCCTATTTGAAAAAATGGTCTGGGCAAATTCATGTATTACAAGCTGGAATCATTGGTGCATGGGGAGAATGGTCTTTTAAATCACGAGAAAGGTCTGACGAAGGTCAGATTTTAAATAAAATAATAGAGGCTACTCCTAAAGATATGAAATTACAGGTTAGATATTGGGATATCAAACAAAAATTACTAAGCCAAGAAGATTCTGATTTTCAAAGAATAGGGTACCATGATGATTTTTTGATTGGAAATCTTCATGGGTGGAACACTGCGGGGGGGCTATGGGAATCTGCTGCAAATCATGATTTAAGACAGGATTCGCGGTATCAACTCGTTGATGGTGAGATGATTTGGTGGTGGGCGAATCCGATTTATCTAAATAATCGAACGATTGATCCAGAAAAAATGGCTAAACGTCTGGCGAATGGTCATTTTACTTCGTTAAGCTTAACTCATAATTATAAAGATATGCTGGATGGCAATTTTTCAAAGTTTGTTTGGGAAAATGAATTAAAACGAAATAATAAGAATCCTGATGAGTATTTATCCTTACAAAAAAGTGAATACTCAAGCTTTTCTTCAATCAATGCTTGGAAAAATCAAACGATTGAAATGGAAAAATTATTATCACTAGGATTACCTTATGATCCAGCTTGGTTTTTAAATCGAGAAGACCAAGTAATACAAAGAAATTGGTATGAATACTTTAGAGATTTTTTAGGCTATCGTATTAATTGTGAGTCGATTGAATTAAAGGAAAAAAATAAGCACATTGAAATTTTGATTCATTTGATTAATCGTGGTTTTGCTGCGCCAGTTGGTCTTGAAAAAATAACAATCCAGGTCTTTCTAAAAGATAAAAAAATAATTTCAGCAGACTTCTTTGAACTGAATAAATTGCAATCGATGAAGCCTTTGACGATTGATGTAGCTCTTTTTAATCAAAAGTTTAGCCCCGATGATTTATCAATTTCTCTTAAACTGCAAGCTAAAGATGGCAGTGGGAATCGTTTAGCTAATGATATAGCTTTTAAAGATCAGCTTAATTGGCTCTTTAACTAAAAAAAGAAGCATTTTTTTGCTTCTTTTTTTTGACTTTATCATTTTATTGACGTTGTACGGTTTCAATTTGGATTTTATAATATTCACAATGTTTATAGCTTTCAACATATTCATAAACTTCATCTTCGCCATTATCATTTGTTTTAACCTGTAAAATACAACCATCCGTCTCTTTTAGTTCCAGTAGTTGCATCGTGTCAGGAGAAATTTTCGAACAAAATTCGTTTGTTTCGATGGCGTGTGTTTCATACAAATTAATACCAAAATCTTCTTTGAATCGTTGGTAAATTGAATCAAAGTAAGTGTTAGAAGGGAAATTAGGTTTAATAAATTTGCTTGGGATGAATGAATTTTGCAAAATATACGGTATATTGCCAGCTTTTCTTAATCGAACAATTTTGTAATACGTTTCATCTTTAGCTAATTTTAGTTTATCTTTGATTTCTTGGTTATTCATTTCCGTCACTTCTAAAACTGACACGGTTTCTTCCATTCCAGCAAATACTTCTAAGTCTGTAAATTCTACAATGGTTCTTTTTTTTGAACGAGAGACAAAAGTTCCTTTTCCTTGGTAACGTTCTAAATAGCCTTCGTTAGCTAACTCTTGAACAGCTCGGATAGCTGTAATAGAACTTACATTATACAAATTTTTTATTTCTGTTTCAGTGTAAAACTTATCTCCAGATTTAAAAATACCGTTTTCAATTTTTTGAAGTAAGTCTTTTTTTATCTTTAAGTATTTTGGTTCCTTCATAAAAATCCCTTCTCTCAATACTTATTTCTCACTATACATACTAGCATAAAGTATTCAGCAAAGTTAAATAAAAATTTTAGAGTATAAATCAAGAAAATCAAATGATAGTTCAATAGTTATTTAAAAAAATATTCCAGCTGAATTTCATAAATAAAATAAAGCCAGATAGTGGTTAGAGTAAGTCTATATATTAATATATAGTTATTTCTTTTTTTTTCAAAAAAACCAACAAAAAGAATATTATTGTCTACGTAAAAGGCTATTATATGCATTTATTAGAAAATGGTTAAAAGGCTTGATTAAATCAATGTAAGCGTTTAAAATTAATATATAGAATTTTACAAGGGGGTAAAAAGTAAGATTAACTAAAGAAACAAAATACTCTGTAGTTTGGTAAACAAAAAAGGATGGAGGCAGATGCAATGATTCAATGGTGGCAGATTTTATTATTAACAATTTATAGCGGATGGTGCATTTTTGATGATTTAGGGCCGGGAACAGGTACAAGTTTTCCAGTTTTTGCTGGTTTAATTTCTGGTATTATTATGGGGGATATGGGCACAGGTTTATTAATCGGCGGAAGTATGCAATTAATGGTGCTGGGTATCGGAACGCCTGGTGGAGCAAGTCGGATCGATGCTCAAAGTGGTGCAATTATTGGTACAGCTTTCTCGGTTGCTCTAGGTATGCGTCCTGAACAAGCATTAACGACAATCGCGGTTCCAGTTGCGGCATTATTAGTTTATACAGATATTTTAGGACGGATGACGAATACAATTTTTGTTCACAGAATTGATCATGAAATTGAAAAAGAAAATTATAAAGGAATTGAGCGCTGGTTTTTAGCTGGTGTTGTATCATGGACATTGAGTCGTATGATTCCTGTATTCTTTGCTTTAACTTTCGGTGGTGGATTAGTGCAATCATTAGTAGAAGTTTTAAACGGCGACTTAAAATGGTTAGGTGATGGGTTAACAGTCGCAGGAGCGGTATTACCTGCTGTCGGTTTTGCGATATTACTTCGTTTCCTACCTGCGAAGAAACACGCAGCTTATCTTGTATTAGGATTTACAATTACTATTATTCTCTCAACACTATTTAAAACTATTCAAGCACTCGGTGGTTCAATTGAAGGATATGCAGGGCCAGTACTAAACGGCTTACCAATGATGGGTATTGCACTTATTGGTGGCGCGTTAGCTTATATTGATTTTAAAAGAAACTCTGAGGTACCAACTGCTGTAGCTAATCAAAATAATCAAGATAGTGAAGGAGAAATTGAAGATGACGAATACTAAAACTAATTATAAATTAACTGATAAAGACTTTTCGCAAATTAATCGTCGAAGCTATTTCTTTTTCCAATCTGGTTGGAATTATGAACGGATGCAAGGTTCTGGATATTTATACCACATTTTACCGCAATTGCGTAAAATATATGGTGATAATACGCCAGAATTAAAAAAGATGATGAAAACACATTCTCAGTTTTTTAATACCAGTAATTATTTCAATACGATCATCACAGGTATTGACTTAGCAATAGAAGAAAAAGAAACAGATAAATCTCAATCCGCGGTTGAGGGGATCAAAACTGGACTTTTAGGACCTTTTGCTGCAATTGGAGATTCGTTAACATCAATTTCATCAACAATTGTAGGCGCGTTAGCTGCGAACATGGCTATGCAAAAAAACCCAATGGGGGTTGTAATTTTATTAGCAGTTCAAGCATGTTGGATTGTTTTTCGTTTAAAACAATTACGTTGGGCTTATAAGCAAGGGACTACTTTAGTAAATGAACTAGCTACTAAATTCTCAGCCTTAGTAAATACTGCTACATTAATGGGGGTTTTCATGGTTGGTGCGATGATTGCAAACATAATTAATTTAAAAATTGCAATCATTCCGCAAATTGGTGAGGTTACTTTGGATCTTCAAAATAATTTAGATATGATTTTACCTGGTCTTTTACCAGCAGCTGTTGTCGGATTTTCTTATTGGCTCTTAGGAAAGAAAAAAATGTCTAATTTAAAAGTGTTGATGATTATCTTAGTTTTATCAGTGATACTAGGTGGACTGGGAATCATTGCAAAAGGATAAAACTTAGTTAATATTGGAAAGGAACGGAAATTATGGCGATTATAAATGTTCGTGTAGATGGCCGATTAATTCATGGTCAAGTAGCTATGCTATGGACACCATCTTTACAAATTACCAGAGTAATGGTGATCGGCGATAAAATTGCAGCAGATGAATTCGGAAAAGATGCGCTGAAATTAGCTAAACCAGCTGGAGCAAAACTATCTATTTTACCTCCAAATAGAGCTATCGAAAATATTTTAGCTGGAAAATACGATTCTCAAAGAGTCTTGATTGTAACTAGAGAACCTGAAGCTTTAGTGCAAATGAAAGAAGCGGGTGTTCCGATTGATGAAATAAATGTAGGGAATGTTTCTAACGGTGACGATAAAATTAGTATTTATAAGTCAGTCTATCTAAATGAAGAAGAAATTGCTTGCTTCAAAAGATTAAACGAATTAGGTGTGAAATTAATTCATCAAATGACACCTGATTCTGATCAAGAAGACTTCATGGCCGCTTTAAATGAAAAAACAAAATAAGAATAAAAAAGAATAAAAAAAGACAGTTGTATCTTAATAATTTTCTGCTAATTTTGTTAGGCTGGCGATCAAAATTTCAGAACTAAGATATTACTGTTTTTTTTAAGGAGGACATGAAATGACGCTTGCTTTTTTTGAAGAAACTAGACAGTTGACGAATATACTAGAAATCTATGAAAAAGAAAATATCACAAAAGCTGCAAAATTAGTCGCTGATGGAATTATGAATGACGGTATTCTGCAAGCTTTTGGTAGTGGACATTCTTATGCAGCTGCCCTCGAGGTAAGTGGACGCGCTGGAGGATTGATTCCGTCTAAAGTGATTATGGATGCAGCTGGTGGTATGTATGAAACGTTAGAAGGATCAGGTAAAATATTAGGTCATAGGATGATGATCGCCCCTAATGATATTTTCTTTCTAATTTCAAATTCAGGTAGAAATCCAATGATTATTGAACTTGCAGAAAAAATTAAATCAGAAGGTAATAAACTAATAGTCGTAACCGCTTTAGAGGCATCAAAAAAATCTTCTTCAAGGCATAGTAGTGGAAAATTGCTTTATGAATTTGCTGATGTTGTCTTGGATAATCATTCTACTTTTGGTGATGCTGCTCTAACAATTGAAGGATTGGACACAAAAGTTTGCGGAACATCATCTTTTACCGCGACATTGTTGTTACAGCAAACAATTTATCAAGCTTGTTCACTGATGCTTGATCAAGGTTTTGAACCTCCAATTTACAAAAGTGCTAACATTTATGGAGGTCCTCAATATAATGCAAAGATTGAAGAAAAATATGCTGATCGTATTTTTCATATTTAAATTTCAATAAAAAACAGGGAATATTTATCAATTAACGTAAAAAAATTCAAAATATTTAACTAAATTGATGATTAGCGTTATACTTAATTTGTTAAATATTTTAAGGAGGCTTTATCATGGCAGATTATGAAAAAAAAGAAGCACGTACCTTAGAGAAGATTGCAAACACTATTGACAAATTGGATGTTACCTTGGAAAAATTTGATGATACTGACAGTAAACTGAAAGCCTGGGCAGAACAAAAAAAGGCCATTTTTGAAATTAAGAAAGTTTTACATGAAGTAGGTAAGTTCGAGAAATTTGACCAAAAAGAGTACGATCAATTTTTAAAAGATTATTTTGAATAATTAAGATAGAGCGAAAAGACAATTTTTAAGAATTGTCTTTTTTTTGTAGGATAATGTTATACTTATAAGAAAAAAGGGGGAATGAAAATGTTAGGGTTAATTATTTTAATTGTTTTAGTATTAATCATTGCTTTGCTATTGGTTAGTCGCTACAAAATTGGTCAACCGGATGAGGTCTTAATTGTAACAGGATCTTTTTTAGGTAAAGAAGGTATTAAAATTTTAAAGAACAGCGGGACATTTGTTTTACCTGTGGTTCAGAAACACCGAAAATTAAGTCTATTGACTCATAAATTAGAAATTGGTACACCAGAAGTTTATACCGAGCAAGGGGTACCAATTAAAGCTAGCGGAACAGTTATTGTGAAAATCGGTAGCTCAACTGAAGCAATAAAGGTTGCGTCGGAACAATATTTAAGTAAAACACCAGCGCAACTGGAAGATGATGCACAAGAAGTTTTAGAGGGTCATTTACGAGCAATCTTGGGAACTATGACGGTTGAAAATATTTATAAAAACCGTGATGATTTCGCTGAGCAAGTGCAACAAGTTGCTTCGACTGATTTAAGTAAAATGGGATTGGAAATTGTTTCATTTACGATTAAAGATGTCAGTGATTCAAATGGCTATTTAGAATCTTTAGGTCGTCCTCAGATTGCTGAAGTTCGTAAAAATGCGGAAGTAGCGGAAGCTGTTGCTCAAAGAGAAACACGGGTAAAACAAGCTGAAAATGAACAGCTGGCCCAACAAGAAGAAATTCGCCGCAAGACTGAAATAGCTGAAGCCAATAAAGAAATGGCATTAAAGCAAGCACAATATCAAAAAGAACAAGAAGTTGCTCAGGCCCAAGCAGAGCAAATTGCAGTCGCTGAAAAAATGAAGGTTCAATTAATCGAACAAGAAAAAAATATTGAAATTCAAGAAAAACAAGCAGAATTGAATGAAAAAGAATTGACGGCAACGGTTAGAAAACAAGCCGAAGCGGAAAAATATGTCATCGAACAACAAGCTCAAGCCGATAAAAATAAAGAAATCGCCCAAGCCGAAGCAGATGCGGAAAAAATTCGTTTGAGTGCAAAAGCCGAAGCCGATAAGATTGCTCAAATCGGTAGAGCTGAGGCTGAGAAAGTTCAAAGTGTCGGTGAAGCAGAAGCGAAAGCCAAAGAATTAATGGCACAAGCCTTGAAACAATTAAATGAATCAGGATTGTTAGTAGAGTTTCTAAAAGTCTTGCCGCAAATTGCCAAAGAAGTCAATCAGCCAATTAGTAACATTGATAAAATCGTTTCATTTGGAGGCGGCAGTGACATCCATGAAATGGGGGAAGCTGGACTAGCCAGAACTTTTGAAACGATTAAAGAAACGACTGGGTTAGATTTACCTCTGTTAATGACAGAAAGTTTGGCACAAAACAAAGGTAATCAAGCGTTGACGGATGCAGTAGAAAATCTTCACCAGCCAAAAGAAAAGTAGGCACAGCATATGAACCAATATTTAATGATTGCCTTAATTATCTTAGTCATCTTAGTGATCTTTGTTTTAATCAATTTAATTTTTTTTCCAGGAATGGCGCTGTTTAATCGCTTGACGGATAAAAATAAAACCAATACATTGTCCAATGAAAAACTAATTTTGGCCCGTTGTACCCAGAGGATTCGTCCTGAAAAATTAGGAGAAATTCAAGTAATTGATAGCGGCAATATTTTTCCTGCTCAGCTTTATCAGCAAACAGAATCAATTGAAGTAGGAGAAACGGTTTTAATTATTCAGATTGTTGATGGCATTGCCAGTGTTGCTACTTATCAAGTAGATTTTTAAAGAATAGCAAAAGAAGCCATTTTCCCTCACTAGGAAAATGGCTTCTTTTTATCGATTGGGAAAGTGTAGTTCAAAGGTGGTCCCTTGATTTAGTTCACTGACAACAGTTACCGTTCCATTGTGGAGCTTCATTAATTGTTGGACGATTGATAAACCTAAACCAGATTCTGCGTACTTTTTATTGGTACGAGAAGGGTCAACTTTATAATATCGTTCCCAAATATTTTTGATTTGTTCAGGATCCATGCCAATACCGGTATCAGAAATTTTAATTACTGTACCTTGGTCATCCTGACTAGCTTGAATCATAATTTTTCCATCATGGGTAAATTGAATCGCATTTTGTACAATATTAACAACGATTTGGGTAAAGCGATCGTAGTCTGCAGTGATATGGACTTTTTCAGGAGCTTCCAAAATCAACTGATCCCCCTCATCGGCTGCTTTATTTTCCATTTGAGTAACAATATCTTTTAAAGCATCCGTCGCGTTAAACTCTTGTAAATTAATCTTGATTTGGTTGGCACGAATACTTTCGTAATCTAAATTTTCTTTAATTAAACGAATCATGCGGTCAGTTTCTTTTTCCATTAAATTAATGGCATTTTTCTTTTGGGCGGCAGGTATAGCGTCGTATCTCATACCTTCTAGTAAGCCCTTGATTGTAGTAAGAGGCGTCTTCATCTCGTGGGAAGCATCTGCCATAAATTGTTTGCGTAATTCTTCCTGGCGATCAATTTCTTCACTGGATTCTTTTAAAGAAACTGCCATATCGTTAAAGGAGTGTCCCAATTGACTGAATTCATCTTGACTATTATTTGCTGCTAACTGAACATCAAAATCTCCAGCGGCAATTTTTTTCGTGGCGTCATTAAATATTTTAACTTTTTTTGCTTGTCGTTGAGCTAAAAAGTAACTGATGATTAAAGCAATAACAGCGGATACGATAAATCCTTTTCCTAAATCAGCAAACATTGCATTAGCGTTGTCATGAATCATTTTAGCATTTTGAGAAATCACTAAGATGCCTAGAAATTCTCCAGTATCAACTTGATATAATCCTCTTAAAACATAAGC
Source organism: Enterococcus alishanensis (assembly GCF_019218635.1). Classification (GTDB taxonomy): domain Bacteria; phylum Bacillota; class Bacilli; order Lactobacillales; family Enterococcaceae; genus Enterococcus_A; species Enterococcus_A alishanensis. The sequence continues at coordinate 531,090 of NZ_JAHUZB010000003.1, read as the reverse complement.
AGTCGAGACATTTTGATTGTTTAAATCGTAATTTAAAGTTTTACGAATTTCGCTTCGGTTTTTTACCATCTTAAATTCTTTTTTGGTAACTAATTTATTCAAAAGAGTTTGGTTAATTTCGGGATATTCAGCTTCATTATCGGCATTGATAAAAGCAAATTCGACATTTTGTGATTTTAAAACGTCTTCAGTATAAGAAATCCGATTGATTAACTGTTCGCTGACACTGCCACTATTAAAGTAGGGATTTGACTGGAAACTGGCTGGTGGATCGGCAATGGTCTCAGCGTAGTGACTGAGCTGACTATAATTATTTTGTTCCAACGTTCGTCTAGTAAATTGAGAAAAGGTTAGACCAATGATTGAAATGATGGCTAAAGTTAAAATAAAAAAAGCCAGCATTAACTGATATAAGTATTTCATTCTTTGCACCTCAGATAGAGTAGAGCCTAATTATATTATGTATTATAAAACATGAATATGTGGAAAATGTGAAGAAAGATAGGGAAGTGATTGAAATCACTGGAAAAATCGACAAAATTGCTTATGCCTCTTTTCACAAGCAGTATTTTTTTGTTAGAATAAAAGTTAAGCAGTAAATTTGTAAAATGAAAAGGAGACTCACCATGTCACAACTACCAAAATGTCCAGAATGTGGTTCAGAATATACTTATGAGGACCGTGGCTTATTTGTTTGCCCAGAATGTGGACATGAATGGAACGAATCAGCAGAAGTTGCCACAGAAGGAGTTATCGCTAAAGATGCTAATGGAAATTTATTGGCAGAAGGCGATAGTGTTACAGTCATCAAAGATTTAAAAGTAAAAGGCGCCAGCAATCCAATTAAACAAGGCACTAAAGTAAAAAATATCCGATTAGTTGAAGGTGATCATAATATTGATTGCAAAGTTGACGGCTTTGGACCTATGAAATTAAAATCTGAGTTTGTTAAGAAGCTTTAATTAAAAAACTCCTTGAGTAACGGTTGTCCGTAACTTCAAGGAGTTTTCTATTTATTGATTTTTGACTTGATAATACTCAAAATCAGCGAAAGATTGATGTTGATTGGCATCAACACTACCTAAGAAATTAAACAAAGCTGTAAAGCCACCAATTTCTCCAGGTTCACCGTTGACACCTTCATCAGAAAGATATTTCACGTCAATTTTTTGCAATAAAGTTGTCCAATGATCTGTCTCATCAAGTTTATATAAAATATCAGCATAGCCGTGATTGTAAACAATTTTTAAGTTAGCAGCATGATTTGGAACTTCAACACGATGATTAACATACTCAATTCTCGTGCCTAATTTAGCTTGTAGAACCGTTAAAATAGTAGCATTTTTTTCTTCTGAATAAGTTAAATGCACATATAACCAATTATTTGAATCATAATATAGACCTAAACCAGCTGTTTCAGAATAATGGACCGGTTGAAAGACAACTTTTGTATCGACTTCATAATCGAAAGAAGTTGCGCGAGTTGCTAAAATTGCTGGATTATTTTGAGAGAAGAAAGAATTTTCTCCATGGATTCTTAAATAACCAGGACGTTCAGTCGTGTTGGCCCACTTAACTGTTTGTTCACGATAAGGCGTCATGAATTTTTTTGTAAAAGCTTCTTTTGAAAAGTCGTCATAAATATCAAAATTACCAATTGTTTCGGCATCGTTATCTTTCATGCCTTCAACTTCCATTTTCGCTAAATTAGAACCGTCAGCCATTTCTAGCCAGCCATCAGCTGTCCAAGTCATTTTTTGTAATGAAGTTTCACGACCTAAAGGATTTAATAATTCTCCTGAAAGTGGACGCGACATCAAATGTGCAATGTAAAATTCACCAGTGTGGGTTTCAACTAAAGAACCATGACCAGCTTTTTGCATTAAAGAATTGGGATTATACATTTCAAAATGACCAGCGTCGGGATCACCTAATGAAAATAAATGATTTGGTGATGAAGTAATGATTGGTTCACCTGATGGATGTGGCTCGTAAGGACCAAAAACATTTTTGGAACGACCAATCTCAACATCATGACCATAACCTGTACCACCTGCCGCGATTAATAAATAATAATAATCATCATGTTGATAAATCTGCGGAGCTTCGGCACATCCACGAGTTGTAAAACCATGGGTTACCCGATGCCATTCACCGATAATGCCACCTTTTTTTAAATCAACTTCCGCAATTACAATATGACCGGGTGCTTGGTAACCTTGTCGCGTTTCCCATTCTAAAATCGCTACATATTTTTTTCCATCTTGATCATGATAAATGGCTGGGTCAAAACCAATTGAAGTTAAATAAATCGGTTCAGACCAAGGACCACGGATATCATCTGCCCACATAGCATAAGAATCAGAATTAAATTCTCGACCGGCCATATTTAACATATGGGAATAGGCTAACCAATATTTCTTTGTTTCAGGATCATAAGATAAATGAGGTGCCCAAACGCCTGCTGGTGTATTGGTTCCTCGAAGATTAACTTCGCCATTTTCTAAAGCATAGCCAATTAGTTCCCAGTTGGCTAAATCTTTGGATTCAAAAATTTGAACGGCTGGATTCCAGTGAAAAGTTGATGTAGCAATATAATAAGTTTCTTCAACGCGAATAATGGATGGATCTGGCGCCATGCCAGGAATAATTGGGTTTTTAATTGTCATGGTAAAATTCCTTTCTATTGTCGAAATCTTTGATAACGTTTGCATGCAATGTTAAAAAATAGTTTTGAAATCGATTTCTTGCGATGGCTTTATGATAAAAGAAAAAAAGTGTATAATAAATATCAAAATAGATTGAAAAATTACCATTTTTCGTATTTATAGAGGTGATGAAATTGAATGAGAGACCAGAATGGTTAGAAGAAATCGTTAATTTACCTGATGTAAATGCCAATATAAAATCTTTTGGCGGTCATAAGCAGTGGGTCCCTAATGGTTGGAAAGCTGAACCGGAAACTCACTTTGCTTTTGAAATAATGTTGATTATTAGTGGCGTGCAAGAAACAATTTTTGATGGAATAACTTATCAGTTTGAAGAAAATGATATCGCCTTGATTACACCTGGCTTGCGGCATGAGAATTCTTGTATCTCAGAAGATGGAATGGAATATTTTTGTGTTCATTTTGATATTGATGATCCAGAAATTCAGCAGCAGTTATTGATGTATTGCCCGACTCAATTTCAACGAGAAAACCCCCAGTATGAAAAGATTGCAACCATTTTATTGGAATATGTGAGCTTGTTAAATCAAACAGCATTTACTATTAAAGAAAAATTACGAGTCGAAATACTTTTATTAAATTTAGTCAATAATCTATTGGAATATGCTGAAGCTGAGCAAGTCAAAATTGATCATTCAGATAATAATTCTTTGATCCTAGCAAAAAGTATCGCCGAAAATATTCAGAGAAATTTCCGCACATTTACCGAGTATCCTACAGAAGAGAACCGTTACTTGTTGACGATGGACTATGTAGCCGAAGCTTTAATTATCAGTAAGAGCAGTATGCTAAAAAGCTTCAAAAAGGTTTACGGCATGAGTCCAAAACAATATTTGGATCAGCTGAAATACAACGAAGCAAAATTTTTACTACATCAACCAAAATTATCTGTTCATGAAATTGCCGAAATTATTGGCTACCAGAATGCTTCACATTTTACCCGCCAATTTAAAACTTGGAGTGGTATGTCACCAAAGGATTATCGAAAAGTTACCGAAAATTAATTTAGAAAGCCAGAAATGCTTGATATTTCTGGCTTTCTTTTTGTTTATCAGTGTTTAAATACGAAAAATGGTAATTTTTTGCTTCATTTTGATATAGATTGTCACAAGAAAATTTTTTATGATTAGTCCAAGAAATCGGTTACATCTTGCAACATGTTTTTGCTGGCCAGAAAAAATGAACTGAGTTGATTATTCTAGCGTTTTGAAAGCGTATTAAGAAAAGAGGAAATTACATGACTTACTTTGAAAAAATCGAAAAAATTAAATATGAAGGACCAAAAACCAAAAATCCTATTGCATTTCGCCATTATAATCCAGAGGAAATCATTGCTGGTAAATCTATGAAAGAACATTTACGTTTTTCAATTGCTTACTGGCATACGATGACTCAAGATGGTTCAGATCCATTTGGTAATCCAGTCAATCAACGAAATTGGTTTGGTGAAACACCAATGGAAACTGCTAAAAATCGAGTAGAAGCTTTCTTTGAAATTTGTGAAAAGCTAGGTGCGGAATATTTTTGTTTCCATGATGTTGATATCGCACCTGAAGGTGATTCATTAGCTGAATTTTTTGAAAATCTGGATGAAATTACTGACTTGATTAAAGAAAAAATGGATCAAACAGGGATTAAACTTTTATGGAACACTGCCAATATGTTTTCAAATCCTCGTTACGTTAACGGTGCAGCATCAACTAATCATGCGAACGTATATGCTTTCGCAGCGGCACAAGTCAAAAAGGGTTTGGATCTTTCTAAAAAATTAGGTGGAGAAAATTATGTCTTTTGGGGTGGCCGGGAAGGATATGAAACGTTATTAAATACCGATATGGGTTTTGAGCAAGATAATATTGCGCGTTTCTTTAAAATGGCGATTGCTTACGGCGAAAAGATCGGTCATAAACCACAATTTTTATTAGAACCAAAACCAAAAGAACCATCAAAACATCAATATGATTTTGATGCTGCAACTGCTATGGCTTTTATTCAAAAATATAATTTAACTGGTGATTTTAAATTAAATTTAGAAGCCAATCATGCGACATTAGCCGGTCACACTTTCGAACATGAAATTGCTGTCGCACGAACTTACGGTGCGTTAGGTTCATTAGATGCCAACCAAGGAGATGTTTTATTAGGCTGGGATACTGATGAGTTTCCTACTAATATTTACGATACAACTTTGGCGATGTATGAAGTTTTAGATAATGGTGGGATTGCTCCTGGAGGTATTAATTTTGATGCGAAAGTTCGCCGTTCATCATTTGCGATGGAAGATCTATTTTTAGCTCACATTGCTGGAATGGATACTTTTGCCAGAGGTTTGAAAGCTGCTGCTAAATTAAAAGAGGATAAATTCTTCGAAGATTTAAAAGCTGAGCGTTACAGCAGTTTTAAATCAGGGATTGGAGCCGAAATTGTCGCTGGAAAAGAAGATTTAGAATCGTTAACTAATTACGCTTTGAATCAATCAGAAGTGGACATGCCATCTAGTCACATTGAATACATTAAATCAGTTTTAAATGATTACTTAATCTAGATTTTTGGAGGGGAAAAGATGCGTTACGTATTAGGAATTGATTTAGGAACCAGTAGTTTAAAAGGGATTGTGATGAATCAAAATGGTCAAGTCGTCGCCGAAAAAAGTAGCGATTATTCTTTGTCTTCTCCGCAGTCTGGTTTTTCAGAACAAAATCCAGCTGACTGGATCGCAGCTTGTGATCAAGTCTTAACAGAATTGGTGGCTACATTCCCCAGCTTAAAAGAAAACTTAGCGGGAATTAGTTTTTCAGGACAAATGCATTCACTAGTAGTCCTAGGTGAAGAAAAACAACCGATTTATCCAGCAATCTTGTGGAATGATGTTCGAACCTCAAAACAATGCCAAGAAATTATGGCAAATTTTGGTGAAGAATTATTACAAATTACAAAAAATATTGCTTTGGAAGGTTTTACATTACCTAAAATTTTATGGTTACAAGAAAATGAGCCTGAGGGTTGGGGAAAAGTAAGACATCTGATGTTGCCGAAAGATTATTTAAGCTTTTATTTTACCGATCAGCTAGTGACTGATTACAGTGATGCGGCAGGTACTTTATTATTGGATGCTGAAAAGCGGCAATGGTCACGAGAAATTCTGGAACAATTCAAGATTGATTCGACTATTTTACCGAAACTAGTTGCTGCTACTGATCAAGTTGGTGTGATGAAATCATCATTGACTGAAAAATTTGGCTTTACTCAACAGGTTAAGATTTTTGCTGGTGGGGCTGATAACGCTTGTGGTGCATTAGGAGCTGGTTTAATTAATGAAGATGCTGCTTTGATTTCAATCGGAACTAGTGGTGTATTTAGTAGTTTTGAAAAAAATATTCAGGATTATCAAGGCAAGCTGCACTTTTTCAATCATGTGATTCCAAATAGCTATTACTCGATGGGTGTTACTTTAGCTGCAGGAAATTCTTTATCATGGTTTAAAGATAGCTTTGCTAAAGAGGAAAGCTTTTCTGAATTGTTAAAAGACATTGGGGAAATACCAGCTGGTAGTGAAGGATTACTATTTGCACCATACATTGTTGGAGAAAGGACGCCGCATTTTGATAGCCAAATTCGTGGCAGTTTTATAGGTATTGATACTCGCCATCAGAGAGACCATTTTGCTCGTGCTGTTTTGGAAGGGATTACCTTTAGTTTGAAAGATTCTCAACTATTAATGGAAGAAACTAAAAATAAAGCTTTCAAGGAAATGATTTCTGTCGGTGGTGGAGCTAAAAACCCCGAATGGTTACAAATGCAAGCAGACATTTTTAATGCCAAAATAAAAAGTTTAGTGGTTGAGCAGGGACCTGGTGCAGGTGCTTGTATGATTGCAGCGATTGGCTGTGGTTGGGGGGAACTTTCAGAGATAGTGACAACTTTTGTGAATTACCAAGAACGAGTCTTTTTCCCGAATGAAGAGAAGGTCGCAAAATACGCTGAAGTTTACACTATTTGGCAGAAGATTTATCAGGCGACTAAGGATATTTCAAGTAGTTTATTGCAATTATCATAATAATAGTTTCAAATAGAAAGAGGAGGAAGTAAAAATGGTTTCGATTCCCTTAAAAAGATTATTACCTGGCCTTGTGATTGGTCCGGCAGCATGGTTAGGTCCATATATTGCAGCATCAAGTTTGTTTTTACCAGCGTTAATTCAACAAATTAATTCAGAAAACAAAATTGAATTAGTGGCTTTGTTTTCGACTTGTGGGATGGTGGTAGCAGCTGTTTCCAATATGGTCGCCGGATTATTATCCGATCGAACAAGAAGTCGCTTTGGCAAACGGACACCTTGGATTGTCGGCGGCGCATTTTTCTTTATGATTGCGATGATTTTAGCGTCAATGGCCAACAGTGTACCGCCATTGTTAGCAGCTTGGATGTTAGGCCAAGTCGCTTTAAATTTTATTGTGGCACCAATGGTCGCATGGTTGGACTTCGCACCTGAAAACGGTCGTGGAACTGCCTCCGGTGCTTATGGCGGTTTAGGGATGGCGTTAGGAAATAATGGCTTTACAATTATTGCAGCAGCTTTTTTAGGAAATTTTCGTCTTGGCTTTATTATTTTTGGCATTATTACTTTTGTCGGTACACTTATTGCCGTGGCAATCGTTCGAGAACCGGGAAATTTAAATGAAGTAGTCGCAGTTAAAGCAGAGAAAAAAGAAAAATTTCAATTAAAAGAAGTCTTAACTATTTTTCCAAAATGGTCAGTTGGTCGTGATTATTATTTAGCACTGATTGGTAAACTTTTTCAAGGTGTCGGAAACTTTGCTATTACTGGCTACTTGCTATATATTATGACTGACTTTTTAAACAAAGGAGCTTCTGGTACACAAACTTCGATTCAATTAATCAACACAATCATGTTAATTTTCGGGATTGCCATGGGCTTTATTGCTGGACCGATCTCTGATAAATTTAATGTTTTGAAATTACCTGTCGCTTTATCAACAATTTCATTAGGAATTGGTGCTTTAAGTCTATTCTTTTTACGAAATGATACAGCGATTATTATTTACGGTTTTACTGCTGGTTTAGGAATGGGCATTTGGAATTCATTAGATAATTTATTGAATCTAGAGGTAATCCCTGATAAAGAGCGGGTAGCATTTTTCTTAGGGGTATATAATTTAGGTAACACAATTACCCAAGCTTTAGCCCCAGTAATTGCTGCTGCAGTTATTTCAATCGCTGGTTTTTCAGCTATTTTCTTAGTCTCATTTGCTTTTGCAATGATTGGCGGATTGTGCATTTTGAATATCAAATCGGTTAAACGTTAAACAAAAAGAGTCTGTTAGGGCTTTTTTTGTTATTGAAACCCCTGTCATTTTCTTTTTTTCTTGCTACAATAGAAGTAAGATTAAAAGGAGGAAAAATGATGGAGGTCTTAATTTTAGGTGCTGGTTATGCTGGATTGAGAGCTTTACGAGAATTACAGCTTCACCACGACATAAAAATAACTTTAGTAGATCGCAACAATTATCATTATGAAGCAACAAACTTGCATGAAGTTGCCGCTGGAACACAGCCGGCTGAAGCGATTACTTATCCGATTGAAGAAGTAGTCAATCATAAATGCACGCATTTTGTTCAAGGGGAAGTAGAGAAAATCTTGCCTGAAAAACAATTGGTGCGTTTAAGTGATGGACAAGAATTATCTTATGATTATTTGATTGTTGCTTTGGGTTTTGAATCTGAATCTTTCGGCATTGAGGGCGTGACGGAATACTGTCTAAAAATGGATGATGTTGACTCAGCAGAAGCCATTCAACATCATTTGCATGCAATGATGATTAAATATCAAGAGACAAACAACCCAGAGTATTTGAAAATAATTGTTGCAGGCGCTGGTTTTACTGGAACTGAATTATTAGGGGCTTTACTAGATGCCCGTGAAAAATTAGCTGAAACCGCCAAAGTAAATCCAAATCAAATTGAAATTTTTTGTGTGGATTCTGGTAAACAATATTTGCCGATGTTTAGCGAAAAATTGTCGGCTTACGGTATGAAACATTTGGAAGAGCGGGGTGTGAAATTTTTCCGACCAAAAAGAATCCAAGCGGTTACTGATGGCGTAGTAACTTGTGATGATGGTACCGAATTGACTGCTAAAACAATTATTTGGACAACTGGTGTCAGTGGCAGCCATGTAATCAAAGACTCTGGTTTTTCAGCCAAACGTAATCGAATTGCTGTGAAAGCAAATCTTACCGATCCCGATGATGATAAAATTTATTTTGTTGGTGATGTTGCTTTTGTAGTGGATGATACAACAGGGAAACCTTATCCAACCACGGCCCAATTATCTTTAAAAATGGGACAGTATGCCGCAAAAGATATTTTAGCTAAAGCAGCAGGAAAAAAACAAGCGCCATTTGTATTTCACTCTTTAGGAACAGTAGCATCAATTGGAAATACAGATGCTTTAGGAATCGTTGGACCGGCTGAAGTGAAAGGTTATCCTGCTTCATTCATCAAAAAAGCCATCATGGATCGCTCCTTAATGGAAACAGGCGGTGTCAAAGAGATGCTGTCAAAAGGTCGTGCTGATTTTTATCATTAAAAAAAGTGAAGCTCATTTTTAAAATGGGCTTCACTTTATGTTTTGGCTAACTCTCGATGACTGGCCCAAGCTTGTAGGAAAGTTGTTGATAAAATAAACAAAGCCCCAATTATTTCTGGCAGCCCAAAAGCAGTATGCAACAAAGCTACAGACAAAATTGTTGCCGTTAATGGTTCAAAAGAACTTAGCATGCTTGTCAAACTAGCATCGATATATTGTAAACTTTGGATATAGAATAAATAAGAGAACATTGTCCCTCCGATTACAATAAAGGCCAGCATACCCCAATTTCGTGGCGCTAATACCGGAACATCAGTACTTATTAAGATTGGTGAAAGAGCAATCCCTGAAACAAACATCGCTAAGCCGGTGACCAATTTTGCATCGAAGGCTTGTAATAATTTTCGCGGTAATAGGGTATAAAGAGCTGCACTGACTCCAGATAAAATTCCCCAGATAAAAGCTTCAGGCGATAAAGCCAATTGATTAAATTGTCCTTTAGTAACTAATAAATAAGTACCAAACATCGCTAAAAAGACACAAAAACTGTCGATTCTTCGCGGTAACTCTCTTTTAGTAATCGTGAAATAAAGTAAAATAAATAAAGGACTCAAAAATTGTAAAATTGTCGCAGTAGGAGCATTTCCTGTGCGAATAGCCATAAAATAAGTAAATTGAGAAGGTAAAACACCTAAAAAACCAAAAAGACAAACAGCCAATACTTGTTTTGGTTGTCTTAAAAGGTTTTTAACTTGATGAGGAATCGTAAACAAACACCATAATAAAAGCAAAATACCGGCACCAAGTAAACGCAAAGCGACAACCCATTGAGTACTGACGGTACTTTCTGAGAAAAATAATTCCGCCACTGTACCAGATGCCCCCCATAAAATCGAACCAACAATCACAGATGTTAATCCCTTTTGTAAATTACTCATCATGTCACTCCTTCACAATAAAATACCAACTATGCTATTATAACTATATGTTTTTTTTCAATACTATCACTATTTTCTGTATTTTTATCACTATTGTGTAAATGAGGAGATAAAATGAACTTTTTAACAGATATAAATTTTAAAGAGGCGACTCAACACGTTACTGGAAAATTGCCAGTTGCTATATATCGAAACAAGTTAATAAAAGATCGAGGAGACGGGATTCGTCTTCATTGGCACAAAGAATTTCAACTGGTCTGGGTTTTAGAAGGGAAATTTTCCTATCAAGTTGGTCGTGAAAAGATTTATTTAGACGAAGATAAATTATTGTTTATTAATAGTGGACGGTTACATCAAGCAAAAGTTTTAACTGAGGAAGTCGAGTACATTTGTGTTGACTTTTCCCCGTATTTTTTTAATGATATTTTATATCAAAATTTTTTAAAAGAGCTGATGCAAGAAGAACAGGCTGATTTTCAAGTTGTTTTACGTGATCCTAAATGGGATAAACGCTTAAGGGAACTGCATACAAAACCAGTCGATGAAAATTTCTTATCCTTGACAATTTTTTTGTTAGAATTTATTGAAAAAGTCTTTCAAAAGAAAACGGTGGAAACTAAACAATCGGAGGCCTTTATTTATCCTTTATTAAACTATGTTCATCAGCATTACATAGAAGATATTTCGGTTGATGTGCTGAGCCAGCGAGGGCATATGAATAAAAATAAATGTACGGAATTGTTTAAGTTATACACCGGCTATTCACCGAAAAATTATGTCATTTATTATCGTTTATTTATTGCTAAAGAAAAGTTATTGACCACGAACCAAACAATCTCAGAAATTTGTTATAGTGTAGGCTTCAATCATTTAAGCTATTTTATCGAAGCGTTTAAGAAAAAATATCATTTTACCCCACTACAATTTCGTAAAAATTATCAATAAAGGAGTATCAACAATGATTGCATTAAAATCACCAAGAGAAATTGAACAAATGAAAAAATCTGGAGAAATTCTAGCTAGTATCCATGAAGAATTACGAGAGTTTATTAAACCAGGTATTACCACTAATCAAATCGATCAATTGGTACAAAAGAGAATTGAAGAAAAGGGTGCGGTTGCTGCTCAAATTGGTTTTGAAGGTTATAAATTTGCTACTTGTACAAGTGTCAATGATGAGATCGCTCACGGTTTTCCATCCAATTATCGATTAAAAACTGGCGATATTGTGAGTGTTGATTTTTGTGTTGATTATCGTGGAGCAATTTCTGATAGCTGTTGGACCTATGGAGTCGGAGAGATTTCTGAGCTGCATCAAAAATTAATGACCGTTACTTTAGAAACTTTACGCTTAGGAATTGAACAAGCACAAGTTGGAAATCGTTTAGGAGATATCGGACACGCGATTCAAACTTATGCAGAAGAAAATGGTTTTAGCGTTGTCCGAGATTTTCTGGCTCATGGTATCGGTCCATCAATTCATGAAGAACCGCTTTTTCCTCATTATGGCACTGCTGGAAAAGGAATGCGCCTTAAAGAAGGTATGACAATTACCATTGAACCAATGATTACTACTGGAACATGGGAAATGCAGATGGATGCTAACGGCTGGACTGGACGAACGATTGATGGCAGTTTTTGTGCTCAATATGAACATTCAATCGCGATTACTAAAGATGGTCCAATCATTATGACCCAACAAAAATAATTTTATGAAAATTGACGGCTTCGAGTTAAATCTGTTAAGTTAGTCATTGATGAATAAAACATGATTTGAGGAGGTGGTCGTTTGAAAAAAATCTTATTAAGTGGATTGCTGGTTGTTTTGGCAATTGTAGCTTCTAGTAATGGAACAATCGTTGGCGGAAAAGATCCCAAGAGCATGGTGGTAGAGACTGCAACAGCGACTGCTTACCGAAAATTTGAAGGAAATAAAATGATGCGGCTGGCTTATACTAAAGAAGAACCTGCTAAAAAAAGTGTTCCTACCAGATATGTAAATCATCGTGGAAATACAATGAAGGCACCAGAAAATTCATTACCTGCTTTCAAAAAAGCCAAAGGAACAGCAATTGAAACGGATATTCGTTTAACCGCAGATCGTCAATGGGTAGTTATGCATGACAGTACTATAGATCGTACAACGACAGGTAAAGGTCGTGTAAAAGATTATACAGTTGATCAACTGAAGGATTTTAAAATTAATACAACCATGAATTTTACTAAAAAAGAATTAAAAATTCCTACGTTGGAGGATTTCTTAAAAATCTGTCAACAAACGGGGAAGAGTCCATTTATCGAAATCAAAGATAAATCGGCCTCAGTTGAAGAATTAAATGAAATTATCAATCTACTGAACAAATATGGTTTTGGTACTTCGGCAGTCCGAGTGATTTCTTTTCACTATAAAACTTTGAGAAAAATCAGTAAGTTGAATACTAATTATTCATATTACTTATTAGTTAAGGATATTGATAAAAAAACAATCAAACAAGCAAGAAAACTCGGTGAAAATGCCGGTATTAATACTGATTATCTAAATTTAAATAAGACCAAAGTCAATCAAGCTCATAAAGCAGGTCTTGAAGTTGGCGCATATACTGTTTTAAATAACGATTTTCTTAAAGTAGTCGCATTGAATGTTGATTATATTACCACTGATCAAATGAAATAAAAATCCAAGAAAAATCCACGTAATCTAAAAAAAGATTGCGTGGGTTTTTTTTGACAAAAAATAACTATAAATGATATTTTCGTTCTTTTGTTTATATTTCAAAAATATATTTGTTAATTATATTTAAAATGTGGATTTTTTTTATTTATATAATTAATATGAGAAAGAACGCGCTTTATTTTGGCATAAAATAGTAAACTACGATATTAATGATTTTATTAAAAATATTTCCGTCAAAAGGTTGAATCGTATATTATATACATGTATATTATAAATGAAGGTATATTTAGGAGGTGTTTTTAATAATATGTATTAAGAAGATGATGACGCCCCTTTTATTTATTTTAATGTCTTTTATGTTTTATGGTTCAAAAGTAGAGGCAGCAGGCGAAGGACTAACCTATATTCCAAAAGGTGCAATAACGGTTGGAGACCTTTTTCTACCCACAAACAGTGATGCAGTTGTTACAACAATAAGTAACCCAGATGAAAATAATGGCTTACCTTATTCCCAAATTTCTTTGTCAGGTAGTAATAATTTCACTTCAATATGGTCACAAGAAGACTACCGTTTAAATTTCAATCAATCCTTTGAAGGTAGAGCATATGTGAACTTCGGAACGGCTGATGCTGATGGGTTTGCTTTTGTCATGCAAAATACTGGGTTGAATGCTTTGACTACAGCAGTTCAAAATAGTGACGGACAAAACTTAGGTGTCTATGGATCTACCCATGCTTCAAGAGGTGACTGGGCAGCAAAAATCTATCCTGAAAGTTGGGCAATAAAAAAATCTGTCGCGATTGAATTTGATTTGTACACGAATAAGAAAAATTTACTTGGTACTAATGCAGCTTATGATGAAAATAATCAAACAACTCCTCATTTGGCATACGCATTTCCAGGTAATCGAGATAGTTATAGTCCTTTGGATCCTCCATTATTAGATCCTGATAAATGGTTTCCAATAATCGGTAGCCCTCGTCAAGCAGCCCTTGTTCACAATGGAATAATTCCATTAAACGAAAGTCTTAATGCAACTATTCAAAATGGTACCTGGTATGAATTTCGTTATCGTTTCTTATCGGACTCTAAAGAGTTTCAATATTATTTGAAAAATCCTGCTACCGATCAAGCAACGGCTATTACAACGATTCCATGGGACAAATTATCTACTGAGTTAGATTTAGCTAATAATGACAATAAAGCTTATTGGGGGTTCACTGCAGCGAATGGTTCTGCCAAAGGGGAAACAAAATTTGTCTTTAGCCAAACACCGGTAAATTTAGAAGGTGAGCTGACAAATGGTGTGACTAATTCTCAAGATGATTCCATTACAGTTGAAAAAGAAAATACAACGATGGAAAAATCCGCAACTGTAGATGAAACTTTAACTGTTCATTCGGATTTAAAAATTACAGGAGAATCACCAGTCGAGATACGTTCATGGCAGACAAAATTATTGTCAGAAGGATTGCAGCTTAGCGAGCCAAGTGATATCAGTGAAGTTCATCTAACGACAGAAGAGGGAAAAGTATTTGATGGAGAAGCTACTCTGAATCCTGCTACTGGTGAAGTGTTGGTCCAATTCCCTACTAAGGCTGAGATTGGTTACAATCAGACCGCTAGATTAAGTTACAAGATAAAAACTAAATCCTCATTGGACAAAAATTACTTTGTAGAAATGACGTCTTCGGTTATAGGGGTGGAAAAGGGGAAGGAAGTAGAATTATCTTTTCCTAGTGAACCAACATATTTTTGGATAGAAAAGCCAAATATTCCAACCAAGCTATCTTGGGAAAAAGACCAGATTCTTACAGAGTTAACTGTGGAGAAAGATCCTTCAGAACTTATTTCATCTGAAGGGACTACTAGTATGATGCAAGAATTCTGGTGGCAAGACGATGACAACGGCGATAGTTTAATTTTTTCACTTCGTAAAGCTGGAAATGAGACTATTCTTGATTCAAAAAAATTGATCTCAACTGGTTTAGCCGATTTTCAATCAGATCAAATTCAAATACCTTTAGAACAACTTGGTTACGGAGATAATAATTTTGTTATTTCAATCGAACGAGAAAAAAAGAATCAGGTTACTGGTGAAGTTGAATTGATCAAAGAAAGTGAAGAACTTAAATTACTAATTAATGTAAGCGGAAAAATAGTTTTTGAGAAGGCACCAGATTTATTAAAATGGACCGATCGTACAATTGATAAATCAAAGGGGATATTGCCCAGAGACGCTGATAATTCTATTGACTTAAAGGTATTTGACAGTCGTGAAGGCAATCCAAATTGGTCAATTACAGCAAAAATGGTAGGAGAAAGTCAAAGTTTCAATTTGATTTGGAAAAATGATGCTACCGATGAAGGTACAGATTTAACTAAAGCAATTCAAGTCATGGATAATCATTCTGTTGCAATAAAAGACTTCAGTTATGTCAAATCATGGGATACTTCAAGTGGTGTCTTACTTAAATCTGAAAATTATTTGCCAATCGGAGACTACAGCAATCAAGTAAAAGTGACTTGGCGATTAAATAATACCGCCAGTCCAGATTAGGAGGAGAGGAATGAAATACAAAAATAAAATAACTCTCCTCTTAATTATCATTAGTTGTTTGCCAGGTAAAGTTTTTGCAGAAACAATTCGAACTGATTATGACCAACAGGGAATAACTTTTCGCTTGACGGAAACCAGTGGATTATTATCAAAAGTCCGCATGCTACCCCAAACCAATGAAGGTCAGACCTTTTTACTTTCATTTTTAGGCGCGTGCATCCTCGGATTCTTATTGCTTTTTTTGCTAGTCAGGAGGAAAGCTATTGAGAAAAAATAAACAAGTTTTATTAGTGTTTGGATTACTTTTATTTTCCCATCCTCTGATTACAAATGCCAAAAGTTATGAAGCTGAAAGTCAAATAACTGTCCGAATAGTTGAAAATCCATTGAAGTTGACGGAAGTGAAGGTCCCGACCTTTGAGACGAAAATGATTTCCAGTAATAATCAAAAGGTTCAAGCAACCAATGATTTCATTGTTACTATTAAAGATACGCGGGAAAATCCTCAGACTTCATGGCAAATTAAATATCAATTATCGACTTTTTCTAATGGGAAAGAATATCCAATTAGTCTGCACCTAGGAAAAGGAGAATTAACTTCAGATGGTCAAGCAGAAACAGACTATGAAGCTTATTCAACTGAAATTGCTTCAAATCAAGAAAAAACTATTTTAAAAACGGCGCCAACAGTTTCAAAGAATTACCAGCACCAAATAAAAAAAGAAGACATCTATTTGTCGGTTCCAGCCGATGCACCTGCTGGAGAATACTCTGGAATGCAGACAATTAGTTTAGTCGATACAACTAACCCAGAATAATAGGAGGAAGAATATGAAAAGAATCAAATTAGTAGGAATGTTAGCATTAGGATTATTAGCAGTAAATATCGCGGCAACTAATGTCAATGCTGCTGAAATTAGTGGCGAAGATAAAGAGTCAGATACAAGTGTGAAAATCATTGATAACGAAGATCCAGATGAACGAGTACTTGTTCTAAAAAGTGTACCGTCAAGATATGATTTCGAGTCTACTTTACAAAATGGCACCTATACATTAGAAACAGATTTATCGAACCAAAATATTGTTGTCTTTAATAACCAAGTAAATGGGGACTGGAGTGTAAAAGCATCAGTTGTTGGAAATGAAATCACTAGAGTTTCAGATAGTACACCTTATGAAGTTACATCATTTAAAGTAAATTCTTTTGAAATTGTCGGTACAGGAAGTGATGGTATCGTAGCAAAAGCAGGTGCTCCAGATATTAACAAAGTTGGTGATATTTCAACTAAGGTAACAAAAGTGTCGATCGGTTTTAAAGACTCAGCTAATTCTTTAGTTCCTGACGATGAACTAACTGGGAAAATTAATTACAAATTATTTGATACACCAGATGCTAATTAATGTTGAAGACACAAATGAAATTTTTAAAAAAGCTTGTGTTAGTTTTTAGTTTGTTATTGGGATTATTTTTACTTGGTGAAGAGGCAGTTTATGCTGAAGGGGATGTAGGTTACGATATCCAAGCAGTACTGCCTGAAAATCAAGTCGATGGGGCGGATTCGTTTTTTAATTTAAGGATGACACCTAGTCAAACGCAAACAATCGAATTTATCATTAACAATACATCCAATCAACCATCAGTTTATCAAATGTCGATTAACCAAGCTTATACAAATAGCCAAGGTTTTATTGATTATGACAAAGATGAAGGCTCCAATGATGCGTCTTTAAAATATCCAATCAATGAGATTGCACAAATAGAAAGTGAAGTCACTGTAGCTGCAAATAGCTCCGTCAGAGTGCCGGTTGAACTGACAATGCCAGCAGAATCATTTGATGGTCAGATTTTAGCTGCGATCGAAGTCATTAAAGACACGAAAAAAAATAGTGGTGGCATAAGCAATAGTTATGGTTACGTATTGGGATTAAAATTAACTGAAACAGACAACGAAGTATCCAGAGATTTAAAATTGTTATCAGTCAAACCAGCTATTTCGTTTCAAAAAACTAGTGTTGTAGCGAATTTGCAAAACCCAACAATGGATGCTTATGGACATTTGAAATATGATGGAAAAGTTTATAATCGAGAAACAGATGAATTAGTCAAGAAAGCTAATTTTGATAATGATATGCAAATGGCGCCTAATTCTACTTATTCTTTTGTGATCGATTGGAAAAATCAACCGCTAGAAGCTGGCGATTACCGACTGGCTTTAAAAGTATCGGATGCTAAAGGAAATGTTTGGAATTTCAAAAAGAATTTTACGATTACTGCCGAAGAAGCAGCAGAGGTCAATACGGTAATCACTAATCAAAATAATCAAAAATTACCTATTTGGTTATATGGATTATTAGGGGTTATCTTAGCCTTATTATTGGTAATCATTGTCTTTTTGTTGTTGAAAAGAAGAAAAAGTGAAGAAGAATAATTAAGAACAGTTAAGCAAAATGCTTAGCTGTTTTTTTGTAATCAATCTTTTTTCATGTTAAATATTGGTAGAATGAAAATTTGAAAACTTCAAGGGATTTCATTTTACAAAAAATTAAGCAAATGATAAGCTTGTTTTGTGTTTACAAATGTAAATGATTTTTAAATCATTGACGGGAGGAAAATGAAATGAGTAAAAATAAAGAAACGGATCATTCCATACCTGAAAAAAATCATATGAAAGATATGAATCACGCAGATCATATGATGCAAGAAAAGAGTGAAATGAGTCATGGAAATCACTCAATCCATAACGATCATGATATGGGTCAGATGAACCATTCGATGCATGGTAATCATGACATGAGTCAAATGGATCACTCAATGCATGGTGATCATGACATGGGTGGCATGGATCATTCAATGCACATGGGAAATTTTAAACAAAAATTTTGGTTGTCCCTTGTGATTGCAATTCCTATTATCTTGATGTCACCAATGATGGGGGTGGACCTTCCTTTTCAATTTACTTTTCCCGGTTCTGACTGGATAGTTTTAATTTTGGCAACAATTTTATTTATCTATGGTGGAGAACCTTTTTTAAGTGGCGCAAAAATGGAATTAAAAATGAAAAGTCCTGCTATGATGACTTTAATTGCTATGGGGATTACGGTTGCGTATATTTATAGTTTATATTCATTTGTCGCAAATACTTTTTTCGGTGGACATGTGATGAATTTCTTTTGGGAATTAGCCACGCTGATTGTAATCATGCTATTAGGTCATTGGATTGAAATGAATGCAGTAATGAGTGCTAGTGATGCTTTACAAAAATTAGCCGAACTTTTACCAGATGAAGTCACTAGAATTACTAAAGACGGCAGTGAAGAAAAAATTTCCTTGCAAAAAGTCAATGAAGGCGATCATTTAATTGTCAAAGCCGGCGATAAGATGCCGACAGACGGTTTGATTGAATCTGGTCAATCAATTGTAGATGAATCAGCTGTAACTGGAGAATCTCGCGGTGTAACTAAAACAGTTGGTGAAAAGGTCATTGGCGGTTCTGTTAATGGAGATGGTACTTTAAAAATTATTGTTACTGGCACAGGCGAAAATGGCTATCTTGCAAAAGTAATGGAGATGGTTAAAAAAGCGCAGGCAGATAAATCTAAATTAGAAGCGATGTCTGACAAAGTTGCAAAATGGTTGTTTTATGTAGCTTTATTTTCTGGGATTATTGCCTTTGTGGTTTGGCTTTTTGTTGCAGATTTACCTGAAGCTTTAGAACGAATGGTGACTGTCTTTATTATTGCTTGTCCTCATGCTTTAGGATTGGCAGTTCCATTAGTGATTGCACGCTCTACTTCGATTGCTGCTAAAAATGGCTTATTGCTAAAAAATCGCAATGCTTTAGAAAATGCCCATGATTTGAATATGATTTTGCTAGATAAGACAGGGACTTTAACTCAAGGGACTTTTGCTGTTACTGGTGTAGAAGTTTTAGCTGAACAATTTTCAAAAGAAGAAGTATTACAATATATTGGTGCTTTAGAAGCATCAGCTAACCATCCAATTGCCAATGGGATTATGAAGTACTTAAATACTGAAAATATCACACCAATGACTGCAGAAAATGTAATGAATATTTCTGGCGTTGGCTTGTCAGGTGAAGTTGCAAGTAAAACCGTTCAGATTGTTAACGCAAAAAAATTGGAAGAATTAAATTTACAATTGCCAACTGAAAAAATTCAAGCCTATCAAGAGCAAGGAAATACCATTAGTTATTTGTTAATTGACAATCAATTAGTTGGTTTAATTGCTTTAGGTGATAAGATCAAACCTGAGGCTAAAGAATTTATTTCAGCATTGCTGAATCGTGGGATTGAACCTGTGATGTTAACTGGTGATAATCAAGAAGCGGCTGCTAGTGTGGCTGAATATTTAGAAATGAAAAAATTCTATGCAGGCTTATTACCAGATGGAAAAGAAAAAATTGTCGCGCAATTAGTCAATGAAGGCAATCGAGTAGCGATGGTAGGTGATGGTATCAATGATGCTCCAAGTTTAGCACGAGCAACGATTGGGATAGCGATTGGTGCTGGAACAGATGTAGCCATTGACTCAGCCGACGTCGTATTAACCAACAGTAATCCTCAAGATATTTTACATTTTCTTGATTTAGCGAAACAAACCCGTCGTAAAATGATTCAGAATTTATGGTGGGGAGCTGGCTACAATATTATTGCGATTCCTTTAGCAGCAGGTATTTTGGCACCAATTGGTATTTTACTAGATCCGGCTGTGGGCGCTATTTTGATGAGTATGAGTACGGTCATTGTGGCCTTAAATGCTTTAACTTTAAAAATAAATAAATAACTAATTTTACTGGAGTTTTTTGCTCCAGTTTTTTTATTCCAAAAATAAAGGCTTGCCTAATTTTTTGTTATAAGTTATCCTAAATACAATAAGTTAGGTTAGCCTAAAAAAAGAGGTGGAGTAATGGAAAGTTTAGAAATTGAAAATATGTCGGTCAGTTATCAAGGAAAATCCGTTTTGTCACAATTATCTTTAACCATCCCTAGTAAAAAAATGGTGGGTATTATCGGTCCTAATGGTGCTGGCAAATCAAGTTTATTAAAAGGAATATTGGGTCTAGTTCCAACAAAAACAGGGAGAATTTTCTATAAAGGTGAAGTTGTTAGTAAACAGAAAAATCTAATTGCTTACGTGGAACAACGACAAGAAATTGATTTAACTTTTCCCATTGATGTATTTAATGTTGTGCTATTAGGAACCTATCCGCAATTGAATTTTTTTAAACGTCCAGGTAAGCGTCAAAAAGAAATTACTTGGCAAGCCTTAGAAAAAGTGGATTTGACTGCCTTTGCCAAACGTCAAATTAGTGAACTCTCTGGTGGACAACTGCAACGGGTTTTTATTGCTAGAGCTCTGGCACAACAAGCACCGTGGTTATTATTAGATGAACCATTTGCAGGAATTGATGCTGCCAGTGAAAAAATTATTGTGGAATTACTAAAAAAACTACGTGATGAAGGAAAATCAATCGTGATTGTCCATCATGATCTTCATAAGATCCGTGATTATTTTGATGAAGTAATCTTACTGAATCATGGTGTCGTGGCAGCAGGAGGAATTGAACAAGTTTATACCAGTGAAAATATGGTAAAAGCATATGGAGATGCGTTAATTAATTTTAATCTATAGGAGGGAAAAGATGACTCAGTTTATAGCAGATATTTTTCAGTATCAATTTTTACAACATGCTTTAATCACTTCGGTGATGGTGGGGATTTCAGCAGGCGTGATTGGCTCATTCGTGATTTTGAGAGGCATTTCTTTGATGGGTGATGCGATTTCTCATGCTGTTTTGCCTGGAGTGGCGATTTCTTATATGTTAGGTGGCAGTTATATCTTTGGCGCTAGTTTATTTGGTTTATTAGCGGCAGGATTGATTGGTTTTTTAACCAAACATTCTCGTTTAAAAAATGATACCGTAATCGGCATTGTTTTTAGCACTTTCTTTGCTTTAGGTATTGTTTTAATTTCATTTGCTCGTAGTGCGACGGATTTGTACCATATTTTATTTGGAAATGTACTGGCAGTGCGTAATTCAGATATGTATTTAACAGCAGGTGTGATGATAGTTGTTATTTTAGCGGTGACTATTTTTTATAAACAACTAAAATTAACTTCTTTTGCTCCTGTGATGGCGCAATCATATGGTTGGAAAGTTGGTTTGATTAATTATGGTGTGATGTTTTTACTGACCTTGGTAGCGGTGACTTCATTACAAACAGTAGGAACAATTTTAGTGATTGCTATGCTGATTACACCTGCTGCGACTGCTTATCTTTTAACTAATAATTTAGTGAAAATGATTTGTCTATCGGCGTCATTTGGTGTTGTTGGAGCATTTATTGGCTTGTTTTTTAGTTATTATTATAATTTACCTTCAGGAGCAACTATTGTCATGGCCTGCGCGGTATTTTTCGTGATTGCTTTTGTTTTTGCACCAGAAAAAGGATTAATTAGACAATTTAGGAGAGTGGCTGAATGAAAAAAATAGTTTTGGTATTATTAGGAATTGCTGCATTAGGAATTTTTGCCGGTTGTAATAATCAGTCAGCAGAAGAGGATGGAAAACTAAAAGTCGTAGCAACAAATTCGATTATTGCAGATATGGTTCAAAATGTTGGTGGAGATAAAATTACGCTCCATAGTATTGTTCCTGTAGGGACAGATCCTCATGAATACGAACCTTTACCGGAAGATACAAAGAAGGCCAGTGATGCCGACGTCATTTTTTACAATGGTTTAAACTTGGAAACTGGGAACGGATGGTTTGAAAAATTGATGGATACGGCAGAAAAAAAAGAAGATAAGGATTTCTTTGCAGTTAGTCAAGAGGTCACACCGCTATATTTAACAACAAATAATAAGCAACAAGATCCCCATGCTTGGTTATCACTAGAAAATGGCGTGCTATATGTACAGTCAATTGAAAAAATATTGAGTCAAAAAGATAGTGAAAATAAAGAATACTATCAAGAACGTGCCGATAAATACATTGAAAAGTTGAGAGAGCTTGATAATACTGCAAAAAATGAATTTTCTGATATTCCTGAAGAAAAGAAATTATTAGTTACCAGCGAAGGCGCATTTAAATATTTCTCTCAGGCTTATGGATTAAAAGCGGGCTATATTTGGGAGATCAATACTGAAAATCAAGGAACACCTGAACAAATCAAACAGATTGTCGAAATAATTAAAGCAAGTCAAGTGCCGGTTTTATTTGTAGAAACCAGTGTTGATGCTCGTAGCATGGAAAAATTATCGAAAGAAGTCGACTTGCCAATTTACAGTAATTTGTTTACCGATTCGATTGCTGAAAAGGGAGAAGACGGTGACAGCTACTACGACATGATGAAATGGAATTTGGAAAAGATTCACGAAGGATTAAATCAATAAAAGATCAGAAAAACTTTCAGCTAGTCCGCTGGAAGTTTTTTTGCGCTATTCAGCTCAAAGAAATGAACTAATTCAATCTCAAACCCATGATAAAGGAATAATTAGCTCATATCGTTGAACGGTTTAGCTAGTTCTGCTATATTCATGTCATAGCAAGTGAGCGCTTACTTACGACTGCAAGAAGGGGATTTGTATGAATATTACTGATTTAATGTTACCTGAACTTATAATTTTTGATGACTCAATTCGATCAAAAGAAGCACTATTTAATTTAATCGTTGAATCTTTTCATTCAGCTGGAAGAGCAACAAATAGTAAGAAATTAATCAAGGATTTATTTAAACGAGAAAATGAAACTTCAACGGGAATTGAAGCAGGATTTGGTATTCCCCATGCAAAAAGTAAACATGTAACTGAACCAAGTATTTTATTTGCTCATGTTGGTCAAATAAATGATTATCAAGGATTAGATGGTCAACCGATTGAATGCGTTTTTTCAATCATTGTCCCAAAAAAATCAAGTGATGTTCATTTACAGATTTTGAGTTCGTTGTCACGGAAATTAATGGATGAAGATTTTAGAAATCAATTGAAAAATGCGACTACCAGAGAAGAGATTTTAGCAATTATGCACACATAATAAGGAGGAACTATTATGAAAATTGTCGGTGTAACAGCTTGTCCAACGGGGATTGCACATACTTACATGTCGGCTGAAAAACTTGAGAAAACCGCTCAAGCGCAAGGCGACCAAGCGAAATTTGAAACACAAGGTGCCAAAGTTGAAAATATCTTATCGCAAAAAGAAGTAGATGAAGCGGATGTAATTATTTTAGCGATTGATAAAGATATTGATATGGGACGTTTTGCTGGAAGAAAAATTAAGCGAGTATCCACCGCTGCAGCAATTAAAGATGCAGAAAAAATTATTGATGAAGCAAAAAATGGTGTCGGCCTAACAACTGTTTCTGCTAACAGAGAAACACAAGGTGATGGCGGGAAAAAAGCTGGAATTTAT
This sequence comes from Enterococcus alishanensis, assembly GCF_019218635.1. Lineage (GTDB taxonomy): Bacteria > Bacillota > Bacilli > Lactobacillales > Enterococcaceae > Enterococcus_A > Enterococcus_A alishanensis. The sequence goes on along the minus strand of NZ_JAHUZB010000003.1, from coordinate 507,143 downwards.
AATCACTTCATGAATGGTGTCAATATGATGCTACCGTTTGTAATTGCCGGCGGGATTATTATTGCCATGAGTTTTGCTTTTGGTATAAACGCTTCAAATCCAGAAAGTGCTGATTACAATGTTTTAGCTGCTGCCTTGAGTCAAATTGGTGGTGATGTTGCCTTTGCAATGATGGTGCCTGCTTTAGGTGCGGGGATTGCCATGTCAATGGCTGGTAAAGCTGGATTTGCTCCTGGTTTAGTTGCTGGATTAATCGCTTCAACTGGTGGCTCTGGTTTCTTAGGTGGCATGGTTGGCGGTTTATTAGCAGGTTATGTGACGAATATTTTTGCTAATAAAATTAATGTCAACAAAACTTTTGCTGCGATGTATCAATTGATTGTAGTGCCATTGATTTCTATTCTAATCATTGGTTTATTGATGGTTTTTTGTATCGACAAACCAATTGCTTGGGTATTAGATGCTTTAACGGGTTGGTTAAATGGATTAGGGAATACATCAGGATTAGTCTTCGGTCTATTAATCGGTGTTATGATGGCAGCCGATATGGGTGGACCTATTAATAAATCAATTTCTACATTTAGTATCGGATTAATGTCTGCAGGAGTGAATGCTCCAATTGCTGCTTGTATGGCTGCTGGGATGACACCTCCTTTAGGAATTGCGTTAGCAACTGTCTTGTTCAAAAAGAAATTTACCAAAGAAGAGCGAACTTCTGGTCAATCTTGCTGGATTTTAGGGGCCTCTTATATTACGGAAGGTGCAATTCCTTTCGCAGTGTCTGATCCAATCAGAATCATTCCGAGTTTGATGTTGGGTTCAGCAACGGCTGCTGGCATTTCAATGGCTGCTGGTGTGACTTCAATGGCGCCACATGGCGGAATTTGGGTAATGTTGATTCCAAATGTTATTAGTAGTTTACCAATGTATGCTTTAGCTTTAGTAGCGGGGACAGTAGTAACTGCACTAGCTATTGGATTTTTAAAGAAACCGGTAGTTGAAGAAGAACCAACTGAAATTGTAGTAAACCAATTAAATGAAGAGGTGGAAGTATAATGTTATACACAATGAAAGATTTATTGAAAGTTGCTAAGGAAAACAAATTTGCGGTACCAGCTTTTAATATTTGTAGTTACGACATGTTAAAAGCTATTATGGAGGAAGTGGAAGCTCAAAATTCTCCAGTTATTATTGAAATTCATCCCGATGAAATTGCTTATTTAAATGATGAATTTGTCGCGTCTGTTAGAGCTTATGCTCATAATAGTAAAGTACCTGTGGTTATTCATATGGATCATGGCGGTTCAATCTATGATGTGATGCGTGCCATCCGCAACGGCTATACTTCAGTCATGATCGATGCGTCAACAGCGTCTTATGAAGACAATAAAGTTTTAACAAAACAAGTCGTTGAATTAGCTCATAAAGTAAATGTTTCAGTAGAAGCAGAATTGGGAACAATTGGTGACAATGGTTCCGCAGAAGGTGGATCAGCGAATATTATCTTTACCGATCCAGCTCAAGCGGTAGATTTTGTTGAAGAAACGGGTATTGATACTTTAGCTGTCGCGATTGGAACAGCTCATGGCTTATATCCAAAAGATAAAAAACCTGAACTAAACATCGAGTTGTTAAAAGAATTAAATCAAAAAATTGATATTCCATTTGTTTTACATGGTGGCTCAGGGAATCCAGACAACGAAGTCAGTGAAGCCGTCAAATATGGAGTTGCAAAAGTTAATTTGAGTTCTGATTTAAAAAGTGTTTTCTTTGCAGAAATCCATAAAGTGTTGAATGAAAATCCTGGTATGTTCGAACCAAATCAAGTTTACATTTCGCCAAATGAAAAAGTTAAAGAAGTGGTACGCCACAAGCTAGGTGTTCTAAACACTTTAGGCAAAGCAGAGTTGTATAAATAAAGCATGAGCGCTGAAATCTAAAAATTTCAGCGCTTTTTAGACTTAAGTATGATATTTAATTATAAAATTTAATGCTAAAATTGAAGGAAGATGAGCTGGAAAGAGTGATTTAATTGGGGAATAAAATAAACGGAAAAATGCTAGATTCAGTAAAATACATAGCGGCAATTTTAGTGATTTGTGTGCATTGTCAACCAATCAGTGGCTTGCCAGAAGTCAATTATTTTGTCAAAAATATTCTGTGTCGCTGGGCGGTACCGTTTTTTTTCATCAGTAGTGCTTATTTTGTCAGACGAGGAATGGACAACAATGGGAACTATTTACCAGTTTATTTAAAACGATTAACTCAATCTTATCTTTGGTGGAGTGTGATCTTTATTCCGATTGGCTTGGATTGGCTTCATCAAAATCTGACCTTGTCAAAAGAGTTGTTACCATTGGCTTTGATTTTTGGCTTGATTCATGTTGGAACTTATTATCATTTATGGTATATTCCGGCCTTAATCTTATCTTTATTTATCGCTACTAAATTTTTAAAACACTTCTCGTATAAATTACTGTTGATTATAGCCACATTTTTATATAGTTTTGGTAGTATCGAAACATACTACGGTCTGATACCAAATGGTTGGTTAAAAGAACTATTTGACGTTGTTATCCAAATATTTTTTACCACCAGAAGTGGTTTATTGTTTGGGTTGATCTTTGTAGGTATCGGATTTTTTATTTATGACTACCAGGAAAAATTACTTTTAAGATATCGACAAATATTTTTTTTGACAGGCTTATTTTTTGCTATGATGGTATTAGAAGGAATTCTCTTATATTCTGTTGATAAATTAGATATGAACTTTTTATTCATGCTAATTCCTTTCAGTTTTTGTCTGTTTATCAGTTTATTGTTTTTTCCAAAGCAGCTATCATTTGACACGGGGAAAATTCGGCTATTATCTAAATACTATTATTTTGTTCATCCTATATGTATTGTAATAGTTGAGGAAGCTGCAAAAGCATTTCAAATGAGCTGGTTGAATCAAGGAATAATCAGTTTTTGCTTGATTTTTCTATTCACTCATTTGATTTGTTTAATGGTTATCTATATTAAGCAACAAAACTTACGAAAAAAATACATTGGTGGGGCAATGTTTTTTGGGATGTTAGCTACTTTAGCTTTAGCTGGAACGATTTATCAATTCAAGCCAGTTGAGGTTTTGCTTAAATTTGAACTAGTTCCATGTTTATGGCTAACTACGTCAATGCTTGGTTATTTTATATTAACAAAGGGAGTTGGAACAAATGATGAATCCACTGGAGTCGCGGCAAAATGAGATTATAAATTTTTTGAAAATCAATCAATTTGCCAGCATCCATGAACTAAAAGAGTTGGTGAATTACAGTGAAGCGACGATTAAACGTGATTTAGTTGATTTAGAAAATGATGGCTTAATCCGACGAACCCGTGGCGGCGCAATGATTATTGATAATGAAAAGATCGATGTGCCTTATTTGATGAAAATCGCCCAACTAGATGAAGATAAAAATAAAAAGTATGTAGCAGAATTGGCGGAAGGTTTAATAAAAGATGATATGATTTTGTTTATTGATTCTTCAACAACTTGTCTCCATCTTGTCAATTTATTGGCTAAATTTGATGGATTACGTATTATTACCAATGGTTTATTAACAGCGGTGATGCTCAGTGAATTTACCAATGCGCAAATTTCTGTTTTAGGTGGTTCAATTGTCCCTAAAAGAGCAACGATTAATGGCTCCAAGGCGTTTGCTGATGTTTTAAATTATAATGTCGACATTGCTTTTGTTAGTTGTCGTGGTTTTTCGCTAGATTATGGTGCGACGGAAACTAGTGAAGGCGAGGCCTTGATTAAAAAAGCCTTTCGAAAGCAAGCACAAAAAGTTGCAGTTCTAGTTACTCACGATAAATTTGATAGTAAGTACATGTATCAATCAATGGATTTAAGTGAGATTGATTATTTGATTAGTGATAAAGAAATTCCTGATTTACACCCTAAAAAGATAGAAACCATCTATTAATTCTTCAACTGCTAAAATTATTTAGCAGTTTTTTTGATTTTTCTCTTGACAAAAGTGTTTAGTAAACATTATAAGGTAAACAATTACTAAAATAAAAAATGTTTACTAGGAGGAAGACAATGAATCACAATTTAATTACTTTTGACCAAGAACAGGGTATTTTCCATTTAAAGAACAATGAAATCTCTTACATTATGAAGCTTGAAGATGAAGGTGTGTTGGCACATATTTATTTTGGAAAAAAAGTCAATCAATACCATGACCATAAAAATTATCCTAGAAGAGATCGGGGTTTTTCTGGTAATGTACCGGGACAAGAAGAAAGGGCTTACTCAAAAGATACTTTACCGCAAGAATTTTCTAGTCATGGTTCGATGGATTATCGCATCCCAGCAAGTATTATTCAGCGACAAAATGGTGCAAACTTAACTGATTTACGCTACCATTCGTATGATATTTCCGCTGGAAAACCAGTATTAGCGGGACTACCTTCAGCGTATGTCGTCGAAGAAAATGAAGCGAGTACTTTAACTATTACCTTAAAGGATCGCTTTGAAGAAATTTATCTGGATTTGTTTTACACCATATATAACGAACGTAATGTTATTGCCCGTTCAGTAAAAGTTCGTAACTTGACGAACCAAACACTTTCGATTGAAAAAATCGCATCTATGCAATTGGATTTAACCAATTCAGGGAAATATCAAGATGTTTTATCTTTACCAGGAGCCCATGTGCAAGAACGTCAAGTTAATCGCGAGAAATTATCTGCTGGCATTAAAAGATTTGAAAGTCGGCGAGGCGCAACAAGTCATCATATGAATAGTTTTATCGCTTTAATGGAGGAAGATGCTAATGAATTTAATGGTGAAGTAATTGGTGTTCACTTAGTTTATTCAGGTAATCATTCATTTGAATTAGAAGTCGATCAGATTAACCAATTACGCTTAGTTGTTGGTATAAATGAGTATAATTTTTCTTGGGAATTGAAAACACAACAGGAGTTTCAAACACCTGAAGTATTATTAGCCTATTCTGATAGCGGTTTAAATAAAATGAGTGATACTTTCCATCATTTGTTAAGAGAAAGAGTAGCTCGAGGAGCGCATCAATATGCGGAACGGCCAATTTTAGTGAATAACTGGGAAGCAACTTATTTTGATTTTACTAATGAAAAAATTGAAGCAATTGTAGATGAGGCAGCTGATTTAGGAATAGAAATGTTTGTATTAGATGATGGCTGGTTTGGGCATCGAAACAACGACGATTCTTCTTTAGGAGATTGGTTTGAATTTGAAGGGAAATTGGCTAAAGGATTGAAAGCAGTAGCTGATTATGTTCATGCTAAAAAGTTGAAATTCGGTTTATGGTTTGAGCCAGAAATGATCTCGATTGATTCTAAATTATATGAGGAACATCCTGATTATTTGATGCAAGTACCTGGACGGACACCATCTGGTTCGCGGGATCAGCATTTGTTGGATATGGGGCGCAAAGAAGTGCGTGAAAATATTCAAAAACAAATGGAAGCGATCCTAAATACGATTGAAATTGATTATATTAAATGGGATATGAATCGAAGTATGTCTGATACTTATTCGGTCGCTTTAGAAAGTCACCAACAGGGTGAAACAGCTCACCGTTATATTTTAGGGGTTTATGAGTTGATGGAAAACCTAACGGAAAAATATCCTAAAATCTTGTGGGAAGGTTGTTCTGGTGGTGGCGGACGTTTTGATGCCGGTTTCTTATATTATATGCCGCAATCTTGGGCTAGCGATAACACAGATGCGATTGAACGCTTAAAAATTCAATATGGCACAAGTATTGCCTATCCAACGTCCGCGATTACGGCCCATGTTTCTGCTGTACCAAATCATCAAACTGGTCGTGTGACCTCTTTGAAAACCCGCGGGGATGTAGCCATGTCTGGCGTTTTAGGCTATGAATTAGATTTAACGATGTTAAGTGAAGCAGAAAAAGATGAAATTACGCAGCAAATTAAAGTGTATCAAGATTTACGTCCATTAGTACAATACGGCAACTTCATCCGTTTGATTAGTCCTTTTGAAGGCAATACGACAGCTTGGTTATTTGTGGCTGAAGATCAATCAGAAGCACTTTTATTTATGGCTCGTACTTTAGCAAGCGCGCAGCCAGTATTTAATGAGGTACGATTGAAAGGTTTAGCAGAAGACTTTCTATACGAGGACCAAGCGACTGGAGAAATTTATTCTGGATCTGAGCTAAATCAGATTGGTGTCTATTTCCCTGACTTTTACGGCGACTTCCAAACGAAACTGATTCACTTTAAGAAAAGAGGAAACTAAAAATGGAAAAACGAAATTCGGTTATTACTCAAGCAGCGATTTTGTCCCTTTCGATTTTATTGACGAGTGCAACTGCCATTAACGGTGCTTTACCACAAATGCGCAATAGTTTAAATATGACAACTACTCAAGGAGAGCTGGTGGCAACTGTGCCAGCCTTGGCGGTTGTAATTTTTGTAATCCTTTCTAATCTAATTGCTAAAAAAATCGGGATTAAAAAGACTGTTCAAATTGGTTTGCTTTTTGTGGGATTCGGCGGGATTGCACCAATTTTTCTAACCAGTTACCCTATGATTATCGTTAGTCGCTTCATTTTAGGTGCAGGATTTGGTTTGTTTAATTCTTTAGCGGTTTCAATTATTAATTTGTTGTATCGAGATGAAGTGAATCGTCGGGCGACTTTGCTAGGATTTAGAGGCGCAGCTGAAAACATCGGGAGTGCGGTTATGACGATTGCTGCAGGTATTTTGCTAAGTGTCAGTTGGAAATTTTCTTTCGGTGTTTATGCGATTGCTTTTCCAATCTTTATTTTATTCACCATGTTTGTTCCAGAAATTGATGAAAAAGATCATGAAAAAAGTAGTGATCAAGGACAATCTCACGAAAAAATTCAATTACCAGTCTTTTTATTAGCGCTGTTTGCTTTATTTTTAGTGATGACCTTTATTGCAATTGGCGTTCGTTTTCCAGCAATGGTGACTTCGATGCGAGGAGAGGACTACAATGCCTCTAACTTTTTAGCGGTGATGCCGATTATTGGGATTGTTACCGGTACATTTTTCGGGCGCATCAATCAAATTTTAGGAGAAAAGTGTCTGCATTTAGGCTTGATTTTATTAGCAATTGCGACTTTATTAATTGGCTTATCCAATGGTAATTTTGCTCTATTATTAGTTGGGTACTTTATTAGTGGGATTCCTGGAAGTTTGATTTTTCCATTTATTTATAACTCATTAAACAGTTATGCTCCTGCTAGCAAAATGAATATTGCCACTTCGATTATTTTAATCGGTTGTAACTTAGGAAATTTCTTAGCACCATTTGGTTTGAGTATTTTACAAAAGGTTACTGGATCAGAAAGTATTTTTGCTCCATTTATCGCGTTGTTTGTCATTATTATTGGGATATTGATTGCTTTTATCGTGAGAGATATGGGTTTTTTTCAAAAAAACCAACTAACTAAAACCGTGAAGTCTAAATAACTTTGCGATCATCTGTGGTAAAATTTAGTTATCAAACAGGTGAGGTGGAAAAAATGGTTGGTATCCGTGATGTTGCTCGAAAGGCAAATGTTAGTCCCGGTACAGTATCTCGTTTTTTAAATCAAGATCAAACATTATCAATTTCTGATGAGACGAAGACTCGGATTTTATCCGCAGTGAAAGATTTAAATTACGATATTAGTAAACGTAAATATGAAAAGAAAAAGTTGCCATCTCTCGGTTTAATTTCCACTATTGATCGAAAAAAAGAACTAGATGACCCTTATTTCAGTCAATTACGGGCAGGAATCAAAGAAGAAGCGCGTCGACTACACTTAGGTATGAATCGAACTTATTATTTAGCTGAGGACGACCCGCAAGAATGGAAAGACTTTGATCATTTAGGTGGCATTATTATTATTGGTTCGGTCCAAGAAAAATCAATTCAAAAGTTAATGTCACAAAATAAAAATATTGTCGTGGTGGATAATCCTGACATTCAAGCCGATGTGGATTTAGTTTATGCTGACTTTGAACGAATGACACAAAAAATTTTATCACTATTAATTGCCGCAGGTCATAAAAAAATTGCTTATATCGGCGGTTACAATATTGATATGAATGAATTTGGGGAAAAAGAATATAACGAAAATGAAAAAAGATTACGGGTGTATAAACAGTTTATGTACGAACAAGGGTTAAAGCAAAATATTGATTACAAATTAGGATTATGGGAACCTTTGGAAGGTAAACGAATGATGGATGAGCTATTATCAGAAAATGGCGAGAATCTTCCGACTGCAATTTTAGTTGGAAGTGATCCACTATCAGTGGGTGTCTACCGTAGCTTGCAGTCAGCTGGGAAAAAAATCGGTGAAGATATCGTCATTGTTAGTTTTGACAATATTGAAATCGCTGAATATTTAACACCTAATCTGACAACCGTCAATATTAATAGTCGAGAAATCGGAAAAGCTGCCGTTCGTTTGGCCAAAGAAAAAATTAATCAAGAAAGAAGCGAAAATGTTGTACTAACTTTTCCTTCAAAATTAATCGAACGTGAAAGTTTCCGTTTTAGCTAAAGGAGTTTTTATTTGGATACAGCAGAAATCAAACGGCGCATGGATAGTGGCGAAATCTACTATGAAAATGCCGAAATTTATCAAGAACAGGTTCAATATACCGACTGGATCTTTCAATACAATCAATTACTGCCTAGTAAAAAAACCGAAAAAATAGCTTTATTACAAAAAATCTTTGGCAGTGTAGGAAATGATACGACTTTAATGCAGCCAATTCATGCTAATTGGGGAAAAAATACTTTTATTGGTGAAAGAGTCTATAGTAACTTTAATTTGACTTTAGTTGATGACACTAAAATTATTATTGGAGACGATACAATGATTGGTCCCAATGTAACCTTGATTGCCGGAACTCATCCTCTAAATCCAGAGCTACGTTTAAAAAATGCTCAATATAATTTACCAGTCACGATTGGTAAGAATGTTTGGTTAGGGGCCAATGTAATTGTTTTTCCAGGAGTGACAATTGGCGACCATTCGGTGATAGGTGCTGGTAGTTTAGTAACAAAGGATGTACCAGAGAATGTTTTAGCTTACGGCTCACCATGCAAGGTGATAAAAAAAATAGAGAATAGTTAGATAGTAAAACAGCCAAGAGACGACAAAAATCGTTCTTGGCTGTTTTTTTATTTTCGTAAGATTTTTTCCATAGTTTTGCCTTTTGCTAATTCATCAATCAATTTATCTAAATAGCGAATTTTTTGCATCAAAGGATCTTCAATTTCTTCCACTCGCACACCACAAACCACACCTTTAATCAGTTTCGTGTCTGGATTTATTTCCGGAGCTACTGCGAAAAACTCTCTGAAAGAATGTTCAGCTTGAAGTTGCGCCATTAATTGTTGTTGCGTAAAACCAGTCAACCAACAAATAATTTGATCGACTTCTGTTTTAGTACGACCTTTTCTTTCTGCTTTTTTAACATACAAAGGATAAACTGTCGCAAAGGACATCTCGAATATTTTTGTGTTCGTCATCTAACGCTCCTTTTTTTATAATAGTATCAAGAAAAGAAGGGAGAGACAACCTAACGATTATTTATCAGTTGCCCGACGGAATACAGGAATGTCAGTGCTAGAACCATAATCAATTTTACCGATATTCTTTAAAGTCGCCATATCTTCAGCTGAAATTTCAAAATCAACATCGGCATTGTTTTTCATGTGAGCAATTTTTTCTGTTTTTGGTAATGGCAATAAATCAAGTTGCAACAAGTATCGTACTGCTAATTGAGGAATTGATACTTGATATTTTTCCGCTAAAGCCGTGATTTCGGGATTACTCATCATTTCACCATGGGCAATGGGCGAGTATGCTTCTACCAAAATATCATTTTTTTGAGCAAAATCGATTAATGCAACAGGTGTATGACCGATATGAGCCAAGACTTGATCAACCATCGGTTTAATTTTTCCATTGTTGATGATATTTTCTAAATCAATTTGTTCAAAATTTGAAACACCAATTGCTTTAATTTTCCCTACTTCATATGCTTCTTCTAAGGCCTTCCAAGCAGCCAAGTTGCCATCAAAATAATGATTAGCCTCCTCTTGGAAATTTGCCCAAGGCTTAGGAGAATGGATAATCATTAAATCGATATAACCAATAGCTAATTTGTTCAAAGATTCTTCGATTGCGGCAACTGCACCGTCATAATTTTTAATTTCTGCTGCCAATTTCGTCGTTAAGAAAAGTTCTTCTCTAGGAATCCCAGAATGACGAATGCCAGCGCCTACTCCAACTTCATTTTCATAAGCTTGGGCTGTATCGATATGACGATAACCAACTTCGATTGCTTCAATCACTGCTTTTTCAGCTTTTTCGTCAGGAATCATCCAAGTACCAAAACCAATTTTTGGAATTTTTACTTCATTGGAAAGAGTGTACGTTTCTTTTAACATATTAGATCCTTCTTTCTGTATTTGTTAAAACAAGCCTAACACTTAAACTGGACATTAAGGCAAGCAAAAAGCCACTAAAAATAAATTCAGCCGAAATACTCAACAGCTTATCTTTAGTGGCACAATTCCTAACAATATTTTTCTACTCCTAGTGACTAAGCGCTAACCCCTTGAAACAGTCCGGTCACTTGTGTCCAAATCCCTGAAGCAGCGAGCGAGATTTTATCCCACAATACAGCGAAATCGGGATTTACCACAAAATTTTCCAACTGATTTAAAGCAACTTCATGGTAGTTGACGACTAAATAAAGGACGATTAATACGCCAGCAACGCGCCACAGCAAGGATCCCATGCGGATTGCAAAATACAAAATAAATGCAATCACAGCGATGGCTAAAATCTGTTCCATTTGTTTTCACCTCCTTTGAAAGGTAGTATGGCGAAACTTTTGTAAAAGAAAATAGGACTAAAGTCGTAGAAAAACTTGGAAATTAGAAAAGTCCTATAAGAAAGCACGTTTTCTTTTATTTGTTAAAAATTTTCAAAAAAACGGTTTGATTAAAATTTAATTAAGGAATGAAACTAATGGATTGCCTTAAAGTCGACTTTAAGTTGTAGAATCTAAACATAGAAATGAGAAAAATCATATTTAGGAGGAATAATCATGACACGACCATTTATCTTTTGCCACATGTTAACATCATTAGATGGAAAAATTACCGGCGATTTTTTTAAGAGTGAAAAAGCCAAATCTGCTAGTCTTCAATTCTACAATATTGCCTTCGGGAAAGATCCTTATTACAAAAACCAAGGCTGGCTTTCTGGTCGAGTTACGTCAGACGACAACTTTACTTTTTATAAAGAACCAGCTTTATCGGCAAATTATCAACCTGTCCCCGCAGGTGATTTTATTAGCCAAGTTGGGGCAGAAATGTATTACATCTCTTTGGATCCTTCAGGCAAATTAGGTTGGGAAAAAAATACAATTAGTTATCGAGAAACGGTCGCAACAGTCATCGAAGTATTAACAGAAAGGGTTAGCGAACAATACAAAGCTTTTTTACGAGAACTAGATATTCCGTATATCATTGCTGGAAAAGAAACGATTGATCCGCAAGTGACGATTGATAAGTTACAAACGTATTTTCAATTAGACAGCATTATGTTAGGTGGTGGTGGTGTAATTAATTGGTCATTTATTCAAGCGGGTGTTTGCGATGAATTAAGTCTTGTTTTAGCCCCAGTTGCTGATGGAAATCCAGATACGCCTTCACTTTTTAATGCTATCGGAGGTCAGGCTGATGGAAAGAAATTTGCTGATTTTAAATTAATAGAAAGCAAAGTGTTAGCAGATGATGCGTTATGGTTAAGATATCAAGTGGAATAATAAAGGAGGCTAAGGGATGAAAATTTCTGAAGCAGCACAAGAGACTCAATTAAGCCCTAGCCTGTTAAGACATTATGAACGAATTGGTTTGACAGGAACAATCAAACGAAATCCAGATGGTAGCCGAAATTATAGTTCGAAGGACATTAAATGGATTCATTTAATGAAACAATTATTGGCGAATGAGGTACCGCTAGAAGTTTTATTGGATTATAACTTTTTATATCGTTTAGGCCCTTTTACAGATGATTGGCAAAAGGAGTTATTAGAAGAAGCGCAGCAACATTTGATTGCGCGATATCAAGATTTGATGACCACTATGCAGCAATTGAATCAAGTTATTGCATCTTATCGGAAATAGGAGGGAATTATGAAAAAAAGCCATCGTTTGTTGGTAATCATTGGTATTACGGTAATCTTTTTTTGGGGTTGGGATTTGATGATGCCAAAAAAAAGTCAGACAATTCCTGATAGCGCAATTCAATTAAAGGTTGATTCCCAAGTGAAAAATTGTGAGTATACAATTTTTTTAAGTAGTCAATAAATCTGAGATTACTTGAAATTTTTCATAAAATTATTGGAAACTTAATAAAATAGCGCGAAAATGCTCTTTTTATAATAATTATGTTGCTATTGGATAACAGGCGTGTTATGGTATGAAAGTAATAGTTTTGATGTGTTTTTTAATTTAGCAAGTTTCGACTTCTTTTTACACTTCTCAATGTATTGCAAATAAGCACATTAGATGTGTATTTGGAGGTACTACAATATGAATAACGGTACAGTAAAATGGTTTAACCCTGACAAAGGCTTTGGATTTATCACTGGTGAAGATGGAAATGACGTATTCGCTCATTTTTCAGCTATCCAAGGTGACGGTTTCAAAACTTTAGACGAAGGTCAAGCAGTAACTTACGATGTTGAAGATGGTCAACGTGGCCCTCAAGCAACTAACATTGTTAAAGCTTAATTTAAACTTTTAAGTGAAGGTCATTATGACCTTCATTTTTTTTTGCCTAAATTTACCTTATGAAGTGAAAAAAATCGATGATTCAGCTACAATGGAGAATAGTTTCAGATATTTTTCAAATAGTAGGAGATATTTTATGGAGAAAAAATTATCACTTAAGCATTATTTATTTATTGGTTCAATGTTATTTGGTTTGTTTTTTGGTGCTGGGAATTTGATTTTCCCTGTGAACATGGGTCAATTAGCTGGCAGTAAAGTTTTTTTAGCAAATTTAGGTTTCTTAGTTACTGGCATCGGTCTACCTTTTTTAGGAATTATCGCTATTGGAGCATCTCAAAGTGAGGGGCTATTAGATTTAGCTTCACGTATTAATCGCAAATATGCAATTATTTTCACCATCTTAATTTATTTAGTGATTGGTCCATTTTTTGCTTTACCCCGTTTGGCAACGACTTCCTTTGAGATTGGTATCGCACCTTTTACTTCAGGAGAACATTCAAAAATTGCGTTAGCTATTTTTAGTATTTTATTTTTCGTGGCCACTTGGTTCTTTTCCCGAAAACCTACCAAAATTTTAGATTATGTTGGTAAGTTTCTTAATCCAATTTTTTTAATTTTACTGGGATTTTTATTGTTTTTAGGATTTACACGACCATTAGGACCGATTGCTACGGCACCAGTACAGCCAGATTATCAATCCGCAACTTTTTTAAAAGGTTTTATTGAAGGGTACAATACCTTAGATGCATTGGCATCATTAGCCTTTGGAATTATTATTGTTACCACGATTCGTTCAATGGGTATTGAGAAACCTAGCCAAATTGCCAAAGATACAATTAAAGCAGGGACGATTAGTGTGATATTAATGGGAATTATCTATACTTTATTAGCTTATTTAGGTGCGATGAGTTTGGGAAAATTTCCGATTAGTGAAAATGGAGGAATTGCTCTAGCCCAAATTGCCAATCATTATTTAGGTACAATTGGTAGTATTTTGTTAGCATTAATTGTTATTTCCGCTTGTTTAAAAACAGCAATCGGTTTAGTGACGGCTTTTTCCGAAACTTTTGTTGAAATCTTTCCAAAAAGAAGTTATCAATTCTTTATTGTTTTTGCTAGTGTTTTACCTTGTTTATTTGCCAATATTGGTTTAACAAAGATTATTGAAATTTCGTTGCCAGTCTTGATGTTTGTTTATCCCTTAGCGATGACTTTAATTTTATTAGCAATTATCGGTCCGTTATTTAAAAATCGTCCGATTGTTTATCAAATGACGACTATTTTTACACTAATTGCGGCGATATTAGATGGTTTAGCTGCTAGTCCGAGTGTGATCGTCAACTTATCTTGGGTTCAGACATTATTGAACTTTGCTAAGCAATATTTACCATTATTTAATTTGGGAATGGGTTGGGTTGTTCCAGCCTTTGTCGGTTTTATTGTTGGTTTATTGATCGTTAAGCTAAAAAAATAAATTAAACGAAGGGGAGACCTTCGTTTTTTTTAATTGGAGGGAAATGTGTGAGAAAAGGTATGATATTTTTATTGTTAGCAGTGATCAGTGATTTTTTGACACCTTATGGATTGGGATTATTTGCACCAAATATCCATCAAATGAAAGATGTAATGAGCGCTTTTGGCGATGTCAGTAGTCCAGTGCGTACTCCTTTTTTAATTTGGTCAGTGATTTCGGGTATTTTATTTGTTTTGGCAGTCCCAGCTGTCTTTCATTATTTTCGCAAGACTTCGGTTGGTTTGGCGAGCCTGTTAGCCTTGTCAATTGCGTTGTATGGAATTGGTGACTGCATTTTTACAGGGCTTTTTAGTATTAATGAAGAAGCAGCAACATGGAACCTATCTACTTGGATTCATAATATTGGCTCGGGTATCGGCTATGCAGGATTTTTTCTATTCCCATTAATTTTGATATTACTTTATCAAAAACAAGGAGAACTAAAAAAAGTTAGGAAATATCAGCTACTCTTTGTTATCAGTCTTTTATTTGGTGCAATTTATGGTTTGGCGCAACTAAATGTACCGTTTTTCCATTTGGTAGGATTGTGGCAACGAGTTAGCTTTTTCTTTAACTATTTACCGATGGTGATTTTTGTTGGCGATGTTTTTAAAAATAAGTTATAATGAGAACGTAAGTTCGTAATTTATTTTTAACGAGGTGACAAAGATGGGAGAAGCGTTCATGTCATATCATCCAGACCCCTATGTTCGCAATTATGATGATCGTAAAATGGCGAAGTGGCTCGGTTTTTATCTAAGCGAGCATACGGCTGAGATGAATAAAGAAGAAAAAGATCGTCATGAAATATGGCAGCGACGAGAAATAATGAGTGACGAAGCAATCGGTAAAATATTAAATCAAGCTTATACGGATCAGCAAAAAGTTCGATTACAATTGGCTTTTTTAAACTCTGAGGGCCAACCAGAAGCTGATCTAATTGGTGTGATCGCTGGAATTGATCAACAAACCATTTACTTGGTTGAAGAGATAGATCATTTTCAAACAATTTTGCTGGAACAAATCCAATATGTGGAACTGGTGACGTATCTTAAATGGAGTGAAGAAATTTAAAGGAGCAAAAATGCGAGAAATCATAAAAATAAAAGACCAGCCTGAATTAAAAGAATTAGCTGCCAATTGGTTTCATCATAAATGGGGTGTGCCGTTAGAAGCTTATTTTGAAAGTATCGAGACAAGTATCAGTGGTAAAACAGCAGTCCCTCAATGGTATGGTATGTTTTCGAAAAATAAAATGATCGCCGGTATTGGTGTGATTGAAAATGATTTCCACAACCGTCAAGATTTGACGCCAAATATTTGTAGCTTGTATGTTGAAGAGGAGTATCGTAACCAAGGGATTGCTGGTGAAATGTTAGATTTTGTTTGTCAGGATATGAAAAATCAGGGGATTGAAACGTTGTATTTACTGACTGACCATCAAGTATTTTATGAAAAATACCAGTGGGAATTTTACACTTTGGCACAACCAGAAGAGACACAAAATCCCAGCCGTATCTACCGTCATCGTTTCATTTAGTCTTTTGCGAATTTTCCAGTACAATAAAAGAGAATTCAAAAGAGGAAGTGGAAAGATGAAAGAAAGAGTTGTTGTTTTTGGCGATGCGATCATTGCGATTATTCTAACCATTATGGTTTTAGAGCTGCCGGTTAAATATTTTGCTAATGGTGCAGTGAATATAACTGAATTGCTGAGAGCGATTGGGATATACTTTATTAGTTTTTGTTTTGTGGCGAATATTTGGTTTCAAGGTGCTTATAGCTTTAATCGGATTACTGAAGTAAAAAATCGAACCTTGGTAGTTTATTTAATGATGCTATTTACCTTATCATTAGTACCTTCTGCTACTCGATTATTAATTGAAGATACGACTCGTCAAACAATTATTATTTACGGTGTTCTGACCTTTATTGTCACGTTGATTTCGCGACGCTTGAATGCTAGTTTGGAATTACAAATATTAAATGGGCAACAACGGACGCGGCGCAAACAAGAGCTAGACCGTCAAGATATGTTTACCATTATTGTATTGGTTTGTTTGCTGATTTTTAGCTGGTTTTTTGTAAGAACAGCATTGATTGTTTATCTAATCATGCCAATTATGGCTTTTCTACAAAATATGATTGATCGAGAAGAAAATAATTTTGTCGATACTTTAGATCAAGACGAGCAAAATCAATATTATCAAAATCGTAAGGAAATAGTTGGGAACAATATACAACGGTATGGTCGTTTTCTGCGGGATTCGCTAAAGGATAGTAGCACACAAAATGATCCTGAAAAATTTCAAGCAGTCATCAACGAATGGCAACAACGTTTGCAAGTTGATATTGCTGAGCGTAAAAAGCAGTTAGCCAATGAAATGAATCCTAAAGAGCAACATAAAATCGAAAATGAACTCCGAAATTTAGATCGAATGAGTCAAAAATTAGCACAGAGAGGAAAATTTCCACCAAAAAGAAAAAATCGGGGAGCGTAATTTTTACGCTCCTTTTTTTATGTGCTATAATAAAATAAAAATATCGCAAAAGAAATAAGGTGAATAAATGTTTCGACCCAAGCAAGTAGAACACCCAATAAAAATGTATATTCGTCGTGATTTAGGAATTACCGTCGAACAATTTGGTCAAATTGCGGGCATTCCCCAATCAACTTTAGCTACTTGGATTAAACGAGAGCGACGAGTAGAGAAATTACCAATTGATTTTTATGCAGCTTTAGCAACAGTTGCTGATAAAAAGATTGAAATTGTCTATAAAGAATTATTGCAGTGGCAGCAGCAAGCTGATCGTTATAAACAGGAATCCCTTCAAACTTTAAGTGGTGAGCAGCCATTGTTTGCTTTAGCACAAAAAGAAGGACAAAAAATTTATCGTAAATATAAAGCGGAAGGTCGCCAGTCTGATTTACTTGAGCCAATGCGTCAGTTGCAAAAAGCCATCAAAAAATTAGACAGTGAGCTTTTTATTCAAACATTAATTGCCGTCTATGGCAATATTGCAGAACCGATGCCGCCATGGTTTGCTGGCAGCTTTCAAAAGAAAGATCAATTAAAAGAAGTTGGGCAAGCATTTTACAATGAAATATTGATTAAAGGCTAAAGAAAACCGCCAAGAGTAATTCTTTAAATTACTCTTGGCGGTTATTTTATAGTTCATTTGAAATAGTTTTAGAGATTTTTTTCAAATCATCAGTCATTTGACCAGTGTGCCTTGCAATATCTGAAACGCGTAAAAAGCTGTTTTTATACATTGCAACTTCACGCATTTTTTGATATCTCTCTTCGATTTCATTAAAAGTACGGGGTTTTTTATCAGACTTTTCAACGGTTTCTGAACCATTTTCATAATGCATTTCCAAAAAGGATAAAGCATCATTTACCCCATCTAAAAAGGCTTCATATTCTTCTTGCTGAATTTTACCTTCAGCTAAACGTTTTTTTTGTTTTTCAATAAATAGTTCAACGACTGTTTCCATGAATGACTCCTTCTATGACCGATTTAAATCAATTGTACTATGAATTGATGTAATTGAATAGATTATTTTCGGTAAAACAACTAATTTTTGAGAAAAATTTGACACTGGGAAGTATTTCATAAATAATAAACAAGTGATTAATTTTATGAGTTTATGATGAGAGAAGGTTTTTCAATGGAGAAAGCAAAACAACGTCAATTACTAAAAATTATTGAAAAAGATTGTCGCTTAAATGTTGCAGAAGTAGCAATTATGTTGGGCTTAGAAGAGCCCATAGTTGCGGCTGAATTGAAGCGGTTAGAAGAGAATAAGATTATTGCTGGTTATCGAGCTTTAGTTAATTGGGATAAAGTAGAGGATGATTGGATCGAAGCATTAGTGGAGGTCTCAATGGTACCTACCGGTGAGGATGGTTATCGCAAAGTCGCCCAGCAAATTAAAAGTTATCAAGAAGTTGAATCACTGTTTTTTATAAGTGGTGGTTTTGATTTTATCGTGTTATTGCAAGGACGAAATATAAAGGATATTTCTCGTTTCATTTCAACGAACTTAGCCTCCATTCCCGAAGTTTCTGGGACACGGACACATTTCTTGTTAGATAAATATAAAGAATGGGGTATTGATTTAACAGGAAACGACAACGATCCACGAATGCGGGTGAGTCCATGAGAGATTTTTTAGCGAAACGAATGACCAATATCAAGCCTTCAGGCATTCGTAAGTTTTTTGATATTGTTTCAGAACAACCGGATGCGATTTCTTTAGGCGTGGGGGAACCAGATTTTGATACGCCGCGTCAAATGACTGAAGTGGCCATTAATTCGTTGCGGGAAGGTCGAACTTTTTATACTGCAAATGCAGGTTTACTACCGTTACGCAAGAGAATTAATGATTATTTAAATGAAAGAGTGGGAGTAAACTATCAACCAGAATCAGAAATTATTGTGACTGTGGGAGGTAGCGAAGCGATTGATCTGGCTTTTCGCGTATTTTTGGATCCAGGAGATGAAGTGATTATTCCGGAACCAAGTTTTGTTTGCTACAAACCGATTACTGAACTTGTTGGTGGGAAAGCAGTTACGATTGATTTACAGATGGAGAATCAGTTTCAGTTGACTGCTGAGGAATTGGAAGCGGCCATTACACCTAAAAGTAAAATTTTGATGTTGTCTTATCCCAATAATCCAACAGGTGCAATTATGCCTAAAGAGGCGTTAATTAAAATTGCTGATGTAGTGAAGAAACATGATTTATTAGTAGTTTCGGATGAGATTTATGCAGAATTAATCTATGATGGTAGTTTTGTTAGCATTGCTAGTCTACCGGGGATGAGGGAGCGTACAATTGTCATTAATGGCTTTTCAAAAGCTTTTGCTATGACTGGTTGGCGTTTAGGTTTTGTCGCTGGGCCTGAAATATTCATCCAAGAGATGTTAAAAGTTCATCAATATACGATTATGGCAGCACCTACTGCTAGTCAGTATGCAGCCTTAGAAGGTTTAAAGGATTGGCATGACACAGTTGAAAACATGCGGTTATCTTATGAAGAACGGCGTAATTATTTGCATCACGCCTTAACTAATATGGGTTTGCCTTGCTATAAAGCTGAAGGTGCATTTTATTTATTTCCTCAAATTAGTCAATTTGGTTTGAGTAGCGAAGATTTTGCAATCCGTTTACTGGAGGAAGAAAAGCTAGCAGTGGTCCCTGGAAGTGCTTTTGGAGAATCTGGAGAAGGTTACCTGCGTTTGTCTTACGCTTATTCGTTAGATGAACTGAAGGAAGCCATTCGACGTTTAGAAAAATTTATTCAAAAAATAAACCACTAATCAAATTTGATTAGTGGTTTTTAAGTTTAAATAACTTTTTCTAAATGATGAGTTCAAATTATAATAAAATTTTTAAGAATATAGAGTTATCTCTTGGAGAATTTAAAGCGATAAATCAGTAATAATACAATAAACCACAAAGGAGTAAAAATTAAAGCTTCTAAGGTATCTGTCTGCAATGTTAAAGCAACCAATACGAAAAGTAAAAAGGCAAAAATCAAATAAGTCGAATAAGGAAAGAAAGGTAATTTAAAGTGATGCTGAGCAGCTGCCGCTGGATTTTTCTTGCGATACATCATATGAGTATAAACAATAATTCCCCAAATAAATAAGAAACAAATGGTTGCTACTGAGCTGATTAAGGTGAAGACTTGACTAGGCAAAAAGAAATTTAACACGACAGCAAAGAAAATAATAACCGTTGAAAACAATAGTGCTCTACCTGGAACACGGTGGCTAGTTAATTGTTTAAACTGCTTTGGTGCACTGCCTTCTTGTGCTAAAGAGCGAATCATTCTACCGGTACTGTAAATAGCACTATTGCAAGCAGACATAGCTGATGATAAAACGACAATATTAACAATCGATGCGGCTGCTACAATTCCGATCTCGGAGAATACTTGAACAAAAGGACTTTGATCTGCCGATAAACTATGCCAAGGATAAATTGACATAATCATAAATAATGAGCCCAAATAAAATAAAATGATTCGAACTGGAATATTGTTGATCGCTTTAGGTAAAACCGTTTCTGGATCACTCGTTTCACCACCAATCAAGCCAACTAGTTCCACTCCAGCAAAGGCAAAGGTTGCCATCTGAAATGATTTTACAAATCCAGAGCCACCTTTTGGAAAGAAACCACCCTGATTCCACAAATTGCTTACCGTCACATGACCAGCTGTTGTTTTATAACTGGTAATAATCATAAATGCACCAACAATAATTAAACCAATAATTGCGACTACTTTAATTAGTGCAAACCAAAATTCCAACTCACCAAACAATCCGACAGCAACCAAATTTAAACCAAGTAAAATGACCAAGGCAATCATTTCAGGTAGCCATTGTGGAATATTCGGTAACCAATAACGGACATATAAACCAGTTGCGGTTAAATCTGCCATGGCAATCGAAATCCAACAAAACCAGTAAGTCCAACCAGTAACAAAAGCGACTTTCGTACCTAAATATTCTGCTACAAAATCTAAAAAAGAATGATACTTCAAGTTAGTTAGCATTAATTCACCTAATGCTCGCATCACCAGAAAAATTACACCACCAGTAATGGCATAAGTTAGTAAAATAGATGGACCTGTTAATTGAATCGTTTTTCCAGAACCTAAAAAAAGACCTGTACCAATTGCTCCACCAATCGAGATTAATTGGACATGACGATTTTTTAGTCCGCGTTCTAATTCTTGATGTTTTTCCATTTTGACAACTCCCATTCTGATATAACAACAAGAATTCTACCAGAAAAAACTATTTTACACAGAAAAAAAGTTTGATAAATATCTAGACCAATTGATTTTCTAATTTTAAATAAATAACAAGAAAGAAGGCTGTTTCCTAAATCAAAAAATGGTATACTATTTTGGGAAAGAGAGGAGTGCCAGATTTGTCTAAGAAATTAATTGGATGGTCCCTTTTAGGTGTGTTAGTCGTTGGGGCGTTAATTTTTGCGGGTTTAATGATTTACCGAGATCATACTGAAGAAAAGGCCAAAGAAGTCAATCAGGCTATTTCTAAACAGTTAGGTAGTTTATATATTGATGAAAAAGAAGGCTATTTTAAGGCCAGTACTGAAGAAAATGATTTTGACGATGTGATCACCTATATCCAATCACAAAACAATAATAAACAAAGCATTCAACAGGTTGAACAAGCCAAGAAAAATTTTAATACCCAAGGGGAGATCAACCAACTTTTTGAAACCGAAGTGTTAAGAGGGATGGATTTATCTGCTGAACCAGTCTTATCAGAACCTGAAAACAATCGTAAAATTGTTCGATTGGAACAAAAAGTGAACAATGGAAGTAACACTGAAACAGGATGGGGCAAGGATATGCTGATGATTTTGTCGATTGCTAAAGAGCAATCTAAGAATTATCAAACAGCAATTAATCAAATAAAAAAACTGTCTAAACAAGACACAGTGGATTTGTCGGATTATCTTGATACGGTTAGAGCAATTGCCTTGTTGCCAGAAGGTCAATATAAAAATGAATTAATCAAAGATTTAGAGCCAGTTAAAAATAGCTTAAGTGAAGCCAACCAACAACTAACTCAAAAAATTAGTGCAGGTGAGA
Organism: Enterococcus alishanensis; assembly: GCF_019218635.1. Taxonomy (GTDB): domain Bacteria; phylum Bacillota; class Bacilli; order Lactobacillales; family Enterococcaceae; genus Enterococcus_A; species Enterococcus_A alishanensis. The sequence continues at coordinate 485,146 of NZ_JAHUZB010000003.1, read as the reverse complement.
CAGCTATTGCGGCAGAAGCCGCAGCTTATCAGCAAGAACAAGCGGCTAAAATTGCTGAGCGAAATGAAGAATTATCTAAGGTAAAAGAAAGCTTATCCTCGAAAGAAAAAATATATTCTTCTTATCAGAGTGTGTCGCAGTCTATCTCCGTCAGCAAAGCTGGTAGTGACTCAAACTCTAGTTCAAGCAGCTCTTCCAGCACTAGCGTAGAAGAGAGCGAGTAAAAAAATCAAAAAAACTGATGTCAGAGGATTTTCTCTGACATCAGTTTTTTAATTTTCTTCTGAACTGCTGGATGAGTTAGTTGAACGCCTAATTCCACGAGCTTCGTCGATGGCATCTTGAATATCCTTGATTTGTGAATCTAAGGTCTTATCATCTTCTTCAGCTTGTTTAATTTCATCATCAATATCCGATAAACTGTCGTTTAAAGTACTTTTTGCTTGCTGATACTCGGCTTCTTTACTCTTATAAATATTGGTGTAGAGGGTAGATAACGATCCACCGCGTGGTTCAATCTGTTGAATTGATTTCCAAATTTGTTGCGCATAACGGTCAAATGTCGACCAATTGTCTTCAGTATCAGTGACTAAAATTTGATAATCGCTTAATGCTTCAAGTTGTTCAGAAAGTAGTGTATTAGAAAATGTATTGGCTTCACTAACTGAATCAGCATCTAATTTGTCAGCAATGATTTGGTTACTGACTTTTTTTGCGGCAGTATCGATTGCGGCAGTTGAAGCTTGTAAAGCACTTTTTCGAGCAGCTAATACTTGTTTTGTTTGACTAGAACGGGTGACCAATTGTCCATTTTGTAACGTAACTGAAGAAGGCATTGTGAAATCAATATCTTCTTTGCCGTTGTTCAATAAGTCCATTGTTTGTTGGAAAATAGTTCTAGTTGCTTTTCCGACAACTGCGTTATTTTGTGCGGCAGGTGTGTCATCACCAATCCAAACCGCAACTGTATAGTAAGGTGTAGCGCCGACAGTCCATAAATCTTTGGCGTCATCAGTTGTCCCAGTTTTGATTGCCCAATTACTGTTGTAAGCTAGAGTGGTGTCCGCCGCAGTACCATTGGCTTCTTGATGAACACCTTTCATCGAATCAATCGTTAAGTAAGCAGCATCATCGCTGTAAACTTTACGTTGAGCAATATTAGCGCTATTATAAATTTCTTGTTCATTGTCTTTCCGATTAATGGTTTCAATATTTGTCGGTGTCCGATAATTTCCTTGATTGACTAAGGTCGCAATTCCGCCAGCCATTTCTTGAGTAGTTGCACCATAGGTCATCCCACCAACTGCGATAATCGGATTATTATCAGCAACATCTAAACCACCAAATTCCATCTGAGCTAGCTGTTGATAAACAGGTTCGTTAGTTTCTTCTTGATTTTGAATCGCTAACTTGTAAGCTACCACGTTAGATGAAATCGCCATGGCATTACGTAAAGTTAAATCTCCTAATGAACGCTGATAAACATTATTGGGATAAGTATTATTTGGTCGATCATCTGAAACCGTCGTTGTTTCAAGTAAACCTCGTTCATAAGCAGGACCGTAAGAAACTAATGGTTTAATGGCAGAACCAGGCTGACGATCAGATAGAAACGCTCGATTATAAGAATTTCCTTCTTCGCCACGACCACCAATACTAGCAACTACTTCACCTGTGGTATTATCAATCACAGTCATAGCGGCTTGTTTAGTATAGAGATTGGTTTCTTCATCCATTTCTGGCCAAGCAGCTAAAACATCAGAAACAATTCCTTGCAATTGATTGTGTAAATCTTGATTGATTTTTGTTTTAATTTCGTAGCCACCTGAGATAATTCGTTGGTAAACTTTGTTGTAAGCAGTTTGATACTCTTCTTTATACTGAGCTTCTTCTTCAGTGCTATCAAATTGATATTGAAAGCGAAAATCTTGCTGCTCCATCAAGGTTTTGGTAGCAGAATCTAGCGCCAAAGCAATTTCATTATCTTTTACTTCATTGTTTAAAGCTTCGGTGTGGACGCTAGCTTCTAGTTTATCTTTTCGTGCTTGGTCATATTCGTCTTGAGTGATATAACCTTCACGATACATTTGCTTTAAGACTAAACGAGCTCGTTTCAATGATTCTTTTGGTTCTTCCGCCGGATCATAAATCGATGGGTTGTTGGTTACACCGATCAAAGTGGCTTTTTCTAAAAGAGTTGTATCATTAATATTTTTATCAAAATAAACTTTGGAAGCGGCGTTAATTCCATAAGCACCATGGCCGAAATAAACATTGTTTAAATAATATTCTAAAATTTTATGCTTAGAGAATTTCTTTTCTAACTGTTGGGCGATAACCATTTCTTCGACTTTACGGGAAATTGATACTTCAGGCGTTAAATAAATATTCTTTACCAACTGTTGGGTAATCGTAGAAGCCCCCCGCACTCCGCGTCCAATAGCAGCATTAATCCCGACAGTTAAAAGACCTTGTGTATCGACGCCATGATGTTCATAAAATCGTCGGTCTTCGATTGAGATCAAAGCTTCGGAAACGAGTGGATCCATTTCTTCATAAGTCATGTAGTCTCGTTCCTGAGTTTTTAATTCTTGAATTGTATTACCAGAGCTATCTAAAATCGTTGTTGGATAATGTTGTTTAAAGTCGCTTTCCTGAATCTTTTTAGCTTGTGATTGACCAGCATCAATCGCAGTTTGCACAGTATTAAAGTAATTGTTATAAAAGAAGATTCCGCCTGCTAAAAGGCCAATAAAAATTACAGCTATTGCTGAGAACGAAAGCTTGGTAGTTTTGGTTAGTTTATGTTTTTTATCTTTATTGCGATTGCCTTTGTTTCGAGCAATTTTTGGTGGTTTAATAGTGTTTTTATTTTTTTTACGCTGTTCTCTGCGTGTCGTTTGCGTCATTGTCCTTACCCTTCAAAATAATCATTTAGTCTTAGTTTAATGGAAATTCCCACATTTGACTATCAAATCGACAATTTTTGTAGGAAATATTTAGAAATTTAATTTAAAAAAGCGTTTTTTCTGATAAATGCTTGACGGAATCACATTTTGTCGCCACAATAAATAAGTAATCAAATAACGAGGTGAAAAATGAACACAAAGAAAAAATGGTTAATATTTTGGGCCGTCTTCTTAGGGTTAATAATCGGTGGGGCAGGAATTATTCTAACCGGAAATTTTCCTCAGTTCACGATTCCTTTCGGCTGGTTTGCTAGCGGGGAAGAAAAAGAAGAACAACAGGAACTACCCAAATTAGCCCAACTTAATTTAAAAGATATTAGTGATCCAGAAATTTTGACGCAATCTTTAGATAAAGTCAGTGAAGTCAATGCACTTTTAGATGACCGTAATAATTTAGCCAGTTCTTCAGCTTTAACAGAAGCCATGAGCAATATATATGGCCAAATGCAAAATGATCAATTGGTTTTTAATTTATATCGAGAGCTTTATTCGGCTATTTATTCTGATAATACTGGATTTGTGGAGGCCAATCTTTTAGGCTTTGGAAAAACTTTGCAAGAAGATAAAATGACCACTGTAGAAAGACAGTTATGGACCTTTGCTGATACAGCTGGTAATCGCCACGATTTTCAATTAGATCTGATTTATAGTGATGATACCTTATTAAGTTTAACCACAACAGCGAATCCTAGTGACAACACGAATATTATTACCGCTGATGATACTTATTTAGATAAGACAGCTGATTTTGAAACAGCTTGGTCAGATATTGTTAGCAACAATTCAGATGAACAGCTGTTCCAAGAAATGAATAAAGATGGTCTAAATCCTGATCAGACGGAATTTCAAGCCTTAGAAAAAGAAGTAGATATTACTGATAAAAATGGTTTTTATGATTTATTTGTAGCCACACGAGGAGATTTACGTAAAGCATATTTAGAAAGTTTCTTCAATTCGAATAGCCCCACAGATGGTTTAACGACTTATACTTATCGGGTGCCAACATCTCAGACAGATGTTGAAAGCTTCACAATTTCGTATGATCGTTTAAACGCAAAAATATTAAGTATCACCAAAAATTAAAACTCGTAGGAAATCGACCTTCTTTTTGATTTCCTACGAGTTTTTTTGGGGAAAAATAATGCGTCCTTGAAAAAACACTACTAGCTAGGTAAACTGAATAGATAAGGAGGTTTTTGTGTGTATCGAAATTTTTTGTTGGCCTACATTATCATTGTAGGTATATATAACATTGTCATAAACATCGCACGTCGTAAAAAAAAGCCAGTACCGCTAGGTTATGTCCGTTTGCAAATTGGTCTTAATATTATTTTAGTGATTCTTGGTTTAATCTATTTAATTTGGGGCTAATAGTAAACAATTTCTGCACCAAAGGGCATTAAAGCGAGTTTGGCTAATTTTACAGATTGTGCAGCAAAGGGAATTCCAATAATTGTGAGACATAATAACAAGGCGCTGGTTAAATGGGCTAGCGCCAACGGAATCCCTGATACAATTAACCAAATAATATTGACCACAAGATTTACCGGTGTTGTGTGATAAATGACATCTTTGCCAAAAGGCATAAAACTCAAGCTAGCCATCTTAAAACACTGCAAGCCAATCGGAATTCCAATAATCGTAATACACCATAAAATACCAGCAAATAACCAACCGATTCCGCCAATAAATCCACCAAAAATCAGCCAGATAATATTTCCTAAACAAGACATCCAAAGCACCTCCTTCATTTTTTTCATTTTAACACTTTTTTTGATTGAAACCCTCAGACTTGCGACTGAATCAAGCTTTTTTAGCTTTATTCAATGGATTTTTGCAGATTCATGGTGTGTCTTTTTCAATTTAAAATGCTATATTTTAAAAAATTACTTTGAAGAGGTGATTATTTTGAAATCATTTTTAATTGATTATTTACAACAAGAAAAATGGCAGCCAGATGGCGGGGAGGCACAGTCGCCGATTGCTATTGTTACCCAGGATACGATAACCCAAACTGATGAAAATGCGGGTTTGTACTTTTCATTTGAAAAGGAAGTTTGTAATTTCAATAATAATGGACAAAACCTTCAATTATTAGCTTTAGGAGAAGCAATCTTAAATGGAGAGAGGCATGTTTTAATGCAAGTTCATTTCCATTCTGAAGCTGAGCACACGATTGACGGGCAAAGTTTTCCTTTAGAAGGGCATTTTGTTTATCAAAATGGTAACGGAGAATTAGCTGTTGTAGCGGTGTTATTTGCTGAAGGTGAAGAGAATCAGGAATTTCAACAAGTTTTAGCTGAATTTGATTCTGAGAATGCCTTGATGATTTCAGCAGAATTGTTATTACCGGAAAATAAAAGCTATTATCATTATACCGGCTCATTAACCACACCACCTTTAACAGAAAATGTGAAGTGGTTTGTTTTACAAGAAAATTTGACAGTCTCAACTAGTCAGATTGAAGCATTTTGTGCGTTACATGGAAAAAATCGCCGGCAATTACAACCATTGAATCAACGGACGGTTTTTGCATATCATTGTTAAAAAATTTGGAGGTGTAGGAATGAAAAAAGGTGGCATGAATCAAAAAATTAATTTAATCATTTTAATTTTATCAGGCATTGGCATTATCCTTAAAATCAAAGACTTATTGAAAAAAGAAAGCTAAAGATTACATGTAACCTTCAGCTTCCTTACGAGTTAACCAGAAATGGATACCACCGGTGGAATCAGCCCATCGGTCTGGATTAAATTTTTTTGCATAAACCCAAGCACCACGATGATAAATAAAGTCTGGATCGACGTATGAGACAGCTTCATCATAATCTTGATTGGTGTACATATCTTTAATAGTCAGAACCTTTGCCAAATCGCAACGACAAGAGTTGCCAGTAGCGGAGGTTCTTTGGGCGTTTTCAGGAATTAAAAGCTGTACGATCCGATAACCAAAGCATTTTTTATAACCTAAAAAAGCCCCGGTTTTGGGTGGATGTAGTCGGAAATATTGTGTGGTCTCATCCCAAATGACATGATCTAAGGCAACATCTTCTAAAATTGCAAAATAAAAATTAGCACCAGAAATATCCGCACCAGATAAACGACAAGTTCGTAAATCCGTTCCTATAAAATTGACATCGGTCAAATTTGCATCTGTAAAATCACATTGCCGCAACAAACTATTTTCAAAAGTTGTACCGGTTAAATTAGCCCCAGTAAAATCAACCTTTTCAAAACTTAAATGAGAAAAATTTGTTTGGCTTAATTGACGATAGCGGTAATCTAAATTTTCAAGTTCAGCCATGAAATCCCCCCTTTTTAACAATATTGTATCATTTTAAAAAGTAAAATCCTTAATAAAAACAAAAAATAATTCAGAATTGTTACTTTCAAGAAAGCGTTTGTTTTTTTATGCTTTCTTTTTTATAATAGATAGTAAGAAGGATGATTTGTTACCCTAGTTGTTAAATAAAGGAGGAGTTTACTTTGCGCAAAGTCTATAAAAATATATTGGTTGCTGTAGATGGTTCTGAACAAGCGGAAAATGCCTTAAAAGAGGCTGTAGAGACCACCAAAAGAAATGATGGACATTTGGTTATTTTAACTACGGTAGATACTGCTCCGATGCTGGCGGATGCCCATGCCTCGAACTATATCGCTGAAACCTCGAAAAATTATTTAAACAGTATTATTTTACAAGCAGAATTAGAATTTCCAGAAGGATTTGACTACGAAACCGTAAAATTGGAAGATAATCCTAAAACAGCGATTGTTAAGTATGCTGAAGACAATGATATTGATTTAATTATGATAGGTGCCACTGGTAAAGGGCGTATCGAGCGAGCCTTGATCGGCTCAACGACTGCCTTTGTTGTTAATAATGCACCGTGTAATGTAATGGTGGTAAAATAACAATTCAAAATCTTTTTCTTTTTTTGAAGATAGGCTTATATTTATTTTTGAAAAGAGGGATATTATGAAAGTTATGAAAAATGTCGTTTATCATAAAGATTTAAATTTAAAGGCTGATATTTATCAACCAGAAACATTTGAAAGAGGATTGATTGATCTTCACGGTGGTGGATGGTTTCGAGGTAGTAAAGAAAAAGAGGGGGCGATTGCTGAAAAATTTGCTGAAGCAGGTTTTTTAGTAGTAGTGCCAGATTATCGTTTAGCTCCAGAAAACTTATTTCCAGCGGCTTTAGAGGATACTTTAGCTAGTTTTGATTGGGCATACGAACAATATCCCGAATTAAAAGGCAACTGGGGGGCTTTTGGCTCTTCTGCAGGCGGAAATTTATCGATTGAGTTGGCTTTACAGCGAGGAATTCCAGCAGTTTCTTGGTCGGGAATTATTGATATTGCCAAGTGGGTACATCAACATGCCGATGTGGTGGCTGAAAATACGCAAAAACCTAATTTTGACCAGCAGGCCTCAGCTTTAATTGATCAAGACGGTGCTAATGATCCATTTTATAAATGGTTTATTACTAACTACGCACCAGATGATCAAAAATTGGCAGATGCAACACCACTCCAAAGAGTTTCAACTAAGAGTGGTCCGCTTTATTTAGCTAATTCATTGAGAGAGTTTGTACCACTTTCTGGAATTTATCAATTGCAAAAAGCTTTAGCTGATAATAATGTGCCGAATGAAGTTAAACTGATTGAAGGAACTAGACATGCGGAAGGATATCTTGAGGCAGCCTGGACATCATCATTGGCATTTTTAAAACAATATATCAAAAAAAACAAGGCCTAAGCCTTGTTGGAGACTGTATATAAAGTCCAAATTTTGGGCGATATCTACAGTTTTTTTATTTATAAAGGTGAACTGTATTGTACCAATGATCACTATTTTCAGCATACCGTTCGAATGAAAAACCTGATAATGCAAAACCTAAAAATGTGATGATTGCGCCAGTAATAACTAATCCTAAAGACCATTTTGCTAATTGATTGACTCTTTTCATGCGTATACCACCTTTTTATTTTGCCAAGAGCGACTAATCTTGTTCCAGAGAATTTGATGTACTTTTAAATAAGCTTTTGTCAGATGACTGGTCAACCATAAAGCAATAATACCTAAGCCTAAAATAGTTAAGCCAACACCAAATTGTGAAACCCCCATAAACATAGCATCAAAGAAGGCCCATGGACTAGTAACCATCGCCACGACACCACCAAAAATAAATCCTCCAGCAATTGAAAAGCCAGTAAAAGGTATGCACCAAGCGACAATATATATGCTAAAAAGAATCGCTGCAGCAGCAATTGCCAAACTTCCCCATAAAGGTGAACTGATAACTAATAAAATAATGACGAACAAGGGGAGCTTTCTTTTTGTTGATGGAAATGGTTCGTCGACTAAACTAGCCAAAACTGCTTTGGGATTAGGTAATTCAGCCACAGCATCGGCTTCTGAATAGCCGGATTCCATTAATTCAATAATTGTTTGATCGTAATATTCAACGGTGCTTTGAACTACACTAGGAGAAACTCGATAGCTCAACAATTCCGTTAATTGAGATAAATATTCTTGACGCATATTTTTCAACCCGCTTTCTAATCGGTTTTATTTGATACATTTAGCATATCTTTTTTTATGATTTTGAACAATCGGACTTTAGACCTAAAAAAAGAATCCGCTAATTTGCGGATTCTTCTTCCATGAGAAGGGCTTGTTTTTTATCGCCTCGATACAATTCAAAAATGGTCCAAGCCAATAATACTAGAACGATCACGATCAAACTGTCAGCAATTGCATGTGCTAGAAAAAGCTGATCAGCAGATAAATTGCTTCCAAAAAAACTTTCAATTTGATTAGGTAATCCTCGTAGATTTAAATAAGTTAACGCGACGACTGAAATCCAACCTAAAACTTTTACTACTAAATTATTTTTGAAACGGTGCCCCATTTCAGCAGCGCTATCAGTCATCATTAACAAGGGAATAATTGAAAAAGGTAAGGCAAAAGCCAGAAAAACTTGCGAGTTATTCATTAAATCATTTAAAGCTTCATGTTCTGCAACGGTACTTTGACCACGAGTAAGCAATACACAAATTAAAACGGGCACAACGGACAATAATCGTGTAACTAATCGTCGCAACCAGATTGGCATTCGCATTTCAATGAAGCCTTCCATGATAACCTGTCCAGTTAAAGTTCCAGTAATGGTAGAATTTTGGCCGGATGCTAATAATGCTACCGCAAATAATGTCGATAAGACACCTGATCGGGCAACATTTGCTAACAAACCATTGCTTAAGGTTGCGGGATTAGACAGAGCTTCATAAAGGCCAAAGAAAGATGGATCTTTAACCGCACCTGATTTAAAAACTGCTACGCCCATAATTAATAATAAAGCATTAACTAACATCGCTAAGGTTAATTGAATGTTGGAGTCCCAAGTTGTAAAACGAACAGCTTTAGCTACTTGTTTTTCATCACTATGATCTATCGCTCTTGTTTGCGAAATTGCAGAATGAAGATATAAATTATGGGGCATGACAGTGGCTCCGATAATTCCTAAAGCACCAGTTAAAGGTGTTTGACCACCAATTTTGGGACTTTCGGCAAATGTTTGACTGGAAGGAACGAAACCTTTCACTAGTGCTGACCAATCAGGATTTGATAAGGCAACTTGATAAACAAAAACAAATAATATGACAAAAATTAGACAAACGACAATCGCTTCAATTTTTCTAAAACCGACTTTTGTTAGTAGTAATAATAATAAAACGTCAAAAACAGTAATCACAACAGCTAAACCTAATGGAATACTAAAAAGTAAATAGAGTGCAATCGCCGCACCAATGACCTCAGCAATATCGGTAGCCATAATGGCTAACTCAGTCAAAATCCATAAAACAATTCCCAAAGCTTTAGATGTTCGCGCACGAATGGCTTGGGCTAAATCCATCTGAGTAACAATACCTAATTTTGCTGCCATGTATTGTAATAACATAGCGATTAAACTAGACATTAAAATGACTGACATTAATAAATATTGAAAATTTTGTCCGCCAGTAATCGAAGTGGACCAATTGCCGGGATCCATATAACCAACTGCGACTAATGCACCCGGACCAGAATAAGCTAATAATGTTCTAAAAAAACTTTTGCCTTCAGGAACTTTGACAGTTCCATTAATTTCGGCTAAAGATGCACCGTTGGCATGAGTTATCAAATGTTGTTTATTTTTTTCACGCATTTCTTCACCCCGTTTATCTTTTACAAACACATCATACACCTAAATGTAGACAAAGCAAATAATTATTTTCGGCAAACCTAAAATTTCTTTAAAATAAAAAAAAGCCAGAGAATTTTCTCTGACTAGTGGCTACCGATAATTGGCCTTAATTGTTTTCCTAAATGTAAAAGTAATTCATGCCCATTTTTACGAAATTCAGCAGAGAAAGAAGAATCAGCAGGGGAAAGTTCGCCGATTTTTTCTCCCATCACATCAAAGACTGCTAATAAATGGTCTTCATTTTCCCATTTAATTGTCCAATAAGGACCTTCTAGTGCTTCATCAATTAAGTTTTGGGCATTTTCTTTGATGGCTTCAATAATAATTTGATCTTCGTCAGCCGTTTCACCTTGCTGTTTTCGCCAAGCCATTACTTGCGCGACTTCTAAAATATTGGTGGGGACTAAGGGATACATTTTTTTCAGCTCCTATTGTTGAATATCAACGACACGGTCCACCCACGCACTATAAAAATCTTCTTCATGGGATACGACAATAACGGTACCAGCAAAATTTTGTAAACTTTCTTGTAAACTTATTTTAGTACTTTGGTCGATATGATTGGTGGGCTCATCTAAAATTAACAAATTGCCTTTTTCCATTGTCATTTGGGCTAATTTTACTTTGGTTTGTTCACCACCGCTTAGGGTTCTAAGTGGTTCTTGGGCTAATTCACTAGGAAGTCCTGCTCGAGAAAGGTGTTTACGTAATTCTTTGACTGTTTCCTTTGGATAAATATCGCTTAAATATTGCAAAGGGGTTTGATAACCATTTTCCCAATGCAAATCCTGTTCAAAATAATTAATTTTTGTATTAGCAGGAAAATGAAAATCTCCGTCAATTTTACGAATTTCACCGATTAAAGTTTTCAAAAGAGTTGATTTACCAATACCATTAAAGCCGCGGATAGCAATTTTTTCACCATAACGTACTGTTAGATTGATTGGCGGTAACAAAGGTTTTTGGTAACCAATTGTTAAATCAGTTGTCTCCAAAGCCAAGGTTGTGACAATCGGGTGATAAGGAAAATCATAGTGGGCTTTCGCATTGGAATTAGGCGGGGTTAATCTTTCCACCTTATCCAATTGTTTTTGTCGAGATTTTGCCATAGTTGAACGACTACCGGCTTTATATTTACGAATATAGGCTTCCGTTTTTTCAATTTGTTTTTTCTGAGCGGCATACTGACGCAAATAGGTTTCTTGAAATTGTTCTTTTTGTTTTAAGGCTTTTTCTAAATTCCCTGTATATTTAGTTAACTTACCAAACTCAATGTCAGCAATATGAGTAGTAATTTGATTTAGAAAACTTTGGTCATGGGAAATAACTACAAAGGTTCCCGCAAAATCCTTTAAAAATTGACTCAACCAAGCGACATGTTCGTCATCTAAATGGTTAGTCGGCTCATCTAAAATCAAAACATCAGGTTTTTCCAGTAGTAATTTTGCTAAAATTAATTTGGAACGCTGCCCGCCACTGAGATTTTTTAACTGAGACTCCATACCTAAAATAGCTAAGCCAAGGCCACTGCTCATTTCATCAACTAAGGTATCAATTTGATAAAAATCGCCTTGATCCAACTCAGTTTGCAGCTTTCCGGCTTGTTCTAACAATTTATCATCATAATTTTCACTGTATTCTTCATACAGTTTCCCAATTTTGGCTTCTTTCTCAAATTCCGCCATAAAGGCCGTCTTTAAAAAATCACGAATGGTCAATTCAGGATCAACTTCAACATACTGATCTAGATAACCGTAATGAATGTTTTTTTGCCATGAAACTGTGCCATCATCTGGTAAAATTTCGCCTGTTATAATTTTGATTAAGGTACTTTTACCGGCTCCATTTTGACCGATTAATCCTAAATGTTCCCCACGATTAACTTGTAGAGACAAATCTTCATATAAAATCTTGTCACCAAATTGCTGACTAATTTCTTTTAACTCTAATAAACTCACTGATATACCAACTTTCTTAAAAATCCATCCCTTTATCATCTTAGAAATTGCAACGTTCGTCAAGTCACTAAGTTGAAATTTGAAAGAAATCTTTGAAAACTGCAATAATAAAGGAAAAGGTGTGAGAGAAATGACTGTAAATAAGCCATTAACAGAGGTCCTTGTTGTTCGAGGGGAAAAACAAAGTTTAGTAGAGTTTAGTGATTTTTTCCTGATGATTGCTACGAGACTAAAGGAAAACGGACAATTCAGTATAGTTGAGGGAGAGAAAACAACGATCATTGCACCTGACGAACCTTTGGAAGTTGAATTGAAATATGAAAAAAAATACGATAAACACCAGTTTGAAATTGAATTCGAATGGTTAGAAGGTCAATCAAATGAGAAACTCACAATTAAATAATTGCTGAGAACAAAAAATTTATCAAATTATGGATGACATCTAGAGATACTGCAAGGAAATTGAAGACTATTTGAAAAATTCCATCAAAAAATTGAATCATAACTATTCACCTCTGTTTTTTCTATTATAATAGAAGAAGTTATACATTAAAAAAATAGATTTGTCTATCATTCAACGAACAGAATTGTAAGACACAAAAAAAGCATCCGCTCATAGCCAGCAGATGCTTTTTAATTTAGACAATCGTCCATTTCTTGTGACGCTCCTTATGCAGTTTTTTTAAGTTTTGAAATTGCTTCTTCAATCGTGACGCCACTTGCGCGATGATCGCTATTTGGGATATAAACAATGAATAAATTGTTTTCAGTGTCTAAAGTCACCCGATAAGTCAAATCTTGAGTAGAGAATGTCATTATACTTCACATCCTTTCTTGAAAAATTCATGAAAACACTTATCTTTGAATAAAATTATAGCATGGGTCGTTTATAAAAACAAGAAAAAAGCTGATGCATGTTAAGAAATATAACATGTATCAGCTGTGCCCCTGCCAAGGAATTTTATTATAGCATATTAAATAGTTTGTTTGTGTAATATGCCTTTCATAGCAGACTTTAAAGGGAAGTAAAGTAAGCTTGTGATAATAATGGTCGAAACAATGTTGATGACAGTCGCAGGCATACTGATGATAGAAGCCATAAAAGCAGGCTTTAAGTCTGCTCCAGCAATCATTGACATCATTGTTGCCTCTATGACTGAGGCGATAAATTTGGCAATCCCTGCAAAGAAGGCAATCGTGATAATTTGATAAATTTTTGTCGGATCCTTTTTAAACAGCCAAAAGCCAAAGTAGGCAGCCGCCCCCACAACAAAACATTCAACAAAATAAATTGGTGCCTCACTGGCATAGCCATTTAAAATATCAAAGAGTGCAAAACCAATGCCTCCAGCCAAAGCGCCACGCCAATAACCTAGTAATAGCACCGCTAATAAAACCACTGTATTGCCAAAATGAATAAACATTCCAGTTGGTAAAGGAATTTTAATCATAGTACCGCAAAATGTTAACGCAGCAAATAGTGCCACGAAAACAATTGTTTGGATTTTTTTGTGATTAGTCATGATTTTCCTCCATCCTCTTCTCAGCATGATTGTATGCTCCGTGCCAAACATGGCCGACATAAGGATTAATTGCTATTCCAGCTTTAATAGCTGCTTGAACAAAATTAATACTTGTTTTGATAGCTGAAAATAGTTCATAATCTTTTGCTAAAGCAGCGGTTATGCTAGCCGCAAAAGTACAGCCAGCACCATGATTAAAGGTTGTTTCTATAATTGGGTGTGGGAAATAATGAAATATTTCGCCATTATAGTACAAATCAAAGGGCAACCCAGCGCCGCCACCTTTAATGACAACATTTTTTGCACCAAAGGAATAAATAATTTTTGCCGCCTTTTCGATTTGTGATTTTTCTTTTAATTCGCCTAAACCAGAAAGAATGCCCGCTTCCCTTAAATTAGGTGTTGTGATATATGCCATAGGTAATAAAACTTCTCGCATGGCAGTTACATTGTCTGCATTTAAAAAATCAGTGGTTCCTTTTCCTGCAATTACCGGATCCACAACGATTGGTCCAGAAAAATCAAATAATTTTTGACTCGTCAATTCGATAATTTCACGGGAGGGTAGCAGACCAGTCTTAATAGCATCGATTGGACCTGCCAAAGCCGAATCTATTTGTTTGTCGATTAAATTTAAGTCTAAAGGCGTTAATTGGTGTTTGCCACTTTCAGGGAACATGGTGACAATACTAGTAATTGCCGCAAAACCAAAAACTCCATATTCTTGAAAAGTTTTTAAATCCGCTTCAATCCCACCGCCACCAGTTGCATCAGAACCGGCTATAGTCACTACTTTTTTCATAAAAACCTCCTTACAAAAATTTAGTATAGTCTTCTTTTAGGAATTAAAAACAGCCAATTGGCTTTTATTTGGGTGGGCCAATTTTTATTTTGTCATCCGGCGCAAGTCTGATGTCATAGAAAGATTTTTGAGGCATAATAAGGTAAAGAGGAGGGAGAACCGTGGAACAAATTCTTGCATTAGTTGTTTTAGCTTTTATTATTTATTTGGTGGTTCGCTTGAGTTCAGTAATTTGGCGGGTACTAGGGGTTTTACTCATTATATTCTTGATTTATGCATACAAAGATCAAGCATTTGCTCAAATGGAATCCTTTGTAGCAAATCCTGACTTTGGTGGCTTATTAGGAACTATTTCGCAGTTCTTTACAAGTTTATGGGGTATGATTAGCAATTTATTTCACACAATTATAAATTAAAATAAGTCTATGAATGGGTAATTAATTTACTCATTCATAGACTTTTTTATTAGTTATTTTCAGTTGCGATTGATTCAGAATTTTTTTCACTTAAATCGATTCCGCTGACTTTACATGTCACTGCGCTAGCAACAACTCCGCCGTTTAAATTAACTACAGTTCTACCCATGTCAACAAGTGGTTCAATTGCAATAAATACTCCTACAAGACCTACAGGTAAGCCTAAAGCAGAAAGTGAAATAATCGTAGCAACAGAACCACCACCACCAGTTCCAGCAATCCCAAATGAGGTCATCGCAATAATAAATCCAGCATAAAGTAAAAATTGAGGTGATAATGGATTAATTCCTTGTGTTTGAGCAACAATCGCGATAATAATTCCTGGATAAAGACCAGCACAGCCACACATACCCATCGATGTTGCAAAAGAAGCACTCAAACTTGAAATACCTTTTGGAATATTTAAATCTTCTTGCATCTCAAGATTCATAGCCATTGAGCCGGCACTTGACGCTGTAATAAAAGCAAAGGAAAGAACTGAGAATGCCCGTTTAATATAACGTGCTGGTGAAATACCACAAAGAGCAATAATCAAAATTTGAATGGCAAAAACAATTGCCATCGCAACATAACAAGCAACAAAGAATTTTGCCAGTTTCCAGACAGCTGAAAAATCATTATTTACTACAGTAGTAGTCATGATGGTAAAGACTGCGTAAGGAGCAAATGATAAAAATAAACGAACAACTGACATAATGATTTCATAAATGCTATCCATCATTTGTTTGAAAAATCCAGCAGCTTCTGGTTTTCTATCTTTAATTTTTAAAAAGGCAACTCCTAAAAATAGGGCAAAAATAACTACACCCAAGGTTGCACTAGGTCTCTGACCAGTTAAATCATAAAAGGGATTTGAAGGGAAGATAGCAATAATTTTTTGAGGCAAACTCAAAGCATTTTCGCCACCAGCAACATAACTGTCTCTTAATTCATTGGCAGTACTTAAGGCTGTTTTAGAGATAGTAAAGCCGCTACCATCAATATTAGCAAAATAACCGGTAATTATCCCGATAATTCCTGCAAATCCTGCAAACCCAATCAAAGTCCCAACGATGGTCGCACCTAGTTTGGCTACGTTGGTTTTTATTTCAACTTTAGTAAAGGCTAAAACGACACAGACAAAAACCAATGGCATTGCAATCATTTGCAATAGTTTGACATAAATACCACCTAAAATACCTACCCAATCAGAAAAAAGCATCCGTTCAGAGGCAGAAAAGAATTGGTTTAAGATAAGTCCTAAAATAATCCCTAAAACAAGGGCTAGGACCACTCGCTTAGAAAAGGCAACTTTTCGACTTTTTAAATAAAGTAAGCCATAAATAATCGCAGCAACAATAATAAAAGATATAGCAATTAACATTTTACACACTCCAATTTGAATTAATCATCGTCATGTGCAATCATTCACTTATGAAGGCAAAAGAGTTTATTTATATAGTAAAAATGATATTCGATTGATCTTAAAGGCGACTCCATAGATGAAGAGACATAACGATTAGCTTAGAAACTCTAAGATTCTTCTTTACTCATAGTCAAAGACGTTTATTCATTATGCTCCCCCCAATCGCCACTATAAAAACCCTTACAGTCAGCGTAGCAAAAAGAAATGTCGAAAACAATAAATTTTTTTGTAAATAAGACCAATGAGTCTGACTTCTCACTGGTCCTTAATTTTTTCGAACATCTCTTATTAGTAAATCTTTTACAGCTAGATACGCTTGCCAAACATTATCAGGAATATCAACATGGGGAATGTAATTTGCACCTTTGGGACCGTAGCCTTGCTCATCATCATGCAGACGTCGGATTTCTCCGATGACTAAAGACAAATAATACTCTTTTGGCCACCAATTTTCATCAAAAGTAGGATAGGGCATTAAAGCAATATCTTTAGTGGGTATGGGCCAATTTTTCTGAAAAGTTAATAAGCTCCTTTTTTTCAACAGTGGATCTTGAACCAACCAGATTTTTTCAGGCGGATTATCAAAAGCTGCTAATGAAAAACGAGCATTTTCACCAGTATTTGTCGATTGTTCCTCCTTTATAATGTCTAACTGAGAAATATCGCCGTATGTCTGTTTAAATATTTCTAGCATAATAGTTGCTTCAGGTAATTGAGAAAAATTTTCCATGTGTAGTTCAGGCATCATTTCTTTATAGTTATCAATTAAGAATTGTGTACCATGTCCAATCCCGCCGCAAAACATGACTGTTTTAATTTTTTTCTCTTTAACAAATTTTGCAGTATAGCTAATTAAATTTGGTAAACTATTTCCGGCTAAAACTAACGTATCAGCGGAAAAATTTTTTTCATCTTCTTGTTGAATTAAAAAATTAACTAACGTTTCTAACATAAGCTTCACTCCTTGACTGAAAAAACAAAACTCTCTATAGTTATTTTAACATAACTAGGAGGTTGAATAGATGTCACTTCATGAAGCCAAAGAGATTTCTCCAGATGAATTAGAAGAACTCCTAAAAAAAGACGCGATCACGTTATTAGACGTTCGAGTCGTTGAACAATATCAATCAGGCCACATTAAAGAAGCGCTTAATTTTCCTTTAGCTAACATAACTAACTATCAAGGATCAAAGGACAAACCGATATATTTAGTCTGCCGAACTGGTAATAAAAGTGAACAGGCTGCTGAAATATTACAGGCAAAAGGCTATCAAACTTTTAATATGACCGGCGGAATGCATCAATGGTTTGGTGAGATTGTTTAAAAAAAGGTTCCAAGCTCAACAATTTGAGCTTAGAACCTTTTTTAATGAGAAAGTTTAATTCTTTTTTGTTTTGATTAATATACAGATTAAAGCAAATAACAAAAAAACAATCGACACAAAGATAGTCTGATCTCCGAGAACACCTGATAATAATGAAACTAGCGCTGCTCCAACAATAAAACTGCCAATAATTGTAGCGATATCACGACATTTATTAATCGCTTTATGATCTTTTAACATTAATCCTTCCAAAATACTTGCTGCAAATGTCCGAATATTTCCTGTCATCATTAAAGAAGTAAAAGGAGCACCTTTTAAACGATTAAATTCTTGCAATTGAGCAGCTGCAGCAATTGACAATAAAGCACTGGCAGCTCGGTCAGATAAAACTGACGCAAAAAGAGCAACAATTAGCATACAAATAATTTCCCAACCAATCACAAACGATTGACGAATACCTGGTCGTCTACTGTGATCAAATTTTTCTTGAAATAGACGAATTAAAATAGTTCCTAACATAAATGCCAAAATAGCAATCAAATACCGACTCACACCGACATTATCTGGATGAATAAGGTGAATACCAAATAAAATTAAATTACCAGTTTGTAAACCTGCAAATACTTCACCATGTAGTAAATAAGTATACGCATCAAGACTACCTGCTGCCATAGCTAAAAGTGAGCCAACTAATAATGTTTCATGAATCGGTATTTCTTTTTTTATCTTTTCAAGTTCCTCCACAAATACCGCCTCCTAAAATTCTTGGTTATTATTGCGCTAATTCTAAAAAAAAGCAAAAAGAATGTTTTTCCAAAAGCTTTTCAATTTATTTTTATTGCAGTACACTGAAAAAAAGGAGAGGTTTGATGACAACATTTTATTTTATTCGCCATGGCTTGACTCAAAACAATATTGAGAGACGATTTAACGGTGGAACGGTTGATACACCATTAGTGGCTGAAGGGATCGATGAAACAAATCGAATGGCAACAGAATTAGCAGCAACTACTTTTGATCAAGCTTATAGCTCACCCCAAATGCGGGCGCAAACTACAGCACAAATCATTTTAAGTCAAAATCATGCTGCGCCAACAATTCAGATTGATGAACGATTAAGAGAATTAAAACTAGGAGATTGGGATGGCAAAGTGATCGATGAAGTGAAAAATCATCCTGAAGCCTACAATTATTTTCATCAACCAGATAAATTTAACTCAGAAAAAATACATGCCGAATCCTATGAACAATTGATAAATCGAGGAAAAGATTTTATTTCTGAGATTAATCAAAAAAATCAAAACCAGCAAATCTTAGTAGTCACACATGGCTTGTTTTTGATGACTGTTTTTTCCAATTTAAAACAGGATCCTTTGAGCCAACTTAGGAAAAGTCCAATTGTACCAAATTCTAGTCTCACAATTCTGAAAACAGATGGAGAAAAAGCAGAGTTTGTTACTTGGGGAAAAACATTTTAAAAAAGACCAATCTCAAAATGAGAATGGTCTTTTTTTATAATTGATGGATCAAACTGCCAATAAAGTAAAGCAATGGATAACCAATCATTACCAAGGACATTGTCTTTAAAACAATTGGAAAGGTGGTAGCTTTGTCCTGTTTTTGCTGATAGATTTTTAACCCTTGGATACTTTTTGGTAAGAATAAAAACAAAATTAAAATGGGCCAGGGAGCAATTCCCAAAAAGACAAAAATAGGTAATAGTAAATAACTAATTGCAAAAACGATCAGCAATACTGAAACTGCTGTTTTTTTGCCTAGATAATAAACCAGAGTTTTACGACCATTTTTAACATCTTCTTCTAAATCAGACGTATTATTAGCCAATAAATTATTAAACATCATCATGCTAAGCGGCAAACACAAAATAAAAACTTCAAAAATCATGAAAGGAGTCACTTCGATTTTGCCATCAATTGCTAAATAAAAACCAATGACTGGAATAAAAAAGCCACTGGTCGTACCAGTTAAAACTTCAGCAATCGGAAGTGAGTTCAACGGGTGCTTACCGTAAGAATAGAAAAGACCAATATAAAAGCCAATTAAGCCCAAAATTCCAACAATAATATTGGTCCTCAAAACTAACCAAACACCAAGTAAAAAGGCGATAAACAAACAAATAAGATAAAGATTTCTAACAAACTTTAAACTCAATTTCTCTCGACCAATGACATTCGTTACTTCACGATAATGTTGGTCAGAAGCATTTTTATAATCCATGTAATGATTAAAAATATTCGCAGTTACATGGAAAATAATTAAAATTAATCCATAAAGGAATAAATCTAAACTGATTCCCCAGTCAAATTGATCCATCGCAATCGAAACCCCCATTAAAATTAAAAACAAATTCAACGGGGCCGTATAAATTTCTGATAACTCCCAAAATTGTCGGAAAGTAAATTTATTTTCCATTAACATCCTTCTTTCATAGATACTTGCTTATTTATTAAACGCAATCGAAAGAAGTTTGTCTACTAAAAGGGTTGCTCTTCGACAAAAATAGCCTGAGCAGTTCCATGGGCATTCAAATAATTAAAAAAAATAGGGAATAGATCGGCATCTTCCTTATCCAAATGTTCTTTTGATAGCCAATTTTTGCGATTTTCTTTTGGAATTGAATGGAGCAATTTTTTTTGCATTTGTTCAAAAGTTGGGCGCCGTTTATAAACAATACGATTTAAAATCATTCCTTTACTATAGAGATAGCAATAATATTGGTTGTTTTCAGCTAGTAAACCAATAAAAAATCTACCTTGTAAAGTTAAAATTAATTGTTTATTTCGTCTTAAAAAACGTTCAATTATTAAATAATTCTGCCACCAAATAGCTGCAGTTTCAAAATCTTGACGGTGGTTAGCCCGCTGAATTTTATCTTCGATGCGTTGTAAAACTTTTTCGGGGCGGCCTTTAAAAGCATCGCTAATTTCTGTTAACCTTCCAGTAAACTCTTCTTCAGGTGTTAGCTCAGACGAAATGTTCACAATATCTTTGGCAAATCTAAGTGGACCTGTCAGGCGATATAAACTCATTAGTATTTTTTTTATTTCGATCATTTTTGCTTGCTTGAAAAAAGGGCCAATTATTTGTCCTTGATTTGACCAATGATTTAATACTTTCAGATAAGGCTCTTCATCTAAAAATTGAAAAAAACCATAATTCTCGTAGCGGTTCATTCTTTGATTAAAATGAGGGCGTATTTGATGGATTTTTTGACACTCTAGAATTAAGGCATCAAATTCAGTATCAACTAGTTGAAAATCAAAATCATCAATTTGGCCAACCATTCGAATAACTTTTTTTGAATGCTGTTTATTGTTCCTGAAATAGGAAGCCACTCGTCTTTTCAGATTTTTAGCCTTTCCAACGTAGATTGTTTGACCTTCATTGTCTTTCATGAAATATACACCTGGAGACTCAGGTAAACGACTAACTTTTTCTTTTAATATCAATGATTTAGTCATGCTATGCTCCTTATAGTGATTTTTACTTTTAAAGCCACAATCGCACTTTTAAAAAACTAATTAGTCATTTTTAACGTACCGAAATGGTTGCAATACTAATAAAAATTTGCGAGAATTAATATAACGAATTTTATTATTTTTAAAGATCGTTAAAATATTTCTTGTGAGTGCGGATTGTCAGTTTTTGTAAAAATAGATTGGAGTGAAAATATGGATATGGATACAAGGGTAAGTAGAAGTCAACTACGTCAACAAAGACGTCGTCAAACCAATAATTATTTATATTTGAAAAAAAGTACTGCATTATTAGGAACGGCACTAGTTGCTGCTTCTGTTGTTGCACCATTAATGAATGCGAGTCAAGCAGATGCGGAAACTAATAGTGATGCATCGACAGCAAATTCTAGCGTTGATAAACAATCATATATCAGCAGTTTGGCTGGAATGATCGAGCCAGAAGCTGAAAAAAATGATTTATATGCATCGGTTATGCTAGCACAAGCAATTTTAGAAAGCAACTGGGGACAAAACGAGTTCGCCAAAGGACCTTATTTTAACGTCTTTGGTTTGGAAGGACAGTATGAAGGTAATTCTGCTATCCTACCAAAAACAAACTTAGCAACTGGCTTAACAGAACAAAAGGAATTGAAAGATTACGATTCTTATGAAGATGCAGTTGCTGATTATGTTCAAGTAATGAAGACGACTGAAGAAAATGGCGACGACCAATACTTCAGCGGTACTTGGAAACACTTTGCTGATAATTACCAAGCAGCAGCTCAAGCCTTACAAGATCGTTTCAGTGAAAGTAGCACTTATGCGCAAGAATTAATTCAAATTATTGAAGAAAATAATTTAACTAACTATGATACACCAGCTAAAGAAATTACAACACCGGCACCAACTAATGAAGCAGTAGTCGCACCAGAAACCTATACTGTTCAGTCTGGTGATTCTGTTTGGTCTATTACTAATCAGCATAACATTAGTACGAATGATTTTGTTTCTTGGAATAATTTACAAGATAATGATATCTACACAGGACAAACCGTTGTCGTGGGAAATGGTGAAGATAGTGCAGCTTCTGCTACAACAAATACACCAGTTGCTACACCTGAGGTTACGACACCAGCGCCAACGACACCAGTAGTTGACAATAATACTAATGTTGAGGCACCTGTTGTTGATACGCCAGTCGTTGAATCACCTACAGTTACTGCACCAGTTGAAACGGCTCCTGTTGAGGAGAATACACCAGTAGAAAACAACAACACGGTAGCTGATGAACAAGTAAACACTACAACACCAGAAGCCACTACTCCAACGGATAATGGTCAAGCTACAACGGATAATGCTCGAGGTGAAGCGGTTGTTGCTGAAGCAGAAAAATATCTTGGAACAGATTATGTTTGGGGCGGTAGAACACCTGAACAAGGATTTGATTGCTCAGGATTAACACAATATGTTTACCAACAAGTTACTGGTGAAGATATTGGTAGTTGGACTGTCGCTCAAGAATCATCAGGGACTCAAATTGCAGTTTCAGATGCACAAGCAGGCGATTTACTTTTCTGGGGACAACCAGGTGCTACCACACACGTAGCTATTTCTACGGGAGATACAGGATATATCCATGCGCCACAACCAGGACAAGAAGTTAAATATGGTGATACACAATGGTATACACCTGATTTTGGTGTACGAGTTTATTAGAAATTAAATAAAGTGAAACTCTCGAAAGCATACAGCTTTTGAGAGTTTTTTTGTCTACCTGGAGCCTATTTAAAAAGTCTTTTAAATAGTCGTTATTTAATTTTTAAAAAACTTCAGTACAGGTAAAGTTATTTCCTTACATTTCAAGAAGAATAACCAGCATCGTCAGATCATTAAGAGAAATAACTATTCTATAAAAAGACTTCTAAAAGACTTCGTGTCTACTGGTAGCTTTTATTAAAGCTTTTTAGATCTCGATGATAGTTTACATAATACTTTAGAGTGGAATTAATAATAATTGGATAGTTTCTTATCCTTGATAATTATTTGAGAATGAATTTTAAAATTATATCTTTGATTTAGTAATTTATCAGTTTAGATGTTTTTTTAATAATGAACATAAACGTGATCTAAAGATGAAAAATAAAAAAAGAAGAAAAAACTTTTAAAAAATGATATGATTCTGTTTGAAATAATGTACCTAAACATTCTAAATTTTATATCATAAAATGTATATGATCCAAATAACTAAATAGGAGGTAAATGATATAGAATTATTTGTGACAATCCATACTATATATTGGAATTTAACCAGATAGTATTTTAGAGGTTATTATATAAATGACAGGAGATTAACTAATTATGAAAGCTTTATATTTCGACCATTTCGGTAATTCTGATGTTTTAACATATGGTGAATTACCAGACCCGGTTGTTTCTAGGAGTGAACTACTATTAGGAATGGAATATATTGGTTTGAATTATGCGGACATTTATAGAAGAAAAGGAGAATATCACATAGAGGAGCGTTCTCCATATATAAATGGGTACGAAGGTGTTGGGACAGTCATTGATATTGGCTCTGCTGTTAGTGAGTATAATATTGGTGATAAAGTCTTTTTTGTGGATGTTCCTTTTTCAAACGCCGAATTAGTGGCTGTTCCAAAAGAAAATGCCATAAAACTACCTAGTAATATGGATTCAAAATTAGTAGCAAGTATTGGCTTACAAGGCTTGACTGCTGATTTTTTAGCTCATGATTTAGGGAATGGACTTGAAAGTAGTAATGTTTTTGTGCATGGGATAAGTGGTGGGGTGGGGCAAATTTTAGCTCAAATGTTAACAGCCGATGGTCTTAATGTATATGGGATTACTTCTTCAAAAGAAAAACAACAGATGGCTTTAGAGCAAGGTGCAAAAAGGGTTTTTTTAAGAAATTCAGATTGGCAAGAAGATTACTTATCGTATTTTGATACCGTATATGATGGAGTTGGGATTACACTACTGGATAGTATTGACTTAGTTAAACATAGAGGAAAAGTAGTTTTCTTTGGAATGGCTGGAGGCAATCCTCCTAAAATTGATTTTGTTGAATTACTTTCTCAATCAAAAAGCATATTAACCGGAGATCTTTGGGATTATTTGACTAGCTATAAGGAACGCAGTGAAAGAAGTGATAGACTTTTCAAGTATTTTAGAGAGGGTACGATAAATATTAGTGAACCAACTATTTTTTCTTTATCTAATGGTAAAGAAGCCCATGAATTTTTGGAATCAGGAAAAAGTGTCGGTAAAATTCTTTTAGAGCCATAGAATGATGCCTTAGATTTTTGTATAAAGATATTTGATGGAAATCATTGTCAGATATCTTTATCACGATTAATGAAAAAAATATTTAGACTAGTGGATTTTCTAAGTCATAATTCAATAATAGATGCTAAATTATAATACGCTAGCTGCGCGTAGATGATAAATTATTTTTTTATTTAAACTTCTTTTCAAAATAAAAAGATATTAAGAGCTAATTATGAAGGATAGTTATGCAATAGCAACCAGATGTTGCACTTACTCCTAACATTCGCCAATTTAATGTAGCTTTGTATAATACATGTTATGTAAACTAAGTAGTAAAAAAGCGAATATCTTTTTATAAAGTGCAACAACTGAACTAAATTTTAATCACCTTCGTGGACAATCATACATTTTAACCAGAAAGACATTTCTCTTGTTCATATAACTCTTTACAAGTTCTAAAGCAAAGCTATGAATTTTTTTAGGTCTAGTGTTTAATTCCTCAGCAATAAAAAGCATATCTTCTTGAGTTTGCTTCTCAAAAGTCTGTTTCTTAGGCAAATAAACTCGAATGAATCTATTAGTATTTTCATTTGTACCACATTCTTGTGGTGCGTATGCATGTGAAAAATAAACTTTAGCCTAGTAAACGACTAATGAATCTCTCGTTTACGAATTCTCTGCTACGATCAAAAGTAATAGATTTTACATGATCGCTGCGTTTAATCTAAATGTTGACTTGATAGTATTTGTCTTCGCCTATTTTTATAACCCTTCACTTCAAATATTACCGTTATATTTTTTTAAAATTACAATTAATAATTTTTTTATTACATATAAAAAAATGAGCAACAATTTTGGTCATTTATAAACCTCCGTTATATGATTAAAAGGGGAAGTTTCTCTTAATAGGAGGATTTTTTATGAAAAGAGAGTTAATTGGGAGTTCAAATTATCGTCGGATGCGCTTGGTAGAAATTTTAGATCGTCTAGATGATTGGCTATCTGTTAAAGAAGCTAGAGTTGTTGTTAGTTGCTCTACCAAAACATTGATGTCAGATATCGACTATATCAATGATTTTTGGGGTACATATGTCAAAATTGATTTCTCGAAAACACTAGGTTTAAGGTTGAGTAATGTTTCAACGAATAAGATGGCAAACATTTATAACATAATTTTTGCTGAAAGCAAGGAATTTCAAATGATTGAACAGCTCTTGTATCAGCCAAATGAAGATGCTAGTTTTTGGTGTAAATACTTTTTCTTGAGTGAAGCAAGTTTCTATCGAATGGTAGCCAAAATTGATATTTTTTTAAAGAATTACGGGCTACGACTTCATCGTAATCCATTTTACGTGACAGCAAAAAAAGAGCAGTGGGTTCGGTTCTTTTATCAGGAATATTTTAGCGAAGCTTATGGATATCTCCACTGGCCTTTTGATCTAAACCAAGTCGCATTATCAAAAATTATCACAAAGATTGCGAATTCTTTAGGGTTTCGGTTGAATGATATGGAAAAACAAGATAATGCCTATTTAATTGTGATTAGCTTATTAAGAGCTCAACAAAACTTTACTATTTCGGATGAAGAACTTTTGTCTGATGATGATCTGTACGAAAGTATTATAAATGATGAATTTATTCCACTGAAAGAAATTTTTAAAGGTAGTGGAATTAAAATCACATCTTCTTGGTATAAAGAAGTGAGCCATACTGCACTATCTGCTTTTTATCATTGGGATAATTTAGAACAAATGAACAAAACAACCGAAAAATTTGAAGACTTTCTTCAAGCAATCAGTACCTTTATTGATGCAGAGATATCTTTAATAGATCATCAAAAAATTTTACAAGAATTACTTTATTGGTATGTTGTCTACTTATATTATCCTTTCGACCGAATTATTTTATTTGATAAATTTAAACGTTTTTCACGGGAAAGTCAGCGGGTTTACCCGGTTTTTGCCAGCTTAGTCGCAAATTATTTGAAAGAATTTGATAAGAAAGAAACTACTGATTGGGCCAAGATTCATTATTATCGGATTTTTAGCTTACTGATGAAAGAATGGTCGCGATTACCGGTTATTTTGAATCATTTGCGGACAAAAATATCTATTTTAATCGTAAGTGACCTAGGAACGAAGCATGCAGAGATGTTAGAAAGTCTATTACAACTTGAATACGGTAACCAGGTGCAATCTACCATTTTTAAAGGTTCAGTTATTTTTAGTGAGCGAATAGACGTCTCATCCTTTCAAAATTATGACCTCGTAATTAGTAACAATCCACTGTCAGACTATCAAAATGGAAACCTCATAATTGTTGATAACTTCATATCCACAAATGATCGTTACAATATTTTTGCTGGTATTTTAAAAATGCAAAATCGTCATGCAATTGAAACTATTAAAAAAATGGATCTAAATAAGGAAATTATCCACCTTTTTTCTAGCCTCTCACCTCGTTTCGTTTTTACAACTAAATAAAAAAAGCCTTGAAGCAATCATTTATTTGACTGCTTCAAGGTTTGTTATGCTTGGGCAAAAACAATTAAGTTTGTACTATCATTTATACAAGTTTGTAATGTAATTCTTTCACCACCCCCGGTACCAATCATTTGATCGTAGTAATCTGTACCATCAGCACTTACTGCGTAATCGTCTACTTGTGTAATGCCAGTGACTGTGTAATTTGTTACCTGGTTATTGCTATCTGATACTTGGATAACTGAACCACCAGTTAAACTGAATAACACATTAAAGATACCTGGATTATGACCGATAAAGTGAGTGTTTAAACCATCGGAGCCAGATTGAACGGCTGCTCCACCCCAAGTTGCTGCCATATTTGAATTTCCATCAATAACTGCTTGTCCACTACCCTGGCCTGCATTAGCATAACTGATAAAGGTGCCATTGATATTTAATTGATTGGCTTGTAAAGTTGGTTGTGTTGCTATCGGAGTGGGCTCCACCTCCTGCGGTATGGTTTCTTCAACAACTGGTGTTTCAACAGCAGCTACTGTATCGGCTTCTTCTGGAGCAACTGTTGCTTCTTGACTTTGATTTGTTTCACTAGTAGCTGATGTAGCAGCTTCAGAACTTTCTTTTACTTGTTTATTTTCTTTTGAAGACGCGGATGTTTGCTTTTTATCTGCTTTTTCTTGAGATGTATTTTCTGTTTCATCAGAAGAATTAAATGTACTTGTTACTGTATCAAGCGTTTTTGCGGCAACATCAGGAAAAACCACGGGAACTGCCACGGCTGTTGCGCTAATCATTGTTAAACCAATTAGTAATTTTTTAAATCCTGTTTTTTTAATCATTATAAAGACCTCATTTCCTTTAAAAAGCTAATTTATCTCTGTTTCTATAATTAAATTACAACTAGAAACTAGTTTTTGATATTTATTTGCTTTTAAAATAACAGTATACATAACATCGAAATGATATTAAGGCTACTGTTATAGGATTGAAAATCTTTTTCATAAATTACCTATCAATGTAAAAAAGTGATTGAGCAAAACTATTGCTATGCCATTTATTAGAAAAAAACCTCTATCAAAAATTTCCATAAAATAGAACTTTTTGATAGAGAATTTTTTTATCTTATATCTCATATAAAAACACTAGATACATAAAATATAGTAGTACAATGATTATTTTTTAGGTAATATTCTGACTTGATAAAAAAATCCGGTTAAATCTCATCTAAATAAGATCTAACCGGAGGGTCTAATTTATTTTATAAGCCGCGATCTATTCTTTGTAACTCTTGATAGTGCTGATTGTTTTGCGCTAAATTTTCGGGACTACCTTGCATGGTTAATTTCCCATCTTCTATAAAAATGACTTGATCCATTAGATCAATACCTTGCAAGTGATGAGTAATCCAAATGATTGTTTTGTCAGACAATACTTCGAAAAAAGTGTTTAGTAGAGATTGTTCAGTAATGGGATCCAGCCCCACTGTTGGCTCATCTAACAAAATAATCGGAACTTCGTGTAATAATATTCGGGCTAATGCGAAACGTTGTCGTTCGCCACCAGAAAAACGTAGGCCAGCTTCATCAACTAAAGTATCTAAACCATCTGGTAGATTTTTTACTAGCTCCAATAAGCCAACCTTCTCAATGACTTGCCAAACCTCTGCTTCTGTTGCTGATTCGCGACCGATTCGGATATTGTTAATAATTGTAGTATGAAACAAGTATGGGTTTTGATGAATAACTCCGATATAGCGGCTAATTTGATCACCTAATTGAGAAGTTTGAACCTGATTTAATGTGATTTCACCATTTTCAGGAGTTAGATCACCTCTAATTAAACTGGCCAAAGTGCTTTTTCCAGAACCACTTCGTCCTAAAATGGCTATTTTTTCCTTTGGTTGTAACTGGAAATTGATATCAGCTAAAACCTGTTGATGACCATCAGGATATTTAAAGGAAACATGGTTAATGTCCAATTGAAATGGGCCATTTAGTTCAGCCGTATAATCTGGTGTTGTTTCTGATTGTGGTAAAGCATTTAAGTTTACAATTGAATCCTGATAAATATTGGTTTCTTGCGCTGCTGCTGGTAGCGGTGCAAAGGCATCAATTAAAGGGAAAACAGATAAAACAAAAGCAGCAATCCAGTTAGCTGCCCCGCCAAAGTGTCCAGGGAAATGGCGGCTAGTCCACACCAATAATACAATAGTGATGACAGCAAAAAACATTTGCAATAAAAAGTTACGCTTGCGCTGATGATCTTGTAGCGCTTGATTAACTTCTCTTAAGGCCTTCTCTGAGGTCTCGTGACTTGCAACGTATTCATCATTACGTTGGGCAAAGATCCAATCTGATACCCCTAAAATATTATCAGTTAAATCATTATATAAGCTATTTTTCATTTGTTTTTGCTGTTCTTGTCGTTTGCCATTGACCAACACAGAAATTAACGGTAATAAGAAGACAACTACCGCTAGCATTAATAACATTGCTAAAGCAAAGAACAGTGAAAAGAACCCTAAACCAATGATGATAAAGGCATATAATAACCAAGCAATAATTGTTGGGAAAATGGTTCTCAAATATAAATTTTGAATATGATTGATATCCTCAGATAATAATCCTAAGATATCGCCGGTTTTATACTGTTGTTTAAAAAAGACAGCATCCTTTTCCAGAGTGTCATACAACTTAACTCGTAAGTTTGAAGTCATTTTCAACACCCAATTATGGCTGACCAACCTTTCTACATAACGAAAAACTGGTCGGCCGATCCCAAATGCTCTAGTTAATACGATCGGAATATAGATCATTAAAATATTTTCTGGCAATGAAGCTGCTCGACTAATCAAGTAGCCTGAGTTAAACATCAATGCACCGGCACAGAAAAACGTAATAAAGCCTAACAAAATAGCTAACAATAACGATTTTTTATATTGCTTAAAGAAAGGTTTGACCCATTGATCGTTTTTTAACGCTTGGAATAAGCCAATTTTATTCATAGTCGTCCCCTCTCATGGCTTGACGTAAGGCAACATAAGCACCATTTTTAGCTTCTAATTCAGATAAAGTACCTTGTTCCACAATTTTTCCTTGATCCATGACTAAGATGTAGTCCATCTCTTGCATCCAATGTAGTCGATGCGTTGCAAAAAATACTAGATGATCCATCATTAGCGGCAGCATTTCTTTTTTCAAGTCAACTTCTGTTTCAATATCTAAATGGGCTGTTGGTTCATCAAACAGCATAATTCTTCGGCTTTTATCCAGAAAACTACGAGCTAAAGCAATTCGTTGTGCTTGTCCCCCACTTAAAGTTCTTGCCCCTTCTCCTAACACAGTATCGATTCCTTCAGGCATTTCAGCAATTACACCAGCTAAACCAGTCACCTTTAAAGCTGTCCAAATTTCTTCGTCATTTGCTTCAGGATAATAAAAAGCGACATTTTCGCGGACACTTTTTTGAAATATGTAAGGTATCTGGGGGATATAACTAATTTGATCTTGCCAATTTTTTTGAGCGAAGCTTGTTATGATTTGCTGATTAATAGCTATATTACTCGACTGTGGTGTCAAAAAACCACTTAATAGATTAATCAAAGTCGATTTACCAGAACCGCTGCGTCCGATGATTCCAATCTTCTTATAGCCTTTAACCGAAAAAGACAATTCAGTTAATGTAGCTTGTTGATTATATTGAAAATTCAACTGAGATACAGTAAGTTCTGAATCTTCGCGCCATGCAGATAAATCTACTTGTGGGACAGTAATTTCTGGAATATCAAGGATTTGTTGCACATCATCCATGGCATTCTTTCCATCTAAAGTTGCATGATAGTCACTGGCAAAATCACGGATTGGTAAGAAATATTCCGGTGCTAAAATCAAAGTAGTTAGAGCTGGAAATAGAAAAATCGTTTCGTTTATTAAACGTAATCCAAGTAAAACAGCTACTACAGCTACAGATAAAGTTGTAAAAAAATCTAATGCAAAAGTCGATAGAATAGCCACTTTTAAGGTGCTCATAGTTGCTTTACGAAACCGTTCAGAAGTTTGGAAAATACTACGGCTATAAGCTTTACTGATGCCAAAAAATTTCAAGGTATCAATGCCTCTTAAGGAATCAATAAAATGATTAGAGAGGATTTGAAAAGTTTTATATTGTTTGTCGGCTTTTCCTTGAGCAGCATAGCCTAAAATAATCATAAAAATAATAATCAATGGAAAAACAATTAATAAAACAATCCCTGATTCCCAGTCTAAGAAAAAGACTGCCAGCAAAATAATCCAAGGAATAATACTCATATTTAAAATTTTCGGTAAAATCAAATGAAGATATTCTTCTACTTGATTTATCCCATCTAAAGTAGTTGTAACTGTACTACCAGTCCCTTTTGCCTGAACTACTGTGGGGCCTAACCGGAAAATTTTCGCTAATAAATTAGAGCGTAAAACGCTTGCTTGTTGATAAGCATAGTCTTCCAATTTTTTCTCTCGTAGATAAGTCATAAGATGTCTTCCAAAATAACTGATAAAAAAAACTCCCATCCACGAAAGCTGATGGGATAATTTTTCTCCTTGCCATAAATTCGTTATTGTCCTTGATAAGCCAAAAGCTTGTCCAACAATAAAGATAGCTTGCAGGATACTAGACCCCGCAAGCATGCCAAGGATTTTTTTCATACCTGGAAGACCTAACAATTTCTTGTCGATCATTTTAAGCCTCCAATGATTCGGTTTGATGATTGATGTGGTCGGTATGTTTAATTCGTTTTCTAAAAATGTAATAACTCCATGCTGTATAAGCTAATACAAATGGCAAAATCGTTACCGCAACAATGCTCATAATTTTTAGAGTGTAAGGTGAAGATGAAGCATTCACAATCAATAAATCATTTGCTGGTGTAATAGAACTGATCATTACCCGTGGGAATAATCCGGTAAATAAAAGGGCCACTAGAGCGACAAAAGTTAAACCACTAGCTAAGAAAGCTGGCAACTCTTTGTCTTTAATGACAGAAATATTAGCAAATACTGTTAAGGCTACGATTAAGACTAAGAAAATTAACGTTGTTGTTAAATGTAATTCAAAAAAGTCTGTGAAGAAAAATAGTAAAACAGCAAAAGCAACTTCACCTACATAAAGAACCCAGTATAAGAATTTCGCGTAATTTTTTGCTCGTTCTCTAATTGGTCCATCTGTTTTTAAGGCAATATAATTTAAGCCATGTAAGTAAGAAAGTAAAGTAACGGCTACGCCACCGACAATTGAAAAGATATTGATATAATCAGTGAAATGAGCAACCATGTCGCCATTTGCATCTAATGGCATACCTTGAATCATACTGATGAATAAAACACCAAAGAAGAATGGCACTAAGAAACTACCAATACTTAAAGTCCAGTTCCATAAATTTTTCTTTTCTAATGGCATCCGATGTCTAAATTCAAAAGAAACTCCGCGAATGATTAAGCCAATTAAGATAATAAATAAAATCAGATAATATCCACTAAATAATGAAGCATACCAGTAAGGATAAGAAGCAAACATCGCGCCACCGGCAGTAATTAACCAAACCTCGTTACCGTCCCAAACAGGTCCAATGGTTTCTACAATTTGATCTTTTTCAGCTTCGTTGTGAGTTAATGTTTGAACAGACATCCCTACCCCAAAGTCAAAACCTTCTAAAAAGAAGAAACCCGCAAATAATACGCCAATTAAAACGAACCATAATAATTGTAAACTACTCATGGATAAACGCCTCCTTATCAAAAGGATCATTTGAAGAATCATCATTTTCGATTTCTTCTACTTCAGGCCCTTTTTTCATTTCACGACGAACAAGATAGATCATCGTCACTGCTAAACTAGCAAACAATAAGAAGTAAATCGTATTTGAAATTAATAGCGAAGTCACACTAACATTTGGTGACACACTATCTTCAATTGTAAATAAACCATAAACGGTCCAAGGATAACGCCCTAATTCAGCAATTAACCAGCCCGCTGTATTGGCCAAGAATGGCACAAAGGTTGATAATCCTACTATCCAAAGCATCCAGCGCTTTTCATATAAGATTGGTTTTTTCTTACGTGTAAAGAATAGACCCACAATTGATACTAACAACATTAACATAGCAAAAGCAGCCATCACTCGGAAACTATAGAACAACGTGTTCACTGGTGGATAATAATTTTTATCGTCCCCATATTGATGTTCCAAAGCTTTGTTAATATTGTTCATTCCTTCGATTGAGCCAGAAGGTTTGTTGTAAGCTAAAATACTTAAAACATAAGGAATTTCAATACCGAAAACTTGTTTATGTTCGGCTTCATTGGCCCAGCCGACTAAAGTCCAGCCTGCAGGATCACTTGTATCCTCGTAATTTCC
This sequence comes from Enterococcus alishanensis, assembly GCF_019218635.1. Taxonomy (GTDB): domain Bacteria; phylum Bacillota; class Bacilli; order Lactobacillales; family Enterococcaceae; genus Enterococcus_A; species Enterococcus_A alishanensis. Next base: position 451,788 of record NZ_JAHUZB010000003.1, on the reverse strand, counting down.
TTCCATTGCTGAAAACTTCATTGGTTGATCATCTAATAAAGCTTTCATTTGTGCATCACCAGCACCCAAAGTCAAAATTGAGCCGACTAATGTGATCACTAAACCGATACGCATCGATTTCTTGAAAATTTCGTTGCCTTTGAATTTTTTCTTCAATAGTTGGAACCCAGAAATACCAGCTACAACCATTCCACCTAAGGTAATGGCACCAAATACTACGTGGGTGAATTCATACCAAACTTGTGGATTGGCAAGTAAAGCACCAAAGTCAGTCATTTCTGCACGACCATTGTTTAAAGTGTAGCCAACTGGATGTTGCATGAAGCTATTGGCAGTTAAAATCCAGAATGCTGACAAAATTGAAGCGATAGTCACAAGCCAAATAAAGACTACATGGAGTTTTGGGCTAACTTTGTCCCAAGTAAACATCCATAATCCTAGGAAAGTTGATTCTAAAAAGAATGCCAATAAAGCTTCAACAGCAAGTGGGGCTCCAAAAATATCTCCCACAAAACGGGAATAATCTGACCAGTTCATACCGAACTGAAACTCTTGAATAATACCTGTTACGACCCCTACTGCAAAACTTAATAGGAAAATATTTCCCCAGAATTTAGCCATTTGGCGGTATTTCACATTTTTTGTCCGTACATATTTGGTTTCCATAATGGCTACTGCAAAAGCAGTTCCGATAGAAAACGGTACAAAGAAAAAGTGAAAGACAGTTGTCATTGCAAACTGAAACCGCGCCAAGGTAACTATATCCATTTTTTTCTCCTCCTTTATTGCGTGAATAACAACACGTTACGCGTAATTTCACATCTTAATTGTAATCTTTATTAACTGAAAAGCCAACCAATCCGGTTAAGAAAAATAAAAATTCCAGGCTTAAATAACATTAAATAACTATATTATTAACTAAATTTACAAAAAAGCTTAATGTAGTTACGTTTTGTCACTTTATAAGAAAACAAAAAATCAGCCCATCAAATTTTAATGGACTGATTCTAAAATTTTAATCGTTCAAATTGTAGCGTAGTTTCATCCGATTTGATCCAGAAGTAACCATTTCTCCTAACAACTCTGTTTGGCGTTTCAATGAATCTTGAGCTAATTTTTCGTTAGCAGTTTCAAGGTAAGCTTGTACATCAGTTGCCTCTTTTAGACCTGCATCAGTTTCATTTTGAATAAAGTGATAACTGCTCATGGCTGCAAGTTCGAAACTGTTACGCATATCTACATAAAAATCATAATCAGTATCACCTAATAAAGCGGTCGTGCAACTTAACCAGTACATATTATTTAAATCAAATGTTCCGTCAGCATTTTTGTAGCTAGCTGGAGTATCTTTCACATTTGAGTAGAATGGTACGACAGTATTAAACGTATTGGCACCATAAGCTAACCAATGAACACCGGCAATTTCTTTTGGAACGCCATTTCTAATTTGTAAAATATGCACATTGTGGTTACGATTAATTCCGATTGGACGGAACAAAGTCTTATCACTTTCATCGCCGTCACCATATGGATCAAAAATGGTGTTTTCAAAGTGTGAGCTTTGAATAAATTTGACATCTTCAATCGTGATTTTTCGGTTTGCCTTACAAATAAATGGTAAATCTTGTTCCATTGGATCTTGATCCATATCTGGTGTTAAATAAAGTTGACCATACCAAGCTCTTGGATTGTTGTAAACTGTGTCTTTGATTGAACTAGAACCAAAAATATGGCGTAAATTGTAGCCTTCAAAATCAGGATTCAAATGATTATCATCAATCAAAGCTTTCAAATCAGCTGAACACATAGTATCTGGTGAGTCAAAATTAAATGTATCAATATTCATCCGGTTTGGCGCAACTACATAAGCATCATCTGGAATTCTGACAGCCGCCCAATGATGACCACCAATTGTTTCCAACCACCAAACATCATTTTCATCAGAAAAACCAATACCGTTTGGTTCATAGGTACCAAATTCTTCCAATAATTTTCCAAGACGTTCGACCCCTTCTTTAGCAGAATGGATATAAGGTAAAACTAAAGTTACTAAATCTTCTTCACCAATACCGCCTTCAACATAAGGATCTAAGCCTTGAATTCTAGGATTCGTCGTAATCGTTTCAGTAGCAGACATAGCAATATTTTCACTATTAATTCCGGCTGCAGGCCAAATACCATTATCTAAAAGGGCATTTGGGATTGATGTGTAAGACATTGGATTATCTGGCAAATCAATTTCTACACCACTAATCACTGCTTTGTAGTGGCAGGGTTGCTCTTCTGGTGATACAACAACAAATCGTTGGGGATCTAAAGCTTCGTGGCCGTCATCATTTCTAGAAATCATTGTAGAACCATCAATTGACGCTTTCTTACCTACCAATACAGTTGTACATGAACCTTTGATTCTTTTCAATATGAACACGCTCCTTTTTTTACACTTTCAGTATACGCTTGAATTCTGAAAATATGAGAAGATAAAACGTGTTTTTTTTATTTTTTAATGAGTGAATGCATAAACTAATTGACCAGTTTTTGTTAATCCATCATTTTTTAAACTTTGCACGATTTTTGATCCGACAACCACACCGTCACAAACTTCTGAAAATCGTGCAACTTGTTCAGGATTAGAAACACCAAAACCAGCTAGAACTGGAATATCTGCCAATTCAACAATTTTTTCCAAATGTTGGTCTAAATCATCACGATAATTTTTTCCAGTTCCTGTTGTGCCATTAATCGTTACCGCATAAACAAATCCTTCAGCATTTTGAACTAATTCTTTGATTCGGTCTTCATGACTGGTTAAAGTAACTAGCTGTAGTAGTGCGATTTCACTGTCATTCAGTAATGGTAAGACTAAATTTTGATGTTCATAAGGTAAGTCAGGAATGATAAAACCGGCCACATCTGTGCTGGCTAAATCAGTAATTAATTCCGCTAATCCATAATGGAAAAAAGAATTATAGTAGCCCATTAAAATCAGTGGTACTGGTGATTGAAAATTTTGTAAAACCTGAACAATTTTTTTTAAAGTTACTTTATTTGCTAGCGCGTCTAATCCGGCTGCTTGGATGATCGGTCCATCAGCAACTGGATCTGAGAAAGGCACACCTAATTCAATTGCAGTTGCCCCGTTTTCCGCCAGCATCTCGATTTCCTTAGTTAAGTTGTCTAACCCATTGGCTCCCGCCATGATGTAAGGAACAAATAATTTTCCTACTTCTTTTTTCTGTAATAAATAATTCGTCAATTTTTTCATTTATTTTCCTCCATTAAAGCTTTGACTTGTTCCACATCTTTATCTCCCCGACCAGAAAGACAAACAAGAATAATTTGATCCGCTGTCATTTCTGGTGCAATTTTCATAACATGGGCTAAGGCATGAGAACTTTCCAGTGCTGGAATGATCCCTTCTTTGCGCGATAAGTAATGAAAGGCTTCAACAGCCTCATCGTCAGTAATTGTGGCATAAGTTGCTCGTTTACTACTATATAAATAAGAGTGTTCTGGCCCAACTCCAGGATAATCCAAGCCAGCAGAAATCGAATAAGCTTCCAAAACTTGACCATCTTCATCTTGTAACAAATGCATCTTTGCACCGTGCAAAATACCAATCTCACCTTTTGTAATAGTTGCTGCGTGTTCAGTGGTATCTACTCCGTGGCCAGAAGCTTCCACGCCAATTAATTGCACTTCGGAATCTTCTACAAATGGATAGAATAAACCCATTGAGTTACTACCACCACCGACACAAGCAATCGCAATATCAGGCAAACGATCTTCTTGGTCTAATATTTGACGTCGGGCTTCAGTTCCAATCACGCTTTGATAGTCTCGAACAATTTCCGGAAATGGATGGGGACCTAAAACTGAACCCATCACATAGTGCGTGTCTTCTACGTGTTCTACCCAGTAGCGTAATGCCTCATTCACAGCATCCTTCAACGTTTTTGAGCCAGAAGTCACACTGACCACCTTTGTTCCTAATAATTCCATTCGAAAAACATTTAAAGCTTGACGTTTCACATCGATTTCTCCCATGAAAACGACGCACTCCATGCCAAATAATGCGGCAGCGGTAGCAGTTGCTACACCATGTTGACCTGCTCCAGTTTCTGCGACAATTTTGTTTTTCCCCATTTTTTTGGCTAATAAAACTTGGCCTAATGCATTATTAATTTTGTGGGCACCGGTATGATTTAAATCTTCCCGTTTTAGATAAATTTTGGCACCGCCTAAATCTTTGGTCATCTGTTCGGCAAAGTACAACGGATTTTCTCTACCAACGTATTGTTTTAAATAATAGTCAAATTCCTTTTGAAAAGCTTCATCAGTTTTTGATGCTTCATAAGTTTCGGTAAGTTCCTTGACTGCGTACATTAAAGTTTCTGGGACGAATTGTCCGCCGTATTCACCGTAAAATCCGGCTGTGTTTGGTTGTTTATACATATTATTTCCCCTTTACAATTTGAATGAAATGCATGATTTTATCTAAATCTTTTTTTTGTTGCGTTTCGACGCCACTAGAGACATCGACTGTTTCTGGTGAAAAATAGTCAATCGCAGCTCTGACATTTTGAATGTCTAAACCTCCGGCAATCCATAAATTATCCTTTGGCAAATCAGCCTTTTTGACTGCGTGCCAATCAAATGTTTCGCCACTTCCACCCATGTATTTTTTTGGCGGTGCATCTAAAAGCAAATATTGATAGGGTGCGGTTACCTGGTAATGCTGATTGCTTTTTCCTGGTAATGCTTGAATCATCGGGACACTTGCTTTTTCCTGCAGTGGTGTTCCATGAATTTGAACTAAATCTAAATCAGCAATTTTAATCACTGCTTCAAGTTCTTGCAGACTTGGAGAAACAAAGACACCGACTTTTTTTATCTTTTTAGGTAGCTGGTCAGTTAGACGTTTAACTTTTGCCGGTAAAATCTGACGATGGCTTCTTGCAAAAACAAAGCCTAAATAATCTGCACCGTATTTTACAGCGGTATCCACAGCGGCCTTAGTAGTTAATCCACAAATTTTCACTTTGGTCATTGGCGAATCACCTGCAATGCTTGAATTTTTTCAAGAATGTTGCCAGCTTTCATTAATGTTTCTCCAACTAAGACTGCTTGATAATTTTCTTTTACTTGTGCAACATCTTCAGTTGTTTTAAAACCTGATTCGCTAATATAAATCGTTTCGTCATCCGTTTGTGCTAAATTCAAACTAGTTTCTAATGTCACTTCAAATGTTTTTAAATCGCGGTTATTTACGCCAATAACTTTTGCAGGGAGGCTTTTAGCTAGTGCTAATTCTTCAGCATTATGAGTTTCTACTAAAATTTCTAGATTCAAACTTTCAGCATACTCATGGAGCTCTTTTAGTTTTGCTGGTTCCAACGCTGCGACAATTAACAAAATGAGACTCGCACCAGCTATTTTCGCGCGATCAATTTGTTGTTTACTGATAATAAAATCTTTACATAAAAGCGGTAAATCAACTACAGCAGCGACGTCAGCTAAATCTTGAATGGTTCCTTTAAAAAAAACTGGATCCGTCAAAACAGAGATCGCAGCTACGCCAGCATTCTCATAATTTTTTGCTTGTTCTAAGGGATCAACAGCCAAATTAATCGCTCCTTTTGATGGCGAAGCACGCTTAATTTCAGCAATGATCTGAATTTTTTCAGGATGGCCTTTAACGTATTGATAAAAAGATGGTCTTTTTTTATTAATCGTCTGATGAACAGGAGCCAAATTTTCAATTTCAGCTTTTTTTGCAGTCAAGATTGTTTCTAGAAAGTCCATTAAGCTACCTCCTGTAAAGTAATAAAATACTGTAAACAATCAAATGCTGCCCCAGACTTAATAATGTCTTGCGCCAATTGGATACCACTAGCAACATCGTTAACTTTCGCGCCAGCTAAAAAGCCTATCCCAGCATTTAAAATCACAGTATCAAGATAAGGACTTGCTTCTCCTTGTAAGACAGATAGCAAGATTTCCTTATTTTTCAAAGCATCTCCGCCAACAATTGCCGACAAAGGTGCTGCTTGTAAACCAAATGCTTCAGGAAATAATTCTTTTTCTACCACTTGATTATTTTGATAAAAAGCATAACGAGTAACACCAGCTAAATTCGCTTCATCCATTCCAGAGGCTCCCTGTAGAACAATTGCTTGTTTTCTACCTAACGCACCTAAAGTTGTTGCTGTTTCTACTAATGAATCTCCTGCAAAGGTTCCTAATAGCTGATACTCTAAAGGATAGGGATTAATAATTGGGCCAATTAAGTTAAAAATAGTCGGTGTCGCCAAATCTTTTCTAATTTGCATGACTTTTTTCATCGCTGGATGCATTGCTGGTGCGAATAAGAAAGCAATCCCGGCTTCTTTTAATAAAAAATCGATTTTTTCAGCTGAGGCAGATAGATCTACACCTAAACTTTCTAATACATCAGCAGAGCCAGAACGACTGGAAACACTACGATTGCCGTGTTTGGCCATAGGAATCCCACCAGCCGCTAAGACAAAAGCAGCCGTCGTCGAAATATTAAAACTATTGGAGTGATCTCCACCTGTACCACAATTATCCATAACTCCTTGCGGTGCTTGATGAACGGCGATGGCACGACTTTGCATCACATGAGCTAAGCCTGTCAATTCATCAGCGGTCACTCCTTTTAATTTTAAAGCAATCAATAGGGCGCTGATTTGATTATCATTTAATTGTTGCTTAAAAATGGCTGTAGCTAGCAGTGTCATTTCTTGATTGCTAAGATTTTTCTGTTGATAAACTTTTTCAAATAATGCTTGCATCGGAATTCCTCACTTCCTGTAAAAATTCTTGTAAATATTGTTGACCATTCTCGGTGCCGATTGATTCGGGATGAAATTGTAAGCCGTAAATAGGATAATCTCGATGACGCAAGGCCATAACTAAATCATCTGCTTCCTCAGTCACAATTAATTCTTTTGGTAGACTAACCTTTTCAACGATTAGCGAGTGATACCGCATTACTTTTTGCTTGGTATTTTTTAAAGAACTTTGTTTGCCATGAACGACTTGCGGTGATGCAACAATTCTCCCTCCAAAAACTTCTGCAATGCCTTGATGACCTAAACAAATCCCTAAGATTGGTTTTCGTTGATAAAATTTTTTGATCAAAATTTCCATCAATCCAGCTTCATTGGGACGCCCAGGTCCAGGCGAGAGAACAATTCCTTGGGCCTTTTCAGCTATTTCAATTAATTCAGGAGCATCGTTACGGACGACTTGAATCTCAATCTCCTTAGGAAATAATTGAAGCAAGTTATAAGTAAAGGAATCGTAATTATCGACTAATAAAATCATCTGCCTACCTCCAATAAAGCTTTGGCTTTTTGCAACGTTTCAAAATATTCTGAAGTTGGATCAGAATCATAAACTACTCCAGCCCCAGCTTGAACATAGGCTTTCTGATCTTTCACTACCATGGTACGAATAGCAATCGCAAAATCAGCTTGATTGTCTTGAGATAAATAGCCGACCGCTCCTGCATAAACCGACCGTTTTACGGGCTCCCATTGATAAATTCTTGTCATAGCACGAATTTTTGGAGCGCCGCTGACAGTTCCTGCTGGTAAAGTTGCTTTTAATGCATCCATTGCCTGATATTCTGGTTTTAACTGAGCTGAAACGACTGAAACAAGATGCATCACAAAACGATAACGTTCAACAGTTAAATAAATTGGGACTCTTACTGAACCAATCTCAGCAATTTTTCCTAAATCATTTCTACCTAAATCCACCAACATTTTATGCTCAGCTAATTCTTTCTCATCGGTTGCCAAATCTTCTGCCAATTGATTATCCTCTTTAATTGTTAGACCCCGTTTTCGGGTCCCAGCTATCGGATTAGTTGTCACTTCCTTACCTTTGACCCTGACTAAACTTTCTGGTGAAGAGCCAATTACCTGACAATCTGGAAAGGGCAAATAATACAAATAAGCAGAAGGGTTGGTATTTCTCAAATGGCGATAATAATCAAAGCCATCCATTTTAAAATCTGCGACTAAACGTTGTGAAGGAACCACTTGAAATAAATCGCCGGCTTTAATTTTGGCTTTCGCTTTTTTGACGGTTGCCTCATAAACTGCTTGCGGAAAATTACTAGTAAAAGATAATTTCACTGCTGGAGGCAATTGATTTTCTTGTATATTTAAAATAGCCAACTGTTTTTCTACTTGTGATAATTTTTGATCTAGTTTTTCTTCACTAACCTGAGAGTAAGTATTACCAATTACGATTGTCACCGTCTGTTCTTTATGATCATAGATTAAGAAGTTTTCATATAGATAAAATTGCATATCAGGGATTTTTAGTTGATCTATCGGAATTGGACCGATATCTTCATAGCAAGCGGCAATATCATAACCCACGTAGCCAATAGCTCCTCCTTGAAAAGGTAAATTTTCATGCAAGACTTCATTTTTCAATACATATCTTTCTAATTCTTTCAAAGGATCACAAACAGGATAAGCTTGTCCATCAATTTTGAATTGCCCTTCTAAATAACTCAAATGATGAACTGGATCAAAAGCAATCACCGAATAGCGGCTGGCTTCCTGCTCTCGAGGAATACTTTCCAGTAAAGCCTTTTGTTGACTTTTCAACCGATAATATAAACTGATGGGTGTGAAACAATCACCATTAATTACTTTTATTTTTCGCATCTGTTTTTCCTCCTTTTAATATAAAAAAAGCCCTCAAGCCAGTATTCTGACTTGAGGGCGCAATCGCACGGTACCACCTCAATAATTCTGCTAAATAATAGCAGCTTAAACAGTTGTCTAACAACAACTTTCGCTATAACGGGCGAGCCCGTCATCCCCTACTTTTATTCAAGGATGCTTACCCAAGTCCATTCATCAAGGAAAGATTGCTTTCTTCTCATCAACTAAAGCTTGCTGTAAATCTTTCAATTCTTGATTACTTCTCTTGTTATCTATTTTGAAATATAAAAAAGCCCCCGAACCAACGTATGTTAGTTCGAGGGCGGATAATCCACGGTGCCACCTCAAAAATGTCTAAAAAGACCTCTATCAGTTATCTATCAATAACTTTTCTCTGTAACGGGAGTACCCGGAAAATCCTACTAAACAAGTGTTCAAATCTTCGGTCCAAAAGGCCATTCACAAAAGTAATTTTACTGATTCGCAGTCCCATCAGCTCTCTGAAAAAATTATCTTAGGCTACTTCTCTTTTGTTTAACTGTTATATTGAAAACTATCATAATCCTCTAAATAAGATTCGTCAAGCTATTTTTTAAACAAATTTTCATTTTATTTTCATTTAGTCAATGCGATCGGCCATTCGATCGATTAGGAAGCCCCAAGCACCATTGCTAATATGCAGTTCTTCTCGATCATAGCTAGAAATTTTATGACGAATTAAATCTTCTTGTTGATGAATCACTTTATTATACCAATTAGGTTCACTGAGTAAAATTTTTCCTAAAGCCGCAATATCAGCTGTCGTTAATAATTTTTCAGCATCTTCTTGAGTAGTCACTTCTCCTACTCCGATTAAAGGGATTCGACCAGCAATTTTTTCAGCTAAATATTCGACAATCGTTTTTTCTTGATAGGCTGGAAGCTCTGGTTTCTTTTGATAATCCCTCAAAGAAACATGTAAATAATCCAAACTTGTGTCAGCTAACTGATCAACTAAATACAATGCATCAGTAAAACGAATACCTGGTTCAGTAAATTCTTCAGGAGAAAAACGGAAACCGACAATAAAATTTTCTACTTCAGAATCGTCTACTACTTTCGTCACGGCAGAGACCACTTGGTCGATAAAAGTGTAGCGTTTTTCCAAACTGCCGCCCCACATATCTTCACGGATATTAGAATGAGGAGAGAAAAATTGTTGAATCAAATATAAATTTGCTCCATGTAATTCGACACCATCAAAGCCCGCTTGAATCGCTCGCCTTGTCGCTTTGGCATAATTGTCAATGACTGCCAAAATTTCTTCATGACTCATTTCTCGGGGCACTTCCCCCCATTCCTTATGAGTCGGTACTGCACTGGCAGATACTGGTGTTTTACCTCTTAAAACAGAAGAATCAGTCATACGTCCGGCATGAAATATTTGTAAAATAGCTTTAGTCCCATTTGTTTGAATCGCAGAAGCTAATTTGGCTAAGCGTGGAATTTGTTTATCGTCATCGACACCAAGCTCTCCTTCCCAACCTTTGCCATTGGGCTGAACATTAGCGGCACCTGTAATAATTGCACCAATTGCTCCAGCCCGCATTTGATAATACGCAATCTCATCATCAGTTACGATCCCATCATAAAAACTCATTTTGACAGTCATTGGTGCCATTACAATTCTATTTTTTAAAGTTAGTCCTCTTCTAAAAGTAATAGGTTCGGTCATTTTCATTATTTTTTCTCCAAGAAAACAAAACGGTCAATCGCTTCTTTAACGCCATCTTCTGCATTACTGGCTACCACAAAATCAGCCAATTCCTTTGCTGAAGCTGTACCATTTCCCATGGCAATTCCTGTTCCAGCGTATTGGATCATTGCTAAGTCATTTTCTTGATCGCCAATCGCCATTACTTCGGATTGTTGTAAACCTAGATGCTCTGTTAACTTTTCCAGAGCCAATCCTTTACTAACTTCTTTATTCAAGACTTCTAAAAAGAATGGCGTACTTTGTACAAGGGTATAGCGGTCATAAAAATCGGCAGGGATTTTTTGAATTGCCTCAGTTAAGATCTCCGGCTCATCAATCATCATCATTTTTGTAGGCACAACTTGATTTGCAATTTCGTCAGGCATTCTAAAACGAATTTGCATATCCACTAAGAAAGATTCATGAACTGTATAAGGACTAATATCACGATTAGAAGTATAAATCGCTTCTTTATCTTCTGTATGCAAATGGACATTTAATTTTCGAGCCAAAGTATCAATCTCTAAAAACTGATCTCTAGTCAAGCCATATTCAGAAACTACCGCTCCTGTGTGATTATTGACTACCAATCCACCATTATAAGTAATTGCATAATCCTCTTCGGTCAACAAACCTAATGTTTCAAGTTGATTTTGGACACCAACTAATGGGCGTCCACTTGCTAAAACAATATAAACACCTGCTGCTCGAGCTTTTTTCAAGGCTGCTTCTACACCTGGTGTAATTTCTCTTTGGGGATTTAACAATGTTCCATCAATATCGATTGCTACTAATTTAATACTCATAAAAACCTCCTAGATTTTCGTTCTTCTAAATAGTAAGTTTTATTTCTCTTCAGGTCAATCTAAAAAACCGACTCTTTATCAGAGCCGGTTAGAAAAATACTATTTAACTGGTGGTAAAACAGCGATCAATCCTCTGCTTAAAGCTAAATAAACAGTTGAAGTGGTATTAGTAGTAGTTGCGATTTCTTCTTTTGATTTAACAGCACTAGCAGCTAAAGCAATGATACTGTCGCCTCTAAATAAATCTACAAAATAATCTTTAGTAAAGAATTCTGGTAATTGCGGACCATAAGCAACATTAGTCATCAATATATTTCTTTTACTTAATGAAAATTTGGTAGATAAATCAGACATCTTCGGACCAATTACTTCATTACTAGCTTCATCAAAGCTAGTTAAATCATATGCATCAATAATTGCTTCTAATTTTTGAGCATATTGCTTATCTGTTGCATAACGACCTTGTAGATAATTTGTAGCATCTTTAAATGAGCTCGTTTCTGACTTCCAAGTTGATTTGTAAAAATCTGAATTTCCAGCGATTCCATTTTTAATTAAATCAGCGTAATCTTCTAAGGATTCCTTATAAGAAGGATATTTTCTAAACTGGGCAGTGATTGAAAAACTACTTCCGGCAGTATCTTGTTCTAGTGTACTGAAAGAAACACCTTGACCTTCATAAGATCCTTTAATTCCAAATAAATTAAAGTTTGGTTCCGCAGCCAAAGAACTATTTCCTGAGCCGCTTTCCAAAATTGCTTGAGCAATCATGACTGAGGCGTAAATATCATGTTCTTGGCCGATTGTCCGTGAAATCTCACCGATTTTTTCAATAAATCCATCTGTCGTTTGATTTCGATCAAAGATATAAGCTGATCCAAATGCATTTTGTAAGGATGAATTAGCAGCTGGCAACCCAGCTAAATTAACTCGAACAGCAAAGGTTGGCATATAGTCTGCCAAATTAGTAACCCTCACAACATCTCCAGGTTGTGGTGCTTGAATATATTGACCATTTCCAATATAAATAGCAACGTGACTTGTTACACTAGTTGGGGCACCCCAAAATAATAAATCTCCTGGTTGTGCATCGCTGACTGGAATCTGTGTCCCGGAATACTGTTGATCACCTGTCCAAGAACCAATAAAATGACCAGTTGCTTGTTGATAAACATAATAAGCTAAACCAGAACAGTCAAATGCATTTGGTCCTTTAGCACCCCATACGTAAGGCTTTCCTAATTGCGCATATGCCGCTTGGACAATTGCGTTTTGTACAGCATTACTATAGGTTGGAATATTTACATTAGATGGTGAATAAACATCCCCTGCACCATTTTGATTTGGTTGGCGCCCTTCATCGGTGGTAGTTGCTCCAGTTTCATTTGTCGATTGATCTGGATTATTCGTTGGCTGACCTTCATTATTATTGCTAGTATTATTATTAGAATTTGAATTATTATTATTTTCTTCAGGTTGACTAGGTTGCTCAGTTACTTCGGAAGTTTTCATGCTAAAAGCAACATCAATTGATGGCATCACAAATTTTCCAGTCAACTCAGCATTATTAATTAAATTAACACTAGCAATTGTTTGATAGATTAAAATATTATCTAACTTTTGCTTTTCTTTTAATGTGATTGCATAAGTCACTTCTGTACCAGCAGTTAAACCTTCTTCATTGTTATAAGTAAATCGAATAGTATTTCCTGCGGCATCAGTGTGAGAAAAAGCATTGGCATTTTCTTCTTTAGATAAAGCGACACCATTGAGAAAAATATTATAAGTTTTAACCGGTTCAGGTGTTGCTTCCGGCGTCGTTGTTTGTGTAGTACTTGTTTCTGTATCCACCGCAGGTTCTGCTTCTGATTGTGGCTGTGTTTCAGCGGTTTCTGTCTGACTGGTAGCAGTTGCTGAAGACTGTGTCGCACTTTCTGAAGTTGTTGCTGTTTCAGCAGCCAACGCTTGATAACTAGATAATACCATTGGGCTAACCAATACCCCAATCGTTAATAAAGTTTTTAACTTATTTTGTTTCAACCAAAGTCCCTCATTCCTAAACATAGTATTCAAGAATAATTCTAGCATGTTTCTTTTTTCTTGTCTAAAAGAAATTTTGAGATACTTTTTATTTTAACTGTTTAATTGGTTAATTATTTTAATATTAATATTTTGTTTAACATATTTGATATTTTTCTTTCGTGAAAATGAGTTGTCCTGACACTTTCGCCATCACGTGTTTCCCATATTTTATTTTCATAGAAATCAACTTCATCTCTTTGCCCATCCATTAATTCCTTGGCATATCCTAAAATTAATTCCATTGCTTCTCTTGTATCATCATCACTTTGGAAGTAAGGTGAATAACTCTTTAAGTATTCTTGTAAATCAGAATTGCGTGAAATTTTCCAGTCTTCAATGAAATCTTCTAGCGCGTTGACGACGACTCCGGTATCAATATTCCATAATTTAATATCTACTGTATTTTCCATGGTGGGCCTCCTATGAATAATTATTGTCAATAATTATTATACGAGAATTTAGCTTTATTAAAATGTGAAGGGCAGAAAAGTTCATTAAAAAGCCAGTGATACCAAGCAATAAATCTCTCATTTGTTGTTCATGATTTTTTTTAGCATAAAATTCTTTTATTCAGAGAGTGATTTTAGTATACTAGGAATATTATTTTAAAAAAGGAAGGTCCCGCATGTTAACTTTCTTAATCAAGCAATTTACAAAAAAATTAAAAGGAAACACACGTGAAGCTGTAGGTATCTTAGCCGGTGTTCTCGGCTTGTTTTCTAATTTAATACTCTTTGTAGCAAAACTATTGATTGGTCAAATTTCTGGAAGTGTCTCGATTATGGCAGATGCAATGAATAATTTGTCAGATACGGCTTCTTCCATCATTACACTTGCCGGCTTTAAAGTTGCTGGAAAACCAGCAGATGAAGAGCATCCTTATGGTCACGAACGCTTTGAATACATTAGTGGGTTTGTTGTTTCTTTTTTAGTTACCTATGTTGGTGTTCGTTTTTTAGATAGCTCTTTTGATAAGATTTTGGATCCTAGTTCAGTCAAATTATCACCTATTATTTTTGTTGTATTGATTTTATCGATTTTAATGAAGTTTTGGCAGAATTTAATGTATCGTCGCTTAGCAAAAAAAATCGATTCCAATACTTTAAAAGCAACTGCTCAAGATAGTATTAACGATGTTTATACAACGATTGCAGTCTTACTTTCAGCTTTAATCGAATGGTTAACTGGCTGGCAAATAGATGGGTATATTGGATTTTTGATTGCTCTGTATATTATTTATACAGGTATAAAGATGATCAAAGAATTTATTGATGAACTGATGGGCGTCCGCGCCCCGCAAGAAGAGATTAGTCAGATCAAAAAACTATTAGATGAATATCCTAATATTATTGGTTATCATGATTTATTGATTCATAGCTATGGACCTAGCAGTGTTTTTGCTTCTGTTCATATTGAAGTAAATGAAGATTGGAGTTTGCCACATGCTCACGAGGTAATTGATGATATCGAACAGACGGTCAAAGAACGTATGAATGTTGATTTGGTTTGTCACTTGGATCCTTACCCGATTGATGATCCTGATTTCAAACGGGTTGCCCCTAAAATGCGAAAAGTTTTAAGAGATATTGATTCAAATTTGCGGATGCATGATTTAAGAATTGATACTACGACAACGCCAGAAACGTTTCATTTTGATTTAGTTGTTCCTGAAAATATCAAGTTGTCTGACCTAGAATTATCAGAATACATCAGCCAAATTTATATTTCTCGCTATGAACCAGCTACGCTAAATATCACTTTTGATCGAACCTATCTACTATAGAAAAAAGGTAAACCTCATTTTTTTGAGGTTTACCTTTTTATTCGAATGCACGATAAACGTACTGATCTTTTGGTGGAGATATTTGGACTACATTTGTTACAGTAATTGCTGGCAACTGTCGTTGATAGGGTTCAAAATAATCAATCGTTATTGTACCTTCTAAATGATACCATTGATTATTTTCTAGACTTGATCCTTCTGGTAAATCAGCTAGCAAACCAAAAACTCCCGAATCGGCAATACAGTGAATCACACCAAAACGAAACAAGAAATCATAAGTTTGGTTTTCCTTGGTTGTCTCATAAGCAAATCCTTCAAAAGAAATCGGCTTGCCTGCAAATGTACTAGGATAATTATAGATTAATTCCATCATTTCTAAATAGTTTTCATCGGTAATTTTTAACTCATCTAAATCTTGATATTTTTTCATTAACTGATCCATCTGCTGATCGTAGTCAGCTGAATTATAATAAATACTTGTATCTGGTTTTAGATATTGAGTACTCATTTGAGGATCCCCTGTAGATTCTTTACTAATAGGAAAACTAAAGCCTTTATTTTCAACAATTGAAGCATCCAAACTAATCGTTGGGAATAAAAAGCCAATAATCAGTGGTACGGACAGTAAAAAATAAGCAATTGCTTTTTGATAAGGTTTAGTCAATCCATGATCGTGATGCCCATGATCTGCTTGTTCTTTGTTTCCTGAAACCCAAATTTTCAATTGGACTAAGGCTAATAGTAAAGACAACCCCATCGTAATGAAAGCCAAATAACGATAGTGAACATTAATATACTTGTCTAAATTGCCTGAAACTTGCAAATACATCATTAATTCAAAATAACCTGACAATATTAAAAAACGAATCATTGGCTATCCTCCTTTACACCACATAAGCATAGATTGTCACGATGATGCTGATCAAAGCTATCAATTGCAAAATAAATTTTGTTTCGAAATGCCGTTTCATCATCATCAAATTTTTGATATCCACCATTGGACCAAAAACTAAAAAAGCTACCACAGCATTGGTGCCAAATAAACTTAATAGAGAAGAACCGACAAATGCATCGGCTTCTGAACAAAGAGACATGGTAAAAGCTAACACCAACATTACTAAAATGGAGATGAATTTATTACTAGTCAAAGTCATCATCAATTGGGTTGGTAAATAAACTTGCATCGCCGAAGCCAATAATCCACCAATAATCAAATAGCGACCCGTATCAAAAAATTCATCAATTGCATGAACTAAAACCTGCCATATTTTTCCAAAAAAAGATAGGTTATCTTCGTGATGATGAACATGGTCTGATACTGTGGCCTGTTCATCAGCTGTCAGCACTGGACCTTTATGAACATAAGCCAGCCAACTTCCAACAATAATCGCCACAATCAGACTGCCTAAAGCTCGTAAAAAAGCGAAATGAAAATTGTTGCCAAAAGCTATAAAAGTAGAAAATAAAACAATAGGATTAATAATTGGTGCGGTGACCATAAAGGCAAAGGCAGTATAGTCGGGCACACCTTTTTTCAAAAACTGATTAATAATCGGAACTATCCCACATTCACATGATGGAAAGAAAAAGCCAATCAACGAACCAACTATGATAGAAAGAAATTTATTTTTAGGCAATAATCTTTTGACTCTTTCCGGTGTCAAATAGACTTGTAAAATTCCAGATATAACACAGCCTAACAGCACAAATGGAATGGCTTCAATGACAATAGATAAGAAAATTGTGCTTAACTGTAGGACTGAGTGAGGTAAAAAATTAAACATAACTCGCTTCCTTTCTCGCGAAAATAACTATAAGCCAAAAAAAGAAGAAGTACAAAATATATTTAAAAAAATTAATCTCTCCTTAAAAAACAAAAAAACTCTCGCCTAAGCGAGAGTTAGAGATATTGAAACTTATTTTACTGCATCTTTTAATTGTTTACCAGCTTTAAATGCAGGAGATTTACTTGCTGGAATTGTGATTTCTTCTCCAGTTTGTGGGTTACGTCCCTTGCGTGAAGCACGTTCTCTTACTTCAAAATTACCAAACCCGATAACTTGAACTTTTTCGCCTGCTTTTAAAGAAGACTGAATGCCATCAAATAATGCATCTACAGCAGACAACGCATCTTTCTTAGTTAACCCTGTTTTTTCTGCAACTTGTTCTACTAAACTTTGCTTGTTAATCATGTGTGTTTCCCCCACTATCAATTATTTGTTGTATTTCAAACTCTATTCTATGGGTTCTTTAGATTAAAGGCAACTATTTATTTTTCTCATTCTACCTTTTTTTATCTTTTTTTATTAAAAAAAATAAAATTTCATATTTTTATTATCTCAGATTATTATTGACAGTATGTTGAAAATTTCCAATAAACCTGTTAAATAAAAGAAAAAACTATTATATAGCGTTTTATATATTCATCCACTTTTTGTCCTAAGAGAATCTAGTCCATCATCAGTGAAAAGCTATTCCAAACATTACAATAAGAAGAATTAAATTCATTTCCATAAATACATTTATTTGGATCAGACCTTTCTTAAATAAAACACAATAATTAATTGAAAGTGTAGAAAAATCAAAAGGATTAAAAATAAAATTGATTCAAATAGTCAACTTTATCTTTTTCTCCTTAATTATTTTCATGTGAAATTATCACAAGAAGCAATCATTTTGCTTGCTTCTTAACGCTTTTTAACTTTTTGTCATCAGCCGCTTCTGATAGTAACCTACCCAACTCCTGATTCATAGATTCTTCTTCTTTTATTAAGCTAGCTACCATTTTTTGATATTTTATGGCAGGATTTTTTTTTCGGATTACATTGAGTTGGATACCAGCATAAAACAAAACAACAATAGATAACACCATCATCACAATAAAATGCCAATTGTTCAGACTTTTTATCAAGCTATATATTAATAAAAGAAAGCCAACTAAAAGACCAATAAAATCAAGCTTAGCTTGCTTTCCACCACCAAATAAAATTCTTTTGAAGATGCCTCCATTACCTAATTCTTGATAACGGGTGATCCGTGCTTCAATGAAACTTATTTGTTCTTTTAAAGTATCAATTCGATTTTTCTTAGGCATCTACACTGCCCCCTTTCATTCATTATCGCTAGTTTGTTTTCTTTTGGCAATTGTTTTTATTCTAGTATAAATAAAAAGTTAAACTCTTTAAAAATTCTTTCAAAAAAATTAAAAAAGAACGGATTATTTCATAGAAAATATAAAAAAAACCTCTTGTTAAAAACATCACAATCGTTTTTTGATAAGGAAAACTTTCGCACTTTATTAACAAGTTTTAATGGAAAGGCGCATTTTATCTTGTAAAATTCTATGTGTAATCGCTTACAACTAAATTTTCAAAAGGAGTGTTTCTAATGATTATTGGTATTCCAAAAGAGATCAAAAACAATGAAAATCGAGTGGCTTTGCCACCATCTGGTGTGTTCGATTTAACCAGTCGCGGACATAAAGTTTTGGTAGAAACCGAAGCTGGATTAGGTTCAGCAATTACTGACGATGAATATAGAGAAGCTGGGGCAACTATCGTCCCTGATGCAATGAGCGCTTGGTCAGCAGAAATGGTAATGAAAGTAAAGGAACCACTAACTGAAGAATATCAATATTTCCGTAAAGGATTATTATTATTCACTTACCTGCATTTAGCTGCAAACAAACCATTAACTGAAGCATTAATTAAATCAGGTGTAAATTCTATCGCTTATGAAAATGTTCAACCAGCTGACAATTCTCTTCCACTTCTTGCTCCAATGAGTGAAATCGCTGGACGTATGGCTGCTCAAATCGGTGCAAACTTCTTAGAACGTGTAAATGGTGGTCGTGGTATTTTACTTTCAGGTGTACCAGGTGTTATGCGCGGAAACGTAGTTGTTATCGGTGGTGGTGTTGTAGGAATGAACGCAGCAAAAATCGCTGCTGGTCTTGGCGCCAATGTAACAATTATGGATGTAAGCGTTCCTCGTTTGAAACAATTGGATGAAATTTTTGAAGGTAACGTACAAACTTTAATGTCAAATCGTTACAATATTCAAGAAGCACTTAAATCTGCTGACTTAGTTATTGGAGCGGTATTAATTCCTGGTCACAAAGCACCAACTTTAGTCACTAAAGAAATGGTTGCCGGCATGCCATTCCATTCAGTAATTGTCGATGTGGCAATTGACCAAGGTGGTATTTTTGCAACAACTGACAAAGTAACGACTCATGATGATCCAACTTATATTAAAGAAGATGTAGTTCATTATGCCGTAGCAAATATGCCTGGGGCTGTACCACAAACAGCAACTTATGCTTTATCAAACTCAACAATGGCTTATGCTAATTTATTAGCTAATAATGATTTAGTAAGTTTATTAAATGACAACTTGGCACTTCGTCGTGGTCTAAATACTTATGACGGTAAATTAACAATTGAACCAGTTGCTAATGATTTAGACTTACCTTACACACCAGTTGAAGAAGCATTAACAACTGAAACAGCAATGTAAAATACTTTCTTAGTCTGTCGATTTTTCGGCAGACTTTTTTTATTGTTTTCAGTTATACTTGGAATATCGGAGGGATCTCATGTCATTTACATTTACTTACCAACGGCCAGATTTTACAGCTTATCAAGCTTCATTTTCTAAACAGCTAGATAAATTTAAGCATGCATCAGAATACATTGCAGCAAAAAATGCGCTGAAACAATTAAATCATTTACGCAAAAACGTGACTACAATGGCAAAAGTTGCTTATATCCGTCATTCAATTGATACAAAAGATGTTTTTTATTTAGAAGAAAATACTTATTGGGATCAACAGCAGCCTCACGTTGATCAGCTTCATGGACATTTTTTTTCTGCTTTACTTACCTCCCCTTTCCTTAGCGATTTAAAAAAAGAGTTCCCTGAAACCTTGTTCTTACTGGCAGAAGATCAAAAACGGCTAACTGGCAGTAAAATAGTCAATCTAAAACAGCAGGAGAATGAACGAATCAGTGACTATACGCAATTAATTGCCTCAGCAGAAATCGATTTTAACGGAAAAATTTGTAATTTATCCGATATATCAGCTTATTTTTCTGATCCAGATACTGCGATTCGTGAAAGCGCACAGACGGCTTATTGGCAATTTTTCACTGAAAATGAAGAAAAATTTGATCAGATTTTTTCTGAGTTAGTCAATCTAAGGCATCAAATTGCGATGAAATTAGGGTTTGACTCCTATGTTACTTATGGTGATATTGCCATGAATCGTTGGGGATATACACGAGAGGACTTAAAAAAATTTCGTCAGTTTATTTTAGAAAAAGTGGTTCCCTTAACCACTCAATTATATCAACGACAACAAACAAGATTAGGTGTTGATACCCTTTATCATTATGATTTACCATTAATTTTTCCTGAAGGGAATCCAAAACCTCAAGGAAATCAATCAGAATTAATTAAAAAAGCGACCGAAATGTACCAAGGGTTGTCACCAGAAACGGGTGCATTTTTCCAAAAGATGAAACAACAAGACTTATTAGATTTAGCCAGTCGTTCTGGTAAGCAAAGTGGCGGTTATTGTGAATTTATTGATGCTATAGAAATGCCTTTTATCTTCGCCAATTTTAATGGCACTTCTGATGACGTTGACGTATTAACTCATGAAACTGGACACGCCTTTCAAAGCTATCATTCAGCTTGGATTGAAGAGCCGGAATTAGTTTTTCCTACTTCTGAGGCCGCGGAGATTCATTCAATGAGTATGGAGTTTTTAACTTGGCCCTTTATGGAGAAATTTTTTAAAGAAGACCAATTAAAATATCGTTTTGCTCATTTGAGTAGTGCATTGCAATTTTTACCATACGGAGCATTAGTAGATCATTTTCAAGAAGAAGTATACGAACACCCTATTTGGACTGCTGAAGAGCGCAAAGTTTGCTGGAGAAAGCTAGAAAAACAATATTGTCCAGAGAAAAATTATCACTTTTCAGAGGGCTTAGATCGTGGTATTTATTGGTATCGGCAAGGCCATATTTTTGAAGTCCCTTTTTATTATATTGATTATACTTTAGCTCAAGTCTGTGCTTTTCAATTTTGGCAAAGAAAAATAATCGAAAAAGATCCAAAAACATGGGAAGATTATCTATCTATCTGTCATGTTGGTGGTACTCAGACATTTACAGAAATCCTTCAAACTGGGCATTTAAATTCGCCGTTTGATGAAGTTGCTATAAATCAAGTAATTGAAACGGTTAGTACTTATTTGGAAAATATTTCGGAAACTGATTTGAAATAATAATAGATTCCCGGTTGTTGACTGGGAATTTCTTATTATTTATCTCTTTTGCGATATTTTTAACTTATTTATTCGCACCAAATCATGGTATAATACAGCAATAAATGAAAAAAGGAGTGTTGTTATGAAGTATGAGATTTCCGAGAGTGCTTTTGCCCCGATTGCAAAAATTGAATTAGCACAAAATGAACAAATTCGAATTGAACCAGGGGCGATGGTTTACGAACTTGGTGAGATTGAATTGGAAGGCTCCATGAATGCCAATGGAAAAAAAGGGTTAGGTGGCGCTCTATCTGCAATTGGCCGTTCTGTATCTAGTGGTGAGAGTTTCTTTATTAGTACTGCGACGGGAATATCAGCAACTTCTACGATTGCAATCGCTCCTGGAACGCCCGGTAAAATTATTCCTTTAGATGTTGGACAAGAACATTGGCGTTTAAATACTGGTGCATTTTTAGCTAGTGAACAATCGGTTAGTTACAATATGAAACGTCAAAAATTATCTGGCGCTCTTTTAGGAGGAACGGGTGGATTGTTTGTCATGGAAACTGCTGGAAGTGGTGTTATCTTAGTTTCAGCTTTTGGTGATCTAGAAAAAATTCAAGTCACTCCAGACGCACCAGTGATTGTTGACAATCAGCATGTTATCGCCTGGACTAGTTCTTTAGATTATAATATTCGAGTGGCCTCAGGTATGTTTGGTTTTAAAACTGGTGAAGGAATCGTGAACGAATTTCACGGCAATGGCACAATTTATATTCAGACACGAAATGTTCAAGCCTTTGCGACCCAAATGGCGGGATTTTCTAGTAATTCATAATAAAAACGACCCTAAAAAGTTTAGCTTTTTAGGGTTTCTTCATCTAACCATTGAAATAATTGATCATTGCTATCATAAGCAGCGCCATTTTGACAATGCAAATCTGCCGAAAAATCCTGTTTATCAAACAAGATCAAGCGCTTATTTTTTGCGGGAATTTTCTGATAGAAATTCCTCCCTAATTGATAATCATAATAATTTTCGTTTTTAGCTAGAAAAATAAGACAATCCGTTGTTAATCTTTTATAAGCGATTTCTTCATTAAACCGACTAGTCACCTTTAATAATTCATTTAGTGAGTCTGCGCCAAAAACCCACTTAGCATGCGTTACCTGCCAATTTAAAAAGCTATTACTAGCAATATACTGGCTACAAATTTTTTCTAAAAACAGTGGGAAGCCTGTATCTAAATACTTATGCAAAAATTTAGGTAATGATTTCTGAAAGCTGGCTAACATTGAAGGAAAATAATTATATAAAATAACTTTATCAAATAAATTCTGATTTGAACTGGCTGCTCTTGCCAAGAGGAGTCCCCCTAAAGAAATTCCAACACCAATACGCAATCCCTTCAAGCCTATCTCTTTTTCGTAAAAATTTATGACTACTTCAGCTACTTGATCCCAATTTTCATCAAAAACCAGCTGATGCTCGCGAATGACATTTGATTGACCAGGCCCTTCATAAAGAACCACATCGAACCCCTGTGCCAAAGTTGAAACTACATTTGTGAAATACAATTCTTCTAGTAAGGCATCAAATCCACCACAAATATAAAAGGTACCACGTGATTCTTTCGTTGTTTGGAAAAAAACTGTTCTAAATTTTCCGACTTGATATCTTTGATAAGAGATTTTTTTTAAATCCAAAGCTTGATAAAATAAAGAAACCGATTGTTGATAGGCTGTCAATTTCCTAGGATCTTGTGGTGACAAGAAAAATTCAGCCGCTTGGTAATAGCGACTCGCTCGTAAATACGCATTTCCGCAGCTTTCTGTGGAATGAAATTGCTGTCCTCTTTGCTGTAATTTTTCTGCAAAATTAGACCATTCCTGATACCAAGATTCATTATTTCTAGGATTGATTTTTTCCGCTACAGTTGCTACTTCGCCGTAATCGGCACCACCATTTGGGATATACCACATCAATCGAGTGGTCTCAAATTCAAAGGCAAAATTTTTAAAAAAATGGTTTTTCATTGGCTTCCTCACTTTATGCTATACTTTAAGCTATTATAAGAAAACTATTTTTTTTAGAAAGAGGTTACCTGAAGGTGCAAAATGATAACCAAAATTTAGCTGACGAAATGCTTCTAAGAGAATTGGCCCTACCACTTATTGGAAAATGGGTTCCCTTTATTTTATTGTCATTGGCCCAGAGAGCCCATAATTTTTCTGAATTACATCGAACAATGACCGGTGTTTCTCGCAAAGTTTTGACTGAAAATTTAAACAATTTACAAGCCTCTGGACTAATCAGCAAAATCGGAGAAACTGCTACTGGTTTTCCTGTCACCT
Organism: Enterococcus alishanensis; assembly: GCF_019218635.1. Lineage (GTDB taxonomy): Bacteria > Bacillota > Bacilli > Lactobacillales > Enterococcaceae > Enterococcus_A > Enterococcus_A alishanensis. The sequence continues at coordinate 428,039 of NZ_JAHUZB010000003.1, read as the reverse complement.
ATCAATTAACACCTTTAGGAGAAAGTAGCTTAGTTATTTTGAGAACTGTAAAAATCTGGCTACGCCAAAATCAAGAGGCAATTATAAGTAATCGAGAGCAATTTGAAAAAACTCATTAAGAAAGGAAGATTTTTATGACACAACCAGTACACTTTGAAGCTAAAAGTGATTTTCATCAATGGCTTACAGAAAATCACCAAACTAATTCAGGCATTTGGCTACTTTTTTCAAAAGATGCGACCTTCACAACTTTAAAAGCTAGTGAAGCTTTAGAGGAAGCCTTGTGTCACGGCTGGATTGATGGTGTCATGAAAAAAATTGACGAACATTCCTATATGAAATATTTCGCTCCACGTCGCAAAAATAGTCGTTGGTCGGAAAAGAACAAAAAAATTGTTCAAAAATTAATAGATCAAGATTTAGTCACTGAATTTGGGCTACAAAAAATCAGTGAAGCCAAAGCAAATGGACAATGGGATCAAGCTGTCAAACCCTCTGCTATCACTCCTGAACAAATAGAAACAGTCGCTGATTTATTAAAAGAAAATGCCCTAGCCTATCAAAACTTTCAAACTATGTCTCCCTCAGTGCAAAAAACTTACACTCGCGCTTATTTCGATGCCAAAACCGATAAAGGACGCGACAGTCGCTTAAAATGGATGACTGAACGTTTAATAAAAAATTTGAAGCCGATGTAAAAATACTGTTTTACTTTCTCTATGATAAAAATATTTATTCTCAATTTCTTAGTGAGATCTTCGATTGTTTGACGCTTATCATTAAGTCTTCTAAAATAAAAAAGATAATGAATGAAGGAGAATAGGATGAAATCATTTTTATTAGTTGGACAATCAAATATGGCTGGACGCGGATTTATTCACACCGTACCGCCTATCTATAATGAAAAAATTCAAATGCTAAGGAATGGACGCTTTCAAATGATGGCAGAACCGATTCATTCTGATCGTGAAGTAGCTGGGATTGGATTGGCGGCTAGTTTTGCGCAAGCTTATAGTTTTGCGCATCCCGATGAAACTATCGGCTTAATCCCTTGCGCTGAAGGTGGTAGTAGTATAGCTGAATGGTCACCAGAAGGGGTTTTGTTTCGTCACGCTGTCAAGGAAGCAAAATTTGCGCAAGAAACCAGTGAGATTATTGGTATTTTATGGCATCAAGGGGAAAATGATAGCTTAAATCAGCTTTATAAAAGTTATGAGGGAAAACTACGGGAGGTTTTTGCTGCTTTCCGTGAAGTGTTAGATTTACCTGATGTTCCAATAATTATCGGCGAATTACCGAATTTTTTAGGTAAAACTGGCTTCGGCCAACAGGCTATTGAATATCATGAAATCAATCAAATTTTGCGAAAAATCGCTTATACGGACGAGCATTTTTATTTTGTTACCGCCAAAGGACTATCAGCAAATCCTGATGGTATCCATCTTGATGCCTTGTCTCAAAGAAAATTTGGTTTGCGTTATTATGAAGCTTTCGCTAACCAACAAGACCAGTTGATCCCTTTAGAAAATGAAGACCAAAAAGTTTCACTTCTTTATCAAAAAGATCGAACAGCCACTGAAGCCATTTACCTTGCCAGTAAAAAATTTGCCCTTGGACAGATAGACTATCCTGCATTTTCACAAGAAATTGCCCCTTATCTACCGAAATAAAGGAGGAAAATAATGGAAAAAATCATTATTTACGCAACTAGATATGGTACTGCAAAAAAATACGCAAACTATTTAGCTGAAAGACTTAATCTACCACTATTCTCTATTGAAGAAATTACTGAGGCACAATTAAAAGGTCATACAGTTATTTTTATCAGTGCTGTATATGCTGGTAGTTTAATGCATTTAAAAGATTTATTAAAAGTAAGCGATCCGCAACAAGAAGTTCAAATTTTAACCGTTGGACTAACTGACCCAGAGAATCAAGAAAAAATCCAAGAAATTTTTAACTTGGCTCAACAAAATGCTAACGGTAAACGGCTGGTCTTTTTAGGTCATCTACCGGGAGCTTTAACCTATGATCAGTTAAGTTTTCTACACAAAACCTTTATCAAAGGAATTCATGCCACCAGTAAAAATAAAAGTGAAGTATCTGATGAAGTTAAACTATTACGAGATGTCTATAAAAGTTCATTAGATTTTGTTGATTTTTCTCGCTTAGACCAGCTAACTTAAAATAAAAAAACTGAGGTAAGCTTTAGCTTATCTCAGTAATAAATGATTCAATTTCTTCTGCAATTTCCTCTGGCCGTTCTCCATGCACATAATGACCACAATCTAGCAGTAAGTATTTACTTGTTTCAAACTGAGCCAAATAGGCGATTAAAGTGGGTCGCCAATCTTCTTTTAATCCTATCTCCTTACCATCAGAAATAAAATAATAGACTGGAATATCTTTTGGCACCTCACCTTTTTGACAGATTGCCACATTTTCTCTCACTGTCAAGACTTCATTTATTACATCTGACGAGAACAATGATTCCTTATAACAATCTACATAGCGCTGAAAATCTTCTGACGATAAACTAGTACCACGTTTTTTCCAGACATTTTTCGCAACTAATTTCATAAAAGGTCGATGAACACCTAAATTGATTAAAGTCTTTGAAATCTTTAAATTCGTCTTAGAAGGAATTTTTAATTTCTCATACGCAGCAGGAACAGCTGGATCTAAACCAATGATTGCTTGTACTTCCGTTGGATACTTCTGTCCCCAATACAATGCTTCCAATCCAGACATCGAGTGAGGCACTAAAATAAATGGTGCTTGAATATTTGCCAAATGTAAAGCTTCGCGGCTTTCTTCTAACATTGTAGCTAAATCTCGCGAAACAGTTGTCGCTTCACTCCAACCATAGCCAGCTTTTTCAATCACGACAATGCGATATTTTTTGGCTAGTATTTGCCACAGCGGTTTAAAGTCAATAGTTGGCGCGGCCGTGCCAGAACCAGCCATAAAAACAAAGGTCTTGTCTCCATCTCCTGCAGTGAAGATATGCATTTGATGTTGATTGACGGTAACCATTTTCCCAGGATGAATTGTCTTTGTCATATGTATTTATTAGAACCTCCATTTTTTTATTATTTTATCACATTCAAAGATAAAAAAAGTCACAAAACAATAAAGTTTCGCGACTTGATGGTTTATTTAACTTGGTCAGATGATTTAATCACTTTTTTGACAATCCCATATTTCTTTGCTTCATCTACAGATAACCAAAAATTACGATCTGTATCTTCGGCAACTTTTTCATAAGTTTGACCAGTTGCTTCAGCAATCAAATGATTGATTCTTTCACGGGTTCTGATGATTTCTCGGGCTTCAATTTCAATTTCAGTCTGTTGACCTTGTACGCCGCCCATCGGTTGATGAATCATGTAACGCGTGTTTGGTAAACTAAAACGATTTTTCTTTTCAGCACCTAAATAAATTGTAATTCCTGCGCTGGCTACCCAACCAGTACCAACCATTCTAACTTCTGGTTTGATAAATTTAATCATATCATGAATAGTATCGCCAGATTCCACATGACCACCTTGACTATTAATATAAATCGTAATTGGATCATCACTTAAAGCACTTAGTAAAAGTAATTGAGATGTCACTTCTTTGGCTAAGTCTTGCGTAATTTCTCCATAAATTAAGATTGTTCGTTGTTCCAACATTTTCTTTTTATAAATTTCGGAAATATCTGTTTTTGTTTCTTCATTTTCTTCTTCTGCTAAATAAAACATACTAGGACCTTCTTTCTCTTTCCTTTAAGTATAACAAATGTTTTAAAAATGTAAAAAAATCACTACGAAGAATCCCGTAGTGATCAAAAAATTATTCTACATTTACATGTTCATGCAAGGCATCAGCATTTGATGTATCGTCTCGTTTAGCCAATTTCAAAGTTAACGCATCTAACGTAATATGGACAGTTTGATCGAATAATGAAGACAACAATTGGACTGATTTCACTCCGGAACCAGTTTTCGTCGCTCCAGGAACAATAATTACTTTGTCCGCTAATTTTGCCAAAGGTGAGGCTGGTTCAGACGTTAGTACAACTATGTCCAAGCCTAGTTTTTTCGCAGCTTCTGTATCGGCAACGATACTTTTCGTCGTACCCGATCCAGAAATAGCCACCCAAGTATCCCCTTTTTGAATCGAAGGTGTAATTGTTTCCCCCATTACATAATCGGTATAACCAATGTGCATCAAGCGCATCGCAAAACCTTTTCCTTGGAAACCACTGCGACCAGCACCAATCACAAAAATTCGTTTGTCTTTTTGAAATAATGTTAATGCATCATCGATTTGGCTTTCATCAACTAGCGCCATCACTTCATTGATTTCATCCATAATTGTTTTTATTGTACTCATGCTTTTAGCCCCTCCATAAATTCTTTAACCGCTGCAGCAGGATCGCTGGCTTTACTAATTTTAGAACCAACGATGACAATTTCGATTAATCCTTGTGTCGCTAGAGCCTTTGTTTGCGCCAAATCAATGCCCCCAGCAATTGCCAAGCGTTTGATTTCTGGAAATTTCTCATGAAAATGAGCAACATTTCCTACTGCATCTTGTTTATCCACACGATCTACCGAATGATGTAACGCATAAATAGCATGTTCAAATTCAAGAATTTCAGCAATTTTTTCCTCGCTGACTTCTAATAAATCAATCATCATAGTTTTACCGGTTTCTTCAGCGACTTGATAAGTTGCTCGTAAAGTATCTAAAGACGCCGCACCCATCACTGTTAAAATATCACCACCATATTTAAAACCTTGACGAAACTCATAAGCACCTTCATCAATGGTTTTTAAATCCACTAATAGTTCTGTATTAGGTAAAGCTTCCCTCAATTGGGTCATCGCTTCAATACCGTAATCTTTCACTAAAGAAGTACCCATCTCCACAATATCTGTTTTTCCATCAAGTTGTAGCGCTAAAGCTACCGCATCCTCTAAAGAGACACGATCGATTGCTGCTTGTAATTTCATACTTACACGACCTTATTTATTTTTTGCTAAAAAATCTGCTAATTCTTCTGGTGTTGGATAACCGTCATTATCTCCAGGAGCTTGAACAGCCATTGCACCAACAGCATTGGCACGAATTACAGCATCTTTCAAGGATTCTCCTTCAATTAAAGCCGTAATTAATCCTGCCGCAAAACCATCACCGGCACCCACAGTATCTACCACATGATCTACTTTAAAACCTGGCACAGTAAAACTAGTCCCATCCTTTTGTTTGATATATGCGCCATCAGTTCCTAATTTAACAATCACCGTTTGAGTCGCTTCACCATTTGCCAAATAAAAATCAGCAATCGTCTCAGGATCTCTTGAACCAACTAAAATTTCACCTTCATTAATACCAGGTAAAACAATTTCAGCATGACTAGCTAAATCGTTGATTGTTTCCACCATATGCTCTTGACTTGACCAAAGCTGTGGACGCAAATTTGGATCAAAGGTAGTCCGAACATGATTTTTTTCTAATAGCGTAATTAAATGGCGGAAAGCATCTAAGGCTTCTTCTGAAATTGCTGGAAAAATACCGGACAAATGGGCCATTTTCACATCGGAAAAATCAATTGTATCTAAAACGGCTTTATCAAAATGCGCTGCCGCTGATCCTTTACGAAAATAGAAAATACTTGGATCGCCATCACTGACGCGGTCTTTTAATTGGAAAGCCGTCCAATATTCATCAGTTTCATCAATATAATCTGTGCCAATATTATTTTCTGCTAACTGATCGACAATAAAATCACCAAAAGGATCTTTTCCAAGCCGAGTAATGTATTGTGTACTATGACCAAGTCGGGAAACACCAACAGTCACATTTACTTCTGCGCCAGCCAAATATTTTTGGAAATTACTGGCATCTTTCAAACTTTTATCAACCTCTGTCGATCCAAACAATGCAATTGGTTCACCAATCGTTAAAAACTCACTCATAATAATACCTCTTTTCAAATTTTTTATAAAAGAATATATGCTGCAACTAAGTTAAATGCCGTAGCTACCCAAGCCCAAGGCAATCCGGTTAGTAAAAATGTCTTAGTATCTAATTCTGAATATTGAACCGCCCACAAGTTCCAAGATTGGGTAATATCGGCTGAAACACCCATCATTGAAGGAACTACAAGTAAACCATACAAGAAATATTGATTGAACATCCCGGTACCAACTAAAATTGCTGCAGTTGCCGCACCAGCACCATAAAGCATCAATGGTCCACGGAAGTAAGCTAGTGGTGCAATAATCAAAATAATAATGACTAAAACTAGTTTGCTGTCAGGAATGATACTTTGGAAGACTGAGGTGAAGCCTGACATTGCATGAACAGCCGCTGATTGGAACATAGTTAAAACAAACAACATGATTAATAAACCAGCAATATCTGAAATCGCATGTTTGGCTGTTTCATTCATCATATTGACAAAACCTTTGTAAGTTTTCATATTTCCTGTGGCAAGGAAAGCAATAATAATTGAAATCAACAAGGCAGGAACCGCATCCCATTTTGCAAAAATACTTAATGCAACTGGTAAGACTGGTAAAATATAAGTCCAAACTGCAACTTCACGTACTTCTTCAACTGTCTCACTTTCAACAATAAATGGTTTACCGTTGCGAATTTTTTTGGCATTAAATAGTATAAATAAAATCACGATTACCATTTGAACCGCCATTGCAACAAAACCAAAACGTTGGTAATGAGCGCCCCAAGCAACTTTTGGGAAGAAAACTTGGAATTGAACGAACAAGACATTGTTTACATACATTGCTGCCCCGATTGATAAAGTAAAAACAGAAACGGCAATATTTTTAGGTACACCAATTGAAAACATAATCGGAAATAAAATTACCCCAACAGCAATTGCAGAGCCCACACCGTATGAACTAGTAAAAATCAAAGCAATTACTAAAGCGATTAAAACCGTTGCTAAAACCGGACTCTTTTTACCAACTTTTTCTGTTCGGCGAGAAATACTTCCAGCAATTCCGGTATCAACTAAAACTCGACCAAACCAAGAACCAAAAATAATATAGGAGGCCGTTTTCCCGTAATTTAAAACAGGCTCTGTAAAAATTTCTTTGACTGCTACATTAAATGGTACTAAACCAATGATGGTCCACAAAACCGCCATTACGAAGAAACCAACTGTTAAGTTTCCGCCTTTCATAGCGTAGACGACAAAGATAATAAATGTTAATGCTAATAATAATCCAGTAATAATACTACCCAACGCTGCCACCTCCTAATATTGGTTTAGTTCACTTAAAATTTTTTGATAAGTCGACATTGGTTTACCGGTTTCTTCATTAAAGAAATCATTTTCTAGATTATTAAATCTTTGAGCTAAATAATATGCTGAAAGATAACCCGCCAATGCTTCTTTTGCTGCTGCTTCGGTTTTTTTAGTTGAAAAATCGATCGTTAAACTATCCATAAAATGATAAGCAAATTTTTCTGGATCAATTTTAGTTTGTTGATCTTGCATGATTACTCCTCCTCTAAAAGATTCTTCGCTTCAAGAATTTGATCATTTGCAGTAGTTGGATATTCAATGGCAACCGGAACATCTTGAGGTAAAATTGCTAAAATTTCCCGCCAGTTTAAAACGCCGTGATCTAAAAATTCAGCTTGTGGTTTATCATCAAGATAAGAGACATCTTTTACATGAATATAGCGAACATAATCTTTTAATTTTTCTGCTGCTTCTTTTTCATCTAAACCTTCGCCAACAAAACGCCAATTACCTAAATCATACACGTAACCAACATTAATATCGGCTTTACAAATAGCTTTCATAAATGTCTCAATCGCTTCAATTGTTCCACTGGTTAAAGTTTGGTCGTTTTCAATATTAATTGCTACTGGTGAACCGGTTAACATATGAAGTTCTTCTAAAGATGATTCTTCTGTAAAATCACCAATATTCCATTTAATATGTTTGATGCCAGTATCTTCTGCTTCTTTTAAATACCCTGATAATTTGGGATTTATTTTTCCATCAACAAAAACTTCATCTGGTACACTATAAAATAATTCAACATTATTTTCTGCAGCTACCTTTTTCACTTCAGGTAATTCAATAGCTAAATCATTAAAATATTCGCGACGAACTTCTACTTTGTTAAAACCTAGATCAACAGCTTCCTTTATTAATTCACTTTGCTTGGTACCGTTTGCAACTTTATCAGCATAGACTAAAAAATTTAAGACTAAATCTCTCATATTCTTCCATCCCTTTCTTTTCTCATAAACTTTATGGATTCATAGTAAACCGGTTCCCTAAATTTGTCAAACGCTTTCATTTTAAAAAACAAAAAATTTGGCCAGAAAAAAACTGCGAGCTTTGGAAACCGGTTCCCCTCGCAGTAAAATTATTTTTTAAATAACGTTGATATTTTATCGTTTTTCGTTTCTGATTTAAAATATTTTTTCGATGAATAATCATTTAGATTGAATTTCGCCAGCGCAATTTGGCAGGTACAATGGTTTCTTCTTTAATTGTTTCTCCATTTTTTAAGTAATCAATCATCTTTTGAGCAGCCACTTCACCAATTTTTTGTGACTGTTGTTCAATGCTAGTTACTCCTGGTCCTACTAAAGCAGTAATCTTCCAATCATCAAAACCAGTGATTCCTAAATCGTCAGGAATAATAATTTTTTCTTCTGCTAAAATAGTTAAAAGTTCCATCAAGACCCGTCCATTAGAAGCAAATAATAACGTTTTTTTACTATTCTTCACCATTTTTAAGACTATCGATCGTAAATCTAAGCTTTCAGTAACCTCCACTAATTGGACTGTTTTCCCTGCAGATTCGGTCATTTCTTTGACTGTATTATAACGAACTTCTCTAGTAGTAACTTCAGCGATAGGTTCTGTAACTACGACAATTTGTTGATAGTCTTTCTTAAAAACTTCAGTAAGGACATTTACTACCGAAGCATGATTATTCGTTACAACTGCTGGACATAGATCTGGTTCGATTCGCCGGTCAACCAGAAGTAAAGGTAAACGACGGTCTAACAGAAATTGATATTGTTTGGCATAGCGACTACAAGGTTGTAAAATAATCCCTTCTACCCCTTGATCCAATAATTTTTGAATCAATTCGTGTTCTCTTTCAATCGAATTAGCTGAATCAACAATCACCATTTGATAATTATTTTTCGCTAATACGTCTCCTACACCTTTTAACAGTAAAGAGGCATACATATTAGAAATATCAGCCACCACTACACCAATCAAGAAACTATGTTTTGATTTTAAAGCTTGGGCTTGTCGACTTGGACGATAATCTAAATCTTTTATGACTTTTTCAATTCGATGTTTGGTTTCTTGACTCATATTGCCATAATGGCCATTTAAAAAACGAGAGATTGTTGTTTTTGAAACATCTGCCAGCTCTGCTACTTGCTTGATTGTTACTTTTTTCATGACAGCCTCCCTTATTCGTAATATTTATCTTTAATTATCATAAATATATTTACATCTTTAAATTTATGACATTCATTAATAAATAGCAAGACGAAATCAAAAAAACCCGACAAAGTTGTCAGGTTTAGCCTTAACTATCTCGTCATATCCATGAAATGGGCTTGACGGTTTTTATAATGTTTGACCGCCAGAGTTTCAAAAGTAGCAATTACCGGATTAGGATATTTTAACCCTTTTTGAAAATCATTTAGTTTTTCAGCAGCTAACTCTTCATAAGCAGTCATTTCTTCAATAATAAAAAATCCTTTTAGCGCTATACTTTCGTGATTATCCGAATCAACCACAAATAATGTACCGGCATGATCTCGAGAAATATTCTTTGCCGTTTGACCATCTCCGTTAATATAGAATTTGAAATAATAATGATCTCTTCGTTCAATTGGACTCGAGACAGCGATCAAATGGGGAAATTGACCATCGTCTGTTGTAGCTAAAGTAAATGCATCAGCCTTTTGTAATAATTCTTCAATTTCGTTATTCATAATGGGGACTCCTTCTCGTTTTGACAACCTAAGATTAACAAAATTTATAGGCTAACCTCAAAGAAACAGCTCGTTTTTGGCAATCATTTTTTTCTCATTTTATATTTTTTTTGATACTCAAAATAATTACTTAGCATCTATTAAAAAAACTGGTATCATAAGAATAACAATAAGGAGGTAGCTGCAATGTTCGAACAAAATAAACCAATCCGCAGTGAAATATCTGAAGACATTATCCCAAAACAAATCCAACTTGAATTATGGAATATGATTTTTAGACGCCAGCAAAAAGGCATGACCTTGGTCTCACCGCAACGTTTTAATTTTTTTAAAGACCCAGTACATCAAACTTTAAGTGTGGTTCATTCTCAAGCTGAGCCGGCTTTTTCTGATAATGTAACAGCACCTTATATCCCAGAATTTGCCAATATAAACTTTCCAAGTAGAGTTTATATTCATGATATGGGTAACGAGATGGTGCTAAAACTCGACTAAAGCAGATTAATCTGCTTTTTTTATTTGCTTACTGGCAATATATTCTGTCGGACTAAGGCCCATTTCTTTCTTAAATACCTTAGAAAAATAATTACTGCTGGAAAAGCCAACTGCTTCAGCAATTTGATAAATCGTTTGCTTTCCCCATAATAATTCTAGACTTTTTAAAATTCGTACTTTGCGTAAATAAGCCATGGGTGTATCTTGATAAGCCGCTTCAAAGGTCTTGATTAATCGGTATTTTGATTCCTCAAAAATAATTTCTAAATGATCTAAACTTAAATCCGTTTGATAATGCTGATCTAAATACTGTCTCAATTTCTCAGCTTGAGGATTGGCGCTCTGCATTTGTTTTGCTACCTCAGCTTTAATCATCAAAAGAAATTCAAAGGCTATTCGGGCATTTTGATACAAATCTATTTCTTCATTTTTCAAGTAATCGACCATGCTAAATAATTTATTCTGGAATTCTATACTGGCAGTTTTTACAACTACACTAGATTGTTCTACCCATTGCCGCATAATTGGTGTTAATTCCAAATAGATAAATTGCCAATTTTCACCAGTATAACTACTTTTACTGGGAATCTCAGTCAAGAAAAAATCCCCAGTCTGTTGAGCAAAAACTTGTCCTCCACTTTTAAAATTACCTGAACCAGATAGAGTAAATTGAAAAACAATCAGATGATCTTTCCGTTGATTGCTATCCCAAAAATAATCGGGACTCCCTTGACCCACACCTAATCCTATTATCAATGGTAAATTTTCGTGATTTAAATAGTTGAATCGTCGTTGGAAATTTTGCAATTTATTACCCTCTCTTCAATTTCTTATTCTTGTTTTCACTCAGATTATCTTTTACTCTTAGTATATAATAAATAAAGGAGCCTTAATATGCCAATAATATTTGATCAAGAAAAAGGATTTTTCCACTTGAAAAACTCAGAGATTAGTTACATTATCGGTTTAGAAAAAAACAAATATATTACCCATCGTTACTACGGACCAGTCTTATCTTCCTATGCTGGTAGTAATCAATTACAAATGATTGACCGTGGTTTTGCTACTAACCCTGATAGCCAAGAACGCACTTTTTCTTTAAATGCTTTACCATTAGAAACAAGCTCTCAAGGAAATGGCGACCACCGTATCAGCAATTATCAAATTCGTAATCACTTCGGGCAAAACGTCACTAATTTTATCTATTACACTCATGAAATTACTGAAGGAAAAAAAATACTACCTAGTTTACCCAGTCTTCGTGGTAACAATGTAACTACACTAGCGATTACCTTAAAGGACCACAACCAAAATTTGTTAATGACTTTAACTTATAATTTATATGAAAATTATCCAGTTATTACCCGAAATGTTCATTTTGAGAATCAAGGATACGAAACTGTTTATTTAGAAAATGCCGGTTCCCTTTTAATTGATTTTCCCAGTACCGATTATGAACTCGTAACCTTGAATGGTTCTCACACTTGTGAAGCCAATATTGCACGGCAAAAATTACATCCTGGTATTCAAAAAATCGAAAGTAGTCGGGGAACAAGTAGTCCACAACATCAGCCGTTTTTGGCTTTAGTAAATCCAGAAACTACTGAAACTTCTGGTCCAGTTTTTGCTTTCCACTTCGTTTATAGCGGTAACTTTGTGGCTCAAGTAGAAGTGGAGCAATACGGCTCTAGTCGTTTACAGATGGGAATCAACCCAGATAATTTCGAATGGCAACTACAACCAAAGGCTATATTCCAGACGCCTGAAGTTGTTATGAATTATAGTCAACGAGGATTTAACCAGATGTCTCAAACCTTCCATCAAATTTATCAAAAGGAGTTAATTCCAACCGGTTTTATTAACAAAGAACGTCCAATTTTATTAAATACTTGGGAGGCCAATTATTTTGAATTTGCTGAAACGGCTTTATTAGAACAAGCACAAAAAGCTAAAGATTTGGGAATCGAATTATTTGTCTTAGATGACGGTTGGTTTGGTAAGCGAGATGATTCTTCCAGCTCTTTAGGTGATTGGCAGACTGATTTAAATAAGTTACCTCATGGATTGAAGGATTTATCTGAAAAAATTCATGCATTAGGGATGCAGTTTGGTCTATGGTTTGAACCAGAAATGATTTCAAAAAACAGTGATTTATTTCGTGCTCATCCTGATTGGGCCTTGCAAGTTCAGAATTATCCCATGACTGAAGGTCGGCGACAATTGGTTTTAGATTTAAGTCGTGAAGAGATTCAAGATTATCTGGTCCACGTCCTTAGTCAGCATTTAGAAGAAGCAAAAATTGATTATGTAAAATGGGATATGAACCGTCATTTAACTGAGATTGGAAATGTTATCTTGCCTCCTGAACAACAAAAAGAGCTTTCCCATCGCTATGTGTTAGGACTTTATCGTATTTTAGCAAAATTAACTCAAAAGTTTCCATCGGTTTTATTTGAAAATTGCTCCAGCGGTGGTGGTCGTTTCGATCCTGGCATGATGGCATATATGCCGCAAACTTGGACTAGTGATAACTCAGACGCTCTTTGCCGGTCAATTATTCAATATGGTTATAGCTATCTTTATCCTCCAATCATGTTAAGCGCCCATGTTTCTGATGTGCCAAATCATCAAGTTGGACGGATAACACCATTAAATACCCGGGGATTGATTGCTATGAGCGGTAACTTTGGTTATGAATTAGATTTAGCTAAACAAACAGAAACTGATTTAATAGAAATAAGTCAGCAAGTTGCATTTTATAAAGAACATCGAAAATTATTACAATTCGGCGAGTTTTATCGTTTACAAGCGCCTGATAAAAATTTTGCCAGTGCTTGGTTATTTAAGAACCAAACAGAAGTATTAGTAATCTACTCTAATGGTTTAGCACAACCTGCTGTTCCGATTCACTATTTAAAAATGATTTATCTAGACAATCATGCCAATTATCAGGAATTAGCATCAGGTGAACAATTTAGTGGCAGTGAATTAAATCATGCGGGTATGTTAATTCCCCGCATCAAAGAAGACTTTGCGACGGTTATGTATCATTTTAAGAAAGTTGATTAAACAAAAGACTATGCCGAATAAAGGCATAGTCTTTTATTTACTTGATACGAACAGCAAAAGCTTCATAAGGTTTCAAGTCTTCACTGATTTGCTCTTGATAATTAGTGATCAACCATTCGCGTACTTCAGGTTTAAAATTTAATTTGTACGATTGTTTTTCAGCAGAAAAATTAACAACAACTAAAATTTTATCGTTATTCAGTTCCCTCAGATAGGCTAAAACTTGGAGGTTTCCAGTTTCAACAACTTGATAGCTCCCTGAGATAATTGTCTCTTCACTTTTGCGTAGTTGAATCAATTTCTGATAAGTATAAAATAATGATTCAGGATCTGCTAAACTATCAGCGACATTAATTTCTGTTGCATCTCCAACCGGTAACCATGGCGTTCCCGTCGTGAATCCTGCATTAGAGCTACTATCCCATTGCATTGGATGACGCGCATTATCTCGGCCTTTAGCATTAATTGAGTCTAGTAGTTCAGCATTAGTGTATCCTGCAGCCAATCTTTCTTGATACATTCGCCGGCTTTCAATATCGTCTACTTCACTAATATCAGTGACGGGATGATTAATCATGCCAATTTCTTCGCCTTGATAGATATACGGCGTTCCTTGCATGAAATGTAAATAGATAGCCAGCATCTTCCCGCTTAGAATACGAAAATTCTGATCATCACCCCAACGAGAAATGATTCTTGGCAAATCATGATTATTCCAAAATAAAGAATTCCAGCCTTTACCAGCTAATTCGATTTGCCATTTCGACAAAACCTGATGTAATTCTTGCGGATCTAATTTTTTTAAATCCCATTTACGCTTTCCAGCTTGTTTATCTAAACCTATTTGTTCAAACTGAAAAACCATTGACAACTCTTGGCGTTCTTCACCGGAGTATAATTGAGCAATCTCAGGAGTAGCACCCCATGTTTCTCCGACAGTCACCACATCATAGTGTCCAAAAGTTTTTTGGTTCATTTCTTGCAGTAATTCATGTAGACGGGGACCATTTTTGGTAATTTCTTGATCTGGTTCTTTTCCAATCAAATCAATCACATCTAAACGAAAGCCGCCAATCCCTTTATTTAACCAAAAATTCATCATATCCCAAATTGCTTGACGCATATTTTTATTTTCCCAATTTAGATCTGGTTGTTTAATTGAATGCAAATGTAAATAATATTGATCCAATTGTGGTACATACTCCCAAGCCGAACCACCGAAATTTGAAACTATTTGATTTGGTTGGTTGCGCCAGACATAAAAATCATAGTATGGACTCTCAGGACCTTTTAATGCTGATTGAAACCATGGATGCTCATCCGAAGTATGATTCACCACTAAATCCATTATAATTTTTATATTGCGCTTATTCGCTTCAGAGATTAACAGATCCATCGTTTCCATCGTGCCATATTCCGAACCAATTTTCTGATAATCACTAATATCATATCCATTATCGTCATTGGGTGACTGATAAACTGGACTAAGCCATATTGCATCAATCCCCAGTTTCTTTAAGTAATCTAATCGGCTGATGATACCTGCTAAATCACCGATGCCGTCTCCATTGCTATCTTGAAAACTGCGAGGATATATTTGATAAATGACGGCTTTTTTCCACCAATTAGTCTTCATAAGCTTCACTCACTGCTAAGATGTCTGTTCCTGCAGTTACCGTTTGATGATCTATTACTGCAACTTCTCCATAAGCCATCGTATTTGTAATAATAAGCATGACAGTATCGTCATAACCTTCGTTAAGGATTTTTTCGCGATCAAAAGTTCCTAAAATATCACCTTTTTTAACTAATTCGCCTTGTTTACGGGAGCTAGTAAAATATTTTCCATTTAAATTAACAGTATCTAAACCAATGTGAATTAAGATTTCTGCCCCTTTTTCACTAGTCATACCATAAGCATGACGTGAATCATAAGCCACTGTCAATTGACCATCTACTGGAGCATAAATCGTATTATCATCAGGTTTAATCGCCACACCTTGTCCCATCATCTCAGTCGAAAAGACTGGATCATTTACATCTTTTAATGCAACAACTTGACCACTAACAACTGCCGCAATGGTTTCATCTTTTGGTAAGTCATTCTTTTCTGGACTTTCATTGATTTCAACCGCTGCTGTATCCGTTACTTCATCGGTTACCAAATCGTTCATTTTGTTACGACCATAAAAGAAAGTTAAAGCAAAACCACAACTTAAACTAATCAAAATTCCTAGCATAAAGAACGGAATTGATTTTGGTGCGATTGAAATAAAGCCGATGACACTAGCTGGTCCCATCGCAACTGATAAAACATGGAAAAATCCAATAACTGCACAAGCGATTCCTGATGCAATCATGCCACAAATAAATGGAAATTTTAATTTTAAGTTCACGCCGAAAATTGCTGGTTCAGTAATTCCTAATAAAGCAGAGATACTTGCTGAAGAAGCCAATGATTTTTGTTTTTGATTTTTAGTCAAAAAGAAAATTGCTAAGGCTGCGCCACCTTGTGCCACATTTGCCATTGAAGCGACTGGGAAAATGAATGACCCACCTGTTCTAGCGACATCAGCCAATAACGTAGTCTCAATCGCAGGAAAACTTTGATGCAGACCCGTGATTACAATCGGTGAATAGAATAAACCAAATATACCTAACCCAGCTGCACCTGTTGTATCATATAACCAAACCAAGCCATTCGTTAAACCGTCAGAAACTCCACGCATTACTGGGCCAACAATGATAAAAGTTAAAAATCCTGTGATAATAAGAGCCAGCATTGGAGTAAAAGTAAAATCAAAAGCATTAGGAATTTTCTTATGGAAGAATTTTTCTAAAGTGGCTAAAATCCAAGCAACTACCAAGACTGGTAGGACTGAACCTTGATAACCCGCTTGTGCCACATCTAAGCCAAGCAAATGCCAATAATTCATTGTCCCGTCAGCAATCGCATTAGCTACCCCATAACCATTAATTAAGTCTGGCATAACCATGACCATCCCCATCGCAGCACCTAGATAAGGATTACCACCGAAGCGTCGAGTTGCCGAGAAGCCAACCAAAATTGGTAAAAAGGCAAAAGGTGCGGAAGCCATTAAATTAATAATACTAGCAAAATCAGTTACTGCTGGAAACATTTCTACAACTGATTGTGGACCAAATAATCCAGCTGACGTTAATACATTATTGATGGCCATTAACAAACCACCAGCTACTAACGCTGGTACTATCGGCACAAAAATATCTGATAATACTTTTATTCCTGCCATAATAGGATTCATTTTTTTGCCATCAGCCGCAACCGCTTTTAAATCTTCAGTCGAAGCTTCGCCAACATTGGCAATTTTGACAAAATCTTTATAGACAAAATCAACATCCCCAGGGCCAATAATAATCTGATACTGACCATTCGCTAAAAATGTCCCCTTAATATCATCATTATTATCTAATGCCTCTTGATCAATCGCAGTGGTATCTTTTAAAACTAAACGCAAGCGTGTTGCGCAATGCGCCGCGGCTTGGACATTGTCTTTTCCTAAAGCTTGAATAATCTCTTCTGCAACCTTTTTGTGATTCATTTATTATCCTCCTTAAAATGAAACCGTTTTTCTTAACCAGAGTATTACATTTTTTCAGATAATTGTCAAACGTTTATCAAAAATATTTTATGAAAATATTAAAATAATTATAAATTCTTTGTTTAAAAGGATTAGAAGACGAATTTCAAATTGATTAACGTTTGACATTTTTGCAGTTTGCAATTAAGATACCTATTAAGAAGACGCTTACTTAAAAGGAGAAAAATCATGGATTTAATAAAAAAATGGACCACTGATTTACGTTACTTACCTTATCAACAATGGTCAGATTCTTATTTAGAAACATTAACCACGACTGTGCATCAATCAAAATGGCGTTTAAATTATCATATTCAACCAATCACTGGTTTATTAAATGATCCCAACGGCTTCTCTTATTTTAATGGGAAATGGCATTTATTTTATCAAGCTTATCCGATGGGACCAGTTCATGGTTTGAAATCTTGGTATCATGTGACATCTGATAATTTAGTTGATTGGCAGAATGAAGACTTAGCATTGGTTCCTGACAATTCATATGATAGTCATGGGGTTTATTCTGGTTCTGGAATAGCGATCGATGATCAATTATTTTTAGTCTACACCGGTAATGTTCGTGATAATCAATGGCAACGCTCAAGCTATCAAATGGGTGCTTGGCTTAATCAAGAAAATCAAATCAAGAAAATTGAGCAGCCTTTGATTTTACAAGAACCTGGGTATACTGACCATTTTCGTGATCCGCAAATTTTTCTATATGAAGAAAGCTATTATATTTTGCTAGGGGCGCAAGATACCGATTTAAATGGTAAAATCCTAACCTATCGTTCTGATGATTTAATGAATTGGCAGCTACTTGGTGAGCTGAATTTTACTGATAAAGAAATGGGTTTTATGATTGAGTGTCCCAATTTAATTTTTACTGATGATCATGCAGTATTGCTATTTTGTCCACAAGGAATTGATCACGAGCAACTAAATTATCAAAATATTTATCCAAATACCTATGTGATTGCTGACGCATTTGATAGTGAAAATAATCAATTAACCAATACGAGTGACTTGAAAAACCTGGATGAAGGTTTTGATGTCTATGCAACACAAGCCTTTAATACACCTGATGGACGTGCTTTGTCAGTTAGCTGGGTTGGATTACCTGAGATTTCCTATCCTTCTGATCAAGATGGTTGGGCGCATGTTTTAAGTATGATTAAAGAAATTTCAGTAGAAAACCAGCAACTTGTACAAAAACCTGTTGCCGAAATGAAAGAGTTAAGATTAGAAAATACTCCTCTAGCTGGTTCGTTATCTTCCAAAGCAGTTTTTTTAAAGAAAAACGTTTTATCACAATATGAACTGAATTTAGTCATTAACGAACAAACTCAAGGGGAATTAACTTTATTTGCAGATGAAACAGGACATGGATTTACCCTCCTTTTTGACACACAAAATGGTACAATGACCATAAATCGTGAAAAAGTTGGTATTCCTTTTGCTGAAGAATATGGTCAAGAACGGAGCTTTACAATTGATAAAGGTCCGCTGGAGTTACAGATATTCGTTGATACAAGTTTGATTGAAATTTTTGTAAATGGTGGCAAACAAGTGGCGACAGCTCGTGTTTTCCCAACACAAACAACAACTGATTTGTTGTTATCAGCAAAACAAGGAACTTTTTCCGGAAATTTTTGGACACTCCGTTCAATGAAATAAGGAGTCATTATGGCAATTAAATTAACAGACGTAGCAAAAAAAGCCGGTGTTTCGCCGACAACAGTTTCTCGCGTGATTAATAATTATGGCTCACTCAGCAAAAAAACAATTGATAAAGTAAATGTTGCCATGAAGGAGCTAAATTATCAGCCGAATTCTTTAGCCCGCTCTCTACAAGGAAAAAATACGCAACTCATCGGCGTCATTTTCCCAACTGTTGCAAATCCATTTTATGGCGAATTGGTTGAAAAAATCGAATCAAAATTATTTGAGCTAGGCTACAGGACAATCTTATGTGATAGTGCAAATAATAAAGAAAAAGAGCGTAATTATTTAAACATGTTGGCTGCAAATAAAGTCGACGGAATTATTGCTGGAGCGCATAATTTAGGTATTCAAGAATATGAAAATATCGAATTGCCGATTGTTTCTTTCGATCGCTTTTTAGCGGCTGGGATTCCAATTGTTAGTAGTGATAATTTTCAAGGTGGCTACTTAGCAACGGAAAATCTTTACTTGCACGGTGGACGAAACATTGCGATTTTAACAGGTTCACAAGAATCAGATTCCCCTACCAATGATCGTTTACAAGGTTATTTAAAATTTATTGAAGAGAAAAATCTAGCACCGCAAATTTTTCAATTTCATACCAAAGCACGATCTAGCGCCTTAAAAAATATTGAGATAAAAAAAATTCTTTCTCAAGAGGAAATTGATAGCATTTTTTGTACCGACGATTTGACTGCCATTTTAGTCCATAATATCTGCCAAGAATTAGCCATTAAAATTCCAGAGGAAATGAGAATTATCGGCTATGATGGAACAAAATTTATTCAAAATTATTTCCCAGTTCTTTCTACGATCGCACAACCAATGAGTGATTTTGCAGATTTATTAGTAGATTTAATGCTACAACGAATTGAAAATCCTGAAAAAGAATTAGAACAAAATTATTCCTTACCAGTAAAATTAATTCAAGGAAAAACAACCTAAAAAAACGTTGATACGTTATACAGCCTCCAAAAGATAATTCTTTTATGGAGGCTGCATTCCTTATCAACGTTTTTTAGACGGCTTCACGATTAACATTTTTAATACTAAGTAGAACAATGCCACAACCAATCAGCGAAAAAATGACCATCGCTAAGACATTAGAAGATAGACGATTGCCAGTCGATCCCAAATTACCATTTACCACTAGGCCGATCACAACTGCTGTGACAATTGTTGCTGTACTTGATTTGGTCTTCAAGCCCACCCATAAACAAGTCATACTTGTCGCTATCGTGGCAACCATTAAAATAGCAGAAACTATCAAAAAGTCTAATATTTTTTGATTACTTACAGTGCCATCTATAAATTGTGTTTGATTGACGAAGATGGTCATAGCAAAAGTCAAAATAATTTGGCTAGCAAAATCAAGAATAAATGCTAGCAGAATAACTAAGCTTAATTTACTCATTAAAATCTTCTTTTTAGCAATCGGATATAAAAATAAATTTGCAATTGTTCCTCGTTCATATTCTTTTGTAATAATATTCGCCACTAAAATTCCTACAAAAATCGTACAGATCAAACGAATGAAAATACCACTCATTTCTAGGTATGAATCCCCATTTGGATACAATAAACTTATTTCACTTGGCTCTAAGAAAAATAATGGTGAGACAATAAAGATAAAACTAGCGATTGTTGTAATGGCAATCCCCACAATATATTTCATTAGCGGTACTCTTTTTAATTCTAATCTCATTAATCGCATCATTTTTTCTCCCCTTGATTCATTAATCTTAAAAAATAATCTTCCAAATCGCCTGTTTGTTCTTTAATACTAAAAAGCTGAACTTGGTGATGAATTAAGGTTTCCATGATGTGCTGCTGCGTAATGTGACTATCGTATACTCGAATGGTTTGCTCATCAATCACTTTAAAATTAGTAATGGCCAATTCTTCATCTAATAATGAGGCTGTTTTTTCCAGCTGATCTACCTGAATTTCAATATATTTTTTTGATTCTTCTGCAATTTCCTGTAAACTCATTTGTTTTACTAGTCGACCGTGATCAATAAATCCGATTACGTCACACAGCGATTCAATTTCTGAAATAATATGACTAGAAATAAAGATTGTTGTGCCAAATTCACGATTGATTTGTAAGAGTAGCTCCCGAATTTCTTTAATTCCAAAAGGGTCTAATCCGTTGATTGGTTCGTCTAAAATTAAGAGCTCTGGTTCATTAATTAACGCTCTAGCGATAGCTAAACGCTGTTTCATTCCTAAAGAAAGTTCTTTCGCTCTTTTGTCTTTAACGGCATATAAATCGACTAGTTTTAGTTTTTCCTCAATTTTCTTTTGGTCATAGATACCTAAATATTCAGCCTGCAACATTAGATTTTCAACTACCGTTAATTTGTCATAAAATACCGGGATTTCAATAATACTACCGATGTAACGTAGATATTCATAAGATTTTTCGTTTACTGCTTGATTTAATACCTCAATGCTACCAGTATCTGGATGTAAAAGATTTAGTAACATTTTCATTAAAGTCGTTTTTCCTGCGCCATTGGGACCTAAAAATCCATAAATTGTGCCTTGATCGACAGTTAGACTAATATTATCTAAAATTTTTTGTTGTTTCATCGTATAAGAAAGCTCAGTAATTTGAAATGCTTGTTTCATTTTGTTTCCCCCTCATCTCTTGCTTGAATCTATCTTAGCGAAATAAAGCTGGAAACTTATGACATATTTCTTACTTTATTCTGAAACGTTCCTTTCATCGTGTTTTTGGAAATTTCACAGTAAAAGAGGTTCTTACATAAGGTTGACTATACACAGTAATTTTCCCCTGCATGCTTTCAACTAATTTCTTTGTAATAGCTAGCCCTAAGCCACTACCACTGTAATTCTTATCAGTTGCATCTTCTAAAGTAATCATTCGTTCAAAAATTTTTTCTTGATTCTCTTCCATAATTCCCTTGCCTTTATCCATGACTTCTACTAGTACCTGTTCAGTTGTTTGCCACACTTTTATCGACAAGTAATGACCCGCCTCCCCATACTTTATGGCATTACTAATTAAGTTGCCAAAAATACGATGAAAAGCCAATTTATCTCCTAAGACAAAAATCGTTTCCTCAGGAAGTTCAAGCACTAGTTCCAACTGTAAAGAATCAATTTTTTCATAATAGCTTAAAATTTCTTCACGTAAAAGCTCCACCAAATCGAGTTTTTCAGTTGTAAGCTTCATTTCTCCAGCTTGTAACTTATTTAAATCAAAATAACCGTTAATGGTCTTAGTCAGTTTGTCGGCTTGACGACCGATTTTATCAAGCTTTTGGCTAATTTCCCCTTGATCTAATTCTGCTAAATTAGATTTTAGCACTTCCGTATAGCCTGAAATAACTGTTAAAGGAGTCTTTAAGTCATGAGAAAGATTGGTTGTCGTATTTTTTATAGCGCTATCTAATTGATTAAACTCTTTTTGGAACTGGCGATGATCATCAACAAAAATATTTAAACTATTTAAAAGTTCTTGAATATTTTTATTCGAAGAACCATAGGTAAGTGTACGATTGGGATGCTCATGACTATTTTTCACCTCAAAAGTTACTGCTTTTAGATCTTTTTGTAATTGCCAGAACTTATGATAAAGATAAATAGTTAAGCTTAGCAGAATAATTCCGCTGAGTAGTAAGAAAATCATTGACTATCTCCTAACTTATAGCCGATCCCCCACACTGTGACAACATATTTAGGATTTGAAGGATCGTCTTCGATTTTTTTTCTTAAGCGTCGAATCGTCACATTTAAAACATTGTCATCATTCAGAAATTCGTCATCCCAAACCTCTTGATACAATTGATATTTGGTAAATATTTTCTTTGGATGATCAACAAAAAGCTGTAATAAATCGAATTCCTTTTTTGTTAATTGAATCTCCTGTTGATTTTTTCGAATTGAGAAAGCTTCTGGTAATAATTCAAAACCTAAATCGTTCGAATCAGTTGCTCTATTTACCACATGGTTATATTGATCATTGCGCCGAAGCATTGACTTCACACGGGCCAGTAATTCAAAGACCGAGAAAGGTTTAGTTAAATAATCATCTGCCCCATGTTCTAAACCAACAACTTTATCAAATTCTGTATTTTTGGCTGATAAAATTAAGATCGGTACCGTGTTATTCTTTCGTAATTCTTGCATTAGGCTAATGCCATCTTTTCCAGGCATCATCAAATCTAAAATTACTAAGCTCAACTCTTTTTCATTTTTAAATAATTCTTCCGCTTGCCAGCCATCTTCTGCCGTTAAAACTTGATAGCCTTGCTTAGTTAATTCTTCAAATAATAATTCACGTATATCCTTTTCATCTTCAACTACTGCAATTTTCGTTTGTGTCATTATTTTTATGATCCTCTCAGCAATTTTTTACTATTATAGCAATTTTTAACATATAAAAAACGCTTTTCACTATGAAAAGCGTTGAAATTTTATTTTATAACCATGACATTACAACTTGCTTGATTAACCACATAGGCTGTCGTTGACCCTACTAATACTTGTGAGATAGCTCCTAATCCAGTCGCTCCCATCACGATTAAATCTGCATTAATCTGACTTGCCAAACTAACAATTTCTCTTTTGGGAGATCCAGCAATTACTTTTGAAGAAATTGGTACTTGGCTTTCTTTTATACTGACCTCAGCTTCTAATTGACGAATCAATTCTTGAGCTTGTTGCCTCACTTCATCAAGTAATGCAACTGAATTTGCTCCGGTTGTCCCTCGAAAACTACTTGTATCTATCACTGTCATTAGTGTCATTCGTCCATGATTACGTTTGGCGATATTAATGGCTTCAGCAAAAGCCTGTTTAGCCTGAGGTGAAGCATCAACTGCTACTAAAATATTACGATATTCATCAGTCATCGCGAGTCCTCCTTTTTTTTATTTTATTCTACCATTTTTTTTGAATGATTTCACTTTACAAAGAGAACAAATGTTCGTATAATATTTATGAGGTGAGAAAAATGTCTATGCTTAGTAATGATTCAGTTAACAAATTTTATCAAACCTATGACTCTCTAGTTGGTACAAATGCGGCGCTTCCCCTAATTTTAAGTGATATTACTGCCAAAATGGATCAAGAAAAGCGCGATTATTTCACAGTTCATGTAGATCAACAGATCATTTATTTTCAGTTTGAAAGAAGAGATGGCGAATTGATTTTTACAGGCACTCATGGTTAGGAGGTTTAAGAATGAAAACTTATCAAGGAATTGTTACCAAAATAAAAATTATCCGTTTCGATAGCCAACCTTTGGTTTATTTCCGAATCGACCAACAAGACTTTTTGATTGCTCATCATTCTTTAAACTTTCTAGCAGATGTTAGTATCGATAGTCACATTGCCGTTGCCTTTACCACTAATAAAAAGCATCAACGAATCGTCCGAAAATATGGTGTCATCGGACAGACTCAGTTGATGCAAGATTTTAAAAATTTAAGTTATTCTGGTGTATAAAGTAAGTCAATTGGCTTACTTTTTTTATCGCACCACCATCACATTACATGGTGCATTGTTGACAACATAGGAAGTTGTAGACCCAACTAACAACCTTGAAAAAGTACCGGTTCCTGTGGTTCCCATCATAATTAAATCAATTTTCAATTCTTCAGCAGCTTCAATGATCTTCAATTTCGGATTACCTTCTGCTTCTATTATCGTGTAATCAACATCCTCAGGAATTTTTTCTTTTAGATTTTCCACTACTCCATCAGCTGCTTTTTTTGCAGCATCCATCGCATAATTCACAGCATACGGCTCGCCAGCTAAATGACTTGTATCTGCTACAGATAAAAGAAATAATTTTCCACTATTTCTACGGGTTACTGATAACGCTTCCAAAAAAGCATTATGGGCCTGCTCGGATCCATCAACGGCTACCAAAATCTTTTGATAAACTTCTCTCATGTTGATCCCTCCTATTCTTTCCTTTATTTTATACAAAACATAGGCGTTTTGTATAGTAAAAAGAAAGAAAAAGATCAACAATCTTATATGATATGATATTTTAATTTATTATAGCAGTTAAACTTGATAACTAATTCTTTGATACTTTTTTCACAAATAAATTTAAAAAAATTAAACTGCTGCACTTTCTGATAAAATTTCCACCGTATCGTCTTCGTTTAAAATAAAAGCGTAACGATTAAAAAGTGTTTCCAATAATTCTGGGTCTAAAGTTAATTTCATAAAGACTGGTAAATCTAATTTTTCAGAGATTTCATCGCCAGAAACCTTGTTACTTACATTGTTTTTTTGAAATTCTGCAAACGGACGCAATACTTTTGCAAAACTGTTATTAACAGCAATGCTCCCACGTTCGCATCTTAGTGCATCTCTTAATTCGACTGCATTTGTAACTGTTCTCATTTGTCATCATCTCCTTGAACAAAGAATAGCATACCTATTTTCTGATTTCAATAGATTTTGTGAAAAAAAACACAAATATTTTAAATTTATTTTAATCTTCCTTTAAAGGAGAAAAACACCTTCTAATTTCTTAGAAAGTGTTATCTTTATTTACTGTGCTTCAATAATTTTTACTAAAGCCTCTGTTGCACCAGTACCGCTTTTTTGATCGTAATATGCGGTGAATCGTTCATCGATTAAATACATAGCAGCAATTCCTTGATGAATTTTCAACTCATAATGAGGTAAATAACTACCTAGCCATTTTTTATGATCAGCAAAGATTAGCTCCGCTAGTTCTTTTGTTGGCTTTGTTAAGTATTCACTAAGATTCTTTAACAATCTTCCTTCAGTTTCTTGGATATTGTCAACTTCCTCTTGTGACATTTTTCTAAATTTTTGATTGGTTTCGTTGATGATTGTTTCACCATATTTTTCACGAATTTCATTACCGTATTGCGCTTCATTTTCTTTAATCGCTTGTTCTCTTAGCATTTCAAAATCATTTTTATTAGCCACTTTATTTCCTCCTTTTGGCTGATTGAGATTGGCATCAATTAAAGCAACAAGTTGATCCAACTGGGCCCGTTTTGCCAACAACTGTTCTTTTTGATCCATCAGCACTCTTTTGTTTTTATCGTCAGGTTGATTGAGCATTTGCCGAATTGTTTTTATGGATAAGTCAAAGGAGCGATACAATAAAATCAAAGCTAGACGATCAACTTCTTCTTCACCATATAAACGATAGCCACTTTCGGAAAAAGCTGCTGGCATTAGTATTTCTTGCTCTTGATAAAAGCGTAACGTTCGTGGACTAACACCGCTTAAATCAGCAATTTCTTTAATTGTATACATGACTCATTCCTCCTGATAAATAAAGAATAAGCCTTGACGCAACGAGAAGGTCAAGGCTTTTTTTGAAAAAATTCAACTGGCTCTACTAAAACTTTATTCCACTGCATCACAATCTTATTAACCAAGTTTAGCATCGTAATGACCGCTTGCTGGTGACTAATTTCCCCAGTTTGATAGGCTTTTGATAATTGGTGATATAATTCCTCTAATAATTGCACTTTATTTTCGAAAAGATAGTCGCCTAGCTCATACAATTGCTCTTCTTCTGGCGTTGTTTTAAGATTTTCAGGGGCCTTTAAGTATTTTTTTACTCGCCTCAAAGCATGAAGCATTTGTGGTGTCTGCTCTTGAAAATAATTGAAATCTCTTTGTTGAAGATGCTTTCGATAAGTTTTTAACATGTTACGAGATAATTCAAAACTCACATAAAAATTTTTAGTAGGATTATCTTTAGGAAGAGTTACTACAAAACTAGGCCTTCTTACTGGAATAATCTTTTCCGGTTTATTTTTAGTTTTAAAATAATAAATAAGTGCACCAATACTCACTAGTATCAATACAGATAAAATCATCAAATACATCGGTTTCTTTCCTTCCTTTTGCTATGATAACTTTTTTACCAATAAAAGCCAATAGAAATTTCATCACTGATGACAACGGATGATTTTAAAGAAAATTTTCGTCCTTAGTTTAAGTAAATCTTTACCACTCTTCACAAATTTTACTTGTTTCCTTTTGATTTCTTTAAAGTATTTCAGCTAAGATAAATGAGTGGATGACTTGGTAGCACTGCAGGTCTCAGATCTAACAGATGTAGGTTCAATTCCTACCTTCCACGTTATGAAGGAGGCTTTTTTATGAAAAAAATTATTCTTAGTTCCACAATTATTGCTTCTTTGCTCTATTTCTTAATGGTGCAAAAAGAACAGCGCCATCAATTCCCCAAAGTCTCCAATAAACATGATTATTTTCCAAGTTAATTCCAGACAATATTTCTAAAGAAAAACACTGAAATGTTATACTTTCAGTGTTTTTTTAATAGCCTTTATTCCTATTTTTATGCTTTTAATACTGGCTTTCCTCACAATTAGTGAAAAAATGAGCAAATTATTTTTTTCTTATTGTCAAAAAATAAAACAGGATATACTTGATGTGTCAGTTTATTCTATTTTTTAGGAGGTTTTTAGATGAAATTCTTAAATACAAGTTGAAATCCTTTCGTATGCTTAGAGTTTTCTAAGAAAAGAACCTCTTACTCCAGGTTAAATTAAATTTTTAACTGAATAAAGAATATTTTAGATTGGGGGAGTTATTTATTAAACCACAAAAACAATTTGTTATTGCTTCCCACTGTATTTTAAATCAAAATGCCGTGATTCATGGCTGGGAACGCGCTCGGGGAGCCTTTCCGTTTATTTTAGAAATTTTAGATCAAGGAATTGCAGTTATTCAACTTCCTTGCCCTGAATTTATTTTTCTAGGTGGAAATAGACCTCCTATGACTTATGAAGAATATGCAAAATTATTGGGATTTCGTGAAAAATGCCGTGAATTACTTTTACCCATTATCGAACAAGTTAAGCTATATTTAGCTGAAGATTATCAATGTCTTGGTGTAATCGGAATTCATGAAAGTCCAAATTGCTCAATTAGCGGACAAAGAGGCGTCTTGATGGAAGAATTTTTCTCGCTTTGTCAGCAGGAAAATATCTCCCTAAAAAATTTTGAAGTTCCTACATGGTATGAAGAAAATCATCAAGAAGATTTTCATGAAAATCTAGCAAAATTTTTGGAGGATTAAATTATGAACAAAACGAAAATTATAATTTTTTGTGCATTAGCAGTCACTATCAATGTTGTTTTAGGTGAGGCCGTCTCAATGATGAGTATTCCTCTACTTTTTTTAGATACAGTTGGTACAATTTTTATTGCTGCCACTTATGGAATGAGTTATGGAATAATCACCGGTGTTACAACTAATTTATTAATGGGTTTAATTAGCGGTCCCTTGTCGATTCCTTTTGCATTAGTAAACATTGCTGTAGCAATTGTTGTTGCCTTATGTGCAAAAAATGGTTTTACTTATAAAAAGGCTTTGTTAGCTGGAATTCTTTTGTCCTTTATTGCCCCAATGATTGGCGCACCGATCCGTTTAGCTTTGTTTGGCGGATTCACCGGCTCAGGTACGGATGTGGTAATTATGGCTTTACGTGCTTCAGGAAAAGAAATGATTTCTTCTGTTTACTGGGGAGCTGTCGCCGGGAACTTTATTGATAAAATTCTTTCTTGTCTACTAATTGCTTGGATGATTAAACTGCCTCAAATGCGTCGTATTATTGCAAAATAAAAAAATTGATGGACTCAAAAAATATGAGTTCATCAATTTTTTTATCTAATAAGTATTGCAAGACACCGCAACTTATATAATATACTGTTTCAAAATAATAATCGACTTGTAATTGGTTTTATAAGCCTCTTCATACTGAGCTTTTATATCTTCAGGAATATAGATGATTGAAGTGTCTTTTGTTTCATCCATTAATTTGCCTTGAATAAAAGCAATTTCTTCCTTTGAAATTGGGGTCTTTTGATTTGCTAAAACAACGACCCGCTCTACATTGTTTTCCACCAAAATAACGGTGGTGTGGTTCACAGTATAAACTTTCCAAAAAGAGACTGACTTGCAATACTCTTTTAAAATTTGATCCAAAACTGGAAAAACACGATTTAGCTTTGCAGTCGCTTGGATCGGTGTTTCAAATAGTCGTAAATTAGCCATACGCTTACCTCCTCTTTGTCCTCTACATAATAAATATAACACAAAAAGAAGAAAAAATGACAGTGGATGACTTGCTCTACTGGCAAGTGATTCCAGGCTTTACACAAACTTTTTTTCGAAAAATTATAACTGTAGAAATTTTAAGCTTTACTAGTAAAATATTTTCGAGCCAAATATTTTTGTCTTTTGGATTCATTTAGTTGATTTGCTTGTACTTGTTTTTGAATCTGACGGATTTTTCTTTCATTTAAGCCTTTTTCGATCATCATTAAGGCAGCTAAAATAATTATTAGTATGATTATTTGATTCATTTTTATCACCTTCCCTACAAATAATATACGAGAAAATGTTTTACTTGAGGTAGGACATATGTCATACTTTTTATGAGGTGATTGGATGAATCGAAATGAATTAACTGAAGAATACTTACCAATCTTACAAAAATGGCAACTAAAGTCTCAAGAGCTGAAAGATTGTCAGATTTTTATCTTTAATCCGAGGGAACGGATTGTAACTGAAGATGAAGAAATAAACCACTTTCTCTTGATGGTTTCTGGTCGGGCAAAAGTTTGTAATTTTGCCAGCAATGGAAAAAATCTCATCTTAGGCTATTATATTTCAGCTGGATTAATAGGTGACGTAGAACTAATGACTCACCAAAAAACAGCGACCTCTACAATTGTTTCCATTTCCGAGTGCATCTGTATCGCCATTCCGATCAAACAGAATTATCAGATTCTTAGGAACAATTTGCAGTTTATTAATGCGCTGGCAGAAGAATTGGCAAAAAAATTAAATGAAAATTCCCATAATTATTTTGCGTCAGCAGTCTACTCAGGAGAAGCACGTTTGGCTTATTATATTTTAGAAAATGCCTATAAAAATTATTTCCAGGATAATTTAAGAGATGTGGCAGGATCGGTTGGATTAAGTTATCGACATTTATTTCGAATACTTAATCATTTTATTGATGAAGGCTTATTAGAAAAAAAAGATGAAGGATATTTTATTAAAGAAGCAGCTATTTTAAAAGAGAAAAGTATGGCATAAAAAAACTAGGAGATTGATTACTCAATCCCCTAGTTATATTTTTTATTTAAGCTTTAACAATGTTAGTTGCTTGAGGGCCACGTTGACCTTCTTCAACATCAAAAGTTACTGCTTGGCCTTCTTCCAAAGTTTTGAAACCGTCGCCTTGGATAGCTGAGAAATGTGCGAAATAATCTTGTCCATTTTCATCAGTCACGAAACCATAGCCTTTTTCTGAGTTAAACCATTTTACTGTACCGTTGTTCATAACGAATACCTCCAAATTACACATCAAGTGCATTTATTTGTAATGAAAAATGACGTGTAACAAGAAGCCAAATATATAACCTGTTAATCACATATCAAAATACCTTACCTGAAAGACTTTACCATACTATTTATGAAAAAACAATCTTACTGTTTATTATTAATTTAAGTTAAATAATTTCATTAAAAAACGTTTCATTCAAAGATTGTCCACTGACGATTCAGATCAAATTCGACGGCTTCTTTTTGCGCTTTCTCGACTATTTCAGTAGGATAGTTTAAGACTTTCAATAGCCGAATCGCATTTCTTGTTTTTGCCGGTCCAGCTCTTAAAGTGTAATCAAAAGTCACACCATCTTCCTCAGTCACTTGTTCCTCAAAATGAACATTTTGACAATAATTTCGCAAAATTTCCGTCAACTCAATATCGTGGGTAGCCACGTAAACTAGTGAAGAATATTGGCTTAGCCATTTAACAATACTAGAAGAAGCAGAAATTCGTTCGATCGTATTAGTTCCTTTTAAAATTTCATCAATAAAGCAATAGCAATGTTCCCTTGTCTGTACTTTTGCTAACACCCGTTTAACTGATTTAATTTCTGCCACAAAATAACTATCACCAGCAAATAAATCATCTTCCACCGCCATTGACGTTAGTACATGTCCCCTTTGCAAAGTAAATTCTTCGGCGCAACACGTATAAATCGTCTGGGCCAAAATAGTATTGATCGCAATTGATTTGACATAAGTAGATTTACCAGAGGCGTTTGATCCAGTAACCAATGTATTCTTTTCCCAGTCAACAAGGTTTGCGACCGGTTCGGAAATCAAAGGATGATACACTGTGTCACCCTTGATCCCGCCCTTTTTAAAAGTCGGCTGACAACTAACTGGCAGCAAGCTTCGATAATTTAAAACAGCTGCGGCAACCTCGAATTCCCCTAAAATTTTCCACAAAGTAATTGCGGCATCACTATTTTTCATCACCTTTTCAAATATAAAATGATAAGAAATAAACGGCAACATAAAAATGATATTCACATATTCAAATAGCATTTCAGCTTCAGTATTGCTTCTAATTCGAAAAGAAAAACCAAATTTTAAAATCGACGCTAACGGCTTTAGCGCTGTGGTCAACTCTTCTTTTCGCGGAGTCTTTAATTTAGCAATTTTTTTAGCCACTGCAATTGACTGAACCAAATATGCCATACTGTTTAATTCAGTTTCCACCTCTTGTTTCTTAGCAAGATAATAAAGTAAGTTAAAACAAAGTACACCAATCGTAATAAATATCCCGAACTTCATGCCCCCTATCACCAATAAAATACCAACAATCGGCAATAACCCTAACCCAATAAACTGCCACAATCTTCCTAGACGTTGGCTATAATTTTGTGACAAATAATTGACGACAAAATTATTGTCTCTTTTCCCTAAAGTGGCAAAAGCATATTCAATATCTTCTCTTAGTTGGGGATTTTTTTCATAAAGTGCGATTAATTCTTCCATTTCCAGCTGATCTTCTTGGTTAAAATCGAATCCCCGCAAGCGTTGATATAAGGCTTCTGCCCCAATACTTGAATAGGTGTGGTTCAATTCTTCAAAAAGTCGAATCATATCTAAGTCATACCAAGTAATATCATCGACTTCACTATCTGTTTGATGATATTTTTTCGCTTCTAAAAATGCTTGTTTTAGACTATTTTCTTGATCAAAATTAGTCACTCTTGGGATTTTCCCCCAACTATTTTTCACCATCTTACGTAGACGTAAACGACTTAGAATAGTCATCGTTATAATAATAATTGCTACCGCTACCAACAAAAGAATAATAAATAATTGTTCAGACATTATCCACCTCCATTTTCTAAGTATAACAAAAAAACACAACATTTCTGTCGTGAATTTCTACGTTTTATTACAAATATGATAAGCTGTCCAACCATTTTTATATTGGCTACTTTTTAAAACTAAACCGATTTGATTTAACTCAGCTTGAAATTTATCATCGGTTAATTCCGGCAAATAATACTTAATTTTAGTTTGCTCACAAGCAATTAAAATTAAGCCGTCTTTTTTTAACACTCGTTTCAGTTCTGATAAACCTGCAAAAAGATCATTCCAGTGAAAATGATTTTGAAAGGCACAAATTAAATCAAAGCTTTCAGCTACAAAGTCGGTTGCTAATACATCATCTACCGAAAAAGATAATGTTGGATGCGTATATTTTTCTTGAGCAAGGGCGATTGCAGTATCAGAAATATCAATCCCAATCGTTTTAGTTGGAGTAAATAATCGATTTAAATATTCGGTCGACGCACCATTGCCAATACCTACATCCAAAATAGCCGTGACCTTTTTATCCTTTATTTCATTAGTACTCCAATAAACCATTGGTAGGTAGACACGATTCCAGAGCTTCATCATAATCTTTCCTAAAAAACCAGTTGGCATTTTTGATTGTTGTAATAATTGTCGGTACAAAATGATTAACACTGCTAACGATATAACAATTCCGATAATGATTCGAATGCTCATTTCCCCCTTTCATTTAAGCGGGAATAATTTTTTTCAGCTGTCCTAATTGAGCTAATTGATCTAAAACTTCAAGACCCATAAATTGAAAAGGATACTTTACTCCTTTGATCGCACGATTATTTAATATTTTTTTGGTTACCAGCGCGCAAAAATCGGCGGTTATTCCATAATTTGAAGTGGCTTCAATTTGAATTTTTTCTGTAGTCTGTTCTTGAAATTTGATACCGGAAGCCTCTACTTCTAAATAAACCCGCTCATCATTATGTCGTGCATTAAATTTTAACTTTAATTTTTTGGCAATCTTTAACAAAGGCTCAGCTAAGCCATACTCCAACAGAAAACTAACCAAATGATTAAAACCATTTTGATTCCAGCCTGTTTGATAAGTTGGTAGTCCGATTCCCAATTTCTCATCCAAAACTGCTCCTTCATCATGGGCAATTTTTCTTATTTTAAATGTCCGTTGTTTAATATTAATCGTCTCTACTTCTCGAAAGCCATGAGCGGCATCCCCCACAGGTTGGTGAATAATCTTCAACATGTCTTCAATTCCAGACAGACCAACTTGGGCATTTTTATTTTGGACCAAATTAACTTTTACTTGTTGAATCTCACTAAAATCGCTAACAGCTGAATGGACTAGCACCCCAGATAATCCCGGAAAAAAACCTGCCATCATGATTGAGGGCGCACCATTATTCGGCAAGACATTCTCAACAAAGTTAGTAAAACTTCCATAAGCTGTCAAATCGATACAAGGAATACTGTAAATGGAACACAATTCCTGCAAGACTGGTTTATTTTGTTTTACGGCCACTATCACACAGTCTAGTGGTTGGTTAATTGCATCATCTAAACTTTTGTATTCAGAAAAATCTGTATAAATAAATTTGGCTGCGATTTCTAATTTTTCTAAGCGTTCAACTGTCTTGGGTCCTCGTTCTTTTCGATAGTCGCCAACTAAAACTGTGACTTTTTCGTCAAAGACTTTGTGAAGACTACGACAAATTTCAAAACCAAGACTGCCGGAAGCACCAATCACTAATATATTTTTTTTCATATTTTCTCCGTATTCATGAAAATCGTTCTTACTATTTAATTAAAGTACGCCTTTTCATTTATCTTAGCAGATGGAATACAAAAGTAACAACTATCTACCCTTCTTGACTATAATTCTTAAAATCTGTAACATATTTGACATTTAAGAAAGCCCAAAACAAGAAAAATATAAGTAAAATAAGATTTAACAGCTGAACCAGTGGCAATTTCGTTAAAGCAAAAAATAAAATAAGAAAAGGTACAATCATCAGAAAATGGGCTGAATAGACATAGCCATGAGCAGTAGTTTTCAAAGCACTCATTAATTCACGTTCATCTTTCGCCCAATATAAAATACTTTGTTTCATAGGATCTTTATTTCCTGTTCTAGTAGTGGATATTCCTTTACTCGCAGGATAACGAATTTGAATAAAAGAAGTCACCGTGAAAACAATCACCAGTGCAATCAACGTACCCAACCTTAAACTACGGTCATTATAATTTAAGAGAATAAAGGCTGAGATACAATACATCCCATAATTTACGCAATTTGTTACTGCTAAAAATTTTAAATAGCTTTCAGAAGTCATCTTTTTTCCCCATTTCCCGATTGAAATCAAATAAATCATCCACCGTCGTGTTTAATTCATCTGCTAATAAGAATGCCAATCTTAATGACGGGTCATACTTATCATTTTCGACTGCTAAAATCGTTTGTCTAGTTACCTCAGTCAATTTCGCTAATTCTTCTTGCGAGATCTTCAACTGTTTTCGCCTTTGACGAATCGAATTTTGCATTATTTCACCTCAAATGTAAAACATGTTTTACAAAAATTAGTATAGCTGAATCAAAATAAAATGTAAAATCTTTTTTACATTTTATTCTGATCAAAAATTGAATAACAATCTGCATTACTTTAATTCATTAAAGAATTCTTTCAAACTTTTTTTTCGTTGGTGGGTTAATTCTTTTTTGGGAATATCTAGAATAGCTGCATCTAAACCATAAAGAAAATGTAAACAAGCACCTTCATCTACGAGGTGACGCACTTTTAAAAATGCTGTTTCGGTACCTACTTCTTTTAGTGCTTGACTATCGTTAATCCCTACAGCCATTAATTTTTCTTCAGCTACAGGACCTAGATTTTTCATTTCTGATATCTTCATAGTTGAATCTACTCCTTCAATTTAAATTAATAATTGCTTTTTAGTGAGATACTTTTATCTTTTTTGAAAATAAGTAGTAATAGATAATTAGTACTTTCGAATAATTCTTTCGTTCTTGACTTAGATTTTGGTATAATTTACTTGAACCTATCAAAAAGGAGTTTAAATAATGAATATTACAGTCTATTGTGGTGCAAATAAAGGAAATCAAGAAATTTTTCAAGAATCAGCAGTGCGCTTAGGTAAATGGATTGCTGAAAACGGGCATACTTTAATTTTTGGCGGTGGGAAAGCCGGTCTAATGGGTATTGTAGCTGATACTGTCCTTGAATCTGGCGGAAAAGCCATTGGCGTGATTCCAACATTTTTGAAAGAACGAGAACTGGCTCATCCTAATTTGACTAAAATGTACGAAGTTCCTGATATGATTGCCCGCAAAGAGCAAATGTTTCAGTTAGCTGAAGTGTTCATCGCCTTACCTGGTGGTCCTGGAACATTAGAGGAAATCACTGAAATGATTTCATGGGGTCGGATTGGTCAAAATCCTCACCCTTGTATCTTATTTAATGTTGACGGGTTTTATGATTTTCTTGCTAAAACTTACGACAATATGGTAGATAAAAATTTTCTTTTCGCTGAAGACCGTAAAAAAATTCTTTTCTCTGATTCCTTAACTGAGATAGAAGAATTTATCGCCTCATATACGCCACCTTTTGTACGGCAATATTGAGACTTTTAATTAAAAATCAAGCTATTTTGCTACTCGTCCCATCTTGGATTTGTCAGAAATTAATCGCTGCCGTCCACTGACTTTGACCAATGTTACCAATTCTTTTAGGGCATCTTTGCCAATCCATTTTTGCGCTTTGTTTTCAGAAGCAAGCAATTCTTCAGCAGTCAAAATACTTAGTTCTTTTGCTGTTTCGTTTGTTTTGCCTAACTCTCTTAACGCCCAAGAGACCGATTTTTTCACTAGTATACGCTCATCGTTTGATTGCACTTGAATCAATTGTAAATATTTCTGGATTTCCTCTTCCGATATAGTGGCATGAACAGATGTACTAGCGATTAAAGTAAAGGCTGCCCTTTTATAATACAAACTTTCCTCACTAACCCAGCGTTGGATATATTGGTCAAAATCTTTTTTAATTAAAATATTTTTACAAAATAAATCACACAAGTCCCAAGAGACAATCTCTGTCATAAGCTTCTCAACCATCTCTTCAGTCACGTCTTTCGGTCTCAGCGCCAAGACAGACAATATTTTGCACTCGTGGTAACCTGTATCCCATAACTCTAATAAAAATTCAGGCTCTTTTGGTAGTTTACGTGCTATTTTCCTTAAATCAGTCGTAGCAACACCGATTGTGTTTTCAGCGGGAATACCCAATTTAATTACATTATTTTTATATTTTTCCGAAGCTTGTTCTTGTAAATGAATGACGATCTCATCAATTTTCATCAGCAACCCGCCTTTGTAAATCCTCCATATAGGTTCGCTGCATTTTCTTTAAATTCATCATGAAAAACGATAAAACATAGATAATTGGATTTTTTATGTCAAGCTGCTCACTAAAATTCAAAACGGTCTCTTCAGAAGAAACTTCTTCAAAACGACCGACCCATTCCCCTTGAAAAAATTTATTTCCCATTTGAAACGCATAAAGTTGATTGGCTTCTTTTGCGACGATAGTGAACTTCGTCTGACCGCCACCTTTAAAATGCTCAATAAAAACATTTTCAGAAATAATTTCTAAATGTTCTACGTCACTACGCCAACGAACATCTTGATTATTCGTAACAATCTCCCAAACTCTTTCAACATTTGCTGGGATTTTCCATTTGATTGTTGAATTTCTTTTCATGTAGCTCCTCCTCGTGGAATGTCCTGATATCAGTCTACCATAAATAAACCGCTCCATTTGTGCTATAATTTCAAAAAAAGGAGGATTTTTATGGCAATTTATACTGATAGTAAAATCATTAGGGAACCGTTATTAATAATTTCGGGCCAGACACCTCAAAAGGACAATTTCATTCCTGATTCAATCGAAGAACAGCTCGACATTGTGTTAGAAAAAATTGCACTAATTATCTCTGAAAATCAAGCATCCCGCAAAAATATCGCCAAGATGAATGTCTATTTAACCCATAGTCAATACTTAAACGCCGTTAAAGAAAAATTAACTGCTTTTTATGGAGAAAATAAACCCACGATGACTTTAGTTATCGTCGCAGGGTTGGTTCATCCAGATTTCAAAGTGGAAATTGATGCTTTAGTTCCACTAAACGATTAACATAACTCCCTTAGATCATTAGTTATCTAAGGGAGTTTTTTTATTGAATAGAGAATTATTTGAAGCCGCTGAGGGAAGAAATTTCTGACTGAGACAATCTGAAATTCGTAGCTGCGACGTTTTGTTTAACCTGACCTAAACTGCTAGCTCCTGGAATCGCAAAAATTGTCTCTCCCTGAACATTAATAAGCCAATTCAATGCAATTTGAGCAGGAGTTTTCTGATGTTTTTGGCCTAGTTCTACTAAATGATCAACTAATAGCTGGGTTTTCTTGAGATTTTTTTCAGTTAAACCATATTGGAATTTTTTTAACCAAAATAATTGTTTTAGCTGCTGGGGATTATCATGATATTTTCCAGTTAATAATCCTTGGTGTAATGGAGAGTAGGCAATAATCGCGACATTAAGTTCTTTTGCCAAAGCCAAGACACCATTATCTTCAATTCTGCGATCAATTAAATTATAGCGCACTTGGTTGGACACTAATTGTGCTCCTGCATTCCGTAAATATTTTTCGGCTTTTTTCATCTGATTGGCTGAAAAATTACTAACGCCTACATATTGAATCTTATTTTTTTGGATCAATTGACACATTTGATCCATTTGTTTCTCAATTGACGAAAAAGAAGTAGGATGATGAATTTGATGAAGACTAATCTGATTTATTTGAAGCAGTTCTAATCTTTGATCAATTGTTTGACCAATTGATTTAGCTGATCGCATGAAGGGCCACCATTTATCGGCTAAGTAAGGCTTTGGCTCTAGTTCTGATAATATTTTCCCAATATTTTTTTCTGATGTACCATTCCCATAAGCTTCGGCAGTATCTAACCAATTAATTCCCTGATCCAAACTAAATTGTACAATTTCTTTCATTTTTTCGTAGGAAAGATCTTTCCAAAATCGCGCACCGATTCCTACATTATTAGAAAACTGCCAAGTTCCTAAACCTAATGGTGACAATTTTAATTCCGTTCCACCAAATCTTCGTAATTCCATATAAGTCTCCTTTTGTCACACTTGTGACATTTATGGAATGATTATATACTGATGAAAATAAGGAATTCAATTCTTTTTAAAAAGTGCTACAAATTATTCAATATGAGGCAGGAATCCAATGAAAAAAAATAAACAGATTAGCCAATCAAAAATGTGGCTTTGGCAAGCATTATATAATTTGATGGAAGAACAAACTTATGAATCAATTACGATTAAACAGATTGCTGAAAAAGCGCAATTAGATCAGCGCACTTTTTATCGACATTATCGCTCTAAAAAAGACATCATCCATGACCATCTTACTCAACTTTTGCTCGTTCATTTTCAAGAGATAAAGAACCTTGGTATTACAGACGAAGAAAAAATCATTTGCCAACATTTTTATTTTCTAAAAGATCAGTGGCAACTACTACAAATACTTAAAAAAAATGATTTATTTGATTTCCTGCTAACTAGTTTTAGTAGCTATAACCATCTTTTTGAGTCTGTTTTTCAATCAAGTGACTTTCCAATAAATAAACAGCCCTATCAATTAGCTTTTAAAGCAGGTGGATTTTTAAACGCTGTATCCCAATGGTTAGAACAAGCAAAGCCTGAATCACCAGAAGAAATGGCCAAAATTATTACGACTTTTTACCATAGTGGCGTTGAATAAAAAAAGGCAGGATTTACCGGCCTCATTTTAAAACTTATTCTACATGAATTACTTTTTGTTTAACTCGAAAAGCTCTTCCAGCTAAAAATGCCATTAAGCAGGTTAAAAGACTAATAATTATAACAATATAAAACATATTCTCTACTGCCATCACTTGGCTCAACCAACCATACAATAACTGTCCTAGAGGCATCGCTAAAGTACTTACAATTAAAACTAAAGACATCATTCTTCCCAATAATTCTTGTCTTACGCGGGTTTGAACGTAGACCAGCATTTGCATGGAGATTAAAGAAACTAAGGCCAACATAAGAGCCATTAAGATAACCATCGTCCAAAAGGCGATTGCAGGGTTTGAAATAAATTTAAAAGGACCAATTAACAATAAAATTAATATTCCTGCTTGAAATAAGAAATTCGATATAAACTGGATATTTATTTTGTTTGCCAATAACCCAAAAATAATCGTACCAATCAAACTACCTAAGGCAAAAATGCCGTTCATGATGCCGTATTCTTGGTTGCTAATTTGCAAATGAATTCGACTAAAATAAGGAATTACCACTTGAATAAAGGAAGACAAAAAGAAATTTAAAGCAAAAGCAATCAAGCAAATATGCCAAATCACTCGGTATTGTTTCAAATAATTGATTACTTCTTTTGAATCGTCTTTTACCATTTTAAAAACAGAGGTTGTCATAGGTCTTTTTAAATAAGGTATGGTTAAACTGAATTCACAAATTAGAGCTAAACAAAATAACAAGATACATAAAAAATAAATCAGATTTACACGATCAAAACGATAAATCATACCTGCTAAAACCGGCGCCAGTAAATTTCCTAACATCCCCACTGAACTGATCACACTATTAACTTTTGGAATAGCTGCTTCGTCAGCAACTAAGGGAATAGTTGATTGAACCACTGGTGTTTCAAAAGCAGAAACAATCCCAATCAAGACTGTTAAACCGCCGATCAAAACCAAAGATTGCTGATAAAATATCACTACTAGTAAACCTAACGTTAAAACCAAATAACAACTATCCATTAAAATCATCAATCTTTTTTTAGGTAAGCGATCAGCCAAAATACC
Organism: Enterococcus alishanensis; assembly: GCF_019218635.1. Taxonomy (GTDB): domain Bacteria; phylum Bacillota; class Bacilli; order Lactobacillales; family Enterococcaceae; genus Enterococcus_A; species Enterococcus_A alishanensis. The sequence goes on along the minus strand of NZ_JAHUZB010000003.1, from coordinate 387,978 downwards.
ACAAAAAGGCAGGCTAACCAATCGACCAATCATAGACAAAGCTGTAATAACACTAAAAGTTAAAGCTGATTTTGTTAAATCTAAAACATATAAGGACAATGTGAATTGAACAATCATCGTTCCCAACACCGAGAACACTTGGCTCAGAACCAAAAAAATCAAATTTTTCTGTCGCATTATTAGACCTCCATCCTTTTAACTTTGTTTACCATTAAATGATAAGCGATCACTGCAGCAAGTGTGTAGATCGCTGCCACAACTATAATTAAAAAAATATTCTGGAGGGAAGACAAATTACTCGGGACACAAACTAATAACAAGCCTGAAAATAATGCTGCCGGTAATGAATTCCGCCACCAGCCGATCGCTAATGCCAGTAAACTGATTGAAGTAACTAAAAAAACAGCTGTAAAAATTAGTGGAATCTGATCTACAAGTAACCCAACAGTCACAGGCTCATTTGAAAATGGCAACCAGCTTTGAGTTCCTAAAAAGATAATATCCACCACTGTAATACTCACAATTGTCCAAAGGGTATTTAATAATATAACTAACCAAATTTTACTAACCAAAATTTTCTTTCGTTGGATTGGATAACTCAAGATTAAATAACCATTTTTTTCTTGATAAGCTGCCATCACAATTTTTCCCAACATGGTGGTGCTCAAACAAGTAAACGCAGCCGTATTTAAAATAAAAACCATCATTAACTTAAAACTTAAGGTTGTAACTTCAGGAGAGCCTTCTCTCACTGACGGATCAATTAGTGGAATAGCTGCAAAAAAATACGCAAACATGAGAGTGACAACCGAAATGATGCCAGCTGCTAAAATATATGGTTTAAAATCATTCTTCTTCATTTCTAATTTCATCAATTTAAACATTTAAATTCCCTCCATCCAATTAATCATTTTATTCTCAAAGACTGTTGGACTTTCTGTCGAAAAATCTTTTGCAAGTGTTTGTAAAACCATTTTCCCTTCATATAAAACGACAATCCGATTTGCGATGGATTGAACTTCAGACAAAATATGGCTAGAGATAATAATCGTTTTATTTTGTTCTTTTAATTCTTGCAATAGTTCACGAAAATCTTTAATTCCTTTAGGATCCAATCCATTTAGGGGTTCATCAATTAACAGAATATCTGGATTATGAATTAAACATCGAGCAATGACCAGTCTTTGTCGCATCCCTAATGAATAATTTTTGACTGGTTGCTGATTTTCTACCGATAGTCCAACTTTTTTCAGCCAATAGCCGATTTTCTCTTCGGAAACATTATAGTATTGACAATGAATTGCCAAATTCTCCCAGCCACTTAAATGCTCATAAAACACAGGTTCATTAATGCTAAAACCAGTATTATTTTGATTGAGTTGAATCTCGCCACTGGTTTGTTCGGCTAAACCGCCAATTAGTTTAAATAATGTTGATTTTCCAGCACCATTTTTTCCAAGAACCACAAGAACTTCTCCTGGAAATGCAACTAAATCAATTCCTTTTAGTACTTCGTTTCCGTTGTAATTCTTTCTTACGTCTTTTACCTCTACCAAGCCGTTCATTTTATCATCCTTCATTTTACATACTATTGGTATGTATTATTTTAAAATATAAACACTATAGATACCACCGGTATGTATAGTGTTAAAAAAATAACTGAATCCTCAGTCATCTTTTTTTAAATAATCGAATAAATCATAGGTTGTTGTTAACAAATCATCTGAGATAATTGGTACACCTAAGCCATCAAAAGTAAGCTTAATGAAAGCCAATTTACGCTTTAATTCTTCTTTAGATAAGGTAAACATTTGAAAACCAACCCAAACATTTAAAGTTAGCACAATTAACTCAGCTAATTCTTTGGGAAAATCCGTCACAATAGAACCATCGGCGACACCTTCGTCCACCATTTCTTGCAAACGTGGTACAGAATATTTAAACATGTCTAAATATTGTTCTCCCAATAATCTTGGACTTCTGACAACAATCGCCCCCGAATAGGCTAATTCTTGTCTGCGGAAATTTGTAAAAGCTTCTTTAAATGCATTTTGCAATTTCTCTAATCCATTTTCCCCTATCCAAATGTGCTCGGCAGGATCAGGCGCATTTACTTCGACGATTTGTTGTAAAATATCAAACTTTGACTTGAAATGATGGTAAATCACTCCTTTTGTCATGCCACCTAAACCATCAACAATATCTTGAATAGAAGTATTGTCATACCCTTTTTCTAAAAAAAGACCTTCTGCAACTGCCAAAATTTTTCGTTTTGTTTCTTCTGGATTTCGTCCTCTTGGCAAATAATCACCTCTTACATACCATTGGTATCTAAAATGAACTATACCGAATCAAATATCGTCTGTCAAACTATTTTTTTCTGAAGTCTGTTTTATAGCTTAAGAAAATGCAGCAATACTGTATCAATTACAACTACAGTAAAATAAACATAGCCAATTTCTTTATTAAAAATCCACGAATAAGCCACACCACCAATGAAAAAAATGCCACTCTCTAATAAAATTTTATTGATTCCCGCTAGATGGTAAGTTGACTTGGGCGCACCAAAAAGCATCCAAACCGCTACAATGAATACTGCCAAACTCAAATAGATAATTTTCCCACTTAATTTATCCGCACGAAAACTTCCGAAAATTAAACCTCCAACAGTAAAAATTTCTAATAAGAAACGAACAGTAACAATCAAAATTTCAATTATATTTATTATTTCTCACGCTCCTCAATTAGGCCAGTTAAAATTAAATCCAAACCGAAAGTAAAACTTTTTTCAATACTAACTGGAAGTTTAAAGGCTTCTCGATTGGAAAAACTGGAAAAACCATCTAGATAGGCCCGCAACAAACGGACAAAATGAATTTCTTTTTCTGGTGATAAGGAGAAATTCTGTAACTCGTCTTGGACTAAAGAAACAATCTGATTTGAAATTTCGACTGCTTCTTTACTACGCCAATAATTAGGATTTTGCACCAAGATATATTGACTAGGATAATCTAACGCAAAAGTTAAATAAGCGTCTGCCATCAAGCGAATATTCTTTATTGGTTCTTCAGTATTCTTTGCACTGAATAATGCCTGATAGAAATTTGCTAAACTAGCTTCAGCCAGAATACCTAACAATTCTTCCCGATTTTTAAAATGGTTATAAAGTGACGGAGACTTAATCCCCAACCGTTCTGCCAAGGCTTTCAACGTGACACCTTCAAGTTCTGCTTGATTTAAAAGTTGCATACCTTCTCTGACAATATCTGTTCGATCAATTTTTCTTTCCATTTATTTTCACCTCAAATTCTTTGACCGCCTGCTCAATAGCTTTATCAGGATTTTCTAACATGTCCCCATGACCAACCGCTAAAAGTTGTAGATCTAAATGTTGAATTTTCTTAGCACTATTTAAAGCAGTTTCTTTACTCCAAGTTGCGAAAGCTGGAAAAGGAAAAGAGTTCACCCGATCCCCTGAAACGGCGAGTCGTCCCCTTGATTGAAAAGCATCCCCGGCAATCGCAAATCCTTCTGGTGTCAAGAAAGTAACTGATCCAGGCGTATGTCCTGGTGTCGCTATCACAAGAATATCTGCAAGTTGTTCTCCATCATCAAATGTAAAATCGATTGGCATTTCAACTTTAGGATAACCGCCTTTAATTTCTCCAGGCATCTCATTAGTATCTAACGAAAAATCTCCCTTTAATAAACGATAATCTCTTTTTGAAATTCCAATAGGAACTTCAGGAAAACTTTTTTTAAACTGTGGAATACCATCGATATGGTCGCCATGGGCATGAGTCAGTAACAACATTTCAACCGGTTTGTTGGTTGCTCTTTTGATTTCTTCAATTTCTTTCACGAAACCTTTCATTCCCATGTCGATTACAATTAATGAATTTTTCGTTTCATAAACATAACAATTGACGGGAAAAATTATCGGCATAAAAGTAATTTGGCGCAGATTTTTAAAAATTGATTGCTTCATTTCATCACTTCTCTCCAAACTAATACGATTAGTATATATTATTAGAATATTTTAATCAATAAAAAAAGACTTTATGGTTTGTCCACAAAGTCTCTAAATTAAACTATTTAAATCTGACGTTTCATAACGATTGTGTCCTGGTAAACTTTTTTTATATTTCCAACATATTATAGCCTCAGTTAGTGTTTTATCTTTTTGATCTTCAAAAAAATCACGAATATACGTATTGTATTCAAATTGACCATCAATCTTTTTACGAATTGGTTTTTGATGGATTATTTCCTGATAGGCTTCAATTGCGTTAGTATAAGTCTTACCGGCATTTGCTTTCAACCAATTTTGAAAAGCAACTTTGAAGGTAAAACTCGGTCCAATAGTTTCTTTGAAAAATTTCCGATGGACCTCAGAACAAATAATGTTTTCTTCAATCAACGATTCTAGTGAAATTTCGGTTATTTGTTGCTGATTTTTGTTTTTCGATACTATTTTCAAGATCGTTCCATCAGTTAAGAAAGCAACAATTCGCTGATTTAACAATTCTTTGCTGCCAGAAGTTGGTAATTGATGATTACGTAGAAAAGCAACTAATTCTTCTTTTAAAAAATAATAATCCTGAAATTCTTCTGGTGACAATGATTGCTCTAATAGTGGCCTCTCAGACACGAAAATTCCCCTTTCTAATAGGATTTCTTAAAACACAAGGATCTTTCGCTTTTTAAAAAGATCAGGGCCCAACTGCATACGGCAGTTATTAATGTTAGTGGACCCATCAGGAGTGTCTCCTTTATACTTGCGGTCAAAAAGAAATTCCAAATAATTGCATAACTTACAAATAAGGTATTCAACCAAATAATCAACTGCATCAGTTTTTTTGTTTTTAGTGACAATATACCACCGTAGGATAAATAGCTTGCGACAATGATACCCCAAACAACTGAAAAAGATAGATGAATCATTATTTTCGAACTCGGTGCGATAATATATTCTCCTCCTAAAACAAATTCTCCCAACGGAAAACCCAAGGCGATCAGTAACTTAACCAGACAACTGACCATCGTTGCAGCAGCGCAAATAATAGCTAAATTTTTGATTTTTTTATTGATTATTTTTCACTCCTTAATGACCTATTAAAAATAGCATATACAAGTCATTTTTTTTAAAAATTTTAACTTGAAAAGATTTAATTATTATAGTAGTCATAAAAAAGCATCACAACTTTAGCTATTCAAAATCAACCAAAAAACGAAATGCTTTGTTATTTACAATCCATCCAGTCCGCCAGCTCCTCCATTATGTCCACCAACTAAACCAGCCCGTTTGATACTTCTTGCATTTTCTAGTTTACTACTGGCTCTTACAATACTCACAAATCCATATTTTTCGCGAATCCGATCAGTAACTTGATCGATCTTTTCTTGCTTTATTTGAATTTCTGGCTCTTCAAATAAATTTAACTGACTGCCATTTTGATAAACCAAATGACCAAAAGTGACACCAATTTGACGTACGAAAACACCTTTTTGATAAAACTTATTAAATAAAAATAGCAGTGCATCAGCTAATTCTTTGGTGTTGTTAGTTGGAGTAATTTTCGTTTGCCGGCTAAAACCAGAAGCAGCTTCATCGCGACTATAGCCAATAAATAAATGCACAGTTTGTGTTTTGGCTTTTCTTCGTCTTAAGCGGATCCCTACTTGTTCAGCCATTTCTCGAATGACTAGCGGCATCTCAGATCCTTGATAATCCCTCGGTAAAATTTGGCTATTACCAATATTTTCACCTTTAGGAATATACCGATCTTGTAATTTTGTACGGTCAATTCCGTTAGCATGATGATACAGCTGTAAACCAATAACACCATGGCGGCTAGATAATGAACCAGGATCCGCATTAGCTAGTTCTCGAATATTAGTGATCCCCATTAAATGCAAGTTCTTTTTCATTCGTCGACCAATTCCCCAAAAATCAGTCATTTCGGGGATATTCCAGACTTTCTCAGTGACATCTTCATAATTCCATAAAGCACGCATATTTTCTGCTTCTTTGGCTTCATTGTCTAAGGCTAACTTTGCTAATAGTGGGTTGCTATTGGACATACCAATAGTTGAATATATTCCAGTTTTATGATAAATATCACGTTGAATTTTTCTGGATAATTTATTGAGTTTTTCGGCCCGAGTTTTTTCATCTGGCTGAAAATAATTCAATGAAGCAGTTAAATCTACGACGCCTTCATCAATCGAATACCATAAAATATCTTCTTCCGCCGCATATTTTCTAACGATGTCTTGAATAATCAGATTTTGCTCAATATAATACCGCATGCGTGGCGGAGCCTTAATTAATTTAGCAACTTTAGGATTTTCCTCAACCGATGGCAGCTCCCAAGCTCTTGTAACATTAGTAATCCCAAATTCTTTTTTCGCCATCGGACTACTAGCTAAAATTAAACCGGACGTATTGTCTGTGTGACTCATAACAACTAACAATGCCTTCAATGGATCTTTTCCACGAGCGACTGCTTCACAACTGGCATAAAAAGATTTCATATCGATAAAAGCATAATCTCCCCGAGGCTCCAGCTCATATTTAAAATTCATATTCATCACCTCAATAACAGAATACAAACATATGTTCGTTTTGTAAAGAGAACAAACTCTTAAATATTTTCTTTGTTCATTTGATCCTCTATTGTAAGTACTGTCAGAAAAAGTTAAAATAGATAGGAATCTTTTTAGAAAGCTGGTTTATATGACTGAAGAAAATAATTTCGATGAGACGAAAATTTATGATCCGCAAGCCTTTCAAGAACAATTAGAAAAAGCTCAGCAAAGTGAAAAAACAAATTCTCGTGCTGCTCGTCGACAAAAAGAGGAAAAAGCCCCAACCAATTCAAAAAAAACACAAAAACCAACTTCAGCCCAAGGACAAATGGTCCAAAGTACTGCTTGGTTGACGTTTGGAAATATTACATCGCGCTTACTGGGTGCAGTTTATATGATTCCTTGGATCATTTGGCTAGGATCTGACGCAGATGTCGCCAACGCGCTATTTTCTAAAGGCTATAATATTTATGCTTTATTCTTAATGATATCAACTGCCGGAATTCCTGCTGCGGTAGCTAAACAAACCGCTCGTTATAATTCCATGAATGAATATAAATTAAGTCGTGATTTACTTTTTTACACTTTGCGCTTAATGATGGTCGCGGGTGTTATCTGTACCTTACTGATGTATTTTGGAGCACCGATATTAGCTGAAGGAAATCAAGATTTGATTCCAGTGATGCGCTCTTTGAGTGTTGTCTTACTGATTTTTCCTTCAATGAGTGTTTTACGAGGATTTTTCCAAGGCAATAGCAACATGAAACCCTATGCGTTATCACAAATTGTTGAACAAATTGCTCGGGTAGTCTATCTGTTAGCTGCAACATACCTAATCATGAAAATCGGTAGTGGTGACTATCGTTCAGCTGTTGTCCAATCAACCTTCGCTGCTTTTATCGGGGTTATTTGCGCTTTTGCTGTTTTACTTTATAGTTTATTTAAAAATCGGCGGGCTTATCGTCAAGAAATTTTAGAGAGTGACAATAAAATTTCTTTTTCCGGTCGTCAATTGGTTTGGCAAATGGTTTTACAAGCGGTTCCTTTTATTGTTATCGGTAGTGGAACGAGTATCTTTAAAATCATTGACCAATACACTTTTGAAAATACAATGGCTCTGTTTACCAATTATTCTCCACGAGAACTAACTAGTTTATTTGCATTAGTATCTGCCAATCCAGATAAATTATCGATGGTAGTAATTGCTTTGGGTACAGCATTAGCTACAGCTGGTCTACCTTTAATTACAGAAAAATTTACCCAAAAAGATAAAGCGGGACTGTCTCATTTAGTTTCGAATAATCTACAGTTATTTTTCTTTGTTATGGCGCCGGCAACCTTAGGGATGATTGTCTTATCGTATCCACTAAATACACTATTTTATTGGCCGGATCAACTAGGTTCAAATTTATTAATTGCTTCTTGTATCTCGGGAATTTTAATGGGGCTTTTCATCGTTACTTCAACGATGCTTCAAGGAATGGATGGCAACAAAGTAACCATGCGTTTATTAGGGATTGCCGTCTTAGTTAAACTAATCACGCAAGTACCGTTAATCTTCTTATTTAAATCCTATGGTCCTTTAATTGCAACTTTTGTTGGTTTATTGGTGGGAAATATGTTTATTATCGACCAAATTCATGTTCGTAGTCAATTTGATTTTAAAGCGACCGCCAAAGGTGTGATAAAAACTTTCGGAATGGCCTTAATCATGGCGGTTGTAGCATCTGTCGTCCGTTTTGGTTTGAGCTTGGTTTTAAGTTCAGATTCCAAAGTTCAGTCGATGATTATTATTTTGATTACCGCAGCAGTCGGTGCCTTGGTTTATAGCTTATTGGCTTTAAAAACACGGACAGCCGATCAATTATTAGGTAGCCGTGTGGCAGGAATTAGACGTCGGCTAGGAATGAAATAAAAAATGGACAGAAACGAAAATCATTTGATTTTTGTCTCTGTCTATTTTTTTGATTATCTATAAAAATTATTTTCCATAAAATGCTACAAGCTCATATTTCCAGCCAAGTTCCACGAGCCAATCACGCTCAGTCCCACTTTGACTGTAATGATGATTGAAGGCAAATTGATTTGGATTGTACAGACGATACAAAGTCAAGAAGTCCATTTCATCTAGGTGCGCCTCACTTAACGGCAAATCGAGCTTTTAGCAGCAGTTAAAGGATACTTTTTACTACTTTTGACTCCTATTTTTCCCTTCTCTGCCAGCCATACTCAACAGATTAGAAAATCCACGACATCGATAAATTCTAAATGCTTCCCTCCTTAAATAATAACTTTTTTAAAAATGTCGTGGATTTAAAAATCAGTTGATTAGTATTGAGTCGAGAAATTTTATAAATGTACCAATCATTTACGTGATATAAAAACTAATAAAAAATATCAGCCGTACCAAATAGGATTCATTTACAAAAAGAGACCGTCAAGAATTAGAGTTTCATCTAATCTTGGCGGTCATTTCGCTATTTTTATTCTGGTGATGGCACTTCCACATAGTGAGGCTCCACACCGATTACCTTTAAATATTTCAAAAATTCTTGGAAATTAATTACAATCGTAACTGTATTTACGTTGGGATGAAAACCTATATTTTTGTTACGATCGATACTTTCATCAATGACTAATTTAATTTTATGTTCCTTATCTTTATATAGTGCCAATGGCGAGACAGATCCTGGCGTCAAATCCAATAATTCTAATAGTCTTTCTGCTGAAGCAAAAGAAAGATTTTTTTCGTCTAACTTTTTCGTTAACGCTTTAAGATTTACTCGTTTTTCTCCTGGACAAATGACAAAATAATAGTTTTCTTTTTTCTTCGCTTTTAGCAGTAAGTTTTTTACTTCGGTCCCATCAGGAATATCAAAATCAATCTCATCCACCGTAAATACTGCTTGGTGTTCAATCACATCGTAAGTTATTCCGTTTGAATCCAACAAATCGTAGACTTCTTGTTCTTTCCCCATACCAACACTTCCTTTTTTCTTTCTATTGTAGCAAAAAAGCAGCAATTTAACAGATAAATCTGTCTATTGCTGCTCATAATGTTAAACTTTTTCTGAGACCTTGACGTAGCTTAATGCTTGCATCAAATCCTCAACTAAATCTTCCGTATCTTCAATCCCAACAGATAGACGTAATAGACCATCGGTAACGCCTTGTTTTTCTCGCTCTTCCTTCGGTACACAAGCATGACTCATGGTGACAGGATAAGATAGAATCGATTCTACACCGCCAAGACTTACAGCAGCGATCGGAATTTTTAAATGATCCGCAAAAGTATAAACGGCTTCTTGATTTTCTAATTCAAAGGACATTACTGCTCCGCCACTCGTTGCTTGGTGTTTTTGAATTTCATAGCCTGGATGACTCTTTAAGCCTGGATAATGAACTTTTTTAACAGCCGGATGATTTTCTAATACTTCGGCAATTTTTTCTGCGCTGGATACACTTTGATTCATGCGAATTCCTAAAGTTTTCATGCCTCGCATAATTAACCAACAGTCTTCAACACTTAAAATACCACCTAAAACCTTTTGTTGTAGGACAATTTGATTCGCAAATTCTTCATCGTTTGTGATGACTAACCCAGCGACAACATCAGAATGACCGTTAATAAATTTAGTTGCAGAGTGAATCACTACATCGACACCTAAAGCCAATGGTTTTTGGAATTGTGGCGTCATAAAAGTATTGTCAATAATCGTCATTAAGTGATGATCTTTCGCGATGGCTACAACACCATGAATATCCGTCACACTTAATAACGGATTTGATGGAGTTTCTAAATAAAGGGCCCGCGTGTTTGGTCGAATGGCATGTTCCCATTCAGCTAAGTCTGTTTCATCGACAAAGGTGACTTCAATGCCGAAACGATTCATCACTTCATTAACTAATTGGAAAGTGCCGCCGTAGATACTTTTGCACATCACAATGTGATCACCTTGACTAAAACTTAGTAAAACAGCTGAAATGGCTGCCATACCAGATGCAAATGCTGTCGCAAAACGTCCATCTTCAATCGCCGCAATCCCTTCTTCTAAAGCGTGTCGGGTTGGGTTGCCAAAGCGTGAATAAGTATAAGGTTGACTATCTCTAATAGATTCTTGTTTAAATGTTGAACATTGGTAAATCGGTATTGAAGATGCTCCCGTAGTTTCATCGAATACTGGGTAGCCGTGGATGTATTTTGTATTGTCTTTCATGATTATTCCCCCTCAGATGGATTGTAACACCTTTGTAAACGTTTTATCTGAATTGTGGAGGAGTCTTCATGAGAATTTTATTTATTTTTCAGTTTATTTCGCCACTTTTTAATGGATAAAAAATAAAATAATGCAGCCGATTGCAATTAGTAAAGAAAAATTCACTAAAGTAAAAATTTTAATGAAACTTTTTTGCTGTCCTGGAGTGTACAATTTAATGATGTTTAAACCAATTAAATTGGCTAAGGAAGCAATCAACGTGCCTAAACCGCCAACGTTTACACCGAGGATTAAAGCTTGATGGTACTGGGTAAATGGCTCCATTAAGAAGGCTGCCGGCACATTTGAAATCACTTGACTCAGAGCGATAGCGATTAAGTAAACTCGTTTTGCTGATGATAAAAGTTGGGCTAAAATATCCCTCACAACCGCTGCTTCAGCGATGTTTCCTACAATCATAAAAAAACAGACAAAAGTGAGTAATAGCAAATAATCGACCCGCTTTAATAAGTCTTTTTGATAGCAAAATACCACTAAAATCAATCCAATAACCGTCCACAGATCCGGTAACAGACCTAAAACGACCAAAATCATGGCACCCATCAAAAGACTAAACAGTAAAACACCCTTTTTATCAATCGTATCATTTTCAGCAACAATTTTAGGCAACGATTCTTTGGGAATTCGCAAAGTTAGTAAAAATAAAAAAAGACAACTAAGCGCTAATAATCCAGCCATCCATAATAAAAACTGCCCTAATGGCACATGGTAATAATGATATAAATACAAATTCTGCGGATTACCAAAAGGGAAAAAACTACTACCCAAGTTCGCCGCAACAACAATCAAAACGGCACCAAAAATGCCGCCTTTAAAATGCTTCAGTTCAATATATAATTTCAAATAAATCGGTAGCAAAGTCAAAACGGCAACATCATTAGTTAAAAACATTGAACCAACTAACGACAATAAAACTAATAATTGAATTAGTTGCCGATTACTATTTGAATAATCTAACAATTTTTCAGCAAAAAAACGTAAAACACCTAACACTTCAAAGCCTTGAATCACCAACATTAAGCCAAACAAGGTCAAAATCACTTTCCAATCAACAAAGTTCAGACTGAAACGACCGATGAAACTGGCGATTATTGCTAATAAAAATGCCCCACTAAACAAACGATTTTGCTTAATAAATCCCAGTATTTTCCCCACATTCATCCCTCCGCCATTATCATAACCAAAAAAAGACTTGATGAATAGCAAAAGTTCATCAAGTCAAAAATAATTGGATTAATAAAAAACATTCTCTGGTTTTTCTTCATAATAGCTGCCCAAATCATAGGGCGAAAAGAAGCCTAGATCTGTTACCACAGCGCCAATTAGTTCTGGTGGCGTTACGTCAAAAGATGGATAAATCGCTTTTACACCAGCTAAAGTATGTTTAATACCATTTAATTCTAGCACTTGTTGCGGATCCCGCATTTCAATTTTGATATCATGATAATCCTTTTTATCTTCATCTGGAATCCCCGTTACAAAGTAAGGAATACCAAACCGATTAGCTAAAATAGCAATCTGATAAGTACCAACTTTATTAGCAATATGTCCATCTAAGGCAATCGTATCAGCAGCCGATGTAAACAAATCGATTTTCTCGTGAGTCATTAAGTAAGCAATCATATTATCAGAGACAACTGTGGTATCGAAGCCTAACTCGACGCAACAAGAAGCCGTTAAACGAGCACCTTGTAAATAGGGGCGTGTTTCTGCACAGTAAAATTTTAAGTTTTTGCCTGTATTTTTAGCGGCTCTTAACAACATACCAACAATCGTTTCACCGTAACATTGGGTTAAAACAGTTCCATTATTGGGAATTTTTTTAATTAAATGCTCTGCCACTTTATTCATCGTGAAATAGCGACGATTTAGTGAGTCAATCGTTTGTTGGAAAATTGCTTCAGTCGGATCTTGCCCTTCAGCTAAAGTTTGTTTGGCTAACTCTAATGCTTTTTCGGTAATAATCCGCATGCGATTCGCAGTTGTTGGTCTGGCGTTGGCAATTGTTTCGCTGGCCTTTTTCAAAAAAGCGATTCTTTCTTCATCTGTCAGTTCTTGACTTTGAAAACTTGCTAGAGCCATTCCCATTCCAGCCGCAGTGTAAGGTCCAGCGCTTTGTGTCACCATGTCAGTGATGGCTTGTGCGACATCTTGATAAGTTTGGCAAGTAACAAAATTAATTTCTCGTGGATATACTCGCCGATCTAAAATTTTAACTACACCATTCTCATACCACGCAACATTCTCATATTGCAATAAAGTCGGCATGCCGTTATCTTGTCGTTTCATCTTTTCCCCTCTTTGCAAAGATTGCACTGATTTCTTGACCATGAATAATTTTATCACGGTTCATAATTAAATCAGTAGCAAACTGAATTAAAATTCTTTCTGCTGGAATTCTAGCCTTTTTTGGTAATAAACTCAATTCTTTTACCTTAGTATCACCCACGACGCGACGAATGATTTCGGTACCGGCGTAACCTAAACTGTCTGCCATCACTTCAGCCAAATATTTTTCCTTGAAACCTGGTAAAAGATACATCGGTAGTTTTACCTGATCATCGTAAGTATTTGCTATTTTTTCAAAGGTCAAATCAAAGACTTTTTCAATTGATTGCGTCAACCAATGATCAAAATCTTGATCAAAATGAGCATCCATCTGATTTAAAATCAGCGGAAAGACTAAATGTGCCAATACATTACCAATGTCATAGCCCATCGGTCCATAAAAAGCAAACTCAGGATCAATTACTTTAATACCTGTATGATTAATAAAAATCGAACCCGTATGCAAATCACCATGAATCAGTGCCTGGCTATTATTCATAAATTGATTTCGTAAGTATGCAACTTCAACCTGCAATGCATCGTTTTGATACAAATTTTCCATCACAAAATCTTCGTTACCTGCTGTGATAATATTCCGCTTTTTATAATCCCAATAAGGTTCAGTTAAGACCAAATCTTCAGAGATATCACTCATTTCGATATTGGTAAAAGCTTTCACCCGCTGTTTTTTCTCATCTCGTGCTAAGACCAAATCGGTGGTCGGCAACAAAACTTCAGCTAAAAACTGACTGATCTCTTGGCTAAATTTAGGAAATATGTTTTTTTCAATCATTTGATAACGCATATTTTGATAATCTGAGATATCTTCCATCGTCAAAGCTGCCATTTTTTCGTGATAGTTGAAAACTGCTGGTACAAATTGTGGCGCCAGCTCTCCTTGAATTGTTAAAATATCAGCTTCAATCCGATTGCGAGCTAAATCTAATGGTCGACCTGATGCTCTTAAAAACTTATCGGCTTGTTTCACCACAACTGTTTTTTCAGTTGCTTGATCTATTACTTGATGAACATAGTTAATATTGCCATCGCCAATTTCAGCAACCTCTAAAGTTGTTTTATCAGGAAAAAGTTGCAATTCACTGACAACGAAATCTTTAATGGCTTCATCATCCATCAAAAAATGTGCTTGATAATTTGTCATTTTCAGCCTCCAAAAAAAGTTCTTTTTAAAAATATACGCTCCCAGACAACTTTAGTCAATTTATGCAAAAAAAGTCAGCTGCTAACCAGCTGGCTTTTACTATTTTAATGACGGACTTTTCTAATACCAAAGACCGCTAGCCCCAAAATGAATACGCCAGCAACCGTTAAGAAAACGTTGTTTCGTGTGCCAGTTTTTGGTAACTCAGTCTGAGTAGTCGCTGGTTTAGCTGTTGTTGCAAGATTTTTCACTTCTTCAGTTTTCTTTGGACCGTTATCATAAGGTGCATTACCTTCAGAAGAATCTTGAATCCACCAAGCTACACCAGAAAAGACACTAGAACCACCACCAAATTGTTTCATGTCTATTCCTGAATCTGCCAAATAATTTAAAATATGGATCCATTCAGTTTTCGATAGATTTTTCAAAGAGAAAAAGGTGTTTTCTGGATAAAGTACTTGAACATAATCGTATAACTGATCGACATTTGCCAATAATTCATCGATTGTTTGATATTGATTAGGATTGAAAGTTAAAGCTTTTTCAGCCGCCTCCCAAGAAATCACATGGTCTTTGTAAACCATTCGTAATACTCTGACATAGCCGCCCATATCCATCCCGGTAACATCTTGATTGTAACGTTCAAATAATTTCATAGCATTTGCCAACTGTTCATCAGAATAACCAGCTAATTCTTTAGCATCAATCGGATAAGCTGAATCGGTTAATAATTCTCGAATGTAAGCTGGTGTATAATCTTCCACATCTTTAACATCATCTTTTTTAGCACTTTCTTCACTAGAAGTGGTAGATGATTCAGATTTTTCCGATTGCGAAGATTGAGTCGTTTCTTCGACCTGTTCTTTTACTGTTTCAGTTGTTTCTTTTACTGCATCAGTCGCAGTTGAATCAGTCGTTGCTATTTTTTCTTTTTCAAGACTATTGCTACTGCTAGTTTCACTATTTATTTCATCTTTGTCTGTAACAATTGCACCATATCCTTTTTGCTCCTGTTGAATGCTAGAATTAGTAACAGATTCTGTAGTATCAGCCATTGCAGCTACGGGAAATGCCAAACTCAATACACAAACTAAAAAAATTTTTTTCATCGTGATCACCTCTTGTAATGTTTTTGTAATATAATTGTAACATAGATAATATATTTGTAAAGTGGTTTTTGCAAAAAAATAGAGATGAAGTTTTTCGCTTCATCTCTTATGCTTATAGTTTTGAAAACTCTTTTTTTGGTTGACCATAGTTGGCAAATTTTTCTTGTGTAATCGCAATATCTTCTGGGCTTAATAATACAGGCCGACCAATTGATTGGGCACGGATTTTTAATTTTGCCAAAAATTCAATATCTTTTGCGACAGAAAAAGCTTCACTGCAACTGTTTCCCACTGCTAAAACGCCATGATTTCCTAGTAAAATGCCTTTATTATTTCCCATCACCCGATAAGCTTCTTCAGCTAAAGCTTGTGTGCCAAACGTTTGGTAGCCACTACATCGCACGAGATCTCCTACAGAAGCAATAATATAATGGAACGGTTCAATATCCTGTTGCAAACAAGCAACCGCCGTCGCATAATCTGAATGGGTATGAACGACACTTTTTATTTCAGGATTATTTTGGTAAAAAATAGCATGCATATGATACTCACTAGATGGCTTACATTCTCCTTCTAAAACATTGCCAAAAAGATCCATCAATACGATATCCTCTATTTTTGTCTCATTATAGGCAATCCCACTAGGGGTAATTAACATCGCTGCTTCGTCTGGCACAACAATTGACAGATTACCGCCAGTACCAGTGGTCAATCCTTCAGTCATCATTTTTTTACCAAAATCGACCAACTGCTGTCGCTGCTTCATGTAACGCATCATTTTCAAAACTCCATTCCTCTATATTATTCTCTCAATTAGAATATATGATAGCCTTGTTTTTTAGTCAATTTGAGATGATAAGATAAAGAAAATGCGGTGAGAATTTACCCCAACTTCTTAAAAACTAGAATGGCTGGAATCATTAGAACGACAATAATCACTCCCCGTGCCAACATGATTTGCCACTCTACTGTAATTAATAAATTAACGAAAGAAATGTTATAGATTTCACTTAACTGCACAATACTACTAATGTCTGGATAACTCCGCTGATTTTCCCAACTTGAAATCGTTTGTCGCGTAACTTGTATTTTTTCAGCTAATTCTTCTTGTGTGAACTTTGCTTCTATACGCGCTTGTTTTGATCTGGTTCCAATTTCCATCTGATCGCTCCCTTCGATTGACAAAACCATAGCATTCGATTTTGTAAATTACTAGCTAAATCCCCTTACATCGGGCTTTCTCTGATGTAAAAATAGCTTTACATAAAAAAAAGCGACGAGAAATCTCATCGCTTTACTGTTATTTCGTTTCTAAATCATGTAAAAATAGACCACTTAATAATTTTGGCTCAAACCATGTTGATTTTGGAGGCATGATTTTTCCAGCGTCTGCCACTGCTAGTAAATCAGACATAGCTGTCGGATACATTGAAAAAGCCAACTGAAACTCACCTGCATCGACTAATTTTTCTAGTTCATCCGTTCCGCGAATCCCACCAACAAAATCAATTCGTTTATCAGTCCGAATGTCTTGAATGTCAAAAATTTCTTGAAACACATGGGCTTGTAAATATGCAACATCTAAACTTTCCACTGGATCATCTGCAACTAATTCTGTTTTGATGGTCAGAGTATACCAATCTTGTCCATCATAGTAGGAAATATCGCCAGCTTGTACTGGTTTTTTTACGCCGTTTTTAGTGACTGTAAAATATTGCTCAATCGTTGACCAGAAATTTTCTGGTGGAGCAACCTTTAAAACACGATTGTATTCTAAAATAGCTAATTCATCATCTGGAAAGATAATTGATAAGAAGCGTTCACTTTCAGGTGAATTTTTTCCTTGAGCTCTTTTTTCCAAACCAATTTTTACAGCTGATTCGGTCCGATGATGGCCATCTGCGATATATAATGCCTCAACTTCTTTAAAATCATTTTTTAGTTTTTCAATCGTGGCAGGATCGTCAATTTGCCAAACCTTATGATCCACATCATGGAAACTGGTAAAATCATAAATCGGTGTGTGATTAGCTTGCCAATCTTTTAGTAAGCCTTGAATATCAGCTTTTTGACGATAACTTAAGAAAATCGGGCTAGTGTTTGCATCGGTAGCACGGATATGATTCATGCGATCAATTTCTTTTTCATGACGGGTAAATTCATGTTTTTTTATTTTACCAGAAGTATAATCATCGATGGCTGTAGCAGCAACAATCCCAGTTTGACTGCGACCATTCATAGTCAGCTGATACAAATAAAAATAATCTTGCTGGTCTTTTTGCAACCACTCTTTGGTTAAAAAATCAGCTAAATTATCAGCGGCCTTTTGATAGACTTTTTCATCATAGGGCGACAAATCTTCAGGCAAATCAATTTCAGCTTTATCAATATGAAAATAACTATAAGGATTATCTTTAGCCAATTCTCTAGCTTCATTAGAATTTAAGACGTCATAAGGTAAGCATGCTACCTGATCCGCTAACTTTTCAGCTGGACGAATGGCTTTAAAAGGTTCGACTCTGACCATTATAAAACCACTCCTTCTTGCTTGATTGTCCGTACGTGGACGATACCAGGATGTTCTTTTAATTTTTTCTCAATCGCTTCGATTTTAGCTTCGTCCTGTTCATCGACATCCACTAAAGTATAAGCAAAATCATCTTTCCCGCGATTCACCATATTATCAATGTTAACATCCAAATCAGCAATGTCAGAAGCAATTAAGCCTAACATATTAGGCACGTTTTTATTAACTACTGTAATCCGATAAGGTGATTCAAAAGCCATTTCAACATTAGGAAAATTAACTGAACGTTTGATAATACCTGTTTCTAAGAAGCGTTTCAACGTTCGTGCTGCCATCTTGGCACAGTTGATTTCAGCTTCTTCAGTTGATGCACCTAAATGGGGTAGCACGGTAATTTTTTCATGATGTAATAATTTTTCTTCTGCAAAATCAGTCGTAAATCCAGCAATCCGGTCTTCGTTAACTGCATCTAAAATCGCATCAGTATTAATAATTTCGCCACGAGCAAAGTTATATAAATGTGCCGTTTCTTTCATTTGAGCAATTTCTTGAGCGCCGATCATATGGCGAGTGTTTTCGTTTAAAGGCACGTGGACAGTGATAAAATCACAATTTGCCAGTACTTCTTTGATACTTTGTGCTCGTTTCACTCTTCGTGAAATGCTCCAGGCTGTATCTACTGACACATAAGGATCATAACCGGTAACTTCCATTCCTAAGCGATAAGCATCATTAGCCACCATTGCCCCGATTGCTCCTAAACCAATTACGCCTAATTTTTTTCCTTCTAATTCGTGACCAGCAAATTGTTTTTTATTTGCTTCGGCTTGTTCTTCAACATCAGATCCACTTAGAGTTTGAATCCATTCAATCCCTTTTACCATTGGACGAACTGAAAGTAATAGAGACGCAATCACTAATTCTTTGACGGCATTGGCATTGGCACCCGGTGTGTTAAAAACTACGATTCCTTTTTCGGTACATTCTTTAACGGGAATGTTATTAGTACCAGCTCCAGCGCGAGCAATCGCCACAACTGAATCGGGAAAATCATAATCGTGTAACTTTTTACTTCTTAAAATAATCCCCTCTGGTTTTTCACAATCGTTGATTCCATAATTTTCTTTTTCAAAACGCTCCAAACCTTCTGAAGCAATCGCATTAAATGTTTGAATATGATACATCTATTTCCCTCCGTTTTCAGCTTCGAATTTTTCCATAAATGTCACAAGTTCATTGACACCTTCTACCGGAAAAGCATTGTATAAGCTTGCCCGCATACCACCGACTGAACGATGACCTTTTAGATTTTCAAAGCCATAAGCTAAGGCTTCTTGATTGAATTTTTTATCCAATTCATCATTACCAGTCACAAAAGGAATATTGGTTAATGAACGGCTGTCAGCACGAACTGGACTCTTAAATAATTCTGATGCTTCAATCGCATCATATAAAAGTTTTGATTTGGCTTGATCTTGGGCAGTGATACCAGCAACGCCACCTTGTTCTTGTAACCATTCAAAAACCAATTTGGCAACATAAATAGCGTACGTCGGAGGTGTATTATATAATGAATCATTTTTAGCTAATAAAGTATAATCTAACATCGGCGCTGAGATATCACTTTCTCCTAATAAATCATCACGGATAATGACCACCGTTAATCCTGCAGGTCCAATATTTTTTTGCGCACCAGCATAAATCACGCCAAAATCTTCTACATTGTAATCATTAGCCAATATATTTGATGACATATCAGCTACAACTGGTACTTTGCCAAAATTAGGAATACTTTGGTAAGCTGTACCTTCAATTGTATTATTGGTGGTAATATGCACATAAGCTGCATCCTGATCTACATTTGCAGGTATTTCGGGAATATAAGTAAAGTTTTGATCTTCTGATGAAGCAATTACTTCAACTGTAACATTGTCTAATGCTTCAGCAGCTTGAATCGCTTTTTTAGACCAAGAACCTGTATTTACGTAAAGAGCTTTTTTATTTTGAGCGAAATTCAAAGGGATTTTCGTAAATTGTAAGCTTGCTCCCCCTTGTAAAAATAAAACTTGGTAATTTTCTGGAATTTTCATTAAATCTCGCAACAAATTTTCAGCATCATCGATAATAGCTTGAAACCAGGAGGACCGATGACTCAACTCCATCACCGACATACCACTACCTTTGTAATCCAACATTTCGGATTGGGCAGTTTCCAGTACGGGTTTTGGTAAAACAGCTGGGCCAGCAGAAAAATTATAAATTGTCATAATCTCTTTCACTCCTTCTTTAATGTGATTAGAATTATAACAGAAGTACTTAAATGATAAAAGACTAATTTAAATTTAATTTTTCTTTACAAAAAAAAGCCTGGTCCATCACCAAGCTTAATTTCTTCCTAAATTTTTTTTTCGAAAAGTCCATCCAGCTAATATAACTGAGATTAAACTAATCATCAGACACCAAACAATACTCCAATAAAAATCACTCAAATCAACTTTTCCGGTTAATATGGCCATATTATGGCTAGCTAAACTTAAGGGATTGCCTGATTTGAATGCGGGCCAAAAATTTAAGATCAACATCACACCCAAACTCAGTAATAAAACAAACAAACTGTTCCATTTGCTGAACATGGTCGAGCTCAACAACAAAATACTAATCAATAAAATGCCAAATAACCATATTGCTAGAACACTGGGAAATAAATTTTTAACTAATTCAGTGGAAAAAAAATATACCGTATATCCCCACGAAATTAAAAAATTCAGACTGATTGCAACTGTCCATAAAATAATCAGAAACAGGTATTTTCCGATTAAGACACTTCCTCTTTTCAACCCTTTGGTTACTAACGGAATCAATTTACTACTACCAATTTCTTTAGACATCACATCACCAAAACTTAAAATAAAGACGATTAAACCCATTTGCGTCAGATTTTTAAAAAATTGTGTCCAAGCATCCAGTGCTGTTGGTTCTGGTAGATTAATTTGCATATTGGCGGGCATAGCAGTTTTCATAATTTCTGGCATCAATTTTGCCAATAAAGGATTCATGATCCCTAATATCGCAAACACCAATAAAATAATGATTAGCTTTTTCGTACGATAGGCTTCAATACTCTCTTTTTTTAACCAAATAAATGTTTGTCTAATCATTTTTAACCACCTCCAAAAATACATCTTCTAAGGTAGGTGCCATTAAATCCATCTTTTGCGGTAAAATCCCGCTGTTAGACAAGCTACTTAACAATTGTTCTTTCGTTTTTTCAGAGATTAATGGAATGGTTATTGATTTTTTTGCTTGTTGAAATATTATTTGATTCAACTGAAGTTTTTCTGCAATTGTATTTGCTTCATGTTCAGTAGCAAATACTAACTGATAATTAGTACTCGAAAATTGTTGTTTGAGCTTTTGAATATCACCAGTTAGGACTATTTTGCCTTTATCTAAAATGGCTACTTGCTGACAAATTTTTTCCACATCACTTAATATATGAGTTGAAAAAATAACAGTAGTATCTGGTAAATTACCTAGAATTTCTAATATTTTTTTTCGTCCTAACGGATCTAATGCTGAAGTCGGTTCATCACAAATCAAAATTTTAGGCCGATTCAGTAATGCTTGGGCTAGTCCTAAACGTTGTTTCATACCACGAGAAAAGCCACTTATTGGGTGATTATCTACTAAATCCACCAAGGCTAAGGTCTGAGCGATTCGTCGTTTTAATTCTCTACTTTTAATACCCGTGATTTTCCCACAAAGTTTTAAATACTCTGGAGCCGTTAAATAATCATAAAACTCGGGAACATCTGGTAAATAACCAATTTCTTGATTGCTTTGGTTTTGCCCAAAATGAACTTTCTTGCCAAAGATCTCAATCTTACCACCGTCATTTTTCATTAAACCTAAAATAATTTTCATGGTTGTCGTTTTACCAGCACCATTTTCCCCGACAAAACCAAAAACAGTTCCTTGAGGTATCGTCAAATCCATATGATCTAAGACTTTCTTGCCGTGAAATTGCTTGCTCAAATCACGGATTACCAAGCTATTCATTTTTCTCCTCTTTTCCAATCATAAAGTATATAATCGGACCGAAGATCGAAATAAATAAAACAACGATCCCCCATAATAATCGGTTACCATAACGAAAACTTGGTTGCTTAACTACTTTAATCAAGGCAATTAAAGCAAGTAATAACTGCAAAATGAGCAGTGGAATTAAAAAAAGTAAATACTCATTTAGATTTGTCATTTTTTTCACCTCTTAACAAAATTTCTATGACAGCTTTAAATCGGGGTTGCTCCGCTAAGGATTCAAAACTTGAATTAGCAATAACTCCTTGAATCAAATCTTCTTTTACTAGCATCGTATCGCGTGGCGTCTGATCTCCCAGCAGTAAATCATCAAACCAAACATCCACTTTATTAAAGTATCCATTCCCTTTTAAATGAATAGGAAAATTCGTTTGTTCAAACAGTTCCGCAAATTTTTCTAGCTGATTTAAAGCTTTTTCTGGTTGTTCAGCTACGAACATTTGAGCCAAAGACAATCTCAACATCAATACAATCATGGGATGAAAGGTTTCAATCTTAAAAGTCTCTATTAATCCTTCAGCAAAGCCAATCGTCTGATTGATTCTCTCTTTAGACAAGTTAGGCAAAGACAAATAACTACCAAAAATATTTAATTGAATAATCAAATATTGGTACAAGGTAATTTGTAAAACACTTTCGGCTTCAGCAAAACGACTTTCCCTTTGCAATGCAGCCGCAATTATCATCTCATCGGCATTAATGGTAGGAGCTTTGCCACCAAATAATTCAAAAACTTTACTGGTTTCCCCTCTTTCTATCCAGATGCTACCTAACAACATTTTTGCCTGATTTTTGATGCTCAACTCATCCGTATTTTTAAAAACATGTAACAAATAGCTCAGACATTCCCCTTCAATTTCTGCTGAATCTTCATCTAATACACTTAAATGATTCATCAACAATGACGCCATCGAAAAGACAAAATCGTAACAAGACCAATAACGTTTTATCATTTGACGAATTCGTTGTAAAGTTTCCTTAGGTTTTTTTGATAGCTCTTTTTTTAAACGTCGGTAAATATTTTCGATCTCTTTTTTACTTAACTGAGAATAGCCTAGTAAATTATCAATTGATTGGTTGAAATACGAAGCAATCAACGGTAACAAGGTAATATCAGGATAGCTTTGTCCGTTTTCCCATTTTGAAACACTTGCTTTAGTCACATTCAAAAATTCCGCTAATTGTTGCTGAGTAATTTGTTGCTCTTTTCGCAGCTCAAATATTTGTCGCCCGATTTGATTATCCATCTGAATCACTCCTCACTATAAGTATACGAAGAGTTTTTCAGTAAAACAATCGAGTAATTGTTAACTATTGCTTGAGTTAATCAACCAACACGATACTTTTAAATAAAAAAATCCAGTGAAAGAATCTCACTGGAAGATAAGTCTTATTAAATTGAATCTTTAGCCGCTTGTAGAATTTCCATAACGATTTCTGAATGGGCTAATTGTTTATTAACTTCTGCCATGTCATGTTCACGAATCATTTTTTCAAAAGCCACAAATTCGTTGAACATCCGATGCTGATGTGTATTAAAATTTTGAATTTCACCAGCAATTTCAACTTCAGGTACGGTATTAGTCGCACCTTCCACTCGTACATAACCCTTCGTACCTTGAACCATCGAAGAAATTTTCCCACTAGAATCTTTGGCGCCAATACAAACCGCTTTGGTTTCACCATAATCCAGCAGCAAAATACCAGAAGTATCGATGTCTCGCTCGACATTGGCTAAATATTCCACCTTTTCTGGACGACCTAAAATACCGGCTACAAAATGAATGTTGTAAATATTTAAGTCCATCAAAGCACCGCCACCCATATTGGGATCGAAGGCTGGTAAAATTTCACCTTGTTTAAACCGATCATAACGAGAAGAATACTGAGAATAGTTAGATTCGATGATTTTCAGATCACCTAAATCTTTGATACTGTCTTTAATAGCTTGATAATTTTCCAAATATTGATTGGTAATTGCTTCAACTAACACCAAGTCTTTTTCTGCAGCAAGATCTTTCAACTCTAAAAACTCCGCTAAAGTCAAAGTAAATGGTTTTTCACAAATGACATTTTTTCCCGCAATCAGAGCCTCTTTTGCTGTTTGAAAGTGCATATTATTAGGTAAAGCAACGTAAACTGTATCAATCTCAGGATCCTTCAAACTCTCGCCATAATCCGTATAAATTTTTTGAATA
The DNA here is from genome assembly GCF_019218635.1 of Enterococcus alishanensis. Taxonomy (GTDB): domain Bacteria; phylum Bacillota; class Bacilli; order Lactobacillales; family Enterococcaceae; genus Enterococcus_A; species Enterococcus_A alishanensis. The sequence goes on along the minus strand of NZ_JAHUZB010000003.1, from coordinate 363,685 downwards.
TTGTTGTCAGCTTTCATTTTTTCCAACTTTTCAAGGCTGGCTGCTCGTCCAACTAAAGCTACTAATTCTGTATTTGGTAATTCTTGCGCCATTTCCAAAAAGGTATGCACAATCATCCCTGATCCAACAATTGCTAATTTCATGCTATTCAACCTCCTGTTTGTTTTTAGCTAACATCTTTTCAATTCCAGTTTCCAAAATTTCAAGTTGGCTAATCGTTTCATGGTCTTTCACAATTTTATCAGCGCCATTAACAATAGACTGATAAACACCTTCATAAATACGGCTGTAATCCCCCACCTCAGAGACAACTTTTTCTTCGTGGTATTGCCCTTGTTCATCCATATAAGTAAGGGTACCATAATGTTCAGGAAAATCTAAGCCGAAATCAGCATTAGTCGGCATATAAAAATGTTTCAAATCTTCTTCCTGACGATCTTTTGTGACTTTTTCAAAGACACCTTTTTTGCCATATACAACAAAACTTGCGCGCTCCTTCAATCTAAAATAACTGGATTTCACAGAAACCTTCATCTTGCCATAAAATAAATCTAAGTCAAAATAATCATTCATCCGATTTGGCCCCAATAATTGACGAACATCATACGTAATATCATCCGGCTCACCGAAAAATGACAATACCTGATCAATTGTATGACAGCCATGACCATATAGATAACTATTAATCTGACTGAATGCCAGTGTATTTTCTGGTACTTCAGGACGGAAATAATCATAATGCATTTCAACTTCTACTAAATCACCTAAAACATCACTTTTAATGACCTTTTGGACTGTTAAAAAATCAGAATCGAAACGTCGATTTTGGTAACATTGTAAAAATAGATTCTTTTCTTCTGCTATTGCAAATAATTCTTTGGCTTGTTCAGAGGTTTCAGCAAAAGGTTTTTCTACCAATGCGTTTTTACCTGCTAATAAGACTTTCTTCGCCCAAGGATAATGTTGCTCACTAGGCGTCGCTACCACCACTAGATTAATTTCCGGATCATTAAAAATATCTTCTATCTCATTGGTATAATGAACACCTTCGATTTTTTCCCAAGAACTGTTATTATTACGCGAATAAATAGTCTTAACTTCCACGTGGGGATTTTTCAAGGCAAATGGTAGGTGATAACGATTGGTACTTTTCCCGTTTCCAATATAAGCGATTTTTAGCATGTGATGCCCTCCTTTATTTTCTTTGATTATAACTAGAAAAGGGACCCATCGGACTTTTTTTAAATATTTGGGTCAAAATGTGCAGGATTTTCTTGTGAATATTTTTAACTCTGAACATCTTGTTCAATAAAATAGTATACTTGTTTAAAAAGAGGAAAAATATGCTGATTCGCGAAATGAGAACAGAAGAATATTATTTATTGGAAGAATTTTTATACGAAGCTATCTTCCAGCGTAACCAAGAAGATTTGCTACCCAAAAATATAATCTATCAACCTGAATTATTTATCTACATTAAAGATTTTGGCAGCTTAAAAGATGACTATTGCTTATGCGCAGAACACAATGGGAAAATTGTTGCCGCAGTATGGGTAAGAATCATTTCTGGGTTTGATCAAATTAATAAAGATACCCCTGAATTTGCTATATCTGTACTCAAAGACTATCGAGGACTTGGGCTTGGCCGTAAATTGATGGCAGAGATGTTGCAATTACTGAAAGAAAAAGATTATAAAAATACTTCACTAGCAGTTCAAAAAGATAATTATGCTTTAAAAATGTACCAAAGCCTTGGCTTTCAAATTATTGACGAAAATGATGAAGAATATTTAATGATCTTTCATTTAAACAAATAAGGAAGCCAAACAATTTAGCTAGTTGGCTTCCTTATTTAATCCCTATTTCAAAACCATTGCCCCGCAATACACTAATAATAAAGCCATGATAATATTGGTTTGTTTATGGTATCTAATAAACAAATTTTGAAAGGCTGAACCAAAAATTGCCCAAGTACAAGTCCCCAAAAAACCTACTATCGCCAGTAATAAAATTCCTACAATAATATCAAATACTGAATATGCATTTGGAAGGACAAAAGATGTCATAGCTGTGATACCATAAATAATTACTTTCACATTGACCAACTGCATAACCATTCCAGTAAACAAACTACTAGGATTCAAAAATTGACGATTCTTCTTTTCTACTTTAGGTTTATCACGATAAACCGTAAATGCCAAAAAGAACATGTATAAAGCCCCTAATATTTTCATATAAGGTTCAATGATTGGAATGGAGTTATACATCACCGAAGTAAGCACCGCACATAATGTCATATCGATTAAAAATCCAAAGAAAATACCTAGACAAAAAATCAGACCTCTTTTTAAGCTATATTTAGCAGCATTCGCTAACGCCATGAAATTATTCGGCCCGGGAGTAAAAGCAGTTAAGAAAATATACGAAAAAAATGCAATTGAAAACATGAATCTTCTCCTCCTTATTCAAATATGATATAATGAACAAAATGTTCTATATAACAATTTGTTTCTTTTATAGTACATTTCGTTCTTTATAATGTCAACAAGGAGGAGAAATTTTGTCTGAAATAAATCAAACATTTGCTCAGAATCTAAAACTTTTTCGTGAAAAAAGAAATTTAAGCCTAGATAATGTTAGTGCTTTGACGGGCGTTAGTAAAAGTGTCTTAGCCCAAATTGAAAAAGGAACTGCCAATCCTACGATAAATACTGTCTGGAAAATTGCCAACGGATTGAAAATCTCTTTTACCGAATTAATGGCCGCACCTGAGGAAGAATATAAAATTGTGCGACAAAATGACATCCAGCCATTATTGGAAGATGATGGAAAATACCGTAACTTTCCCATCTTTCTTTTTGCCGATAGCCGAAACTTTGAAGTTTATACTATTGAACTTGAGCCTGGTGCTTTTTTAGCAGCTGATCCTCATCCAATTGGAACAGAAGAATTTATTACTGTTTTTTCTGGTAGTCTTCAAGTTACCTTTAATACCCATGAATTAACTATTTCGGAAAAGGAAAGTCTCCAGTTTAAAGCGGATCAAAAGCATTCTTACAAGAACCCTTCCCAAGAACTAACCGTAATAAATATGATTATTTGGTACGATAAAAAAGATTAAAAAAAAGATGGCCTTCATGCGCCATCTTTTTTCTGTATTTAATTGTACCAGCTATCCATCGTCTCTTCTTTATCTTTTAAATCTACTAAATGGGTTGTGTAATTTCTAGCATAACAGATACTATATAGCGTATTTAAGATGTATTCAAAAGCAATCTGAGAAGTAAAAGTGGCAACTTTAACATTTTTTTCTTCTCCGCTAGGAACTTCTATCATTTGTTGGGCTATTTTGGCTAAAGATGAATCTTTACGACTAGTCAATAATAAATGCTGAATATTTCGTTGCACCATTAATCCTAAAAATTTCTCATAGTCTGTTGATTCTCCACTGTAGCTAATGAAAATCGCATAATCATCCTTAGTTAAATTCAATGCCGCCCAATCATTTTCCCCATATTCATCGGCAATAATCAAGTAGCGATTAATTTTATTAAACTTATTTTGAAAGCTACGGGCCCGAATTTGAGAATCTCCGGTGGCAAATAAAAATATCCGTTTAGCTGACAACATTTTCTTAGCCACTTCTTCTAAACTATCAGACTGTAAGCTCGCCGCACTTCTTTGTAATGAGTGAACACTTAAATCCAACATTTTTTGAGCAATCTTTTCAGCATTGTCATAAGGATTAAAAGGAAAATTTGGATCAACAGGTTGCCCCAGGTAGCGATTAGCTGAAACTTCTTCGATTAGAGCCGTCTGAAAAGCTCGAAAACCACTATAACCAATTTTTTGTGTCAATCGAACAACTGCTGAATGGGAAGCATAAGCTTTTTGTGCCAATTCTTGCACACTTAATCTTGAGGTCTCACTTAAATGAGTCAAAATATAATCGGCTATCCGCTTTTCAGTTTCAGTAAAACTTTCCTTTTGGTATAAAATTTCGCTTATGGTCATTTTTTCACCCCATTTAATGATAACTGATGAACCAAAAAAAGAAAACAGCAGTCGTGTTGACTACTGTTTTCTAGGAAAATGACTAAGCTTTATTTGTTTTGTTAGCGTAAATTTGATACAAGATAATTGCTAAGGCTGAGAATCCTACAGGACCAGCGATCATCCATAATGTATCACGCACACCAGCACCTTCGATGATTGGTTGGAAGATTGTAAAGATATTCGCACCCAATACTAAAACAAAGATTACTACGGCTATTAAAACAGTCATACTTTGATTTTTATAAACTTCGAATGGACGATCCAAACCATCTTTTTTCTTGAATTTAGGGAATGCATAAATCAAGAATAGATATGGTAAGGTCATTGAAACGTTAGCCATTAAAGTCAAAATGTTATAGAAAGCTGATGGATCTGGCGTCGCAAATGATGCGATTAAGATAATGCCAACAACTAACGCACATTGTGTCCACATTGCAACAGATGGCATACCATTGTCATTTAATACAGTAAATTTTTTAGGCCACATTTCTTTTGGTGTACCCATGATTAAAGTTTTTAATGGTGAATACGTCAAAGTAAAGAAGGCTCCACTGTATGATAAGAACATCCCTAAACCAGCATAACGAGCAAACCAGTTACCAATACTCATAGCAGCACTATGGCTCATGCCAATTGCATCACCAAATGTGTAACCTAAGTTGTTCATCATGACATAAGTGATATTTCCTAAGTTTGTTGTATCACCTGATAAGGCATCATTCCAGTTTGCACTTACACCCCATAAGAAGATTGCAAGAGCGTAACCAATTGAAATAACTAAGGCAGAAAATACAACCGCTTTAGGAAAAGTTTTCTCAGGGTTACGCGTTTTATCAACCATACCCCCAACTGCTTCAATCCCACCAAAGGCGAAAATTGCGAACACCGCGAAACTTAACATCCCTGTACCACCTTGGTAACTAGGAATATGTGAATGCATGATGTTTGTGAAAGGTTGTGCCAATTGCCCTTTATTAGCAACTAAAATAATACCTGAAATTACGATTAACACAACATTCAAACTTGTTACCGCTAAACCACCTAAACTAGTTACCTTAACGATACCTTTAACCCCTTTAATAGAGACTAAAGTTACAATAACCATCCATAAACAAGCTAATAATCCCACTACTTGAGTTGAGTTTAAGCCAAAGATAGCTAATTTTTGTGTTTGGTCACTACCGGCAAATGTTGTTGTAAATGGAATCCATACTTTTGATGAAGTTGATACCATCCATACAACATAAGAAGCAAACCACATAAATGTTCCGATAAATGCGAAACGTGGTCCAACACTCACTTCTAACCATTTGTACATCCCAGTGTTCTCGCCTTTAATTGATGAACCAAATTCAGCCATCATTAAAGCGAATGGAATAAAGAACAGAATTGCTGCAGCTACGTAGAACACGATCGATCCATAACCCATCAAGTAGTAAGCTACCGGTCCATTAGCGAACCCGAAAACTGATGTGAAAATCATCATGACTAAGGCGCCCAGCTTCATGCCTTTTTCTTTATCCAATGAAATCACTCCTTAATTTTATTTGGGAAAAAATTATTCGTTATTAATCAAATAAATATAAAAATGACTATGTAAAATTCCCCCAACGTTAAATTTACACCTAAAAAAGACAAAATGCAATACTTTTTGAAAACCAAAAAAGTAGAATTTATAGTCGTTTTTGTTTTCAAATCAAGGAATATTAAAGTCAAAAATCCTAAATCGAGACATTTATAATAACAAAAAAAAATGAATTAAAATCATTTCGTTTTGACACCATAAATTAATTAAAATTTAATATAGTTGTATCTAGTTTTTCTATCGCTGTTATTTCCTGAGTTCTTTTGTCAGAATTTTCTATTTTTTGCAGAAAATTGATGGCGATTTCACCAAAATATCTCAAGTAAATCTTAAAAAAGTACAATATTTTTTCACATAAGTAATTAAAAATAATTGATCTTGCAAAGAACAATTCTGTAGTCATGTTTTTATTGGACAAAAAAAATTATCAATCCACCATCGTTATTTAATAAATTCGCCATATAATTATCACGAAAATAAGTGCTAATTAAACTTTATAGTTGACTTAAAGTGGACTTTAAGGTGTACATTTATTTCATTAATAAGGAGGGGTTCGATGATTCAATTACATTTAACGACACCTATGAGTAAAGAATACTTTGAAGGCATTCATTTACGGAAGAATGTTTTAGAGGATAAAATAGACTATTTTAAAGAACAAAAATACTTGACGATTATCGCCACTTATCATGATCAAGTAATTGGCAGCGCATCAATTCAAAGAGGCTTATTTTCCACTAGCAAGATTAGAAACATTGCTGTTTTGCCTGGAAAATGCGAAACAGTAATTGAAGAAAAACTACGTAATTATGCCAAAGAAGTGATTGAAAATCAACGAAAAAATAAAGCTAGCCTCAAGCAAAAGGCTAGCTAATATAATTAATTTGACAATCGTTGCCAAAAGTTTTTTTGATTCCGCCAAATCCAAAAAGCAGAGATAGCTGCCACCACTAAAAATAAAAGCAGGTTGACTATCATTAAGCCATTGGTAAAAATCATAATCATGGTATAAAGAGCAACGACAATAATCGCAGCGAACATCGTTCCAAATAACCGGAACATCAAGCGAAAACTACCACCACCACGACTAAATAATTGGCTGATATTGTTCCAACTTAAATTTAAATGTCGATAATCACCGGCAAAGGCACTTAATGAGAGTAAATAACTCCCTAAAAGACCGCCAACCAGTGTTGATACAATTAATACAAAAGTTAATTTAAAAACAACACCACTTAAAATCGTCACTAATCCTACCATTAAACACTGTAAAAACAATCCTAAGCGAAATTTTTCTTTTAAATATCCTTTTAATGAAATTGGTAATGAAGCGATAAATAAAAAATTCTCTCGATCCAATGAAATCATATTGGCTACAAAAGAACTTTGAGTGGTCATCATGGCTGCTAAAAATAAACCGACTAGAAAAAATACACCAAAGAAGTAATTAGGTAATTGGTCAAAAGCGATACCGCCATTCAAGGAAAAAGAAATAATAAAGACCACTGGCATAATCAAAGTCGCACTCATTACTTGCATTACCAAATTTGGATTTTTAAGTAATTGTAGATTATAGCTACGAATAATTTGAACTAGATTCCCTTGTTTTTTATGTTTACGGCTACTTCTAGGTGTGTCATTTGCAGATTGGCTCATCTGTTGATACAAACTTGGGACAACCATTTTCTTAAGTAAGATAAACAAAAGCAATAAAACAACTATGGTTCCGGCAATTGATAATAAACCATTCATAGAAAACGGTGTTGCTGCTACATAATAAAAGGGCATAAATATTGCCAATGCTGGACGATCGGCTACAGTCATTGAGCTGCTAGAATTCGTGGCATTAATCATGATGATCCCTGCCACTGAAATAATCATCGAAAAACCTAACATTAAACTGGTCAAAGTTTTTTTATGCTGTTGGAAAAATTTTGTTCTAGCAAATGCAAAGATTAAACTAGTACAAATGCCAAAAAGTAAGCAAAAGAAAATTACAAAGAGAAGAATTGACCAAACAACTGCTAAAACAATCGGTAACGAATTTAGACTACCTAAGAAAAATAAAATCAGTAACGGTAAAATAAAAGGCACGATCGTTAAACCAACGGCTAAAAATTTAGCAATGAAAATGGCTCCTTGGGAAATCGGCAGAGGTAAATAGTCCATTAAATCTCGGCTGTCAAAGAAGACATTAAAAATTGCCGATAAACCTTGTGTAAACCCGATTAATGCAAATAAAGCCATGTAGTAAGTGAAATTTCCCGGCATTTTGGCAAAATCGATAAAAATCATCATCAGACCATAAACAACTAAAAAAATCCCACCAGACATGATGTATCCCCACATCAGGCTTTTAACAACTTGTGCACCTTTTTTTCCCTTGTCTCGAGCTTGTTTGGTGGCTTTAGGATTGGTGTACAGAATATTGATGCCGACTAATTTTTGGATTAAACGTCTATTCATCCGTCGCCTCCCGTCCAGCCATTCCTAAATAAATTGTTTCCAAGCTTTCATTAGGATGCTGATCTAATAAATTTTTTACGGTTCCGTTATAAATCAGCTCACCTTTTTTTAAAATCGCCAATTCATCACACAATTGTTGCGCCGTATCTAAATTATGAGTAGAAAAAATGACGGTATTGCCCTTTTCCGCATGTTTCTTGATCATCCCTTTTAAATCAAAAGCCGCTTGAGGATCTAAACCTTGCATTGGTTCATCTAAAATCCAAATCGCTGGATCCGCTAAAAGAGCACCAATAATGACTGTTTTTTGGCGCATTCCGTGAGAGAAGCTCTCGATGGTTTCATTTTGATGACCCGTCATATCAAACAAAGCCATTAATTCTGCCAAAGATGAAGTATCGGTAATTTCATAAGCAGCCGCTATTAAATCCCAATATTCATTAGCAGTTAATTGTAAAAATAAATCTGGTGAATCTGGTACATAAGCAATTTTTCGTTTGATATCTAAACGGTTTTCTGGTAAAAGCTTGCCATCAAAATATATTTCTCCGCTTGTTGGCTCAATAATTGAAACCAAACTTTTAATTGTTGTACTTTTCCCTGCACCATTATGACCGAGAAAACCGTAAATTTTCCCCGCTGGTATTTCTAAGTTTAAATGGTCTAATGCAGTTTTATTTTCATATTTCTTGGTGACATTTTTTAGTTCAATCATTTTATAACCTCCTAAGTTAGCTTTTATTTTAGCCTAAAACAAGTAAAAAAACTGCTATATTTGGTATTTTTTTGTTTGATGATCAAAATTTATTCTCTTAAGTTGTTGATTTTGAATTTTCAAGAGACTATTTTTTTCGACTAGACTTTTTTTCTAAATTCACAAAAACCTCCTCTTTTGTGAGGAGGCTGGGTTTATGATTCTAAAGAGACGGTTGATTTTTTCCCGAATATTTTTAATCCACCTTTTTCTTTCATACTAATAAGATGAATGACTAAAAAGACAGCTGTGAAAGCACATAAAATGAGAGATTGCTGAAGAAATTGTTCTTTAAATGCTTGATTAAAGACGACTGTTTTTCCTAACAAGAGATTATTCTGAGCAAACCAATAAGTCGGAGTAAAAGCAGCAATTTTTGAGACAAAATCAGGTAGAATTTCGCTTGGAACAAAAATCCCTCCAATAAAGCAGCTTCCCATAATAAATACATTGTTAATTCCGGCAATCGATTCACTATTTTTCATGATACTAGTGACTAAAATAGAAAAGCTCACCATAACAGATAGGAATATTAAACTGTTTAAAATAAAGTATCCGGTGATTACATCCCATCCACTTTCCGTCACAATCACCATATACACCATGAAAATCAGAAAACAAACCATTGAATATACCAAGCTAGCAGTTGAGATTCGACGACTTAGTTTTCTACGAGATATTGGTGAACAGCTATTTCGATCACGAATTTCTTTACGATTAAAGGCTAAATTAATCACTGCATAGCCACTAAATATAGTACTAAATAAACCGTAAGCCAATAAATTGAAAATATTTCCCACTAAGCCTTGGCGTTTTTTCTGCTGATAAGTCTGATCAAATTTCACTGTTCCTTTTTGAACCAAAGTGTCATTAGTTAAAGCTAGAATGTCGGCCTGATCACTTCCAGCCATTTGTGAGCGGTAAGTTTCAAATGTATTTAGAAAACTGTTGATATTCGAATCCACCAAAGTTTTAGAAAAGGTACCAGGTTTTGTTTGGCTATCGACGGTTACTTTTTTTCCTGCCCATAAATCTGACCCGAAATTTTTAGGAATCGTCAAAATATAGTCGACTCTCTCAAAATACAAAGCATCATCCAAACCTTTTTGGCTAGTGTCTTTCAGCTGAATTTGCTGATTGCGCTGGGTCAGCTGTGTGACTAAACTTTGACTAATTTCAGAGTTATCTTGATTTAAAATCACAATCTTAGCTCCAGTTAAATCAGATTGCTCTTCTTTTAATTGTCCGGCATAGAAGAAAGTAATGACCACTGTGATTAGCAATCCTAATAAAAGCACCCCTTTGTTTTTTTTAATAATTTGAATAATCGCATTATAGATGGTCATATTGCACCCTTCTTTCAAAGAAATAATTTAATAGCATAAAGACAATAGTAAAACCGACTAACCAAGCCAGATTGATATAAAAAGTATTAAGTGATTGATAGTAAAATAATTGATATAAACTATCACTAATCAAGTTGACGAGATTTAATTTGCCTAATAACGGTAAATTGACATCGATCCAATATTTTAACGATTGAGAACCCATCATACCTGCAAAGAAACTCATAGCCATACTGAGCCCTACACCAATCGATATTTTTTGCTGTAAACCTAATTTCGGCAACGCATTTCCTATTAAAGTCCCTAAGGAAAGTGTCGCTAAAGATGCGACGCCGTAAATCAGTAAAATCCAGCCCCAACGATTGCCAAAATCAACTTGGTAGACAAAGTGGAAAATCGCTAAGATAATCATGCTTTGACTGTAAAATAAAACGAAGCTGGCTAATAAATTCGCTATCGCAACCGTTAGTTTATTCTTCGGCAGTAACGATAGCCGCATGCCATTTGCTGATTGATTGGCTTGCTGGTCGTTGGCATTTTTCAACCCCCACATGAAACTATACATAATCGCCATCGCTACCAAGGTGAAAAAGTAAAACGATTTCACGCTATAACTACTGGCTTGATGGCCTTCAGCGACATAATTTGTTGAAGCAAATAAATCTTCTGAAATAGCTTGTGGATTGACGGAACCACTAGCAATTAAATTTTCAATCTCAGTCGTTTGTTGAAGATATTGATTTAAAAATTCTTCCATGATGGTTTGTGGAATGCCGCTTTGGCTGACTGCTAAAGAAATATCCGTTGGTGTTATTTCATAATAACCAGCAATTTTTTCATCAGAAAGCTGTGTGACTGCTTGTTTTTTGCTCATCTGTTTACCTTGATAAACCGGCTTTCCATCATTTTCCAAGCTATATAAAACTGTTTCGAAATTTTCAGTTTTTTCTGCATCAGATGAAACAATTCCGATCTTCGTCGTTTCCAATTGCCCTTGATCATCTAGACCACTAAAAGCGAAATTAAATAGCAAACCTAAAACAACTGGAAAAGCAAAGGTCCAAAAAAGCAATACTCGATTTTTCAATAAAACTTTAATCCGATAAATAATTAAACGTAAAAACATCTTTTTTTCCTCCCTAATCCCGCAATTCTTTGCCAGTTATTTCTAAGAAAACATCGTTTAATGTCGCTTCTTCAGTTATTAAATTAGCATAAGGAATATTCTGAGCTTCAAAATAACTTAATAAAGGTAACATGCTAATTCTCAACTCTTCGGTATAAACAACCAGATGTAATTCATCATAACTAATCTCCAATATACCAGGTAATTTGCTCAGCTCAGTCAGTTGGTGTTGTTGAATTTCAGGAACCTCTACCACAACTTTTTCACTTGAACGAACCATATTTTTTAACTCTTCTTTACTACCTTCAGCAATTACTTGGCCTTGATCGATAATCACAATTCGGTTACACAAAATTTCGACTTCTTCCATATAATGAGTGGTATAAACAATTGTTGCTCCTTGGCGATTCAATTCTTTGATGCTTTCTAAAATTTTATTCCGACTTTGTGGATCTACAGCCACAGTTGGTTCATCTAAGAAAATTAATTCTGGTTTATGAACAATTCCGCAAGCGATGTTCAATCTTCGTTTTAGACCGCCACTTAATTGTTTCGGCAGGAATTTACAAAAATCTTCTAAACCAACTAACTCAATCACTTCATCCACATGCTGACGACGAATCGTTTTATCATTAATGTATAAGCCACAATAATAATCAATATTGTCACGAACATTTAATTCATCAAAAACAGCAATCTCTTGCGGCACGACACCAATTTTTTGTTTAATACCATATTTTTCTGGTCCCATTTTTTCCCCAAATATTTTAATTTCACCACGGTCATAAGACAATAACGATAAAATGCAATTGATCGTGGTCGATTTACCACTGCCGTTAGGACCTAATAATCCTAAAATATCCCCTTTTTCAACGTTCATATTTAAATGATTAATGGCTAAAAAATCGACATACCGCTTAACTAAATTATCTATCTCAATCATTTTCATCTTGAAAACTCCTTTTCTTTTTCTTAATACCATGACTATAATGGAAATAAAGCAGTGAAAAAAGTGAAAATCTGCTAAAGACGACATGACAATTGTCACATTCAAGGAGTTTTTATGACAAAATACACTTATTGGTTGGAATATCTTTGGCTTTTTATCATTGGTTCAATTCTACTATTTGCTGATCAATTTCAACCTGAAAATATCTGGTATTTATTAATAGCTATTTTATTGGTGGCACCAGCTCGCTTAATGACCAATAAGATCAGCAATTGGTACTCTTTTGTATTTATTTTTATTGCAGTTATTATGAGTTGGAAGTTTAGTTTTTTTCTACCGGCCACTTTAAGAATTGTTTGGTGCGAAAGGAAAAAATACGATTGGCTGATGCCGTTATGTTCAGGCATATTGATCTTGGTTGTCCCGATGCCTTGGGAGACGCGCGGATTATTATTTTGCTTAATTGTTCTGACATTATACTTATCTTTGCGTGAAAGAAATTTTTTGCAATTAAGCCGAGAATTACTGCAATTAAAAGATGATAGCTGGGAAAAGCAAGAATTATTAAGACAGAAAAACGAGGAATTAATTGACAGTCGAGAAACTTTTCTTGATTTAGAAATAGCAGAAGAACGAAATCGGATTGCTAGAGATATTCATGATAATGTCGGACATTTACTTTCGAGTGCCATTATTCAACTAGGAGCTATTAAAGCAATTAATAACAATCAAGTCATCACAGAATTGTTAAATAAGCTGGAAGAAACAATTCATACCGGAATGAACAGCGTCAGAAAAAGTGTTCACGACTTACACGCTGATTCACTCAATTTGGAAAAATCCGTAGATTTACTGCTTGCAGACTTTAACTTTTGCACGGTAGACATTATCGGCAAGGTGCCTAGCTCCTTAGAACAGACCGAAGAAAAAGTTATTTTAACTGTCATTAAAGAGGCCTTATCTAATGTCATGAAACACAGTCAAGCAACACAAGTTCAGCTAGTCTTTGATGAGTTGCCAGCATTTTATCGTTTGAAAATCCTTGATAATGGAAAAATCGGTCGACCCAATTTAGCTTTAAATGATGGAATTGGCTTAACTAGCATGCGACAACGAATTGAACGAATCAATGGTCAGCTGCACATTAAAGCCTCCGATAGAGGCTTTCAAATTAATATTATTTTACCTAAACATTCTGATTCCCGCACTCTTAAAAAAACTTAGTAAGAAAAAGGAGCCTTATTTATGATACGTGTAGTGGTAGTTGACGATGATCGCTTAGTAACCGAATCACTAAAAACTATTTTAGAAGCCAGCGGTGAAATAAAAGTAGTTGCAACTGGCCAATCCGCCTCAGAAGCAGTGACCTTATACTTAAAAGAAAAACCAGATGTTCTGCTTAGCGATATTCGGATGGGCGATAGCACTGGTATTACTGCTGCCAAAGAAATATTGCAACAAGACACAGCCGCAATTATCTTATTATTAACCACTTTTTCAGATGATGAATACATCCGCGAAGCTTTATCATTAGGTGTGAAAGGTTATTTAATTAAACAAAATTTGGCTGCCATCGTACCTGCAATTAAAGCTGTTTACAATGGTCAATCCGTTTTTGGTTCAGAAATTGCAGGAAAATTATCTGAAGTCCTACAGCAACAACCTCAAAAAAAAGCAGCGACCTTTCAACTATCTGAACGGGAAGAAGCAATCTTATTGGAAGTTGCGCGCGGGAAAAATAACAAGGAAATTGCTAAAGCACTCTTTTTAAGTGAAGGCACCGTTAGAAATTATATTAGTCAGCTATTGGACAAACTTGCTGTTCGTGATCGTACTCAGTTAGCAATTTTTTATTACCAAGAATATCAATAGAAAAGAGGGATCTTTTGACGAAACCATTAGCAGAAATGTCTTTAGCAGAATTATGGCAATTATTTCCTATTCAGTTACAAGAGCACCAGTCTCAATGGAACGATTGGTATCAAATTGAAAAAAATTTATTGAAAAATTCCTTAAAAAATATCTCCGGCCTTCAAATCAATCACATCGGCAGTACCGCGATAGATACGATTTGGGCCAAACCAATTATTGATATATTAGTTGAAATTCCTGCTAAAACTAATATTATCAGCGTAAAAGAGACCCTCTTCTCAGCGAACTATCTTCTAATGTCTGAGTCTGATAGTAGATTGTCTTTTAATAAAGGCTATACCGAGAATGGTTTTGCTGAAAAAGTTTTTCACCTTCATTTGCGTTATTTAGGTGATCATGACGAACTTTATTTTAAAGATTATCTAAACACTCATCCAACTGTTGCGAAACAATATGAAAAATTGAAACTAACCCTTTGGCAAAAATTTGAACATGACCGTGATGGTTATACAAATGCCAAAACAGATTTTATTCAAAAGTATACTCAACTGGCCAAAAACAACCCACAACAATGAGAACGATGTTGTGGGTTGTTACTATTGATAATATTCTGCTTCTGGTAAATTGGGTTGGTTATTTTTAAGCCAGCCAGACAATTGGTCAGCTAGCTTTTCAATCATTTGAAAACTGGCGATAATTTGCTCTTTTGTAATTTGATTGACATGCACACCGCTAGTGACCACAATATTTCCAATTGGTTGTTCGGTCAGATTTTCGATCAGCTTTTCTGCCAACAAATCGTCTTTATGAAATCGCCCATCATGACTGGGAAACCGTAAAACGTCTTGCTCTTCTGCATTAAAAATCGAAACCGTTCCCAAATGTGGTGTATCTCCGCCAGTGATTACCAATAACAAATCATTGCCTATAAATTCTGCAGTCAGCTTGATTTGATAACCAGCCTGTGTGACTGAAAATTTTTTTCTCATCCTTGCCACCTTCTACCGGTATTTTCAATCCCTAATGCATCAAGTAGCTTCATGGTTTGATGATTAATGATGTCAGCGATTGTTTCTGGATGATTATAAAAAGCTGGAATTGGTGGAATGATTTGCACCCCTAGCTGCGCCAATTTAGTCAGATTTTCTAAATGAATCGCATTTAATGGCGTTTCTCGCGGCACTAAAATAAGCTTTCTTTGTTCTTTTAAAATTACATCGGCGGCTCGAGCGATTAAGCTATCACCAAAACCAATTGAAATTCCAGCAACAGTTTTCATACTAGCTGGTACGATGATCATCCCATCAGTTAAAAAAGAACCACTGGCAACTGCAGCCCCTAAATTATTGTTGTCATAGACAACATCAGCTAAGGCACGTAAATCTGACATTTTCAAATCAGTTTCTAACTTTAAGTTTTCTTTTGCCCAATTACTGATGATCACATGGGTTTCAATTTCAGGGTCAACTTGCAGTTTTCTTAACAAATCTACCGCATAAACTGTGCCTGACGCACCAGTAATTCCCACGACAATTTTTTTCATCCTACTCACCTATTTCAAATATTTTTCCCAATCTGGTACTTCTTTAAATTGTGCCCGTTCAAATTGATCTTTCAAATCAAAAGGTACCGTACCATCTAAAATTGTTTTACAGCTCATTCCTCTTACCCGAATCGATTTTGGATCATACTCTGGTCGTTCAGACGGGTCTAACGGATGATTTCTCATACCGGGTAAAACGATAATGTCTTGATCTCCTTGGAACCGAGTATTTAGAGTCCACATTACATCATTCATATCAAAAATATCCACATCATCATCAACTAAAATTACTGTTTTCAGTTCTTTAAAGGCAGATAACGCTAAAATTGCTGCTTGTCTTTGAATTCCTTCATCCGCATCAGTTTCTTTATGAATTTGTAGAATTGTCATAAATTTACCGCCACCAGCTGGTGGATTATAAACATTGACCACTTTTCCCGGAATTGCTTTGTCCACCAAGTCTAAAATGCTAGCTTCAGTTGGAATCCCAGCCATCGATACATGTTCTTCACTGGGACCAATTGTTGTTTGCATGATTGGACGGTCTTTTCGATGTGTAATCGCTTTGACTTTTAACACATTTACGGCAGGATTCGCATCACCATTATAACCAGGAAATTCCGGCATCGCTTTACCTGTATTGGTATTGATATCTTCACGAATCGTTTCGTGGGGTAAAATTTCTGCCTCAATCACAAATTCCGCTCGTGCCAAACCGACTTCATCCACTGCGACACCATCAACTAATTGAACTGGTTGGTTTCGTAAAGCTCCAGCAATCCATAATTCATTGTAGCCAAGTGGGGTAGTTGGTGGCTCAAAAGTTGTCCCAATCGAAATAGCAGGATCCAAACCAATATTAATCGTTACAGGCATTGGTTTATTTAATGCTTCATATTGTTTTTGGAAATGACCAATATGCCGACCTCCTGGCATAATGTACATACCGATTGTATCTTTATCTTCTAATACCATCCGGTGAATCGTCACATCACTCATAGTTTTATCGGGATCAGATCCGTAAACAACCCCCATTGTGATATAAGGCCCAGCATCATATTCCGTATTAGTTGGTGCCGCTAAAATTTTGCGAATATCAAAATCCTCATCCGTTGCTAAGTGGATTACTTCTTGAGCGGGTGCTTCTTTCTGAGAAACTTTTACTGGTTTGACTGGATTTTGGACAGAATCCTTTAAAAGTCGACCTAATGTTTGATAATCATGATGAAAAATTTTTCCAACCCGTCTGCGACTAGCTAAAATACCTGTCAAAACTCGAGTATCAGGAAATCCTTTAACATTATTAAACATCATGGCAGGGCCTTCTTGAGTTGGTCGCATAATCGTTCCACCTGCACCAATATAGCGATAAACACCAGCTAATTCAGCATGAGGATCAACTTGCTCATCCGTTTCATGATATTGTCCTGGCATTTCTTTTAATTCGGCTAATACTTTTCGTAGATCGTATAATTCACTCATCAAAAAACCTTCTTTCTTGCTCTCTATGTTTATAGTTTAAGAGGCAAGTGAAGAAAGTTCAATTCGACTTATTTATCTTCTATTCCAAATTGGAATATTCTTTTTTCAAAAACTGCCAAAATTTTTGGACTGCTTCATTTCCTTCTGGACCCTTCTCGAAATAAAGATAACTGTTTTGTTCTGGTGCAATAGGGATAGTTTTTATTTCATTAGATTGTTTCGTTTGAGTCGTTTTCTCCATCACTAAAGCAACACCAATCCCTTGATTTACCATACTTAAGATTAATTCGATCCGGGTTCCTTGATAACCAATTTTAGGTGTAAAGCCATTTTGCTGGCAAAGTTCAATCACAGAATAATAAATTTCCTTATGGTTTCCTAAAAATAAAAAATTCTCATTTTTTAACTGTCCTAGTTGAATTGATTTTTCTTGAGCCAATGGATGTTTTGCCGGTAATACCACTACTAATCGATCTTGTTCTGTCAATAAATACTCATTTCCTTCAATTAATGTCAGTGATCGCAGGAAACTCAGACTATTATTGGCAGCGGGTAAGGCCAGATCATCGGCTTCAGCTTCATGTAATTGCAGCTGAATTTGTGGATTTTTCACTAAGAATGTTGTCAAGCTAGCAAATGCTTGATAGTTGGGCATAGTAGGAATAGCATGGATAATTAAGGATAAATCTTGTTGTTGCTTAAAAGTAATTAACTGCTGTTGCAGGCCTTGATAATCTCTTAATATTTGTTGGGCAAAGGGCAAAATGAGTTCGCCAGCTTCAGTCAAATGAACATGATGCTTACGCTCAAATAATTGACTATCTAATTCTTTTTCCAAAGCAGTAATTTTTTTTGAAACATTGCTTTGAGTAGTGAAATTTTCGGCTGCAGTGTCACTATAATTTAACGTTTCAGCCAAATCTACAAATAATTGAAGCTTCTGGAAATCCATCTATTTTCTCCTATTCCATTTTAGAATATTTTAACACAAAAAAACTAGCTACCTGAATACAATCGAGATAGCTAGTGAAAAATTATTTTACTTCTGGTGCAACATCTTTTACTTTTTCTTTAGTATCAACTGCAAATAATGCTTTTAGACATTTGACCGCTACCATGATACCTAATCCTAATAGTAATAATGCAAACACTAGTTGCAAACCATCAGATAATAAAACAAATTGGCCCGCTTGTGCTTCTGCAGGAATCGTAATTAAGAATTGTGTCGCTGACATCATTTTAGCAACTAAACGATACAACGAAATTCCTAATGCTGTGAAAGTCACTGCTAACATAATAGCCATCGGAATATAAAACATCACGCCAGATTTTTTAGCTGTTTTCATATAAACAGCTACGGCGATCATTACCATTGCGGCTAATAATTGATTGGCTGAACCAAATAATGGCCAAACGCTGTTGTAACCACCCAAAGCTAGCACAAAACCAGCTGCTAAAGTTACGATTGTCGCCACATATTTATTAGTTAATAATTTAGCAATACCAGTGGTTTCACCTTCAGTATTCATAAAGAATTCTTGTAAACTCATACGACCAATTCTTGCTACTGAATCTAATGAAGTCAATGCCAAGGCAGATACACACATCGTCATAAACGCTTGAGCAACTGTGATTGGTAAACCAAAGTTTGCTAAGAAGCCAGCAACTGAACCAGAGAAAATTTGAAATGGTGTACCTTCAGGTAATTGACCATTTTTGGCTACTGCACCAGCTACGACTAATGCTACGACAGCTAAAACACATTCACACATCATAGAACCATAACTAATTGGTCGCATATCTTTTTCATTTTTTACTTGTTTAGATGACGTTCCTGAAGAAACCAAACTATGGAAACCAGATACCGCTCCACAAGCGACAGTAATAAAAAGAATCGGGAATAAGTAGTTCATATTGCCATTAGCATCGGAAATTGCAAATCCGTTAAATGCATTCAATTCAATCGTTGGATTTTGCATAACCAAACCTAATACAGCAGCAATGATCATTCCTAACAGCATATATGTGCTTAGGAAATCACGAGGTGCCATTAACAACCACATTGGCATGACTGAAGCTAAAAATAAATAAGCAAAAACAATCAACAACCATGTGCTTTTATCTGCAAAGATTGGGAAACTCATACCGATTGCTAAAGTAATTAACAATACCACAATACCAAAAACATGCATTTTCCAACCACTAAGATGAACCCGTTTCATGATCAAGCCAACGATTACTGCCGCAACAATAAACAACATTGAAATTGAAGCTGCTGAAGCATTCGCATTGTTAACTGATTGTGCGACATCCGGTGTTAAACCGTTAAATGTTGTTGCTACGATATCCCCAAAGGCGGCAATAACTAATAAAGAGAAAAGCCAACAAAATAATAAGAATAATTGCTTACCAACTTTACCAATATACTTTTCAATAATTAGTCCAATCGATTTACCTTCATTTTTAACTGATGCATACATCGCACCAAAATCATGAACGGCGCCAAAGAAAATTCCGCCAAATAAAATCCATAAAAATGCTGGTACCCAACCAAACATCGCGGCGATAATCGGACCAGTCACCGGACCTGCCCCCGTTATGGAAGAAAACTGATGACTAAATACCACAAACGCTGGTTCTGGCGTATAGTCTTCGCCGTCTTCTAATGCATAAGCAGGTGTCTGAGCTTTCGGATCAACGCCCCATTTCTTTTCTAACCAACGAGAATACCCAAAATAAGCTGCTAGAAAACAAATAATTGCAAACACCAATAATACGACTCCGTTCATAAAATTCACTCCCTTTTTACATGATATGTTCATGATATTCTCATATTTACCTTTGAATGTAAAGAGAATTTTATAAATTTTCTGAATATTTCTGCCGTATTTCCATCAATTCTTGCTGGGCTACTAATTAACAAGGTGGTGTGAACTAAAGCTAAATAATAAAAAAAGCAAGAATCCGAAAATTCTTGCTTAAATATTTATGCAATTGCACCGTCATCATCACTCATTTGACTACTTTTCTTAGCTGCAAAAGATAAAATAATCCCTAAAGCTATCGAGCTGAAGGCAGCTACCACTACGCGAACATTTTCAGGTAATAGAAAGACAACCGTATGAACTGGAATCCAAAAACAAATTCCTATTTTCAACCAATTAAAAGTCACAAAGCTTGGCCAATCAATTTGTTTAACAATCCCTTTTAAAGTGCTGGTTTTGTTTTGGCTTCGATTATCAATCAATACATCCAAGACACGATGAAAAGTATTCATTGCTGGTGCGAAAGTCAGATTCATGATTGATGAACCAAACAATGCTTGAGCTAATGGTACTTCGAAGAATGGTAATAAGCCTTCCATTTGAGCTAAACCGGCTCCTCCCATGAAGATTGGGAAAACCAAAGTGACCATTAAACCAATCACACCCCAGACTACCGCTCGGGAAAAAACTTCTTTAGAAAGTTGGTAATTCCCTGTCACAATTCGTTTGCCTAATAAATCACCCATGGTTGCTAAAATGCCAAATTGGATAAATCCACCAAGGTAAGGATGAGCACCACTTTGCGCCATAATCGCCGCTCGGGTAGCGGGAATGACAAATAATAAGATTAAACTAGCCATGATTGCTAGCCAAATAACATCTCCTTTTTTCATTAGCGAGCCTCCTAACTAGGTGGTTGATAAGCTTTGTCCATGACAACTACTGCTTTAATCACTTCACCGCTTAATGAATCAGCTTCAGCTTGATTGATGTCTTCAAAGTCATAATATTTTACAAATTGGTCAAAAGGAAATTCTCCTCGTTGATAAAAATCAATTAGGTTTGGCAAATGATACTTAGCAATCGTATCGCCAATTAAAACGCCTCGCACTTTTTTATTTCCGAAAACTAAATCAAAGAAAGTATTCACTTCAAATTCTTTTTTAGTCACCGCTAAAGGTACAAAGGTACCCGAGTTTGCTAGCGAATGTAAAGCTTGAGTCATTACTGGTGGCACACCAGTTGAATCAATCACATAATCTAGGCCCTTACCCTCAGTCAATTCCATAATAAAGTCTTGCGGATTTGCTTGACTACTGTTTAAAATATGGCTTGCTCCCAATTCTTGGGCTTTTTCCAAACGCTGATCATTGATATCAATTGCCACAATCGGATAACAACCAGCGATTTTTGCCGCCATAACTGCCGCAAAACCAACTGCACCTGTTCCAAAGATCGCAATTCCTTCACCTACAGAAGGATTCAAAACTCTTAAAACTGCACCACTACCAGTACCTAGCCCGCATCCAAGAGGACCTAATAAACGTAAATCAATTTCTTTTGATACTTTTACTATATTCGATTCATCCGTTAAGCTATAAGTAGCAAAGGAAGATTGATTAAAGAAATTATTAACTGCTTCTCCCTCGTCAGTGTGTAAAACATATTCTCCACGAGGGTTCTTTCCGATATTATTAACTGTGAACCATTTTTCACAACTGGAAGGATGACCGTCTGTACAATGACGGCATTCACCACAATAAGCATAAGATAAAATTACATGATCACCTGGTTCAACTGAAGTAACTGCTTCGCCGACTCTCTCAACAATGCCTGAACCCTCATGACCTAAAACATTGGGAAATTCGATACTATTGCCGTTTCTTTCTCCATAGTCAGAACGACACAATCCACTAGCTACAATTTTGACTAACACATCTGTTTGTCCCACTTCAGCTAATTCAATCTCGCTAATTTCATAAGGGGCACCTTTTTCTTTAACGACCGCTGCTTTGACTTTCATGAACAAGCTCCTTTCAATAATTAAATAGTTGTAATTCTTCTTCCCCTAAGACGACACGTTCCCCACCTTTTGATAAAGCAATCATTTCATGTTCTCCTGCTTCAATGACTACTGGAGCAATAAACTGGACTCTTTTACTGACACCACTCGCTACTTTTTGTGAGTAGGACACACCACCTGTTAAAGCAATTCGATCAATTTTCCCATCAGTTACTGTTGCTAGACTACCTATCGCTTTGGCTATCTGATAAATAAAAGCCTCATAAACAATCGCTAATTCTTGATTTCCGGCTGAAATTTCTGCTTCAATTTCTCTGGCATCGCTAGTTCCAGCGTATGATTTTAAACCACCTTCTCTTTTGTATAACCGGAGCATTTCACTTTTACTATGGGTTTCACACAAATCAAAGACATATTTTAAAGGTAATCCACCGGTTCTTTCAGTTGAAAAAGGTCCTTCATCGTCAGAAATTGAATCAATCATCCGTCCTTGGCTGTGTATGCTGACTGAATTCCCACCGCCTAAATGGGCGACAATAAAATTGCCATTTTGATAATCAATTCCAGCTTCTCGTGCGACCTTCATAGCAACTGCCCGCATATTTAATGCATGACCTATACTTTTACGCGGTACACCTTTTAATCCAGAAACACGTGCTACGTCATCAAATTCATCAACTGAAACAGGATCATAAATCATCGCAATTGTTCTTTTGTTGGCTTGCTCTTTTAATTCATAAGCCAGCAAGGCGCCTAAATTTGATGGATGATCAATTTTTGTTTTCTTAGTTAAGTAATCTAACATCGGTTGATTAACTTCATAAGCTCCAGCAGTCACTGGCGGTAAAATACCGCCGCGTCCAACAATTGTATCTAATTGAGTTAAATCAATTTTTTTCTCAGCTAAGAATGACAAAATATGATTTCGTCGATAATCAAGCTGATCACTGACATATTTAAAATCTTGTAATTCTTCCACCGGATGGTCAATGCTCATCTCTTCAATAATTTCACCATCAACATAATAGGCAATCTTTGTAGAGGTAGAGCCTGGATTTAAAGCTAAAATTTTCACAGGATCACTCCTTACTACAGTACATAGCGACTAAGATTGAATAAGCCTTCTCTTTTTCATTTGATCCACGAGATACCATGACAATTGGTACTTTGGCCCCCATAACAATTCCAGCCATGGTAGCTTTCGAAAAGCCAGTTAAACTTTTTCCTAAAACATTCATGGTGGTAATATCTGGTCCAACTAACACGTCTGCTTCACCCGCAACTGGATTTTCGTAGTGTTTAATTTCAGCAATTTCGCGATTGGTTGCTAAATCAAAAGAAATCGGACCAGCTATTTCAAAATCGGCTGTTTCAGCAAATTCGGCTGCTAATTCTTGTGCTTCAACGCTGGAGGTAATTTTCGGATTGACAATTTCAGCAGCTGCCAATAAACCAACTTTCGGCTTTTTGACGCCCAGTTTTTGCATAACTTTCACACCATGAGCAATCAAGGTTCTTTTTTCGGTTTTAGTTGGTTGTAAGACCATGCCACCATCTGTTGTTAATAATAATTTATGGTAATTGGGAATATCATTAACTGCCACATGAGTCAGTAGTTGTTCAGCAATTCCAAGTTCTTTATTGACAATCGCCTTTAAGAAAGTGCGAGTCGCTAAATGTCCTTTCATTAAACAGTCTAACTTTCCTTCTTTAACTAATTGAACTGCAAGAGCTGCACTAGTCTCCTCACTTTCTGAAGGAACAACTTCTGCATGATAATCAAATGTAGCTAATAAATCAGTGATAATTTGACTATTACCGATTAAAACTGGCTGGACATAATCAACTACTAAAGGATTAAAAACTGCTTGAATACTGACTTTATCATGGGGACAAACTACGCCAATCCGGACCTTTTGTTTTACGTCAAATTTTTTTAAGAGACTTTCAAATTTATCCATTTTCTCACCTAATCCCAAGGTGATCCTGTATCTTTGGCTTCAATTGGCATTGCGATTCGTGAAATATTAATTAAATGTTTGTAATATAAATTTTCTGAAATAATGTTATTTCCCCATGAACCACAACCTAATGAAACAGTTGGATTTAAGCCGTTTGCAGGTGAGCCGCCGGCATCAATTGTTGGTTGGTTAATAACTAATCGGCTCACTGGCAATGCCTCACCAACATAAATCATATGTTCTTTATTGTGACTAAACAAACCAGCTGAGTGACCGGCGCCCTCTAATTCTAGATTTTCTTTTGCAAAACCAACTGCTTCTTCAAAGTTTTGATAGCTCTTCAATGCTAGAACTGGAACCATTTTTTCTTTACAGAACAATTCTGCTTTGCCATTTTCTTCGACCTTCACAGCAATAATTTGACTACCTTCAGGTAATGAAACATCAGCTGCTTTAGCAATAATATCAGGATCCTGACCGATCATTTCTGGATTAGCTACCCCTTCTGGAAAGACAACTTTTCTCAAACGATCAACCTCAGCTGGATCGGAAATGACTGCTGCTTGATTTTTACCTAATTCTGCAAAAACTTCGGCTTCTTTTTCTGCTGGATAAATCAAACTTTGCTGACAAGCACAGACAATCCCATTATCAAATGAGCGTCCAATAACACTTAACTCTGCTGCTGCTGCCACATCAAAATCCTCATCCAAAATTGCTTGAACATTCCCAGGCCCAACACCATAGGCTGGATGGCCACTAGAATAAGCAGAACGAACAAGACCTGGCCCACCAGTTGCCACAATTAAATCAACATTTTTCATTAATTCTTGAGACAACTCAATACTTGGTTCTTCAATTACTTGCAACAAATCTCTTGGTGCACCTATGCTCTCTAATGCATCGCGCATAATGTCGATTGTTTTTTTCGTTGTCTTTTTTGAGCGAGGATGTGGCGAAACAATCATGGCATTTTTTCCTTTCAATGCCATTAAGCCATTACCAAGCGGTGTGATAGTTGGATTTGTTGTTGGAGTTACCGAGCCAATGACCCCTCTTGGATGTGCAATTTCAATCAGACCTTCTTCTGGTATTTCTCTGATGATACCTACTGATGGTTTGTTTTTTAATGAGCTAAAAATATTGGTTGCCATATTTTGATTTTTTCCAATTTTGTGATCGAAACGACCAAGCCTTGTTTCTTCCACTGCAAGTTTTGCTAAAGGTTCTGCTTGTTCGAAAATTGCTTTTGACATCGTATAAAGCATATCATCCACCTGTTTTTGATCATACTTAGCAATTTCCTCCATTGCTGTTCGGGCTTTTGCAACCATCTCTTCAATTGTCATTTTAAAAGCTCCTTTCATTTTTGACATACATCGTTGTATGTTTACAAACCTAGTTTAACAAGCAATTGAAAGCGTTGTCAATAAAGTGAAAAAAAAAACTTGTCGAATTTAACTTCAACAAGCTACAAAATTTTTTTCAACTGAGAAAAAATAATTTCTAAATTATTATTAATGACTGATAATTTATAGGTCGGTTTTACTTCTTTAGGGATGCCAGAGACATACATTCCTTCAAAGTAAGTATAAAAAAGACTGGCTAACTCACTGGCCTGAGAAGCTTCGCATCCAATTGTCAATAAACCTGTTTCAAAAAATTGATACAATCGTAGTTTAGAAGCTTGAATCTCTTGATACACTTCAGAAAACTCAGCCTCTGTTTCCAAGGTTTGCATGGATTGTTGCAGGAATTTAAAATTTTTGAGATGTTTAGTTGGTACATGAATCAAACGAGCTGTCTTTTCTTGAAAATCCCATTGGTCATTTTGAATGATTTTTTCTTTTTCCAATTGAATTTTACTTAATACCTCTTTGATCACTTCTTTAAATATTTGACTTTTATTCTCAAAGTGCCAATAAGCTGCTCCACGACTGACTGAAGCTGACCGTGAAATCTTTTCCAAAGAAGGACTTTGAAAACCAAATTCATAAAAATTATTAAATGCAGCTATTAACAAACGTTCTCTTGTTTGCAAACTATCTTCTTTTCGTGACATATAAACTCCTTTTTATAACAAAAAATTTTTTAGCATGTGGAAAAAAAGTGGAGAATTATGATAAAAATTTTAGAATTCATTTTTACTCTGTGAAAAACGTGCAAGCGTTTTACTTGACTATAACATGGATCAAATTAAAAAGCTTCAACTAGGTAAGTTTGACCTAACTGAAGCTTTTTCTCGGAAAAAACAAAAATAAGCTGACGGCCAAAGCCCCAACTTCCTTTAGAATATTTTCCCGGTAGAAACGGCATAGACTGCTAAAGAGATCAATATAACTAAACCTAACATTTCAATTAAAATGTCGCTAGTCTTGACCGGTGATTGCGATTTTAACGCATTCTTCTTCATGGTCTGTTTTTGCCCTCCTCAATTTACTTGACGATGTAAGGATACCACTCTTTCAGAAAAATAATAAAGGGCAATTCAACATGTTTTACATGAGAATACAGTGGCAACTTTATCATTTATTACAGTTCAGAATAAGGAATCACTGCCTCGACTTGGTTTGTTGGTTCTTTTAAAAATTTTTGCATCCAAATGACATCATGCCATTGATTAAATTTGTAGCCGATTTTCTTAAATTCAGCAACCTTTTGATAGCCAAATTTTTCGTGAAAGGTGACACTATTATCATTTCCACCCGTTATACAAGCCGTCAAAACTAAAATGTTTTGTTTCTTCAATTCATTTTCTAAAGCATCATACAACATTTTTCCGGTTCCTTTTGCCTGATCTTTTACTGACACATAGACAGTCACTTCCACGGCCCAATCATAGGCCGCTCTTTCTTTGTAGGAGTGAGCATAAGCATAGCCAACAATTTTTTCTTCTTCAACAGCTACTAAATAAGGAAACTGCTGTAAAGTTCCACTGATTCTTTGGGTAAAATCGGCAATGGTTGGTACTGTGTATTCAAAAGTAATATTGGTATTAAGGACGTAAGGTCGGTATATTTCTAATAATTGAGTGGCATCTTTTATTGTGGCAGTTCGAATTTTTATCATTTTTCACCTCTTATTTTTTGAATATTCTAACATGAATAACATCATATAAAAAGCCCTCAAAAATTAATTTGAGGACGGTTGTTCTCTTCTGGCTTTTTCCGTTAGTATTTCTAATAGTTGGAGCGAGTCAACATTTTGATAATCAATTTCAGGAATACCTACTAAACCATATAAAAATAAGTGTAGTAATTGATGATTGAAATGGAAGCTTTCTGCTTTAAATTTTTTATTCTTCTGAATATTCACAGCAGCTTGAATATAAGATAAAATGGTTTCTCGTTGAATTTTTTTGTCAATATCATGAGTATTGTATCCTAAATTGATAAATCTTAAATAAACTGAGTCTACCCATTTTTCAACTTCTTCTTGAATCTGATTGACTGAAGCAAGGTCTGATAAGATGTGATCTTCAAAATTACGTTCAATAATTACTGATAGTTGATTATTTATTAATTCAATAGCTTTAACCAACTTTTGAGAATACTCCATTGTTGTAGCATAAATGTCACTTAATTCCTCTTCTATCGGCTCGATCATTAATAAGATAATCAACCTAAATAATTCTTTTTTATCATGAAAGTTGTGTTTAATGGCAAATACGCTCGTATCTGACGCTTCAGCAATTTTATCTAACGTAACCTTCCCATATTTTTCACTTTTAAACATCGAAAGCGCTGTATTAAAAATCATCTCTCTTTTAGTACTCACAACAAATCCCTCACTTTAGCTTTCTTAATTACAAATAAATATAACATATATAAATTATAAATTAAATCCTTATTCATTGATATTTATTCAAAATTCTAAAATAATAGTAACGTATTTAATATTTATGTAATAAATTAAAAAACCGATACAATTCATTTAATAAATTGTATCGGTTTTATTTTAAATTGTTTTCGTTGTGTAACCTGTTTCGAAAATTTCAGTCAAAACCAATTGCAAATTTTCATCAGACAAGTACGTCAAAGGAAAATCAGCCATGTTCTCATAATGATGATAGTCGTTACCAAAGAAATGAACCGGCATCAACTCCAAACCCTGACTACCAAAACCATCAATGACGGATGCACCATAATGGTTAGGAAAACGATAGATAATTTGATTGTTGTCCTCGTAGCCCACACCTTTAAAAGCGTAGCGACGATACTTTCGACACAAGGTTCGATCAGATTGACGTTTTTGAAGCCGCTTAGCAAAATCACGTGACATTTTTTGTTGAAAATCCTCAAAATCTGTCATTTTTTCACCTCAATTAATCTAATGGTAAAGTTAAACGTGATTCATTAAAATCAATCGTGTAATCAATGTCTTGATTGCCGCGGACAGTATACGCAAAATCTGTTCCATAAATAGCTAAGCCTAACTTATGTCCTTTGACTAGTCGATAAATCGTTGGATGTAAATCAATTTCTACTTCAACAAATTCTCCGGCGATCAAATCATTGACTTTCCATGGATTTTCACGATTTTGTAAATTGATATGACCACGGGTAATAACTTTATACTCAGTTGGTGCCCCTAGTTTCATTTCAACTAAGTTGTCTTCTCGCCAATTTTGTCCTAATTGTAGTCCTTTTAATGCCAAAGTGTCTGGCACTGGTTTTAATCGTTTCGCTGTACCAAAATCAATTAACTCAAAATTCAACATGCCAAAATCAACTGAAGAAGCCACACGGACCTTAACTTTTACTCGGCCGTTAATCAGCAATTCTTCATTTAATTCTGACGTTTTTGCTAAATATCGATGACCTTCCATTGCATCATCTGTCAGCATTTCTGTTTCCCATAATGGGTTATTTTTACTATACCGTTCGTATTGTGCGATTGGTAATTTATCAGAGAAAGTTGTTTCACCATTGGTTTCGTTTTCCGATAATTCATTTTTATCGAAATAATAGACTTTTTCTTTCATGCCTTTCCAATCGTTGAACGTTTCCCAAGTATCTTCTTTAGTATTATTTTGAACCAATAAATCTGGTAAAATTTCTTTAGCATTATTTTCGACACCATAAAGCTTATGAGACAACCACAAATTCATCATATCGTGAAAATCAAGCGATGGCATATTGTTAATATAAATATGTTGCCCTTGGTGTAAAATTAATTTTTTCGCCACTGGTACGTCTTTTAGAGCATCCCACAAATCACCAACTTGGCGCGGTTTCACATTCCAATCATTTAAGCCATGTACCATGACTACATCACATTTAATGTCTTTAATAAATGGTAAGTAATTTCTTTCATCCCAGAAAGTATTGTAATTTCCACTGGTGCGATCTTGCAATACAGCCATTTCTTTCAAGTAGCTATTGAAGAAATCTTTGGTGTGTAAATAATCTCCTGCGTTATGCATTTTAGAGAAAGTTTCAATCGCTAATACATCCGCATCTTCTCCTGGAAATCCACCTGGTGCAATTACTAACCCGTTGTCGCGATAATATTGATACCAATCAGAAATCGCTGCTTCAGAAATAATTGTTTCCAAGCCTTCTACTTGTCGAGTCGCACAAGCAGTCGCTAAAGTGCCCAAATATGACTTCCCAGTCATGGCAACTTTTCCATTTGACCACCATGCTTTAATTTCGATATTATCTATTCGATTGGTAAAAGCCCGGCGATTTCCTGCTAACCATTCAATATAAGCAACCATTGCTGTAGTCTGTTCTACTGAGCCACAAGTTTGAATGCCGTCTGAATCTTGCGTACCAATTGCAGCACCATAAACTACCGCAAAGCCACGTGCTAAGAAGTAATCATTTAAGGTATAGCTGCCTTCTCGTGTGAAAGTTTCAGTTGCATATTTGCTTTCACCTTTGACCTCTCTTTCAGCAGGAATCGTTTCATCTCTTCCTTTAAAGCGAATTTGCTCATAAGGAGTATCCTTTGGTTCTTTTCTTTCTAATGGAACATTTACATCATAAGTTAAAGCTTCTCCGGCAGGGCCATTTACTCCTTGTGCGTAAGGACTAGCGGTAAATAATGTAGGTACTTTTAAACCGGTTTCTGTTTCTGATGGCCGTAAAATTTCTAGCTTTAATAAATCACGATTACCATCTAAATCAGTATCTAATGGTGCTTCTACATAGACGACCTCACGGATTAATTTATCTGTCGCAAATACAGCTTGGGCCTTTCCATTGAAAAAGTAAGGTTTTGGTAACTCTTTGTCAACATAAAAACCTTGATTTGCTAATTTATCAATGAAAGCTAGACCATTTTTAGTATGCGTATTTAATAATAAATACCAAGCTTCGATTAATACATCTGGATCAGTAAAATCGCCCTCTACAACTGGGATATTGATTTTAACTAAATCTTCTTCTAAAGTCTCTACATTGAAATCAATTTCATTGAAGAATTCCAACTGTTGTAAAGCTACAGTATAGAAAACTTTTTTTGTTAATACTTGTTTTTCTTGATAAAAATTTGCTAAATCAGAAGTTTCAGTCGCCAAGAAATTACCAAGTTTTGCGATAAAACCACTCTCGTCTTTAACCTTTAATAAACTTTTTTGTAAAAATTCAAACCATAATGCTGTACCGTCTGTTGCACTTCCAGTTAGAAACTGTAGCTCTTGCAATTCCTGCTTAGCATCAGCTAACGAAGTTTTTTTCAAACCAAACTGATTGATTTTCATGAAATGTCCTCCTTTAATTTTAACAAGTCAATTATATCAAAGAACCGCAGGTACTCGCCTTAAAGTTTGATGAAAACACTTTCTTTTTTTTTAGAAAGTACGGGGCTGAGGATGCTACTTTCAAATTTTCTTATTTTTGTTATAATACCAACAGGTGATGAGAATGATAGATGCAACAACGATTGTAGATAAAATGAAAAATCAAAAGGTCAATTACGACCGTGTGTTACATAAAATGATTCAAGATTGGGAAAAACAAGCAGCACGTCCCAAAATTTTGATTCATTCTTGCTGTGCACCTTGCAGCACTTATACTTTGGAATTTTTAACTGAATATGCCGATGTAACAATTTTTTTTGCCAATTCAAATATTCATCCAGAAAGTGAATATCAACGGCGCGTTTTAGTTCAAAAGAAATTTATTGATGATTTTAATGAAAATACTGGTAATACAGTTGATTTAATCGTCGACGATTATAAGCCAAATGAATTTGTTAAAATGGTGATTGAAAATAATTTGACTGAAGAACGTGAAGGTGGAGCCCGTTGCTCTGCGTGCTTTAATATGCGTCTAGATTTAGCTGCTAAGGAAGCTGTTGAGCGGGGTTATGATTACTTTGGTTCAGCTTTAACAATTTCTCCAAAGAAAAACAGTCAATTGATTAATCAAATTGGAATGGATATCCAAAAAATTTACGATACTAATTATTTGCCAAGCGACTTTAAGAAAAATTCAGGCTATAAACGTTCGGTAGAAATGTGCAAAGAATATGACGTCTATCGTCAATGTTATTGTGGTTGTGTTTTTGCGGCAAAACAACAAGGTGTTGATTTGAAAACAATCAACAAAGAAGCCAAAGCTTATGTTGCTGAACATCAAGATGAAATAGATTTCTAACGGCAGTTGATCTGTCGTTTTTTGCTGTTACATCGGTATTCTACTAAGAGTAGAGTCATGAATTCCTTAAAAACTATTCATTTTTCGAGTTTATTTTGCTAAACTTTCAAAAAAGAGGAGGCAGCATATGGAAAATAATTTAAGTCAACAATTAAAAAATTATCGCGCAAATCATCATCTGACACAAAAAGAGTTGGCTGCCCTTTTACATGTTTCAGATAAAACAATTTCAAAATGGGAACGTCAAGCAGGTCTGCCGGATATTGCAACTTTGAAACAAATTTCGAATTTATTAAATATATCGCTTGACGAATTGTTAGATCAAGAAGCGCCACCCACTTATTTTGAATTTTGCAGTTCATTTATGATTGGTATGCTTCCATTAATTCATATAGTCATTCCTAACTTTAATTGGTTATATCGGCAAAGCTTTACTAAAAAAGAATTGTTTCATCAGCTAAGAGAACTCCCAAAAGCCACTGGCATTTTTAGTTTAGCCTTATTTTCACGGGGAATTGTTTCCTTTGGCATCGTTTCTCAAGGAATTTTCAGTCTTGGTGTTTTCTCTTTTGGATTGATTTCCATCGGTGCCATTTCTATCGGCTTACTGGCTTTTGGCAATTTTACAGCTGGATTAGCTGGCTTTGGTAACTTTTCGATTGGCATATTAAGCATGGGGAATTTTGGTTTAGGTCTGTTGGCATTGGGAAATTTCGCTGCTGGCTATTTAGCCATCGCCAATCGTCCATTAGCCAGCTTAAGTCAGTCAATGCCTAATCATTTTCAAACAAATGATGTGATTCGAGCTTTAGAAAATTTGAAAGAGCAAGGTGGCTCAACTTTTTTAATCAATCCATTACTCACTGTTTTACAGTCTCCTGTATTGTTATCTGGTGGCATTATTTTATTGGTAACTATTGTCTTACTCGCAGTCAGTTTTTTACTTTATGGTTTAATCCAAATGAAAAAAGACTTTTTCCCAAATAAAAGACCTCAAAAGCTAGTCTAGCTTTTGAGGTCTTTTTTAACTTTGAACAATTTGATATATTCCTTGAGCTATTTTGGTAATTTCTTGATTACTAATATCTGTTCCTAGTACTACCAAGATAAACGGCTGACTGCCATAAACAACTGCAGCGTCATGATTGTAACGATTTGCCATACCAACTTTATGATCGACTTTTACTGGTAAAGCGCCAATTTTATCATTTTTCCAATCTGTTTCTGACATGACCTGATTAGCAATCCCATTTTGTCGATGAATAGCAGCCATTAATTTACCTGCTTCTCTAGCCGTCATCATTCTTGAATATTGACTAACTCCATAAACGTTATTGATATAACGCTGAAAGTCTTCCATATTATTGTAACAAATTTGCGCGAGTAGTTGATTACTAGCTAAATTATCTGAATTCACAAATAAACGCCGCATTAAATCATCGACAGTATAGTGTTTGTTCCAAAAATTTGTTTCAAATTGGATTGAACCAGTCCCACCAGTTGAAGTGGCCTCATTTACATAATTGGCTGAATTTAAATATAAAAGTTCAGCCGATGGCGCCAACAACTGACGATTTATTCGATCTTGTACATAAGCAGCAATCGGTAATTTAGCTACTGAGGCAGCAAAAATTTGTCGGTCAGGATTGATTCCAGCTGTACCAGCATTGTTATCGACTAAACCTTCATAATAAATATTAACATTTCGATTGCTATAGCGTTGAGACAATGCATTTATTTGTGCTATTTTTTCAGCAGCACTGTAATTTCCACCAGCCGCAACAGCATACCAACCAATTTGTTCATCTTGCCAACCAGCAGAAATCAAGCCTTGTTGTTCACTAGAATGTGCCGAATAGTTATGGCTACCGGCTTTCGCATTTGGATTATAGGCTCGATAAATAGGTGTTCGCTTGTCCTCATCAGAAAACCAGCCAGTTCCTTCATTTTTCCAGCCCACCGAAATTAAATAATCCCTTTCACTCAGATTCATGGTGTAATGATGATCGCCAGCATTTGCATTATAAACACGATAAACTGGTTCCCCATTGTCTGGCGCAATCCAACCAATCCCCTCTGAATCCCAACCAGAAGTAATCAAATAATTCCGTTCCCCTGGATCTTTTGTATAAAAATGTTCTCCCGAGTTAGAATTGTATAAACGATACATTTGTGCCTCTGCATTAGCCGAGACAGTTCCCCCTAAAAATAAACAGGCAAAAAAAATAATTGATCCCCACAAATATTTTTTCATTATATCCTCCTAAATTAATATTACTTTTATTGTAAATGATTTCTTTATTGGATACAAAAAAAGCTGAGATTTTCATCTTCAGCTCAAAAAATTATTTTTTAATTTCGTTAAATTTAGCCATATATTTTTCCGCCATATTGGTGACCTCTAAAAAGTTGCCATGGGCAGCTGGTGCCATTAAGTTTCCACCAACACCAACAGCAATCACGCCAGCATCAAACCATTCTTGCATATTATCTAAACTGACACCGCCTGTTGGCATAATATTCAAGTGAGGCAGTGGGGCTTTAAATGCTTTAATCACACTTGGCCCAAAGGCGCTACCAGGAAATAGTTTGATAATATCTGAACCGTAAGTTAAAGCCTCTTTCATTTCGGTGATTGTCATGCAACCTGGTAAATAAGGAATTTGGTAAAAATTACAAATTTTAGCGGTTTCTTTATCAAAACTCGGGCTGACAATATATTGCGCACCTGCCATAATTGCTAAGCGAGCTGTTACAGCATCTAAAACTGTCCCCGCACCAATGACCACTTCCGGCTGATCATGATATTTTGAGACTAATTCGGCGATTACTCGATCTGCTTGGGGAACAGTAAAAGTCAATTCAATACCATTCATCCCACCAGAAACAATTGCATCTACTGCTTGTAACGCTTCAGCTTTACTGCTACCACGAACAACAGCAATGACACCAGCTTTTTCTAATCGCTTTAATATTTCAACTTTTTGCATCAAAAATTCCTTCAATCATTTGGATTTGTATTCTCAAGTATTATTGAAAAGTTTTACTTGTTTGTCAAATTAAGCTTCAGCTTCCCATGGTAAAGCAATTGAAAGCTTTTCAATAAACTCTTTATAATCGGTTCTTTTCGCTAAGCGCTCAGCCCGTCTTGCTGGATAACCATCACAAATCAATTTTTCTTCCTCTGATTGTGGTTGAACTTGAGGCACGACAAAATCTTTATCTGGATGTTCTGAATCAGCAATTGCTACAAAGTTAATAAAACAAGTGGCCGCTAGATAGCGATCTCCTGTCATTAAATTTTCGCCAATCACTTTAACAAAAACTTCCATTGATTTACGATGCGCACCTGAAACATAGCTTTCCACACAGACGGAATGATTGCTATGAAGTGGATTTAAAAAATTTAATTCCTCCAATGAACCTGTTACTGCAGCTCGGCGGCAATGTCTAGAAATTGAAATAGACGCTGTATCATCAATTAATGTCATTAATTTTCCACCAAATAAGAAACCGTATGTATTTAAATCTAATGGGAAAATCCGATGAGTTTGAATTGCGAATGAATCTTTACAATATTTAAAGTCTACCATGCTATCTCCTTAATTTTTGTCTTAAGCAATATTATACGAAAAAAACCTGCCTCTTTAAAGGAGACAGGTAAAATATTATTCTTTATCTAGTTTTTCATTGATTTTGCCAGCAGCTTTGTTCATTTTATCTTTCGCAGCATCCTTAGCTTCACCAAATTTTTGTTGTACTTTCCCTTTTAATTCAGTGGACTCATCATCAGTCACTTTACCTTTGGCTTCATTTACTTTGCCTTTTAGTTCATCTTTGTTTGTCATAATTCTGTCCCCCACTTCTCAAATTTTTAATAATTTTACTACCATTTGAGTATACCATCGTAGGTTTTTTTAGACTAAGATTCTGCTTGTGCAGCCAAAAAATCTTCTGCTTCTTTTAATGCTTTCGTCAATGCTAAAATCCGCTGATCCTTTAACTCACCAGAAAAATTACTGCTTTCTATATAAGCCAGTTCCTCTTTGACACTTTCAATCTCAGCTTGAACTTCTTTGATAACGTTTTCATTAAGCCTCATTGTATTTCTCCTAACAAGCATTATTTTATTGGACTCCCAATATCCATGATACACTCTTTTTGAGGTGAAGGAAATGCGAAATACATGGTTA
The DNA here is from genome assembly GCF_019218635.1 of Enterococcus alishanensis. Classification (GTDB taxonomy): domain Bacteria; phylum Bacillota; class Bacilli; order Lactobacillales; family Enterococcaceae; genus Enterococcus_A; species Enterococcus_A alishanensis. The sequence continues at coordinate 327,957 of NZ_JAHUZB010000003.1, read as the reverse complement.
GCTGAAGAATTAACGAAATTACAAAATAGCGAAAATAACTTAGCTATCACAGAAGCCATCAAATATATCGAGCAATTAGAAGATGATAACGAGTCTTTACAAATTGCGTTAGAAGGAAATATTTGGAGTCCTAATAAATGGAATGAAAAAGCAGAAAAATAAAAATTGCGAAATTTAAATAGGAATTGAGAAGACTTTACCCTCTCAATTCCTATTTTCTTGCTCTATTTTAAACCACCGAAGACCGCACATTACTATAATCTTCGTAAATTTTCTCTGTAACAATTTTTTTCAAGGTTTGAACAACTTGATAGATTTCTTCATAGGAAGTATATAAAGCAATTGGTGCTAAGCGAATCACATTCGGTTCACGGAAATCCGGTACCACACCATTATCTCTTAAAGCTGCAGCAATCCGATACGCTTCTTCGTGTTGTAAGCAAACGTGGCCGCCGCGAACTTGATCATCGGTGCTGTTTCCGTAAGAATAGCCATATTCTGCTAATTCTTGATCGATTAAATACATAAGATAGGCTGTTTTGTTTAATGAATTTTCGCGGATTTTTTTCATCCCTAATTGATTGAAAATTTGTAACGAGCCTTCTAAGCCAGCCATTGAAAAAATTGCTGGGGAACCAATTTGCCAACCGCTGGCATCAGGTTGTGGTTCGAATTGATGTTTTAATTGGAATTGGGTATCATTGCGATTGCCAAACCAACCAGCCAAACCAGGTTTTTTATCAAAATGTTTTTGATTAATGTATAAGCCAGCCGTCGAACCTAAACCGCCATTCAAATATTTATACGTGCACCAAACAGCAAAATCAGGTTGCACATCGTTAAAGTCAATCTCAATCGCGCCAATCGCATGGCATAAATCAAAGCCAATAATAATTCCGCGTTTGTGGGCTTCTTCAGTCAAACGTTTCATATCAATAATTTGAGCGCTTCGATATAAAACAGTTGGTAATAAAATCACTGCTACATCATCTGTCATCGCTTCAATCACAGCTGTTTCATCAATAAATTCACCATCTGGACTTTTGACAACTTTCACTGCATCCTCAATAGAGTATCCTTTTAATTCTACAATACTATCGACAGCATAACGATCGGTTGGGAAATTCAAGTCATCAACTAAAATTTTATAACGATCTTTTGTCGGATGATAAAATGTTGCTAAAGCCGAATGGATATCTGAAGTCGTACTGCCTGTCACAGTAATCTCTTGAGGCGAAGCATTCACGATTGGCGCCATTAAAGCCGCAATTTTTTCGCCATAAATATATAAATCATTCCAGGCTCTGACGCCTTCTTTTTTCCAACGTTCAATCATTTTATCGATATTTTCTACAGCAGCTTTAGAAGCCATTCCTAAAGAGTTGCCATCCATATAAATTTCACCCGGTTGAATAAAGAAACCTTCACGATATTGATGTAACTCATCCTTAGTATCTAAATCTTTGGCATAATTTAAACCTGTTTCAAAATTTGTGTTCACAATAATTCCTCCTAATTTTTAATTGTCTGATTTGTTACTAAATAAATAATTGATCCAATCACGCCGATACAAGCCACCCCAGTTAAAACTGATAATCCTGTCAACCAAGAAAATTGTTCAACTATTTTAGAAATTAAAGGGGCACCAATCACGATCATCGTATAATAAAATAAATTGACAAAGCTCATTGAATAACCAATCAACTGTTCTTTTCCTGCCGCTCTTGGTACTAAAATGGTGATGGAAGAGGAAGCCAACATGGCTGCTGCTGATAAAAAAAAGACTTGAGCAATAATCAAACCACTAACTCCACCTAAAAAAGGTGCTGCTAAACACGCCAATGCCATCGTAGAAAAAGCCACCAAAATCACTAAACCAGATTTTTTCACTCGATCCAATAAAAATCCTGCCACAACACCAAAAGGAATCCCAAATAAACCAAACAAGCCCGAGTAAAAATTGGCCGTACCTTGCGATAGATGATAATAATCACTAAACAATACTGGATACAAAGCGATGTAAGCATATAATACAAACGCCATACAACCTTGTAAAACTCCCAAAATCCAAACTGATTTATTTTTTAAAACCGTACGAAAAGGTGCATCAATTTTTTCTTCTACTGACTGATCTTCTGCCTTCGGTGCATCTAAGAAAAAGAAATATAAAATCCATAGAATAACAGAAAGCCCACCAATTAAATACCAACTAGCAAAATGCCCATATTTTTCTGACAAAGATAAAAACAAATTCATTGAGATCAATGAAGCCAAAGCCGGAAAGGTTGTGAAAATACCAATCGCCGTGCCAGAATACTGACTATCTCTAAACCAGTAGCTAATTAAAACGACTGCCGTCATAACAATTGTCGAAAAAGAAATCCCTTCAATCACACGGGTGACTAGTAACATTGAAAACGAGCCTGCAACAGTTCCTAAGAAATTACCAATTGCCAACAAAGCGATAATCCCCAAAAGCAACTTCTTCGCACCAATTTTAGTAACTAATGCGCCGCCAGGAATCGCAATAAAAATTCCTGAAATAGTAAATACTGATGTTAGTAGTGACATCTGGGTTAAAGAGGTGTGGAGATATTGCGACAATGGATTAATAACTGGCGCAATTTTTAATTGAGACATTCCGATTAAGGTACCACCCAAATAAAGTAAGAAAAATTTCATCCATTTATTCACTGACTTCCTCCTTCTTTTAATTAATTTAAAAGCGCTTTCAAACTATGGACTTATTATATCGAATGATTGATTTGTTTGAATATGCCTTAAAAAAGTTTCTTTCGACTAATTTTTCGTTTAAAATACAAATGACCCATCATTTTTTAGAGAAAATGACATTATTCGAAAAAAAACACAATTTTTATCTTGAAGGAGCCAACTTATGGAGACGATTGATGAAACTGATTTAAAAATTTTGAAATTACTATCGACTGATAGCCGCATGCGCATCAAAGATCTTTCAACAGCCGTTAAATTGTCAGAGCCAAGTGTCAAACGCCGAATTGAAAAAATGGTAGATGCTAAAATTTTAAGAGCTTTTACGATTGATATAGACTATAGCAAATTGGGTTACAGTATCCCTTTTTATGTAAAAATAAGTAATTTAACCATCTCTTTCACCGATTTTATAAAAAAGGCACAACAAATTAACCCCACTCTATCTTTTGACTCAGTGACTGGCGAAGAAAACTATATTATACAGGGACGCGCTCAAACGATTGTAGAAATAGAAAAATTACTAGCTGCACTGATGCATTACGGCAAAGTATCAACTTCAATTATTTTGGAAGAAACTGCCGGAAAAAAAATTATTGATTTAATGTAAAAAAATAATCTGCGCATAAAATTTATGCACAGATTACTTTTTTAAGAAAAGCCAACAATTTTATGCGGCACGTAAGGTTCTTCAAGATATTGTATATCTTCAATAGATAATTTTAAATCAACTGCTTTTACGGCTGTCTCAACATGGGATAATTTTGTCGCTCCAATTACTGGCGCTGCTAAAGTCGGCTTACTAAATAACCACGCCAAAGATACTTCCACACGACTAACCTGATATTTCCAGCCAATTCACCAACACGATCAATAATTAACTGATCTTTATCTGCCGTCTCATCATATTTCGATCGGGCAACATCGTCAGTAATTAAACGTTTCGAAGTTTCTTGCGGACTACGTGCTAAACGACCAGAAGCTAACGGACTATACGGCGTTAAGGCAATATTTTCAGATTCACAATAAGGAATCATTTCCCGTTCTTCTTCACGATAAATCAAGTTCAAATGGTTTTGCATCGAGACAAACTTAGTCCAACCATTTTTTTCTGCCACATGATTCGCCTGCTCAAACTGAAAAGCATGCATCGCTGAAGCACCAATATGGCGGACTTTTCCAGCTTTTACCAAATCATGTAAAGCCTCCATCGTTTCTTCGATCGGCGTGCCATAGTCCCAACGGTGAATAATATATAAATCCACGTAATCCGTCTGCAAGCGCGCCAAACTCTGATCAATTTGCGACATAATATGTTTCCGCGAAAGTCCTGCACCGTTTGGTCCATCAAACATTTTTTGATACACTTTAGTCGCTAAAACAATCTCATCGCGTTTACCGTAATCCTTTAAGGCTGCGCCCAAGATTTCTTCACTGCGACCAATCGAATAAACATTGGCTGTGTCAAAAAAATTAATTCCTAAATCCAAGGCTTTCTTAATTATCGGCCGGCTTTCATCTTCCTCTAAAGCCCATTTATGCACCCAATTCACCGGATCACCAAAACTCATCGCTCCTAAACAAATTCGTGAGACATCTAATCCTGTATTACCTAATTTTGTATATTCCATCGCAGATTCTCCTTTTAATGTTTATTCAACTTTAACGGAGAGATTCGTTTGATGCCAATACTTATTAAATTTTCAAACATGCTTAAAAGGCATGAAAATACAGCATTGACGAACTAATCATCTTTTGGCTTTTTATTCTTTTTGATCTCTTGACTTCATATTGTCGCATCATTAGAGATGCTTTTGTTTTATCCTACTAGATTTCGTCAAGTATTTGCAGCAATTCATAATAATGACCTTGATACTTGATCGAAAACAATTCAATCATTTATAAACTCTCTCTTTAAATATTCGAAAAAAATAATAAAGTCATTTTTTCATCTTAATTAAGGATAACATCTCAAATTTTCTTAAACTAGACAACAAAAAAGCCAATTCAAGCTAAATTGAATTGACTTCTCAATATATAAACATAAACAAATACAACAACTGACAAACAAACATTGCTAATGACACCACAATCTGGTTTTTTATCACGCCATACTTGTCTTTCATCTCTAGGATATTTACCGGGACAATGTTAAAATTTGCCGCCATTGGTGTCATTAACGTTCCGCAGGAGCCGATACTTAAAGCAACCATGCCAATCACCGGATCTACGCCATAGCTCAAAACAAAAGGATAACCAATTCCTACTAACATCACTGTAATCGAAGCAAAAGAATTTCCCATGATCATCGTGAAAATTACCATGCCGACAGAAAGTAAAATCATCCCTGCATAGACATTTCCTTTTGGCACCATGTTTTGCATGATTTCTGCAATCGTTACGCCAACACCAGCTTCGGTATAAATGGCTCCCAACGAGGCTAGCAACATCGGTAACATCGACAACGGGCCAATTGTTTCTAACATATTAGCGCCATCTCGTAAGAAGACCCGTGGAGTATTTTTCCGCGAAAAAATGAATAAAATGAACATCGCTAAAACGACGCCAATCCCAATGCCGACCAGCGAACTAATATCTGTGAAAAAAGAACACAAAATAGCGACTGTACCGATGGATAAAGCGGGAATAAAAATCTTATTTCCTTGAAATAGTTGGGGATCAAACTTAATTTTCTTCGCTACTCCAGTAAAAGGCTGACTTTTCCGTTGAATCGCTGGTAGGGTCATGATCAAAATTAAAATACCAGTTATATAACTAGGCAACCAACGTCCCGCTGCCAAAACCACACCCAATAAGAACCAGAATAAAAAAGCTTCAAAGCTGGCGAATCCTTGCCAGCTTCTTAAATGTTTTAAAGCAAGATAAATACATAAGAGGCCCATCACAATAAACATGAGCTCTAATAATTTATCATTCATAGGTATTTCTGAATTTAAAAAGAACTCCATAAGCAACTACTTTCTAATGTGTGGTGCCAAGATTGATTTCAATATCATCTTTATTGGTAACCGCTGCTGCAATACCATACTCAATTGTTTTAGAAATTGTTTCAATTGGCATTGATGGTACGTCGACTGCTTTACCGATTGTTTGGCTTGGTTCAAAAGGTACGTGAATGAATCCGCCTTTGATACCTAAGCCTTCTTTTTCGATCGTATACAATAAATTGTACATGATTTCGTTGCAGACGAATGTGCCGGCAGTATAAGAAATGTACGCTGGTAAGCCATGATCATTGGCATTTTGAACCATCGCTTTAATTGGTAATGAGGTGAAGTATGCATTTTTTCCATCTGCTTGAATCGCTTGACCTAATGGTTGATTGCCTTTATTGTCTGCAATCCGGGCTTCATTTAAGTTAATTGCTACCCGTTCAAATGAAACAGAAGCTCGTCCGCCAGCTTGTCCAACACAGATTACGAGATCAGGTTGTTCTGATTTAATGGCTGCTGCAACTTTTTCACCACTTTCACCAAAAACTGTTGGTACTTCTAATTTGATAATTTCTGCGCCAGCGATTTCTGACGGTAATAATTTTACTGCTTCAAAGGCAGGATTTACTTTTTCTCCGCCAAATGTGTCGAATCCGGTAACTAAAACTTTCATTAAAGATCAATTCCCTTCTTAACTAAATAGAATCATATAAAAAATTTGGAAAACTAGCATAAATAACGCAACGAAAATTTGATTTTTGATAACGCCATATTTGTCTTTCATTTCTAAAATCGCGACAGGTACGACATTAAAGTTGGCTGCCATTGGTGTCATTAAAGTACCACAGAAGCCACATGATAAAGCAATCATTCCGATTAATGCTGGATCAGCACCATAAGCTAAAACAAAAGGTGCGCCAATTCCAACAGTCATTACAGTGATCGCCGCAAAAGCATTACCCATAATCATCGTAAAGATCACCATGCCAATCGCATAAATCGTAATTCCTAGCGGTAAATTCCCAGCTGGAACGACACTACTTACACCACTTGAGATCACTTCACCAACTCCAGCGCTTGTAAAGATTGCCCCAAGAGAAGCTAGAAGCATTGGTAACATTGATAATGGACCAACTGTTCCCAACATATCTACCGCATCTTTAAAGAAAACAGATGGTTTGTTGTCTCTAGAAAATAGCATCAAAATAATAATTGATAGTAAGACACCAATTCCCACACCGACTAAAGCTCCTAAATCGGTAAATAATGCCACAATAATCGCCACGAAACCAATGGTTAAAGCTGGAATGAAAATTCGCATGCCAATTTTATCAGACATTTTTTCCATATATTCACGACTTGCAGCATTGCTTTTACCTTTTGTTACTTTTTGTAGGATGGCTGGAATTGTCATAATAATAATGATAATACCTGTCCATAAACTAGGAATAAAACGACCAAAACCGATAACTATCCCCATCGCCAGCCAGAAAAGTCCTGAGCCATAGCGATTTTTGTTGGTTTTGTCCATTAAATTATAGATACCTGTCCCAATTGCAATGAGTCCCATTACGATATAAATAATTTCTAATAATTTTTCACTAAGTAAAGCTTCTGAGCCTAAGAAAAATGACATCTACTTAACCCCCTTGTCGCCGTAGTATTTTTTCATTAATCGTTTGTCTTTAAAATGGAAATAAATACATGCTACGACTAATGCTACCAATGCAACTGGGATTTCTACTACCATTAATCTAACCAATGAAACATCATAGCCTAAGCTTTTCAAAGTAGATTGTACCAGCAACGCTCCGGCACCACCAATAAATAAGTTTTGTCCGAAGAACCAAGTGATATTTTCCATCGCGGAAGACATCCCTTTTAAGTCTTCAAAATATTCTTCATTATCTGGCAAGCCTTTTGATTCAACTGCACCTTCCATCATTGGATATACAATTGGGCGCACAAAACCAGCTACACCGCCAAAGCTGACATTAAAGGCCGCAAAAACAGTTCTGAATACACCGTAAATCATTAAAATAGCACTTGTATTCACCCGTTTGAATTTTTTGATCATTCGTGCAGCGGATTCTTTCAAACCATTACGTTCCAAAGTTCCAGTTGCCAACATAATAATAATAAAAATTGCCATCCCTCGGTTTGCGACAAAACTACTACCCAAAGTTTCTAGCATCGTTTCAATCCCTAAACCGCTTACTAGTGCCGTCACAATCATAGCCACAACTACAATTAAAATTGAATCTAATCTCAGGGCGAATCCAACAATAACAATCAGCACCCCAATTAAACTTAAAATATTTCCGTCCAAGCTGTTCCCTACCTTCTTATAAATTAGATTGATTTTAGCTCATTTTCACAAAAATATCAATCGTTTAATTTAAAATCAATTGCTTAATATTAATAATTATTGAATAAATATAGATAACATTTTTTATATTACCTATTTATTGAGATGAAGGCTTGCTAGATTGGTACGGCAAAAAATTCTTTATTAATGTTAGATAATTGGTTCTTCGCAGAAAATAACTAATTATTCATTCTATCTACTATAAACATACTTTGTTTTTTAGAAATAAAAATTTGAATATATAATAATTATCAGATTATTCATACCCTTCATGTGATATTTTAAAAGAGACAACCAGATGATTTAAGTAAGATTCCTTTTTCGTTACAAATAAGTGTATTTAAAATAACGGATCACTATATTTTTTGTTGTCTTAAACACAAAAAAAGAACCTCACATAGAGATTCTTCTCTCATTTTCTAAGATTAGATAATGAATTGATACATCAAATAATAATGACAAATAGCTCCAGCTAACACAAAAAGATGAAATAATTCATGACTTCCAAAGGCTTTAAAATGAAACTGTAAAGGTTTTGTCGCATAAATAATTGCACCAATAGTATAAAATATTCCACCAGTAAGTAAAAACAAGATCGCTTCTCTCGGAAGTTTATCCATCAAAGGCCCACTAAATGCAACAATCCCCCATCCCATTAGCAAATAAATAATCGTCGAAAACCATTTACTTTGCTGAAACCAAATGATTTTTCCTAAAATACCTACCAGTGCCAATGACCAAATGCTGACTAACAATACTAGTCCGATGGTTTTATTTAAAACCAATAAACATATAGGCGTATACGTTCCAGCGATTAAACAAAATACGAATGAATGGTCGATTTTTTGTAAAATGCGATGAATCTTTGTTGATACATAAAAAATGTGGAAAATTGTCGATGCAAGAAACAATCCAATTAAACTAGCCCCGTAAATACAGGTAGCTACGATTGCCTCAGAACTTTTGGCATTTAAAATTAATAAAACTGTGCCACCAATCGCCAATATGGTTCCCCACAAATGAATTAAGCCACTAGTGATACTTTCCGAATCACAATAAAGTTGTTTCATGTTCTACTCCTCCTGTTCAGCTAATTCTAAATTGGGAAAAATTTCAGTCAAATAATCATCGTGGAATCGATGATCCAATTTTTTATCGATTTGATTGTCACTTTTTTGATAAGATTGTCTTTCCGTCCAACGGTTGATAGCTAATCCTGATAAGGTGAAATTCATGATAAAGAAACCAACAAATATAAAATAAATCATTCGTTGTTGGATTAAATAATGATTAATGAGTCTGATTAAAAATGGATACAGAAATTTCAAATAAAATACTCCAATCACACCCCAAAAGAACATGTATATCAAGCTAGTTCTACCAGCTAAATTAAATGGCTGTTGACTGAAATCCCACATTTTTATTCCTAAAATTAGTTCTTCGATTAGACTACCTGTAAATTCTATAATTCCTCCAAGTAAACTAGAGAAAAAGAAAATAATCACTGGATTTTCTCGCCGAAACGGTTTTAAAAATAAAGTAAATATGACCGCTCCAAAACCATAGATTGGCGTAAATGGTCCTAAAACTAAGCCTCTTCTAAAACTCAAGTCTCCTAAAAGAATCCAGCTATAACAGTTTTCTATTAAAAAACCAATTACCGAACCAATTACAAAAAGCCAAAAAAACTGTCGTATCTTCATTTTTTTATTCATCATTTTATCACCTCCACGAATTAATTGAACCATTCATTCATAAAATTGTGCTAAAACAATCTGGATAGTTAATCATCCAGATTATTTCTTACTATAAGCAGGTATAAGATTGTCCAAACAGATTTTTTTGGCTTTTTCATGGGTCAAAGCTTCGTCTCGCTCAAAAGCATCGTTCATAATATGCATTCCCCAAAAAGCCAATAGTTCAATAATTGTCCGAGTAGTGTAATGTTTATCCTCAACTTCTCGCATCTGACCTTCATTAATAAATCGTTCAACATATTGATAAACTTGTTTAAAATAAATCTTTCTAAAATCACGGTAAGACTCAGCCAACTTAGGTAAATCATCTAAATTATGTTCAATAATTAAACAACCCACTCCATATTTTGCAATCACATCAAAGGCATCAGAAAACATTTCTACCAAGGTATAATTGGGATTTTCCATGCCTTTATTAAAATCGGCAGCATTTTTTTCAAAAGCAGCATCTATTTCCTGATCTAGATGTTCAAACAACTGACCTTGAATCGGATAGTCAAAATCTTGGTGCAGATAACTAGGCTCAATCGTACACTTGATAATAAAATCCAATAAATCATTCTTACCTTTAAAATACTGATAAATCATGCCAGTTGACAAACCGATTTGTTGAGCAATGTCTTTCATTTGCGTGCGGGCATAGCCTTTGTTGATAAATAAATGGCTGCCTGCTCCATAAAATAAATCCAAACGATTTTTCATCTGATTCACTCCTTTTAGTGACCTTTAAGATCTATGTTACCATTTTTTGTAGCCAATTTTACTACATATTCTGGGTCCTTTGTCCCACCAATTTTTTCTTGTTGATTTCCTTTCAAATTAAATTCTGAATCACTCTCAATTGTTCCATTTTTTGTATTGATCTTAATCTGATAATTGGTTTTTGTTGGTAAATCTAAAGTAACTTGACCGTTTTTAGCATCCATAGAAATATCTTGTTCTACTTTTTTATACACTAACTGGATATCTCCACCACCTGTTGCTTCAAATTTGCCGCCACCGACTAAGTCTGAACTATTTAACTTTCCACTAGTGGTTGTGTAATGCACATTACCCGTTACATTTTCTAAACTTGTTTCTCCACTTGTCGTTTTTATCTGATAGTTTTCAGCAGCGATATCTTTAAATTCGACCGACCCGCTTGTGCTTTCAACAATCATTTCATCTGTTGCAGCCAGTTTTTCTGCCATTAGTTTCCCACTAGTCGTCGTTAGCTTGATTGATTTAGCCTGGCTATTTCTCAGTTGAATCTCGCCACTAGTTGTATCTAAAGAAATGCTATCAAATTCTTTTTTAGTTTCTAGCAGATCAATATCTCCGCTAGTAGTGTGCAACGTCAGGTCTTGATCAAATTCCTCAGGTAAGATTAGTTCGATAAAAGCTTTAAAGCTTGTCCGTTTCGGTCGTTTACCTTCAGTAATCTTCACGCTTTTTTGACTCGAATCAATTTCTGCATAATACTTTTGATTATCTTCATTCATATATTCTTTTAGAATAATCGAAGGTTGATTATGATATTTTACCTTCAAATCATCTGCGTCATAATCCACTTTGATCTGATTGACAACTTGCTTGATCTCAACAGTATTCACTAATTCTGGTTCAGCCTTTTTTCCACAACTGGTTAAAATAAACAACATGAAACCCGTCAGACACAGTACCAAAAATTTTTTCATTCAGATCAACTCTTTTCTTAAATTAATTGAACCATTCATTCAATTATATTATAAAAGTATTATTTTCACTTGTCAATTTGATCCGCAAAAAAACCGAAGCGATTTTCACTTCGGTAAATGTACGACTAATTTCTTTTCACGATACGATAATAAACTTTTGATGTCTGCCAATAAAAGAATAGATAACATAGTGTAAATATTGCCACCACAATCACCGTTACAATCGTAATCAATTGATTATTGGTTAAACCAAAGAGAATTAACAATTTGCGAATGATCGGCAAGGCGATAGTTAAATGAATGACGGCTAATAGAATTGGTAAAATAAAGACCATTAAAATTTGGCTTTTAATCGTTTGTTTGACTTCTCGGTGACTTAAACCAACTTTTTGCATAATTTCAAAACGGTTGGCATCACTATAACCTTCAGATACCTGCTTGTAATAGATGATTAAGGCAGCGGCGACAGTAAAACTAATCCCGAAAACAACGCCAATAAATAAAAATCCGCCCGTAAATTGATTAGCTTCTTGTCGGTCTCTTTCTATCTCGGAGGCTCTAGCATATGGCATAGAAGGACTTGGTAATTCTTGTTGTGAGAGTTCTTGATTTAACTGTTCTTGATAACTAAATACTCCGTCAGTGAATTCCTTTTGATTTTTTTGGCTACCAGACACGTTCATCATCACCTCGGTCGAATAGGCTAATGGTTCCTGTGCTCCAGTTGTTTCCAAAGCCGAGTATATCTTTTCGACAGATTCAGCATTTTTTACAAACAAAATATAGGAATTGTAAATATCATTTATTTTAGGTTGCAGCTTTAAACTTTCAATTTGTTTTTTTATCGAATAGGTTTCATCGCCAAAGCTGATTGTTTTTCCTGAATATTCTCCCGTAATTGGATAAAACAATATTTGATTCTCTGATAAATTTGCTTTTTTCCCGGTCATCTGAAAGTAATCATCTTCAGTCCAGATCTTCAAAGCCACCAACCCATTTTGCGTTTGATCGTTACCATTAAAAACTTGAAATCGGGTTCCCTTTTGTTGGACTAAGTTAATATTAGGCGTATCCACTTTCAAACTATCATCAACCTTCAGCTGATGTTCTTTAGCAAGTTGATTTAATTGCGGTTGGACCTGATCATTGACCAATTGGGTATTAAAACTCACATCGCTAGTATTACGCTGTTTGACGATATCTTCTTTACCATAATATAAGCCAGCTGTGGAAGCTACGGTCACCAATACCATGGTTGATAATATACAAATACTTGCCAAGCCAGCGCCATTTTGTTTCATTCGATAAATCATTCCAGAAATATTGATAAATGGTTTGGGACGATAATATAGCGTTTCCTTATTTCTTAAAAATTTCAAGATTGTCACACTAGCTGTAATCATTAATAAATATGTTCCAATGATTACTAAAATGATTGCTACAAAAAAGACGCTAAGTGCTGCAATGGGTGATTCTAATGTTAAAGAAATATAATAACCACTGCCTAAAGAAATTAAGCCGATTAAAGTGAGGAACCAATGACTTTTCGGCTCTTTTTCACCTGCTTCTCCCTTTTTCATTAATTCAATAGGGTTTGTTTTCATCAATTGAAGAATATTTGTTATCAGCAATAATAAAAATAAAACCACAAAAAATACCGTCACTACTACAAACATTGATAGCGAAAGATGAAAAACGAAATCTTCACCAAAGCCAGTCATTTTCTTCAATACTAAAAATAAAAATTTTGCAATAATACTTCCTGAAATCAATCCAACAAGCAGAACAGCTATCAAGCTCAACAAGCTCTCAATCGCTAGCATGAAGCTTAACGATTTTTTGTCCATCCCTAAAATATTATATAATCCTAGCTCTTTTTGGCGCCGTTTTATCAGAAAACTATTGGTATAAAAGGAGAAGATAATTGAAAAAATAATAATCACAACATTACCAAAACTAAACATCGAATGAACTGTCATAGCACTTGGCATCGAGCGCATTCCAGGATTATTCACCATCACTTGCATCAATAAATTCATAATTACTAAATAAGTCATTGAAGCTAAAAATGGCAAGTAGACTGTTTTGTTTTTTCGTAAGTTTCCCCAAGCTAATTTAAAATAAAACATCGCTAGACCTCCTTTGTTAACAGGACGGTCGTCGTTTCAGTAATTCGAGTGACAAATTCCTCTTGACTATTATCACTGCGATAAAGCTGATGAAAAATTTGGCCATCTTTAATAAATAAGACACGTTGTGCATGGCTTGCTGCAATAGCACTATGGGTCACCATCAAAATTGTCTGACCTTGACGATTGATTTGATCAAATAATTGCAGTAAAGCATCTGCCGAGCGGGAATCTAGAGCACCTGTTGGTTCATCAGCCAACACTAAGTCTGGCTTTGTAATTAAAGCTCTTGCCACCGCTACACGTTGCTTTTGTCCACCAGAGATTTCATAAGGAAATTTGTTTAATAGTTCATCAATTTGTAAGGCTTTCACTAATGGCTCAATCCGCTTTTTCATTTCTTTGACGGCTACTCGCGATAAAACTAAGGGGAGAAAAATATTATCTTTCACATTAAAGGTATCGAGTAAATTAAAATCTTGAAAAACAAAACCTAAATGTTCCCGTCGAAACTTCGCTAACTCTCCTTCTGGAATCCGACTTAGATCTTTTTTTTGCAGTAGTACGCGACCACTAGAAGCTTGGTCCAAAGTCGCCAAAATATTTAGCAAGGTACTTTTTCCTGAGCCTGATTCTCCCATGATGGCGATGTATTCTCCATTGTCGACCGTAAATGTAATATCTTTCAAGGCTGCTACTTGTAAATTACTAAGTCTAGGTTGGTAAACTTTTTTTAAATGTTCTACTTCTAATAATGTCATTTGTTTGCCCCTTCTCTTTTTCTTGATACTTTTAGTTTAAGGGCGATCAACGGTAAAAAACAGTGACAATCAATTGCTCCAATCCTACATTTTTGTAAGCTTACTCTAAAGAAAAGGTCTTCAGCTTCGAACTGTCGATAGTTACTTCTGTCCCAACACCGACTTTTGAGGTTAAACGCAGATTTAATCCCAGTTCTTGGGCAATCTCTTGACTCATAAATAAACCCAACCCACTGGCTTTTTGATTTTGTCGACCAGTATATCCAGTAAAACTTCTTTGAAATACACGGGGAATATCTTCCGCTAAAATCCCTTGCCCGGTATCTTTAATGACTATTTCTTGAGGACGATCAACCGGTGTATAAATCGCGATTTTTCCAATTTGCGTATACTTAATCGCATTAAAAATGATTTGCTCCAAGATAAAACTAAACCATTTTTCATCAGTAATAATTTCACCAGTCAACTGGGTCAGATCTACTTCTAAATCTTTATGAATGAAAAAACGAGCATATTTTTTCACGACATTTTTAACTACTTTTTCAATCGAGATAACTTCGAAACGAAAATCTTGTTGAATCGACTGCATTCTCAAATACTGCAGCATCATCTCTAAATATTGCTGAATTTTGAATGTTTCTTCTTGCATAGCGTTTTTTTGCGGCTGGTCAAATGTTTGAATCATTAAATCCAAGGCTGCCAGTGGTGTTTTTATTTGATGGGTCCAAAGACTGTAATAATCCATCAACTCTTTTTCTTGTTTTTCTTGTTGCTCCTGCATGTCTCGGGTTTGCCGGGTCACTTTTGTAATAATTTCTTGATAGTCACTTTCAAGAATAGTTAAAAATTCTTCCTCTTGTTTGTGCCAATCATTTAAAATCGGTTCTTGCAACAAATGCTGCAATTTTTGATGTTTCCTAGTTAATTTGATTCCTCGAATTATCAGAAATATGATTAGCAATGGAAAAGTAAAAATTATGGCATCTTGATAAACATTTATCGGAATGTCATAAAGAAAAAAAGTGCTCGCAAATAATACAACCACTAAAATATAGAGCCAAATAACACCAGCATTTTCTTTCAGAAGCTGCTTCATAAAATACATATTTTTTCTAATCATCAGACATCATTAGCATATAACCGACCCCTTTTATCGTATGAATCAATACCGGTAAGCCACTGGCGCTTAGTTTTTTTCTTAAGCGGGTCAGATTGACAGTCAATGTATTCTTACTGATAAATTCTTCACTTTCCCATAGTTTCTCCATGATGGTTTCTTTTGAAACGGCTTGTTCAGGATGCTGAAACAAGATAGCCACGATTTTTGTTTCATTCGGCGTTAAACGAACCATTTGCTCCTTGTAAAAAAGTTCACCTGTTAGTACATTCAGTTTTACTGCTTTATAAACCATTTCTTGTGGTGTTTCGTTAAACTGATAAGCCCGTCGAAAAGTTGCTTGAATTTTTGCTGTCAATAATTCTAAATCAACTGGTTTTCCGATAAAATCATCGCCGCCCATATTCATCGCCATCAGCATATTCATTTTATCATTTGCTGAAGACAGGAAGATAACTGGTACTGTAGATGTTTTACGGATTTCCTGACACCAGTGATAGCCATTGAAATACGGTAACGAGATATCTAATAACACCAGATCAGGTTGGAAAGCTGCAAATTCTTGTAAAACATTTTGGAAATCAGTAATTCCTTGCACTTGATAATTCCACTTTTTCAACTCTGATTGAATAATTTGGCTGATTTTTTGATCATCTTCTACAATCAAAATCTTATTGTGTACCATATATTCTCCTTACTTATAAAAAATTAATAGGCAAAAATAATCAACAGATGATTTATTTTTGCCCTACAGTTTTACGATAAATTAGATGTTTACGAGTTTCCGCTTGATCTGTCCGATCATAGCTTCGCCAAAAATGCATTCCTAACTTTTCAGCGATTCTTTTTGAAGAAATATTTTCTACCACAAACTGTGCAATATATTCCTCAGCCTGCAGTTTTTGAAAAATAAATGATTCCGCCGCTTGAGCTGCTTCAAATGCATAACCTCGACCTTGAAATTCCGGCTTAATTAGATACGCCATTTCGATTTGCTGCTGTTCGAATAAATCTATTGGTAGCACACCAATCATTCCTACAAACTCTCCAGATTCTTTTTCCTCAATTAAAAAATAGCTGGAACCAAAATCTCGATATTGGGCTTGAATCTTTTCTAACCAGATAGCAACCCCCGCATCATCAAAAGTTTTTTGCCAACCTAGCAGCATTAACACTGGATTTTGTAAAATTTCTTTTAGTATATCGAAATCATTATCAGTAAATTCGCGATAACTTAATCTTGGACTACTTAACATTTGATATAGTGGGCACCTTCAGCCTGCAAACGAACCAAATCAGTAATGCCAGCTGGTACAACTTTAATTTTTTCAGATAATTGTTTGGTTCGAACTTGGAAACCGCGCATTGATTTGTGACATGCATGAAATTCTACATTCGGATACTCTTTAATAAATTTTGTCATTTTTGGCAACAAATAGCCTTGAATAGCTTCTCCATTAATCACTAAAATAACTTGGCATTTTGGTTCATCTAATAGTAAACTTTCGATACTGTGGCGGGCCTGTCTCAATTTCTCTAACTCATCAACATGAAAAACGACTTTCATTAAAATCTCCTCCGATCAATTTACGTTATCTCATTTCTTACTTTAATGATATAAGAAAACCAGCAAGATTTCAAAACATTCTTTAATAAATAATTCTCAAGTCAAAACAACAAAAAAATCACAAAATTATTTTTAATAAAAGGCTTTCATTTTGCTCCGATTTTTATTATTTTATAGATAGAACGTTTTTAAATGGAGGTAATCATGTCATATCAAGAGATGTTTTTTACTTTTCTCGGGGGATTAGGAATTTTCTTATTCGGGATTAAATATTTAGGGGATGGTTTACAAAAAGCTGCTGGTAATCGTCTGAGAGAAATTTTGAACCGCTTTACTTCTACTCCACTACGAGCTGTGTTAGCAGGAATCATCGTAACCGGGTTAATTCAAAGTAGTTCTGGTACAACCGTTTTAGCAGTTGGATTAGTCAGCGCCGGCTTTATGAGCTTAAAACAAGCGATTGGCGTCATTATGGGCGCCAATGTCGGTACAACCGTCACCGCCTTTATTATTGGTTTTGATTTAGGTGCCTATTCTTTACCAATTATCGGTGTTGGAGCCTTACTTTTATTTTTTACTCGAGGGAAAAATTTTCAAAATATTGGTCAAGTATTATTTGGCTTTGGGGCATTATTTTTCGGTTTAGAATTAATGGGAAATAGTATGGCTCCTTTAAAAGACTTACCACAATTCCATCAATTAATGCTAAATGTCGCTGACTATCCTGTTTTAGGTGTCTTAATTGGAACCCTTTTAACCATGGTTTTGCAAAGTTCCAGTGCTACCATCGGGATCTTACAGCAGCTTTATATGCAAGGTAGTTTAAATTTAGCTGCCGCTTTACCGATTTTATTTGGTGATAATATTGGAACAACGATTACCGCAGTAATTGCTGCGTTAGGTGCTAGTGTCGCTGCTAAGCGTACAGCTGCCTCACATGTCTTTTTTAATTTAGTTGGCGCCATTATATTCACCTTATTATTGGCACCTTTTACTCAAGTGGTGATGGCGATAACCAGTCAATTAAATCTAAACCCAGCGATGCAAATTGCCTTTGCTCACGGTTTATTTAATATCTCCAACTTATTACTACAGTTTAAATTTATTCCACAGATTGAAAAATTAGTGAAAAAAATAGTCCCAGGTACCGAGAAAAATTTAAATATTCGAACAGTTACTTTAAACGAGCAACTGATTCAAACTGCTCCAGCTATGGCGATTGAACAAGCTACCGCAGAAATTTTACAAATGGGCAGCTATGTCCTCCAAGCTTTGGAAGGCGCTCACAAATACTATCGTTTAAATAAAGATGAATACTACGAAGACGTGATGCAGTACGAGGATGCCATTAACCATTACGATGTCGCCTTAACCGATTATTTAGCCAAAATTTCAACGGCTTCCCTTTCTCCACTAGAAAGTCAAAAACAAGCGATGCTACTAGAATTTTCCAAAGATTTTGAGCGAATGGGCGATCACTGTAAAAATATTATTCAAGACTTAGCTGAATCGATCGAATTAGAAACTCAACAGCGGCAAAAAGAAAAACGTGCGAAAAAAACTAGCAACAATAATCGTGAAACCTATCTTTTATTAGATGAAGATTTGACTCAATTATTTGAAAAAGTAGCGAAAAATATTCGCGATGCTTTAGCTGTTTTACGAAATGATGACACTGAATTGGCACAAAAAATGTTACAACGAGAGCAAGAAATTAATCAGATTGTTGACTTATTACGCGAAAAATATGTCAAGCTAATGAATACCGGCCAAGGTCGTGCAGCCGATGGGGTATTATTGATTGATATCAGCTCCAACTTAGAAAGATCCAGTGATCGTAGCCTGCATATTGCAAAATATATTTTAGGCAATAAATACAACTTCAAATATGATACTACCAATTTTAATTATCAAAACGATTCTATATAATAACGAGTGTAATTCAAATAAAAATGTAGTTGAATTATTTTTATAAATTAATAATATCATCGACAAATTCTTTTATTGATATAATAATAATCAAAAAACTTAAGATATGACATGTTATATAACTTTTATTTTCCAGTATGAAAATGTATAATAAAAGTTAGAAAAAATGTCAAAGGGGTTATTATTAATGAAATTATTTATAAACAATAACAGCAGCAAAATCATTTCCGAAAAAGAATTACACAATAAGTTAAAAACGGATGCCTTAAAAATGTGGCGTGACCAGCGTAATCAATATCCTACTTCTTTCAAATCATTTGACGAGTTCCATAATGATTTCTTTGGAAGAACTATTAAATACTATCGTCAATTACACTCTTCAGCAAATCAATCACTTAACTAAAAAAGATCGTTCACAAAATTTTGTGAACGATCTTTTTCAATCTTTCAGCAAATTGGTTTCTGCTGAATTTTTTTAAGTTTTCCTAGCACAATCGCTATCAAACACAAAATTACGCCTAAAAACAATAAACTGCTTTCTGGTAATTGATTGGTTTTTGGTAGCGAACCTTGATAAACTTTTACCTCTTGGAATGTACGCGTTGGTTTACTCACATTCGTCACAGGTAACTTTTCTTCAGTTGGTGCAACGCCCAATGTGCCATGAACTTCAATTTGGCTATCCATCTTGTTGCCCCCCTCTTAAAAAATGCTAATTACCATGCAGTTGGAGCAAATTTCAATCCAAGATCGTAAGTTTCAGTAATTGTACTTGTTACGTCACCTGCAGTAAAACTACCTGAATATCCAAAAGTTAATTCTTGTGATTCCGAATCTTCAGCATCAGCTTCATTTAATTTGCCTTCGCTATTTGCTAATTCACCTAGATCAGTCGGTGTTACAATACTAGCTCCACCATCAGTGATAACGTTCACTGTCGGACCATTTGTTACATTTAGAGCAACATCTAGACTTGTTACAGCAGTAAGATCTCCTGATGATTGTGTTGCAAAACTATTTGCTGTAACTGTTACAGGTCGACCAGAATTATTTTTAATTGTGTAAGTTGGAGATGAGACACTAGTTGAACTACCCACACTGTAGAAAATTGTTTTCATTGGAACAGTCACATTCACCCATTTTATATCATCTTCTGGGATTGGAGCTGTAGGATCAGTATTATCCATTCCTAAAGTTCCTTCAACTTCAACCGT
The DNA here is from genome assembly GCF_019218635.1 of Enterococcus alishanensis. GTDB lineage: Bacteria > Bacillota > Bacilli > Lactobacillales > Enterococcaceae > Enterococcus_A > Enterococcus_A alishanensis. The sequence goes on along the minus strand of NZ_JAHUZB010000003.1, from coordinate 307,755 downwards.
TGTATCTGATTGGTCAATTACGGTTTTTGAACCCGCGCTTGGATTATCAGGAGTTTCGACCGCTGAGGCACCTGCTGCAAATCCTAAAACTCCTGAAAATAAAATAGTAATTACTTTATCTCAATTATCTTCCTTAAAAGACACTCTAGTGAATAGAGTTATCCACATTTTAAATAAGAACTCTTTTAGTACATAAAGAGATGGATATCCGAAAATACCATGAGTATTTAGTTTTAAGACTTTTTGTTTCTCACATATGAAACATTACGAAATATTTTTTAAATAGTTATAAATAATAGGATTTTATTAGCTAGCTAAATATACTTTTTCTCCTTAATAATTATTCATTTATCAGTAATTTTTTTAGATTTATTAAATCTTGTTTAGACACTGTTTTTTTAGTTTATCTCTCATTTAATTTTCATTTCAATGGTTTATATTTTCCAGAATTCTTTTTTAGGGCTACACTTATTTTATGGAAATGGAAAGGAATGATTTATTATGGTAGCAAATCAACGCAAATTTAATTGGGGAGAGTTTCTGTTAGGAATTTTGTTTATTTTGACTTCATTAATGGTTTTTAAAAACCCTTTGAGTAGTCTTTTAGCAATTGTTTTCTTATTCGCTATTTCAGCCATTTTAGAAGGGATTTTTCAAATTGGCTTACGTCGTCGTTTGGCAAGATTTACTGGTCAAAAAGCGACTTGGTTATTAGTTTTAGGTATTATTGATGTCATTTTGGGCATTTTCCTACTGTTTAACACAACTGCTGGAATTATTGCTTTACCTTATGTCTTTGCTGCATGGTTCATTATTGATTCTCTAGGAGAATTATTGATGGCTGGGGCGGTTAAGGAAATGAGTACAGGTTATTATTGGTTTAAAATCATTATCAATATTTTAGGGGTTGTCTTAGGCTTCATGCTATTATTCAATGCCGCTGCATCAGCACTTACGATTTCATTTTTAGTTGGTTTTTATTTTATGATTTCAGGAATCGACTTTTTAATTGCAGCATTTTAACTGAACCGCAAAAAGGCCGTTCTAGCCAAAGCTAGAACGGCCTTTTTTTATTTCTTTACCAATTCAATATATTTCTCGTTTTTCTCTAAATGATGCATATAAATGATCAGACGATCATACAATTGGTTATTTGCTTCTTCGATTGCATCCCCTAGCAATTCAGCAATTTCACCGACTGTTCTAACGCCATCAATTTGTTGAAAAATGAAACTACCATATTCATCCAATTCCATCTCAGATGTTTTTGGAATCTTATAGCGAATTTTTCGTAAGACTTTTTGGATTTTGGCATTATTTTCTTTAATGATAAAAACCACGCCATCCCGAACTTCATAATGAATTGGATCTTTGATACGATAAACTCTTTGCAGCAAACGAGCTGTTTCTTCATTCACAGCAGGTTGCTGATTAGTCATTACTTTTCACTTTCTTTACGCTTAGTAAAGGTACGATGATTGCAATTACTAACACGATCAGAATTAGTACTCCTGCACCATTACCACCTAAAAAGCCAGTTGGTGTTCCTGGAGTAACAATACCAGTTACTTGTAAGATAATTCCGATTAAACCGATGATTGAACCACCAGCGATTAAACCAGAGGATAAGCTGACACCCAAAGTAATTCTTTCTTCGCCGACTTCGACAGCTTCTTTTTTGTTTAATCGTTCGATTAATACACGGATTAATGCCCCAACTAAAATGATTGAAGTCGTAGAAATTGGTAAGTAGAAACCAATCGCAAATGTCATTACTGGAACTTTCATCAATGTTAATACGATACCCATTGCGATACCAGCGATAACCATGTGCCATGGTAAGCTACCTGAAATAATACCTGAAGTTAATGTTGCCATTAAGTTCGCTTGTGGCAAACCAAATGGTGGGTTCGCACCTGTAATAGCTAATTGAGGTGTTAAGATTACCATCATACCAGTAACGATAACAACACCCACGATACCAGCGATCATGAAGTAGCGACGACCTTCATTTAAGTTACCACCCATAACGAAAGTAACTTTTTGTGATTGTGAGTAACCACCACCAACAGAGATAGCCAACACGATAAAGGTACCAAATAATAGTAATTGTTGCGTATTTTCAGCTGAAGTCCAGCCCATTACTACGAATACTAAAGTTAAGATAACCATTGACGCGATTGTCATACCTGATACCGGTAAGTTAGATGTACCGATTGTACCAGTTAAACGTCCGGCTACGATAACGAATAGTAAACTTAAGATGATTGATAAAATACCACCAATAAGTGCCATTGAAATGCTTCCAGTAATAACGAAGCCCATTACGATTGCAACAACTGCACCAATTAATAATGGTAAGATTCCGCCGCCGCCCTCATTTGCTTCAGCACCTTCAGATTTGCGACCTTTTAAAGTTGCAGAAATTGAAGTTACAATAGTCGGAATTAATTTAATTGCACCAATTAAACCACCAGAAATCATCATACCAGCTCCGATGTAACGTACATAAGAACCAGAGATTACTGAGAAGTCAGCTGCACTTAATAATTGACTTGCGTTGTCCCAAGTAAATGCACCAGGACCAGCCATACCCATGAAATAACCTAATAATGGCGCAATTGCAAAGTTAGCTAAGATTGAACCAGCAAACATTAGTAAAGATACGTCCATCCCTACGATGAAACCAATACCAGCTAACAGTGGATTAACTTCCATTTGGAAATTCCATTTGTAGAATTGTTCGTTTGTATAACCAATAACGTTATTCATAATACCAAATACAGAACCAGTTAAAGCAGTAATTACCCCACCGATACCAAAACCAATTCCCATATATTTAAGAGAATCGCCACCAGTATCTGAGGCAACTAACGTTTCAGAAATCGCCATTGCTTCTGGATAGACCAATTTACCATGTTCTTCAACTAACATGTATTCTTGAACTAATGAGAACACACCAACACCAAGTAATACTGCGCCGACACCTAAACCGACACCTTGGATAAAGTTGATTTTACCACCGACTAAAACTACGGCAGGTAATACGAAGATCATACCAGAGGCTACAGATTCACCACCACTTGACATTAATTGTAATAAGTTCTTTCCTAGGATTGTTCTAGGTTTTACTAATACGGCCACTAGACCTGAACCAATAATTGCACCTGGAATCCCTGCTGCTACAGTTAAACCGGCTTTCATCCCTGAGTAAGCAGTTGAAGCGGCAAACAAGGCAGCTAATAAAATCCCTAAAATTAAGATGATGGTAGAACCAGCCTTTTTAGGCTTTTCCTCTACGTATGGTACATAATCCTTACCAGCGACACCGCCATATGCACCTTTTGACAATTTTTTCATTTTACCTATCCCTTCTTTCATACCCTACCTTTTTTCATTTAAAAAGTGAGGAGCCCTGAAAAAAGGACTCCACACAGAACTCCCTTTTTATTTAGCTAAACGATAAATAGCATCCGCATAGATCGCTGTCGCTTTTAATAAACTATCAATCGGCATATATTCATTTGGTTGGTGCATTACGTTTTCTTCACCAGGGAACATTGCGCCATAAGCAACACCACGTTCTAGGATTCGGCCGTAAGTACCGCCACCAATTGTCATTTCATGTCCTTTTTCACCAGTGTGATCTTCGTAAACAGCTAATAGTGTTTGAACTAATGGATCGTCACCTGGTACATAATGAGGTGTTTTAATATCGCCAACGATTTCAATTGATACATCAGCATCTTTTAAGATTCCTACCATATTGTCCATGATTTCATCTTTAGTGATACCTTCTGGATGGCGGACATTAATAGTAATGTTTTTCACGCCGTCGTTTGTGTAATCAAATAAGTTCGCTGATGCAGTAGATTCACCCATTACATCATGTTTGTGATAAGCACCTAATTTTTTACCTGTGTAATCTAAGTGCATGTAATTTGCGATTGTGTTGATGTAGTTTTGACCATTTGAATCTAATTTGTAGCCTTTTAAGAAGTCTGCTAAGAAAGTAGCTGAGTTCACACCGAATTTAGGTTCTTGTGCGTGTGCACCTTTACCAATTACAGTGATTGTTACATTTCCGCCTTCTTCTTTAAATTCACCTTTTAGACTGTTGTCAGCGATGAATTTTTCAAAAGCTGCTTTCATGTCAGCAACGTTACCTTCGTTCACTTTAAGAACAGCAGTAGCATCCCCTGGTACCATGTTTGTACGTAAGCCAGATTTCATGCTTACTAAATCAAAGTCACCGTTATCAGCTGCTTTGTCAGCAAATGTTACGACATAAGATAAAATTCCTTTTTCACCATTGATGATTGGGAAGTTAGCGTCTGGAGAGAATCCAAATTTAGGCATTTCTTCAGTTTCCATATAACGATGGATACCATACCATTCACTTTCTTCATCTGTACCGATGATGATGCGGATTTTTTTAGAGATTGGTAATTTTAAGTCTCTAATAATTTTCATAGCATAATAAGAAGCCATTAACGGACCTTTATCATCGCTAGAACCACGAGCATATAATTTACCATCTTTGATTACTGGTTCGAAAGGATCTGTATCCCAGTTATCGTCTACTGGTACTACGTCCACGTGACCTAATAAACCTACCATGTCATCGCCTTCACCGTAATCAATGTGTCCTGCTACATTGGCAACATTTTTCGTTTCAAAACCATCACGTTTAGCGATATCTAACATTTCATATAACGCTTTAGATGGTCCAGGTCCTAAAGGTTCTTCTTTAGTTCCATGTTCCACGTCTCGCACACTATTAATTCTGATTAAGTCGCCTAAATCACGAAGTAAATCATCTTTGCGTGCTTCTACTTCTTTTTGCCAATCGATTGTCATTGTCTATCCCTGCTTCCATATTTATTTAACAAGTTAAGTTACTTGTTAGATCGTAAGAAAAAAACTTGGGTCAAACCGCTAGTCTGACTGAATAAAGATTAATTTTGTTTAGTCACCTCAGTCATGAAAAAATCATGAGCAACTGACTATAATACAACAAGCGTTGTTATTTCTCCTAACCAAAGTCGCAGAAAAGTTCACCTCCTCCGCAAAACATTATACGCTAAATCGTTTTCTGTGTCATTCTGAAAATAACAAATTTCTCATAAAAAAATTTTAATTTCCCATTTTTATGATAATTAAACCTATTCAGTTACCAAAGCTAGCATACTAAAGAGCTATTTTTGCTCATTAGCATCGTTATCGCCCTAACTATAATTATATAGGATATTGGCACCGTTTACAAATTACTTTTTACTGGATTTGGTGAGAAAAAATCTAATTTTTTCATTTAAAAAGTGAAATTCTTCTAATAATTAAATAATCGTAAGAAGACGAAGAAAAAGAGATGAAAATTTCTTCCATCTCTTTTTGAATAACTTTTCAATTTTTATACAAGCTATTTGAATTGTCTGACAATTGTTATTTGATAGTTTCTTCCACGCGAACTTGAGCCAATTTCATTTTTGCTTGCGGAATTCTAAATGGCGAGCAAGAAATATAATCAATTGGTAGCGTACTTAAAAATTCGATTGACTTCGGATGTGCAGCTGCTTCACCACATATACCAATTTTTAAATTAGGATTGGTTTTACGACCATTTTCAATCGCAATCTTAATCATCGCACCCACACCTGCTTCGTCGATAACTTGGAAAGGATCATCTTGGAAGATGCCAGCATCTAGGTACTGCGTTACAATTCTTGGTGAATCATCACGGGACAAACCTAGAACCATTTGAGTTAAGTCATTGGTACCAAAACTGAAGAAGTCAGCATGTTTAGCAATTTCATCAGCCACAAAGCAAGCCCGCGGGATTTCAATCATCGTACCGATTTGATAATCTAACGGCAATTGTTTTTCTGCCATGACTTTTTGGACTGCTTCTTCAATTGAATGACGGACAGTCGCAAATTCTGTCGCATCAATTGTAAATGGAATCATGATTTCTGGTTTTATTTCAAATCCTTGCTCTGCCATGACTTCATAAGCAGCTTCGATAATTGCTTCTCCTTGCATTTGATAAATTTCTGGGTAAGCCACTCCAAGACGTAATCCACGGAAACCTAACATTGGATTTGTTTCAGATAAGTTATCCGATTTACGTTTCACTTCATTTAAAGTTTTACCTAAAGCTTTGGCCACTTCACGACATTCTTCAGTTGTTTTCGGTAAAAATTCATGCAATGGTGGATCCAGTAAACGAACATTTTCTGATTTACCAGCTCCCGCTTGATACATAAATTTGAAATCTTGTTTTTGGACTTCTTTTAATTCTTTTAAAACTTCTTGGCGTTCTTGCAAAGTATCCGCTAAAATCAAGCGACGGAACTGCAATAAACGAGTTTTCTCAAAGAACATGTGCTCCGTTCTAGCTAAGCCAATGCCCACCGCGCCTAAGGCCATGGCTGTTTCAATATCATTTGGTGTTTCTGCATTGGCACGAACTTTAATGGTTGCATGACGATCCCAAATTTCATGTAAATCATCTAAAGCAACCGTATTTGCTACTTCTTCCATCGGAATTTCACCGAAATAAATTTTTCCAGCTGTCCCATCCACGGATAGAATGGTCCCTTCTTCAATTGTTTCTTCACCAACAGTTCCACGATTTTCACCATCAACTACTGTTAATGCTTCACAACCAACTACTGAGCAAATACCCATACCACGAGCAACAACTGCGGCGTGAGAAGTCATTCCGCCGCGACTAGTAACAACGGCTTCCGCTACGGCAATTCCTTCAATGTCTTCTGGTGAAGTTTCTTCTCGCACCAAAATAACTCTTTCACCGCGGTCTTTAGCTTCAGTAGCTGCTTCAGCTGTAAAGTAAGCCGCGCCGACTGCTGCACCAGGACTTGCTGCCAAACCAGATAAGAAATGAACCCGATTTTTTAACGCTTTTACATCAAAGCTAGGATGCAAAGCTGCTTCTAAATCTTTGGCTTCAATTCGTTGAACTAATGTTTCTTCATCAATTATTCCTTCTTTAAATAAGTCTAAAATAATCGCCAATTGTGCTTTAGAAGTTCGTTTTCCACTGCGAGTTTGTAGAATAAATAATTTACCCCGCTCAATCGTAAACTCGACATCCTGCATATCTTTATAATGTTTTTCGAGATTTTTACAAATTGTATCTAATTGTTCAAATTGTTCTGGCATGTCTTCAGCTAAAACTTGAATTGATTTTGGTGTGCGCACACCTGCCACCACATCCTCGCCTTGGGCATTGATTAAATACTCCCCGAATAATCCCGGCTCACCATTTGATGGATTGCGAGAAAATACTACACCAGTGCCGGAAGTTTCACCAAAGTTACCGAAGACCATCTCTTGAATATTTACTGCCGTACCTAAATCATCTGAAATGTCATGCAAGCGGCGATATGTTTTTGCTCGATTATTATTCCAACTGCCAAAGACAGCTTCAATAGCTAAATAAAGTTGTTCAACAGGATCTTGTGGGAAATCACGATCTAAGTTTTCCCGATACAGTTGTTTGTACTCGCTTACAATTCGTTTCCAATGATTAGCAGTTAATTCATTATCAAAATTCAAACCTTCTGATTGTTTCAACTGAGTAATCCGCGATTCAAATTTACTATTATCGATGCCCATTACCACATCACCAAACATTTGTAATAAGCGGCGGTAACAATCATAAGCAAAACGTTCATTTTCGGAATTACGTACCAAACTTTCAACTGTTTCGTCATTCAAACCAAGATTTAAAACGGTATCCATCATCCCAGGCATAGAGAATTTTGAGCCGCTACGTACTGAAACCAATAATGGATTCTTGAAATCGCCAAAAGATTTTCCTGTTTTTTCTTCTAGCTGCATCACTGATGCCATTACTTGATCTTTCATATCATCCGTTAACACGTTGCCATTGTTTAAATAATGTAAACATGCTTCCGTTGTTACGGTAAAGCCAGTCGGTACCGGCAAGCCTAATTTAGTCATTTCAGCTAGATTGGCGCCCTTGCCTCCTAGTAAATCTCTTTGTTCCTTTGATCCTTCTGAAAATAAATAAACCCAGCGTTTCATAAAATTCTCCTTTATTTGTTTATTTGATCTGACATCAGTTTAATACGATGATTATATAAAGTCAATAAGATGTTTAATAATTTTATTATGTCACATATATATCCTTTTATAGTTTTTAAAATCGCTCAATGCAATATTCGTAAAAGTTTATAGATAACTTTTGTTCTTTAATTTTTCAATACTTATAAAAGATTTATGACTTATTCAAAAAAAATGATATTTTTTTCTCATTTAGGAAGCTTTAAAACCTCTTTTTTCCTTGAAATATGCTACTATAATAAGTGAAGAAGAATTTTTCTTCACCTCGTTTATCGGGGGTCACTCCAGGGCGTAGTTTGTTTGGGGAAGCGGCTACGTCCATCTTTTTTTGACAATCCTTCCCAAATTTGTTTAAATAGTGATGAAATAAAAAGAAACGAGGGATCTGCCGTTGAAAATCTAAGTGAATGTTGAAAGCTGTCAGTAATATAAATTTTTGGTTAATACCAAGGGATTTATCGGCAGATTTTCAGGATTGGCTTAGGGATTTAACGACAGGTCTATTTTTGTGTACTCGCCTGCTTAAGCCCAAATTCTGAAAATAGTTTTTGGGCTTTTTATAATGGGGTGAATAGATGAGTACAATTGAATTAAAACACTTAACTTTTGGCTATGACGGTCAAGGGGATTTATTATTTGATGATGTCAACTTAGTGATGGACTCTAGTTGGAAACTAGGTTTAGTCGGACGAAACGGTCGAGGAAAAACAACTTTACTGAGTTTACTGCAGGGACACTTAACTTATCAAGGAGATATCGTTATCCCCTTATCGACGGTTTATTTTCCGTTGAACATTCAAAATGAAGATTTACTAACTTATGACGCGTTGACTGAAGTCAGTTCTTTTGAACTATGGCAGTTAGAGCGAGAGATGAATCATTTAAACTTATCGCCAGATTTATTATGGCAACCTTACAGTACATTATCTGGCGGCGAACAGACAAAAGTATTGCTGGCTTGTTTATTTACTGAAGAAAATTTCTTTCCATTAATTGACGAACCCACCAATCATCTAGATGCAGCAGGCCGCCAACAAGTCGCGAAATACCTGCAACAAAAAGCTGGTTATATCGTTATTAGTCATGACCGCAACTTTTTAGATGAGGTAAGCAACCACACCTTAGCTATCGAAAAAAATCAAATCGTTCTTTATCAAGGGAATTTTTCGACGTACGAAACACAAAAGGAAACACAAGATTCCTACGAACAGGCTGAAAATAGTAAATTAAAAAAAGAAATTGGTCGCCTTAAACAAACCGCTGCTGAAAAAGCAGCTTGGTCACAGTCTCGAGAAAAGGATAAATATGGTAAGCCTTCTGAAAAAGGTAGTGGTGCGATTGGTGATACTGGTTTTATTGGTGCTCGTGCCGCCCGTGTGATGAAGCGTTCGAAGCAAATGGAAGGTCGCATGCAGAGTCAGATCGAATCTAAAGAAGGATTATTAAAAAATATTGAGACCGTCGATCAGCTAAGTCTGAATTATCAGCCAACATATCACAAACAATTAATAAAAGTTGAAAATTTGCGTTTATCTTACGGGATGGAATCCCTCTTTTCTTCCCTCTCCTTTGAAATAAATCAAGGCGAAATTGTCGCATTAACCGGCGCTAATGGTTCGGGAAAATCCAGTGTGATTCAATATTTGCTGGAGAATTTTACTGGCATTTCAGATGGTGAAGTTTTACGTCCACAAAAACTAGCAATTAGTTATGTTCGGCAAAATTATGAAGATAACCAAGGCACCTTAAAAGCTTTTGCTGAAAAAGAAAGATTAGACTATTCTTCCTTTCTAAATAATTTACGGAAACTAGGAATGGAACGAAATGTCTTCCATAATAAAATCGAACAAATGAGCATGGGACAACGAAAAAAAGTCGAGCTAGCAAAATCACTAGCCCAACCTGCAGAGCTATATATTTGGGATGAACCACTAAATTATTTGGACGTCTTTAACCAGAAACAGCTTGAAGAATTATTGGTGCGGATTAAGCCAGCTATGCTGATTGTGGAACATGATGAGCGGTTTTTAAAAAATGTCAGCGCAGGTATCGTTAAGTTAGGATAAACCTAGAAATATCAGTAATATCCTCTAGCAGATTCTTTTTATAGTCTAAACTGTAAAGCTGGCTAACTAAAAAATCGCGATTCAGACGCTAGTTATCCTATTAAATAATACCCAAAAAAAGCACGGTTCCGGCAATCAATTCGGAATCGTGCTTTAATTATTATACCTTCTTTATTACAGCTTCAATCCCACTCCATAAAATCCCACCAGCCACTAAAAGGACCCAGCTAATATGCCAAGCACCAAAAACAAATGACCAAATAAAATAAGTCACAACAATAACTGGCCAATACATTTTTTCAATTACGTACTTTTTTTCAGCATTGTTTCCATATTTCTCTTTTCTAGCATTGGGACCTAACTTGTCTTCATCACCAACGAAAAAACGACTTTCAACAAACTTATCGAAACCAGTATAATATATGCTGCTATAACAAATTAAAAAGACACCGATTGAAATCATAGCCATCAGCAAAGCCGCTCCCAAATTTTCTGCGTAACTAAAAATAAACAAAGGAACTAAAGATAAAATACAACTACAAATACCCAAAACTAAGCCAATAGTAAAGCTTTTGGTGTATTCACCTTTGAGGACTTGTGCTTTTTTTACCAGGTTCCGTGAAATCATTCGGTCATGTAAAGGACTATCAATCTTTTGAAACTGCATACCATAATAAATAATTAATCCGACACCAATACTCACAAAAATGAAGAAGATCGACATTCCTAAAGTTTCCCCTACTTCAGAAAATAGAATCATGGCAGCTACAGCTAAGATGGTAAACATGATACCTAAACTTAAACCTAATGCAATCTGTTTTCGTCCAGCTAAAAAGGTCAGCATCTCTTCTTCAGCAATTGGCAAGGTTAATTCATCTTCATCCTCGAAAAAATCAGCTTCAGGTTCCTCTTCAATTTCTAAAGTCTGGCGTAATTCATCCACTGAACCAAATTCACTAATCACTGCACCAATTGCTTCGTGTTCGCTTTTCCCCTCATCGATTAGACTAAAATAATGATCTTCCATATTTGCCAACAAGTCAGCTTTAGCTTTTTCGACGGCTTCTGTTTTCGGCAATTCTAAAAATAATGTCTCTAAATAATTTTTTATTGTATCCATAGCACCCTCACTCTTTCATAAAACGATTCACAACTTTTTTTGTTTGCTGCCATTCGCGTTTTTTTTCTTCCAAAAAATTTTGTCCAGCTGCGGTAATTTGATAATACGTACGCTTTTTCCCGTGGGTAACTTCGCCAGGATAAGATTCAATCAATCCATTTTTCTCTAATCGATTAAAGGCTGAATACAAGGTTGTCTCTTTAATCGCATACAATTCTTCGGTTATCTCCCGGATTTTTTTTGAAACGGCGTAGCCATAAGAATCCCCTTCGTTTAGAATGGACAAAATGATTACGTCATTATAGCCGCGAATCCCATCGCTAGAGATCATTTTGTTCCCTCCTAAAATTACTTCATCTGTCGTTGTAATTAGTATAGCGTAATTACTACGACAGGTAAAGTAAAATTCAAGATGTTTTGAAAAAAATTTTTTCTATGGGAAAATGAATAGAGAAAGTAGGATGACGATGGAAAAAATAGCAATTGTCGGCGGTGGAATCATCGGATTAACTTTAGCCAATCTCCTGCCGCCTGAAAAATTTGAGATTACTTTATATGATGAGCCCACTGGTCAAGCAACCAAAGCCAGTGCCGGTATCATCTCCCCTTGGCTTTCCAAAAGACGGAACAAACAATGGTATCAATTAGCAAAAGCAGGCGCTGCTTTATTACCTAAATTAGCGCAAGATTTCCAATTAGATGAAGCTATCTATCGACAAGTAGGTAGCTTAATTTTACAACCTGAGGAAAATTTAGCAGCTTTAACAGAATTAGCTGAGACCCGAAAAATTGATGCGCCAGAAATTGGTGACATTCATCTTTTATCTAACCAAGAAACAGCTGAAATGCTCCCTTTATTAAAACCGCAAAAAAGTTTATTTATTACCGGAGGCGCACGATTAGATGGTTTAGGTTATTTGAATCATTTAAAAAAAATTGCTACCGACATTCAATTTCACAACGAAAAGGTGCAGATAAAAAATCCCGAAACTTTGCTGACGAGTCATGGTCCGGAGCAATACGATCGAATTGTTTTAGCAGTGGGTCCTCATTTAAAAGAATTATCAGCTCCACTAAATTATCAGGTGGATATTCGTCCGCAAAAGGGTCAATTAATTGTTTTTGAAACAAATTTTACTAGTGAAGATTGGCCAGTAGCAATGTTAGCAGGAGAAAGTGATTTGATTCCTTTTAATAATGGAAAAATTTTATTAGGCGCCACCCACGAGAATGATGCTAATTGGGATTTGGAACCAACGAATGCCGCCTTTCATCAATTAACTGAAGGTGCAGCTAGCTTTTTAATCCAACCAGAAAAATTATTTCAATTTCCTCATAGCCAACGAGTTGGTACACGGGCATACACTAGTGACTTTGCGCCCTTTTTTGGTGAACTTCCAGATGGCATAATTGTCGCCAGTGGTTTAGGCTCTTCTGGTTTAACAACTGGACCAATGATTGCAAATTTATTAGCAAATTTTTTAAATAATCACGAGAAAAAATGGGATAGTTATCAAAAATCTCTTATTAATTATCTAAAATAACAGAATTATTACATCCTTTTGATTTGCTTTTGAACTATTGGAAAAATCAGTTATAATAAAATTAGGAAATGAAAATGATTCTAATTAAGGGGGAGAAAATAATGAAAAAGTCGGGGAAATTTCGTTATGGCAGTCTACTTTTGTTATCTACAATAACTATTTTGGGTATTAGTTTAGCATCTGTGAATGAAGCTTCTGCCGAAGATATTCAATCAGAAGAAACACAAATCATTGAAAATTCTAGCGAGGAATTTCCAATTACCAGTGACGTTCCAGAAGTTTATCTAGACCGTCAAGGAAAAGCTGAAGAAATGGCACCGGAAACATTTGCTGAAAATCCGGGATCAAATACAGCTGTTGCTGATCCACAAGTTAGAAGTGCGATGGCAGCAAATGAAGCCTTAATCGTAATTCATCGGATCTATAACCCTAATAATGGCGAGCATCTGCATACACAAAGTGCCAGTGAAAAAGATTATTTAGTCAGCATCGGCTGGTATTATGAAGGCACTAGTATGAAAGTTAACATGACCGGCAATGCTTTATTTAGGGTCTATAATCCTAACTCTGGTGAACACTTTTGGACTGCTAATCAAGGTGAAATTGATTCTTTAAGAAGAAATGGTTGGGTATATGAAGGTAATGCTTGGAGTACACCAGATACAGGGATCCCCATGTATCGGCTCTTCAATCAAAATGCTAGAAATGCTGGCAGTCATCATTACACCACGGATGCTGGTGAACGAGATGGATTAGTTAAAGCTGGCTGGAAAAATGAAGGCATTGCTTATTATGTGGTCGCTAAAGGTGATCCGATTAATAATCCCGCACCACAGAGAAACTTTTTCGGAATTACACGACAAGCAATTATTGATGAACTTAACGTTAATGGCGGTCGCTACCTAGGCACACCATTTAGAGGCGTTGCTTCTAATAATCCGGAGCTTTATATGCAACCAGGTTCTGGTATGAATTGTGCCGGTTTTGTCGCTGCAGCTATCAGAAATGCTGGTGGCGATTTAAACCGAATTTCTGCTATTTCAAACAACTGGGGCAGTTGGGCTAATGGTTATAACTGGCGTAATGCCTTGAATCAAGGAACCACGCGTCACGAATTTCCAAACGTTGCCGCCTTATTAAACAGTGGATTGGCTGAAAAAGGAGATATCTTCTATTTCGAACCTAACTTTGGTGAAGTCAACTTTGATTGTCACATCGGCTTTTTCTGGGGCAATACACCTCATGAAAATGTAGCTTTCCACCAAGTCTACCCTGTTAATCGGATTAGCAATATCTACTCAAACACTGGCTACTCAAAAGTGATTTTGTATAAAATGTAAGTGACAAAAACTTCTTAATCTGTCACCATTTCTCTCAAAAAAATTACTTTTATAAAAGTAATCGCGATCAATCGAACTAATTGGAGATCATAGATAATGATTGATGAATATTTTTGTCGAAATCTTTTGTCACATCAGAATAATTTATATTTTCAGTGAAACTAATTAACTAACAAGAAGAGGGATGATTTTAATAATTCATCCCTCTTTTTTTGGTACTAAAAAAGCAATAATAAAAGCTAATAGCGTGTCATGACCATTTATCTAATCTGTTAAACTTCACTTTTTCAAGCTGAAATGATTAAAGAAGTATATTATTTTCCCCTTACTTCCCTTCGATCACTCAAAATAACCTTATGATGAACAAAAAAGAAACACCATTCATTATATGAACGGCATTTCTCCTTTTGTTTATTTCAAATTTTCTGCATTTTCAGTAATCACCTGTTGATACCAATTAAAAGATTTTTTTCGGGTACGAGCCAAGCTTCCCCGACCTTCGTCATCCAAATCAACATGAATAAAGCCATAACGTTTGCTCATTTGTCCAGTTGTTGCACTTACCAGATCAATTGGTCCCCACATCAAATAGCCAAAACACGCTACTTGATCAAGTTCAACCGCTTTTTTTATCTCAGAAATATGATCCGATAAATAAGCAATTCGATAATCATCGACAATCTCTCCTGCTTGATTTACTTTATCCACTGCACCTAAACCATTCTCAGTAATAATGATTGGTAACCCATATTTACGATAAGTATAATTTAATAGATAACGAATACCTATTGGGTCAATGGTCCACCCCCACTTACTAGTTTTTAAGAATGGATTCTGTAAGCCTCCAAATAATGCACTCGAATTTGCGTCAGAACCTTCATACTCTGCCACCGAAGATGCATAATAGTTCATGCCAATAAAATCTAGACGACCGTGTTCAAATGCTTGAGAATCTTCAGGATTAATTGGCAATTCGATACCTAAATCTTGGTATTCATTTAGTTTATATTTAGGAAACTCTCCATTACACATGGCATCAATCTGATAAAAATCTCGATCCATCTGTTGAAAAGCATTTAGAACATTTTCTGGATTGCAATCAACTGGATAAACTGGCTCAATACCAAACACGCAGCCAATTTGATTATCAGGATTTATTTCATGGCCCATTTTTACAGCTAGACAACTGGCTAAAGTCATATTGTAACCAATCGTTGCTAGTGTTTGTTTTTTATTTTCTATTTCAGAGTATTTTAGTCCGGCAATGATATAAGTAAATATGTCACTGGCCTCAGTTTGGGGATCAATATGGTTCATTTCATTAAAGGTCACCCAATATTTCACTTTATGATTTAGTGCTTGATAAACTGTTTCACAAAATTTCAAATAAAAATCAACTACTTTTCGATTCGCCCAAGAACCATATTGTTTAACTAAGTGAACCGGCATTTCAAAGTGATACAAGGTAACAATCGGTTCGATATTGTGTTTTAATAATTCTTCCACAACATCTTGGTAATATTTTAGACCCGCTTGATTTGGTTGCTCTTCATCCCCCTTTGGATAGATTCTAGACCAGTCAATTGAGATTCTCAGAGCCTTAAAACCCATTTCTGCAAACAAAGCAATATCTTCTCGATATCGATGGTAAAAATCAATTCCTTGATGAGATGGATACCGTTTATTAGGATTTATTTCAGAATCAATTTCTCTTGGCTGCTGATAAGAACCAATTGTCACTAAATCCATGATTCCCGTTCCTTTTCCATCTGCTTGAAAAGCACCTTCACATTGATGAGCGGCAATACTACCGCCCCATAAAAAATTACTATCTAATTTCATTTACTTTCCTCGACTTCTATTCAAAAATAATATTCATTGATAAATCACTGTCACAAACCGTTCGATTGGTTTCTGGAATAACGTCTAAATAATCATTGGTATTCGTCACTACCACAATTGTCGTAGTGTCATACCCTGCTTCTTTTATACTTTTAAAATCAACAGTACCTATTTTTTGACCGACTTTTACTTGATCACCTGCTTGGACATCAATATCAAAACCCATGCCATCCAATTCAACGGTATCAATTCCAATATGAATCAATACTTCTTCATTATTTTTCCCTTTAATACCTACAGCATGTTTTGTCGGAAAAACAACAGTAACCTCTCCATCGACTGGAGAAAAAATGTCATCAGCTTCAGGAATTAAGCCCACACCTTTACCTAATGCACCTGATGAAAAAGCCTGATCACTTACTTCAGAAAGTTGTACCAATTGACCTTTCACTACACTTTTTAAAGGAATTGTGCGTAAGTTAATTTTACCCTCTGATTCTTGATTGCTTTTAGCATTTTCTTCTTGGGAATCATCTTCTTCAGCAGGAACACCTAATAGAAAAGCTGCCACTGCTGCACCTACAAAACTGATTATTACTGAAGCGACCATGAACCATAAATTGCTAAAATCACCTTCACCAATATAAGAAGGAAGACCAAATAGTCCCCAAGCAACCGAATAAGCTTTCACACCGGTAATTCCTGCAAACAAACCGCCTAATCCCCCACCAATAATAACTGCTACAAATGGTCGACGGTATTTTACAAAAACTCCGTAAATAGCTGGTTCAGTGATTCCTAAAATTGCTGATAATGTAACCGTCCCGAATAATTGTTTTTGCTTATTATTTCGTGTTCTTAAGAAATAGCCCAGCATCGCACCACCTACTGCAATATCTGATATTGTACATGCGGTAATAAAAGCTGGGTCAAAACCATTGGCAGCAATTAACGAAGCTACCACCGGCATGATGAAATTACCAGCACCCAACATAATTAAGAAAGGTTGTAAGGCCGCATAAAGCATCATTACAAACCACGCACCTACCGTATCTAATAGCCAAGTAAAAATACCAATAATGCCTTCACCTAAATAAAAACCAATTGGTCCAAAAACCAGCAAAGTCGCTGGTAACATGATTAACATCACTAATAACGGTGTTAAAAACAATTGTAAAGAATTTGGCACAATTCTTTTGATAAATTTTGTGACGTATCCCATCACCCAAACAGCCAGCAAAATCGGTACAAAACTATTTGAATAAGTAATCTCTGGTAAAGGAATGCCGAACATTGTTAAACCAGAAACGCCATTGATTGAATCTGATAAAATGGTAACTGCTAAAGCAACGGCTAAATAAGGATTTGCACCTAACCGTTTAGCACAACTCATAGCCATAAAAATTGGCAAGAAATAAAAGACCGCACTTCTTAATGTATCTAAAATGATATAAGTTGAGCTCTCAGGCGAAATCAATCCCGTTAACGATAAAATGGATAGAACTGCCGCTAAAAGACCCGCACAAATTATTGGCTCTAAAATCGGTGTCATTGATTCTGATACAACATCTAAAGCCGCTTTAACAAAATTTTTCTTGGCCTTTGGTTGCTGGGTTGGCGCATCGTCATTGATCCCTAGCATGGTCGTTAATTCTTTATGCACTTCACTAACATGCGTACCAACAATTATTTGATAGGCTACTTGATTACTGACTACATCAATTACTCCGTCTAAAGCTTTTAGTCCCTCTGTATCCGCTTTAGAACGATCTTTCAAGGTAAACCGTAGCCTTGTCATACAGTGAACTACCGCTTGAATATTTTCTTTTCCACCGACTAATTCGATAATCTCTTGATTAAAATTTTGATATTTCATCTTTTTACTTCCTCTCAGTTACACGATTAATATGAATCATTAAATAAGTGTATTCATCTGGTGTCAGATACTGATTGAACCTGCCCTTTACGTAAATATCAATTTTTCCAGTTGCTAGATAAGCCTCAGGATAAAGCATTCTTACTTGTTCATACAAAGAAGAACTTTCTTGATCATAGACTTCTTGTTTTCTTAATCGTTCGATAAAATATTGCAGATGGGTAACCAAGCGCATATAATTCATTGACGACTCATCTAATGAAATCTGAAAATGATATTTTATGATATTTAAAATGTCTCGCAAAATTTCCATACTTTCGACAGTTTCAGCTAGTAATGACTGACTTTCATTAATGTTTACAAAATGTAAGGCGATCGAAACGGCTTCCTCATCTGGAAAATCAATTTGAAAAGTTTTTCTCATTAATGCAACAGCATAAGTACCAATCTCATAAAACTTCGGATAAAATTTCTGAACCTCCCAAGTTAACGGACTCAAAATGAATTGACCTTTCTTTCCACGTCTCAATGCAAAAGTAAGATGATCTAATAGCGCCAAATATAAATAATCATTCGCTTTTTGTTGATTGACTGATTCTCCATACGCCACGATATCGTTTAAAAGATAAATCATTTTTTCATCAGAATGGGTGAGCAAATAGCTAAAGTGCTCTAAGCGATCTTTGGAGTCTAAAACATAAGTCTTCTCTATTTCAGAATCATTAATTCGTTGGCCAACGTTTTTTTTAAATGAAACTCCTGGAGAATAAACAATGGACTCATGTCCGCCTTTTTCGATAATTGCTATGTTATTATTTAAGATTTTTACTACTTTCATCATTTACCCCTTTCCAGAAAAAAAACTCAGATTACAGACTAAACAAACCGAAATTTTTCGGTGTATTTAGTGCATAATCTGAGTTCTGCCTGCATTACCAGTCACATCACTCTAAAAATGACTACCTTGTCATTCCTAGCTTTTTTTCTTACTTACAAAAAAAGAATAGCATCAAACCCTGATAGTTGTCAACGCTTTCTTTTTCTGATTTTTGTTTTTTTGATCACCTTTCATAAATATCACTAGAATGTCTACATCTTTTTCTGTGTTAGACAATCCTTCTAGATCAATAATAGCCAGTAATGTGCTCTCATCAATACTGGCTATTATTGAAAGTGAATCTGGAATGATCTTCTTGCAAGCTCAACTACTTTCAGATTATATAAAATCTCTTCACCGACTATTTCAGTTAACCCCTTTAACCAAAGCTACTAAAAAAGCCGAGTTTCCTCGACTAATAAATTATCTATTTCAATGAATTCACCTATTCTTTTATTAATTGATAACCTTTACCGTGAACGGTTTTTAGTTTGTCGCTGGCAAAAACCAGCATGATCCATCTTATCTCGTAGTTTTCGGATTAAAGTAGATAATTGGCATTTAATTGAAGCGTTCAGCACTGCTTTGTCCCAGACAAGTCGACATAATTCTTCTTGTGAAAGCGGTCGACCATCTGCCTCGATTAATTCTTGGAGTACACGAAATTCCCTTTTTGTCAGAACCAATTTTTCTAATAAAGATTCTTGACGGAACGCTTCTTTTGGGATCTCTTCTTCGAGGCAGAGTGTCTCGCGGATATTTTCCAAAGAAGCTGTGGGAGATAAATAAGTTGCCCCAGTCAGGACTTCACTATCGCCTTGATTGTTTTCGCTTAAATGAATAATGATTATATTTTTTTGATTGATATTTTTGACGATTTTCACTCTTAATAGACATACCAATACTTGGCTATAATTTTCTTCACTGTCGTCATTTCTTGATGATTTTTTTTCATGGCTTGCTGGACTGTTTCATTTACCAGACCTACTTCAGAGGCTGATAATTCAGTCGGACTAAAGCTGGTCTGAATGACAAGTCTTAATATTTCGGTGAATTTCCCCTCAGAAATCATTGGAAAAAGCTCGTGCATTTGTTTAGAAAAATCTGCTTCATTCCCAGTGAGGGGTATTTTTTTAGCATATCTAACAGCTGACAACATATTTTGGAAAGCCTGATCTGCTCTCTGTTGATTTTTTTCAGCATTTTTTTTATTGTATCTATGGCGCAACCAAAACGATACTATTACCAAACTGATTGCTAAAAAGATTGTTACCAATACAACACCGAAACGACTAAGAAAAGTAGTTTGTCTAGTAGAAGTATTGGTTACATTGGTCGTATTTTCTTGATTCGTTAGACTCGCTTGATTAGTGGCATCAGGTGTTACTTCCACCGGTAACCAGCCAGAATTTTCCTGATACAATTCCACCCACGCATGAGCATCACCATCCTTGACAGTTGCCACGTATTGACCATTTTCTTGTTCTTCAAAACTTGAAACGGGTACTTTGTAACCCGTCGTATAACGGGCCGGCTGATCAAATAATCGGTACATAATTACCGCTGCTGTCGCAAAATGTTGGCAATAGCCTTGCCTCGTATCAAATAAAAACCCCTCTGCAATATCTTCTCCAAAAGGCATTACACCAGGTGTAAGAGAATAACTCGCTCGAGAATGGAGCTGATCAATAATAAAAGCAGTGATTTCGCTTCTTTCAGTTAAGTTTTGGCTAGCAACAAGTTCTGCTATTCGCGGCACTTCTTCAGTAGAGATTTTCGTATATTCCGATTGGACATAGCGGCTATAAAGATTCTCAACTCGATCAAACCAATCAATCTGATTTGGATCAGCTTGATTCAAAGCCGTCAGATAATCTGTTTGGCTGAGTAATCGATACCTGGCATTGTCTGCTGTACCATAATTATTTAAGGAATAATAAGGTTGATAATAAGATTGTAAATTTTGATTCAACTTTTCTAATTGTAGATCATAACTGCTATTTCTAGCTGCTTGATTGGCTGAGTAATCCCAGTCATTCCCATAATCCAATAAATAGGTATAGCGGCCATCAAAATAATTCCCGTTCGCGTAATAATTTGTCCCCCAGCCATTGCGTTCATAAGCGGTGGTTAATTCATCAAAAAAAGGCTGCTCATTTAATTCCGACCATTGATCACCTTGATAATCGCTCCAAGCTTGATCCTTTAAATATAGATCCTCGGTCGGTAATTGACTGACCGTCACTCTGAATTCTTCTTGATCAGAAGGATAATTATTGCCGCGATTGATCCGACCATTGATTGATTCCTGATTAATATTTAATAACTGCAATGAAAGATCTCTAACTCGCGTTTCCAATTGGATCGGAATCTCCAGTAAACGACTCATTTGCGGTTGAAGTAGCAGATAAAAAGCCAAAAACACACTACTAAATAACAGGCTAATAATAATCGTTGTCTTGCCGATAATATTGGTTTTTCGTTGAAATGCTTTGATATTATTTTTATTTCCTGCTAAATTACTGCCGGTTAATACATAATTAGTGACGATAATAAAAAACAACAATCCATACCAAAAACCTGTAGTCTCGATACCAATATAAGGAGATACAAATAAGACCACGGCTGCTAAAATGGTAAAAATAAAGCGTTGTCGCAAAACGACCACCATTAAATAAATCAAGCTTACAACGAATACAAATAACAAACTTACCGATAAGGTCGTCGGACTATTTAAGCTCGTTCCAGTAATGAGCCCGCTAAATTGACGATAAATGGGTAAAAAAAGGATGCCATAAGTCGCAAAAAAAGCTATAACAGCCAAATCATAACCTTTTTTTTGACTGAAAAAGCGTAACAACAAAAGCAGACTAAAAATGACACCGATGGTTATGACTAACCAGTTCTGATAATTGGTAACTTGTTTCAATAACAAACTTTTTAAAATTTCAAAACCAAATAAACTGCCCGCAAAAAAATTTAACCAGAAAATCACTAAAAAGCTAAGATTCTTTTTTGGCTTTCCACTAATCGTATATTGTTGCTGAAAGGCAATGCCATTTTCCGATTCTTTTGCTTTAAATAACCTCATAGGTAAATCACCTGCTGTGGAAGTTTTTGCTGATAATCTTCGCTGAATGTGGTCAATAATTTTTGATTCACATACAACTCCCCCTTCAAGTTCAATGAAAGATTATTACTACCATAAGCATGTGGCGTAGTTGTTTGCTCGACCTTTTTTTCAATCGACAATTGATTAATGATTTCGGTCATCAAACGCTGATAAGATTGAGGATTATTGACAGTGATTGGTGAAATCGGCAACAGTCCATTAATTAAATGAACTTCCTGAGAAATTCCTTGAACCATCAACTGATTCACTAAACTAGCCGTCAAAGTTAAAAAGCGATCAACATCTGCTAGTTTTTGTTGGTCTTCTAATAATAAATCCAGCCACAAAACAACCTGCCGATTTTCTTCTAAAGAATAAACTTTAGTCATTAATTCTCCGGTACGTGCCGAAAGCTTCCAATGAATATTTTTCGGATGGTCTCCCACCTGATAAACATCAACGGAAAAAATATCTGGACCGTCATTTCCACGAATTTCAGCAAGTGGTTGGTTATCTGAAGTTGTATTTGTTGCACTTTGATAAACAATTGTCATCTCTAAAGGTCGCGGGAAAACTTTTTGTACACTGCCGATTTGTACACTACGGCGATGACTGAATAATTTCAAATAATCATAAAAAACAATTCCTTCGACAGCCACAGCAATTTCACCGCTGTATTCAGAAGTTAGACGCAAACTTAAAATCGTCTCAGATCGTCCATCAACGTAACCAGATAGCTCAGATTGGGTCACTTTTTTTGCTGGATCTTTAGTATTTCCAGCTGTCACCAAGATTTTAAAATTTGGCACCGGCCAAAACTGATGATTTTTTACAATAAAAGCTGTCTCACCAGCAGTTCCTTGAAATACTTTTTGCGTCTGATTTTCAATTTTTATATCTAACCGATTACCAATCCACCAAACTTGTAGAAAAGAGAAAAGAAAAAATAGCAATAATACTAAAGAAAAAATCATCAATAAGTTTGAATGGTAACGTCCAGCGAAATAGAAGCTGGCAATCGTCACTAACAAATAAAAAATTTTTCGCATTAAATCCTCCTCAATACCGGTTTATCGACTTGAGCAACGATTTTTTGCAACACTGCTTTTTTTGTTAGACCATCAGCTTGTGCTTTGGGACTTAAGACGATTCGATGGGCAATCGCCGCTTCAAAATAATCCGCCACATCAGCGGGCTGAACAAATTGATTCCCTTTTAACCATGCCATCGCTCGGGCATATTTGACTAATGCTAAGACTCCTCGCGGGCTGGCGCCTATTTCAATCTCATTACTTTGGCGTGTTTCACGAACTAATTTGACTAAATATTGATAAATGGCATCATGAATATAAATTTGATTGACTTCGGCTTGTATTTCTAATAATTCATCTTTGTTAACGAGGTTCCTTAAACTATCTGTGCGGCGACCGTTGGCAACTTGCTTCGCTAAAATAATTTCATCGGCCTCACTGGGATAACCCATTGATAATGAAACTAAAAAACGATCCATTTGAGCCGGCGGCAATAATTGCGTTCCGACAGTCCCTTGCGGATTTTGAGTCGCAATTACAAAAAATGGCTGCGGTAACTTTCTAGTCTCTCCGTCAACTGTCACTTGTTTTTCTTCCATTACTTCTAATAAAGCTGATTGGGTCTTCGGTGATGTTCGATTGATTTCATCGGCTAATAATAAATCGCAGAAAACAGCTCCCTCTTGAAAAACAAAACGATCCTGATCTTTTTGATAAATCGAAAAACCTGTTAAATCCGATGGTAAAACATCTGGTGTAAACTGCACGCGATTATTCTTCAACGCAAAAACTTTCGACAAGGCCGTCGCCAAAGTCGTCTTTCCTACCCCCGGTATATCTTCCAACAAAATATGTCCATCGGCTAAAAATGCCGCCACAACTGACATAATTAAATTTTCTTTCCCCAAAATAACCGTATTTAACTTTTCCATCAAACGCCAAATCTTTTCTTGATTATTCATAGAATGCTCCTCGCTGTTTGATAGACCTTAGTTTAGACCTTCGAGTGGAGTTTAAGTCAATCTTTTAAGCCAAAAAAAAGCGATTTTAGGAAAAAATTTTGATTTATTTAAAATTTTATTTGACAGAGACGTTATATAGTTTTATAGTTAATTACACAAGTAACTAACCAAACAACTGAGGTGAACATTTTGGAATTTAATTACACCGATGCAAAACCTTTGTTTCAGCAAGTAGCCGATCAGATCTCTGAAGGGATTTTAAATGGTGATTTTATTGAAGGGGAACAAATACCTTCCACCACAGAAATTTCTAAGAGTTATCAAATCAACCCTGCCACAGTTTTAAAAGGCATGAATTTACTGGTTGAAACAAATTTAATCGAAAAGAAAAGAGGTATTGGCATGTTTGTACTAGCTGGGGCACAAGAAAAAATCCGCGCCAATCGCAGAGAAGAATTTTTATCGAAAGAAGTTGCTAACTTAGTCGAAGAAGCAAAAAAAATCGGCATCAGCCAAGAACAGCTGCAAGCCTTAATTGAAAGAGGGTATCAAAAATGAGTTTAGTGATTAATGGGGTAACTAAAATTTATAAAGAAAAAAATGCTTTAGATGATATTCAATTAACTTTTGAAAAAGAAAAAATTTATGGTCTATTAGGACGAAATGGTGCTGGTAAAAGTACTTTACTAAATATTATCAGCAATCGCGCTTTTCCTAGTCGGGGATCGGTCAATCTAGATGGTGAAAAAGTGACTGATAACGAACATGCCCTAGACAACATTTATTTAATGAGTGAAGACAATCTCTTCCCTTCACCTTTGAAAGTCAAAGATGTCTTTAAATTAAGTGAAGGATTTTATGGCAACTTCGACTGGGATTTAGCCAATCATATGATCAAAGCTTTCGATTTAGACCCGAAATTAAAAATGCGCAAACTATCAACTGGTTACCGTAGCATCGCAAAATTGATTACAGCTTTATCAGTTCCTTGTGATTATATTTTTCTGGACGAGCCTGTTTTAGGTTTAGATGCCAATCACCGAGAATTGTTTTATCAGTTTTTATTAGAAACTTACGAAGAACGTCCACGAACTTTTGTATTATCTACTCACTTAATCGAAGAAATCGCTAATTTGTTAGAAGAAGTGATCTTTATTGATCATGGAAAATTGATCAAACAAGCAACGGTCGAGGATATTTTAGGTGAGGGAAAAACTTTAACTGGACCGAAGGATTTGGTTTTAGCTGCGACTGAAAATTTACATGTTTTAAATATTGATTTATTAGGTAACCAAGCAACAGCTTTTGTGACTGGTGATTTACCTGCCCAATTACCCGGAGAAATTCGCTTAGGACCGATGAATTTACAAAGCTACTTTGTGCAATTAACAAAAAGAAATGGGGAAGCAAAATGAAACTGACAACAGCCTTAAGATATAGATTAAAATATATAGCCATTTCCGGTGGGATTTACTTTGGATTTTTCGTGGCTTTTGCCATTATTTTTCCACTACTGGGAGTTATAGCGATAGGTGGTAGTCACGAACAAGTCTACTCGGATCTTCTATTCAGTCCGTTAATTTATGGTTTCATTATGGCTTTTATTGGGGTAAATTCTGATTTCAAATTATTTATTCAAAATGGTGTCTCTCGTCGTACAATTTTTATCACCAATATTATTTCTAATTTACTACAATCTTTTGGATTAGCAGCAATCTGTTTACTACTTAAAAAAGTGGTTGATTCACTACCAATGTTTGAGAATTTTACTTTAAGTACCTTCTTCTTGGATTTTTATTCTGATGGAAATTTATTAAAAACTTTGTTTATTTTCACTTGGATCCTGTTCTTTGGTACATGTATTGCTTTATTAGCTGGTACCTTTAATGATCGGGTCCAAGGAATGAAAAAAATTGTCATTATTTTATTATTGATTATGATTCCTACTGGTTTGTTAACTTTGTTTCCGATTGCTACTGGCACGACCCTTAGTCCTTGGGTAGCAACATTTATGAAACTTACTATAGGCTTGCAAAATAGTCGTTTCCATCTATTGCCAATGAGTATTTCACTTTTAGTTGGTATGGTGATTTGCTTAGGTATTACCTATTTATTAAATGTTCGTCGGGAAGTTCGACGTTTGAATGCATAGAAAAACACGGTGATCGCTAGTTGATCACCGTGTTTCTTTTAGTCTTTTTTAGGCAAATACTTCAACCACAAAGTATCTCCCGAGAGAACTTCGGCTGATTTTAATTGAAAGCCGACAGGTAAATTTGTCGGATTATTATCCTTCTCCTACTCCATACCTTAATGAAAGACATTAAGCCACTTAATTTTTTATAATATAATGGGTATATAGGTTATCACAAAGGAGACTCTGCTATGTATTATCCAATCCAAATTCCCTATATCCTTGATTTATCTTTTCAAAAGCATATTAAATACAGTGAAACTGTCATTGATGAATTATCCGATTTTATTATTTGTTATTGGGATATGATTTCCCTTACTGATGAAGCACTTTATTTAGAAAATATCATCATTTTAGACGGATGTATTGATTTAGTTGTAGATTTTGAAGCAAAAGTAATTGGGTTCTCCGGTATGACTAGCACGGACTTTCATTTCCCCATCCATCTACCAGCTAAGTTTATGGGGTTACGTCTAATGCCCAATGCTTTCCACCAACTTACTGGTCGAAAACCACAAGATGCTTTAGATAAACTATTGCCTATAGCTGAAATATATACTGATTTTGATTGTGACTTATTTTTTAGTTTGTCCTTTGAAGAAGCCAGAGAATACTTAATAGGATTCATTTCGAATAAAATGGATGGTTTTGTACCTGATACTTATTCAAAGTTATTCAGTAAGTTTAGTCAGGACCCACCTTCTTCAGTAAGTGAAGTTTGTCAGATTTTGAATCTTAGTCAAAGCCAATGTCAAAGGAACTTCATTAAACATTATGGCTTGACCCCCAAAGTTGTTCTTTCAATTTTAAGGTTTCAAAAAGCCATTACTATTTTAACTTCTACAAAATCAAGACCAAGTGACGTTTTAGAGTTTGTTAGATATTATGATCAATCGCATTTTATCAATGATTTTAAACGAAACATTGGATTAACTCCACTTGAGCTTATTTCTCGTTACCAATAAAGTGGAATTTTTGACTATTTTTTCCAATACGGCAAATTATTTTCTTGATAAGCTATCCTTAAATAGAGGAGGAGTATATGATGATGAAAAGCATGTCACCCAATTTAATGGTAGAAAGCGTTGAAGAAACTATCAGCTTTTATGAAGAGAAATTAGGTTTTATTATGGTTGCTTCTGTTCCAAGTGAGCAAGGCGGCTTGCAATTTGGTATTCTTGTAAAGGATGATCTAACCCTAATGGTTCAAGAAAAGAATAATTTTATTAGTGAGTATCCGGCGTTGGAAACGGACAAAGTTAAACCGTCCATTAGTCTTTATATCCAAACTGACGATTTGGATTCCTTGTACGATAATTTAAAAGCAGTTCATACGATTAACACTGAAATGCACACGACATTCTATGGAACCAAAGAGTTTGCAATACTAGATAATTCTGGCTACGTTTTAACTTTTACTGAAGAAAAGAAGTAAATTCACAATTGAATACTAAAATGACGTTCACAAAACTGAGCGTCATTTTTAGTATTTACAAGTTTCTGTTCTGATATTTTGGTATAAGCTGAGTATGGCATCCAACACTTCACTAGTTTAGTTCGGTTTATGATGTAAGAATGGGCTAGAAGTAGCAGTTGATAAACTATATTAAGATTTTACAGATGCATTTTAAAGGTAATTATCAAAGAACTATAGTCTCTACCACGGGTCATTCTTGGTGGATAGTTAAAGATATCATTTCTCGAACAACAACTAAAAATATGCACAGTAATGTGAGGTTTGATCATCTTAATCTTCCCCTCTATGTTACTATTTAATATTTTGATCAAAAAACTGGGTGATTTTTTCAAAAGGAATTATCTCTAGTTGATCATACAGATCGGTATGACTCGCGCCTGGAATCACCATTAATTCTTTGTTGTCGCCAGTAAGACTTTTATAAGCATCTTCACTAAAATATAGCGAATGGGCTTTTTCCCCGTGAACCAGTAAAACAGCATTGCGAATCTCATGAATATACTGTAATAAAGGCATATTCATAAATGATAAAGCCGAAGTGACATTCCAACCGTTATTTGAATTTAACGAACGCTGATGATAGCCGCGGTCGGTTTTATAATAGTCAAAATAAGGCGCATCTTCCGGTAATGGATCCACTACACCACCAGCCAAAGCATACTCACCCTTTTTGTAATCTTCAATTCTTTGGGCGTTTAAATTTTGACGGGCTTGATAACGGGCTTCTTGGTCCATCGCATCAAAATAACCATTGGCATTAACCCGTGACATATCATACATAGTGACCGCTACTGTCGCCTTGATTCTTGTATCGATCCCCGCCGCATTCAACGCCATACCGCCCCAACCACAAATTCCGATAATCCCAATTTTTTCTGGATCAACATTGTCTTGAACCGATAAAAAATCCACCGCCGCTTGAAAATCTTCCGTATTAATATCGGGTGACGCCACATATCTCGGTGTCCCGCCACTTTCACCAGTAAAAGACGGATCAAAAGCGATAGTCAAATAGCCATTTTCTGCCATTTTTTGGGCATATAAACCAGAAGATTGTTCCTTGACTGCGCCAAATGGTCCACTAACTGCAATCGCCGGAAGCTTGCCAGAAATATTTTTTGGCTCAAACAAATCCGCTGCTAAAGTAATGCCATAACGAGTGTGAAAGGTGACTTTACGATGATTCACCAGTTGACTTTGCGGGAAAACTTTATCCCATTCTATTGTTAAATTTAATTTTTCTTCCATGATGATGACCTCTTTTCTTTGATAAATGCAGTCTAAAGCTTCACCTTGACTTTAAGTCAAGAAAAATATTTTCCTGCTGGTTACATTTAGTATAGAAGCCCGCCATTCGAATAGCTAATACTTATAAAGAACACACTGTTATGCCTGTTGGTTATGATAAAAACGAAAAAAGATCAGACAGTCTGACTTTTTTTATATACACTTATTTTCCTTAAGAAGCGGTGCCTTCTGCTTTCCAACCTTCTGTAATCAACCAAGATTTTCCATCGATGCTCAACGTATAATGATCCGATCCCACATCTTGGGATTCGGATTAAACACGCGCTAGATTGGAATTTCTATGTCTTCTCAAGCGTAGAATGCCATCCATTCTTTTTCACAGCCAGCGTTTGCGATATTTTCATATTTACTAGCATCTAGCATGTAGAAATGTTCGTCGAACTTTTGGTTGTAAAGACGGTGGACAGGTCTCCCCACTCCATTGCTCGCCTGTAATCTCCACCGAATCAGTAACGACTAAACTAATTTCAGACAAAAAAGCTAGAAGCCTTGATAAATGGCTTCTAACTTTAGATTTTTATTTTTTCCTACTAAATCAATTAAAATAGAAAATTATTCATGAAAAATCGATTTATTTATAACGTTCCATTACACCTTTTTCTTGTAACTGTTTATCGTAATTTTTTGCTGGAGCAATCAGCCAATTAATAATGGCACATAAGATAATCCCCCATCCGGCAATGATAAATAATTTTTCTACACCGATGCGATCGGCTACTGGACAGGCGAAAATTAGACCGACTGATGCTAGTAAACTTAATAATGCCATGACTACACCCATGATTCTTCCTAGCTGCTGGATTGGAAAAGTTTGCTGGATCATTGCCATTAATATGGTGTCAAAAAATGGTGCAGCTATCCCGGTAAAGGCGCTAAAAATGATAAACCAGATTAATCCAGTATTATTTGCAGGTAAAAGACCACTTGCTGCTAACGTGATTCCGATGACTAGATAAGCAATGATTAAAGGCTTCATACGGTCTTTTCAGTTTCCAAAGACACCAATAATTGATCCACCTACCAACATTCCGATCGAGTAAATAATTTGGACAAATCCTGCGTTGCTGACAGTTCCTTCAAAATAACCAATCGTCATTAAAGGATACATACTGGCGGCTGGCATAATAAAGATGGAGGATATGGCGCCAATCAGCACGGTAATCCACAAACCTTTTTTACTGCGCAGGTCTCTGATCCCTTGTTTTGTATCTTCAAGTGCCAGTGTATTGCCGGAATGCGTTGCAGTTTTCGGTATTTTTACAAAAAGTAACAACACTAGACCTAAGAATGCTCCTAAAACGTCTAAAAGCAACAATAAATGCAACGGCATAAGGGCAAAAAGAAACGCGCCAATTCCTGGAGCAATGATTTTATTGGCGGATTGCACCATGCCTAGTTGTCCATTGACTTTAGTTAATTCTTCTCTTGGCGCAATCGTTGGCAAAATCGATAGGATCGTCGGTGTCTGGAATGTTTGCGTCACCGCGCGAACAAATAAAGAGACATAAATCAGCCAAAATGGGAAAGTTCCGGTAACTATTCCGGTGACAGATAGAATAATCGCAAATAAAGCCGCAATCAAATCTGGCACAACCAACAGTCCTTTTTTGTTCAAGCGATCCACATACGGACCGACGAATGGGCTTAATACAACCATCGGCAGCATCCCTAATAATGTCGCAAAACTCAGCATCGTTGCGGATTTCGTTTGTTCAGTCAGATACCAGATGATGGCATACTGAACAGTCATACTGGTGATTCCTGTTAAAAATTGACTCATTAAAAATAATTGAACATTGACGTGCCACTGGCGTTTTGCATTACTTTGTTTCAAAGTAAAACCTCCTGAAATTTAAAATCGGATTCGCCTTCAGGCAATGGTTTATTTATGGATGTCTACTGAACGTCGTCAAATAAAAGCACACAAAAAGCTAGGATTTCTCCTAGCCCTCAATAGTATGATTCAACTGACACTCGTTATAAGCAAGTTCATATGAATGATGATTGAGAATGTAAGAATATCTATAGACACGCCAAATAAACAATTGCTTATCGGCTATTAAATTCATCTAGATAGACATTGTTACGCTCAAAAATACAACCCCGTTCATCAAATAAACTTTGCTTCACTCTTAAATTCTTCTCGATAACTATATTATACTCTCTTTCCCAGTGTCAACGTGGGTTATTTGGACTCGCTGTTTACTAGCTAGACCAAAAAACAGACGGAAAATCCGTCTGCTACTTTTTATAATTCAGTTCCTTGACTAGCAATCACATTTTTATACCAGTAGAAAGAATCTTTTTTGATACGGGCACATTCCTTTTCGTCGTCATCTGTGCGATCGACATAAATCAAGCCATAGCGTTTTTTGTAGCCGTTACTTGTAGACAGTAAATCTAAAGCTGACCAAGGCATGTAGCCGATCACTTCAACACCAAGATCCATCGCTCGCTTGGTGGCTTTAATATGCTCCCGTAAATAATCAATTCGATAATCATCGTGAATTTTGCCATCAGGCGTTAATTCATCGT
Organism: Enterococcus alishanensis; assembly: GCF_019218635.1. Taxonomy (GTDB): domain Bacteria; phylum Bacillota; class Bacilli; order Lactobacillales; family Enterococcaceae; genus Enterococcus_A; species Enterococcus_A alishanensis. Next base: position 276,362 of record NZ_JAHUZB010000003.1, on the reverse strand, counting down.
AAGCACCTAAGCCATTTTCAGTAATCATAAATGGAATCTTATAGCGAGTATACAAATCACGATAAACATATTCCAAACCAATCGGATCGATTGCCCAATCCCAGTCTGTTGTTTTTAATTCAGGGTTTGAACACATTTGATAAAATCCAGGATGGGTTTCAAAACCAGACATATCACCTTTTTTACCAGTTAAATTATATCCGGACCAGCGTCGCTCAGCCCCTTCTGGACAAGCATGAGCACAATTGCTGTCATAATAATTAATAGCGAAGAAATCTGACAAGTTTTCAGCGAATAATTTTTCATCGTCAGCAGCCATTTCTGGTGCCAAGTCATTTTGTTTCAAATAAGTTAAAGCTGCGACATTATAGTAACCCTTGAAATAAACATCCAAGTAGTAGCTGTTTCTTAAATCATTGGCATTTAAAGCCGCAATTTGATCTTCTGGTTTACAAGTTCTGGCATAAATCGGTGAATAACCTAAAGCCGGACCTGCTAAACCACCTACTTCATGAACATACTTCACAGCAATAGCTTGCGCCAAGTTCATATGATGATTGATTTGATAGCGCAACTGATTATTGTCTTGATATTCTGGCAGAATATAACATTTTTGCGTCCAATATTGCACGATAATACTTTGCTCATTAATGGTAATCCAATATTTCACATCATCTTTAAATTCATTAATAATATATTTTGCAAAGACCGCAAAATCATCTACCACTTCCCGAGATAACCAGCCGCCATATTTTTCTACCAAAGGCCAAGGCAAATCATAATGATACAAAGTTGGGATTGGTTCGATATCGTTGGCTTTCAATTCATTGATTAAATCTCGATAAAATTGAACCCCCTCTTGATTGACTTCACCATCTCCATTTGGAAAAATTCGTGACCAAGCAATCGAAAAACGGTAACTAGTGAAGCCCATTTCTTTAAACAAGGCGATATCTTCCTTATATTTGTGGTAATGATCGCTGGCTACACTGGCATCAGCAAAACCAAATTTTTCGTGTCGCTCTTGGTTGATCACATCTTGTTGTGAAACGCCTTTGCCATCGATAGCAGCGGCCCCTTCTACTTGATAGGCGCTAGTTGAAGCCCCCCATAGGAAATCTTTTGGAAATTCTTTTTGCATGTTGTTTCGCTCCTCATCTTTTTATTTAAATTAAGGATGAGTCAATAACGGACTACATCAATTTACCTTGATTAAAAAACTACTCATCTAAATGACTCGTATCAGCTAACTTTTCTAATGTATATTTTCCAGCTTGATACTTCAAAGTGGTAATACTACAATTGCCGATATCTTCACCTTGATATTGTCCTGGGACGATTTCTTCTAACAATATTGGAATCATGCCACCGGAAGAAACGATTAATACGTTGCCGCCATCTTTTTTCTCTGTTTGCTTAATAACTTTTTTCATACCTGCCAGTCCACGTTTTTGGACAGTGGCAAAGTTTTCTGCCGTACCAGTTTCATCTGCTGCGGCAATCGCATCGACAACGCCAGCCTCTCCACCTAACGCTTCTACCAATGCTGAATAATCTGACCAATCATCCTTATAGGCAAGTCCATGAGGTGCCATGATTGTATTCCACATAACTTCATTGGTTTGACCTTCAAAGCCACCAAAGTTTTTTTCGCGGAAGCCATTGTTTTCAGTTAATGTTGGTGTTTTTTTATTGTTTTCAGCTAAAATTAATTGCGCAGTGCTCCTTTGTCGTCCTAAATCGCTAGAATAAGCACCGGAAAATTTAACATCAGCCAAAGATCCACCTACCAATTTTGCTTGATCAATCCCTACATCTGTCAATGGGGTGTCAGCAAAACCTTGCACTTGGCCGGTTGTGTTAAACCAAGTTTTTCCATGGCGGACTAAATAAATCGTGATTGGTTTTTCTTGATTATCGGTATTTCCTTTGGCTTCAGCATTATTTACTCCACCAAAAAAGCTAAAACTAACTGCTACGATAGCTAATAAAGCCAGTCCAAATTTTTTCACAGTCAAAACTCCTTCTAATTTGTATCTGAAAAATTTTTAAATATTTATGAGGTGAGAAACGGAGGATTCTCACCTCGTATCAGTTAGTTTGCTTCAAGCTTATTGGTTATCAACTCGAAAAACTCGACCAAATCTTTTGTTAAACTTACTTCACTTGAAATTGTCATTAAATGATCCTGCGCATGAGTAAACAATAAACAGGGCTCATAGCTTTTACCGGCTGCTTCATTTTGAATGACTGCAGTTTGGGATTTGTGAGCCAAAACAATATTGTCTTTGGCAGCTTTTAAAGCTTCTTTTGCTGCCACAAAATCATTTTCTTTCGCCAATTTGATGGCTTCCTGGGCTTTCGTTCGACCATTACCAGCGTGTAAAATAATTTGCATCGCTACTGGGATTAATTCGTTTTCTGTCATTTCTTTTTCTTCCATCATAATTTACACCTCATTTATTGTGGACTAACAGAGGCAGCAGGCATTGCTGGCGCTTCTTCTGTTTGAATTTCATCAGCTAAAAGTTCTCTTTCATACACTTTAAAGAATGGATACCAAGTAATTAGATACATCGCGAACAATAAGATATACCAAAGAACTGCTCGGAAATCTTGTAAAATCATGACACTAGAAATCGGTGCCGGAATCTGAGCTACTTGCATCAATTGTTCTGGAATATTCAGTAAACCACCACGCATCGCAAACCAAACGACGCAACTACCTGTAATGGAATTAATCCACATTGGCATCATTAAGATTGGGTTCATCACCACCGGCGTACTAAAGACAATTGGTTCATTAATATTAAAAATCGAAGGGGCGATACAAATTCGACCTAACGTTTTTAATTTTTTTGATTTTGAGAAACACATTAATAAATTTAAGGCCAATGTCGCACCTGTACCGCCCATCATAATTAAACCTAAGCTATAAACAGTTTCATTGGTAACAATATTCATAGCCGCATTGCCTTGATCCACTGCTAAAGCGTTGGCAGCAATTCCGGCAATAAAAATCGGATTTTGAATCGCTGACCACAACCAAGTCGAAATTCCCATTGAATAGAAGAAAGCGGGAATTAATACTAACAAGATTAAACCTGGTAATGATTGACCGAAACTTTGAATCGGTTCAAAAAGATTTAAAATAATGTCAAAGATATCTAATTTGAAACTAAAGATTAAGGTTGACCACAATGCCAAACTCAAGAAGATTGGAATAATATTGTGAATCCACTCAATGACAAAATCTGGCATTTCACTGTTTTTCAATAAATTCAGTTTCGAATATAAATGGAAAATAATACTGACGACACCACCGACAATGACACCAATTAAAATCCCAGTCGGTCCAACGCGTCCCATATCATAAAAGCCTTCTTCAGCACCCACCGGATGTAGCGTCATCATTAACGAACAAATTGCAACGATTCCTGCGGTAATGGCATACTTAGGATGTTTTAACTTTTCCATATATTGATTGGCTACCATGAAAGAGGCGATCAAACCGATCATTCCAAAAGAATAATTAGAAATATTTCCTAGGTCTGGTAACTGTGGAATATACGAACGAAAAACATTATAGAAAAATACAATCGAACCAGTCATGATAAAAGGAATTAACTTTTGCATCGCACTGGACAATCCAGCTACTGCAGGTTTTTGAGTTAGAATCTTGGCTTTAGGTGCAAAGGAATTCGCTAGCCAATCCATAAACTTTTTCATGTTTGTGCCTCCTTATGCTTCTAATTTAGCTAAAGCAAAATCTAATAACCCATCGCCATCTAACATGCCGTAAATATCTTGCGGAATCACATCGACTGTGACATTAAAAGGTTTTGCTTGTTCCGTCATTTCCTCTTTAAAAGAAGCGTAATGTGGACCTAATAATAAAATATCGATGCTATCAAGATATTGACTAATCTCGCTTTCACTGCGGGCTTCAATAGAACCACCGATGCCACGTTTTTTCGCTGCCTTTCTAGTTTTTTGAGCTAAAAAGCCACTCGACATTCCTGCGCCACAACATAACATAATATTAACCGTTTTCATTTTGCTGTCCTCCAGTATCTTTTTTATTTAACTCGTTGTTCTTTACACTTCGTATTATGGCTGATTTGCACTTACACCCTCAACTAAACAATTGCACACCCCCGTGCAAAAAAATATATCATCTGGTTTTAATCCACGTTATAATATTTATAAAGTGTTGTAAGGAGGCCACCTATGAAAGCCAAACAAGCACAATTAATTGATTATCTTTTACAACAACAGCACCCAACTTCGGCCCGTATTTTGGCTGAAAAAATTGGTGTGTCCGTCAGAACAATTAAAAATTATATCTATGAAATCAATCAATCATCTGGAAATCCCGTTATTTTATCCTCACAATTAGGCTATCAAATCGAACATCAAGCGGGACAAAAAATCTTGAGTCAGACACCGCAAAAAGAAGCCCTCCCACAAAATTTTAAAGAGCGCTCTTTTTATTTGATTAAAAAAAGTCTGATTGAAAATCGCCAATTGAATATTTTTGACTTAAGTGAGGAATTATTTGTCAGCTACGCTACTTTGAAAACTGACGTCGCTAAAATGAACCAGTCCTTTGCCAAATACCACGTCAAATTCATGATTAAAAATGACACTTTACAGATCATCGGTGAGGAGAAAGACAAACGTCAATTGCTTTCCTACGTTATTTTCGAGGAAGTCCCCCATCAATTCATCAATCAAGAAATTTTAGCAGAGAACTTTAACCAAAATGACGTAACCAAGCTGGCGAATATTATTACTGAAACTTTGCAAGCGACTAAATACCGCCTTAATGATTTTTCATTTATTAATTTGATGTTGCATCTACTGATTTTACTGGAGTCAGTTCGTAATGATCATTCTCTCATCAGTCGTAATTGGTTTAGTTCTTGGCTGAGAGAAGACAAAGCCAAACTAGTGACGCAAATGATTCATGCGATTGAAAAAGATTTTGATCTAGTCTTGAACCATCATGAAAAAGAAGAAATTCATATGATTTTCCAAGCCAATGTCAACTATATTCCTTCCAATAATCTGGATGAATTGGAGCAGATTGTCGGTGCTGATATTATGACAGCGGTGCAAAATATCGTCAGTGACACCTGCCAGACTTTTGGTGTCAATTTAACTAGTGAATCTTTCTTAGTGCCTTTTTCGTTGCATATTAGCGGACTTTTTTCCCGAGCAAAGCAAGCAACCTCTTTAAAAAACCCAATGTTGCCTTCCATGAAAAAAGATTTTCCGATTGTTTATGATATCGCAGTCTTTATTGCTTTACGTCTAAATCATTATTTATCGATTGATGTGGCTGAAGATGAAGCGGCTTATATTGCGCTCCATGTGGGTTCTGAATTAGAACAACAGAAAAAAGATCTCTTTAAAATTTCGACGGTTTTACTATGCCCACAATATATGAACTTAGATGAAAAATTATATGAGCAACTGCACCAGCAATTTGGCAATGATTTAAAGATTGAAGCGGTGATATCCGATTATAATCAATTAAAAACACCTGATATTGAGTTATTGATTACGACCTTACCGGTACCTGCCAGCTCAAGTTTTCAAACCATTCAAATTTCGCCTATTTTCACTGAAGAGCAGCGCTTGTTACTTCTATCTAAAGTTGGGCAAATACGATTACATAGAAAACATCGTATTTTAGCCAAGAATTTCGATGATTATTTTGATCCACAATTCTTTACCTGTCAAAAAAATGAAACCAATCAAATGACCGTCTTGAAGAAAATTTGTCAGCAATTAGAAAGTGCAGAAATTGTTTCAGAAGATTTTTATACCCATGTTTTAGAACGAGAATTGGCTTCTTCCACAGCTTTTGAAGCAGTGGCGATACCCCATTCCGTCTATATGGAAGCTGAAAAAACGACAATTTCGATTTTTATTGCCAAAGATGGGATTCAATGGGGAACAAAAAAAGTTCAATTGGTTTTATTGGCAGCCATTAATGAAGTTGACCGACGGTATTTTACCGAAATTTACGAAGCCTTGATATCGGTTTTTGATTCTGCGGGTATCTATCAAGAAATCAAAGAAGTCAAAGATTTTGAGAGTTTCCGTAAATTAATTTTAGCCAAAATTTAAAAAGCAGCAGTGACGGAAAATTTCACGTCGCTGCTGCTTTTTTATGCGATTTTTTTAATAATCGAAAGTAAAGTTGCTACATCCTCTGGTCGAGTATCGCCAGTTGTTCCGTCAATGATCGAGCTATATACGTGAGGAATGATTTTCTTCACACCAGCATCTAAAGCAATTTGTAGGATTTCTTCAAAGTTTTCTAGATCAATCCCGCCAGTTGGTTCTAAATAGAAATCATACTTGCCACAAGCTTCAGCCACTGCCTTGAATTCATCTTTATGAGCTAAGCCTTTCATTGGAAAATATTTTACCGAGCTACCGCCCATATCTTGTAATAATTTAATGGCTGTTTCGATTGGCACGATTGCTTCTGGCGCTTTTGAGCTTAACGGGCCAGTCGCAATATTTACAAAACCAACTTTTCCGGTTGGAGAAACCAAACCATTTATAACTGTTTCATTTTGATTTAATAATGCTCGTGAAGCACCAACGCCAGTAAATATTTGATTCACATGTTGCGGTTGTAAAACTCCAGATAAGCGGGTTACCATTTGACTTTGGTTTGGATCACCCGCACCAAGTCCCACCGATAAAGCATTTTCTGTCGCTGCTTGATATTTTTTCATGTCTTCAATGGCCGCTTCGTCGCTGGCATAATTTTTTGACAATACACCTAAAACTACATAACCTTCAGCAGCTTCATAACAATCTTTTGCATTTTCAACTGAATTTGCTAAAACATTTAAGCAAACCCGTTCTTGATAATATTTTGGACTTAATGACATAATTAAACTCCCTACATAATTTCTTTTAATCGATTGACAATTTTTGTCATTTCACTTTGATTCACTGAGCGTACATCAAATTCGATGATGCCATTATTAGCTTGATATTCTCTCGTATAAACTGCAGGATCTTTTTCTTTCAGTTCTTCAATCACTTGTTTGGCATTTTTTTCGCCGCTGACTTTGACGCTGGCTCTATAAATATCGCGACCGGCACCATCTTGAACGACTTCGGCGGATAAATCTGAAATTTCGTTAAGATCTGCGATAAAAGGAAGCATTCTCGCCTTCATTTCACTGCCGGCTTCACTACCATGGACTAAGTAATCTTCCACCGCTTGTGTAAAACCTAAAATATTGTCTTTACCAATCTTCATGGCGCGACCGATTCCCTTGCCTTGCAGCCGAATCCACTCAATATATTCTTTTTTACCGATGACTAAACCAGCACTTGGCCCTTCCATCGCTTTGGCACCAGAATAAATCACTAAATCTGCACCCGCTTGAATATATTTAAATAAATCTTCTTCCGCTGCTGCATCGACAATTAGTGGAATCTTGTGTGCTTTCGCTACAGTTGCCGTTTCAGCAACCGTCAGCATGCTTTTTTGAACAGTGTGATGGCTTTTAATATATAAAATCGCCGCTGTTTTTTCTGTAATCATCATTTCTAAATGGTCTGGTCCGCACATATTGGCATAACCTGCCTCAATCACTTGTCCGCCACCTTGTTCCACCATGACTTCAACTGGTGTCCCATAATCAACGTTATGACCTTTCGGTAAAATGATTTCTCTTTTATTGATTTTGTCAGTATACGGATGGTAAGCATGATATAAATCTCCAGCACCAATCAAGGCCGCCACTGATTGGGCAATTCCAGCTGAAGCGGAAGAAACAATTTGTGCGTCTTCCACTTTTAATAATTTAGCTAAATAGGCCCCAGTCTGGATGGCTAACTGACTCATTTCAAAAAAGTGTTCACCACCAAAACGTTGGGCTGTCAAAACATTCTCAGAAACTTTTGAAACCCCTAAAATAGTCATGCGACCTGAGGCATTAATAACTTCTTTCAAGCCTAATTTTTCAAAATTAATTGTCATAAAGGACGCCTCCAATGATTGTTTGATGGGGTTTAATCTGTTCGATTGCCATTCTAGTAAAACCATTAGAATCAATTAATTCTTTGTCTGCTGGGATAATTTCAAAAATGGTTAAATCAGCATCATAGTCGACAGCTATTTTCCCTTTATTGTTTAAATTGAAATTTTTAGCCGGTGCAACTGTGATTTTTTCGATTATTTCTTCCCAAGAATAGCCAACGACTCGTAATTTTTCTAGCGTTGTCGCTAAGTCAAAAACAGGGCCATTTTCACGGTTACGAACATAAATATCGGTACTAATTGAGTGAGCTTTCATTCCTGCTGCAAATGCTTTTTCTGCAACATTAAAATTAAAGCTATCTGTTCCATGACCAATATCAAAAATGATGTCCTTACGATAAGCATCCCAAACAAAACTTTTAATCTCTTGGGTTGTTTGATCAAGAATACCATTGGGTTTTCCGTTAAAACAATGGGTTAAGACATCACCTTTTGACATCACTGTCAATACTTCTTGTAATTCTGGCGGCGCTGATCCAATATGCACCATCAGAGGTAAATCATGATTGTCCGCTTGGATTTTTTTAGCCAATTCTAGTGGTGTAATCCCATTTTCTCCCACAACTGTTTTACTCATGCGAGCTTTGATCCCTACAATAAATTCAGGCAACTCCATTAAAGCCTGATGAACTAAATCTTCTTGCACTTTGGTAAGATCAGCTAATTCATCTTGCTCGACAATGCCCCATTTTGAAATATTAAGTAATGCATAAACGTTGGTTTTTGCCGCCTCTGCTAACTGATAAAAATCATTGATATTTTCAGCGCCGGTGGTTCCGGCATCAATCACTGTGGTTACCCCTTTTTTTACGCCAATTTCATCAGGAAAATCGTAATACAATTTCATCTTTTGATAGCAATGAACATGATCATCAATCCAGCCAGCTGAAATATAATAATCATCTTTTAAATCAATGACTTCTTTTGCTTCATCAGTAATCGTTGTGTCGACTTTGGCAATTTTTCCAGCTGAAATTGCAATCTCAATTTTACTACCGTCGATTTGCTTCCCATTTTTGATTAATTTATCAAACATTTATGAACTGCCTTCCTTCTATTTAATCGCTACAGGGAAAAGTGCACCTAAAATCATCGCACCTAAAATTGCGCCACCGGCAATTGGTTTTTTCCATGCATAAAAAGCTAATGCGCCTAAAGTTGCACCGATGCCGATGGGAATGGATGCTAGACAAGCACTTAAAATAATCAATGGTCCTAAGAAACGACCAGACGAATTTCCGGCACCCATCATCACATCCGCGCCAAAAGTCGAGTTTGATTGATTAATCGTAAACTTACGAATCAAAATTATCACTCCACCGACTAACGCACCTAAAATTAAACCTGTCGCTAATGACAAAGCAAAGTTATCAATTGGCGCAGTAATTTTCATACTAAGAAAAATCGCTGGAATCCCAATCCCGATTCCTGTTAAAATTGAACCGCCTAAATCTAAAATACCGACTAATGAACCTTCTAAAATTCGGGCAAATAAGAAACTAGCGCCAAAAGCCGCTGCCGCACCATAAGATCCGCCATCTAAACCAGCTTTTAACATTGCTACAATCGATACTTCATTAAAGGCGCCCACGCCATAAGTAACATACATATGGGTTCCCGCAAAAACAGCTGCCGACATCAAGCCTACAATAATCGGAAATGACCAATCCGCAAACCAGAAACTTTTTTGTTTTTGTGCGGCCAATATCTCTTCTTGTTCTTTTTCCCACTGTTCCGTATTCTCCATGATTCTCCTCCTAATTTTTATGCATAAAGCTTCTCTTCAGAAATTTCTTTTGTTTATTCGATATTAAAAATACCATGCAGATTATCTAACCAATTTGGTGCTGAAAGTTTGAAGCTTTCCAACATTTGTAAATCGAAACCACGGAAGAAGCCACTTAACACGAACAGTAAGATAATTGCTGCCATCATACTCTTAGTAACTTTGTTCCAACCGATTTCGTCAACACCTTTACCGATTAAAATCCCTAATACCACACCTGGTACCGCGTTACCCATGATTAATTGTGCAAGTCCGCCAAATAAAGTTCCCCAGAAACCAGTTCGTTTGCCTGCGTCTAAAGCTGCTAGCCAGAAAATAACCGGCATTACGGTATTAATTAAAATTGTTGCTGCCGGAACTAAGACTGCGACTGCTGTGACTTGTAAAGATTCTGGAATAGCTGCGGCAGTTGAATTTAAAAAGGCTACTACGACAGCCCCGATCACGGCGCCGACAATCCCCATTTTCTTAGGATTATGGACGGTTTCGCCAACATTTTTATTTTTGAATAATAAAGCTGCGGCTGCCCAGTTGGGAACGATCCGGTGGGTCACATCTTGCGTGAAGGCACCGGCACCAACAGTTGATGCCCAAGCATTAAAGAAGAACCCTAAACCGAAAGAAAAATGCGAAGCAGGATCGCCCATGCAGGCATTCATTTCTCCCAATGTCCGAAAAGCACCTAAACCTTGAGTGCTAGGAGCATGAAACATTCGAGCTGCACCGACTGATGCAGAAAAACCTAACAATCCGCCAATGATGATTGATTTAATTAATATAATTGCAAAATCCACGAAATAACTTCCTCTCTTTAGTTAGTTTTTATTTTTTTGGATACAAAAGGCAGGTTAATCCCTTCCGGATCAGCAATCTTTTCTTGCATGAAAGGAACCAGTGTCAAATCTATTTCACTGACTTCCACCGTTACTGCCAACTGAACTTGATAGTTGGTCCGTTTTCGCGGAAAAAAGAAAAATAAAAATCGTTCGGTAAAAGTTTGTTCGGTTGCTGCCAAAACTTCGACTTCAAGCGGTTCAACTCGTAACAGAACCTCTGATTCTTGCATTAATTTTTGCTGAATTTCACCTAATGCTGCCGCAAAGGCATGTTGCTTTGAATCACCTTTGCCGTTAACAATGACTTTTTTTTGAGTTGTTTTTTGTGCAGTCATTTCATCACTTCCTATAAGCCGTGTTTTTTAACAAAAGCTTCCGTCAAACGTTTGCCTAATTCTTCTTGGTCCATAAAACCAAAGCCTAAAACCGTTTTTCCATCATTGATGGCAGTCAAGCCTTCTTCAACTGAACGCATGCCGTGACGTTCAGGATAACCATATTTTGTTGCGGCGGTTAAAGCACCTGCGCCACCACTGCCACAAAATGAAATTCCCATATCTGCATTTTCTTGTTGCATCACATCACCTAGCCGCATATCGGCACCCATACCTGGAACAACTACTGCTTTTCCACCTGCTGCTTCTACTCCTTTTGCGACATTTTGTCCTTTACCCATGCGATCTGCGATAACTACTGTAATCATTTTTGTTTCCCCCTAATTTTTAATTGTTTTTTGCTGCTTCAAAATGAATCGATAAGACATACATTTCATCAATTGGTAGCTGACCGATAAAATCGACAACTTTTTTGGCGATCATTAATGATTCTTCTGATACTTCATTAAACATACTGGCATCAACTTCTTGAATTGCCTCATGATTTTCCGAGCGTTTTAACATTTCATTCAAGTGATTAATTAAGACCGTCCACTGTAATTCTGATAATTCAATCGCTGGCGTTTTTAACTGCTCTTCGACAAAATCAATCAGTTCCTCTAGAGCTTTTCTTTGCTGACTTTCAGCGATAATTTTTTTGGCATCGACTGACAATTCCAATGATTTACTCCTCTCTCAGATACGCAAATAACGCATGAATTTCTGATTTATTAATGGCTAAATTATTTTCAGCGAACAAAGCTTCAATTTGCTCAACTAAATTTTTTTGTTGCATGATTCGTTGATCTTCGTGACCGCCTTCTAAGATATATTGTTGCTCGAAGGTAATCCGATGCACTAATAACAAGACATGGAGTAAAAAGCCCTCTCGATATTCAATAATTAAGTGATCTTTCAATAACACCAATAGACGCTCATAAACTGTATACCCTTTTAAAATCAAATCTTTACTGCAAGATTCAGCCGAATCATGATTGATTGGACCCCTGGCTAAGCCAAGTCTATTTGGTGTTTTTTGATTGTCTTGACCAAGAATTCGCTTAATTTCAACTTGGATTTTTCTCAAATCTTCCTTCGTTGGCAAAGGATGTACCTTCACAAAAGGTCGATCAACGCCTTCAATCGGAAAAATACTAATGATTAAATCAGGGTTTTTCTTTTTGACTATTTCTTGAGCATTTAAGACCGAAGCAAAGGCAGCCACTTCAAGATTAGATAGCTCTTCTGAAATTTTTTGTTTGATTAAACTAGTGACGCCTAGACCAGTGGAACAAACATAGACTGCTCTGACACGTCGTGAATCTGTTTCTTTTTCAAAGGAAACCAAGAAATGTAAAGCGATATAAGCAATAAATGAATCGTTCACCAAGAGACTTTCATCAATCATCTCTTTTTTTACGGCCATCTCAATTGCGGCAAATAAGCTGGGATAATTGGCTTTGATTTCATCTTTGAAAGGATTATATTCATTGACATATTTTTGTTTGCGGGTAAAACGCAAAGACAGATGGGCATATAAATTGGTTAATAGTACTGGATCTTGACTATATGGATAATTTTGATTTTCGCTAACCTGTGAAATAATTTCTTTCGTCAAGGTCATCACATCTTGTTGCGGTCCGCTATCAAAAGTATCACTGTAAATATAACGATATTCGTCTTCAAAAAGAGGTAAATGATACTTAGCTGAGATAACCGACATTAATTGATATGCCAATTCTTCGCGATTAATTTGATCTGTTTGCAATAATTGATAGCCACCAATCGTGTTTTCTGACTGGATTCGCGTAGCGGCAACAGAAACGCGAATCAGCATATTTAATAGCTCAGAATAATTTAATTCATCTAAATTTTCGACAGCCAATAATTCTCTTAAACTGACAATGGCTTGATTAAAAACTTCTTGCAATAAGGTTTGGGAAGCTGAATAAATCTCGTAACGATCGCATTCTTCTCCCTGCAACAATAATTCCATGATGCGATAGATGTCGTAATCGGTGAAACCTTGTTGCAAGACTTCTTCGATCAATAAGCGAATTTCTCTTTCAGTCCCCGTGATTGAAAAACCTTTTCCCGTTTGACGTGATAATTCCATCTCTCTTCGTGCTAGCTTCTCTTCTAAAACAACAAAGTCATTCATGATCGTATCTTTACTAACTTTCAAACGATCAGCTAATTCTTGCGCAGTAGTGGCTGACTTACTCAATGATAATTGAATAATCAAACGATCTAACCGCAAGCCTTGATCAGGAAATAACTCCAAGCGATCAACTGCCATCAGCTCACTTTTTAGTTTCATCCGTTCTGAACCATTGACTTCAATCCAGATTCCTTGACTGCGTTTGCTGCCTAATTGCAAGCGCCGTTCTTTTAGCCATAGTCGAATATTATCTAGAGCGTATTTCACCGTTCGAACACTGACTGCTTCTTCATCAGCTAACTTTTGCGTCGTCACTGGTTCGGAATTTTCTAATAAGTAAAGCAGGATTCTAAGTTCTCTCTTACTTAATTGTTGCATTTTTCTCGCTCCTTATGGCTTAAATATAAGCGCTTTCTGTTTTTACGACAATATGAAATGTTTGCACTTTAGTTAGTGCAACAAACCTTGATTTTACTTCGATCATTCGTGCATTTTAAATTTTCCCGCTTTTTTCTAGTGTAAAACCGCGCGTTCTCTCCTTTTATTATTGCACTAATAGAAATATTTTTGATTAAAAATTCTTGTTATATTCACTATTATTTTTTCACTTTTTTAAATTTTATTCTTGAAAAATAAAAAAGACGAAACCAGAAAGGCTCCGTCTGTAAAAATTATTTATTTAAATGGATTATAGAAACGTCCGCCATTGACATGAAATAAAGCTATCGTAATTAAAACGAGTATAATACTAAGTGCAATCAAGAGATAATCTTTCATTTGAAACGGTTGATCTACATACCAAGTGCGCTTTTTCTTTTGACCAAAACGCCGTAGCTCCATTGCCGTACTGATGATTTCGATTCGATCTAAACTAGAAAAAATCAATGGCAAAACAATTTGAGCTGTTCCTTTTGCCCGCTGCATCAACTTACCCTTTTTAGACATTTCAAAACCACGAGCTTGTTGCGCTTGCGAGATATTTTGAAAATCCTCTTGAATATCAGGAATATAGCGTAAAGCTAAAGCCACTGCATAACTGACTTTATAGCTGACCCCAATCTTATTTAAACTAGAAGCAAAAGAACTAGGATTGGTAGTAAATAAGAAAATCAATGTCACTGGAATCGTACAAAAGTATTTTAATACTAGATTAAACAAATAGAATAATTGTTCTTGCGTCAAAGTAAAACGTCCCCAACCAGCGAAAATCACATGGCGAGTACCATACAACTGCACCCCATATTCTGGCTGAAAAATATAGACTGCTAATAAATTTAAAATCGAGAAGAAGACAATAAATTTGATCACAAATGACACTTGATACCATTTCACATTAGCCACTTTAAACATTGCCAAAGATAAAATACTAATGACAATCAAAAAGCGGGTATCATAAGTAGTCATGCAGGCAATCGAGACTAATAATAGAAAAATCAATTTGGCTGTCGCATTTAAATGATGCAATATTGTCTCACCGGGATGATAACCTAAGGTCTGATTATTTTCCATTAACGTCTCACCTCACGATCATAATGAATAAATTTCCGGGTAAATTCGACTGGATCGGCTAAACCGATTTTTTCCGCAAAAGTAAACAAGCTAGTTTCTTTTAGCGATGCTTGTTCAACCAAATCCCGTGAAGTTAAAACATCAATCGGTGTAGTGTCAGCTAAGATTTTCCCTTGATTAACCACGAGGGCCCGATCTGAATATTCCAACATCAAATGCATATCATGTGTAATCATGACTACCGTTTTACCTAAATGATTTAACTCTTCAATAAAGCGCATCATTTCAGTATAATTGCGAAAATCCTGACCGGCAGTTGGTTCATCTAAAATAATCATTTCCGGCTCTAATACTAAAATCGCTGCAATCGTTACCCGTTTTTTTTGTCCATAACTCAAAGCTGAAATCGGCCATTTCCGGAATGGATATAAGCCGCAAACCTTTAAAGCTTTTTCCACCCGTTCTTTGATTTCAATTTCATTAACCCCTCGTAAAGTTAAGCCTAAGGCAACTTCATCAAAAATCAATTTTTTTGAAATCATTTGATTCGGATTTTGCATCACGTAACCAATTTTATCAGCCCGTTCTTTAATGGACTCTTTGGCGATTTCTTGACCTTCCCATTTTAGACTGCCTTGAGGTTTAATGAAGCCACAGATTGCTTTAAATAAAGTTGATTTTCCAGCACCATTTTTCCCAACAATTGCAATTCGTTCACCTTTGTTAATAGTGGTAGTTAAATGATCAATTACCAGCGGTTCATTTTGACCGTAGCGATAAATCAAATCTTTTAATTCCAATAATGGGGCTTTTTCAGTTAATTTTGGCAAATCAAAGTGGGCAGATTGCCAAACTTCCATCTTTTCTTTGACAACTGGCCCATCGATTTTTTCCAATTGGTCAATTTGTGTCAATTGATTTAAATCAACACCCGCATATTTCAAAGCCGTTACATAGAGAGGCTCACGTATACCATGGGTTGCCAAAGTAGTCGATTTCAGTAATGCATCTGGCGTGGTATCAACCACCACTTCCCCTTCGCTAAAAACAATTACCCGGTCTACTGGCTTGTCTAAAACATCTTCTAAACGATGCTCAATGATCAAAATAGTTGCGCCGGTTTCCTTATGTAGTTGATCAATTAATGCAATTGCTTCTTTACCAGCTTTCGGATCCAGGTTTGCTAATGGTTCATCAAATAATAAAATCGGTGCTTCATTGACTAAGACGCCGGCCATCGACACCCGCTGCTTTTGTCCGCCAGATAAATCCTGTGGGCGTTTTTCCAAATGCTGGTCAATATCAACAACTTCAGCCCAATGAGCTACCTGTTTTTTCATTTCAGCTTGGGAAACCAAATCATTTTCTAAAACAAAGGCAATATCTTCTGCTACCGTTAAGCCAATAAATTGCCCATCGGTATCTTGCAAAACAGTTGCAGTGCTAAAAGATAAATCAAAAAGTGAACGGTCGGCAATATTTTGACCATCAATTTCTACCGATCCTTCGATTTTCCCTTCATATTGATTGGGAATTAAACCATTAATACAGTTGGCAAAAGTCGATTTCCCACTGCCGGAAGGCCCGACAATCAGCACTTTTTCACCTTTTTGAATCGATAAATCTATATTTTTTAAGGTTGGCTCAGCTTGACTATGATATTGGAAAGTAAAATTTTTAAAATCAATCATTGGTTTTGTCATCTATTTCTCCTTCAATCAGAAAAAAGGTCAGGAGAAGTGCATGTACCCACCCCGGACCTTTTCCTAAACTGCTTCATTCATATAATAAACGTTCGCACCAACACAAGCAATCCTTTAAAGGATTAATCTTCTTCGAAAATAACTTTGGCTGCTTTACGCAACTCAATTTGCCAGCTAGTCCCAGTACCGATATTGTATAAATCAGAGAAAGAATCCTGATTAACCGCAATTCCGATATTTATTAATGAATTAACATAAACTAACGGCTCGCCAATTTCTACTTCTGCAAAAGAACGGACAAATTGCATGATGTTTTGATAAACTTTTTTACCGTCATGATAAATCGTCACTTGCAGACGATCACCACTATCAATTTTAGCTTCTTTGAAATAGTCTAACGGAATATTGGTCCACAATGAACCAAAACGAACATCCAAGACATCAATACTACCACTGAAAATTTTACCGTCGTATTTTGCTTCAACTAACGGAACTTCAACAATACTATCCGTCGGCACAATGCCACCTAGTTCTTCAAAAGTCACTTCACCACTAGCTAAACGAGCACCATTATAGGCATAAATATCTCGTCCATGGAAAGTATGACTCTCTTCTGAGTGAGGCAGACGACTTTTCACTTCGTCTAAATTACGGACTTCGGTAATTCCTTGGTAATTCCGAATATGTGTCAAAGAACCATTATCCGGTGTAATAATATAATGGCCATATGCTGTTTTTGCTACTACACTACGGCGATGACTCCCTACGCCAGGATCCACCACTGAAACAAAAACAGTCCCAGCCGGCCAGTATTTAACTGTTTGATATAAACGATAAGAAGCTGTCCATATATCATAAGGAGGAATGTCGTGCGTTAAATCATTGATGGTAATTTCATCACTCACCATATGAGCGACCCCGTACATTGCACTAACGGCTCCATCACCTAATCCAAAATCTGTTTGTAAAACTAAGTATTTACCCATAAAATCCTCCTTAAATTCTTTAAATCACTCAATCATATTATAATTTTTACTAAAAAAAAGCAATCAGAATCTTTCTCACAAAAATAGGCTATAATAAGGTAAAAATAAATGCATTCCGAGGTGGAAAATGGAAAAATATATCGCTTTATTGAGAGGGATTAATGTAGGTGGCAAAAATAAAATCCCTATGCCTGTATTAAAAAAGATTTTTGAGGATGCCAACTTTTCATCAGTCAAAACTTACATTAATAGTGGTAATATTATTTTTAGTAGTCCAATGACCGATAAAAAAGCTTTGATTCAACAAATTGAAACACTGATCCAAGACGAATTTCAATTGAATATTCCTGTCACAATCGTTACCGACACTGAAATAAATGATACCCTCAAAAATGCACCAGATTGGTGGGATCAGGCTGATGAAACGATTCATTATGCTATTTTTTTAATTCCGCCAATTACCACTGATGAAGTTTCAGCGGCGGTTGGTGAAATAAATCCTGAATATGAACAAATCGACTTTGGTGAAAACATCATTTATTGGAGTGCTCCGCGAAAAACTTTTAACAAAGCCCGTTGGTCAAAAATAGCCAGTTCAAAAGTAAACAATCAAGTAACGATTCGAAATAGCAATACTGTAAAAAAATTAATGACTTTGTGTCAAGACTGAAAAAAAACTGTTGAAAAACTCCTAAACCTGAGAAGTTTTTCAACAGCTTTCTACATTTCTGCAATCGTGACGTCACCATAAATACTAGCCCAGTCGGCATTAAAATCTACAACAGCCTGATTGATGGATGGCATGGCAAATGCCGTTTTAACAATGTCTGTTCCGACAGTTGCTGCTTGCGCACCAGCTTCAAAAGCTTCAGTTACTTGCCGAATATTTTTAAAGCTAGCTGCTAAAATTTTAGTTTTCGCTTGAGTTCGTTCAATTTCTTGGCTCATAGCCGCTAAGACATCAAATGAATCAATATTTTGGTTTTCCATGCGATTAAAATATGGAGCGATAAAATCTGCACCAGCACTAATTGCCAATAAGCCTTGAATTTTAGTATACATAGCAGTTCCTGTAATGTTATAGCCCTCAGCCTTTAAAGTTTTTATTGCATGTAAGCCTTCATCGTTGATAGGTATTTTAATATAGACTTCAGGATCTATCTTTTCTTTAATGGCCTTGGCATCCGCCAAAATTCCTTCATAATTGGTGGCTACCACTTGAACATGTAACGTTTTTTCAAAGCCAATGATTTCGCGAATTTTTTTCATATGATTAAAGAAATCGATTTTTCCTTCTTGTTTAATAATCGAAGGGTTAGACGTTACACCAGCGATTGGCATACTCGCCACTAATTTTTCAATCTGTTCAAGATTAACTGTATCTAATAATAGTTCCATCATTTCAGCTCCTAAAATTATTTTGTAATAGAAATTTTTGTACCGATTGCTAGCTGAGGCATCTCGGTGGCTTCAACATACAAGGTTCCTGCCATTTCTGCCTCCATTTCACCAGTAAATTTTACAGTAATATGTCCTAGTTCATTTAAATTTTTGTCAACGACATTACCAACTGCGGTAATTTTATAAGATTTATCATCAAAATTTAAAACCATTTCTGTCGTAATATCACTAGCGCTTTTAGCCATTACAATATTATAGCAATACTCCGCTAAACCCTCGGGGGCATTATCCCCAAATAAAATCAACATTTTTTCTGCTCTAAACATTTCGGCTTCTGGGCCAATCTTTGTGACTTCAGTTTCAAATACTGACATACATTTCTCTCCTAACTATACAATCCAAAGCTTGCTAACCATGCAACTGCTACTCGTGGCACACCATTTAAAAAGCGGGAATATAAAACCGATGGTACACCTACTTCAACTGTTTCAGCACTCGCTTCTTCTAATCCCAAACCAACTGGAATAAAATCACAAGCATTTTGAGTATTAATGGCAAATAGTGCTGGCAATGCTAAATGTGGCGGAATATTTCCTTGACCAATTTCCACACCAATTAAAGTGCCAATTACTTGTCCTATAACCGCACCAGGTCCTAAAAGTGGAGATAAAAATGGTAGCGAACATATGAAACCAATAATAACTAATCCAATACCGTTTCCTGCCAAAGGTGACATTACTTTTGCAAAAAGATCGCCAATTCCTGATCCTTGAATAATTCCGATTAGTAATGATACGAAGGCCATAAAAGGAATAACCGTGTTGATCATGGTTTGAACACCTTCGCGGGCAGATTGGTTAAATGTCGCTACGACTTTACCTGCACCCATTCCGATTTTAGCAATAAAGCTTCCTTGTTCAGCTTTTTGTTGGGTAATTTTTTTACTCGTATCATAAGTTCCTGTGCTGGTATTGCTTTCTTTTTCATCTGCTACGGCTTCAACAACTACTGCCGTTTCATCAGTTGCTTGAATTTGATTAGGACCAACTGCAGAAACATAAATATCTTCATTAATATATTGTGCCAATGGTCCGCTTTTTCCAGTGGGCAAAACATTGATTGTCGGAATTCCTTTTTTAGGGTAAATTCCACAACGTAATGTGCCTCCACAATCGACAATTGCTAAGGCGATTTCTTCATCTGGAATCGATGTTTTAAAACCATTAACTGATTCCATTCCCGTTAATTCTTCAATTTTATCTACAATCGCCGGTTTTTCTCCTCCACCAGTAATATAAACAACTTTATGTTTTTCTGCTGTCGGTGTAATCGTTAATGGGCCACCATATCCGCCTGAACCTTTAGTTACTTTTATGCTTTTATATTCCATGATTTTCACTCCTTATTTTTTATGCTGCAGCTTTTTTGCCTTCAGTTAATTCAACTGACTTGCTTAACTCAATTCCTTGTTGCTTACATACATAAGCAGTGGTTAAATCTGTTACCCAGCCGCCTAATGCATTCATCACTAAACCAACTAATAAGTAACGAATCGCAAGCTCTGTTGTGTTTAATCCTAATGTAGTAATTCCTTGTGCAATCCCTAACCAAACAAATAATTCACCGGGATTAATATGAGGGAAAATCCCATTACTAGTATGACAAAATTGTGCTAATGAAGCATAATAGCTAGGCTTATAAAATTCTGGCATGAAGCGTCCTAAAGTAAAGGACATCGGATTCCCTAGCATAAAAGCGGCTAAGAAGGGTAAGATCAAATAACGTGTCAAGGGATTTTTAGAAGATGCTTTGGCAATCTTAGTCATTCTTTCTTCCCCTAAAAAGGCGATAATCGTATTCATCAATACCATCAAAATTAATACTACTGGAACGATACTAGTCATCCAACTAATAAAAGTTTCCGCCCCTGTTTGGAACAAATTCATAAATCCTTCTGCAAATTTAACTACATATTCCATTACTTAACACTTCCTCTTAATTTATTTTGAAGATTCATTTTTGATATTTTTGCTTGTAAAACTAATCCAGAAAGTGGCGACATGGGTTTTTCTTCAACATAATTGCCCGCTTCTACCCGCAGATATATTTCTCTTGCGTCCTCGATTGCTTGAATCAACAATTTATTTTGTTGATAAACTATCGGATTAAATTTATCTAAATAATGAATATCTTCACCGATAAATTCCGGTAGTTGTTTAAATTTAGCAACCACTGAAATCCCTTGCATTTTCCAGCAATCAATCACCAACCCCTGATTGTCTACTGCAAACATAATAATCGTACCTGCTTTTACTTTACCGGAGCGACGACCAATGGCGACTTTCCCCTTTCGCCTCAATTGACGATAAATTTGATTAAAATGTTTGATTTGTTTTAATGAAAACACAATTTGTAAACCATAGGCTGATAATGCAAATATCCCAAAAATCATCATAAAACTCATGAGATTAATCCCTCCCTTTTTAAATAAGCTTTAAACTCAAGACCATTTGACAAACCCAATAATTCATTTTTGTAATTTGGACGAGCCGCAATGGCAAAAATAAGATCGTATAAAACTAGTAACTCGCTTTCGTTTTCTTCAGTCGTTTCTTCCGGTATGCCAACTAAAAAAATGACGGATACTTCACCTTCGTCAGTGATTAACGGCTCTTGTAAAATTGTGACTGAATACAAAATTTTCTGACTATTTTTTAAAATAGCATGAGGAAAAGCAACTCCTTGACTAAAAATCGTAGTGTGTTTGGCTTCCCGCTCAAATATCCTTTCAGCAAAGCCCAAATCAACGACTGCTTCAGCTTCAAATTGATTAAGCAGTTGGACTAAAATTTCTTGATAGTTTTGCTTTTGACTCACTTGATTAAAATAAAACAAAACATGTTCAAACTTACTTAACTGTTCATGATTCACCCGTTCCCATTCGCTACGTATCCAATCATCATTAAAAAGATTACTGATGCGAATCACTGGTACATTAGGATTAATTTGTTTTAAAGGAATAGTTGTAAACACCGCAAAAAATTTATTTAAATCAACTTTTTCATATTCGTTCTCTAAAAATTGCTGAATCTTGACCTCTGGCCCTAAAACATTCTCAATTTGGCGCCTAATCAAAGCTGCCGTTCCCCGACCTGTCGTACAGACGATCGCTACCTCTTTTTGATCATTTTGCGAGACATTTCTTAAAATCAATTCAAAATAAATGGCTAAATAACTGATTTCAGCCTTCCCAGCTGTACGATTGATTTGTTTTTCCAAGACACCTATACCGATTGACGCCAGCTGATAAGCAAAAGGATAATTTTTTTCAATTTCATCTTGAAAAATATCAGTTGGCTGTATATGAAAAACCAAGCGATTGATTAAAAATAATAAATGCTGTTTGACATTTTCATACATTTGCTTAAGGTCTAAATCAACAATCATCACTTGTTGAATTTTGTGCATCATTTCTTGAAAAATATCTTCTAATTCATTTAACTGACTAACATTCTTCCCGAAATGATGCAGGTTAATGGGAAAAAACAAAAAAGCTAAATCAGATTGACCTAATAAAATGCCATAATCAATTTCAATTTGAGCAATAAATTCTTCTACCAATTGATTACGTTCAACTGTATTAATGTAATGGGAGATGGGCTCCGTCAGACTCTGCTTATTTTTGACTCTTTGGATGGTAATATCAATCACCTTTTGCCAAAAATAAAAATGCTTGCTTTCCATTTGCCAATAAAGAGTTAGCTTTTTCGCCAGCTCTACCACACCATTTTTCAAAGGAACATGGCTAAAATAATCATATGCTTGACTTGAATAAAGC
Organism: Enterococcus alishanensis; assembly: GCF_019218635.1. Classification (GTDB taxonomy): domain Bacteria; phylum Bacillota; class Bacilli; order Lactobacillales; family Enterococcaceae; genus Enterococcus_A; species Enterococcus_A alishanensis. The sequence continues at coordinate 253,688 of NZ_JAHUZB010000003.1, read as the reverse complement.
AACCGAATATTTAATTCATCACCAACCAATTTCACACCACGATTGGGTGTACCTTCCAATCTCAGTTCAAAATTTAATAATAATTTTTTTAAACTTTTTAAATCATTGTTAACTGTGCCACGACTGACACCCAGACTTTCTGACAGATCATCAATCAACAAGTGCTTTTCAGAAAAAATCAGTTGATCTATAATGTAAGCTGTTCTTTTAGATGGCGAATTGAAATCCGTCTCTTCCTTCAAGCTTCCCGTCAAAATTGAGTCAAAACCATCAAAATCTATGATATTTAACTCAAACTGATTCCCCGTTTGGATAATTTCTGCCACGTCAGCAATTTGTTCATTCAACATCTGAATCGAGTTTTTGATTGTCTGACTGCTTGTACCAGTTGCTTTCTTCAAATCGTCTATCGTTAGTTGTGGATGAACCATAAAAAATTGTAATATTTGATACCAACGATCAATTAAAGGCAAGATATTTTCACTCCTTACTTACCCTCTCGTCTTACCTCCGGCAATATTCGTTGTCACTCCGGTAATATAGCTGGCCCGATTCGAAAGGTAAAAACATACTAAATCTGCTACTTCTTTTAATTTTCCACTACGTCCTAATGGAATCGTAGTTGTCTTACTATAACCAGCCCTTAAATCCTCTACTGTGATTCCTCTTGTATAAGCTAAAGCTTCTTCATAAGCGATCGTTCGCAAGCCTGTTGCTTCCATAATTCCAGGTGCAATTCCTACAACACGAATATTTGATTTGCCTAACTCTTTGGCCCATGAACGGGTTAAACTATTAGCCGCCGCTTTGGTGGCTGCATAAATACTTTGACCTTCTGAACCTTCTAAGCCACTTTCTGAAGACATATTGATTATTACGCCATCTTTTTTAGCAACTAAAATCCGTCCCACTGCTTGGGAAACTAAAAAAAGACTTTTTTGATTAATGCTCACCATCTTATCAAAGTTTTCCTCTGTCAATTCAAACATGCTGTTAGGCTCTTTTGAATCCACCAATAACCTAGGGATATTAATGCCTGCATTATTGACTAAACCATCCACCGTGCCAAATCTTTCAACTACTTTTGCAACAGCTTGTTCAACATTTTCTTTTGAAGAGACATCCGTTTGAAGAAATAATAAATTATCATGTTTCTTCTGATTATCATTTAAATCAAAATTCGCTACTTTTGCCCCAACGTCTAGTAATTCCTCAACAATTACTTCACCAATTCCTGAAGAACCACCGGTGACAATAATAATTTTGTTCTCAATTGCTAACCAATTTTCCAATCAAATCACTCCTTACATTTCTTTGCTGAACTCAGTGTAAGGGGTTTATTAGAAATAATTAATACAATCATTTTTCTACTGCTTAAAAAATCTTTGTATTAATTAAAAAAACTAGCTAACTGATTGGCTTAATCAATTAACTAGCTAAAATTACTTATTATTTTTCAACCTGTTCTTGCTTACTCCATTCTAAAAAGCCCTGCTGATAATTTTTTACTCTTTCAAAGCCTAACATTTGTAAAACTAAGCTCATATAGGCTGCCCGTACACCAATTGTACAATAGACAACAATCTCATCTTGCGGCTTTAAACCTCCAGCAGTGAATATTTTTTGCAAGCTTTCTTTGGAAAGGAGCTTTTGATTTGGTAGAAATAAGCTTTCAAAAAGAATTAAACAGGCTTGCGGCAAGTGTCCTCCTTGAGCTTCCCCATATAAAATGGCCCCATCATATTCTGCTTGAGAACGAACATCGATAATTTTATATTGACCATAATTTTCAAGTAAGACTTCTTTAGAGATAAAATGACTTTTTTCAACTCTGCCAATTATTATTTTGCTAGCTGGTAGTGAAGAATTTTCCTCAGCAGTTTCAAAGCCTGCAGCTAATAAAGCATTCCAACCACCATCAACGATTTTTACCTGTCCAAAGTCGCAAGCCCTCATAATCTCAACTAACCGAGCATCATCACCTAAACCCGTAGTTAAGTCATTGAAAACGGCAATTTTATCTTTTAGATTTAGGCCAGTTTCACTGAAGATCGACGATAATTCTGCTGGAGACTTGTCTGCTACCGTCTCAAAGTTCAAAGCAATGCTTCCTTTAATGGTTTCAAAAGCTGGCAAACTTCTTGCGTCTATCAAGATTTCGTCGGTTAAATCTTTTGCATCTATCAAAAAATCCATATATTTCTCCTATTCTAAAAGGTGACTGTTTTATCTGCCCATTCTACTAATTCGACACAATCCACCATAGTTGAAATTGGACAAGCCGTTTGATCCTCTAAATTTCTCGAACGTAAACAGGTGCCACAAGCCAAAATTTCACCATCATTTGCTAAAAATTGTGCCAATTGATCCGCCACATTGTAGGGTTCAGTCGCGATGGTTTCCACTTCAACTGCTTCACCCATTAAAAATAATTTCACCGTATGCTCCTTTTTCAAAGCTGTAACTGCAAATCTAAAAGCATTCCAAGCTTTTTCCGCTTCTTTCGTTTCTAAAATAATTCCTAGTTTCATTTGGCTCTCTCCTTTTTAAGTAAACTTTAATAAATTAAAGTAAACTTTTATTTCCCATTTTCTTCTTTATTATACTATAAAAAAATTTGACAGTAACTATCTCGTTAAGTATACTTAACGCAAGTTGTTAAGCTAACTTAACGAAGGAGTAACCTATGAAAAATATTGTCCAAGCAGAACGAGAAAAACGTAAAATGAGTCGGGAAGAATTAGCAAGTCTTGTCGGTGTTTCCCGGCAAACGATTTATTTTTTGGAAACTGATCGCTATAATCCTTCGATTCATCTAGCCCATCATTTGGCACAAATTTTCGGTAAAACAATTGAGGAAATTTTTATTTTTGAAGAGGAGGAAGAAAAATGAAACAAGATGAAAGACAAGTGGGAAATCAACGAACTGGAGCCCATTACGTTTTGATGGGAAGTGTTGCGCCAACGGTTATACTAATGCTTTTTTTAGCTGGGATCGGAGAAATGAATGCCTTTTTCGCGATTGTTGCTTTTTATGTGGCGCAACAGCTTTGCTGGATAATTAATTATGGCTTATTAAATACCATGATTACGGATACATCTTCTTTACTTATATTAAATAGCTCAATCGTTACTGCGGCTTTTACTATTTTAGCGACCTACCTATTAAATCAACCCTTGCTATTAGGCCTATTAATTCTCTCTTTAGTACTACTAATTTTAGGAATTATTCGCTTAAATAAATTGAATCAAAAAAATTATTGATGAAAAACCGAGAAAATTCTTAATAACGAATTTCCTCGGTTCATTTTGTTATGCTTCCGTTAGATAATCCACCACAATGGCGCCCATTGCTTCTGCACAAATCAATAATGATTTTTCATTGATATCAAATTTTGGATGATGATGAGGATAGACCGCCTTATCCTCTACTTCTGCTCCTACATAGATAAAACTACTAGGAACTTTTTCCGCGTAATAAGCAAAATCTTCTGAAGGCGGGATTGCTGCAGTCTCAACCACGTCAGTCACGCGATCAATTTTAGTATTTTGTAAAATATTAGCGGCTTGTCTAGTAAAGGCCGGGTCGTTATACAAAACTGGATAATCAGTCGTGTATTCTAAATCACATTTTACACTATACGCTACTTCTAAGCCCTTGACTAATTTATGAATTTCTTCCCCAATTGTGTTTCGCGCCCGTTCAGTCATTGCACGTACATCTCCATCTAAAACAACTTGATCTTTGATGACATTAAAAGAACCCTTACCATCAAAAGATCCGATTGTTACCACACCCATATCAAATGGATTGATTCGGCGAGAAATAATCGTTTGAGCCATCGTCACAAAATAACTACCGGCAACAATTGCATCATTAGCCTCATGGGGTGAAGAACCATGCCCACCAGTTCCTTTAATCGTTAATTTGAAAAATGAACGACCCGTTTGAACTTCTCCTTCTTTATAAAATATTTTGCCAAAAGGAAAATTGCTCATAACGTGAATACCCACAACATTGTCAACGCCCTCTAAACAACCAGCTTTAATCATTCCCAAAGCACCGCCTGGAGGAGTTTCTTCAGCTGGTTGGTGCAAGACCCGAATTTTCCCAGCTAATTGATCTTTCATTTCAGCTAAAGTTTCAGCCAATACCAACATATAAGCAGTGTGTCCGTCATGACCACAAGCATGCATAACGCCAGGATTTTCTGAAGCAAAAGGCAATTCTGTTTCTTCATGAATTGGCAATGCATCAAAATCAGCCCGAATCGCTAAAGTTTTTCCGGGTTTTCCAGAATCAATTTCAACAATCACACCATGTTCACCATTAATATCAGTTTCTACCGTCACATCTAAACCTTTATTTTGATAAAAATCAGCAATATACTTGGCGGTTTTAGCTTCTTTAAAAGAAAGTTCCGGATGCTGATGTAAATAACGCCGTATCTCGATCATGCGGTCCTCTTTTGCCCGCAATTTTTCAAATAATTCTTGTTTCAAATCCATCTTAAAAGCCTCCTATTCTACAGTTTCAAAATTTGTATTTTTAAAATATTTCCGTGACCCTAAGTATGCTGATACCCAACCAAACAATGTCAAAGCACTAAAGACAGCCATTAAAATCCAAGCAATTTGATATGAACCTGTCAAATCCAAAATACTTGCCACAAAGACTGAGCCAACTGCCATTCCGATCGTAACGGTACTATTAATCAAACCATAAGCCTCTGGATAATTTTTGATTCCGAAAACTGCTGTGGTAACTAATGGCGGTGAAACAGTGCCAATCGGTGTACCTAAACCAAAAACAAAGCCCATCATGTAAATCACCATGTTTTGATCACCAAAAATCATTAAGATAAATGCCAAGAAAAAGGCCCCACAACCAAAGAAACTACTAACAACTACACCAAATTTATCATTAACCCAACCTAGAATAATTTTACCGAAAATTCCCATGAAAGAATAAATCGAAATAACATTGGCAGCTGTTACCGGATCGTGCATTCCTTGAATCGCTGCTGGAAAATTCGATAATGCTCCGGTATTTATCAATCCATTTAAGAACATTCCCATCATGACTAGCCAAAAGAAAGCTTTACTGTAAGTCTCTTTGACGGTTAGCTGAGAATCATTATTTTCTTCTCTGGCTCCTTCAGATTGTTGATTTTTTGCCAAATTAGCCCCATAAGGTTCCAGCCCTTTTTCAGCCGGTGTGCTTTTGAAGACAAATAAAACAATCGGCAATGAACAAACTAAAGCAATCATTCCCATGATTTGATAAGTCGAGCGCCAGCCAAAATTGTTTAACAGCAAGCTAACCACTTGAGATAAAATAGTCCCGCCTAAACCGATACCAGCCATAGCGATACTTAGTGCTAAACCTCTTTTTTCTTGAAACCACATAGTAATCATGTAACTGACTGGAATCATCGCTGACATCCAATAAAATATTCCTACAAAAATGGAAGATAGATACAAATGCCAAGCACTCTGCGCGAAAGAATAAGTACAGTAACTCAAAGCAAAACCAATAACACCAATCACTTGCATCCGTTTCATTTGACCGCTAGCAACTAATTTTGAAATCCGTGGCGATAAAATAATTCCAGTGATCTGGACCACCATCGTTGCAATCATGAATTGACTGCGACTTATGCCCAATTCTTCGGTGACTGCCAAGGCGTAAGTTCCTGATAATGACATGATTAATGGAACAATTGTTGCGGTAATAACTACGCAGCCTGCGACAATCCACCAGCCATAAAAGATCGGCTTGTTTCTCATTCTTTTTCCTCCTTGTACTCTCATAAATTTTATTTCTTTTTCATTTTACCCCAAATTTGTTGTTTATCGTAATTATTTTTTTGTGATTTTAAGTATTTTTTTGACTAAAAATACAAGAAATTTCTAATATTTATAAATGAGCTATCTAGTAAACGGTGAATCCTTGCTTTTCATTTAACATCAGCCTTGTGTCTTGACAACTTTTAAAGAACAATCATTTTTTTTGATGAGTTTTTCAATAGTTTTTTTTAATATTTATTCAACTTCCTTATTTGGAATGTCGATTTTCTTAATTATTTTTAGGTTTTTGTGATTTCGTTTTCATTATTTCTACGACAATACTTTACTGAACTAATTTAATAAAAAAAATTATCGTTTTTGGTATTTTTTATAATTTGATTTAGTAAAAACAGATTATTAAAATATTTTTTGTTATACTATTGAGGTAATAAAAAAAATAAAGGTGGTGCTGTTCATGAAGTTTTGTCCAAATTGTGGGGCAGAAGTAAGTGATGTTGCAAAATTTTGCCCAAACTGTGGTTTTGATTTGGAGGGCGTTGAAAGTGAACCAGCGGCTGAAGAAAATAATAATGAGCCTTTGATTCAACCTACTCCAAAACAAAGTGTTTCAGAAAAAATGCAAGAAGAATTTATTAATGGGGAACCGGAAGAACCTGTTGCGTTGGAAATTGAGCAAAGCGAAGGTTTAAATATTACCCGAGCTGAATTAAAAAAATATGCTCAAACAAAACTTTCTGGTCGTTTTGGTGAATGGTTCTGGAGTATTTTTTGGTCAGTCATTATTATCACAGTTATTACTTTTCTAATGATGATGCCAATTAATCGGATGATGTCTGGCTTGTTCAATATTGTAGAAGGTGCTATCTACGGTGGCATGTACAATTCATTGGGTAGCAATTATTATGGTAACTACGGCAATTATTATTCTCCTTATTATAGTGGCGCCTCTGTTTTCTTTTGGTTTATTTTCTTTATCGTAATGTGGTTACTATTGTTCTTAGCGCAAGCTTTGATTCGCGCAACTTTCCAATGGTGTGCCATCTATACCTTAAGAGATCAAAAAGCCGATGGCGTGAAAATCTTTAGTTATTTGTTCAAACATTCAAAAAATCGAGTACTAAAAGCCAATGTCATGGTAGCAATCTTCACTTTCTTATGGTCATTATTATTCGTCATTCCTGGTTTAGTCAAAACGGCCTCTTATGCGATGACAAATTATTTATTGGAGAAACACCCAACCTTGGATGCCTCTGATGCGATTACTTTAAGTCGTGAAATTATGGACGGTTACAAATTAGAATATTGGATTTTACTAGCTTCATTCTCAGTTTGGTATATTATTTCCGGTTTTACAGCTTTCTTCTCACTGGGAGTTAACTGGATGAGTTTTTACGTAACACCATATGCTACAGTAACTGAAATTGCTTTTCTAGATAAAGTTTATAACGCTTATATCGAAAAACAAAAAGCTCTTCGCGCTGAAAATGCTGAAGTAGCTTAATTCAAGAAAGCTGCGTAGAAAATTCTACGCAGCTTTCTTTTTATTGATTGGCAAATTTTTTTACATATAAATCAACAGCTTTTAATGCTGCAGCAATTTCTTTTGCTGTAATTTCAAAAGGCATTTGCTGAATCGTATCACTTAATGAGGTTGCTAGTTCTCCAATTTTTAAAAGTTCTTCCTCTGTCGCTTTTGCTAGATACATTTCTTCTAACGTAGTTGGTAAACCTAGTTTCTGATAGAAAGCAATATATTTGTCGATTTCATTTGTAGGTCGGTTTTCTAAAAATAATTGTACCAAAGTCCCATAGGCAACTTTTTCTCCATGAGTCAGTTGATGAATGTTGCCAGCAATCGCAGAAAAACCATTATGAATCGCGTGTGCTGCACCTAAACCACCGCTCTCAAAACCAATTCCACTTAATAAAGTATTGGCTTCAATCACCGCATCTAAAGCTTCTGTAACAACTTTTGCTTCGTTAGCTGCAACAGCTGCAAAACCACTATCAAATAAAACCTGTTGGCATTTTTCTGCAATGGCTAAAGCCGCCAGCGATTGCCGCCCACCTAATAAATTCTCTCCGTTTTTTTGTAAGACGGCTTCTGCTTCTATCCAAGTTGCCATCCCATCTGCAATACCAGATTTTAACAAACGAACAGGAGCTTGACTAATAACAGCTGTATCTAATAAAACTAAATCAGGATTTTTCTGATAATGGAGGTATTTTTCAAAATGTCCTTCTTCAGAATAAACGACTGAAATGGCTGATGTAGGCGCGTCGGTCGAAGCACTCGTTGGAAAAATTGCTAGCTTAGTATTCAGTTGATTACTTACTGCTTTAGCACCATCGATAGCTTTTCCTCCACCTAAGCCAATGACTACTTCAACCGATGCATCTTTAGCAGTCATAGTCATCCGTTCAATTTCTTTTAAAGAACTTTCACCTTGAAAAATTTCCTTTGCCACCTCAAACTGCTGGTTAGTTAAATCTTCCGCCAGCGTTGCTCCGACAATCTTCCAAACCATCTCATCAGTGATAATTAAAACTTTCTGACCCAATTCTTTTAAATAAGCTGGACTTCTTTTTAAAGCATTCTCACCTTGTACGTAACGAGATGGGCTAGCAAATATTTTATCCATAAATCATAGCTCCTCTTTTTTTCTTTAGCTGAATGGTACCAGTTAATCAAATAATGTCAAATAGACGGATAATTTTAAGTCCGGATGATTTTTTTATGAGCTATTTGAGCTTAAGTCTGGTATATTTAGATGAAGTTTTCAAAAGGATGTTTGGAAGGAGAAAAAATGAAAGAAGATTTAAAAGAAGAATTGCCTAAGTCTACCGCTCGAACAATTTTGACGATTAGTTGGTGGATTGGTACAGGTTGCGGGATCTTGGCATTTTTATTCGGACTAATTATTGTATCGGGAATGATGCTGGATAGTTATTACTATTACGATTATTATGCACAAGGTGCCATGATGTTTACCTCAGTCTTGATGTTTCTAGTGGTTGTTGGATTTGTGGCCTTTCAAGTAGTTGCTTATATAGGTTTAAAAAAAGTGCCGATGTCACAAGGTTGGAATATTTTTTATCTAGTCAGTGCCATTTTAGCGATGAATGTGTTAAAAATTGTCGGTGCAGCTTTAGCCTTGTCTGAGTATAAAAAAGGAACCTCACCGAATAATGTTTTTGAAAAAATTTATCCGCTGGAAGAATCCATTCCGAAAGCCCCAGCTATAAAAGATTTAAGTAAAGAAATTTTAGAGCTAATTGAATTGAAAGAAGCTGGCTTATTGACGGAAGAAGAATTTGCGATCGCCAAAGCTAAAGTTCTTGATAAACTATAATTTTTAAGCACTTTTCGAAGTGCTTTTTTGATTGAAAAAAATGTGACAAAAGTTATAACAGATTCAAATTGTCCAGAAGTTATATAGCTAAAGCTTCATTCTTAACTTCAAAAAATTACTAAACCACGAAAGTAAGTACACCCTTACTTGGATAACTCATCTGTAAAAAAAGCTAATGTCACAACTATTTATCTTATTCCTCGAATCAAATTAGCTAACATCATTAAAAAAACTGCCAATTCCAATCCCATTAAGCAATATATTTTACGTTTGATTCCTAGAAATTTTAAATTTTGCTCCGCTGTCAAAAAGCTAGTCGTTTTTCGTCGCTTAAATAAATACAAGAATAAACCACTGCTGTTTTGCCCACTTGTAGCAAATAATGACCATAATTTCGGATGGGCAATGTCGCGGCTTTTGGCATCTAATAAAACTAACTGGTACAAATAATAATATAGAAAGACGCTAGTGACTAAAATCACACCGATACACACTATGAAAACTGCTTCAATCATAAACTTCTCACTCCTAAATTTTTTTAATAATCAGATAGAAGATGGAAAAAGAATTAATCCCAATCAAGGCAAAAATACCAAATAAAAGAATTTCATTTATTGGACCCAAAAATGAAAGCGACAGCATCAACAAAATATTGATGCCAAGTAATAAAATAAATAGCTTTAAATAACGATTCACATTGGTATTATCTTGTAAATGATGGACCATTTTAACATCTCCTTTCAATAATTCGTCTAATGACAACTGATAAATTTCCGACAAACGAATCACTCGCTCAATGTCAGGATAACTGCGTCCGTTTTCCCAATTTGAAATGGTTTGACGAGTAATTCCTAACGCTTCCGCTACTTCATCTTGCGTTAAATGAAGTTCGTTTCGTCGTTGCTTAATGCGCATCCCAACTTCCATCTGATACCCTCATTTTCTATTATTTGTCACTTCTATTAAATCAAATTTCTTTGCTAATGACGATAAAAACTCTTTACCAAGTACGTAAAAAAGCTTTTACATCGTTAATTTTGGTAATTTTTCCGATATTTTAAAGGTGTTAAACCTACTCTCCTTTTAAATGCTTGAATAAAACTAGACGTATCTTTAAAACCAGTTTGAATAGCTATTTGTTCAACTGTTAGCTCAGTTTGTAATAATTTTTCAGCGGCTTTTTTTATTCTATACTGCAACAAATATTCATATGGCGAATAATCGGTAAATTTTTTAAAAGAACGCGTACACTCAGAAATAGAAATGTGTGCTGCCTGAGCCATTTCAGAAAGCCGAAGGTCTCGCATATAATTTTCTTGAACAAAATTTAATAACGATTGCATTCGTTTCTGATGCTGTAACTGTTTTTTATCCGCAGGTAATGATAACTGTTCTTGAGCTTGAATAATTTCTTGCCAGCAGCTTACTAACAAAACAGCAATTTGATATTCCCAAGCAAAATCGCTTTGATTTAAATAAATTTGATTAATCTGTTTGATTTGAGACAAAATTTTTTCCTGACTAAGATCGCCTTGATTCAAATGTAACCATCTTTGTTGCTTAAGGTAAGGTAAAACATATTTTTGCTCCATTAAGCTTCCTAGAAAGAATGATAAAATTTTAGTTTGGACATTTAAGCTATAATAACTGCCGTCGGTCTGCATCGTTTTAGTTGTATGTAGAACTTCTGGTGAAATAAATAATCCCTCACCTTCTGCTAAAAAAACTAGCTCACCGTTTACTTGCATCCGTAAAGGCCCCTTTTCAGCAATTGTAAATTGTAACTCTTCGTGCCAGTGAAGATCATCAAATCCCCGACCTTTAGGGGTCATAGAAAATTGGTTTACGCGATAGATTTCGAAAGGAAAAGTTGAATATTTATATTTATTTTCTTCATGTAAACGATTATCCAATTTAGGCACCTCCAATTTTTAACAAGTATAACTTAATTTGAGCAGATTTTTATATTTTTGGAGAAAATAATCTGACTTTTTTACGTATAATCTTGATAAGCTAGCTTCAACAATTTAATTTAGCTTAGTAAATATGAATTGATTTTCAGAGAGTCGATGTTGCTGCGAATTCGATAATCAATCAAATTGAACCTACTAAATTTTTGGCTAGCAAACTAGTCCGTATTCTTGCGTTAAAAGATTTGAGTTGGGTTGCAGGCAACCAATCAAGGTGGTACCGCGAAGCAAATTCGTCCTTTTTTTATAGGACGAGTTTGCTTTTTTTATCAAAGGAGGAAAAAACATGACCAATTTACAAACAGAGGATTTTTCAAAATGGTATTTACAAACGATTCAACAAGCAGAATTAATGAGTTATTCGGAGGTGCGAGGCTGTATCGTTTTTCGTCCAGATGGTTTTGAATTATGGGAGAGAATCCAGCAAGAAGTTAATCGCTATTTACAATCTGAAGACATTCGAAACGTTTATTTTCCTATGTTAATTCCTAAAAGCTATTTTATGAAAGAAGCAGAGCACGTTGAAGGTTTTGCTCCAGAATTACCATGGGTAACAGAAGTTGGAAATGAAAAGTTGGAAGAACCGTACGCATTACGCCCCACTTCTGAAACTATGATTGGGCAATCTTTTCATGAATGGATTAAATCTTATCGCGATTTACCATATGAGATTAATCAATGGGCGAATGTTTTTCGCTGGGAAAAGAAAACACTGCCCTTTTTACGGACATCAGAATTTTTGTGGCATGAGGGACATACAGCCCATGCTAACGAAGCAGATGCAAGGAAAAGAACATTACATGTATTGAACTTTTATGTTGAGCTACTAGAAAAATTTTTAGCCATCCCGGTTTACGTAGGGAAAAAAACACCTTCAGAACGTTTTGCTGGAGCGGTAGACACGTATTCTGTCGAGGCCATGATGCAAGATGGGAAAGCAGTTCAAGCAGGTACCTCCCATTACCTAGGTACGAAATTTGCAGAAGCATTTGATATTCGTTTCTTAAATCAAAAAAATCAACATACGTTGGTCCATACAACCTCATGGGCAGTTTCTACTCGTTTAATTGGTTCACTAATCATGGTTCATGGTGATGAGCAAGGTTTGGTTTTACCACCAAAGATTGCTCCAACCCAAGTAATTTTAATTCCAGTCGGTCCATATAAAAAAGAACCAAAAATTTTAACCAAATTAAATGAACTTAAAGAGCAATTAAAGACTGTGGGAATTCGTGTTCGCTTAGATGACTCTGATAATACTGCCGGTTTCAAATTTAATAAATGGGAACAAAAAGGTGCTGTCGTTCAATTGGAGTTGGGGCCTCGAGACCTGGTTAAAAATAGTATCACTTTAAAAATGCGAGACTTAACAGAAAAAGAGACCGTTTCTTTAGAACAATTAGTACCTACCATTGAGAAGTATATGAATGACATGCAACAACGATTATTAGAAAAAGCCCGGCAACGTGCTACAAGCAATGAATACACAAATATTCAGACTCTCCAAGAGTTAAAAGATCATATTAAAAACTGTCGTGAAACCAAAAAAACACCTGGATTTGTTTTAATCGGATGGGATGGTTCAACAGAAACAGAAGCAATCATAAAAGCTGAAACAGGATTTACAACCCGCATTATTCCTTTTCAAGCACCGGTGGAAAAAGAATTTGACTTAGTCAGTGGAAAGCCAGCAAAATATACTGTTTGGATTGCTCGGGCATACTAAATAAGTACGGCTCAAACTATAGAGCCGTACTTGTTTTTTTTATTAAAACTAAAAAATAACTCAGACTATCTCGCGTGCGCCACAGATTAATCAATAGATAAGCACCATACAAAGCGAAATAAACTATAAAACTCACAAGAGGTGTCAGCAATAGATTTCCAAACACAAAAGCTGTCACCAAAATAAGTTCTTGAATATTTTGTTTACCCACCTTTATTTCCAATTGTCCTGTCAGCATTTTTTCCGCGAAGATACACCTAAATACTAAGCTCAATAAAATAACTCCGACTGTTAGAAGGATATTGTGAAAAATAAAAACAGTTAGTGCACTTAAAGCAGTCGATAAAAATAAAGTTGTTAGATTAACCATAAGAATCGTCCGTTCTTGACGCATGGTTTTTAAATAAGTATTGACTAACAAAGCCATTCTGCCTTCATAAATGACGGTGGGAAAAAGAACACCCATATAAATTAAGCTGGCTTGATACTGAGGCAGCCACAAGTTTAATAAATAAGAAATCGGCTGGTAGGTTAATAAAATAGCAAAAGTGATTGGTACAAAAACGTTACGGATGGTTTGATACAATTGTGGCAATTGTTCTTGATTGGTTCTTCTTAATAAAGGAAACATCACCACACCAACTGCATTAATAAAAGTCATAAATAGATTGGACATACTCAAAGTAAATGAAAGCTTACCAAACGTATTGATGCTCCAACTGCGCTCCACAAAAATTCTAGTAATCCCTAAAATAAACATCGAAGCCAGATTGCTAATTAACAAATTACTGCCAATTTTTAAATTATCCCCAATCTCAAATTGGAGAAATTTTAATTTCAAGACTTTTCCCTTCAGCAAATCCCGAATCAAATACATCCCCCATAAAGTGACTAGCCCTTTTGCTAACACATCAAAAGCCAGCAACCAAATAAAATCCCGCCCACCAGCAAGTAAATAACCAACTAAAAATAAAAGATATAAATAGCGATCACTGCGGGAAAGTTGGGCATATTCTTTAAAACGATTGGTGGATTCCAAAATATATAAAATAAACGTCCGGCTATTGGTTACTACTAAAAGAATCGCGGTAAACAACAAAACAATCCCTTTATTATTATTCAATATTATTCCGTACCCACCAACAATCAAGGTTAAGAAGGTCTCAAAAATCATTAAATACCAAAATTGACTACCGAGGGATTTTTTGTCCAATTCTTGGTAATACTTCCCGCCGGTTTTTAAATAAATTCCATCAAGCCAGCCAAAATGAAAGAAGCCTACATAAGTGCCATAAAAAACATACAATTGCCAATAACTATACGCTTCAGTAGAAATAAATTTTGGCACCACAATATTTAAGATCAGTGAAATACCTAACACTAAAAAATTAGCAGATAAGGTATAGCGTAGATTCTTGAGTAAATTTTTGGTTTTTGTATTCATTCAAGCTCCTTTTATTTTTCAAATGCAGATTTTTCAGGATAGCGATTGTCAAAAGCGGTCAAAATCATTTCTTTGGCTCTATTAAAATTTTTCAAAAAATCATTATCATTTAGACAAACCAAGGAATGTTTTCCTTGATTAATTTCTCTTTCAATATCAATCGGTAACTCACCAATCAGATAATTTTTTCCGACAGAAATAGGTTGTGGCTCAAAATTACCGCTGGCTAATTGCCAATACCGCATTAACCAATGACTTATATCGTCACTTTCACGAAAACGATGCTGAGAAATCCTCTCCAATTCAGCTTGCTCAATTTGCCAAACATCTTCAAAAGTACTTTTTAAATAAGCGACCGGCAAGTGGGGATCGTAAAAACCCAATACACCTTGCCAAGGAAGAACACAAAAATTTTTCAACAATTGGCGGCCATATTTCAGATTAAAGTATTGAGAAAAATGTCCTTTTAGAATGCTTTGCTTTGAAAAATGTTGATTAATCAATTGATTCATTTTTAGAATGACGGTGTCTAATGAATTAGCTTGTGGCACTAAAGGACTAAAAATTCCAAAGTCTCGCGGTTTACCAGCTGAAAAGAAATCCGTAGGACGCATTTGTCGATTTAAAAACATATCATCATTAAATAAAACAAACTGCGAACTCAATTCTTTAATTCGATGAATATGAAGTTCAATCACATTAGAATTATACGTAGGTAGGTATTCTGCAGGAATATAATCCTCATGACGAACATGAACCAGCTTGGGATGCGCAGTGTTTAACCAACTGGGTAAATGTCCTTCTGTGATCAAAAAGATTCGATTGACCCAAGGGGCATTTTTTTCCACACTACGAAACCAATAATGTAAAAATTGCCAATTTCGATAACGGGCTTCACTGTTTAATAACGGATTTTTTGTTTGATAATGGGCTTTTTTAGTTTGCCAAATTGGGTCATTACCATCGACCCAGGTCACAACAAAATCAATTTTCTCCATTTTTTTGCCTCTTTTCTAATAACCAATCTTGCCACGAATAAATCAATTTTCGTTCTAATAATCCTGCATAAGCAAAAAAGGAAAAAACATTTTTCTGCCAAGTTGATACTTGTAAATAATGGTTTAAGTAATAACGTATACTAGAGAAATAAATTTCTTGTTGTTTTAATTTGCTGATTTGTTTTTTGGTAGTCGTTCCGTGGTCATGAAAATAGACAAATCGACTGTCTAAAAAATTCCTATAACTATGCGCTCGTAATTTATAACTTAAAATTCGTTCTTCACAGTACAAAAACGTCGTTTCATCCAAATAGCCAATCTCTTCTAGCGCTTCAGCTGAAATAGCAAAAAATGAGCCTGGCAATACATCTACAGGGATTAATTTTTTTTCGTCTGGTAAGCTGCCGTAACTATTTCTTTTTTTAAAAAATTTATTCAAGATTAAACTAGTTGCCAGTAAATCTGAGCCATAACTAGGTAACTGCCAGCCGGAATTGTAAGCTTGCGATTTTTCTTTTGTCAGCATGATGGGTGCGACAATCCCAGTTTTTTTAGGCAAATCAGCTAAATTTTTGATAAACTGATCCAAGTCTTCCTCACTTATTGCAATATCAGGATTAGCAATTAAAAAAAATTGGGGCTTAAAATGCTTCAATCCATAAAAAATTCCGAAATTATTACCGGCGCTATAGCCCCCATTTTTTGTTGCTTGGATCACATGAACTTTTTTGTTTCGCAAACGCCACAAATATTCGTAAGAACGATCAGTTGAAGCATTATCTACCACTATAATTTGATCAATCTGGCGGCGTTCCTCCATAATTTTCACAAAATTACTAGTTTCTTGGTAGTTATTGTAATTTAAAACAATTAAGTTAACGAAGTTTTCCAAATGGACACCTGTTCTTTCTTAGCTAAATAACCGATAAATACACATAAGAATCCACCATTTTCCAAAGTAAAAATGCCAGTAGTCGTATAAGTTGTGACTAAAATAATTAAGAAAACTGCTAACAGTAAACGATTTTCAAAACTATTTTTACGTAAAATTGCGCCGAAAGCCGTTAAACTATTCAATCCTAAAAAGGCCAAATAAATAATAACACCAAGAACGCCCTGTTTTATCAAAATAGTGAAATAACCATTATGTAAAAAAGGAATACTATTGCCTTTCACACCAACTAAATAAGCATAGTCTCCAACATAAATATTATTACCAAAGCCTCCCCCAAATAACTGATGGAAAATATTCCAACTATTAAATTCGGTCATAGCTTGATGGGTTTCATAACCCCGCCAATTGCTAGTAATCATCTGGCTACTACTCCAATCTTGGCTGCCACTTAATTCAGTGATTGTTCGCATGATTTTTGTTAGAAAATTTGCAATAAAGGTTTGTTCTTCGAAAATTTTAAAAATTACAGCCGCCAATAGAATAATTAAGCTCACTGAAATAAGCTTCCGACTGGCTTTTTTCTCCATCGCCAAAACCAAGACTAGAATCATGGTAATGATCATTAGCGAACGAGAAAAAGACAGAATTAAGTGACTTAGCATCAATAAACTCAAAACTACGCGCCAAAATTTATTTTTTATAACTGAAGTAAAAATAAGTAAAGTTAGACCAAAAGGAACAATCGTATAGCCATGACCGATTTGATTTCGCAAATTATATATATTTGTGACATTCAGCTGCAGTAAAACCCAAATGAGATGTCCTATGAAATAAAGGCTAAGTATTGCTGAAAGAATAATGACCCATTGAATAATTTTTTCAAATGAAACCTGTAAAATAGATAAGTATCGACCAATTAGAATAAAAAGAACCGGGGAAAGAAAATAAACCATATCTCTAATCAGATCAGTCGTTTGATAATTACCCAAAGGAAATAAAGTTCCAAATAATCCTAAGAAAAACAATCCAATTAACAGTGTTTGATATGAGACGATTTTCAAGGGAAAATGATAATCTGCCAGTCCAAAAAGTATACCCAAAACGACAATTGCACTAATAAAAAAAATCGTTCGGGGAAATAAACTTTGAGCTGCTACCAAGAACCCAAATAGTAACAATCCAATAGTTGATTTTTTAAAAGTTAATGCTAATTCCATCGTCTCACCTCCTATAAAGGGTCAATATTTCTTCACTATGTTGCGATATGTCCTTCAAATGAACCGGACTAAAAGTAAAATCAAATTTTTTGAGCTTCTCAATTAAATCTGACAAGTTTTTGTACTGCCAATGGTTCGGTAAAATATCTTTGGCACCGACTTTTTCGCTGACTAAAACAGGTATTTGAAAACTTAAAGCTTCCAACACAATCAAGCCAAAGGTTTCCTGCCATTGACTGGGAACAATCAGCAAATCAATCTGATGATAGACTGCCGCCAAATCAGCTTTTTCAAACCGGCCATGTTGGTGAATATTAAAATAACTATTCTTGACTGCATAACCAAATGTATGAAAACGATATTTCTCCGTCGGTAATACTTTGGCTAATTGTAGAAAATCAGCAAAGCCTTTAAATTTTTTGGCTGGTCCGATATAAGCGACATTTATTTTTTCTGCCAGCTCTTTTTGAGCCATCGTTCGCGGATAAATATTGTTAGTAGTGATGCTTAAAACCTGTCCGTTTATTCTGAAAGGCAGGTTTTTTCTATACACGCTTTCTGCTACCTGACTATTAAAGTGAAACTTGGTAATCAAGCGAAACATTTTCAGATAATAGCTTTTTAAGGCTTGATACTCGGTTTTTTTTGCAAAAAATGGATCTTGCTGAATTAATTTTGATTGAGGTAAACGGCGCCCCATCGTTCGTATCAATGGATAGAAACGACTTTGAAATAAACGTAATTTCTCAGTGGACCAAGCATCCTCAGAGGCCTTTTGCCAATTTAAAGCTGTATTATCTTGGTGATAACTGGTTTTGCCATCAAAAAAATTGGGCTCTGGTGCCAAACCGAAATAATCATGACTGGTAAAAATTGTAGGAATATTCAGTTGACGACAGGCCTCCAGAAATTCCAGATGCAGTCCCATTAAAGTATGTAAATGAACCACATCTGGTTGGATTTTTTTCAAAAATGCCAAATAATTGACCACTTCCACTGGAGTCATGAAATCCGTGGGGCTTTTAATGCCGCCAAACAAAGCCAACGGCAAACTATTTCTCAGCGCAATCCGCGTGATTCCTTCTTTTTGAAGAAAGGAAAATTTTATTTTTTGACTAGTTAGCAATTTTTTTCCAGGATATAATGCAAAGACTTGATGTCCAGAATGATGTTGCTCTTGCATCAAATCAGTTGCATAATTGATTAATCCGCCACTCCTAGCAGGTTCAAAGCCTAATGTATAATGTAAGATTTTCATTTAAACACCTTCATTAAAACAGCTTTCGTATTGTTGATTAATCTTCTGCCAGCTAAAATCCTGCCTAATTCGTCTGACAGCTTGCTCCTTCAATTGAGAAATCTTTTGGGGGGAATATTTCTCAACCGTGGTAATTACTTCTGCTAAATTATTTTTTTGCCAATAAACACCTGCTTGTTCGCCAACTTCGTAATTAAAGCCGACATCCAATAACAAGTTTAATTGTGTGGTAGCAAGTGCCTCTAATAATGAAGGATTGGTACCGCCAACCTCGTGTCCATGGAGATACGCATATGCTGCTACCCGAATATAATTTAATAATTCTTGATCATAGACCGTCCCAACAAATTTAATCCGCGCATCTTTAGTAAAATCAGTTTGTTTTAATAATTGCTGATACAATTTATTGTGTTCGACATTAGTGATAATCACTAAATCCTTTTGGCTAGTGGATTTCATGAATTGCTCAATCATTGCGCGGTAATTGTTTTCTGGTACAAAACGACCGACAATCAAATAATACTCTTTTTCGCGAATATGATTGTCAGAAAACCACTTACGAACTTTCGGCTCAGTTGCAGTTAAGTAGTGTTGGGGAATGTCACTACCGTAGGCAATATAAGTGGTTTTAGGTTGATATTTGGCGTAACTTTTTTGAATATATTGCTCAATCGTTTGACTATCGCAAATAATTAAATCTGCATGTTTCACCATTAACCGTTCTGAAAGTTTCCAGTAACGGCGGACAGGATAAGACCACTTTGCCCGTAACCATTCATGACCATCGGGATTCAAAAATAATTGTCCTCCGATTTTTTCAATTTTCTTTTTAAATCCTTGAATAAATGGACCAATCCGGCAAGCCAAAACGTAAAAGATTGGTTGTTGATAATTTTCTTTTTCGGCTTCTTGAATTGCGTAATTTAAAGCTGCAATATCGTAATAGATTGCTTTAGCTGGCCCAATATCAGGGACATCAATCGTAAAACATTGGGCTGATTGATAAACAAAAGTCTTTTCTTGAATGCCCGATTTTAAAGAGTTCTCTTTCGTACAAGCTACATGATAGGTTAATTGATTATTTAAACGATTGGCTGTTAATTTTTCTACGAAAGTTTCAAATCCACCATATTTTGCAGGAATCCCTTTCGAACCGATGATATATATATGTTTTTCTTTCATTGTTTTTCCTTCTTAATATGCGCCGTTTGGTTTAATCATTACCCAAATCGTTTTGACGATTATTAAAATATCAAATATTAGATTCCGGGTTTGGATATAGCGAACATCTAATGCAACCATTTCTTCAAAACTTAATTGATTTCGACCGCTAACTTGCCATAAGCCTGAGCAGCCTGGTTTAACTAACAAACGTTTGGCATCTTGACTGGAATAATCGTCCACTTCATTTTCCAAAGGTGGTCGTGGACCAATCAAACTCATCTCACCTTTTAATACATTAAAAAGCTGAGGTAATTCATCGATACTGGTTTTACGAATAAAACGACCAATTTTTGTGATTCTGGGATCTTTTTTCATTTTGAACATTTTGCCAGCAATTTCATTTTGATCTAACAAAGCAGTCAACTGACTTTCAGCATCTACACACATAGAGCGAAACTTATACATCCAAAAAACTTTGCCATCCTTGCCAACTCTTTTTTGAACAAAGAAAATGGATCCCTTTGCATCTTCATGGGTAATCAGCAATGCAATAATAATGAATAATGGCGACAATAAGACTAAGCCGATACTGGCTCCAACAATATCCATTGATCTTTTAAAGAAACCATAAATAGGTCGGTTTTTGTAAAGCAATCGATTCAGTAATTGATGATTTTCAACCACTAATTTAATTGATTTTTCCATATCAAATCACCCCTGATTAATCTTTCTTACCCTTAAATGCAGCAACTATAAATCCTAGTAATAAGCCCAACAATGTAGCCATTCCAACAATTAACAAGTGATTAGGAAACGATGCTTGATTTGCGGGCGTTGCTTTTGAGACTGTTTTAATATCTTTTACTTCTAAAACATCACGAATTTTCGTTTTAAAAACAGCAACTGTTGTGTTTGCAATTTTTGCCGCTTCTTTTTTATCAGTCGCAGTCGCTTCAATCGTAAACATTTGTGAACTGGGACTTTGATTAACCTCAAGACTATTTTTTATTGCTTTTTTTGAGAGCTGAAGATTTTCATTTTCGGATAATTCCTGTTTAACTTCTTTCACTACTACATCGCTAGTAACAAAATCCTTATAGGTATTAATCATTGCTAAACCTGCACTTATTTTTCCGCTATTATTTGTATCAGATATTTTTACTATTAATTGACTTTGACTTGTATATTGCGGGGTTAAAATCAGGTAAGCGATAATGCCACCGATTAATGCTCCTCCAATAGTCAGTCCGACAAACCAGCCGATGCCTTTTCTAAACTGTTTAAAAAGCTGACTTAAATTCATTGTTTCTTCCATGCCATACTTCCTCTCTATTTCCTCGTTAAAAGTGAAATTAATATAATCAGAAAATGAGAATCTGCCAAGCATTCTTTCTTGCGATTTTCAGAAACAAAAATAATGAATTTCATTGTGATTTTTATCGCAATCAAAAATTATAAAAATTATTACGTTTAAATGCCTATATAATAATGTTTTTTATTTTTTTTACTAAAAATATTTAATGTTCACAAGTAATTATTCATTCATCTTTAATGGAAATTATCTTTTTATAAATGAAAATCTCGTATGCTTATTTGAAAAAATAGCTAGATATTTTTGATGAAAAACAAGCTATTATTGACTTCTTCTAAGAAAAAATGGTTTCTTTAACAAGAAAGTGTTACGTTTTCAAAATGATCTATTTTTCACTAATACATTTTTCACAAGCAAAATAATTCACTGATTGAAAATGATTCAAAAAAAGAGAAAGCTTGTTAACTTAGGCTTTCTCCTTACATAATTAAACGTTCGTGTTTTTTCTATCGTTTTTTTCTAAAAAAATAATATTTTTGATGGAATATAAATAGTCTGATTTTTCAATAAATCAATGTCCCATCAAAATCCTTTTTATGCTATCATTTTAGAAAAGCTATAAAGGAGTTCTTATGACAATTCAAACAAAAAAAATAACTTCACCTCAACGAAGTGAAGACCTTGCACCGATCGACTTAACCGATGAAACATTAAACCAACGGAGACAGATTTTTTTAACTAAAATGAAAGCCGCACAATTGGATGCAGTCGTAATTTATGCCGATCGTGAACATGGTGCTAACTTTGAATACTTTACTGGTTTTATTCCTCGTTTTGAAGAAGCCTGTTTGGTACTTCATCAAGATGGAAAAGCATTTTTACTATTAGGTAATGAAAATACTAAGATGGGTAAAGTCGCGCGACTGGAAAATCAAGTAATTCATGTTCCATTCTTCTCTTTACCAAATCAACCGATGTTAGGCGATGCCCCCTTGAGTAGCTATTTTGCGGAAGCAGGCTTAAACAATTTAACTAAAGTCGGCGTAATTGGTTGGAAAATGTTTACTTCTTCTATTGAAGACAACCGTCAATTATTTGATTTACCCCACTATATCTTGCAAGCTTTACAAAGCATTACCTCCGTGGAAAATGTGGCTGATTTATTATTATCACCAATAGATGGTCTGCGCGTTACGAACAATGCCAACGAAATCGCTCATTATAGTTTTGGTGCGAGTTTAGCAGGTAATTGTTTATTAGAAACCTTAAATCAAATTGAATTAAATAAAACCGAGCTGGCGATTGCAACAAGTTTATCGGCTTTTGGACAACAACATAATGTAACAACGATTTGCGCCACTGGTGAACGTTTCAGTCACGCGACACTTTATCCTCGCAATAAGCAAACCAAGCTGGGAGATACTTTTTCATTAACCACAAGTTACAAAGGTGGTTTGTCTTCTCGTGCAGCATTTGTCGCAAATAATGTTAATGACTTACCAGAAAAGCAACAAGATTATCTAGAAAAAGTGGCTTATCCCTATTACCAAGCCTTGGTTACTTGGCTGAAAACAGTCAAGCTTGGTTTAACTGGCGCTACTTTATTTACTGAAATCGATAAAGTTTTACCACAAAAAGATTACCACTGGGAACTAAATCCTGGTCATTTTATTGCCGATGAAGAATGGTTGTCTTCACCATTTGCCAAAAATTCTAGCGCTGTTTTACAAAGTGGGCAGTTATTACAAATTGATCTCATTCCTAAAGTTGCTGGTTATGCTGGCGTTGGCTGTGAAGATGGGATTTGTTTAGCGGATGAAGCTTTGCGAGAAGAAATTAAGCGGGATTATCCGAAAGTTTGGGCTGATTTTACTCGTCGCCGTGATTACTTGGCAGAGTCGTTGAATATTGAGTTAGCACCTGAAATTTTACCGATGAGTGATACTGTTGCTTATTATCGTCCATTTTTGTTAAATCAAGAATTAGCATTTTATAATAAGGAGTGAGCCAAATGAAAATAGCTTTTATCGCTCATGATCGAAAAAAAGATTTGATGGTTCAATTAGTTACCGCTTATCAACCATTATTGAAAAATCATGAATTATTCGCTACTGGTACGACTGGTCAAAGAATTAGTGAAGCGACTGGACTAAAGGTTCACCGCTTCAAATCTGGCCCTCTTGGCGGTGATCAGCAAATTGGCGCTTTAATTTCCGAAGATGAGTTAGATTTGGTAATTTTCCTGAGAGATCCACTCTCTTCTCAACCTCATGAACCGGATGTTAATGCATTAATTCGATTAAGTGATGTTTACAATGTTCCATTGGCAACAAATTTAGGCACTGCTGAGATTTTGATTCGTGGATTAGCTGAGGGCCTACTAGATTTTCGCCAAATTATTGACGATGCACCTAAAAAAAGTATTAGTTTTGATTTATAACCAATACAGCTCCTCTGCTTTTAGCAGAAGAGCAGTTTTTTTATTGGTAAAAATAATAAAAATAAATGCTATACTAAGAAGAGAACCCATATTTTTTTACAAGAGGTGTAATTCATGGTGGCATACCATTTAATTTTTAGAAGTATCTATATTTTTATTTTTCTTCATTTAGCTTATTTAATTGCTTTAATCAGCTTTATTTATGCTTCAATAAAGGCTTTTGCGGTTGAAAAAAATAGTAAAAATGGTAGTTTTTATCTTTTAATAGTCGTAGTTTTGCTTCTTTTAGCTGGTTTAATTGCTTTTAATGTCTTCACTTAAGGAGAATCAAGCATGTTGTTAACCTTCTTTACCTTTTTTCCAACAATTATTTTTTTAATTATCTTACCCATTCAATCTAGTTATTTAGCTAAAAATGATCACTATCGTATTCAATCGCTTCAGGGATTTCGTTCTACAAAATCCGTCAAAAATTCAAAAAATTGGCAACAAGCACAATTAGCAGTGAAACGATCTTCGTTGGTCTTAGGGTTATTGCAATTGATTTTAACACTGGTCTTACTCTTTTTACTTCATTTCAATAATGTTCTAGTCTTATGGTTGATCTTATTAAGTTTAACATTACTATTAATTTTTCAATTTTTTTATGTGAATCACAAATTAAATTAATTTATATTAGGAGGAAAAAATATGACTGATTCAAAAAATTTTACTATCGAACAAGTTTACGCAAAGGGAAAACAAGAACTAGCCGTCATTACAGATTTAACAACTGGACAGCAATATCTACAAACAACCGTCATTACCGCTAGTGGATCTAGCGTTGCTTTAACCCCATTATTGAAACCAAGTGAAAATAAATAACCAGAAATCTTCAGGAGGAAAAAAATGACCCGTTCATTTTACCAACGTGACCTGCACAATTTTTCAACTGACAGTATCGATTTACAGGAAAAACTAAAAACCTTTAATCAGTTGACCAACCGCGAAATAATAAAAAAGCGAGAGATTTTGAAAGAGTTGTTTCATTCTTGCGGTGAGTTACCGGTGATTGAAACCAATTTTAATTGTGATTTAGGAAGTAATATTTCCGTTGGAGAACGTTTTTATGCGGGATTTAATTTTACTATTTTAGATATGGCGCAAGTCATTATCGGTGATGATTGTATGATTGGACCAAATGTTGGACTTTATGCAACTGGCCATCAACTCAATCCGGTAGACCGCAACTTATCTGGTTATGCCGAACCAATCAAAATTGGTAATCGCGTATGGATTGGCGGAAGTGTAACCATTTTAGGTGGTGTAACAATTGGCGATAATTCCATCGTAGCAGCTGGTTCAGTGGTAATTAAAGACGTACCAGAAAATGTAGTGGTTGCTGGTAATCCAGCCAAAATTATAAAAAAGATTGAAAACTAGGTGAGCAGATGCAAATTGATTTTAGACAACCAACTGAAAAAGATTTAGATCGGATTATGACCATTGAAAGAAGTGGTTTTTCTCCAGCTGAAGCGGCTTCAGAAAAAGCTATGCTAGAAAGAATTCAGCAAATTCCTGACAGTTTTCTAGTGGCTATTAACCCAGAACAGGCAATTTTGGGCTATGTCGTTGGTCCAGTTGTTTCAGAAAGATATTTAACTGATGAACTATTTGAAAAAACGATCCCCAATCCAGAAATAGGCGGCTTCCAAACTATTCTTAGCTTAGCTGTTGCCCCTGAGTATTATAATTTTGGGATTGCGAGTCGCTTGCTAACAGGTCTTGCGCAAATTTCACAAGAAAAAAAACGCGCTGGTATCACCTTAACTTGTTTAGCGAATTTGATTCCTTTTTATCAAAAAAATCACTATCAAGTAGAAGGTGTTTCTGAATCCACCCATGCAAATGAAGTTTGGTATAACTTGGTAAGAGATTTTTCTAAAGAGATTGTTTAATGAAACCTGAAATTTATTCTTGGAACCTTCATGAACAAAGCTTAATGGGACAAGCAAAATTTCCTAGTCAGCCAAAAATAAAAATCTTTGACCATTCAGAATTAAGAGCAGATTTGGAAAGGCAACTGGAATTACTTTCCCACAAGGAACTTGCTGAGTGGGCTTTAGTAAACGCACAACCTTTTTTAGTTTATTTGAATGCGCCACGAATCAGTGATCCGCGAATTCAGCAGGCAATTGATGCCTTTCAGCAAAAAATAGCTGGAGAAATCTCAGCTTACGAGTTTCGGCAAGCTGGGTTTCTAGCAAATCAGATTGCAAAAGAATCAAAAACACCGATTGAAAAATATGCTGCTAGAGTTTTCGCACAGGCAATTGCCACCGCCCATATGCGTGGCCATGCCCTCGTATCCGCTGACTATAGCGTGAAAGTTTTCAATCTACTTTTTCCAGACAATCAGACTGAAGTATTAAAATTACGACAAAAGCAAATAAAAACGGCCCAACAAAAGGGTGAAGAAAACAGATGAAAAAGAAAGAAAATTACTCGTTAACTTTAGGGATCATCTTTGGATTAGTCTTTGGATATTTATTTGATCATTTGGCTATTGGTTTAGCAATTGGTATTTCATTAGGTGCTGCTGGTATCTTTTCTGAAAAATAAACTTACACTATCGTTAGATGACTAAATCAGTGTTGAAAAAAATTTACTGTCTGCTACGATAGTTTCAACAACCGATTAAAAAGGGGCTCTTCTTATGATAACCTTCAGAAAAATGAAAAAAACCGATGTACCCAAACTTTACGAAATGGCTTTACGGGCATTTCAATCAGACTTTGAAAAATATGGTATCTATCCACCATTGTTACATTTGAAAAAGAAAAATTTCCAACCACCTTTACTTTTTGGAAAAGTTATTTTAGCTGATGGTAACGAAATTGGTGGCGTATTTGTGATTGTTTTAGGTAAAAAAGCTGAATTAGCAACTATCTTTATTGATCCAAAATATCAACACCAAGGATACGGAAAAGAAATCCTTTCAGCTCTTGAAGCTGCCCATCCCCATGTAAAAAAATGGACCCTTGAAACAGTTAGCGAAAACTTCCAGTTACATCGCTTTTATGAGTCGCTTGGCTACCATAAGGTCGGTGAAAAAAAAGATCCTCGATCTGATGTCATTACGTACCTTTACGAAAAAAAAATCAAAGAACAATCATCAATCAACTAGCTTTTAACACAAAAAAATATTGGGAGGCTACTATGAATAGACTGAATTTGATTTGTTTAGGGGTAAATGATATGAAGGAATCGTTAAGCTTTTACAAGAATATCGGCTTTAAAACTTACGAAAAATCTGACAATCCGCCGATTGTTTTTTTCGATAATCAAGGCACTAAATTAGAACTTTATCCACTGGAGCAATTAACAAAAGATATTAATCCAGACAGTCCACCAAAATTTCAAACTGGCATTTTTCCTGGTATCACCTTAGCTATTAATATGAAAACACCTGAAGAAGTTGATGCTTTTTTCAAAGACGTCCACTCCGCCGGTGGAAAAATCATCAAGCAGCCGACTAAAAATCCTGATTGGGACGGTTATTCCGGCTATTTTACTGATCCAAACGGTTATTATTGGGAAGTTGCTTACGGGAAAATCTGGCAGTTTGATGAAAATAATATGTTGGTAATTGAGGAATAACAATTAACTATAAAAGAACAGCGGAGGTTTACTATGTTGATTAAATTAATTCACCTATTTAATCTAAAAACTCCGCTGTTAACTTTTTTTGGTTTTATTATTATTGGTAGTCTATTACTAGCTTTCAAAAAGAAAAATCGTCTGCAAAATATACTTTTTTTCATTTTGATTAGTAGTTTTGTTGCTCTAGTCATTCTGGTTTTGTATTTCTTTATTTGGTTAGGTTTGACTGGTTTAAATTCTTGAAAAACTAATAAAATCTCTACTTCAAAGGGATTTGCTAAGGGTTAATCACGTTAAATGATTGATTAATTGTGCTGCAGTAACTGCTTGAATTTCGTCAAAAGTATAGCCTGATGCAATTTCAGTAATCTCAATTCCTTGCTGAGTAATTTCAAAAACACCCATTTCAGTGATAATTTGATTGACGCGTCCTCGCGCAGTTAGCGGTAAAGTACACTGCTTTAAAATTTTAGGCTTTCCATAATTAGTATGCTCCATCGCTACAATAACTTTTTTTACTCCTGCTAATAAATCCATTGCACCGCCGATGCCGGGAACAAACACGCCCGGAATCAAATAGTTTGCTAAATTTCCTGTTTCATCAACCTGTAAACCACCCAACACACTGATATCTACGTGACCCCCTCGAATAATACCAAAAGAAGTTGTAATATCAAAATAAGCGCCCCCTTGTTTAATTGAAGCTGGTTGCCCGCTGGCATTAACGATTGTTGGATCAATCGGATCAGGTGTCGGACCTAAACCAACAAATCCATTCTCTGACTGAATAATAACCGATAAATTAGCTGGAATATAATTTTGAACTTTTGTCGGTAAGCCAATCCCTAAATTTACTAAAGAACTATCAGAAAGTTCTTGAGCAACTCGTTTCGCTATTTGCTCGTGTCTTTGCTCTTTCGTTAGCATAATACGTCCCCTTCCACCACACAATCAACAAAAATACTCGGTGTATGAACAAAACTCGGATTAATTGTGCCCGTTGCGACAACTTTTCTCGCTTGAACAATGGTTGTCTTTGCATTTGCTGACATAATATGATTAAAATTATTTTCAGATCCGGCATATTGTAAATTGCCCGTTTGATCAGCTTGATCAGCTAAGACCAAGGCAACATCCGCTTTAATTGGTGTCTCTAATAAATATTCTCGACCCGCAACTGTAATCTTTTGCTTACCTTCTTCAATGAGCGTTCCGATACCCGTTGGCGTCAAAACACCACCCAAACCAAATGCGCCACAACGAATTCTTTCCACCAAGGTTCCTAAAGGCATAATCTCAAATTTAGTTTCATTTTCATTTAATTGACGACCAGCCTCGCGATTTAGTCCTAAGTGAGAAGTAATGATTTTATCAAACTGATGGTTCATGATTAATTTCCCGACACCTTTATCAATGAGACCGGTATCATTACTGACTAAAGTCAAATGTTTGATGCCTTTTTCTACTAAAGCATCCACCAATAATTCCGGTGTACCATTTGTCATAAAGCCACCCACCGCAACAATGTCTCCTTCTTTAACTAAATCTATAGCTTCAGTTAAACTTATTTGTTTATTTTCCATGGCTTACCCTTTCGTAAAGATTATTTATAACAATATTCAGATATTTTATTTTTATTTATAAAATAATAATAGCAAAAATAGTCTGTATTTCAAATATCATTTACGAATATATTTTTTATAATTAATTATTTTAATTTTGATTTGAGACTAATGTATACCCAATTCTTTAAGGTTACTAAGTTTTCTCACAAGATTTTTTCCACAATAAAAAACCACTCGTTTTCACGAGTGGTGATAATTGTTATCAGATTATTTAAGCGGCTATTTGTCCTTGAAGTAAGCTTTCTAAACGTGCCAACTGTTCTTCAGTTAAATATGGCGCATATTCTTCCAGAATTTGTTGCGCAATTTCTGGTGTTATAGCAGCTTGATATTGACTAACATAATCATAAATCTCTTGGAAATCTTCCTCACTCATATACTGATCGCCACCTTGTTGTTCTTCTAAGTCACTTTCAACTTCTTGGCCAGTTATAATTTCATCATCTTTTGGAAGTTTAACTGTTTTTTTGCTGTCTTTGTATTTTAAATTCAGCGTCCCAGCGATTTTTCTAATTGCGGTATCTGTTTCATCAGTTGAAAATTTAAAATCAATTTTAGCACTGTTTTTAGCTTTGTTTAAAGTCATTTTTATATTCATATCAATTAAGCCTTCATTTGTAGCAAGTTCTTTTAACATTTCGGTGGCAATAATTTTTTGTCTTTCGTCACCTTCATCACTGACATAACTCAAAAATTCCTTAAAACTTTTGCTATTAAAAGTATAGCTCATGGTCTCTTTGGTCACTTTGAAAGCATCATTTCCTCGGGTTCCTAAATAGCCATAAAAATACTCTTTTGAAAAAATACTCCGCATTTCAGCAAAATCATAACCTGATTCAGTCGTTTCTTCTGGCGATTCCATCGACAGTTCATCAGCTTCTTCTTCGGCAGTAGCTTCAATATATTTCCCTTCAATATTTGAAAAATCATAAAAGTCTTCGGCATTCATGTCATTTAAAGAAGCGGCTATTTTTAGAATTTCAATTAAATAAGTAGCCTCTAAATACATATTGCCCTTTTTTAAATCCGTAATAAAATGCATCGGTAATTGATAGTCTGAAAGATCCATTGAAAAATTGGTATCAGCGGTTTCGTTCTCCGAATCGATAATATTTTCCCCAGTAATGACTGCTAACTTTAGACGATCCCCCATCGCCCCAGCAATGATTGAAGAAACATTTTCTGTATCGCCAAATTCAATCGTTTTCATTTTCAGAGTAAAATCACTGCTGTTCATTTCATTTTGTTGCTCCAGAGTTTCTTTGAAATCATCACTTGCTTTTTTCCCACACCCCGTCAAGAAAAACAATGCGGCTAAAATTATCAAAAACATCCGACACTTTTTCACAAAAAAACCTCCCTATTATTTAAAATCATTTTAACATATTTCTAACGCTTAAAATGATTCACTATTATTATAGATCTAGGATTTTTAAAGCTTTTTCATAGTCCTCATTCTGATTGCCATTAAGATCAGTTGGCATTATTTCAAAACCAAATTTACGATATAAAAATACCGCTGGCTTACTCCAAGTCTGGCTGTGTAAATAAATTGATTGGTCTGGATAGATCTTCCGTAACTCTTGGCAAATCTGACTCACTAACGTTTTAGCTAATCCTTGACCACTATATTCTGGCTTAACCGCCAACCAATGAAATTGCGGAACAGTTCTACCATCATTCAATGTTTTCATCCAGCCAGTGCAAGTTGCAATTTTTTCACCCTTAGCGTTTTCTACAAATAACATACGACGATTTAGTTCATCTGGATAAGGCAAAAAAGTTTTCTCAAAATAAGTCAGTGCCGCTTCTGGTTGATCAAATTCTAAAACGGAAGTTTCGATCTCACACCAGTCTTTTTCATCCCCTTTTTGATAAAATTCCAATGAGAAGTCTGTCTTCAAAGGAAAGTCTAAGATTGTTTTTTCAGCTGGCAGTACCATCCAAAAATCAGCATAGAGAATACTTTTATCTAACATATTTTTCTCCTTTTACAAATAATAAATTTTACTCATATCAAATTCTTTTAAATGATTAACAATGCCAGAACCTAGTAATTTTGAAGTTCCTATCCAAAATTAGATCAAGAATCTGCTTTTTGGTGGCACTTCATTATTACTAATTCTTTTAATAGCCCTGGGCTTTCGTTTAGCTACTTTTGCTTGGTGACATTTTTCATCTTTTACAACTTCTCAAATTTGAAGCTCAACTAAATCAGATAAACAATTAGCCACAAATTCAAGGCTCATGGGAAGAATAAGTAAAATAATTACGATATTTCTTGAAAACAGCCAAAAAGAATAAAAATGATAATAAAGCCTATAATTGCAGCATTCATCAGCTTTTTTGAGATTTTTTCACATCAGTTTGCCGATGATATTTCTAAAAAAATCAAT
The DNA here is from genome assembly GCF_019218635.1 of Enterococcus alishanensis. Classification (GTDB taxonomy): domain Bacteria; phylum Bacillota; class Bacilli; order Lactobacillales; family Enterococcaceae; genus Enterococcus_A; species Enterococcus_A alishanensis. The sequence goes on along the minus strand of NZ_JAHUZB010000003.1, from coordinate 222,437 downwards.
CCAAAAACTACTTTTTTAGGAGGTAAATTTTCTTTTCCTCGTAATCCATTTTTTTTCACAAAGCACAACACATATTAGCAAAAATAATAGGAAAATTATAAATTCCAATTAAAGCGAAAGTAATCAGCCAATTAGAGCATAGAAATTTCGCAAGACTAAATAAAAACCTACAATCGAAAAATAGATCATTCCTTTAACTATTTTTGACAACACTTCTAACTGCGCTAAATTAAGCAGAGTAGCTAAAAAATCGACAAAGTCAGTTAACCTTTGAAATAGAAATCCATAAAACTTCTCGCCCACAATTTTCATAGATTCTCCAAAATTTTAAATCCAGCCAAATTTCTGACAAGCCAAATAAATCCCATCATCCACATTGTTTGCTGTGACAAAGTCAGCCTTTTTTTTCAATTCCGGATGCGCATTACCCATGGCAATACTGGTCCATTCCGGTGAAAACATCACCAAATCATTGGTATCATCGCCAAAAACAACAACTTTTGATAAATCTCCTTTTAAGTGATTGATAGTCGCAACGATTCCACTATATTTATCATCGTATTGAATCGTCAAATAATCTGGCATAAAACGAACATAGCCCAAAGGATCTTTAGTCGTTAATTGCGCCTCATCTGCTTCGGAAATGACCACATATATTTTGTAGATTTCTGTCAATTTTTCATAGTCTAATGTTTCGTCGATGATATATTCTGTTGGCTCACGTCTCTCACCGACTTGTTCTCTAAACAGATCATTTTTAGCATAAACTTTAATCGAATCGTCTAACATTAATAAAGTTCCCAGTCCCAAAGCTTCTGTTTGTGACAACAATGCTTTCGCATCCGCTAAATTCAGCGGTTGATTTTGAACCAATTGATTATTCAAGACTAAACCACCGCCACCTGCACAAACCATGTTTTTTAATCCCACCGAATTCATAAAATCAATCGATTTATAATGGGCCCGTCCAGTCGCAATTGCTACAAAATGTCCGGCTGCTTGTAATTTATTCAGAGCTTCTTGTGCGCTTGGCACAATTTCTCCTGTTTTCCGATCTGTCAGTGTCCCATCAATATCAAAGAAAAAATATTTTTTATCCAAAAAAATTCGCCCCATTTTTTTATTTTATTAAAATACTAGAAAAAAGAACCGGATTTTAAAATCCAGCTCTTTCAATTGTTTACATACCGTTTCGTTTAATCTTTTTATCCCAAGTTGTAGCATAAATTGGTTCTTCATTTTCGGTGACATTCATCTCACCTGTAATGTAGAAGTATTCTTTATCAGAAGTTTGCGTAGTGGTAATTTCTGCATTGGTCCACCAGCCCTCACGACCAATTCGCATATTTTGAGTAATCGTGTAGTTTGCAGACAAAGGATCTTGATTTGATAAGGTTAATAGTCGTTTTAGGTTATGTTCAACCGTTACATCAATTTCATCAAACCGATAAATTCCTTCTCCAAAAACGCCACCAATACCATTCGTCATGCAAGTCCAGGTATCAGTCACTAAATCATAAGATATTTCTCGTTCAACTCTTCCTTCCGACAAGATAGTTGTTGGTGTCAATGGAGCAGATTGTGCATCCAAGTCTGGTCCCACTGTATCTTCTCCAGTAAAAATTGGCAAACTAAACTGCGCATCGGCTAATTCTAAGGTCAGAGTATTATCTTCTGGCATCGTCCAAAACATTGGCCAAGCTGAATTTGCTAAAGACAAACGTAACCGATGACCCGCCTTAAATGAATGCCCACAAGTATTTAATTGAACGGTGGCTTCAACTTCTTTGCCCGGTTCCAAGTAGACTACTTTGTCATGACCAGCTAGATGCGTTAGATTCATGACACCATAGCTCACCCGCTCAGATGACCCATCTGGAGCAACATCACATAATGAAGCATATAACATCGCATTTGGTTTATCACTACTTAGTTTAAGAGTAACTTTTGGATAGCCAAAAATTTCTAAATCTTCGGTTAATACTTCAGAATCAAAATTCAATGCCAAACCATTGTCTAAACGTTGATCCCCTGGAGATTCACCTGGCACGCCTGCACCCATCCATTCATTTGCTAAGAGGGTATGATTTAAAGGTGTTTTCAAGGCAACTTTCTCACTAGTATTTGCATTTTCTGCTACTAATTCGTGATAGCTTAAGCCAAAATTCTTATCGTTGACAACCTTGGAAGGCCAGTTTTCGACAGCTACCCAACGACCTTTACTTTCAGGTTTATTGGTCTGTGGCGGCATACTGTCTTCAATCCAAGCTTGAATCATTGGACCATCTAAAGTATCCGTTTTTTCACCCTTCAACCAATGATCCCACCATTTAACTCCTTCACCTAAATAATTTATTGCTGGACCTGGCACACCATCATGAGCATAGACATGGGCCCATGGACCTAAAATACCTTTTTTCGGTACACTCAAACCTTCTAATAAACTCAACACAGTATTTGTATAAGAATCTGCATATCCATCAACGGCAAAAACCGGTACTTTAATCGCATCATAGTTTTCACACACTGATCCATGTTTCCAATAATCATCACGGGTTTGATGTTCTAACCAATTCGCCATCCATAAAGGCATATTTTTCAAACGCTCTAGCCACATTTCCCGCCAACGGTCGCCGACAACATGGGGATCGATTGCACGAGATTGATAACCCAACATAATGGCGCCCCACCAGAAATTATCATTTAAAATCAAGCCGCCTTTATAGTGAATATCGTTATTGTAGCGATCATCAGTAAAGCCTACGACCATAACAGCTTTCAATGCTTCTGGTTGACGTGCCGCAATTTGTAAGGAATTGAAACCACCCCAAGATTTCCCCATCATACCGACATTGCCATCACACCAATCTTGTTTGGCAATCCAGTCAATGATCTCCAAGGCATCATCTTGTTCTTGTTTCAAATATTCATCTTTCAATAACCCTTCTGACTCACCTGTTCCTCGCATATCCATCCGAATCACATTGTAGCCGTGGCCAGAAAAATAACCATGCATGGGATTATCTCGTCCACGGGTGCCATCTGTTTTACGATAAGGTAAATATTCTAAAATTGTTGGTAAAGGTTTATCTGATTTGGGAAACCAACCTCGATACGAAAGAACGGTCCCGTCACTTAGTGTATACCAACTGTTTTCAATTACCTCTACATCATAAGGAAAGTTCTCGATAATTCTTTTCATTTATTTTGCCTCCTTGGCTGCCATTTTCAAACGATATTTTTTGCCATACGTTTTACTCCAAATAATACATAAAACTGCACCAATCGCTGCCATTGCTATCATAATACTAAAGTAAATAAAATAACCAGTATTTCCTGGGTAACGATCCAAAATATTACCAGCTGCCAGCGGAACCACCACTTCAGGTAAATAACCTAAAGTACTAGCCAGTCCTATTGCTACCCCAGAAAGTCTCAGTGGAATACCTCCCTCAGATAGGAAAGAGAAAAAGATACCATAATTAGAGTACATGGCGATATAAACCATACTGGCCGCAACAACTAACACGACCACTTGCAGTTGACCACTTACACCAGAACTAACAATTAATAGAAAAGTTCCTAAAGCTAAAAATACAAAACCTGCAAACATAACCATTGATTTGCTAATTTTATCAGCTAAAAATCCGCCAAAGGGTGCTGCTACCAAACGACAATATTGGGCTAGCATCGCTACCACTGCAGCAAAAACGGCTGAAGTCCCAATAACATTTGAAGCATAAGGCGTGAAATAGTAAATCGACATATTAAAAACATAGCTAGTAAACATAATCCCAATTGACAGCCAAAGGGCCGGCATTTTTAAAACATCAATTACATCTTTGAAAGTTAATTTTTCTTGGGCTTGATTTTCTTCGACCGAAGTTGGTTCCTTTAAAATAAAAATAAAAGCCAATCCGCAGACAATCGGAATCACCGAATAAAAAATAATAATCCAGTTCAAACCGACTAAAGCCGTAGCACGGCTTTGAAAGAACCCAAAAATTGCAGTGGCTATCGCTAAATGAATTACATTCGTAATCCCACGAGTTCCTTCAAATAATCCATAAGCGCGACTTTGCTCATCATCATTGGCTTGCATTCGGACAATTTTCATTAAAGCTGGCCAAAAAGTCAGCAAAGAAGTGATGCCCCATAGACCATAAATAAAAAACAGTGGCCAAAAGCTTGATACAAATAAATGTAAGAATCCACCTAAACCAGTTGCTAACAGTGAAAAAACCAATAACTTTTTAGCTGCAAAACGGTCAGCTAAAACGCCTCCAATAAAATAAGAAACCAAACCGATAAATCCGTAAGCACTTCCCAGCATACCCATTTGCGTATTGGTCAGATTGTAGGCTGTAACATAAGCATCGTAATAATAGCTTCGAAAATATGGCAGCCCATAGATGATTGATCCTGCTAATGCTAACAAGATAATCGTCAAAAAGTTCTTCTTTAGACCCGTTTTCACGACTGTTCCCATAAGTAACCTCCATTTTTTTGAATTTTCTTTTATTTTAGCACAATTAATGATTAAATATTCTGAAAATAAGTAAAAATCAAAAAAACACGAATCCTTTTTCAAGAATTCGTGTGCTGGTGATTTTCCTATTTAGCTGTGCGAATATTTACAAATTTGACTTCTACATATTCTTCGACACCGTATATTCCATTTTCTCGACCAAAGCCAGAATGCTTCATGCCACCAAACGGTGTGGCAGAATTAGAGATAGCTGTATCGTTTACTCCTACCATGCCGTAATCCAATCCACGACTGACTTTGTCAATGGTTTGAATATTGTTAGCAAAGAAATAGCTTGCCAAACCAAATTCTGTATCATTAGCTGCTTTAATTACTTCGTCCTCATCTTCAAAAGTAATTAAAGGAATGACTGGACCAAAAGTTTCTTCATAATAAATATCCATATCAGTTGTAACTTCATCCAAAACAGTTGGTTGGAAGAAAAAGCCGTTTTGATATTCGCCCTCAGTTAATTGCTGACCACCGAATAAAACTTTTGCGCCTTTTTCTGTGGCATCTTTTAATTGGGCGACAACTTTATCTAGACCTGCTTGATTGATTAGAGGACCCGTAGTTGGATCATCCATGCCATCACCAACCGTAACTTCTTGGATTTTTTCCACTAATAAATGTGTAACTTCTTCCTTCACATCTTGATGAACAAAAATACGATTTGGCGAGACACAAACTTGACCATTATTTCTAAATTTTGTCGTAATTAAGGTATCCACGGCTAATTCCAAATCGGCATCTGGAAAAATAATATATGGCGCATGTCCGCCCAATTCCAAAGAAACTTTTTTCAGTGAATCAGAAGCTTGTTGGTTTAAAATTTTACCGACATTTGTTGAACCAGTAAAAGTAATTTTCGCCACATCTTCAGACTCTGACAATACTTTTCCGATTGGTTTCGCATCTCCTAAAACGATATTTACTACACCAGCAGGAAATTCTGCTTTTTCAAATAACTCCATTAAAGCTAAGGCAGATAATGGGGTTTCTTTAGCAGGTTTTAAAACAATTGTACAACCTACTGCAATACCTGGTGCAATCTTGCGAATAATCATGTTGGAAGGAAAATTCCACGGAGTAATTGCGCCCACTACACCAACTGGTTGCTTGCGCACTTGCCATTGATTTGTTGGTGGTGATGGAATAATTTCTCCGAAAACCCGTTGTGCCTGAGCAGCATTCCAGCGTAAATTTTCTACATTACTTTTAATTTCACCAGCAGCTTGGGTAAGTGGTTTTCCTTGTTCTAAAGTCATGATAGTTGCCAAACGATTTGTATCTTCTTCAATCAAGTCAGCCAATTTATTCATATAAGCGGCTCTTTCAGTAACTGGTAATTCCGACCAAGTTGGAAAAGCTTTTTTCGCTGCAGCAATAGCTGCTTCTGTTTCAGCTTCAGCCCCTTGATGAATTTCAGTTAAAACGTCGCCAGTTGCTGGATTTGTTACAGGGATCTTTTCTTTTGAGCCTTCGACCCATTCTCCATTGATATAAAGACGAGTTTCGACTGACGGTAGTTGATGTTTTGTCATGTGTCTCATTCCTCCTGAATTTAAATGTCTAATTTGTTTTTTCATCACCTTTTAACGGTAACACGCAAAATATCAAAGTACAAAAATAACAACCTAATATTTCGCCAAAAAACAATCAAATTTTTCTTCTCATAGAAAAAAATGATATACTGAAAAAAATAAAGGAGAAAATGATGAAAATCCAACATAATACGCTTAATTCTATTTCAATCACTATCTATGGTGAGACTTCTGAAAAAGTCTATCTCTATCTCCATGGTCAAAATGGCAATCAAGAAGAAGCAGCATTTGCCGCAAAAATATTAACTACAAAAGGGTGGCAAGTGGTCGCATATGACCTACCAGAACATGGCACCCGAAAAAATAGTTCAGAAAAATTTGTCCCTTGGGAAGTCATACCTGAGCTTAAAAATTTGTATCAAACCTTAAAACAAAATTGGACCACCATTGCTTTATATGCTAACAGTATTTCTGCTTGGTTTAGTTTGCTGGCTTTTGCTGATATAGAACTCGATCATTGTTTATTAGTTTCACCAGTTGTTGATATGGAAAAATTGATAACAAAGATGATGTCGTGGGCCCAAGTCAGTGAAGTCCAATTAGAGCAGGAGCAACTAATTGAAACTGATTTCGGTCAAACCTTGTCGTGGCAATATCTTACTTATACAAGAACACATCCTGTAACCAACTGGCAAATTCCCACAAAAATTATGTTTGGCGAAAATGACAACTTAACTAGTCTAGCTGAAATCAGGACCTTCGCAGAAAAATATCACTGTCAACTAACAGTAATGCCTGGCGGCGAACATTGGTTCCATACCGAGGAACAGTTACAATTTTTATCGACATGGTTAAACAAAGCATAAAAATTGCCTTGCCAAAGCGGCAAGGCAATTTTTATTATTTACTATCTAAGCGGTGGTACAAATCAATCAATTCTTGCGTCAAACCTAAATAAGAAATAGCATTCATTAAATGATCTTGACTGTGAACCATTAATAAAGTTACTGTTGTGTGGTCGCCGCTAGCTTCAGCGGTTAGTAAACCCGTTTGAACATTGTGGGCTTCAACTAATGCTTCATTTGCCGCTATCATTTTTTCTTCTGCCAAAATGAAATTACCTTCTTTAGCTGCTGTTAATGCGGCAACAGCTTCTGCTTTAGCATTACCAGCGTTCATGATTAATCCCATGACTACTTGTAATTGTTCATCATTCATCTGTAATCCTCTTTTCTAAAAACAAATCTCTTTTTCTAATTCCGTCGTATCATTACCTTTAGCTTTTTCCGAAACTAACAAAGCCATATTTTTAAATGAATCGTTTAAACCAATCCCGCCTTTTTTTGGCATTTTTACAATTGGTTCTTGATCTTTATACACTTCTGTCGCCGGATTTTCCACCGACATTGAAGAAATAGCTGGAATGCCGTAATCATTAAACGATTTTGTTAAAGCACCGGCCATTTCACCAAAATTTGGATAATGCATCGCTGGTCCCACTAACACAGCCTCCGCACCAAATTTCTTAGCAAAACCAATAAATTTTTTAGTTACTTCTTCTGGATGTGCCAGATAATACTGGTCACCGCAATATAAAGTCGCAATAATTTCGCTATCATGCTCTTTCAAATAAGGAGTTAAAGTTTGGCCTGGTCCTAAAGGGGCTTTTTTCCCACCTGGAGCTAAATCAGCATGCTCATCGCTTCCCATACCTGCCTGTACATGGTTCAATACTAAAATAATTTTTTTCATCATTTTTACCTCTTAAATGTCGTCAAAATCAAAATCATCAAAGTCAATTTCTTCTGATTCTTCTTCGACAGCTTCTCGTTCTTCACGCAAATATTGATCATCCATCACTTTAATAAATGGATAATAAATAAACATTCCTAAAACAAATAATAATGCCTGTAATACTGCTCCTTGCCAACCACTAACTAAGAAACCAGAAATAATTGGTGGTGTTGTCCATGGTAACTGAATCCCATTAGTTAAAGGAACCAAGCCCCAATCCATCGCAAAGTAAGAGATAATAATATTAATCGTCGGTACTAAAGCAAAAGGAATTAAAATAAGTGGATTTAAGACAATTGGTAAACCAAAAATAATCGGTTCATTAATCCCAAAAATACCTGGCACTAATGACAATTGAGATAATTTTTTGATTCGTTGACTCTTACAGAAAATTACCATTACTAGAATCAATGATAAGGTCGAACCGGCTCCACCAAAAGTAGCAAACATATCTTGAAATTGACCAGTAATAATATTTGGAATTTCGTGTCCATCTTTAAAAGCTTGTAAATTTTCAACTGATAAAGCCCGTAAAACTGGATTGAATACTGCGCCAACGACACTGCTTCCGTTGATCCCAAAGAACCAGAAGAAGTGTAAGAAAATATAAGCGATGATCATGGCGCCTAGAGTATTTCCTAAGCTTAATAATGGTGTTTGTAAAAATTGGAAAATGACATCTTGTAAATTACCAAATGAAGTCAATGAAACCAACCAGTTAATAATAAACATAATAAAGACAACAACAAAACTTGGAATTAAAGCTTCAAAAGATTTAACAACGGTTGGCGGTACCCCTTCAGGCATCTTAATCGTCCAGCCTTTATTTAAAATAAAAACAAATAGTCTAGTTGAAATCAATGCCACGATCATGCCTAAGAATAGACCGCTAGAACCCATCCATTTTAAAGGCAAGCTAGTCACTTCATAAACTGCCGTACTATTTTCAGGAGTAAATAAAGTCGTATACGGTGTCAAAATAAAGAAAGAAACTAAAGCAATAATACCAGCTTGCATTGCATCTACTTTAAATTGACGGCCTAAACTATAAGCAATCCCGACTACGGCTAGAATCGTCATCACATCAAAGCTGGCACTAGCTGGAACCGACATCATTATTGCCCAATTGTCCCCTAAAATATTCGACATCCAAGTGTCCCAATTTGGTAATGGGAAATTGGCTAACAGCAAGAATACTGATCCCACAATTAACAATGGGGTAGATAATAAGAAACCGTCTCGAATAGCTACTAAATATTTATTTTCGCCAATAACTTTAGCCATCGGTGTCAAGACTCTTTCTAACCAACCTAAAAATTTCTGCATGTTACTTTTTCACTCCATCCTACTTTTTATTTTGCTTGATTAATTTTAAAGCTTCTTTTAATGCTTTTTCGCCATCCATCATTCCATAAATTTCTGGTTCAATCGCAGCTACAGGAATGCCTTGAGGACTAAATTGTTCTTTCGTTTTTTCTAGCAAAAATTTCACTTGGGGACCTAATAAAATTGCAACTGGCTTTTCTTTATCCACAACTTCTTGTGCTCGTGCCACGGGAAAAGCAGTAATTTGCAATGGCATATTATGTTTAGTCACAACTTCCATCATTTTGTTCACCATAATACTTGTTGACATACCTGCATCACAGAATAAATAAATTTGTTTTGTTGCCATAATTTTCATCCTCCTAGATTATTCAATTGGTGCTTTAATTCTTTTTTCGTAAGCGTCCAACCACTCTTGGGTGATTGATTCTATTTTTGTGGTATGATTTTCTCCCATGTTGGCGATAAAAATCTGAGGTGCCTCTTTATCATTGCCAACACTAAAAGTAAATTCAACATTGGTAGCGACTCCCCACTCACCAGCTTTATTCATAGCTATTAGTGAAAAGGCGCCGGCTTTTCCATAACGCGCAGTTAATTTATCATGAAACTCGTATACAGCCTTGTCACAAGCTGCTTGAGGCGATAAACCTTCTCCCATTAAGCGAACAATTTCATAAGACAAACAGCCTTTCATTAAATCTTCCCCTAAACCTGTTGCAGTAGCACCCCCAATTTGACTATCGACATAAAAGCCAGAACCAGATAATGGTGAATCACCCACTCGACCAGGTTTTTTCATGAACAGACCTGAACTTGAAGTCCCAGCCGTCATAGAACCCATTTGATCTAATGTGATTGCGCCAACTGTATCGTGACCATTATAAGGGTTTAAATTATTTTCATGGATTTCTTTTAATCGTTTTTCCCAAATTTTATGCGCTCGTTCGGTCAACATATTTTTCCGATGAAATCCTTCAGTCATGGCATATCTTGTGGCACCTTCTCCAACTCGAAAACTATTGAATTTATCATCACTAAGCTTTCTTGCTACAGAAATTGGATTACTGACATCGGTAATTCCGGCGACTGCTCCTATTTTAAAACTATCGCCATCCATAAAGGCGGCATCCATTTCTAAAATTCCTTCCGCATTCGGTAACCCACCATAGCCAACTGATTTATAATACGGATAATCCTCCACTGTTTTAATCAATTCCTCTACGGCATCACCAGAATGCTGCTTTCGTTCTAATAAATCCAGCGCTTTTACCACACCATCGTGGGCCATGCGCCAAGTTGCTATTGCTCCCCAGACCATTGATTCGCTCCTTCCGTTAACGCTTTCATCACGTTGTTGTCTTTATTATAGTTAGTATATACTATTTTGTATATACTAATTACAAAAATAATTCTATTTTTTCATTTTTTTCTAAATAAACTTTTAGAAAATTCTCTAATAATCGAATGACAAAAAGGCAAACTACACAAAAAAGCCGCAGCTCATAAGAACTGCGGCATAAAAATACTATTGATTCAAAGCAACAATTGCTGCCATGTAAATCTCCATGTTTTTTAATAAATCAATTTCATCCATATATTCATCTTTGTTATGGGCAATTCCTTTTTGACCTGGAAAAGAAGGTCCAAAAGCAACAATATTGGGCATGAAACGGGCATAAGTTGCACCCGTTGTGGTTACAGGTGTCCCATCTAAACCAGTCGCTTTTTCGTAAACTTCAGATAATTTTTGAACATTTTTATTGGCTTTAGGAAATTGGGTACTTTTAATCCGTCGTACCACTTTTAAATGACTATCCGCAAAAAGATTTTTCTCTAAGGTGTTAGTCACTTCTTCTTCGGTTACCGAGATAGGATAACGGATCGCTACAGACAAAGCCAACCCATTAGCTGTTTTGATGAGTTCATAAGGGGTGATCATTAGCTTTCCACTATCTGCATCTTCAAAAGCTAATCCTAGACCCTCGCCATGATGCTTTTCAGCCAAACTGTCTTTTAGCCAAGTAAAGTAAGCCAATAATTTTCCTGTCAATAATTTTTCTGCCGTTAATTTTTCCGCCAATAGCGTAATGGCATTTTCACCAAGCTCTGGAGCGTTAGATGGTGCTCTTTTTCCACTAACTGAGATCACTTGACCATTAACTGTCAGACTTAATGCATCAGGTACATGGTCTTTGGCCTGATCACCAATAAAATCACCTAGTAATGCCAATTCATCTGTTGAAAAAGCTGTCTCAATTTGATAATTAACAATACCACGTTCACCGTAAACAACCGGATACTTTCCATCTGGAGTAAAACCAAATATCGGTGCCTTTTGATGTTTTAAATAAAGTGGCAGATCACTGCTACCACTTTCTTCATCGGTACCAAAAATAACTCGAAAAGTTTTTCGGTTAACTAAGCCAGCTTCTTTTAATAATTTCAGCCCAAACAGACACGCCATAATTGGTCCTTTATTATCCAGAATGCCTCGACCATAAAAACGTCCATTTGTTAAACTTAAATCAAACGGTGGATAATTCCACCCATCGCCAGCAGGAACTACGTCTAAATGACCCACAACGCCAATATATGAATCATCTTCGCCCCACTGAGCATAACCTACCGCATCTTCAACAACATTTGTATAAAATCCATACTCTGCTGCCAAATTCATGACCATTTCCAACACAGCTCTTGGTTCCTTACCGAACGGCGCTCCAGGTTCGGCAGCACCTTTAACACTAGCAATTGACATTACTTTTTGTAAATCTTGATAAAAATCTAATTTATTGGCTTCAATTAATTCTCTAATATCCACAAAATGCGCCTCCTAATGGCTGTAACGAGTCAAAGTATTTTTAAATGTATATCGATCTGCACGATAATAAGACAAATCAAATAAAATCGGGGTCGCATCAATCGCATAAGTCACTGAATGGACTTGCAACATCGGATTTCCCACCGGAACCTCTAACAATGTTGAAATTTCTGGTTCAACTAAAATTGCTTCAACTTCTTGATGGGAATAGGCAATCTCAACTTTCTTTTCTAGTTGTTTGAATAGCGATCCTTCAAAATCAGTTTTTTTCAATCCTGCGATATAAACTTCTGGTAAATAGGTTTTTTCCACTGTCATTGGTTCATCATCTAATATTCGGCGGCGAACCAATTCATAAATAGTATCATTTTTCGTCAAATTCAAAGCTTTCAACATCTCTTCTGTTGGCTGACAGACGCCAAAGGAAATCACTTCAGTTTTACTGGATTTGCCATAAGCTTTAGCCGCTTCGGTAAAACCAACTAAACCATCCCGACCACTTTGAATTTTTTGCTGTGACATCACGTAACTACCTTTTCCACGACGCTTTACGATAATATTTTTTTTGATTAGATCATCAATCGCTTTACGAATAGTCAAACGACTACAATTAAATTCCTTTGCTAAATCGTATTCAGATGGTAGCTTCTGCGAACTAACATAGATTCCCTCGCGAATTCTTTTTTCAATTTCAGCTGAAACTTGATCAAAAATCGCTTGAGTAGCTTTTTTTTCTTCCATATGAATCCCCTATTTCTGTTTAGATTTTAGCCATTCATCTTTAATTTTTTCAGATAAACGAATAATTCTATCTCCAACTTCACTATACTGATTTGTTGCTAAATTGGCTAGTGAAATTCGTACTGACCAATCATCGCTACCGAAAGCATTGGCTTTTAAGAGCATCAATTGCTCATTTTGAGCTAGCGTTGTCAGAAATTTAGTAACATTCCAGCGTTGACTTAAATAATCGGAAAAATCTGTTCCGTAGCGTTTTTCTGTCCAATCTTTAAAATTGATTTCACAATAATAAGCAGTATTTAAAGCCGGTAATGGTTCTTCAATGCCCAATTTATCAAATAATAATTTTTCTCGTGTGTGACAAATTTCCATCACTTCTTCTTTATAAGCTTGTCCTTCATATAACAATGAATACAAACTAAACAAGGCCATCATCACTTGTTGGACTGAGGATAAACCGGCCGCATGATTCAACGCCACATCTCGACTATCAGCAACCAACCGATCGATAAAACTAGTCTCCTGTGGATGTTCATTTAATGAAAGATAACGCAATCTTAACTTTTCTTTCACCTCATTCGGCAACTCCTGCACCAACTTGTCAAAAATATTTTCTCTCGCCACAGCAATGGTACCAACTCGCCAGCCAGTTGCGCCAAAATATTTTGAATAGGAGTAAATACAAGCTGTATTAAAAGGTAACTCTGTAAACAGTGATCGGAATTCTGGGACAAAAGTTCCATAAACATCATCAGTTAAAATCATTAAATTGGGATTGTCATGAGCGACAATTCCTTTGATTTGATCAATCGTTGATTGACACATCGCATTTGCTGTTGGGTTACTAGGATTAACAACAAAAACCGCTTTGATTTGCGGGTCTTTCAAACGATCAATTTCTGCCGAACTATATTGATAAGTCGTCTTCCCTGATAAAATTGTTTGTTCTGCAAGAATTTTTTCCACTTCAAAATGGTATTGAGGCAGTTCAGGAATCTCTAAATAAGGTGCAAAAGTTGGTAGTAATAACGCAATTTTATCTCCCTTATTTAACAAATGGTTGTTAAATAAAGTATCAAATAAATAACAGATACCTGCTGTTCCACCTTCCACTGCAAAAATATCGAAAGGAACCGCTTGATTAGAAAACAACTCCTGATTTAAGTAATTTTTTATTGGTTCTTCACAAGCAGGTAAACAACGCACTGGGTTAGGATAGTTGTCCCCAATTAAATAATCCAAGATTTGATTTAACCACTGAGATTTTATTAAACCAAAATAATTTTCCTGACTATGCCAAATTTCTTTAAGAAAATCGCTGCCTTTTCCCGGATGAGTACTTAAAAATTTTTCAAAACGCTCATCTACATCATTGTCTTTTGAAATCATTCCAGCAGTTAGAACACCCTCTGTATTCAAGGTTTCCATTGTCGCGAATTGTCCTAACAAAAAGAAAGCCTCACGTGGCGTCGGAGCTGTCCAGTTGGGATTTCCTCTCCCAGCGTTTAATAACCTTTGCCGATTCTTTGGATCTTTACTAATTTCTTTTTCTAAAAATAAACTTAATTCAAAGGGACTCATTTGTTCAGTACAATTGTCTGTCATGGTCATAAAATCATCCTCACATTATTAAAAGTATATACCATATAGTATATACTAAATATAAATGAAAAGATTTCAAGTTTCCTAAGATAATTCTTACTCAACTGACCGAAATTATTAATACTTTGTAACCCTTTTCTATCCTATATCAAAAAAACTGATGCATCACTGCATCAGTTAAAATTTATTGAATGGCTTCATAATTAGCAATTTTATAATTTAATCGCTCCAATGTTTCGCCCATTTCCTGATAGCGTTCCATCAGTTGTTCTCTTTCCTTCTTTAGTATCTCTTTACGTTCTTCTTCAGTTCCTCTACCGATTTGATATAAATTAGTATAGTTAATTAATGAGTCAATCGATAAGCCAGCATTTCTCATGCATTTGATAAATTCAATCCAACCTAAATCTTCTTCTGAATAATCCCTTACACCACCACTTTTGCGATTAATCGGTGGGATTAATCCAACTTTTTCATAATAACGTAAAGTCACTGGCGTCAATTCAGACATTTCTGCTACTTTAGAGATATTCATGGCATTCACATTCCTTTTCTTAATCTTAACGTTAGCATAAAGCTTTTTAGTCATTTTGACCAATACTTATCTTGAATAACGATCTATGCTTTTTAGCTATGGTAGACAAAAAAATACCTAGCTCCTATTTCCGTAAGAGCTAGGGTTCAGAGAAGTGTATAC
Organism: Enterococcus alishanensis; assembly: GCF_019218635.1. Taxonomy (GTDB): domain Bacteria; phylum Bacillota; class Bacilli; order Lactobacillales; family Enterococcaceae; genus Enterococcus_A; species Enterococcus_A alishanensis. The sequence goes on along the minus strand of NZ_JAHUZB010000003.1, from coordinate 207,381 downwards.
CAAACTGTGGGAACAGCTTTTGGGGAAGTGTACTCTTCAAAAATGAAAGCGGTTATCTTGTTACAAACTTATTGTATCATACTTATTTTTATAAATCAAAAAGATTTAATATTTATAATTATTTTGACCAAACAAAACATTTCCCGAAATTGCAATATTTTCTGACAAGACAGCAATATTTCAAAAATATTATTTTAAATATTGAAAATTATAAATCGGCAATTGTTACATTTTCACCAAATATAGATGACCAATCTTTTGAAAAATCTGAAACAGCCTGATTGATTGATGGCATTGCGAAAGCTGCGGCCAAAATATCTGGTCCCATGGTAGCAGCTTGTGCCCCGCTTTCTAATGCGGCAGTCACTTGCCCAACATTTTTGAAACTAGCTGCTAAAATTTTGGATTTACTATTGGTGCGACTGATTTCTTCCGCCATCTCAAAAATTGCTTCTCTTGGATCAATATTCAAGTTTTCCATCCGATTGAAGTACGGTGCTAAATAATCTGCGCCTGCTGCGATTGCTAAATAAGCTTGCATTTTAGTATAAATCGCCGTTGCAGTCACATTGATTCCACGACGTTTCAGCTCTTTCATCGCTTGAATACCGGCTTCAGTAGTCGGTATTTTAATGTAGACTTGCTGATCAATTTTAGCTAAGATTGCTTCTGCATCCTTGATCATACCTTCATAATCTTCGGCAATTACTTGAACATGCAAAGTTTTGTCCGTTCCAATGATTTCCCGAATTTTTTTCATGTGATTGAAAAAATCAATTTTCCCTTCCTTTTTTATAATTGAAGGATTAGAGGTTACACCAGCGATTGGTAACGTCTGATTGTATTGCTGAATATCTTCTAAGTTAGCTGTGTCTAATAAAAATTTCATCTTATTCACTCCTATAAAGTATGTTCTGTTCGCGCAATAATATCATCTTGAGTGGCTTTTGATAATACATGGAAGAAAGCTGAATATCCGGCTACCCGCACGATTAAATCGCGGTGTTTTTCTGGATGAATTTGAGCATCAATTAAGGTTTCACGACTGACAACATTGTATTGAATATGATAGCCATGTAGCTTATTGAAAAATGCTCTCAATAACATAATTAATTTTTGTTTGTCACTTTCTTTAGCCAAAGTTTGCGGGTTGACTTTTTGATTCAGTAACACGCCGCCAATGATTTCTTCAGTAGGTAATTTGGCCACTGTTTTTAAAACGGCGGTTGGACCATTTTTATCCATATTATGCGTTGGTGAACAGCCCTCTGCTAGCGGCGTCCAAGCGTTTCGCCCATCTGGTGTCGCCATTGTTCCTTTTCCTTGTCCCACATTAGCAGAAATGGATGAGGTCCCAGAATAACGCACCCCACCAATTGGTCCACGACCATAACGAGTATTAGGATATTTCTTAACTTCTTCAATATAACTATCATAAGCTTTGGTTCCCAAACAATCAACCGCATCATCGTCATTGCCATATTTAGGGACATCATGAAGAATCATTTGTTGAATTTCTTGCCCTCGCTCTCCTTGATAATTATTCATTAAGGCTTCCCAAAGTTCGCTAGTTGTCATTTTTTGTTCTTCAAAAACCAATTGTTTAATTGCAGCTAATGAGTCAGATAAGTTAGCAATTCCTACCTGTAAACCAGAAATAAAGTCATAGATTGCGCCACCTTCTTTTAGCGTCTTTCCGCGGCCAATACAATCTTCTGTTAAAGTTGAACATAAAATATCTGGTACTTCTCGTTCTAACCCAAGATCAATCGCATTTTCAACAATTACACTCATCCGAGTCAATTCTCGCACCGTTTTATCCCAGGCTTCCGATAACTCTTCGTAGGATTTCATTTGACTAAAATGTCCATAGCCTTTGACAAATCGTTTGCCCGAAACTGGATCGATCCCATCATTCATGGCAATCATCAAAATTTTAGGGAAGTTCATATAACTCATGCCTGTACAACGATAGCCCCATTTTCCGGGAACAGCCGTTTCTACACAACCAATCGCACTATAATTGTAAGCATCCTCTTCTGAGACCCCGATATTTTTAAACGATGGAATAATCACTTCATCATTATTAAAGGCTGGCATGCCAAAACCAAGTTTCATCACTTCAATACATTCATTCATAAAGTCCTGCTCTAAACCCGCATGGTAACGAACAGATAAGTTCGGCTGCGGTAATTTCGTCTGAGCCACACTTTTTAATACTAAATAAGACATTTGGTTCACAGCATCTTTTTTGTCAGTGGTTTGTCCACCAATCGTCACGTTTTGATATAACGGACTGCCAGCTGATGAAAAAGTATGAGACTGGCTGCGGACCTTATTAACTGTCAACGTTTTAATCCATAAATTGGTTAACAGTTCAACAGCTGCTGCTTCAGTAATTTTTCCTTTTTCTAAATCATGCACCAAGTAAGGATTCATATATTGATCAAAACGACCGTAAGATAATGAATGACCATTAGATTCGATTTGTAAAATTAATTGAATAAACCATACCGCTTGAATCGCTTCATGAAATGTATCAGCTGGCTGATAAGGAACTTTGGCGGTAATGCGACTGATCTCTAATAATTCAGCACGACGCGCCGGATCTGTTTCTACTTCTGCTTTTTTAGCAGCTAATTTTGAAAAACGTTCTGCGTATGTTTTAACTGCATCAATAGTAATAAATACTGAATTATAAAAATGATACTTGTCAATGTTTTCTGGTTGGGTCAAATCTAACGCTGCTTTGGCTTCACGGGCTCGTTGTTCGTAGCCTTGGAGTCCAACTGCTAACATTTTTTGGTAATCGACAGCCAAATGGGCATCCCCTGAATTCATCTTACCTTCCATACCGAAGAAACCTGTTTCCATGAAAACATTTACTTCATCTGGTAATAAAGCACCTGCTCGCGCCCGTAGATTATTATTTTCCCAGAAGGGTGCAATCCTTCTAAGTTGTTCTTTTGTTTCCTCAGTAATATAAAAGACATCACCATCTCGTTGATCAAATAAATCAAGTTCATTCAAAACAAATTCTAAAGTATACTCTGGAAAAATCGGAGCATCTTTATTTCCGGAAGCTTGGTTACCGACAATTAAAGTTTCATCTTCAATATAAATCGACATATTTTCTAAAATATTCTGTAACATCAAAGCACGTTTCATCACTGCTGGTTGGTTTTGATGCTCTTGATAAGACTCAGTTGCTAATAAGGCCCGTTCAGCATCAATATAAGCTTTTTTTGTTAATACAGATTCACGGTAATTGTTCATACGTTCGGTTAAATAGCCAAAATGAGACGGATTTTCGACAGTTGGGTTTGTTTTTACTGCTGGATTCATTTTCTTCACTCATTTCATTTGAAATATTTTTATATTACTTTCGAAACTATGATAACATGTGAACAAACTTTTCGTCAATAAATATTTAAAAAAAAGACCAACCGCAATGGTTGGTTTAAACAGTTGATACGGTGATCTCTCTTTTAGTTAAAAACGTGACTACTTCATCAGTAATTCGTTGATCTGTAAAGACTTGGCTAATTTCATTAAAATCAAATTCTTTAATCACTCCAGACTGGTTAAACTTAGATGCATCAGTTAATATAATTGTTTCTTCAGCGGCGGTTGCCAATACTCGAGTCGTGTTGCAGCGAGTAATATCGCTACCAGTAAAACCTCTTTTCGGATCAAAGCCATCAATCCCGATAAATAAACGATCCACATGAAATTCGCTAACAATTCTTTCTACTAAAGGACCTACATTGACCTGAGATTCTTTTTGGTACTCTCCTCCTAATAAAACTATTTTAACTGAATCAGCTTTTCTTACATATGAAGCAATAAAACAAGAATTCGTAATAATCGTGATATCCTTTTTCCGATAAGCTAATTCTTCTGCTAATAAAGAACAAGTTGAGCCAGATTCAATCATTACAACGTCACCATCATTGACTAATTTAGCGGCTTCTTTGGCAATTTTTAATTTCAAATCGTAATTTTGTGCCAGTCTAAAATTAATATCATCACTATTATTTAATAAGGCAAAGCCGTGCTGGCGGTGAATAATTCCACGACTTTCTAATTTATCTAAATCTTTTCGAATCGTCACTTGAGAAACATTTAATTGTTCTGCCAATTGATTCACTTGTATTTTTTTTTCTTGACTGACAATCGCAATAATCTCTTCTTCTCTAGACATTTAATCCCTCATTTCTGCTTCATTAGCATAACACAAAAAATTTAGAGGAACAAATTTTCACAACAAGTTAGTTTCATTTGAAACTTTTATTGTTTACGAATAGGTTTTTATTTGCTAAAATGAAGTTGAACTTTGGAAGGAGTCCTGACAAATGGAACCAGCTTGTATTTTTAATATTCAAAAATTTAGCATCCACGACGGTCCTGGTATTCGAACAGTTGTTTTTTTCAAAGGATGCCCATTAAGTTGTTATTGGTGTGCCAATCCTGAATCACAAAATGGTCGCCCAGAAAAAATGTGGGACCAATCTAAAAAAGCTTTTACTACAGTGGGAGAATACAAATCAATTGAAGAAATTATTGTTGAAGTAATGAAGGATGAAGTTTTTTATGAAGAATCTGGCGGAGGTGTTACCTTATCTGGTGGTGAAGTATTGTACCAAGCCAACTTTGCCACGGAACTTTTGCGCCAATTAAAGGAAAAAAATATCCATACTGCTAGTGAAACAACTGGCTTCGCGCGATTTGAAGTTTTTCAAAAATTTATCGCTCAAGTTGACTTATTGTATTTTGATGTCAAGCATCATGATGAAGCGGCTCACAAGGCCGGTGTTGGCGTATCATTACAACCTATTTTAAAAAACTTGGCTGAAGCAGTTGCTCATCACCCTCATTTGATTGTCAGAATTCCGGTGATTCCCCAATATAATGATGGCGAAGAGAATGCCCAAAAATTCGCCGAACTTTTTCAAGACATGCAGATTAAACAAGTTGAGTTACTGCCCTTCCATCAATTTGGCGAAAAAAAATACCAGTATTTAGATCGCTCTTATCAAATGCACGATGTACCGCAAATTCAACCAGAAGAATTGGTTTACTTTCAAGAGATTATGGAAGCTCACGGGATTAATTGTCATATCTAATAAAAATATTCGTTCATCCTTGTTTAGTTTATGGTACATTTAAGGTAAGAAAAACTGAACAGGATGTGAGATGATGAAGAAAAGGCTGCTTTTTTTAATGAGTTTGTTGGCTCTGTTTACATTAAGCGCTTGTGGGAATCGCGCAGAAACAACAGAGAGTACAACTACAATTAGTTCTTCTCAAATAGATATCGATACTTATGTAAAACGTGCGCAAAAGTTTTACAATCAAAAAAAATATAAACAAGCGATTAAAGCCTTGCAAAGTGCATTGAATCACGACGGTGCTAATAAAAATCGGATTCGAAAAGACATTAAAGGAATAAAATTACTCCAAGAAGTTATCCAATTACAAGACGACAATCAAACAGACGAAATCAAAGACACGATTGAGCGTTCCAACTTGTTATTGGATAAAAAAAATATGGCTTTCAAACGTTTGAAAAATATTTATGATGGCCTAGAAACCGTTACCAGCTCTTCTAAAGTGACTAAAACATCGGAAACAACTACGTCTGATGCCACAGGTAATGATTTGGCGGCTAGCTTTAGTTTGAGCAATGGTGGGGCTGATTCTACTTCTAACGTTAGTATTACTGTCACCAATCAAACCAATAAAGCCATTCGAGTAAATTCTGGACAATTTGGCTTTATTTATGCAGATAAAACTTATGGCGCCGATACAATCGGTGCAAACTATCAAGAAAGTCGCGAACTAGTGGCGGGAGCAACAACGACTTTTAGTAATGTCTTCTCAAATTTTGGCGATCAGCGGGCGCTTTATGGTTTCACTGTGACTTATGCTGGCCAAAATATTATTAACCAACCATCACAAGTTCCTGCGGGCGACACAATTCGAGCAGATATTGTCAACCGCTTAAATCAAGCAGAAGCAGATGCTATACAATACCAGCAACAAATTGCAGCTGAAGGCGGCGATCCAAATAGTGTGCAAAGTACTCCAGCAGCTGTTAACTTTGCAGCCACAAATTTAATGACGGAATATTCAGACTACCAAGATTTTATTACCGAAACTCTTCGTGGAATGGGCTATTAGTCAAAAAGATGTCACTAGTAAATTTTACTAATGGCGTCTTTTTTTATTGTAATGATTTCTCCATTTTTGCCAACGTTTTTCGCCGTTCATCAAATAATGAATCAGCATAAATATCCAATGTCATCTGGGTAGAAGCGTGACCCAAAATTGCACTAACTGACATTATATCAGCCTTTGATTCTAAACAACGAGTTGCAAAAGTGTGACGAAGTTGGTGGAACGTAATGTGTTCTAGGTCTGCTGTTCTTCTGATTTTATGAAAATAGTAGGTTAGCAGTCTTGGATCATAGGGTTTTGGAGAATTGGAAAAAATAAATTCGTGGATTGGTGTTTGTTTTTTATATTTAAGCAACTCGGCTTTTAATTGTGAACTAATTGGAATTTCTCTAAGAGACGAGAGTGTTTTAGGTGTAGAAATCGTCAAATTTGTTTTTTTATTCCCTTGTTTTGGTGAGTTTACTCGAGTAATTGTATGTCGGACAAATATTTTATTGTCGCTAAAATCAATATCCTGCCAGTGTAAAGCCGCTATTTCACCGATACGCATACCCGTTCGCAAGGCAAGTAAAACTGCAAAACTAGGTAAGGCGCCATCGCTTTTCACTACCATTTCCAATTTCTTTTGTTCCCAACGGCTTAATGCATGAATATTATTAGCTTTAGCCTTGGGAAAAACTATTTTTTGGTAAGGTGACTGAAGTAATATTTCACTTACTACTGCAGCAGTTAAGCATCTTTTTAAGATTCCAAACGTGACCCGCAAGGTACTAGTAGAGCGGCCTTCCCGCTGTAATTGATTAACCAATGTCTGAATTGTTGCGTTAGATAACTCGTTTAATTCCAGCTCTCCCAGGTAAGGAATAATATATTGATTCATTTTAAATACATAGCTATCTCTTGTGGAAGGTTTTAAATATTCTTTGTTTTCATTCAGCCAAATTTCAATCCACTCGATTAGCTTCATCTGATTATCATCATCAGAAGCTTTCGGCTTTTGATAACGAGTGGATTGCGTCTTTAGTTTTTCTTTCACTTGTTGAAAAGTTGGACCATAAATATAGCCGTATTTTATTTTCCCTGCTTCAGTTCTATCTTTGATATAGCGCCCTTCCCAGCGACCATCTTTTCTCCTATAAATATTTTCCCCTATTTGTGTCATGGAATATCCTCCTTAAATACTATCGGAATAAAATTTTAAAAAAACACTCCGTATCTTTACAATAATTTGTAATTTTTATCAATCCATTATTTTTTAATCAAGCATCGGTATAAAAAAAACAAAATGATTACCTTTTTAGAGACATTTTCTCATTTATTCATTATAAACATTTTTATGCCCTGAGGTTCTCAATAAATCGTAAAAAAAAACAAAAAGTGATTATCTTTTTTCTGATTTTTTAAATAACAAAAAAGGTGTATAGCATTCACTTGCTACACACCTTCTAATTTATTCTCATAATGAGTCTTAATAAATTGACTCAATTCTTGTCGGTCAACATTTAACCCAAAAACTAGGGACAACAAAATATAGATTCTTTCTGAGGGTATACCTTCAAAATCTCGATTGCTGTCTGATAAAATCACATCAAAGCTTTTCCCCTCTTCATAGCGCATGATTTTCAGATTTACTGTCCATTCGATACTGGATAAAATATTTCTTATTTTTTCTTCGGTAATAAAATCATCCCAACCAGTATTGTAGGCAACTGTCAAAGAAAAACCAGTTGCTTTAATATTATTTTCTAATAAAGCACCAAAATATTTCGCCATCATTTGCCCATTGCCTTGAGAATCGATCTGCAATCTTTTTTCAACCACTTTCATCGCTGCGTCTACTCTTTTTTTCACTGGTTGACTGGTACTTTTCATTTCGTATTGGAAAATATCGATGAATCCTGGAAAATAGTAACCCCACAAGTTAATTTTAAAAATGGTCATATCTAACAGTTCTTTTAGCAAACTAGTCCGTTGAATCATTAAATTTTCCCATAATTTTTCAGAGACTTCGTCATTAGTCACTTTTAATGCCGTTAAGTAATCAATGTTCTTTTGATATAATTCTAAAAATTTGTCTTTGTTTTCATAAATTTCAGTCGTCACAAACAAGAATAATTGATAGGAAATTGTTTCTTGTTCATCCCAAAAAATACCGTTATTTTTGTAATGGGACTCGAGAATACTTTCAAGCCCAGTAATAATTTTTGGCGGATATTTTTTTTCCAAAGAAACTGACTGATCTGATATTTGTCTATTTTCAAATCTTTTCTTAGTAACATAAAACCAGATACTCTGTTTAATTTCTTCTTGCTCAGACAATACAAAATTTAAATCTACTCTAAGTTGTTGTATCAGATTACCGCTGTACCCTAAATAAAGCTCTTTTTTTTGTTGGTAGTCTTTACTGTACCAGATTAGAAGATAGTAAAAATATCTGATTTGCAGCTCAGTTCCATGCACTTTCCCCCCTGCAATCGTCAATTCAAACTCTTTTAATATTTGGTTTAACTGTCGAATCTTTCGAATCACTGTTGCCACTGAGGTATTTAAATCTGTGCTCATTATGTCTAATTGGTATTCCCCATGTAATAATATGTATATCAAAATTTCATAACTTAATGAATGTTGTAAAAAATAGTGATTAATTTCAGTATTTGAAAGTTTTCCAAAAGATTTAATATGATAATAACCGTTGATTTTCTCCATTGAGATTTTCGCATTGACAGTTTTTTCATACGCTTTAAGCTGGATTAAGTCTTCTTTTACTGTATCTCGCGAAACATGTAAAGCTTGGCATAGTTGGCTTGTTGTGTATGGACGACGTAATAACAAATCCAATGCCTGCAACTGTCTCTTTTCATAATTATTCAATAAGTCTCGCAGTAGCATTTTCCACTCACCTTTTTATCTATAGAAAAAGTGTAAAACTTTCTAGTCTTACACTTTTAAGTAGTTGTCCTATTTTATTTAAAATATTTCTTTAACCTGGTAATTTCTTCCGCTTCTAATCCATGCCCACCATCAACAATCAATAATTCGACATCAGTAAAATGATTTTCCAACTGTTTTTCTAACTTCACCAAATCTCCAGCTAAACTTAACTCATCTTGTGAACCTGTTGTTAATAAAATACGGGGTGTCTCTCTTAGCCCAACAAATTGATAATTCAAATCGCTCGGGTGCAGTAAAATCACGGTGTCCGCAATCGCTGGGTTCTTCTCTAATAAACCTAAAATATAGTTGGCACCATTAGAATAACCGATAAAAATAATTTCTTCATAGTCGGTTGTCTCAATCTGAGGCCATTCATTTTCAATAAATTCAAGGGTGCGACCATCAAATTCTGTACGATCTAGTTGCCCATTTTTAGTGGGAGCAAAAAAACGGCGATTTTCAGCCTTACCCACGTTACCTAGGAAACTAACTAAGCTCGCTTCAGGAAATAACGCTGCCGTAGTAGTTAACAATTGGTACTGGTTACCGCCGGTTCCGTGAAAAGCGACAATTAGTTGTTTATTGGTGCCTTTTTGAAAAAAATATGTCATGATAAGATTACCTCCAATTATTTGTGAAAGGACTGTTTGTATGTCTGTAAAAATTCATCATATTTCAATTATTAATCGTTATGTAAAACCTACTTTCAACTTTTATCATAATCTATTAGGATTGAAACTGCTAATAAAAACGATCAATCAAGATGATCACAGTATGTACCACCTCTTTTTCTCCGATGACCAACAACGAGTCGGTACTGAGTTAACTTTTTTTGAGATTTCTGAAGGAAAAGAACAATCTTTTGGTACCAATACTTTGGAACGAACTGTTTTAAAAGTACCCTCTGTTGAATCTTTAAAATTTTGGGAAAATTACTTAGAAGAGCATGACGTTTGCCAATATGGTATTGAAGAATTTAATGGTGCACCAATTCTACGCTTTGATGCGCCAGATAATACTCAAATGGCTTTGGTTGCCTTAAAAGATTTTGAAAGTCGTGAAAACTTTTTCCCTTACGATAGTGGCATCATCCCTATAGAGCACGCAATCGTTGGCATCGGAGCTATTCAGATGCGCGTTCAATATGCCGAAGCCACCAAAACAGAATTACTGCAAGCTGGTTGGGAAGAAATTAATCGTACCAAATTCTTCACTAGCCAAAACGAAGTAATTATCTTAGGTAACCAAAACAGTCACTTCTATCAAGAAGTACACATCATCCAAGATATCAAAAATGAAATTGCTGTGCAAGGTATCGGTGGCATTCACCATGTCGCTTTTGGTGTCGAAAATTTAGCAGAGCTTGAAGCGATTGATCAGCAAATTCAAGCCAAGAATTTTCGTAATTCTGGAGTAAAAGACCGAGAATTTTTCAAATCTATATATTATCGTGAGCCCAATCAATTATTAATTGAGATTGCCACGGCTGAAGGCAGTATCGATCCATCTGCCTATGAAAATCAAAGTACTCATTTTGAAGATATTCCTTTATATTTGCCCCATTATCTAAGTGATATTAGAGCACAAACTGAAGCTACATTGGCCGAACAAAGACACGAATAAAAAGCTGCGACGCGGGTCGCAGCTTTTTTTCATTCTCAGATTTTTTAATTATTTGTCGGCTGATCCCACACAATAAATGTCCATGCTGTCGCAACTACTTTTTCTGAGTCCCTATATCCTGTAAAAGAAATTCGATACTCACCATTGTCACTCGCTTCTATTGTGTTAAATTTTATATCTAAATTGGTATCACTAATAGCTACAGTCAATGGGCTAGTAATAATATCAGCTGTATTGGGTATAACTTCATAATTTCCAAGACTATTTTTTTTCTCTAGTACAGCCTCAATTGTTGTCAAGTTTTCATATGCTAAGGTCAACTGAGTCTTTTGATTGCTAGTTTGATTGTAAATAACTCGTCGTTTTAAATCTGAATGAACTCGCAAACCAGTTGGTACTTTTGCCTTAACCGTAAATGAAATCATCATTTTGGAAATACTATCACCATTTAGTGGATGAGTTGTCGATAAACTCTTCAGACTAGTAACTTCTAACGAATAGTCACCAACAGCTAACGGTAGCATCTCAGTTATAATTGAAAAATCATAAGCTATGCTGTTAGTATTTCCAATTGCTGCAACTGGATAAATAAATTGCAAATCGCTATTAATCACCCGCGGTGTGATAATTTCACCGTTATTATCAAGCAAAGTCCCTTGTGGCCAATCAATCGCTTGCCCATCTTTCAATAACCTAACATTCAGTCCTAGTGATTTATTCAAATTATAAGCATCAATAACTGTTCCTAAGCTATCTAATTCAAACCGTCCATCAACTTCAATCGCTTCTGATTGCTCATAAACCTGATTAATTGCTGGCTTAGTGATAGCGCTAGAAATTTTTCGTTTAGCTTCAATTGAATATTTTGGTGCTGTTTGTGGTGCATTAGATCCATCATCTATTTCGTATTTTAGGTTAATTGTATTTTCACTGACTTCCTCAGCGTGACCATTAGCAAAATCACTCACAATCAAATAAGATAACTTACCGTTTACCATCCCAGTTTTTCTAACGGCTTCTATTTGTCGGTCAATATCAGCTAAGGTCATTTTCTGATCGGTACCCATTTTTGTAAATTCTGTCAAAGAAATTTCTTGTTGGGTGCTACCCGATTTATTTTTGTAGTAAAAATACTCTGGCGTCACTAATTTTTTCTCGCCATTGTCTTCATAACTTGATTGTACCTTTAACAAGAAACTTCCATCTGGCGGTAAACCTGCGCCCACATTTTCATCACCAAAGACTAAAAATACCGAAGCATCCTTGCCACTAAATGTTGGAAAATTTTGTGCCTCCAAAGCAAACTGTGTCGTAAAAGCACCATCAGTTAAAGTAGTCTTAATATTAGACGCTAAATTTGGAAATTCACGATAGACCTTCCCGGCGATTAGAGCTGTCTCCGCCTCCACCGCAGAAACTTTACGTTTAATATTTAAAAGAACCGTGAAGGCGACATCATCAGTTGGCTTGCCATTGCCATCAATTGAGTGATAAGTCACCCTTAATTGTCGATTACCTGAAGGATCATTAATATTATCGGCATTATATATTTGATAACGCAGAGCATTACCACTAGAAGTAGTAGCGCCCAATTGAATATTTTGTCCACTCGTTCCATACGCTTGGTAAATATCGGGATTCGTTAAATTTCCTGTGCCATTTAAATCTGTTGCAAAAGCAAAAGTAGTGTTTCCATAAGAAACAGGTCGATTGGGCGTAGTTACAATATCCGTAACGGTTGCCAAATTCATATTGATTAAGCTATCATTATTAAATTTATTCAGTTCAAGATTAAAATTTTTGTTAAAGTCAGGCAACTTAACGCTGGTCTGTTTCGATAAGATTTCTCCACCAGGAGCAACCCCACCTTGATAATCATTTTCATTATAAGCCCATATATCTCGAACTTGCTCTTCAGGACGATATCGAATCCGTACCGTTTTTTCCGAGCCAGCACTCCGATAATCGTTTTTAAATCCATTCGCAGTGTAGGATTGAATAACATAAGGACGCCAATTGGTTATTTGTCCAGTGTACTGACCAAATTCCTGCGAATTGTTCTCTGCAAATTTAAGCGGCATCCGAGCATTCATCACTTCTCCAAAAGGAATGACATGCTCTTGACCGGCCGTTAATTCAGCCACCACTTTGACCATTGTTACTTGATCTAGCTGACTGTTACTCTCAATTTCATCGTAAGTAAGATAATCGGCGTAACCTGCTGGACCGTTAAATCCGGTTCCTCGATTATCAAAATTCTCGGTTGCAGTGGTATAACGAACTTGATAATTGATTCCTAAAGAGCTGGTAATTTTAACCGGGCCAGTAAGCTCTAAAGAAAATTCATTTATTCGTTCAGGATTCCAATCTGACTGGATTCCTTCTTTAGCAACTGGCATGTAAAAAACAAACAGACCATCATGATCGACATAACCGCTTTGCTTAGTATTACTCATGGTAAAGCTTAAATCAAAGGTGGCATCCTTTTTATCGAGCACCCCACCATTTTCTATATTCAGAGGGTCAGTAATTTCGGTCGTGCCAGTTCCGATCAATTCATTAGAAAGCTGTTTATCCACTTCTGCTGTAATTGTGTTAAAGCGTGGATCACCACCACAAGTCATCAAGCCATAAAGATTGCTATTAATTTTAGTCGAAGGTGTCTTACCATAACTTTTTAACCGTTCGTTTACGCCAAAAGTGTCGTTTACTCGATAGCTTGCATAGCTACCAGAACCACCATTTTGAAGTTGCTCATCTGCAATAAATAGTAACTCACGATAACCTATTGACCCCCCACGGACTGTATGATTGACTTCCATATCATAATCGATCTGAATCAGTCCACCGATAAGTTCTCGACTCTCATCGTAATAACCCATGCCTTTCCCGTTTTCTGGTTTAACATAATATATTTTACTGCCATCACTCAGTGTACCTAACGGCTCAATTGTTCGATCTAGCACTTCTCCGCCCTGAGTTACTCGAATCGATTCAGTATACAAATCAAAATCAACTGGGGTACGGATAATAAAAACTGGATCTGGTGCATAATTGGTCGCACCATATGGGTAAAAACAAGGAATTCCTATCGCCGAAACTGATAACTTCTCACCAATACCAACAGGTTCAGTTAATTCAGTCAACTTTACACCGGCCTCATTTTTGACAGTCATCTGATTATCTAGGAGCAGCGTTAGATCCAGTGTTGTTTCACTCAGGCTGGATTTAATAATCCTGGTTCGATAGTCTCTTTTCGTCAGTAATTCTTTCGTATTGTCAGCCGGATCAACAATATTAAAGCGAGCAGTTGCTTGATCGCCAATCTCGCCAAAGGTGTAACCATAATATTGTCCCCCTGATTCTCGCGGTCTGCCAGTATCTCCACTGATATAGCTTGATGTCCCCGAAGCCGAAATATACATATTATAGGAAAGATCTTTGATGTAGTATTCACCAGAATCATTAAAAGCTTGTTTGTCAGTTGTTGACAAACCCTTTGCCAGCATTTCTCGATTAACATAATAATAGTAACGTTCATTAGCATAGCCTAGTAAATTAGCAGGTCGACCATTTGACTTAGTGATTTTAACATTTTTATATTCTTCACTCGGTTTCAAATCATAACGGCCACTGATTGTCTGGTTGGTTCCTTTTTCCTGTAAAACAAAATCAAAACTATAAGTATAGTCTCGCCCTCGAGTAATCGTTCCATCAGAATAATTAGTATCAACTGTCCAATACTGAACGGTCGTTACACCATAATTCCAAGTGTTTCCGGTATCAAACTGATAATTCACTTTCACATTCCCTTGAGCGGTTGAACGATTGGTTAACAATGAATAACCTAACAAGGCCGTCGATTCAGTTCCCTTAGTGGAAACAGTACTATAAAGCAGATTAGGCGATCCATTTAGATAAGCTAACTCTAATTGATCACCAGAAATCGTCATTGTTGCACTGGAGTCGCCTAAGGAAACAACTTCTCGTTTCCTTAATTCTCTGTTACCGTTTTCATCATAAAAATAATTGTGAAATGTTCGACCTAAATTTTGATTTGTATAGAAAATCGTATCCCCTGTTTCAAAACGGTCCCCATTTTCATTTACTGCACTTGGATACGAATAAAACATTTGTAAATTCATCACTCTTAGCAAGTATTCTTGTGTCTGATCGACAAAATAATAAGTCAAAATAATCCGACCATCCGTTTGCCGCTCTTGCTTGTAACGTAATTTCTCATTGCCACCATTTCTAGTAGTGATATCAGCAATCCACTGATTCATGTTAGCAGTATCTAAAGTCGCAGATAAATATTTTCCGGTGGCAAGTTTTTTATAGGGCAAGTACGCATGAAAACTTACATTTCCCATATAGTATGCATTGTCTGAATCTCGTTCACTATTTCGAACACGCGGTTGAATATACATCTGCATCGCTTGATCCAATACTTGAGAACCGGGTTTAGTTGAACCTGAAACAGAAGGGTCGCCGGTTACTACTGAATAGTTAACAGTACTGGGGATCACGATATCATCCAATACTAAATCCTTCACCACAGTCTGGTCATCTAACAATTTTACATTGATCGGTTGATTACGAGTTAAGCTGTCCCCTGAAACACCGGTCCAATAATTGGGACTATTAGAGCTGGCATCTTCATAATTAGGAATCAAATTAAAACTAAAACCAACAGTTGTTGCCACTGGAGCGATTGAAAACACGATGGTTCCATCAGTTACCTGGTTTTGTGAAAAATTATTGTTACCATTATATTGATCTACGAAAACAGATTGTTTAAAATTCGTGTCAAATTGATAAACGACTGTTGCACTTTTATCAACCACATCACAAGCAGTTACATTGGTATTTTCTTGGACAATTCTTTGTAAATCAGCCAAGGTTACAATGACCCCTTGAGGAATTTTTACTTCAATCTGGCGTGTACTGGGAGTCGTACTCGGTACATAACCATCTAATCGCAGACTAAAAATGTATCCATCATTTTTTAATAATTCCCATTTAACATTAGCTTTTTCAGTTGTGTCATCAGCTTCCCGCAATTTTACTTCACCATTATTCATTTCTCCTAAAGAAGCTGAAAATGGCACGTCCGTTGCTTGAGGGACAATCTCATCTGTACTTTCTGCTGCTTCGGGTATTTCTACAACCGGCAAATCTTTATCTATTGCAGAATCTGATTCAGCAGAATGCTCAGTTGTATCCTGCTCATTTTTTTTAACTGATTCGACCGTCTTAGTGGTAAATGTCTCCGCAAATGCAACGCCACAATTTATTATAGGAAAGACAATCAAGAGACCGGCCATTAAAAACAGTTTCAATTTTTTATTTTTTTTCACTTGTCTTCCCCCTTAATTGATTTTAAAAATATCTGCGACATCACTATAATTATTTGATTCGTCAAATTTGAATAGATAAAAAGTAACAGCTCCACCAGCAGGTATTTCTTTTAAAGTTAGCGCATTATTTTCAATCTTATCTACAAAACAGGCATTGGTTTGATCTGGCACAACTAAGCTGTCATCCCAGGTTAAAGACAAGGATTGTGCCGTGTCGGCGGTAATAGTCACAGTTATATAAGGGCTATCGGCTTCGTCCTCTACTTTAACTTGATAACCCGTTGCTTGCCTTTTAATTAAAAATTTTGCCGAAAGAGTTTCTACATAAGGTTTTGTTGCTCTTGCTGAGATAGTAACCGTTTTTTCTTTTTCATTCGTCTGCCAAAAATCAGTTTCCAATTGAACATCGATTTTTTGACTTTGTTGATTTGTATTAGCCGTTGATGCCGGTAATTCGAAATCATGACCATTACTACTTCTAAAACTGACTCCAGGCTGATCTGCAGATAATTCATATAGAATCGGCCGATTGGTAAAACGTTGTGAATCTGGATAATTATGTAATTCAAAACTTAGATTATTTGTTACACCATTTTGCCAATCAACTACGATATGTTCAGGTTGATTATTTTCACTGGTTGGTGTTAAAACATCACTAGTAAAAAACATCTCAATCGCTTTTGTAGGTATATCTTCCGTGTTGCTTCTAAAAAATTTCCCATAACTAAGGATGCCTCCCAATAATAAGCAAACAGCGAGTCCAATTAAGAGTAGCAAATATTTTCTTTTAATATTAATTTTTTTCATCTCACTCACCTAGTCCATTTGTTCTGCTTGAATCGTTAAACGACTAACTTCCAGATCATTGCTATATTTCAGCTGATTGTATTCCTCAGGCCAGTGGATTCTCAAACAATAATTGACATTGGCTTCAGCAATATTTCCTGGTCCTAATTCTTCACTATGATTCAGATTATTTTTGAAATCAGTTATTTCCGTTTTTGCGCCATCAGCTGCTATTTTAAATAGTTGATAAGTCAAAGGTAGAGAACCGTAATTATTTACCTTGATTGTATAGATCATGGAAACTTCGGTCTTTTTGAAATCTTGCCGATTGCTTAACAAAATGTCGATGTCAGTTTTTGATTCTCCTGGTGCAAGTTCTTCTCCATTAATTGGCTGAATTAATTCTTCATCTCCTAAAAAAAAACTGACTCTAGCTTGTGGACTATTTAAACCAAATGTTGATAAAAATTTCGCATTTGTCAAAGCAATTAGGCATGCAAAAGCAACGACTAGCAAAAGCGCTACTACTCGTTTAAAATTCGGTCTAGTTTTCAAATCCTTCAACATTTTTATCACCTTCTTAGCTAGCTAGCGGAAACTAATTGTTATTTCCGAAATAAATTGTTACGTATATTCATTTTAATTATTATATATTAATAATAACGTATTTAATTTGAAATTTCTACATCACTTTATAACAATTAAATTAATCATAAAATGATTTTTTTCATTTATAGGAAAATATATGAAGACTACTCTATAGAATTTTCTTCAGCTAGTAAATAAAGATACCTTTGGGAGTTTAAAAGTTTTTTTAATCAATTGATATGATCTACGCCTACTTAAGAAAGTAATTCATTATGTTATTTTATGAGTAAATAGCTGCAAATAGTCAATCTTCTATAGTGCTGATGCAAATATTTTAAAATTTGGCGTTTCAATAATAATATATTCCTTGATTTTATCGGATGTTTCTGTATATTTTAAACTTACACATTTGTTAATAAAAATATGATATGATGAAACGAGCAATTTATTGGGAGGAATGAAGATGAAATATTCGATTCGATTTTCTGATGCCATTCATATCATGGCTTATATAGAAATTTTCCAAGGGACAAATTTATCTAGCGAGATGATTGGTAAAAGCGTTGAGACCAATCCAGCTAATGTTAGAAAGCTAATGGGTTTATTGCGCAATGCTGGTCTAATTAAAACCCAAGCGGGAAAAGCTGCTCCCAGCTTAGCTAAACCTGCTGATCAAATTTCTTTTTTCGATATTTACCGTGCGATTGAGGGCGATAACCAACTCTTACATGTAGATGAAACCACTAATCCCAACTGTGTTATTGGGGCCAATATTCAAGATGTCCTAAATGAAAAATATAGCTTTTTACAAAAACAAGTCGAAAATGAAATGAAGCAAATTACGTTAGCAGAAGTAATCGGTGATATTTCTCAATTGGAAACGAAACGGCGACCAGAAAATAAAGAATTGGTGGCTCGCTTTTTATGAGAGAAGTCTGGTTAACACAAAAGGAACCCCAATCAGCGAGTTTAATCGAACAAATCAAAAATATCAGCTGGCCGGCTGGAGCTCATTTAGCTGAGTTACTAGAAAATCACAAATTAACAGATTGGGAGCAAGTCTTAATTTTAAGCGATCAGGAAAAATTAGTTGGTTTTGTGGCTGTTTTAAAAGAAGATTTGTTAGAGAACTCCCCTTGGACACCATTTATTGGATTGGTTTTTGTTCATGAAGATTATCGAGGACAACATTTAAGTGAATTATTGGTAAAAAAAGCTGAAGAAAAATTAATTCAAGTAGGTTTTCACGAGGCTTATATAATGACCCGCGAGACAGGTCGTTTATATGAAAAGCTTGGTTACCAAAAAATAGCTGAGACCAAAGACAAATTTGGCCACTTAGAAGAAGTTTTGCATAAGGAAAAGCTTTAACCTCATTAGGCTAAAGCTTTTTCATGATGCGCATAATATCCTCACCAGTCTGACTGGCTAATTTTTTTGTTTGTTCGATTGAATCCTTCAAAGTCATGGGTCCTCGCAGCAAACTCAAAATCAAATCAATTCCGGCCTGATAGTTTTCAGTAGTCACTTCACTGGCATCACCCACTACTGCAATGACTTTTTTTTGCTGACTTTTGGCTAATTGCGCGATAATAGTTGGTAATTTCCCGTAAGCAGATTGTCGATCCATCTTTCCTTCACCAGTAATGACCAAATCAACTGTTGCCATTTTTTCCTTCAAAGCCAACATCTCAGTAATATATTCTGCCCCAGAAACAAAATGGCTATTTAAAAAATACAGGAAACTAATGCCAATCCCGCCAGCAGCTCCGGTACTTTCCACTTTTGAGTAATCAATTTTAAATTTAGTAGTTAATACTTTTGCATAATGCTGCAAAGCTTGATCAACCTTTTCTAAATCAATTACTCCTTTTTGTTTGCCAAAAATATAAGTCGCCCCACTTGGTCCGGTTAAAGGATTTTTGACATCCGATAATAAAATAAATTCTTTTGTAGCCAAAGCCTGTTTGAATCCGCTAGTATCAATTTCCATGATCTCTTCA
This sequence comes from Enterococcus alishanensis, assembly GCF_019218635.1. Lineage (GTDB taxonomy): Bacteria > Bacillota > Bacilli > Lactobacillales > Enterococcaceae > Enterococcus_A > Enterococcus_A alishanensis. Next base: position 187,907 of record NZ_JAHUZB010000003.1, on the reverse strand, counting down.
ATCTCTGTTGTACCGTATACAATTTCTTCGCCATTATTTTTTTTAAAAGAAATCCCCAAAGCTTGCATCATACCAATCCCAGCGTCATTAATCCCACTACCACCTAAACCAATAATAAATTTTTCAATCTCAGGATGTTTTTCATTAATTCGTCGCAGCATATCGCCAACGCCAAAAGAACTAGCATATTTGTTTTCCTTTTCTTCTGATAAAAAATGAATCCCCGCTGTTTCTGCGACTTCTAACACTACAGTTTTTTCATCAAATAAAACGTATTTGGCTGAAATCGGTTGGTTAAATAAATCCAGCGTCATCACTTCCATTAATTGACCTAAATCATTCTCATAAAAAGCGGCAGTTGTTCCTTCACCGCCATCTGCGACAGAATAAGTTGAAATTTCCGCTTGTGGATTGATTTTTTTCATTCCATCGGCGACAGCTTGATTGATTTCTTTTGAGGTGGCACTACCTTTAAATGAATCCATCGCGACTAAAATTTTCATGGTACACTCCTTTTCAGACTAGACTGGTTGCTTGTAATGAGCGCCCATTTGTAGCAATCACTTCCTTATACCAGTCAAATGAGGCCTTTTTATAACGTTTATAACTACCATTTCCAAAATCATCTAAATCAACATAAATAAATCCATAACGTTTTTCCATTTGATTGGTGGAGTTTGAGATTAGATCAATACAACCCCAAAATCAACTGCAGTTAAATAAGGAGTTTTAATGGTGGTGTCGGTATTTCTTTCGTTCTAGTTGTACCATTTTTAGTCTCCTTATTTGTTTTTTCTATTATACTTCATCTAACAGTCTTGTGTCTGATAAATTCCATGCTAAAATTAGAGTATAATTGACCGAAAAGGAGCTATAAATGAATACAATTATTTTCGATATGGACGGCACCTTGATTAAATCTGAAGAAAAATATTTTTATATTTGGCAGGAATTAGTCAATAATAAAGGATTTCCTCTAGATGTAGCCTTCTATCAAACCTTGTTGGGCCGCCCGACTACAACTATTAAACAGCATTTTATCGCCCATTATGGAGCAGAATTTCCCTTTGACGAATTGTTCACTGAATTTTTAAGACGACGGGAAATCGCTACTGCAACCGGTGATTTCGAAATAATGGATGGTGCGGAAGAATTTTTACAGAGTTGTCTTCAGAAAAACATCACTTGCTGTTTGGCAACTTCTTCACATCAAGCAGAAGCAACGACTATTTTAAAAAAATTGAATTTGTTTGATTATTTTTCTTATACTAGTTTTGGTGACCAAGTCAGAGTTGGAAAGCCTGATCCAGAGATCTTCTTAAATATTCTGGCTAAAGCGCAAGTATCCGCCGAAGATTGTCTCGTTTTTGAAGATTCCATCAGCGGTGTGAGAGCAGCCCAAGGAGCTAAACTACCGGTTTACTATTTGACAAATTTTATGGACTTACCAAAAGAATATGACCCGCTTATTTCAGGGAGTTTTCATGATTTTATTGCTGCTCAGGAAGTATTGAAAAGTTAAAAATGATTTTTATTGCGACATGCTGATAAACCACAAAGAAGCATCCCTCTTAAAATCTTTAGCAGATTTTTGAGAGATGCTTATTGTTTTACTTGATCACCAATGCTTGTAATTGTTTTTGAATTTCGTCGATTGAGACACCTACTTCGGCCAATGCAGCAGCCGAATAAGTTCCTTCTACAATGGGACAATCAAAAATTTGCACTTTTTTATCCACCAATTCGCAACAAACCTCAAGATTCATCTTAGCGCTGCCAATATCGTAAAAAGCTAGGATTTCATCTGCTGGGTTTTTTTCAATTGCACTTTGAATGGTTTCTATACTTGTTCCAATGCCATCATCCGGTAAACCGCCGGCAATTGTCACGGGAACATTACTAGCAACTTGTTCTACCAATTTTTTGGTTCCCTCAGCTATTTCTGCCACGTGAGAGGCTATTACAATACCATAGACTGTCATTATTCTCCCACCTTTATTAATGCTTTAAATAAGTATCCACTTGAAACCGCGCCAGGATCAACATGACCAATCGATTCTTCACCGACAAATTCCGCCCGACCTTTTTTTGCCAATAATGGAATTGTTGCATCGACAGCTGCTGTAACCTTGTCTTCATCTAAATTTCCAGCTAAAATAGCGTCTTCAATAGGCAACCAAACATCCAATAAAGTTTTCTCACCAAATTCGGCTTTCCCTCTTTTTTGAATGCCCGCAATTCCAGCTTTTATCATTTCTGGTAGAGAAGTTTCTTTACTCATTTCTAAAAATGCGGTGCCATAAATTACACCTGAAGCACCACCAACTTTAGTTAAAAGTGCCATCGCAACTTTTTTTGTCAATTCTTGCGGGTCAGTGTATTCATTCATTAAAACTTCTTGGATTGCTTTTGCGCCGCGTTCCATATTGGTACCATGATCATCGTCACCGATCGGTGTGTCTAATTCATCTAGATAATCTTTATTGGCTAATAAATCATCTGCCCATAAAGAAACCCATTTTTTTATATTTTCAGTAGTCATTTCGACCATCAGTTATGCCTCCTTTTGTTTTGTTTCTACCATTTGATTTTTTCCAACGATCCATGCTGAAATTGTTTTATTAAAGAAATCAATAAATGGTCCTGTGCCGAATGCCGTCAAGACTGTCCCGATCCCAATGATTGTTCCAAAAGCATAAGATCCTAAAACGGTCCCAAAGATTAATCCAACAATGACACAAATCACATCAGTAATAATTCTCGCAATACTAAATGGGAGTCCTTTGATATGATCAGACATCATAATTGCCAACGCATCATACGGTGCTACACCTAAATCAGCAGTCATATATAGTGAAGCGCCTAAACACAAAATAATTGTACCAGCAATTAGCAGGATGAGTCTAACCCAAATCGATTTTTCAACATCAAATGATAGAATTGTTCCATCAAATAATTTTAAGAAGAAATCCACTAAATAACCAACAAAAACCATGTTTAGAACTGTTCCTAGACCTAATAAGTAGCGACCAAACACAAACATCGATAATAAAAGAATGATATTTAAAACTAATTGATAATTGCCTAATGACATATCAAAGTAAGTTGAAACTGTCGTATTCATTCCCGTGTAAGTATCCATTCCCAAAACAGAACCTTTATTAATTGAAATACCTAATGACAAAATCACAATTCCTAATGCTGATGAAAAAACACTCCGTACATTATATTTACTTAAATCCATGATTAACTTCCCCCATTTTTTAGATTGTATAATCGTAATTTGTAACTGGTTGAATAAATTCTTGCGTGCTTTCATCAACCGATAGAACCGTCAAAATCAAGCCTGTATAATTAAACATATCGTAATAGCTACCTACATTAGCTAAGACTACTTCATAGCCTTGTTGGCTAAAATAATCAACAATACTATTCAATAAAATATTCCCTTCAATATATGAAGTGAAAATCATTGTATTCAACTGAATACAAACTTTTTTACTGGTGCCATTAGCTAATTGATTTAAGACAAAATCGCTTAATTCTTTCACTAAGGCAGCCTCTCCCTTAAATTCACTATTATAGCTAGCTGGTTCGTCCGCCAAACCTTTTCCATACATTAATTTGCCTTCGTTTGTTGCCATGACAGTGACAGAAGTCAAATTTTGATTGGCCTGCTCAACAATTTCAGTCACTTCTTTTAATGATAAAGCTTTCTTAGCAGCTTGTTGGGCAATCTTGATTAAAGTTAAAATACCAGCTAAACCAGAGCGTTTATTTTTCTCTTTTGAGCTGAAAAAATTATCTGTCACTTTAACAATCGTCGCATCGATGCCGTCAGCTTCTAACATTTCTACCGCCATTTCATTATTCATGACATCGCCACTATAATTGTTGGTTAGTAAAATCACACCTTGGCCAGTATCGATCTTTTTAGCCAAATTATAAATTGTTAAATAATTAGGTGCTGTATCCATAGCTCCGGCACTGACCGCATCAGCTAAATCCTGATGAACCACCGCTGGAAATAGTCTTCCTAATCCGCCACCACCAGATGCAATGACGCCAACTTTTTTAAGTGGTCGATCTTTTAACATTAATCCATAACCAAAATCGTCATCCACCAATTGATAGTAATCAGGTCGGGTCTTAATAATGCCTAATAATTCTTTCTTAATAATATCCTCTGATAAATCGATTAATACATGGCGATTCCTTAATTTGTTTAGCAAGCTGAACTCCCCCTTTATTTTTATTGCGCTTTCATTATTTAATAAAAAACTAGTGGGTTACCTGAAAGCACTGAGAATATTACTTTCAGGTGATCCGATTAGTTTAATGCTGACTGATAATTTTTTCGTACCACGAACTAGCTGTTTCTGCTAGTACACTATTTAATTCATCAATATTCTTTTTGCCTTCTGTTTGTAACCATTTACGTGCGGCTGCTTCACCTTCAGTAATAAATGGTTCAACCCCATTTGCCCAAGTTGCCCGGCCACAAAGTACGCCATTAAAACTTGAACCAGCTTCTTTAGCGAAGTACAAAGTTTTTTGGAATAATTTTGCGCTAACACCGGCGCTTAAAAATATAAATGGCAAGTCAGTTGCTTCACTTTGTTCTTTGAAATAATTCAAAGCTTCTTCTCGTGAGTAAACTATTTCTTCACCAAAGCCTTCCACAAAATTCATATTGACTGGTACTTCTACTTTCAAAACATCTACGTTGTAACGTGGTTTTGAGAATTCTTTCATCATGTCATTCACTTTATGCGGTTTTACTTTGGCATATTCTTTTGATGAAGCATCTGCAATCGTTGCATCATATGACACCAATTCTAAGAAAAATGGCAGTTCTTCAGCGACACATTCAGATCCGATTCGTTCCATGTAGGCTTTCTTCTGATCATTAATCTCATCGCTTTCATCAATATCGTAATATAATAAAAATTTACAAGCATCTGCTCCGGCTTCTTTCAAGCGTTTAACTGACCAAACATTCAATGAATCTGGCAAACGTCCTGGTGTCGTAGCATCGTAACCAGTTTTTTCATAAGCCAATAATAAACCGGCAGATTTCGCACGAGCATTGGCAGCGGGTAACCCATACTCAGGATCTAATAAGATTGAAGTTGCATAAGGCGTTAATTCTTCTGAAACAATTTTTTTAAAATCCTCAATATCTTGTTCTGTAGCTTCGGCTTTATACTTGCCAATCATCTTTTTTAAAGCGCCCCGTTGATCAATTGCCAGTGCACCAATGATACCATTAGAATTACTCGTATTTTTTAACTTTTGTAATTGTGTTCCGCTAATTTTTTTCATGTTTATTTTGCCTCCATTTTAGATTGATCAGTCACAGTGTGAACTGTAATTTGTTTTTCTAAATCCCATACATCAGAAAAGTCAGTAATACCTTTTCGAAAAGCTGTAGAACTACCAGCCGCTAAACCTTTTTTCAATGTAGCTGCAAGATCGTCTTTTTTTAATAAACCTGCAAAAAAGGTTCCTAGTAAGGTATCCCCAGCACAAGCCGTATTAACGACTTTTCCTTTTGGAGAATTGCCGTATAAAATCTGATTCTGACTAAAAAAGTACGCTCCCTCACCACCTAGTGAAAGCAGCACATTTTGTGCACCTAGTTCAATTAATTTTCGACCATAGTAAAGATATTCTGTTTTTGTGTTGATCGTGACACCAAACCAAGCAGCCAGTTCTTCTTCGTTAGGCTTTAACAAATAAGGTTGATAAGTCAAACAATCCAACACTTCCAAATAACTGCTGTCAATAATCAAAAATACTTTTTGTTGGTAACAACGTTTGGCAATTTCAATCAGAATTGTTGGCGAAACACCTCTTGGCAAACTACCAGAAACGCTGAGATAATCTCCCGCTTTTAATTGCTCAATTTGAGTTAAAAATTCAATCGTACTTTCTGCTGGAATTTCTGGTCCCTTATTAACCAATTTGTATTCTTCTTTTGTTTGATTAACCTGGGTAAACACATTGATGCGGGTCAATCCAGGAACATCAATAAAGTCTGTTGCAATTGATTTTCCCTTTAAAAAGTCATCAATATATTGGCCCGTGAAACCAGCTTTAAACCCCATGGCGGTACTATTGATTCCCAACATTTTTAAAACTAGAGAAACATTGACCCCTTTACCATTCGCTTGAATATCATCATCCTTGGTTCGATTGACGACAGCTGGTATCAACGTGTCGGTTTCTATAAATAAATCAATTGCTAAATTTAAAGTACAGGTATAGATATTCGACAAGCTACTCCCTCCTATCAATGAACTAAGTATGACCTACCTCAGACTGAAAATGTTTTCTAAATATTGTTAAAAAGCTGGAAATCTTGCCAACTTCAAAAAAATGCGTTTGCTTTTTTCAAGTCAGATATCTAAAATAGATAAAGAACTGTAAGGAGTGTGCCTATGGACTCAAAACTTAGTGAAACAGAGGCTTATTTGTGGAAGTATATCAGCGCAAATATTAATGACATCCCAAACTTATCCATTATTAAACTGAGCGAACTAGCCAATGTTTCCACATCAACCATTGTTCGAACCATGAAGAAAAAAGGTTATGAAGGATTTACTGCCTTCAAGCATCATTTAAAAGATGAGCAAAATACATCCATTAATTTTTCAAAGGTCGAAAAGATTGACAGCGAAATCAAGAAATCTATTATCAAAAATGAGCAAGAAGTCATCCGAACATTAAACATGCTGAACACTGGTGTGATTGAAGATGCTATCCAAAAAATTAAAAGTTCTGAACGCGTGCTAATCTTTGCTAGAGGCTTTTCCGAATTAATCGGTGAAGAAATGAAGATAAAATTTCAATTGGCAAATAAATACTGTGAGCTGCACACTGATCCAAATATCATCAAAATCATGAGTCAATATTTAAAGAAAAGCGATATTGCTATCTTCGTCTCATTAAATGGCGAGACTGAGGAGTTAGTAAATGCCGCTGAAAATTGCTACAAAAAAGAAATCGGTACTATTTTAATAACTACCAACACTGAATCACCTTTAACTGACCTCTGTGAACTAGCGCTTATCGGCTATAAATCTGAAGTTTCTTTCTTTCCAGAATATGAAGTCCGTTCCCGACTACCACTATCAGTTATTGCCCGCATTCTCCTAGATTCTTATGTCATTCGAATGGATACCAAAAAAGGAAGTAACTAAATGGTTACTTCCTTTACTAATATTAGACTGTACATAGCTTCTGACTTTTATTAAATTTAAGACCAGGAGAGCCCCCTTTATTTATCTCTCTGAAAGCCAAATAATTTCTAACCAAAAAAAGAGTAGTTAGCTAAGTTCGTTTAGCTAACTACTCTTTCGATTTTATTAATATGAAAATATTTACATAAACTGTCTAAAAATCACCAGCAAATATCGTAACAACCGAAATAAAATAAACAGTAAAAATAAATTCCCTAGAATAAAACTAAAGCCGTTACCAATACTAGACTTGATATTTCCCCAAGAAAAGCGCCGTAAAAAACGTGGCACATTACTATAACCATTACGTTTCAAGCGATAGCTTTCTTCATACGTTAAATCCAAGACATCATAATACAAAATTTCTAAAGGTTGTTTGGCGAAAAAAGTTTTCTCAAAGCCTACCATCAAAGTATACTGTTTGTTTTGCGCGGGAAAATTCCGCATGCCTTTTTTATTAATCCGCAGAGCGACTTCATTTCCTCGCATCACATCAAAGCTATATTCGCTTTCTTGAATGCGTTCGATTTTTGCTTCTGGTAGATTTTCAGCTAGAAACTGCTGATAAATCTCAGGAAATTTTTGCCGTTGGCTGCTAAGGTAAAAAATAATCCCTGCTAAAATAAGCACCAGTAGACCGTTTAGCCATAGGCTTTCGCGAAAAACCAATGAATAGAGCACAATCAAGATCAATGTACCACTGGCTAAACCTATTCGTTTTGAAAAATAATTTTGGTACATGCCTTTGATGCTGCGCTCATAGTAATCAAAGTCAAATTTTGCAAAATCCATCTGCATCCCTCAGTTCTTTTTTTCAGTATACCGAATGGTTTAAACTGTGGCAAAAAAAGACTTTAAACATTAGATTTTTTTACGATTTAAATAAATACCGCCTGCCAGAATAATCAACGAAGCTGCTACTGCTAATAAAAACAATCCTTGATAAGCAGATTGTGCCGTTTGATGAAATAAATTAATTTGAACAGTATCACCTAATTTTTGTAGTTTTAAATAGAGAGCTTCCACTGATAAATGACTTCCGCCAACACTTTTAGCGAACTCACTAAAGCCATTTTGAACAATCGTCGCATATAAGGTTGGCGCAATCGTTAAACCAATTTGACGGCTGACAGATAAGGTTCCTAAGGCGACGCCACTGTCTTTTGCTCCAGCAATTTGGTTGATTAAAACAGAAAATGGCGCCCCCATCAACATCCCAAAACCTAAACCGGCAACACTTGAAGCGGCAATAAATAAAATTGTACTTGTCCCAAAAAAGGCAATTAAACCAAATCCAATTGTGGAAATGATTCCAGATAACGTAATTGTTCTGGTTGCCCCTAGTTTCGATACCAACATCCCACCAAGACCAGCACCAACAATCGAACCCAAACCAATTCCGCTCATGAAAATACCGCTATTGTTAGCTGAAATCCCAAAGGTTTGTTCCACAAAGCTCGGAATAAAGACAAAAATAGCAATCAAAGTACCAGATAATAATCCCATCAATAACGTCAATAAAAATCCTTGACTCTTTAATAAGCTATAAGGTAAAAATGGATCGGTTTTAACTTTGATATTTTTTTCAGCCCAGACAAATGCGCCAAAGAAAACAATTCCTAAAGCAAACAAACCTAAAACTTTTACTGTCAATAGGCTAGCCAATAATGCACCACTTTGTAAATTAGTGATCGCCAACATAAAACTCAAGATTCCAAAGGTTAATAAAGTTAAACCACGAATATCCAATTGTTGCGTGTGACTTTGTTTGGTTTCTGGGATTGCAATTAAACCAGCAATGATGACAAATACTGCGATCGGCAAATTAATTAAAAACAACCAACTCCAATGTCCTGTCACATTCAAAACTAAACTACCTAAATTGGGACCAACGACTGAAGCAATTCCGTTAATCGCACCTAATGCTCCTAATAAAGCACCTTGTTTTTCTTTTGAATAAGTCGATAAAATATGACTAGAAGCAATAATAAAAATCCCCCCGCCACCAAAAGATTGAAGCAAGCGCGCTGCCAAAAAGAAAGTAAAGCTAGGACTGAAAGCGACTAATAGTGAGCCTAGTGCAAAAATTGAAATTTCAATCAAAAATAATTTCTTGCGACCAAATTTATCTGCTAATTTGCCGACAATCGGTGTTGCAATTGCCATTCCTAACGTATACAAGGTGATTCCCCAAGTGCCTTGAACAGCACTAATATTAAAACTATACTCAATCGTCGTTAATGCGCTGGAAATAATCCCATTATCTAACGCCGACATAAAAACGCCTAAAATAAAAATAACTAAGGCAAATGTTTTTGGTTTTGCTTGCATTGTTCTTCCTTCTTTCTAAATGCCCATTCCGATTAACATCCCGATCACATAAGGAATCAACCAGAATAACCAGACGACTAAACTAAATTTATGAAAGGTTGCTTTGGCTTTTTCATTTTTGCGAAGTAAGACAATTATTGCCCAAATCAAATGAAAAGCCATTAATAAAATCGCCAACATACCAGTAATCTGATGTAAAGGATTGGCGGCGTTACCAGCAGTTACTAGCCCAGACATAATTGTCGTACCAGTCGTATCAAAAATTAAACCTAATGCAAATAATCCGACATGCTTCCAATTTAGTTCGCCACTTCTTCTTTCTGAAAAAACACCAATCGTATAAAAAATTAATGCTAAAGTAATGGTGATGATGGCTAAAATTAAAGTTGTATTCATTTTTCTCCTCCATTTTCGGTAACACTTTGTTACTTGATGAAATGAGTATACTTGTTCGGTGACATTTTGTCACTATTTTTGCTTAAAAAAATTCCCGCCATTTTTTGACGGAAATTTGTTAAATTTTCGGATAAACTTTTTGAGTGAAATATTTTAAAATTAATGGTGACAGCAACGTACTAAATAAAATAATCATTACTAATGAAGAATAATATTTGTCTGCTACTAAAAGATTGGCGCTACCTAATTGCAAAATAATTAATGCCATCTCTCCACGAGAAACCATACCTGAACCAATCATCCAAGCACTATTATTTTCAAAACCAGATATTTTGGCGCCAAAAAAACCACCTAATAATTTTGATGCTACCGCAACGACTACCATTAGTAAAATAAAACCTAGTTGCGTTGCCATCGATTGGAAATTTACTTCTAAACCGATACTGACAAAAAAGACCGGAATAAATATTGAATAGCCTAAAGCCTCCATATTTTGATTCACTAACTCTTTCACTTCTGTTTGACCTACCGCAATTCCGGCAAAAAAAGCCCCGACGACTGAACTCAAACCGACGAAATCAGCAAAATATGCCATTCCTAAACAGATGATTAGTGAAACAATAATCACAGCTGATGTGGTGAATAATCTTTGAGCTAACTTCATTAAAAACGGTGCGATCCACTTCACTAAAAAGAAAATAAATACAAAAAAGCCGATTTCTTTTGCCAAAACAAAGAAGTTTTCACTCAAGGAAGCTTGATTTTTTTCAGCAATAAACGCCACACTTAAGCTTACTAATAAGACAGTCAAAATATCATCTAAAACGGCTGCACCTAAAATGGTGGCTCCTTCTTTACTATCCAGCGCCCGTAATTCTTTTAAAACCTCTACGGAAATACTTACCGAAGTGGCTGCCAAAATAATTCCGAAAAACAGTGCTTGATTGCTGGCTATTTGTAACAATTTCCCGCCGGCAAAAGCTAAAATCAAGGGTAATACTATCCCAAAGCTGGCTACTAAAATTGCTGGTCGAAAATATTTTCTTAACAATGACAGATCACTTTCTAAACCCGCAATAAACATTAGCAAGATCACACCGATTTCAGAAAACTCAGTCACCAATAAATTGGGATGCACCCAATTTAAGCCCCCTTGACCTAACAGCACGCCTACAATCAATTGGCCGATAACTGCCGGTAAGCCGATTCTTTTGGAAAAATGGGCAGCCAATGTTGTTGTGATTAAAATGATTACTAGAATACCAATGAACGCCATTTAGATTCTCCTATTCTTGACTGATTGTCCATAATTTATTTGCAATTTCTCCTAGATCATTTTGATTGGCTTGATTGCATAATAAAATGACTCCACTATCACGATTTTGATCCATTAAAAGAACCGATGCGTATGCCCCAATTGAACCTAAGCCAATCAACTGTTGATTATCTAACCAATAACCACCAGCATAATTACTATCTGAAACCAATAAACTTTGTAATTCACTACTATTTGGAAAAGTTGATTCCACTTGCCACAAATTTTCAGCCGACATTAAAAGATTACCAGCACCTAGCAAACTTGAAAATAAATTGGCAGCATCAGGCAATGACTCTTCTGCCAATTCAGAGTTTTTAAGGGAAGCTTCTGAGGGGTACCCTTTAGCGTAAGAGGTGTCCGCTGACAAATCTTGAGAAAAATAAGTATGATCTAATTGCAACGGTGTACTGATTTTTTCGCTAAACAACTCGGCATAATCAAGCTGATAGACTTGTGATAAAATACCTGCTAGTAAAGAATAATTAGCATTGGTATACTCAAAGTCAATTTGGTCAGCAACTGTTAATTCAGATAAAACATAGTTCAACTGACTATCTTGCGTCTCTAAAAATTCCCCTGGATCAGTTTCTTCCATTTGAATACCCGAAGTTTGATTTAACAATTGTCGAATGGTAATTTGACTACTGTTGGCTAATTCTGGATAAAAATCGATAATCGGTTGATCATAACTTATTTTACCCTCCGCAACGGCTTCAGCAATTAAGCTACCTGTTATAGTTTTTTGAATTGAAGCGATGGGAAAGCTTGTTTCAGCCGTGTTTTTAATTTTTTGCTGATAATCAGCGTAACCAAAACCAGCTGATAACTGTATTTTTTTATCTTTTACCACTAAAGCAACTCCATTAAAATCTTTTTCCTTCAAATATTGAGTGATCTGTTCAGTGCTTGAAACAGCGACCTTTTTTTGAACAGGTGTCTTTTTTTGAGAAAAATAAAAGCCGCTGACTGAGATGATTAGAGTAACTAAAATAACTATATAGCGAAATCCTGATTTTTTCATAGGGAACCTTCTGACTAATTGATTTATTATACTTTACACCTGATGAAAAAAAATCACCATTATTTTAATGTTTTTAAAAGAACTTTCAGAATAGATTGCTTAATCTAGACTTTTTCTTTATGATAAATAAAAAAAGGAGGCTGCAAGTTTGAAAAAAGAATCGTGGTTTACTTGGAAAGATTTAGTCTATTTCATCTGCTTGATTGCACTCATGGTTGGCTTGCGGATGTTCGTCTTTTCATCGATTACTGTAAATGGTGCATCGATGGATCCAACTTTACAAGATCGAGAAAAAATTATTGGTTTAAAATTGGGCGAAATTCATCGTTTTGACATCGTGACTTTTGACGCTCCTGATAATCCTGGCACAGACTATATCAAACGTGTCATTGGTTTACCTGGCGAAACCGTCAGCTATAAAAATGACCAACTTTATATTAATGACAAGGCTTATAGTGAAGATTATTTAGATCAATATAAAAGTGAATTAACTGATGATTTACCTTTAACAATGGATGCCAATATGTCAGAAGACTTTTCCGTTAAAGTTCCAGAAGGTAGCTATTTTGTTTTAGGTGACAATCGCCGAGTTTCAAAAGACAGTCGGTTTATTGGCTCGATAGAAAGAGATAAAATTGACTCTAATGCAAAATTTGTGATTTGGCCATTAAACCAAATGGGCACAGTATAATAGAGGGGCTTGATAAAATTGACGATTTTTCGTCAGATTTATCAAGTCTTTTTTTTGTGACAAATGTCATAGAATGTCATGACGGATGCTTCTTAAACCGCTTCTAATATTCCAGTACACTTATACACTTACCTTATCAACAAGAGATGGGGGAAATGAGAATGAATACAATCATAAAAATAAAACAAGTCACAGTTCGCTTCAAAAGAAAAAACGCCCTTGAAAAGATTGACTGTCAAATTAATCGTGGCGAAGTGGTCGGTTTGGTAGGTCCAAATGGCGCCGGTAAAACCACTTTAATGAAAACTATTTTAGGTTTTATTCCAATAAGCGCTGGGGAAATAGCGCACCAACAAATAAAAATGGCTTCACTGATTGAACAACCAGGTCTTTACCCTTTCATGACTGGAATGGAACACCTAAAAATGTTGGCGGAAAAGCAAACCACTCAGGTCGAAATTGATCGTTTGATTCATTTATTGGACTTAACCGATTTTATAAATCAAAAGACCAAAGAATACTCCTTAGGGATGAAACAACGCTTAGGAATTGCCATTGGATTATTAAATAATCCGGACTTAATCATTTTAGATGAGCCGATGAACGGCTTAGATCCTTATTCTGTTAAACTTCTGAAAAAAGCGATTTTAACTTACAGCGAGACGGGCACTAGCTTTTTAATTTCCAGCCACATTCTAAGTGAGTTAAAACAAATCGTCAATCGGGTTCTATTAATGAAAGCCGGTCATTTAGTTGAAAATGTTGTACATCCTGAATTATTAGAGGACTTTGAAGATGGCTTATTGGCCAAATTAGCTTAAAGGAGCGAATAAAAATGAAAAATACAATCCAACAAGAAATATATAAAATGACGAAACAACAATTAATTCTGAAACAAAGTAGTGTCCTAGCAAGTTTTATTATTCTCAATGCCTTAGTTACTAAATTTACCAACATGATGTCTGCCGAAAAAGTTCTCCCGGTTTTATTTAACAGCGGTTGGCTAATTGTCTTTTACATGGTCTATCTGGCCAGTCAAATTTTTTCGATGGAATTTCGTTATGGTACTATCAAAAACTTACTACAAAAAAATCCTCAACGAAAAGATATTTTCTTAGGAAAAATCTTCACTTTGATAGGCTATTCAATTTATCTGAATCTGATTGCACTAGTGACAACCATTGCTGCCAGTTTAATTTTATTTCCCAAAATTGCTTTTAATGACGCAGTAATTTTTGAGACATTATTGACGAATATATTGGCAAGTTTTATTGGTATGTGGCTATTTGCTAGCTTATCTTTGATGATTTCTTTAATCGTGAAAAACGAATCTTTAGCAAGCATGTTAGGAATCGGTTCATATTTCATGTCTTCTATGTTGGCGGGCTTACAATTTATAGCTTTAGATAAAGCTCCTTGGTTACGTTGGAATCCTTTTAATATGTTGAATTTAGCCAATCAATTAGCCAATAGCTCACTTTCAAAAATGACCTTATTATCGACTCATCAATTAGTTATCGGTAATATTCTTTATATCTTATTATTTATTTTCATTGCAAAATTAATCTTTAATCGCAAAAAAATTTAATTCTTATTGCTAAAAAGCGGATTTTCCGATTTAATTATAGTAACCGTTTGGAAAGGATTTCCTATGAATAAATTTCGCTTATTTCCAGCTGGAGAGACAATTTCCTCATTAATATGGCTGCTGTTTCTCTTGATTCCCATGATGTCATTGTATCCCTATGATACTTTTTTAAAACAAATAGCTGGCTTGTCGCTTTTACTGTTTGCATGGTTTTATCGTAATACTTTATTTGATGGAAAATATTTCATTTATTGGATTGTTCTGCAATATCTGATTGCCTTATTTTATGTTCTGACATTAGGTTTTATCCAGCTTTTCATGTTTCCCGCTTGGAAATTAGGTTTTTCAAAAATCCGCAACCGAACGTTTTGGCAATTATTTATTTTACAAATTATTTTGATGACGATTGGTTTAATTTTTGGCCCGGTTCGCTACCCTGTTTTAGGTGGTGGCGATCAATTGGTAATGACGATTGGTTTTAGCTTATTTACTCTAGTCGCACCGCTAGCTGGTCAAGAATTTTATCATCAGCAAGAACAACGAAAACAATATTATCAAGCCAATAAACGAATGGAAGGCGTCATTAAAGGAGAAGAACGAAACCGTATCGCTCGCGAATTACATGATTCTTTAGGCCAATCTTTATCCGTCATGACAATTAAACTGGATTTGGCTCAAAAAATCTTATATAAAAAACCGGCATTAGTAGAAAACGAACTAAAAGAAATTGAAACGATCTCCCGTTCAACTTTAAAAACAGTACGGGAAATTGTTTCAGATATGCGACAACGAACCGTGGCTGAAGAATTAATTGACGTCAACCAAGCCTTAACAGCGGCAAAAATTATTTTAACCACTGAAAATGAAGAATTAGCAGCTGAATTAGTACCGCCACAGCAAACTGAATTTAGCGGTATTTTACGTGAAGCCGTCACAAATATTGTGCGCCACAGTAAAGCATCCTATTGCACGATTGCTTTTCAAAAAGCCCAAAATTATCTTCAAGTCAGTATCAAAGATAACGGAATCGGTACGAAAGATATTATTACAGGCAACGGACTAACGGGCATGAAAGAACGCATCGAAAAAATCAACGGTTCTTTTGTGATTCAAGAAGATAAAGGAACCCTATTACGTTTTAATATTCCCTTAAAGGAGGTTGAAAATGATTAAAGTCTTAATCGCTGAAGACCAAGGCGTGCTCTCTTCTGCTTTAGCCATGATTTTAAATTTAGAAGACGATTTAGAAGTTGTTGGAACAGCGAAAGATGGCGCTGAAGCCATGAAATTACTGTCAGAATTTAAACCAGATATTTTATTGACTGACATTGAAATGCCGGAAAAAACTGGTTTGGATATAGCTGAAGAATTAACAGCAAGCCCCACCAAAGTAATTATTTTAACTACCTTTGCTCGCGACGGTTATTTTGAACGAGCTGTTGCTGCGAAAGTCTCCGCTTATTTGTTAAAGGATACCCCTAGCGAAGAATTGATTAACCATATTCGAGCCGCGATGGAAGGAAAAACTTTTTATGAACCTTCGTTAATTACTGGTTATATGAACAATCAAAAAAATCCATTGAGCCAAAAAGAGCAAGAAATTTTGAATTTGATTGCCAAAGGCGCTACCTCCAAAGAAATTGCCGCCAAACTTTACCTGTCTGACGGCACGATTCGTAATTATATTTCAGAAATCATCAGTAAATTAGCAGCTAAAAATCGGATTGATGCGGCAGAGAAAGCTAAGGAGAATGGGTGGCTATAAAAGCCGTGAGATGAATAAAATCATTTCATGGCTTTTTCTTAGTTATTCATTTTACGTTTTTTGATAAATATTAGGATACTAGCAAGTCCCATTAACGCGATTCCCAAAACAATACTGAATACAGTTCATTGCAGACGAAATTATTATTAATTATTTTTAGGAATTTTTTTCTTTCGGTAACACAATCCCACTATATAACCAAACTGTTAAGAAATAGTACAGTATATAAAGCACAGTGAAAATTAAGAAAGGCAACCATATTCCTTGATAAGGTTGTTGCAACAAGGATTTAAACATTTGCAGACCAAACAAAACATGGAAAATCCCTAAGATCCCTGGGACTAAGAAAAGGGTACCGATTTCTTTTTTTAAAGCACTTTGTAATAAATTTCGGCGAGCACCGATTTTGTTTAACATTTGATAACGAATCGCATCACTAGCTGCACCTGATAAGATTTTAAACATCAAGCAACTTGCCAACATGGTTAGAAAGGCCAACCCTAAAAAGAAGCCCATAAATTCAAAACCGGAGAATAAGCTATTATAGACAGTATAGGCATCATACTTTTGTGACAAACTTAAATTGTTATCACCGGATAATTCAGGATTATTTTTTTGATTTAATGCCACCAAATCAGCAATTTTTTCTAAGGATGTTGAGAAATCTTTCACTTGAATTAACTGTAAACTACTGGTATTTTCTGGTAATGCCGCAAAATCACTTTCTGATAGAAAAACTTGATTCTTCGAGCGTTGGCTAGGTAATTCTAAGTTTCTTAATTGATCACTAGCAGTCACATCTGTTGCCAGACGATCGCCAGAGTATTCAGATTTTGTAAAATCTCCAGCTTCTTTCATTTCAACTACTTTTAAAGGGGTTTGATTAAATTCAGATTGAATGAAATAGACTGTGTCAGCCGTTTCTTTCATTTGGTAGCTGGTGTTTGATATTGGCTGTAATTTTCTGACTTGCCCCTGCGCCACTTTTTGACTGTTATTTAAAACTAAATCATAAGTATTGGTTGCTTCGGTCATTTTCGTAATTTCTTTGTGAAAACCTAAGCCGACTGTGACAGCGCCTAGAGCCAAAGCAAAAATCATCGCTACCATTGATAGCATTTTGGTATAGTCTTTTAGTCGAAATGTTAATTGTGCCAAAGTAAAATTATTTAATTTATTTAAAGCCAAATTAGCTGACCGTTTCAACAACGATATAATAAATATAATTACCCCATCAAACACAAAGTAAGTTCCTAAAACAATTGTGACCAATGCGATAACTAAAGCAAAGATACCGAAATTCATCACTTTAAACATCATGAAATAACCAATGCCAAGTAAAGCAATACCAGCCAATGTTTCAACAAATAACAATAATTTTGATCGTTTCACTTGAACCGGTGTATCGGCATCCTTCAATAGATTTAAAATTGGCAGTTTTACAATTTTTGTAGCGTTTAATATTGCTGCCACAAAAAAGATTACTACAAAGAAAATAAGCGTAGTTAAAAAAGCCGAAAAATGAACGGGTGAAAAATGGCTAACAGTTAAATTCAATTGGTGAACGAGTAACTGATTCACCCCAGCTGCTAGCCCAATGCCTAACAATACACCAACAATTGTTGCCGCAATACCGACAAAAAAGGTTTCTAAAAAGATCAATTGTGCGATTTTTCGACTTTTGGCTCCTAACATCATAAACAGTCCGTAGTCTCTTTGTCGCATCGTCATTAAAAAGGAATTGGCATATAAAATATAAACCAATGTGATAATTCCTAATAAAATTGACCCTAAATGAAAGATAAATACCACTGCTGAGATAGTTGAGTTACTTTTTAAAAAAGCTTCATTAGAGGCCAATGTTTCAAACATATAAAAGATTCCAGCGGCAACCACCAATCCTGAGAACAGGACTAAATAATCCCGCAAGCGATTTTTCATTCCGCTAAGTGACAGTTTTAATAACATTTTCCCACTCCCTACTGTTCTAAATCAGCCACTACCGCTAAGATTTCACGATAAAAATGTTCCCGACTGGCTGTTCCACGATTTAATTCTTGATAGATGACCCCATCTTTAATAAACAAAATTCGATCAGTAAAGCTTGCTGAAAATGGATCATGAGTCACCAACAAAATAGAGACTTGATCTTCTTGGTTCAAATCCGTCATGGTATCCAATAAAGCTCTGGCACTTTTAGAATCTAGCGCACCTGTTGGCTCATCTCCTAATAAAATCGTTGGTTGGGTAATTAAAGCTCTTGCAGCAGCGACTCGTTGTTTTTGTCCGCCGGAAATTTCAGCTGGATAACTGTTTAAAATTTCTGAAATACCTAAACGTTGTGCAATTTTTTTAACCCGAACTTTAATTTCTTTCGCTTTTACATTTTGTAAGGATAACGGTACCGAAATATTTTCAGCTGCAGTTAAATTTTCTAATAGATTAAAATCTTGGAAAATAAAGCCAATTTCTTTGCTACGAAAATCAGCCAATTGATTGCCTTTTAAATTTTGCGTTGGTTGTTGGTTAATGGTCACTTGTCCACTGGTTGGTTTATCTAAAGTTGCTAAAATATTTAATAACGTCGATTTCCCAGAACCCGAGGCACCCATAATACCAACAAAATCACCTTTTTCAATTTCAAAGGAAATACCCTTTAACGCTTCAGTTTTTTTACCAGTACCGTATGTTTTTTTTATTTCTTCAACAGTTACAATTTTTTCCATTTTCAATTCTCCTATTTGCTTAATTTTGTTTCAGCCTTTTGGGGTAAATCGTTTTTTTGGACTTCTTCATAAGAAGTCACCCCTTTTTTCTGATTCCAGGTTAATTTTAAATAAGCATCACGTTTTAAAGGCCGATCCTTAAAAGCTGAAAAATCCAATACTTTTTCTTGACCTTCTTTATCATAACCAATTAATTGATAACTGTATTTAGTAATCGCGTTGCCAGAATCATCTTGTTCTAAAGTTTTTGTGCCATCATCAGTGATTTGGACATAATAATCAGTACCACCCATCACAACTGTTTCAGCAATTTTCAGTCCACCAAATATAAGAACAACGACCAAGACTAAACCAATTAATAATTTTTTCATTTTAAATTCCTCCGTATTTTCTGATTAATGTCAGTTTATAATCATTTTATTTTTTGTAACATCGAAGTTTCTATTCTTTAACTTACAATTTCGTCACACAAAAAAACAACAGCTGTTAAACTGTTGTTTTTATCAATTAATATTCGGTTAAATCCAGTTCACTAGCAGCTTTTTCAAATGCTGCTTGGCAAGGTAAGACTTGTTTTTCTTTTTCTGGAAAAGTTGCATCATATGCCGGTAAAGCCGATAAATCAGGATACATCGCTGCAGAAAAATGCATTTCTCCCTGAATATTGTCTAAAGCTCCTTCATATAACGGTAACGCCATCACACCAGTATAAAACTTGCCGTCTGGCATGGAAATATGATACTTTTTGCTTCCTACAAAACCATAAGGCTGATAATGGTATGGAAAACCAGCGATAACAATTGCCTTATAGCCTAAACGTTTTGCTTCAGCAATCGAATGGCTAATCATTTGTCTACCAAAACCTTGGCGATGATATTTCGGTAAAATACTAACAGGACCAAAACTAACAACCACATGTTCTTCTCCGTTTCTAGCAATCACTTTGGCGCGGGTATAAATGATACTACCTATGATTTCACCATCTTTCTCAATCACAAAAGATAGTTCGGGTAAATAATCAGGATGCTTACGAATACTGTGAGCCAAGAAATGTTCTTCAGCACCCGGTTGATAAAGATTCCAAAAAGCCTCTCGTGTAATTTCTTCAACGCGGCGATAATCTTCTGGTTTTTCATGTCTAATAATTGTCTTCATATAAATAGTCTCCTTTAATGAATCCTTTGAATTTGCGACAAATAGCTGAAAACAACCCAAATAAGCTTATATTCTTTTGGGATTGCTTTAGTTACCTGTGACCCTCATCAGACATGCCTCATTTCTTTTCTTCTATTTTATCATAAATATTTTTGACTGGCAGCTTGCATTTTAGTTTGGACTTTTGACCGAATAACTGAACTGGCGAAAGCTGCATTAATGGCGACTTGATTCATCTGATAAAAGTCGATAAAGTCTAAATCAAAAGTTTTCATAACTAAATCGTATTCTTTTGATAAAGTCGTATCAGAAACTGTTTTATTATCAGTATTTAAACAAAATTGAACACCCTTAGCTAGCCAATTTCTGATAGGATAATCACTAATTTTTTCAATCGCCTTAGTTTGTAAATTACTTGTAGGACAGCCTTCAATACAAACATTAGCCGCAATCAGCTTTTCTTGCACCGCTTCATCAGTAGCAATCGCGATGCCATGTCCGACTCTTTGGGCGCCATGAGCTACCGAATCTACCACATTTGCGATACAACCGCACTCACCTGCATGTAAAGTCAAAGAAAGGGAAGTTTCATCAATCACTAAGCGATAGGTTTCCGACAAATCCGTCACCGAATCATCTAGCTCTGGACCTGCCAAATCTAAGCCGACTACTTTTGGATTTTCTAATTGTTGCGTTTCTTGAAAAACTTTTTTGATTTCCTCTTGTTTTTCCTGCCGCATCCCAATCACTAAAATATTGCCATCAATCGGATATTTTTCTTCAGCTTTTGCAATTCCACGAGCTACTGCTAAAATCGTTTGACTAACTGTCAATCCTTTTTCTTGAGACAAAGAAGGTGCAAAACGAATCTCGATATAAACAATCCCATCTTCAAAAGCCTGTTCCATCACATCAAAGGCAGCCATTTCTAAAGCAATTTCCGTTTGTAAATAAGGTGCCACAAAATCAAATGGCGCCAAATAATCGACTAAATCCTGTGCATCTGCTGGCGCTGTCATCGCTTCTTTTACTACCGCCAAATCTTGAGGAATCGCCATATTTTGTACCTTAGCAATCTCCATCAACGTCGCCGGTCGAATCGAACCATCCAAATGGCAATGTAACTCCGCCTTAGGAAAAGCCTGAATTTCTGAAAATTCCATTTCCACACCTACTTTTTTATATTGCTAAGAAGTATAACGGGTTTTTTGATGGAAGTATAGGCTTTTATTGAAAAAAAGCAAATAAAAAAACAATCCTAAAAATAGGATTGTTAAAATGGTTATGCATTGAGGTGAACTTCAAACTAATGTCTGTAAATCAATTTTTATTAGTTGATATCAGAACTTTAAGAGTTTTTTTCTAACACACCCGTTTTAAACGCTCGTCTGGATTTTACGCTTCAAATTCCACTACATTTTTAACAAATGCTTTTAATGCCGGAACATCGTCATCATCGTAAGCGTTATCAATTTTAACTAATTCACTTCCGCGGACTGCCCCAGTTTTTTCGAAAGTCTTATCAAATTCAATAGCTGCGTTACAAAATGTTGCATGGTGCATGTCATCATCGCCAGAACCCACAACACCAAATACTTTTCCAGCTAAATCTTGATCAGGTAGTTCTTCAAAGAAATCTTCTAAGTCATCTGGAACATCGCCATCTGTATAAGTAAATGTTGCCACTACACAAATATCCGCATCCGCAAAACTATCTTCATCTGCATCATCAGCCTCGATTAATTCAACTTCAACATCATGGCTTTTAAACTCGTCAACTAAAAATTCCGCAATTTCTTCAGTATTGCCTGTTAAGCTTGCATAAACAATTGTCGCATTTTTCATCATAATTCCTCCAAAAAATTGATATTTAGTACTTTTTTCACTTAATTAAAGAGTACGCTATAAGAGAGTTTCAGTCAATATATCAGTAGATAGCCAGAATATAGGTTTTTGACCATTTATGTTCTTATTGTATAAAAAAGTGCACAGAAAAATTATCTTTCCTGTGCACTAGATATTCAACTTATTAAAGTTCTAAATCATCATCCAACACGAATCCTTCAGCGACTAAATTCGTATCACCAATTAAAAATAATTGGTCATCTTGTACTTCCACCTGTAATTCTCCACCTAAAACTTCAACTTTTACTAGGTTTTCGTTAACTAAATCACGCTGAACAACGGCATAAGCTGTCGAACCAGTACCCGTGCCGCAAGCTAAAGTAAAATCTTCGACACCTCGTTCATAGGTTCTTTCAACTAACGATTGATCTGGTAAAACATCGTAAAAATTCACGTTAGCGCCTTTTTCCAGTTGTGGATGATGACGTAATTTTTTGGCTATATCCATTAAATTTTCAGTTTCCATCATTGCTAAATCTGGTTGGCGCACGACTAAATGAGGAATTCCAGGATTGCCTAACTCGACATAATCGACTAAAACAGCATCTCCATCAATTTCTAGTGCTAAATCTTTTGTGAAGACACTAGGTGAATTTAATTGAACACGGAAAATTCTTTGATTAATTTTTTCTGCCGGCACATCACCTGCGATGGTTTCCATCACCATTTTTTCACCAGCTAACTGATGTTCAATCGCGTAACGAGCAACACAACGAGCGCCGTTCCCACACATTTCAGCTTCTGAACCATCCGCATTAAAATAACGAGCAAAAAAATCGCCGCCTTTTTTTGCTGGTTCTAAGACAATCATCGTATCGGCACCGATGGATAAACGGCGCGTACAAATTCGTCTTGCTAATTTCATTAATTGTTCAGTATTAAAAGTCAGCGCCATATTATCAACGAGAATAAAATCATTTCCCGCTCCCTGCATTTTACTAAAAGCCAATTTCATGTTTTTTCCCTCACTTTAATGATGCTGGAATGATTTCATTTGCCAACATTTGATCAAAATTTTGTCGACGCACAATTAAATCTGCTTTGCCATTTTTTACTAAAACCACCGCTGGAATCGCTAATTTATTGTAATTACTAGCCATTGAATAGCCATATGCACCAGTCGAAAAAGTCGCAAAAATATCCCCAGCTTCAATTTTTGGCAATTCAATATCTTTAATTAAAATGTCGGTACTCTCACAAGCTTTACCAGAAATTGTTACCGTCTCGATAGCTGGTTCATCTGCTTTATTTGCTAAAACTCCTGTGTATTCCGCTTGATAAAGTCCTGGACGAATATTATCAGTCATTCCGCCATCAATTGACGCGTACTTACGAATACCAGGCAATTCTTTAATTGCCCCAATCGTATGAAGGGTAATCCCAGCTTCAGCGACAATACTTCTACCAGGCTCAATCACAACTGCCGGTTGCGGATAATGCTCTTTTTGGCAAAAGTCCAATAATCTTTCCATCATAGGATCGGTAAAGTAATTAAAGGGTTGCGGCTGATCACTATCCATATAAGTAACACCAAAGCCACCACCAAAGTTTAATTCTTCAATGATATAATCAAATTTTTCTTTCACCAACCGCACTAAGTCTAAAGCAATTGTCACAGCTGCTAAGTGAGCATTATTTTCAAACAATTGGCTGCCAACATGAAAATGAAAGCCTAAGAAATTCACTTCTGGTGCTTGAATCGCTTGCTCCACTTGTGGGAATAAGATCGCTGGATCAATCGGAATACCAAATTTTGAATCCTTTTGTCCTGTCGAAATAAACGAATGAGTAGCTACGGAAACTTCTGGCGTGATTCTAAATAAAATATTAATGACTTTATTTTTCTTTGCCGCAATTGAGCGAATAATCGCTACTTCCTGTAAGCTGTCCACAATAATTCGACCGACACCATAATCAATCGCCATTTCAATTTCAGCCAGACTTTTATTATTGCCATTCATCTCAATCAATTCTGGGGGGAAATCGGCTTTAATAGCAGTATACAATTCTCCATCAGAAAGAACCTCCAATGAGAAGCCTTGTTTTTCAATAATTTTTAGCATCGCCAAAGTTGAAAAAGCTTTGCTGGCATAAGCCACTCTTACTTTTTCATATTTATCGACAAAATTTGTCTGTAATTCATTTAATTTATTTTCAATTTTTGTTTGCGACATTACATATAACGGCGTACCAAACTCTTGCGCCAACGCAACTGTGTCACAGCCATCCCACATCAAATGACCATTTTTCGTTTCAAAATCCATCGCAACCTCCGAATATTTATTTGCTTCATCTTAACAAGATTTTTTATTAAAAGAAAGTAAAAGATTGATGAAGGCTAGATAATTAAAAAATAAATATTGATGACAGACAGTTAAGCTTTATCAATTGGTATTTTTACTTTCTATAAAATCAAAAAAGCTTTTAATGAATAAATAAATATCCAGTAGAATAGAAAAAAGGATTGCGCATTTTCTCCGCAATCCATACTTATTTTAACCCAAGAAGCCAAAAGCTTTACCAGCAATACCAACAATGAAGATTACTAAAATAATTAATAATGGACTAACATTTTTCTTCAACAGCCAAGAAACAAATAAGGTCAGTAATAAGGCCAACATTCCAGGCATAATGCTATCTAGCACATCTTGAACTGTTTGTGTAACTACTTTACCACTGTCATTAGTAATCCGAGTCGCAATGATAGGAATATTTATCGTGGTCCATTTGTTAACTAAAGCCCCCATAACGAATAATCCAACGACTGACGCACCTTCAGTTAATTTTTGAATCCGGCCACCAGCCATCTCTTTAATAATTTCATTTCCTTTTTCATATCCCAAAGTTAAGCCAAAATATTTAGTTGCTAGACGAATCGCATTAATAGCTACAAAAAATAGAATTGGTCCCGCGATACTACCAGCTGCTGCTAACGATGCACCTAAAGCTGCTAATACCGGACGCGCTGTTCCCCAGAAAATCGGATCACCGACACCTGCCAAAGGTCCCATCAAACCAATTTTCATTGCGGAAATTGAATTACCTGGCAAATTCCCGTGGTTAGCTTTTTCTTCCTCCATCGCACCGACAACCCCAAAAATTGGTGCTGTTAACCAGGGGTGCGTATTAAACCATTCTAAGTGACGCTGCAAAGCTTCATTTCTTTCTTTTCCTGGTGCATATAAACGTTTAATTGCTGGGATCATAACAAAACAGAAGCCCATATTTTGTACCCGTTCAAAGTTAAATGAACCAAGCAATAGATTTGATCTTAAAAACATACTATTTAAATCTTTTTTTGTTAATTTATTTTGATTTTCCACAGTTTTATCCTCCTTAAGCATCCAAGTCGTCGTCTAGGTCGTCATCGTAATCATTGACACTTTGATTATTTGGTGTTGCAACAGCTGCTTTGCCTCCGCCGACAACATTATATTTTAATTGAATAAAAAGAAGTGCTAAACAAAGACCGAGCCCACCAAAACCTACTAAGTTGAAATTAGTGAAGGCGGCGAATAGGAAGCCCATATAAAAGAAAGGTTTCAAATAAGGAACATCCATCATATTAATAACCATGGCGTAACCAACAACTACGATAATGCCACCACCAATTTGCAATCCACCTGTGATTACCTCTGGAATACTATTTAAGAAACTACTAACTGCATTTGCACTAATCATTGTAATGATAAATGTTGGGATCATGACACGAAGCGCTTGTAATGAAAGACCGAGTAAGTGCATGCGTTCAATCCCTTTAAAATTACCATTAGCTGCATAATCGTCTGCCTTATGAACAAAGAAAACGGTAATAGTACGAACAAAGATTGTTAATGCTTGACCGGCTGCAGCTAAAGGTACTGCAATCGCAATGCCTTCGCCGATTCCTTGATTAGAAACAATTACTAAAATAGTTGAAATTACTGAAGCAATTGCTGTATCAGGTGCCATCGCCAGACCAACATTCATCCATCCTAAGGCCATCATTTCTAAAGTTCCACCTAAGAGTATGCCCGTTCCAACATCACCTAAAACTAATCCTACCAAAGTACAAGCAACTAATGGACGGTGTGTTTGCGCTTCGTCTAGCACACTCCCCATACCCGTAATACCAGCAACCACTAAAAGTAATACAATCTGTATTGCGTTCATCTTTTCAAACTCCTTTATCCTTTATTTGTGTAATTCGTTATAAAAATCAGTACTAGAATCTCCAGGTAGTTGACGTAATTCTAATTTCACACCTAGATCGTGTAATGTATCAAAAGCTTCGATATTTTTTAGTGACACGCTAACAGCTTTAGTAATTTGCTTGCGGTCTTTTTCAAAACGCATCCCACCAACATTAATTTCTTTTAATGGGACACCTTTTTCCACTAATTCCACGATATCTTCTGGTCCTTCAAATAACAGCATGACAGAATCATTCTCATAGCGTGGTGAGTTGTAAGCCCGCACCATTTTATCAACAGTTACCGCACTGGCCTTCACATTTGCTGGCGCAACAGATAAAATTAACGTTTTTCTCATTTCATCATTGGCTACTGCATCTGATACAATAATAATCCGATCAACCGGTCGTAATTTAACCCATTTAGTTAAAACTTGTCCGTGGATAAACCGATCATCAATTCTTGCTAATTCTATTTTCATAGTAAATCCTCCTCAGAATCTGTTTGGGTCTTTTTAATTTCTTCAGTAAAAACTTTAAAACTCTCGTAGCCAACGTTTTTTAATGCTGGTATTATCTCGGCTAGATTCTCGCCGTCCTTGCGACTAGCGGCTTCTAAAACTAACGGCAAGTTTACACCGGTTAAAATATCGGCGTTTTTCAATGGGTAAATAACCTGCGCTGCAGCATTGTAAGGTGTTCCCCCAAACACATCAACTAAAAATAAAACTTCTTCTCCTTCAGCTAATGCATCAATCTCCGCCTGAAATTTCTCCTGTACTTGTGGTAAGCCTTCTCCTTTTAAAAAGGGAATAGCAATGACCGCTGGATCTGCTCCAAAAATCATTTCAAAAGCACTGAGTATGCCAGTTGAAAGTTGCCCATGTCCACTAATGACTATTTTCACCATACTTTCGCTCCTTTCCTTCACTTTCAATAAAGCAAGCAACGTGCCAAAAAAGTGTTTCCCTTTAAAATGACAGTTTTTATCAATAAAAAAAGAAGTGTTTTAATAAAACAAAACACTTCTCCAGCTTTTTTTAATTTTTAAAACACTTTAGTCTGCTAATAAAACTTCTGCAATAAACATTTTCTCATCTTGCGAAATATTTAAGTCCAGCTTCTCTTCAACTGGGGCAATTGTTTCCTCCACTAAAGCCAGTAAATCAACTAACTCTTCTCGCAAAGGCTCATCGTAATCCAGTGAACTTTGTTTCAGCACCCGCTCAAAGGCAAAGGCTGTGTGGACGACTAATTTTAATGACAAAGAATTGGGAAAACTTCTACCTAACTTGATTTGTAAATCGTCGATCCATTCCATTAATAAATCAGTGATATGATGAGGGTTTAAGTAGACTAAATACATATTCAAAGTATCTTGTACCAAATCACGAATAATGACATTTTCTTTGGTGATGACTTCTTTGCTGCTATCGTACTGGCCTAAAAGTTGTCGTAAGGCCCGCTCTCCTGAGCCGTCCACTAGATTTTCTAAAGAAATATATGGTACGTCAATCTTGGGATTTTTGGTACCTACAGAAGCAATGACTTGGTATTTTTCCAAAAGATTAGGGATGTCTTCCTTCATTTTTAAACTTGAAACAGTTACTACTCGAACTGTTTCATCTGTTTGACTATCCACCACTTTAGTAATCATTTCTTCTAATTTTTTGGCGGTCCCTTGACCAGTGGTACAGACTGCTAAAATGGCTTTATCCCGTCCACCAGTTAAGCCTTGTAATTGCATAGCTGACAGAAAATCTTTCGTAACAGAGTGATAAATACCGTTTAAATCTAGATCCATATAATTTGTTTTCCGCGCCACGTCTAATACCATACTAGTCGTCACGTTGGGAATGGTTTTAATTGGAACTTTAGTGGTTTTAATTAACTTTTCTTCAAAAGTTGCCAAAGAGCCCATATCAACCAACATTAATACGCCACGACCTTGATTCATTTCTTTGATAGTTTCAACTAATTTAGCAAATAATTCCTCTGGCTGAACTTCCAACGGCATGTTTAAAGCGGCCATCGGAACATCTCCTAATAAATCTTTGGCCACTTGCACCATCGAAGTTGCCGTAGAATTACCATGAGCCACTACTAAAACACTCACCTTCTTCTTTTCATCAAGTGTTTCAATTGAGACTAACAACATTGTTAAATAAATAACTTCTATTTCGGGGAAACTAATTTCTAAACTGTTTTCTATTTCGGTTTTAAATAAACAGGCAACTTGGTATTCACTCGCATTTTCTTTTTTTATTTCAATGATATCAAAGGGAGAAAGTAGTTTATCCTTCGTTTCTCGGTGAAAATACGCATCTAAATGCATGCCAATGTAATATAAGAAACGGTTGTCAAAAACAACGCCCATCTCTGCCTCAGCAATATTTTTCAAACGCAAAGTCAATTCTGAAATCTTTGGCTCGACAAATTTCAATAAATTATAGTCAATTGTGCTCTTATTAACAAAGTTCCGTACATATAGATGCAGGTCGGTCATAATATATTGATGGATATCCTTCTTAGAAATGCCTTCTTTTTCAAGAATATTGACCTTATCTTCAATGACCTCATAAATATTGAGACCACTGTTTTCTTCTTCGAGGCTTTCTTGTAACTTATTAGGATAAATCACCGTTGTCACATCAACATAAGAAGAAATTTCCTCGGATTTTTTAATATTTTGACTGCTGGAATGCCACTGATTACGGACTTCTTCCGGCAAACTTTGGAGTGTAATCTTGATTTCATTGCCTTGATGGAGCTGTTTCAAAAATGCCTGGGCGCAAACCAATTGAATTTGCGATTTCAATTGTCCAACATTGCCATAATTTACCCCTTGTACCAGCGCACTAATCACATCAATGTCGATATAGAAAGTTTTCTTCACTCGTTTGGCCTCATTTTCAAACAAGAACTTGATTAAATCTACCCTCTCTTCGATTGAACGGTGAATTAAAGCAGGAATCTCAATGGTCATAGGAATTCGTCGTTGAAAAGTACCTAACAAATTTGAGTTAGGATCTTCGGTAGTGGCACACACGATTAAAACTTCGGCTTCCCGTTGAAAACCATTTTCCCCCATTCGATTGAAATGCCCGTTATCAATAAAATAAAACAACATTTCTTGACCTTCTGGCGTTAAGCGATGGACTTCATCTAATAACAATACGCCATGATTGGCTTGTTCTACTAAGCCGGGATGGTCTTCATCCGCACCAGTAAAAGCCCCTCTAACATAACCAAACAGTTGCGACATCAAAAGTTGAGGATTGTTATAATAATCAGCACAGTTAAAACTAATGAAGGGTGCTTCAACATCAAACAACTGCTCGTAAATCCCATATTGATAAATTTTATTGGCAAAAAAAGTTTTTCCAGATCCTGTTGGTCCCAAAAGCAACATATGCAAGCCATTCGGTGGATAATGAACTGCAGCTTTGGCTTGAGAGACAGCCTTTTTCAAACTAGCCTTGTGACCAATCAATAAATCAAAGGGATTACGATTTTTTTTATGATTGAATTTAAATTGATTGTCGACAATAAATTCATCAACGTTTTCGATTTCATTACGACTAGCTGGCCATTGAATATGTAAAATTTCTTCTAAAGCTTCCACTGAAATATAACGCACAGGATATCCTTTGATTTTAACAACCATTTCATCCCGGACTAACTTGTTCAACTCTGAACTAACATTTGCTCGAGACAACGCTAACAATTCTGCCAACTCAGAAGCTGAAGAACCTTTTTCTTGGATTAAACGAGTCTCATCACTCGTATACCAAATTTCATTTAGTTTTTGATACACTTTGTCAATCCGCTTCATTTTTTCACCCCTTTTTTGAAACACTTTTCTTCATTATAGACAATGCTCGGTCTTTTGCCAATCTAAATTAAAAACCCGAGACGGCAATCTCGGATTTTTTAACTATTCACTAAAACTAGCAACAATATTTTTTAGATTTTGTTTATGCCACTTTGTTCCTGTCATGGATGATAGATTGAATGACAATTTTAAATGTTGATCATTGGCTAATTTCTCTTGTGTTTCAATGGTTAACTGATAGTTCAGACCTTGCTTGGTTAGCTCTTTACTAACAATTTCTGATTGATCTACCAATAAATAATCCGTGAAAACTTCCAGTTGACGATTATATTTAGCAGCCGCAAAGAAATTTTCACTATAATAGAGGCAACTCATAATAGGACTTAGACTGACTACATTGATGGAAATCACCGAATGCCCTAACGAAAACTGACGGTCAGTAAACTTACTAGCTAAAAATTGACAAAAACTCTCCTCTTGCAAAAATAACGCCATACAATATCCCCTCACTTATTTTCATACTTGCAGTGTACCTTACTTCAGAATCTCATAGCAATAAAAAATTGCTTGAAAAAAAATCTCAACCATATCATTTAGATTCATCTTTTAATCTTCCGTTCATGAATAAATCACCTTACCAGAACAATTATATTGATGGTAATAACAGTTAACTGCGTAATAAAATAACTTGTAAATAAGGCTACTACCACCCAAACAATTGACCAATAAAGCTTTGGATAGTGACTAAATAACTTTTACTAAAGGAGAATCTCACCTATCGGATATGCTAAAATATAAGCGGAAAAAAATATGATCTGATGGTGCCTGAAAGAATCCAACCAAACAAGGCTTGCGGTGGCCAAGCACAAGGATTGATCACCCACCCATGTGTTACAAATGGAAAAAGAGTCATCATTAAAATAAACACATTATTCGCCCATAAAACCACCCCATCGTTTTTATCAACGATTTGGAAAAGATGGTAATGGTTGTGTTCCAATAAGTAGCCAGCGCACAAAACTAATTAAATAAACGACTAACTTATGACCCACTGCAAATAAATCGTTCCAACTACCACCAGCTGATTGTGGCAATTCCAAAACTAATAATGTCGTAACGATCGAAATAATCCCCTCAGTAAAAATCTCAACCCGTGACTTTAACATGTTGCCTCCTTTTTGTTTAGTGTAGGACCTAAAAAAATACAGAAGAACAAAAAAAGAGAGGCAAGCCTCTCTTTAGAATTAATTTTGTTTTTCCAAAGCAAGTTGTAACTCATCAAAGTCAGTAAACAGTTGGTCGGCATCTATTTGAGAGAAATTGAATCGGGTTTCTTTTTTAGCAAAAGTATACATGCTGGCTTTTTTTGCGGCGGTGATACCATATTCAGAATCTTCAACTACGATACACGCTTCCACAGGCAAAGCTAACTTTTCTGCAGTTGTGAAATAGATTTCTGGATGAGGCTTCGATTGTCTAAACTGATCACCACTTAAAACAACATCGAAATAGCCCGCTAAATCACATTCTTCTAATACCGTTGCAATTTTTTCTGGTGATCCTGAAGAAGCCAAAGCGATTTTTTTGTCTTTTTTCTTTAACCAATCAAAGACAGTTAAAATTTCTTCGTTTAAAATACTTTGAAAATCAATCTTTTGCGCTTTAAAATAATCCGTAAAACCTTGAAAATAGGTATCAAAAGTTTCTTCTGGCGCATAAGGAGAGATAATTTGATACGTTAATTTTCGATTAGCACCCACCACTTTTAGCATTTCTTCTTCAGAAATATGGATATTTTTATGGGCGATAAATTCCTTTTGCCGGGCCAGTTGTATCGGCTCAGAGTCAATAATTACTCCATCCATATCAAAGATAACTGCTTGAAAAGTCACTATACTACTTCCTTAATTGCCAGTTTTTGGTATTGTTCTACGATTTTCGCTACAACGTCATCATCTTCTGTTCTTCCAATATATTTGGCAATTGTTTTAGTTAAGCCAATATCTTTAATATCTGCTTGAATTTCCATGGCGCTCTCATCTCGTGGTTCATTATAAGCAAAGGCACTAGCTAAAGCTTTCGTTAAACCAGTGTAATCAATCCCATATTTTTCACATAGCGCCACGACACCCATAAAACGATCATGAGCTCCCACTTTGCGAATTGGATCGTAAGCAACTCGATAAATCGCATCAGGCATTTCATTTTTAGCTTTTGGCAGATATTCTAGTTCACGAATTTCATCACGAGTCACGGGATATTCAAACAGTACTGCGTGAACAGTCGCATCGTGAACTTCTTTAATTAAAGCCGCCACTTCTGGATCTGTTTGAGCCGTAGTGATATCATCATAACCCTTCAAATAGCCAAAGTAAGCCGTCGCCGCATGGGGCCCATTGATGGTAAAGACTTTAATATCCTTCAGCATCTCAACATTGTCTCTAACATCTAGCCACTTTACATCACTAAAGTCACTGTTAACAGGCCCTTGGATAATTAAGGCCGCCACTGCAGTCGTCACTAAATCAGTACTATATTCTGAATCGGCATCAGTTGAACGACGAACGATGGAATCTCTTACGACAACATTTTTATCAAACCAGGCCTTTGCCTCTTCTGAAGCTAAATTTTCTCGATAGTATGCAGTAATTTGGTCAATAATATGATTCTTATTAGTTAAACAAATTAAAGTTTTTTTACTTTCAGGATTGACTTCAAATTGTTTATCAAAACATTTTCCTAAGTATTTCGCTGATTCTTCAAAATCTTCTGGGTAAAGTGGCAACATCACTAAGTCAGCTGCTAAAAAATCATCCATGACAGCATAATTATCATCTGCTAAATAGGCTTTATAACCTTCAATTTTATTCATGAAAACATCATCTGTGGTATGAACCCGCACATCATAATAACCTTTTTCATTTAATTTATCGATTACTTTTGGACTGTTGTCGAGAAAACTAATTTGCCAATCAGCATTAAAGAACGTTTCTCCTACAAATCCTTTGCCTAAACGACCAGCACCGACAATTAACACATTTTTATTACTCATACCTTCATCTCCATTTTATTTTTTAAAAACAGTTAAAATTTCCTTGACTGTTTCCGCCTTGCGAATCCTTTCAACATTGGCTTCGTCCACCAACGCATTTGTGATTGTACTTAAAATTTCTAAATGTTCATTATCTTTTCCGGCAATCCCAATAAAGATATACGCGATATCACCATCTGGAAAAGCTACGCCTTCAGGTACTTGAATAATTGATACTCCAGAATGTTTAATCGCTCCGCGAGCGTCTTCTAAACCATGAGGAATTGCCACATGATTTCCTACATAGACTGGCAAACGATTATTTCGTTCAATCATTTGATCTACATAATCACCAGTCACATAACCTCTTTTCACTAGCAGATTCCCCGAAGCGATAATAGCTTCTTCTACATTATTAAAATTTTGATTTAAGAGGATATTGTCTTCATTTAAGATTTTGGAATCAATTGCAATTTCTTCTTCAGTCTCAAAAATTTCTGGTTCGCTACTTTCACTATTTCTCTCTTTAACAAAAGCAATTGCTTCATCGTAATCACTCTCTTTCAAGAAATTATTAATTGGAATGTAAGCAATATTAGGATTATTTCCACTAATCTCGGCTCGTTCAATTAACGAGTCCAGTGTAATAACCAGATCGGCATCAGAATCAATTTGATTAGCGGAAGAATTAACCACTTTAATCCCACCTAAACCTTCTGATTTCAAGCGTTTCTTCAAGACAGAAGCCCCCATCGCACTAGAACCCATCCCTGAATCACAAGCCACGACAATTTTTGCCACTGCTGCATTGATTTTTTTCAATAATGCTGTTTGTTTTCCAGAACTTGCAGCAAAATCAGCCACACTCCGAACTTTACGATCACCGACTTCAAAACTTTCTAGCTCATTTTCTTCACCTGATCCGAATGTCTTTAATAAGAACATTCCTATCAGGGTCGAGACAATGAAACCAGCAAGTATCGAGACAAAATTGGCAAAGATGGCATCTTTTGGTGTCATTAAAGCAATATTTATCAAACTACCCGGCGAGGCGACTCCGATCAACCCGCCTCCTAACAAGACCTGCAAGTACAAGGAGACCGCCAAGCCACCCATTGTGGCAAAGACCATAATCGGATTTCCTAAAACGAATGGGAAGTAAACCTCCCCAATCCCGGCAATTCCAGCAATAAACATCGCCATCGGAGCTGTGTTTTTTGCTTTACCGCGACCAAATAAGGCAATTGAGAATAACGTTCCTAATAATGGACCATTATTTGTATCAACCAAGAACATAATTGATTTTCCTAATTCTGCAGCTTGGGCGTACCCAATTGGCGCTAAAATCCCATGATTCACTACATTATTTAAAAATAATACCTGAGCTGGAGCCATAAAAACGGATAACACGGGAATCATTCGATTATCGGTTGCCCACTGAACCCCCGCGGTTAAGATAGCAACTAAACCACGAATTGCTGGTCCTACAGACAGAAAAGCTACGATTGTAAAAATGGCACCAATAATACCTAAACTAAAATTATTAACAAACATTTCAAAGCCCGGTTTAATACGACCATCAATAAATTGATCAAATTTCTTTAAGACCCAAGCGGATAATGGCCCCATGATCATCGCACCACTAATCATAGTGATGTCTGAACCCACTACCACACCCATACTAGTGAATAAACCAATTACCCCACCACGTTGACCATGAATATTGTATCCAGCAGTGTAACCAATTAATAATGGAAAGACATAATTTAAAATCGGACCAACAAGTTCATTTAATTGAGCATTGGGTAACCAACCATTGGGAATGAATAGTGCGGCCATCAAACCCCAACCAACAAAAGCACCTAGATTTGGCATTACCATGCCACTCATGAATCCACCGAAGCGGCGAATTTTAGCCAAAATACCTGGTTTATTTTGAGAGATTTCCATCCAGTTTTCCTCCTAACGAGTAGATTTAGCGCCTGTGATATTAATTGTCGTGCCAGAAATATATGAAGCATGATCAGATGATAAGTAACAAATTAAGTCAGCAATTTCCGTCATTTTCCCAGGACGATTTAATGGGATTGATGAAAAGTCTTGATGAACAACAGTTGGATCAAGGCCACGAGTATAAGCTAATGCTTTAAAATTTGCATCGTTGTTCATTGGTGTTCTTTCATTAATGCCAGGTGCTACTGCTACGACGCGAATATTAAATTGACCTAATTCTTTTGCCCAAGCTTTGGTAAAGGCATGAACTGCAGCTTTATTCGCTGAGTAAACACTTTGGCCTTTGGAACCCTCAATCCCTGCTTCAGAAGACATGCTGATAATGACGCCAAATTCTTGTTTCACCATGACTCTCGCCACCGCTTGAGAGCATAAGAAAACACCTTTTTGATTGACGTTAGTCATGAAATCAAAATCATCTTCAGTCAATTCGTATTCAGGATGTTCTCCATAATAATCCACCAACATCCGTGGACGACTTACGCCAGCATTGTTGACTAAAATATCAATTTTGCCAAATTTTTCAACAACCTCAGCCACCATGCTATCTACAGAGGCCTTATTGGCAACATCGCAAACGATTAAGGTCACATTGTCTTTACCTGCATGAGTATCCATCTCAGTGATATCTGCTGAGATCACCTGTGCCCCATTTGTTGCAAGTGCATCGACCATTTTTTCACCTAACCCCATACTTCCACCCGTTACAATTGCCACTTTTCCAGATAAGTTCAACCATTTTTCCATCATTTTTTCGCACCTCGTTTTAAATTTTTAAAACAAGCTATTTTTTTGCTTGTTTTTAGTGATTCCTCATTGCTTGTTTACATTGTAAACGCTTAACGTGCAAATTACAACATTTTTTTGCACAATCATTCATTTTTTTTGCACGATTACGTTTTATAAAAAAATTTTTTATTGCGATTTTATGGTAATATTAAGGAAATGAATATAAGTAAGAAGGGATTTTATGCTGAAGAGAGAAAGACAGAATTTAATTTTAGAAGAATTAAATGCGAAAAAAAAGATTTTAGCAATTGATTTGAGTCGGAAATTCGAAGTTTCTGAAGATACAATTCGAAGAGATTTGCGGGAGTTGGATCAACTAGGCTTGGTAAAACGAATTTACAGTGGGGCCATCAGTTTAGGTCCAGCCGTCACAACATTTGAACAACGTTTGTCTTCAAATGTTGAAAAAAAACAGGCTTTGGTTGCCCAAACGCTACCACTGCTAACTGAGGATAGTGTCATTTTAATTGATGGTGGCACTACTAATCTTGAATTGGTTAAAGCGTTACCGGAAGAATTTTCAGCTACAATTGTCACAAATTCACCTTTTATTACGATTGAAGCAATCAAAAAAAGAAATATCAAGACTATTGCTTTGGGTGGAATTGTCGCGAAACGAGCAGCCATTAGTTTAGGTGTAGAAGCCTTAACTGTCTTAGATGAAATGCGGATTGATACTTATCTAATGGGTATTTATAATTTTCATCCGGAAATTGGCGTGACGGTCCACAGTCAACAAGAATCTCAAATGAAACAAAAAATGTGTCAAGTTTCTGATGAAGTGATCGCCATGGCTTCGGCTGATAAGCTAAATGTATATAGTAATTATATTTGCTGTACGCCAGAAGTTGTAACCATTTTAGTCACTGATGCCAAAGATCAAAAACTTTTAGCCGAGTTCAGTAAAAAAAATATTCATGTCAAACCGGCCTAAGGTAAAGAAGCCCGTCAAAATTTAATTGATGGGCTTCTTTATTTGTTACTCCAAGTTTGCATGATACTGCCACAGTTTCGGCAGATCAATCTGATTTTTCTGAATTATCATTAATGCGATTGTATCTCCTAACAACAATAAACTTTGTTCAAACAAACTAGTCATCGGTTGAATTGAAGGGATTTCTCCTGGTAAATTTAGTTTCGTTTGAACAGGAATTCGCACAAAATAATCTGTCAACTCGCTCATAGAACTCTTAGGATTGGCACCGATATGGGCAACTTTAGCATTAAAGGATCGGGCTTTTCTGGTAATTCCTAATGGAAATAAACTTTCCCCACTACCAGAGCCAACAATCAATAAATCATTTTCAGTAATCGCTGGTTCAGTAATCTGACCCACTACTACAGTATCTACACCTAGATGTGCTAGACGCTTGGCAACTGCTTCTAATGATAATAAAACCCGGCCAACTCCTACGAAAAATACACGATCAGCTTGCTCGATTGCACCAATCAATTGATCAACCTGTTCATTTGAAACTGCTTCTAAAGTAGAAATTAATTCTGATAAAATTTCTTTTTGTACTTGGTTAAATGACATGTTTATCCTCCAATCACTTTCATCAAAGTCGCTTTATTTTCCGTTAAAGTATTATCAGGAATAAATAAGCTGGTGCTTCCTAACACTAAATTATTGGCACCTGCCTTAATTAGATCCGGTATAGATGCTAGTGAGACCCGGCCATCCACTTGAATAGCAGTCGTTAAACTATTTTTCTCGATTAATGTTTTCAGATCAATAATTTTTTGTTGCGCATAAGGAACTTGCTTTTCATTCTTATTACCTGCAAAACCAGGATTAATAAGCATCAAGCAGACCAAGTCTAAATCAGGTAAAACATAAGCTAAATCTGACAAAGGAGTCGCTGGATTTAAAGCTACACCTACTTTGGTACCGGTATTTTTAATTAATTGAATGTACCGATCTACGTGTAAACTGGTTTCTAGGTGAAAAGTGATGCTTTCCACGCCAATTTTCAGCATTTCTTGAATGAAAAATTCGTTATTTGTGGACATAATATGAATATCAAAATTCATTTTTGTAATTTCCCGCATCCGCTTAATCGTCTCTAAACCTAAAGGCATACTGGGAGAAAAATCGCCATCAATCACATCGATATGTAAGGTATTTAAACCATTTTTCTCCAGTTCACGAATATCATTCTCTAAATTAACCAAATCAGCACACATAATTGACGGTGACAGCACAATATCTTTCGTCATTTTCATATATCTCCTCTCTTAATTGCTTTCATTGTAAACGCTCATTAAATATAAATCAATACAAACATGCAAAATAAATTATATATTTTGCATGTTAATGCTTTTAAGCATGCAAAATATCGAAAAATTGACGACAAACCGCAAAAATGAGAAAATATGAAAAAGACTTAAAGTAGGTGCTAAAAAGATGTTAAAAGAGGAAAGACAGCAGACAATTATCGATATTTTAAATTCCGAACAAAAAGTCATTGCCAGCGATTTAAGTGCTCGCTTGGAAGTTTCTGAAGACACAATTCGCCGTGATCTAAAGGAACTAGATAGTAAAGGCCTTTTAAAACGTGTTCATAGTGGCGCATTACGGGTAGGGCCTCCTGTTACTGATTTTAGCTTTCGGATTAATCTAGACAACGACAAAAAAACAGCGTTAGCCAAAAAAGCCTTACCGTTTCTAAAAGAAGATAGTGTCATTATCATTGATGGCAGTACGACTAATCTAGCTTTAGCCAACGAAATTCCGCTAGATTTTAGAGGACGGATTATTACTAACAGTCCACCGATTGCAATGGCATTGTCCCAGCACAAAAATTTAGAAGTAATTAATCTGGGGGGAGAATTTTATAAACAATCAATGATTAATATTGGGGTAACAACTTATAAGAGTCTCAAACAAATTCGAGCCGATCTTTATGTAATGGGAATATATAATCTTGATTTAGATGCAGGAACAAGTGTCCCTACGATAGCTGAGGCAGAAATTAAACAAGAAATGACAAGGTGTGCTACTGAAGTTTTAGGCATGGCCACAACTGATAAGTTTAGTACTGTCAGTCATGCAATTGTCGGACCAATTGATGATTTAACTTATTTAATCGCGGAAAAATTACCTAATCAAATTCGTCGGGAATATAGTTTGAAAGATGTTCTATTAATTGATTGAAAACGTTTGTTTTATAATAAATCCATCAAATAATAGGCGGTATTTTATGAGTTTAGCAGAAACCCAACAAGAAATGGCGCAACAAAATAAGATTTTGATGGAAGCCATCGGAAGTACCGGTCAAGCATTTAAGGGAATGGCACAAGCGATTAACGAAGAAAGTGCCGTTGATGCCAAAACGAAAGAACTAATTACTTTAGGCGTAGCTATTGGTGCTCGTTGCGAAGGTTGCATCATCACACATGTCGGTTTACCGATTAAAGCTGGCGCAACTTTTGAAGAGCTAGCTGATGTAGCAAAAATTGCAATTGGTATGTCTGGCGGACCTGGGGCAGCCTACAGTGGGAAAGCCTTAGCTTATGCAAAAGAAATGTTAGAAAATCAATAAGAGAAAAGCCAGAGCAATTTTATGCTCTGGCAATTTTTAGGCTTTTTCACGTCCCACTTTTGTATGATTTAATAATAAATTCAAAATAATCGCGATAATTGTAGTAAGAACTACTTCAGAACCACCAAAAATTTGGTCGACCCAAGCAGGAAATCCTGGACCAGCCAATGAACCTGTTGTCAATGGGATTCCAATCCCAAAAGCTAACGATAAGCCGATGATGCCTGTATTAATTCGAGAAAAACCAGCCGAAGCAATCATTTTCATTCCCGTCATGGAGATTGAAGCAAATACAGCAATAGTAGCCCCACCAATTACGGCTTGTGGAATAGTCGTCAATAAGGCTGAAATTTTAGGCACAAATCCAGCAATCATTAAAACAACTGATGCAAACAAGAAAACGCCACGATTAACCACTTTAGTAACAGAAACCAAACCGATATTTTGACTAAAAGTTGCTGTAGGTAATGCTCCGAAAAACGCCCCTACAAAAGTTGTAATACTATTTCCGATGATACCGCCGCCTAATTCTTGATTGGTTGGTTCACGATCTAAACCACTGACAGTCAAAGCAGTCAAATCTCCTATCGCCTGCACTGCATTTACAATAAACATAATAGTTAAAGTTACGATGGGGATAACTTCAAATTCTGGTTTAAAATGTAATGGCTGAACCATTTGGAAATAACCAGCATTTGAAATCGCCGAAAAATCTACCATTCCCAATGCAATGGATAATAGATAACCAGCAATTACACCAATTAAAATTGATGCTAGACTAAACACGCCTTTAACAAAATACGTAAAGAAAAAAACAATCGCAAACGTCGCTAAGCCGACGCCCCAATTTTGCAGCGAACCAAAAGTAGGACTAGCTTTTCCTCCCGCCATATAACCTACCGCTACATCGAATAATGAAAATCCAATACTCAAAATAACTGTTCCAGTAACCAAAGGTGGAAATAATATTCGAATCTTATTAATCCCCAGACCAACTAAGACGGAAACAATACTACCCACCATTTGAGCACCAATGATCATGCCAAAACCTGAAGCTTCTCCATTGGTGATAGAAAGTAAAATTGGCACATAGGCAAAACTAGTCCCCATCATCACTGGTAGCCGGGAACCAATTCCAAAAGGTTTAAAAAGTTGAATCAAGGTAGCAAAACCAGAAAAAACTAAACAAGTTTGAATAATTAAGGTTCGATCTGCCGCACCCATTCCGCTGGCTCCGGCAATCATGATTCCGGGTGTAACGATTCCAACGGCTGCTGCGACAACGTGCTGCATACCTAAAGGAACTACTTCTGATAGTTTAGTTTTTGCATCGTACTGAAATAAATTGCTTTTCATCTCTGCTTTCATTCTTTTCCTCCTCAAAACATTTTTCTGAGACTTAAGTGACTGAGCAATTAAGGATTCGAAAGTGAACAGCATCACAAGGGTAAACAGAAAGGGCTTACATTTTAAAAAAAGATCATGACTCGTCACCTTCAACAAATCTATTATATAAAAATATTTTTTTCGATACAAATAATTTTTTGTTTTTTTAAAATATTTTCATGAGATTCTCTTTTGAGTCTTTAAACCGTTATTTATTTAAGCGCTTTCGATATGTGCCGCAATAAAAAAGAGAAACAGTTTCAGCTGTTTCTCTCGGACTTATTTAATTAAAAGCTTTTAACAAGCGCACGTAAGTTTCTACACCCGTCAACAATGCAGCTTCATCAAATTGCATTTTTCCATTGTGTAATGGATGAATATAACCTTTTTCTTCGTTACGAATACCTAAAAAGAAAAATAAACCTGGTATTTCAGTTTGATACAAAGAAAAATCTTCAGCTGTCAAGGAAGGCGGCGTTTCTTCATAGTATTCTGCTGTCGTTTCAGCTAAAATTTGGACCATCTCTGGATCATTATCAACCACTCGATACATGTGATTAAATTGGACTTCTGCTTCACAACCGTAACCTTTAGCAATCTCTCCAGCTAAAAGTTCAATTCGTCGAACGATTTCATCATATACCCGATCATCAAATGCCCGTAAAGTACCTTTCATTTCAACTTCTTTAGCGACAATATTCATGGCCTCACCACCGTGGATCGTTCCAAAATTCAAAACTACGGCGTCTAAAGGATTGATATTTTTCGCTAAAATGCTATTTAGGCCTGAAATAATTCCACCAGCAGCCACAATAGCATCTGCCCCTAATTGCGGTTGGGCGCCATGACTGGAGCGGCCTTTAATTTTCAAAGTGACTTCAGCATTTCTTGCCATTAAGCCATGAGGACGTGAAGCAATTTTCCCAGCAGATAAATCTGGCCAAACATGGAGACCGACAATTTTTTCTACGCCTAATTTTTGTAAAATCCCTGTTTCTAAAATTAACTGTGCTCCACCAGGTCCCTCTTCGGCTGGCTGAAAAATTAAAACGATCGTACCGATGATTTCATCAGGATGTGCAGTTAAATATTTGGCAAAAGCTAATAAGGTCGCCATGTGTCCATCATGTCCGCAAGCATGCATTTTCCCTTTAGTTTTTGAGGCAAATGAAACACCCGTTTCTTCTTCTACAGGTAACGCATCAATATCTGAACGAAAAGCAATGGTTTTGCCAGTTTTTTCTCCTCGTAAGACAGCAATTGTTCCAGTTTCAATCACTTCATAAATTTCTTGAATACCAAATTCGGTTAATTTTTGACGAATATATGCAGCTGTTTTTTTTTCAGCTAAACCCAGTTCAGGGATTTGATGCAAATCACGACGAGTCTGTGTCACAAAAGATTCTAATTCAATTATTTCTGAAGCTAGCATTTAATCAACTCCAATTTTTTTATTTTCTTATTATAATATAGATCGCTACTTTTGCCTAATTTTCATAAAAAATGATTATTTTATGAAAATTTATTGACTACAGTAGCTGAATTCTGTAGGATAAAGCTATAAGGAATCGTTTTCAAAGATTTCTAATGTATTACGTTACAGTTCACTAAAGGTGCAGAATTATCCGCTAATTCTCTAACCTCTTAATCGAATCCTTTCGTTATATTCCTGCTGCACCTTTTTTATTATCAGTCCCCCATTTTGGGAGGCTGATTTTTTTGTTAATAACTTGGGTTTTCATTAGAAAATCATTGATACTTTCTCATATAATAGTTATAATTCAATCATCTTAATAAGAATATTTTTTTCGAGGAGTGTATAGATTGAAAATTTTTGAAGGCTCTGCAGTTGCGCTAGTCACCCCATTTTTTGCGGATGGCTCTGTCGATTTTAACCAATTAGAAGAATTAACTGAATGGCAAGTTTCTCAAGGTACTGATGCAATTGTCGCTTGTGGAACGACTGGGGAAGCATCGACCTTAACCAATGATGAACATATTGCTGTCATCGAAGCAGTAGTAAAAAAAGTAGATGGCCGAATTCCTGTGATTGCCGGTACTGGTGTTAACGACACCAATCATGCGATCGAATTATCAACTGGCGCGGAAAGAGTTGGCGCAGATGCTTTATTAGTAGTAACACCTTATTACAACAAAGCCAATGAAGATGGTTTGTTCATGCATTATGAAAAAATTGCTCAAAGTGTCAAACTGCCTATTTTATTATATTCAGTTGCTTCACGGACAAACTTTAATATCCCACCTCATATGGTAAAAAGATTAGCCACAATTCCAAATATCGTGGGCATCAAAGAAGCTTCTGGCGATATTTCGCAAATCGCTACAATCGCTCAAATCATGGCAGAAGATCAAGACTTCGCGATTTATTCGGGCAATGATGACCAAGTATTAGCCATTACAGCATTGGGCGGTTCTGGTACGATTTCAACGATCGCCAACATTGCTCCAAAAGCGACCAGCGAATTAACAAAACGTTTATTAGCCGGCGATTATGAACGGGCACGTCAATTACAATTGGCACAAATCCCTTTGATTCATACAATTTTCTCTGAAGTCAATCCTATTCCAGTTAAAAAAGCTGTTGGACTACTTAAAGGAACCGAAACTCATTATCGCTTACCGTTAAGCCAACCATCTGAGGCAACAGTGGCTCGTTTAGAAAAAGAAATGCAAGCGTACGGTTTGGAGGGTTAACATGCTAGACGTTATATTAAGTGGCGCCAATGGTAGAATGGGTAAAGTTTTGCAAGGAATAATTGCTCAACAAACTGAAATGCAAGTCGTAGCTGGTGTCGATCGTGAATCTTTTGCCGCTG
This sequence comes from Enterococcus alishanensis, assembly GCF_019218635.1. GTDB lineage: Bacteria > Bacillota > Bacilli > Lactobacillales > Enterococcaceae > Enterococcus_A > Enterococcus_A alishanensis. The sequence goes on along the minus strand of NZ_JAHUZB010000003.1, from coordinate 144,160 downwards.
AGTTTCCTACTTTTACACAAATTTCTGACGTAAATGTTTCAGCAGATGTGATCATTGACTTTTCCCACTTTTCAAATGTACCAGCAGTTTTAGGGTTTGCAGTTGAGAAAAAAATGCCTGTGGTAATTGCTACAACTGGTTTGGAAGAAGAACAAAAACAAGCATTATTAGCTGCTAGCAAAGAAACTGCCGTCTTCTTCTCAGCTAATATGTCTCTAGGCATTAATTTATTAGCGAAAGCCATTCGCGAAATTACACCGTTACTAGAAGACGAATTTAATATCGAAATTGTAGAAAAACACCACAATTTGAAAAAAGACGCCCCTAGCGGCACTGCCTTACTTTTAGCGGATGCCGTCAATGACAGTGTTAAAGAAAAGAAAGAATATATTTATGGTCGCCATGGCAATGATTTAACCAATCCATTATCTGAACTAGGAATTCATGCTGTTCGCGGTGGGACGATTCCCGGTGAACATACCGTAATTTATGCCGGTCCTGATGAAATCATTGAGCTGAATCATTTTGCTTTATCCCGTAATATATTTGCCAACGGTGCAGTAAAAGCAGCCAAATATATAAATAAAAAAACTGCTGGCCTATACGACATGGAAAAATTAATTGATGAGAAATGAGGATACTATGACAAATTTTACTGACCCTTATGAAATTGCCAAATATATAAAAAATGCTGAAAAAATGACCCCTGTCAAAGCTTATGTCCAAGGAAATTTAACTGACGTAACAGCTGACAAAGTCCAATTTTTCGGCGAAAACAATAGTTGGACTTTAATTGGTGATGCGGCTGCTGTAAAAAAAGTATTAGCCGACCATGCAGAAAAAATCACTGACAGCTATTTGGAAAATGATCGCCGTAATTCAGCGATTCCCATGCTAGATATGACTGGAATCAATGCTCGAATCGAACCGGGTGCCTTTATTCGTGATCGAGTAGCGATTGGTGACAATGCTGTGATTATGATGGGGGCCGTAATTAATATTGGTGCTTCCATCGGCGAAGAAACAATGATTGACATGGGCGCAATTTTAGGCGCGCGAGCAACTGTCGGCAACCACGCTCATATCGGTGCTGGTGCAGTCTTAGCTGGCGTTTTAGAGCCACCTTCAGCGACACCAGTTATCATTGAGGACAATGTTTTAGTTGGTGCCAATGCCGTAGTTTTAGAAGGCGTTCGCGTCGGAAAAGATGCGGTTGTTGCTGCTGGTGCTATCGTAACTGAAGATGTACCTGCTGGTGCTGTCGTTGCCGGCTCTCCAGCTAAAGTCATCAAGATGAAAGATGAAAAAACTGCTGGTAAAACAGAATTCTTAAACGATTTGCGTAAATAGTCATTTTTCTCTACAATTTATTTTGTAGGGAATTTTTTTATTTTAGGAGCGATTTTTTGAAAGATTTAATTGATTATTTAGAAGAACATGTCGATGGAAAAACTTTAGCCACCGAAGAACTAATCTATGAATTAGAAAACGGCGAATTGCAAGGTGTTTACAGTGATCAAATGTCCTTTTCCAATTTAAAATACAATAAATCAAGTTGCCAATGGGACATGTTCATTGTATCAAATGAAAAAATTTGGGAAATGACTGCTGGTAAACCTGATAAATTGAGAAAAGATTTCAGCAGTGTGGGACTTTTTCGTTTTGAATTAGCAAAACGTCATAGCAGCGGGAAAATTACCGGTAGCTTTCGCTTCATTTCAGCAACCGGAAAGGACGTGCCTGCCTATGGAATCGTCAGTGGAATTTATGATGTGCAATTAGAAGATCAAGTATTATCGTTAATGGAGGACCAGACTTTGTATCGCGACCAACCGATTGCCGATGGAAAGTTTAAAACAATCGCCTTTAAAGCTTGTCACAAATTTTATTTAGATCAAGAAAAACTCCATTATCATTACGATGGAGAAAGCTTTGATGTAGATACGGTTAGCTTACTTCGCAAAGAATCTGGCGACCACTTTCCACCATTTGTGTCGATGGAAAAATAGTTTCAATAAACTGTCGTTGCGGCAGTTTTTTTGTTCTCAAAAGAGCATCACAGAACAAATCTCGCAAATTTCTTTATGATAAGCTAAAAGAAAAAGGAGTGAAGAAAAATGTGGGATAAATTTGATCGTGCAAATAAGCCAACGATGGATCTAGTTACAAATTTTGTACAAAATCCCCTTTGGAATGAGTTGAACGAACAATTGGAAAGTTTCACCCCTTATTTACAAGATTTAAATAACACAACTAAAGAAGGAATGGGTCAAAAGTGATTAATGTCAAAGATGAAGATATCTTACCTGATATTAAACAATGCTTAGCCATTCTTGCAGTAAAAAGAAAAATCTAACGTTTGGTTGCAAATTTTTTTAAAACAAAGGAGGGTATTTATGGAAACTTGGTAGGAAATTCAACAAACGATTGATTATATTGAAGACCATTTACAACAAGATCTAAGAGCTATTGATTTAGCAAAAATGGCACATCTCTCTCCTTTTTATTATCAACGTCTATTTAAAAGATTGGTAGGTCGCTCTTTTTCAGAATATGTAAAACTGCGACGACTGGCAAAAGCTAGTCAACTTTTATTGGAAACGGACCATCGGATTTTAGACATTGCTATAAAAACAGGATTTCATAGTCATGCCGTTTTTACCAAAGCTTTTAAGTCAGCTTACGGCCTGACTCCTGAAAAATTTAGACAAGAAAGACCTTTACTAAATCAAGTCGCCAAACCAGAATTACGCCTAATGTATACTGACGTAGATGAAAATGTTCCGCTGATTACTTCCCAGATAGTTTTGGAAATCCAGCGCCATACATTAACAGTGCCTGAAACTTATCTAGGTTTTATAGGCGACCTATCAATCGCCAGTCATATCCCAATCGCGGGCGCAACAGGCATCGATGGTCCAGCAAAACTATGGAAAAAATTTCATCGTGTTAAAAAGAATTATCCAGCTATTTTACCTGATGGTCCTGAATTAGGTGCCTCATTTCTCAAAGATCAAAGCATCGATCCGACTACTTTAGGAAAAGACGCTAGCTTTAATTATTTCGCAGGAGGAAAAAGTGACGGCACTTTAGTTCCCGATTTAGCAGAATGGCGGATGGAACCTGGCGAATATGTGGTCTGCCATTTTGAAGCTGAAGATTTGAAAACAGCAACAATGCAACATATTGATACGGCACTAAAATATTTATTAGAGACCTGGCTACCTACCCATAAAATACACATCGCGCCTTTTTCGGTAGAAAAATATCTGTTGTCTACTGAACAAATTCAAAAAATTGAAATTTGGGTGGAAATTTTAAATCAAGAACTGTGAGAGGCGCTGTTAAGCGAATTTCACAGTTTTTTTATTGCCTATTTCAAAAAAAATCATGGATATTGAATATTTCTGCTTGACTTATATATTAATAATGCTTAAGATGAATCTTGTAAATTTAAAATATACAACACAGAAAAAGGAGCGATTTGATATGAATTATTTAGTAACAGGTGCGACTGGTGGATTTGGACAATTAGCCTTAGGATTTTTGAAAGATTTAGTGCCACAAGAAAATATTTTTGCTTTGGCCCGCAGCCAAGAAAAAGCAGAAAAATTAACAACAGAAGGTTTTAAGGTGCGGATTGCCGATTACAGCGTTGCTGAAAAAATGAACGCTGCCTTGAAAGATATCGATGCACTCTTATTTGTTTCTGGTGCGCCAGGTAATCGTCAGGAAGAGCATGAAAATGTTGTCAATGCTGCTAAAGCTAACGATATATCTTTTATCGCCTACACTAGTTTTGCAGATGTGGATCATTCAACTAGTGCTTTAGCTGCTGACCATCTATTCACCGAAAAAACGATTAAAGCGTCCGGTATTCCCCATACTTTTTTACGAAACAATTGGTATTTAGAAAATGAGTTACCGCTTGCCGGTGCAGCCTTAGCAGGTGGAAAATTTGTTTATGCAGCAGAAAATGGTAAAACTGGCTGGGCTTTAAAACGTGAATATGCTGAAGTTGCCGCGAAAGCTGTAGCAACGAGAGAATTCCCTGAGGTTTTAGAATTATCTGGAACACCAGTATCTTACGGAGAATTGGCTCAAGATTTGAAAGAAGCAACCGGCAAAGATATTGAGGTCATTGCTGGTAGTGATCAAGCATTCATCGAAAATCTGGTTACTAATGGATTGCCTCAGTCTGTGGCAGAAATGTTTTTAACTTTCCAACATGATATTAAAAATGGCCAGTTAGATGTCACTTCGGATGATTTTGCCCAAGCTCTAGGTCGTCCACTTGCTTCACGGGTAGATGGATTAAAAGAATTGTTGCAAGGCTAATAAATTTAAAAATTATCATGGCAAAAAGCCTATCGAACAGTCTGAAAACTGCTTGATAGGCTTTTTTCTGTTTGAAGAAAAGCACATAAATTCTCCCTCTTGGCTAGCAGCTTTTTTTGGAGCATATCGATTAATGCTTCGTTAACTACATATTAAATGAATTATTAGTGGTTTGATAAAGTACAATAATACCCATCTATTTAAAAATCTAAAGTTTGTACAACAGATCTGACTGAAGATAGTCTATTTACTCCGTTTTATGAATTGGCATTTAACAACTCATTTATATAGTTTGAGATCGCTACAAGCAGAGGTTCTAAATAACAACAAAAAAATGTTAAAATAAATTATTAGCTCTTTTAAGGAGGTTGTCAGGTGCCAGAAAATGAACCAGAATCTAAACATCAGGTGTACCAACGTTTAATAAATAAGACAGAAGATTATATTGAACAACATCTCAGTGAAGCGATTAGCTTAGAAGATTTAGCAATTCATGCGCATTTTTCCAATTTTCATTTTCACCGTATTTTTAAAAAATACGCAACAGAATCTTTAAATCAATTTATTACCCGCTTTAAATTGGAACGGGCAGCTATTTTTATATCCGTCAATCAGACGATTCCAATTACAGAAGTAGCTTTAAATTACGGCTACAATGATAGCAGTACCTTCAGTAAAGCTTTTAAACGACAATTTGGTTTTAGCCCGACACAATATCGTAAACAGCAAGAATTGACAAGAAATCAATGACTGATTCTTTCATAATTAAGTTATCTTAAAATATAGGAGGATCATTGTATGATTACACCAAAAAGTATGACTGTCGAGAGGTTAGAAGATTTAAAAATTATTTATATTCGCTTCAGAGGAAGTTACTCCGCCTTTAGAAAACAAAGCCGCAAAATGTTCCATCAATTATTTGCATTTGCTACTGAAAATGACTTGATTGTTCCTGATAAGACAAAGGTGTTAACTATTTATGATGACAATCCTTTTATCACGCAGGATAAAAATTTAAGAACCAGTGTTGCTATGACCATTCCCACTGATAAACCAATTGAAGAAAGTGGTGAGATCACGATTTCCAATATCTCTGGAAAATTTATGGTGGGACATTTTGAAATATCTGCTAAAGAGTACGGTGATGCTTGGCAATACATGTATCAAGAGTGGTTATTTAAGCATCCAGATCAAATCCGTGATGCTGTTCCCTTTGAACTATACGTGACTGAGCCAGCCAAAAATTATAAAGATAAAAGTTTGACTGATATTTATATCCCTATAAAAAACTAGGCAATATTTTAGAGAATTGGTACACTTAATAGAGATAAATATTAGGGAGGGGAAAACATGAAAAAGATTTTATTGTTGGTAGGCAGTTTGGCACTGACTGCGACGGTAGCATTAAGTTTCTCAGACACCAGTCACGCAGCAAATCAAGGACAATTGATGCAACGTCTGTACAATCACAATACTGGGGAACATTTTTACACCAAAAGTATCGAAGAGCGGAATTATCTAATAAGTGCTGGCTGGTGGACTGAGGGAATTGGTTGGACCGCACCTGATAGTGGTGATGAAGTTTATCGTTTATATAATGCCAATGCGGCAGATCATCATTATACTTTAAATGCCAGTGAAAGAGATAGTTTAGTCAAAGCTGGCTGGAAATATGAAGGTGTCGGCTGGTATTCTGATACAAATCAAGGAGAAGCCGTTTATCGCGCCTACAATCCCAACGCAATCTCTGGCTCTCACAACTATACAGTCAGCTTAGCAGAACAAAATAATTTAATAAATGCTGGTTGGCATAACGAAAATATTGGTTGGTATGGTCTTAAAGTTGATAACTCTGAGCCCAGTTCTTATCAGTATAAAGATGGCAAACAATTAGCAGCAAAAGTAGTCATTAAAACGGTCGAGGATAACAATACCAACATTAATAGTTACCTCAACTATGTCTGGGAGTTTAGCTTTGATCAAAATATTCCTCTTGAAATTTGGTACACAGGGGTCTATCTTCCGCAAAATGTGACTGTTGTCTCCGCCTCACCTTTAGCCGGTGGTACCTTTGTTTATCACAATAATGGAGACGGCACGGTAACGGTTTATCCAGTGCCCACTCACTTTCAAGATCTTGATTGGGATGATCCAGTCAAAGGAAAACAAATGGCAAACGAAATTATTAATAAAGCCTATGTTACTGATATTAGAGGTGTTTCTGATAATCTAGCGAATCGAGTAGCCGCTCTGATGGATTAGTAGAAGACGAAACCACGACTGATCAGTCGTGGTTTTTCCATCTATTCTATAGATCATTTACGAATAAAAGCTGTGGCACTCATACCTAACAACACATCTTTATCAGGGTTAAAACTTACTTGGACTTCATAATAAGTAGCATTTTGCTGTTCCTCACCAATCGCTGAAATGTATTCAATTTTCCCTTCGTATTGCTCATCGGGTTGACTATCTAACTCAATATCAACTGCATCCCCCACTCTAATTTGGGCTAAATCTACCTCATCTGCTTCTACTAACAATTCTTTTTGAGAATCATCCATCAATATCGCTAACGGTTCTCCTGCTTGAATTGGTTGGTCTTCAGTAACTGAAATATTTGTTACCACACCGGCACTTTTAGCATTCATCTGAGCCGTTTCTTCTCCAGAATTAATTTGGAAAAGTAGGTCATTCAAATTAACTTCTTGTCCATTATTTAAATCAAATCCATTAATTGTTCCACTAATTGGTGCAAATAAAGTATAAGATTTGGCGGCCGTTACTTTACCAAACATACTAGTTTTTATTGTAGGTTCGGAAGCCGTTGTTTTATTTTCAGATTTATCTTGGGAACAGCCAGTTATTATTAGGCCTAAAACGCCTAATAGTATAATTAATTTGATAATTTTTTTCATTATCTATCTCCCTTTCTTCGAAAAAAAATTTACTCGATACTTTTTAGCGCAGAAACCATATCAATCGATGCGACTTTACGTGCCAATATCATTTGAATACCTAACGAAAATATAAATGTGATGAGACAGGACCATAATATATTCAAGGGTGAAAATGCCACACTAATCACAAAATCATCTGGCTCAGCTACTTTTAATGCCAAATTAGCCAATAAAATCCCTGGAAGTATCCCGAGTAATACACCAACTAAACTGAGAATACTGTTTTCTCGAATGATTAAGCTCCTGATTTCACGATTGTGATAACCTAAAACCTTCAACGTCGCAAATTCACGTGTTCTCTCTACGAAATTTAGGATACCCATGTTATAAATCACGACAAAAGCCAACAATAAAGCAAAAACGCCTAATAAAAATATCACACCTCGCATACTATCCATCAAAGTCAAAGTTTCAGCTATTTGAGTCTCGACTGTTGACCATCTAGCAATTGTTTTTGTGCGCTCAAGATATGCTGCAATATCTTTTTTAGGTTCTTTGATTAATAACGAAGTAGGAACGAAATCACCCTTCCCACTTTTATCCCATAAACTTCGAGAAATAAAAATACCTTGTCCAGTACCAAAAGATGCAAAATCTGCAATAAAAGTATTTAGCGGCTTTGCATCACCAGGCAAAGTAAGTGCTACTTTTTCTCCTCGTGAAAGACCAATAGTTTCGGCTAACTTTTCAGTAATCACAAGCCCTTCTTTCGGTAAATTCGAATTATCTTCAGAGAAATGAATTAAACTCTGTTGATTGTCAACGACCGTCATATTTACCATACGACTAGTATCTTCAGCGGCTAAGCTGACTGGTTTCTCCATAATCCCTTCAATTTTTTTTGCCGGTACGCGTTTTTGATAAGATTCAATTGAACCAGGATTTGGTTCTAACTGTGCTTTGATATCATAGGTATAAGTTTCCCCGTAATAGACATCCACTAAATGACGAAAACTATTTTCCATTCCAAAGGCACTGATCAATAAAGCCGTACAACTTAAAATCCCAAACAATGCCATAAAACTTCGCGTTTTCGCCCGAAACATATTACGACTAATTAGTTTCCCGTTAAAGGACATTTTCTTCCAAAGATGACGGAATCGTTCCAGCAATATTCGTTCTCCAGATTTTGGTGGTTTTGGTCGTAGTAACTCAGCAGCAGTTTCTTTCAATTGTTGACGACAAGCGAAAAAACAAATGCCAACTGCTAAGCCAATTGAGAGCAAACAAACAAATATCGATAGCATGGAAATCGGTGCGTTATAATGTTGCGGCATTGTGAAAGTGCCTGCTTCTGCTTGCCACAATATTTTTGCTACTAATGTTTTACCGATAAATAAACCTAAAACACCACCGATTAAAGATGGAAAAAAGCCATAACTTAAATAATGAAAATACAATTTCTTTTTGCTATAACCTAAAGCTTTTAATATACCCATCTGCGAACGCTGATTGTCCACCATTCTTGAAATAGTTGTTAAGACCACTAAAGCGGCGACCATAAAAAAGAGAACCGGAAATACATAGGAAAAAGAACGAAATTGAGAAACTTCTGACAATACCGTATCGGTACTACGATGTGCAGATCGATCACGAACCATACTCCCAGGAAAAACTTTTTCAATTTGATGTTTTAAGCTTTCACTTTTTACACCATCTTCCAACATGACCAATACTTCATTTGCAGGTAAATTGAGAGCCTGCTGATTTACGTACATATAGCCAAACACTTTCGGATTCGGCACAATGTCGTTAGTACTCATAATATATTCAGGGCTCTGAATCAATCCGGTGATCAAAAAATCAATTTCCATATTTCCAATGCTGCATTTTACCGTATCACCTACCGTTAATCCTTGTGCCTCAGCGAATTTTTTTTCCATCAATCCCGCTCTTACATCGTTTTCTGCTAGTCTTTTCCCAGCCAGCACCGTAGGTTGACTAAGATTGATTTCTCCTTCAAAACCATTTAACAAAATCGTGGGCTCATTAGTTAAATCTTGCGCAGTCGCTTCATAACTAGAACGAACTTGCGTGGTTTTAACGCCATCAATTTGGTTTAGTCTTGAAACAGTTGCTTGATCGACAGTTGAAAGAGAGACCCACAAATCTGGTAGTTTTTGTTCGCGGAAATTCTTGTTTAAAGAAACATCAATATCTCGCCAGCCGGCATCTAGCCCAGCAAACACCATTACACCTAACGCACTCAAAAGAATAATCGACAAAAACTGCCATTTTGCTGCCCACATGTCTCGCAAGAGTTTTTTTGTCAGCATTTTTTTTACCATGCAATCTCCTCCACCGATACAGGATTGGGATTTATTTCTACTTGATCAATCCGACCATTTTTCATTCGAATCACGCGATTAGCAATTGGTGCTACTTGGGCATTATGAGTAATAATCGCGACAGTCGTATTGAAATTGTCACTTAAATCTTTCAAAGTTTTTAGCACTTGCGCACCTGTTTCAGAATCCAACGCGCCAGTTGGCTCATCACACAACAACAGCGTTGGGTTTTTGCATAATGCCCGCGCAATTGAAACTCTTTGTTGCTCCCCTCCTGACAACTGAGCTGGAAAATTATCCATCCGATCTTCCAGACCCACCCGAGCTAAAACTTCCCGTGGCTCTAAAGCATTCTGGCTGACTTGACGAGCCAACTCTACATTTTCTAAAGCAGTTAAACTAGGCATTAAATTGTAAAACTGGAAAACAAAACCGACCTCCACTCTGCGATACTCAGTTAACTCATATTCATCTAATTGGTCAATTCGTTGACCTGCCACCAAAATTTCTCCGCTGGTCACAGTGTCCATACCACCTAATAAATTTAAGATTGTCGTTTTACCAGCACCACTTGGCCCCAGTACAACACATAATTCTCCTTTACTAATTTCAAAAGAAACCTCATCAGCCGCCTTAACTACTTGCGTCCCAACATCATAATGCCGACTGACATTTTTTAATTGAATAAATGACATTTTTTTCTCCTTTCCAACAAACAAAAAGAGCCAATAACTTCAAGGATTTTCTCCTTTTTGTTATCGGCTCTGCGTCTTAGCGTCCGGCTCTTTAATTACGGTAACTTGATATTCTTTTACATTTACCACACTTTCACCTTTACACCTCGGGCAAAAAAGTGGAAAGTTTTTAACGATTGTATTGGCATAAATCTTATTTCGCGTCTTGGCTTTACAGATGGGGCAATGCAGCCAATTATCTTTAACGAGCATCATCTTTCCCTCCTACAATTCCAAATAATTTAACAAACCATCCAACATGACTTCTACCGTTGCATCAATATAATCAACAAACAACAGCTCCTTGTGACTTACCCCGAAAAAAATAATATGAATATAATTTTGGATAATAAAAGGATTCTTTTCTCCTAAACTTAACTTGGCAATAATTTTTTGATAATTATCGATTTCCATTTTTTCTATTTCAGCAAAGCTATCCTTAGAATGACGGGCTAGGAAATTTTCAACCTCTTGCCGTTCCTTCAACAAAAATCGTTGTTTTGGATCATTCATCAAAGCTAAGAAAAATCGTTTAATTTGTGCTCTTTTTTCACTAGCAGATAATTTCCCGATTACCTCAATTAATTGATTTACCTCAGCAAAACCTTCTTCGTGAATTTGTAAAATTAACTGATACAAAAAATCATCTTTAGAAGAAAAATAATTGTAGAAACTTCCTTTTGCCACGCCAGCATCTTTGACAATATCATCGACACTCACACGACTAATACCATAGCGAAAACTCAATTCTTTTCCATGTTTTAACAACAATTGTCGTTGCATCTCTTTTTCTTGTTCCGTTAAACTCCTAGGCATTTTTCCCCTCCCTAAAACATAATGACTTTAATGACTAATTTATTATTTAAAGTCATTATAACTATTTTGGTGGAATTAGTAAAGATTTATAAATAAAAAATTCACCAGTTTATTGGTGAAGGGAAAATGATTCGTTTAAATTTATATCTCTTACATCCAAACTTAAAACTGATTCATGCTACCATAATCTGAACGATAAAAACTATTCGATTCTACCGATTATCAATCTTTGCAGCTTTCTAATTAGTTCTTCTAGCGATTTTGGATAATATATTGGTGAACCTTTTTTCAAGATAAATGACGCTAAAAAAAAATATGAATTTCTATTATGACATTATCTACATTTTTTCCAATTAAAAAAGGTGCTAAAGAAACGGATATTTTTCGCTTCTTTGGCACCTTTTTAGCTTTGTAAGTATTTAACAATCTCATCTTTAGTTAATTTTCTTACTTCTGTATTTGGAAAAACTAGATAGGTCTCTTCTTGAAATAAGGCCGCCATAGAAGATGATTGCTTATTATTTTTTTCTAAGTAATTCATAAAATCCCTTTTAGTTGGGAAAATTTTATAGGATTTTCTACCTGTTTGGCTAATGATTTCGTAAATTCCACAATTATGTTTTTCCGAAAAATCTGCCGCTCTAAGATAGAGCTTTGCAATTTCCAATGATTTAAAGGGAAAATTCCAACGGGCTAAATTTCTTTTTGAATCTTTAGCTATGCATATACATCTACCACAAGTACCGCAGATGTATTGCATATGTTCACTCAAACAAGCTTTTTTATTTAGTATCGGTGTTGCGCGATTATCACTGCCATAACATTCTGGACATGCTTTCATATCAATCCCTCCTATTAATTTTATTGTAATAGCAACAACTGTTTTTGCAACAAAAAATCTAACGCTTTTGTCACATTCGTCAAGCTCTATTGTATTTATTTTTATCAAGCGTAGGCTAATACCAAGGAGATGATTTGTATGTCTGAAGAAAAAATTACTGCGATGATGAACAACTTAAGTGTTGCTTATGGTGATGAAGAAATGAAAAAATATCCTGAAATACAAAAAATGCTACTTGATTCAGCAAAAGAGCTAGAAAAATCTGGTGATTCAAAATTGATTGCTGCTAGACTTTCTTACGATATTCCAAAATATTTCCTAGGTCATAAAAATGATTGTCCTAAAGCGCTAATGACTTTATATTATCAAATCGCTTCTGATGCTAATAAGTATAAAGGAGTAGCCTTGAGCGCAATGATGTTACCGTTGTGGTTTTAAGACTTCCTACTAGAAAAAACCTACAGAAACAGTTTTTTTGAACCGTTAGAAGAGAAGAAGAGAAAAAGAGAAAAAGAGAAAAAGCCGTCCTTCGACTGCTTTTTTACGTGTCAGTATCAATCAAAACTAGTTGGTTTACTTTCATCTTTTAAGTATTCAAAAATAGTCTTAATCTGTCCTTCAGTATTTCTTTCTGTCGATAGCGTTGGCAAATGTGCTTCATCAAAAAAACCGACTGCTAAAGTTTCCATCCCAGCTACTGGCTCTCCTCCAATAATTTCACATTGGATAAAGGCTTTATAGACATAATAAGCTGATTCAGGGTGAGCATGTTTATTTTTGTCCATCAATGCTAAAAATTTAGTCGCTCTGACTTCGTAACCAGATTCTTCTTTTACTTCCTTCACTGCGACTTCACTAGGTGACAAACCAATGTCCCCCCAGCCGCCTGGTAATGCCCAAGATCCATCGGTTTCTTCTTTAACCATCAATAATTTATTATCACGAAAGATAACAGCTCGAATATCAATTTTTGGTGTAGCATAACCAGATTCATTAGCAAATAAATTTTTGATTTTTGATTGCTCTAAATCTGTTTGTTGTGTCATCATATCGATGCTGATTTCACGAATTGCTTGAAACCGTTCAATATCATATTTATCTTTCGAGTAAGTCAGTCCTGCCTGTGCAATCGCTTGTAATTTTTGCGCCCAATCTAACCATCTAGTTGTCATTCTTATCATCCTATCTGATTTCTCTTTTATTCCGCCACCTATAATTCTGAGGTCCACTTCCACATCAACTCATAGCACTTCTCTGATTTTTTTCCAAACTATCTGCTTGTTGTGTAACTAGTAAATTAGCTACTAAAAATATCTTTTTTAATCACTGTAAGAAGGAATAATGCGGTTTTTTAATCTCTATCAAAAATCTAACTCCAATTTTAATTTCTTTCCCTTCCTACTTGTTCGACCCCAATCATTTACACATTTTTATAGCTACAAACTCATTTTTATTATACCTAATTAATTGAAATATTTAATAAAAATTCCGATTTATATTAGATTCGATTCACGGTAAAAATTTAAACTAAGTCCTATCGAAAAGAGATTTTTAAAATGACTCATCAGCAAACTGTCCAAAATTATTTAATTGCTGGATTACTCAGGATTTTTCGCAGTTGACAGATTATTTCCATGAAGAAATTATCTACAGAGAATGCTATGGTCCGATTTATATGGGCTTATCAGAAATAAAACGATGGATTGCGGATATGTTAAAAAAACAAACTGTGTTGGAATGGAAAATCTATCGGATCTTGGAAGTAGCACCAGGATATTTTCGTTGCTGAATGGTTTTTTCATGCTAAGGAAGAAAGGGAGTATACTTTTGAAGGGGTTTCAATTATCGAATTTTCAACAGATAAAATAATTAAGCTCAGTGAGTTTGAAGCCAAACATCAGACTTATCGTCCTTATAAAAATGATTAATAATCTTTATGATAAAGAAGACAAAAAAATCGACAGCTATTATAGAGAAAGCCGTAGCATTTCTACATAATAACTGTCGATTTAACTATCCGTGAGGTTAGCTCAGCTTAATCTTCAATTTTTTGAAGTTTAGAATAACTGATGACTGTTTTATTAGTTAGTTGTTCATAGTCGTTACCACCAGTGCGATCAAAAATAACAATCGCTGAATTAGTCAATAAACGTTCAATAACAACCTTCTCAGATTTATTTCCGTCCACACTCAAAACAATTTCACCAATATAAAATTTTTCCCCTAAAGCAGAGGGAACGGGTGTCGAAATACCAAAACTTTGTGCCATGATTATTTTCCTCCTTCATTTAAAAAAAAAGAAGACCGCTGTGGGTCTCCACCGAAAAATTAGTCTTTAATGATATTTGTTGCTTGAAGTCCACGTTGTCCTTCTTCAATGTCGAAAGAAACCGATTGACCTTCTACTAAAGTTTTAAAGCCTTGATCTTGGATTGCTGAGAAATGAGCGAATAAATCATTGCCATCTTCACCAGTAATAAATCCAAAACCCTTATCAGCGTTAAACCATTTTACAGTACCTTTATTCATATATAATTACCTCCAGTTACACATCTAAGTGTTTATTTGCAATAGAATCTTAAAGTGTAAGAAAGAAGCATTAAAATAATTATTTAATGATGACCTGCATTCACAATGAAACTTTACTACTTTCCTACCTTAACAGCTGTCACTGTCACTTACAAGTTAAAAGTGAGAAAAGTATGAAAAGAACCTATCATATATTAATATTGATCCAATGATATTAATCTTTTAGGATATCCTTGACTTTTGATAAACGTTATATTGAATAAACACTTATGAGGTGAATAGCGTTAAAAAAAACCGATAATCACTGTCGTAAACAGTTGCCATCAAACTTTTTCAAAAGATCGAACAATTTTGGCTTTAATCTCTTCGATATCGCTTGTGTAAATATCTTTGAAAGCAATCGATAAACCTTGATTCTTAATAGCCTGATCTAGATATATTTGATCATTTTCATGGAACTGCGCTATTTATCTAAGAGAAACATATAAAACGAAAACAAAAAAGATCAAAAACTTTTTCGGTTTTTGATCTTACTGAATGATTTTATTTGTGTGTTGAAATTCTATCCTTCAAAATTAGTGAAGTAATCATCAATTTTTTTCATTTCATCATCATCATATTTAGCATATTTTCCAACTTCGTGTAAAATATGTTTAATTTCATGAATTGCTTTTTTTTCTGCATACCATTTCTTAAATTCATGTTTCTTAGTAGTGTCTTCATTAAGTGAATTAAGTTTATCCAATTCACCATCTAATCTAACTACTGTATCAGCAATATTATTCAACACATTTTCTTCTTTTTTTTCGTAATCTGCCATAATAAACACCGCTTTCTTTATTTATAATTTTATGATACGCCTAAATATTTTTTACGTCCAATCATAACCATTTTTATATAATAGTCATATTAAATTACCATAAAGTTTGGCTGATTTTACTTGAAAAAACACAATTTGAGTAACTCTCCTCAAAATTTGTCATTTTTGCAATTGACACCATTTTTTAGGAGCGAAAAGCACAAATTGCTTATGTCTCTTTCATTTTTAAATAAATTTTGGAAAGCATCTATTTTTAGATAAAAGACGATTTATTCCAAATAGAATTCTTAGTATACAAATTAAGATTGATTTATCTATTTAAAATACTCGTTTGCGATTTCGTATGAAAAAGGATTTTTAAGCAACTCATCGAAATCATTCTTTTTAATCTTTTCAGCTAGCTCAATAGTCTCATTATATATATATCTAACTGGAGAAGAACCTAAACTTATTCTTTGTACACCCATTTTTTTTAATTCATTGAGGTCATGAAACTGATTATTCAAAATAATGTTAAGTGGGGCAGATATTTCTGTTAAAATATTTTTCACCACCTGTTTACTTAAAGCACCAGGGATAAAAATACAGTCTGCTCCAGCTTTTGAAAATGCATTTCCTCGTTCAATCGCAATCTCTAACCTTTTCTCTTCATCTGCCACCTGTAACCAGTAGGCACAAGTTCGAGCATTTATAACAAAATCAATCTCCAGCTCTTGTTTTAATTCCACTAGCCCTTCAATCTTTTCAAGCTGTAATTCTAAGGAGGACAATGTTCCGTCAGGCATACCATCCTCAATATTGAAACCAACGGCTCCAGCTTGAACTAATTTTTTGGCATTTTCTTTTACCACTACTTTTGTTTCTCCATATCCCCGTTCAAAATCTACTGAAAGAGGTACATCTATGCGATTAGATATCTTATTCACAACTTCTAGTAGGTCTTCAAATGAAATGTCTTCCCCATCTGAATAACCTAAATCGTATGCGACTCCAGCACTAGACGTTGCAACAGCCTGAAATCCTTCTTTTTCAAAAACAACTGCACTACCAACATTCCAGACGTTAGGCAAAATAAACATTTCCCCATTTTTATGCATTTCTGAAAATATTCTAGCTTGTTTTCTTTGTTTCTCCATATCCATAGTTTTACCTCGCTAAATATTTATTTTATAGGGCTGTGCCTTTAGTTGGTATTTTGAACTCGGATGTATCTACCCCTTCTAATTTCAAGAGATGGATTTTATTTTTTAACCCTCCGCCATACCCTGTTAAATTTCCGTCACAGCCAATCACTCGATGACACGGGATAATTATTGAAATTGGATTATGTCCCACCGCTCCACCAACGGCTTGCGCAGACATCGTATCTTTATCAAGCTGAATAGCGGCCTGTCTTGCAAGTTCACCATATGTAACTGTCTCACCGTAAGCTATATTACAAAGCATTTTCCAAATAACTTGTCGGAAGTGACTTCCAACTGGTTTTAGCTTTATTTCTTTAATACTAGGGTTTTCTCCTGCAAAATATCTATTTAACCACGTTTTAGTTTCTTCGAAAACCTTTAAATCATCTTTTTCTTTAGTTGCCTCTTGGCTAAACTTATCATAAAATCTGTGACATTCTAATTTTGAAGTAATTAACGCGACTCCATCAGAAACCAACAATATCTTTCCTAACGGGCTATTATAATAAGTATAATAGTGCATTTTTTCTCCTCCATTTTAAGTTTTGTCCTTTTACGTGTTTACATATATGGTCAATTTAAAGCAAATTTGGTTATAAAATAATCATGAACTGAATAAATGAAACCGGACAATCCGATTAAAATTATTTTTTTCATATACCAACCCTGCAAAATGATTTTTCGTTGATCGGGAATTAAATTATAAGTGATCCTCCGATAAATACGAGACTACTAAAGGGCTGTACCTTTTTTGGGAATAAACATTTTTGATAAGTCTACCCCTTCATGTTCCAACAGCTTTATTTTTGTTTTGATCCCACCAGAAAAACCCGTTAAACTTCCGTTTGTACCAACTACACGATGGCAAGGGATAATTATTGAAATGGGGTTGTGTCCTACCGCACCGCCGACAGCTTGAGCTGACATTGTTTTTCTTCCACATTTCGCCGCCATTATAGTTGCAATATCGCCATATGTAATGACTTCGCCATAAGGAATCTCACGCAGAATTTGCCAGACTCCTTGTCGAAATTCACTACCGATAGGTTCTAACGGTAATTTTGAAATTTTAGGTTTATCACCACTAAAGTATTGGCCTAACCAGTCTTTTGTCCTATTAAATAGTGAAATATCATCATTTGGTATCATAGCTTCAGGGATTGTATCACCGTAGTATTTTTGTCCGTCCATCCATAGACCAACGAGATTTTTTCCATTGCCATCACAAGCAAGAGTAATATTGCCAATAGGTGATGGATAAATTGTCGAATAGTACATAAAAACCTCCTTATAATGTCTGCCACAAATTGATCACAGCATAACTGCGCCAGGGTCGCCATTCTTCCGCAATAGACAACATTTCTTTTGCAGAATAGCCACTTAAAGCTTTCTTTACACCAGCATCAGTTTCAAGAAAAGAATCTGTCCATTCCATCGCACGCATAGCGATGTATTGAGCTGTCCAATTTCCGATACCGGTAATAGCAAGTAATTTCTTCATTTCCGTTTCTGGATTGACGCAAAAATCTAGATTTAATTCAGCTGTTTGTACAAGTTCTGCCAACTGAAGGATTGTCCTTGATTTTGCAGAAGTAACACCGAGAACTCCGAAAGATTCTTCAATATTTTCTAACGCTATAATATCCTCTGATGACGGAAATGTATGAGTAAGCCCATTAATTCCTGTTTGTATTTCATGTCCGTAAGTCTTAGCAATGCGTGCCGCAATTGTACCTGCAGCTTTCACAGTAATTAGTTGCCCTAAAATTGCCCGTACCGACATTTCAAAGGAGTCAAAGCAACCAGGTAATCGTGTTCCAAGTACGCAAGAATCTTTGATGATTTTGTTCATTGGTTTTAATGCTTGATAAATAATTTCAGGATTGCAATAAATATCGAACATCTTTTTTGTCCGTGCTAAAACTTGCGGGAGTACAGACAGTAAAGAATGACTCACTGTTAAATTCAATGATTCTTTTTCCTCATTATGAGATACCTTAATCCAACCCTCAATTTTTTCGTTCTTAATATTTTTTAATCGGACAGTCCGCATATATTTATCATCAATGACCGCTTCAACACCTTCGATCGCTCGACTCTTTAAAAAAGTGAGGATCTCATTCCAACGATAAGGAGGTCGATAACTCAAGGACAATGTAATCTCATCAACAGTAGGTTTTGTGATAACTTTTTTTCGTAGTTGTGTAGGAGTTAAACGATATTGCTCTTTAAAAACAGCATTGAAACGTCTTAAACTTCCAAAACCAGCTGCCATTGCAATTTCAAGCACAGTTAGATTCGTATCCGTGAGTAATTGTTTTGCAAGATGTAGTCGACACGTTTGAAGATACTGGACAGGTGACACATTATATTCAGCTGTAAATACACGGCGCAAATGTCTATCTGTATAGCCTAACTGTTCAGCAAGTTCCTGAATACTTAATTTATAGGTACAGGTTTCTTCTAACAATTTAGCAGCACGATAACTTAAATTCACGTTTGCATCAGCAACGGATTTCCCCGGTGCCAGTTCGGGACGACAAAGCAGACATGGACGGAATCCAGCTTGTTCTGCTTCAGCTGCCGATTGAAAAAAAGTACAATTTTCTTCTTTTGCTTGTTTCGCTTTACAAATTGGACGGCAATATATCCCAGTTGAAGAGATACCCACAAAAAATCGACCATCAAAACGGTTATCTTTTGCTTTAAAAGCAGCATATAATCCACTATCATGTATTTCCATAAATTTTCTCCTCTGCTACTTAATTATAGCAAAAGCATAACATATATCTGGTCGTTTTCGGACATGGCATTTATTAGATAGCAAGGAATTCTATAAAGAGTGCCTAATAAAAAATCAAAAAAGCCGGTACTTATTTACGGTAATATTTGTCGAACTTTTTACATAGTAGTTAAATTGAAGATAACCATTCTTTATGTATGAAAATGTAGTAACTAAATCAATTTTATTCAGAGTCATTTGTATTTTTTACCTATGCTCTGAAAAATAGCATTAAAAATGCCTGTCAGATTATCAACTGACAGGCAAGTAAGTCTAAAAATCAAAATTATTGGAACAAAAAACTTTCATCAATTCTTTTTATATGCGGAATCAATAAATGACTGACCTTCGTTAATTGCTTTTAAAATTTTATGATCATCAATGATGGGTATACCCTTTTGATTAAAAAACTTAAATAAATATAATATATGTTTTCTTTCTTTGGAGTCCGGGTAAAAAATCTGATCCAAATTAAGATTAATAACCTCATTATTCGTTTTTAAATACACCTGTAACATGATTACTTCTCGGGTTGTATAAAGTTGTCTTGGCCGATACGATATTGAAGTCCCATATCCTTTAAAACCATCACTATCAAAAAAAATATTCATGTAGTTAATATCGTTATATTGGATTTTTTCTTCTTTCCGTATTTTTAAACCACCCTTAATTATTGATATCAGTGGGAATAGTTGGAGCTCCTTTTCTTTTGAAACGATTATTCCATCTTTTTTTACAATAAAATAAGCATAATATCTCCTAAAATCATAAAACCCTAATCCATATATGAAGATCATTGATAAAAATCCTGATAAAATTCCTACAAAAATATTAACTTGAATGAAAATTGCAAATATCAATAATGGTATTATTAATAAAATAAGAAATGGTTTTCTACTTGTTGGCTTACCGAAATAAAACGGCAACTTTAAATCAGTAACTATTATTTGGTTATTTATTTGCTGTAACTCACTATCTTCTGGAGCGCTTATCCCGCTCTCCCATTCCTTTATTAGTTTTAATGAGACCCCGATTTTTCTTGATAATTCTTCTTGAGTCATATTTTGATCCTTACGGTAATTTTTTAATTTTTTAGAGATATCCATTTTTTTACCTCCTAATATTTTTCAAACAACTATCATCACCTATAGATTTTATCATTGTATATATTTTTTAAATAGTACGCTTTTTATATTGCAAGTAATGATATCATTTATACATTAATAATTTCCGGATAACTTTGAAAGAAACTGAAGAAATTTAAAAACCAGTGATTACCAATAAATTGCTTAATACGGTTGATTATTAGTAAAAAACAATCCCCTCTATCAATATTAATCGACTAATAACTATATTTAGTTTCTATCTTGTAAGAGTAAATACACCATTTTCCATCTACTGAGATACTAAAACCTTCTGATTGCTCATACTTTGAAATATTTTCCAGATAACAGCCAAATGACCAAAGGGATCAGTAAAAATCCGGCAGCAATCATGATTAAATTAATTGAAATAACGTCAGCTAATGGTCCGATTATCAGTAAAGTGACTGGCGATGCAAAACTAATAGTCATGGTAACAATACTCATGACTCTACCCATATGGCTGTTATCCGTTGCTGTTTGAAAAAATGAAACCATTGCTGTTCGCGAAATAGGAACAACCAAACCAATAGTAACCATCATCAGAAAATATATCCAGAAATGAGAAGTTATTCCGAGTGTAAGGAAGGGAATAACTAAAAGAGCATAGCCTAATGCGACTGTCTTTATTTTATCTATCAGTCCTCCCCACACACTCATTATTACTCCACCAATCAGCATTCCTGCCGCAAAACCAATCTCACTAGCCGATAATTGCCAAAGCCCGTCATTAAATTCTCTGGTAATTTGCAAGGGGGCTAAATTTGAAGCTGGCGTAGCTAACACACTTCCAATAAATCCTGCCACAATCAGTGCAACTAAAATTTTGTGGGCATTTAAATATGTCAATCCTGATTTAATATCATCAATTATATTTATTTGAGAATTTTCTTTACGTTTTATGCTTGGTACATTTACTTTTGTTAACATAATAGACACACCGATTATAGCCGTTATAAAATCTATTAGTAGAATGAAAGCTAGTGGTAAAAAATTTAACAAAGTTGCTGCTAATGCCGGACTAGCTAGCATCATACCGGCTTGAATAGTTTGGTCAATTCCGTTAATCCGCACTAAGGAATCTTTAGGCGTCAATTGTGGTAAGATGGCCGACACAGCAGGCGTTTGAAATCCCTGACCAACTGAACGAATAAAAGTTAATCCTACTAGTAAGAACATATTGCTTTCTAAATTATTTGCGAGCAACAAGGCTATTGCTGCTAACAAAGATACCAATGCGATTACACTGTCTGAGATAATTGAAATTTTTTTGCGATTGTAGCGATCTGCAAGCGCACCAGCAAAAGGCATCACAATAACCATTGGTAACAAACCGACAGAAGCGACAAGCCCAGTCATTAGCCCCGAATTTGTAGAAAGGGTGACATGCCAAATAATAGCATACTGCACTAACATCGTTCCGATCATAGAGATCGCCTGCGATGATAGTAAGTATGCTATATTTTTTCTCCAATTATTTACTTGATATTCTCTTGTTTTCATAAGAACTCTCCTTTGAGTAATAAATTTAGTGTATACAATTTATACGCCCAAATGGGTTTTTCGGAGAATTCCTAATTGCACCATTGAGTATATCACGAGACTTATTATTTGCAAGAAGGTTGGCTTTTCTTATTTTAAAAAAAAGGGTTCAGTCTTCTATCACTTAACTTACATCTAAAGCAACAAGATAAACGAAATCATTAGATAATACTCAGTTTTTCTTGCCATAACCATGGGAAAAATATGTTAAGATAACTGTATATATAGGGGGAATCGGGGATGTTTAATTGGAAAATTTTTGATCCATCAAAGCCTGCTAATGTAATTTATCGAACGTTATTTATCTTTTTTCTTTTGATTGTTGGAAGATTGATTTTTGATTTATTTAACCATTCTCTTTCTTATCAACATTATATTTTTTTGCTCCCAATGTTATTGTCTTTATTCATTGGCTATTATTTGACACTTTATACTTCAGCAAGTCTCTTCCTTCAATTTGTTATTTTCGGGATTATTTTTTTCTTGTTTTTTACAATTATTAACTGGTTACAAATCAATCTTCAGCAAAGTAGCAATGACTTAATCGATTTTATTTTTATTTTAGTGATGAGTGTTGGATTTACCCTTAATTCACGAGATATTCAAAAAAATATAAAAGCTAGATAAAGATTTGTACTGATTTTTTTATAGGCTAATTAAAGACAATATTTTCATTGGAGGTTAAATATGAATCATAAAGCAATCATATTCGATATGGATGGTGTCATTGTCGATTCAGAATTTTTAGATTTTGATATTCAACGACAATTTATCGCTACTGAAAACCATGAGCCGATTGACCCTGATACTTCAAAATACAATGTTCTGGTGGGACGATCATTTGATGACCTGTACCTCACCTTAGCAAGTTTCTTGAAAGAACCCCTTCCTCTTGATACCCTTAAATCTAAATTTGAATCTTTTAATAAAGAAAAATATGAAGGAGTAGATTATGCTAAACTATTTCGAAAAGATATTGTCAAAATTTTAAAGTTTGCAAAAGAGCAGAATATTAAATTGGCGGTAGCTTCTTCTTCTGAATACAACCATATTTTGGAAGTTTTAAAGAGTTGTAAAATCGAAAGCTATTTTGATGTGATTTTTAGTGGTGAATTCGTTGAAAAAAGTAAACCGGACCCAGAAATATACCGGATTACTTTGGACAAATTAGGTGTTCTAGCCGAAAATGCTATTGCTATCGAGGATTCAGCATACGGTATTACGGCTGCCATCAGCGCTGGTATTACTACAATTGCTTATCAAGAAACTAGAATGACGATTGATCAATCCCACGCCGACTATCTAGGAAAAGATATGAAAGAAATATTCCAGCTGATAGCTAATATTTTTAAGCATTAGTTTATGATGAAAACCCAAGGAGTTTTACAGATGTTAAATAAATTTAAGCTAACCATTAATGATAAAGTTTATCTATCTCCCACAATAACAAAAGAACTGATTGTAAACGCCTTAAGAAATAAGGAAACGGAATTTATCATCTTAGAACCCAAAGAGCCCATCCATACTAGCCTTTATATGCAGTACGCAGCAACGATAGAAATTCGTTTTTTATCTGCAGAAGGAAAGATGCGCCATTACTCTTATATCCCAGAAAATGAGGATGAAATTATCGTATTCTTTGTAGATTATTTCGAGAAAAATAAAGTGCCCAATATTGAAAATTGGACAGACATTTCAGCTTCATTTCGTCCTAATTTTTTCCAAAGACTAGCTCAAAAATTTAAACACTAAACAGACTAGTTTTCATACCGTAGAAATTTTTAGCAAATATGATTCCTTCATTATTTTGATGGGTTATTTTAAACTTGTGCAGCGATTGGATTACGCTTTTTTTTAGCGAGCGGATACTTTTAAAAATATTAAAAAAACGAGCACATGAAATTGGAAAAAGGTTAAGGAGATATTACATTCATAATTTAGTAAACTTGCTCCCAGAAATAACTTCAGTAAACGCAAAAAGAGCCATGAATCATACGATTCAATGGCTCTTTGTTTTTTTCATATACTAAAAATTCTTATTCCTTACGAAACTTGTTCACTTTTTTCAACGAAAACTTCTTCCTTCTTCTCGTCTTCTTTTTTAACAAAAAGATTCGCTAAGATTGGACCAGTAATTTGATGGATAACCATTCCAACAGCAGCTGGCGTCACAGCGGCAGCAATTGAAGCAAAATGGGCGTTCGCTAAGGAAATCGCTAAACCAGTATTTTTCATACCTACTTGGAACATGATTGATTTGGCTTGCTTTTTACTGACACCTAACATCCGACTTAAACCATAACCAGCACCATAACCAATCAAGTTGTGCAGGAACACTAAAACAATCACGATCAAACCTGATTGAACAATTGCTGCACCATTTTTTGAAACCGTTCCGGCAACAATTAGCAAAATACTTACTGAAGAAATCAAAACAAAAGTTTTCAACCAATATTCAATGTATTTTTCGATGATTTTATGAACAATAACCCCAAGAATAATCGGTACCAATACCATTTGTAGAACTGACAACAACATCGCCATAAATGAGATATTAGTGTATTTACCAGCTAAAGTCAAAGTTAAAAATGGCGTCACAACTGTCCCCAGTAAAGTAGAAACGGTGGTCAATGAAACAGTCAAAGCCACATCACCGCGACCAATAAAAGTCATCACGTTGCTGGCAGTTCCACCTGAAACGGCTCCCAACAAAACGAAACCAATAATTAAACCAGAAGAAAGACCAAACAAATTAGCTAATCCATAAGCTACTAGCGGACTAATCGTGAATTGGAAAAGGATCCCTAAAAAGAAAGCTTTTGGCTGTAGTGCCACCATTTTAAAAGCATCTAGATTCAAGGTCATCCCCATACAAAACATGATGATACTCAATAGATTAGTCGTACGATCAGGAATCCATAAGAAAGGCTGCGGGAAAAAATAGGAGATAAACATTAATATAATCATGATGTAGATCAGGTACTTGTTTACAAAAGTTGCTATCGCATTGACGGTTTTCATAGGCGTTTCTTCCTTCCAAATTCTAGTTGGTACTTACTACCAAGAGAATCGCTGTTTTAGTGTGTTTTATTTAAAAGAGAGCTGTCTCTCGTCTTTTCATTTTTTAAAATAAGTGCAAGATAAATTAGGTATAAAAAAAACATTCCATAAAAGAAGTCTTTCCTTCTTTTCAATGCAATGTGAACAGGGACTTTTTGATTAATTTCTCAAAAAAGTCCCGACTATAATAATAAAATAATGATTGCGTTTGTCTTCATCATGGTCTTCACCCTCTTTTCCTGAATTTTCAGAATATTTTATAAATATTTCTTTACAGTGTACAAAATTGCCACTGCAATGTCAATCTAAATTTGAATTTTTCTTGTATTTTTCGTAAATAACTTGCAGGATTATGAAAACGAATGAAAACAAACGCTATAAATACGCGCAATATCACCTTTTTGATCACGGGACTCATCCAGTGATCGGAAAAAAGCATCAGCCGCCGCGAAAAAAATACACCCTTTTTAACAGAATAAACAACTAGGACCATTTCTGAAAAATAAGAAATGGTCCTTCTTTTGTAGTGCTTTAAAGACTTTGATCATTCGAACCAAAATATTTAAAACTATTTCTTGCGGTTCACCAGTACTGTTTCCACACTGTAGCGCGCCCATCTTGAAATGGTTTCAATAAACACTTGTAATTGTTCTCTACTGAAATGAGCAACGATTATGTAACAGGCTTGACCGGAAACTTTATCGAACACTTCGATTTCGGAAAAGCGATTCACTGCTTCTTCAAGGGCTGTGAATTCAGAGTTATTCATAAATAGACGAATATATTGGGTATTGTCATAAGCAATCTCGATCGTAAATTGTTTGATAATTTTATCATCCAATAAGCGGTTGATTCGATTGCCCACAGCCTGACCAGTCATATGAATCTGACTACCGATTTCCTTATTCGTTAAACGGCTATTATTTTTCAATAAATTTAGTATTTGAAAATCAATTTCATCCATTTATATTGATTCCTTTCATCGTGAAAATAATTTGTATCGATCATTTTCATCAGCTTCTATGTAAATCATAGCGGTATCTCTATACTTAAACAATAGTTCAGAGAGGAGTTTTTTGATGAAACAGGCACTTTTAGTGATTGATGTCCAAAAAGATTATTTCCCCGGAGGTAAGTCACCACTATACCAACCCGACAAAGCCTTGACTAAAATTAATCAAATGGAGGACTATTTTATCACCCAGCACTTGCCAATTATCTACATTCAACATGTTAAATTAGGGAAAAAAGCTGATTTTTTTGCTGCCCACACAGATGGCGTGCAATTTCATCCTCAATTGAAAATAAATAGCACCTCTTTAAAAATTATAAAGCACTTTCCAGATAGTTTTCGCCAGACAAATTTACGTTGTTTACTGAAAGAATTTGAAATTGAACAACTAGTAATTTGTGGTATGATGACCCATATGTGCATCAATGCTACAACAAAAGCTAGTACCAAACGAAATTTTTCACCGATTGTTCTGTCTGATGCGACGACGACAAAAGATTTATTCATTGAGGATAAATTGGTAAAAGCCGAAGATGTTCATGAAAGCTACCTCACCAATTTAAGTAAAATTGCGACCGTTCAGACAGTTGAAGAATTTATTTTTAATTAAGGAGGACTTAAAATGACTGATTTAAGCCAAGCATTATTATTGATTGATTTACAAAATGGGGTCTGTTTTAACAATGGTAAAATTGACCATTTAGATAGATTAATTTCACAGGTTAATGCCAAGATTGAAAAATACACAGCCAAAAATAAACCAATCATTTTTGTTCAGCACATTGATGAAGATTTAGTTGAAGGCACGTATGAATGGAAAATTATTCCTGAGTTAAAAACAGAGTATGGGACTAACTTTGTTACTAAAAGGCATGCAAACTCCTTTTTTGAGACTTCCTTACAAGATGTGCTAATTGAAAATAAGATTCAGACCTTTGAAATCTGCGGTGCTCAGACGGAATATTGCATCGATGCTACTGTTAAATTTGCTCACGGTCTTGGTTATAATGTTCTTATGGAAAAAGGCTTGACGAGTACTTTTGACAATCCTTTTATGACTGCTGAAAAGACGATTCAGTTTTATGAAGGCATTTGGCAGGAGCGCTTTTTACTTTTGGATTAGATTTATCCGCGATTTGAGAATGATTAAGAGACTTTCTTTAATAGCGAAGGTCTCTTTATTATTTAAAAAGCTACAAATTTCTCGAAGGATTAGGATTGCAAATATAGCCCACGGCCTCTTGATTTTTTATTAAAATACAGCTGAAAAGGGACGTTGCGTAAACAACGTCCCTTTATTAAGACCGCTTAAGAGATTAATCGAGTTTCTGAAATTCTTTTCAGTTATTCCTTCTCTCAATTAGAATTGATGGCTCTTTATTATTTAAATATCTTAAACTAAAATGCAATATCGATTTTTTATAACTTCTTTGACCGAATGACTCTTATGCTGGCTTACAATAAGGTTCTCTAGAAAATCAGAATAGTTAAATGCTTGTCTTAAAACTACTGATTTACCCAAGCCTCCACAGCAGATTGACTATCTGGCACTTCAACATCCTCCATGGAAAGACTAGCGCGTAAATTTGCATCAGGTACAAGTTGGGCTAGTTGGTCTTCAGATGATCCCACGCCATAACCAGCATTGGTGTTGAAGAAGGCAATTGTTTTGCCAGACAAAGCTCCGCCATTTTCTTGAAGAAAAGTAGTAACTGGACTAGATAAACTCATGCCCCATGTTGGTGATCCGAGATAAATTGTTTGATACTGATTTAAATCTGGAATTTCAACTGATAGCTCAGGATAATTTTCTGTTTCTCGTTCCTGGTTAGCTCTTTCAACCGTTTCTTCGTAATCAGCAGGATATGGATCAGCAACTGTTAATTCTAAAATATCAGCATTCGATTCTTGTTGAATCATATTTGCTAAATCTTCAGTGTTTCCTCCTCTAGAAAAATAGATGACAATTGCATCAGCATCTTCAGTTAGAATTCTAGTTGGATCGGCATCAGCGTTAGTATCTTGTCCATCTGATTCTGCTCCTCGTCCAGTTTGTCTTTGTCTTGTTTCACTTGTTTGCGTGTTCTCATTAGTATTACTTGTTTCAGAATCTTCCGTGTTTCCGGTTTGACAACCCGTTAAAATGAATAAAAATGAAGTCAATGCCACTATTGTTTGTTTTTTTAATTTCATGAAAAAATCCTCCTAATATTTTATCTTGCTGGAAATAAACTTGTACAGTTTTGTCATACGCCAGCTATTTTCATCATCAATATTGCCACAGGCCGTTAAAATAGTGACCCGACGAACGAAAAATAGCGTTATCAAATTTTTTTCTTCATTTATTTCTTCCTTTCGTTTGTTGATAAAACTAAGTCTACAGTCTGGAGCTCACTTCAAAGCAAGTCTTTTTTTCTTTTGGAAAATTTCCAGGTACAATAAAAATGAGGAATGATAAAACTTTTCACTTGCCTTGAAGTTCACTCCATAGCATATAGTTCATTTATTGAATGATTCAAGGTAACTCAATTAGGAGGCGAAAATATGAACATTAAAGAAGTTGCTGACTTATTCAACTTAACCACAGACACGATTCGCTATTATGAAAAAATCGGTGTGATTCCGCCAGTCACTCGTGACCAGCGAGGTTATCGAGATTTTCAAAAGAAAGATTTGAATTGGGTTTTTCTCGTTAAGAGTTTACGAAACGCTGGTGTATCCATCGAATCGTTAATTGAATTTGCTCGTTTATCACAAATTCAAGGAGACGAGCGGCTTGCACAAAAAGACATCTTAAAAAATCAATTAAACGAATTAGACGAAAAAATAGCAGAACTCCATCAAACAAGAGATTTATTAGCTTATAAAATCGAAACTTATGATGAACACATCGCTTTGTTTAATTCTGGAAAGATGACTGAAGATCAAATCGAGGAATTGTGGAAAATGAAACATTTTAACAAGAATAAAGAAACCACTGGAGGAATTATAAATGCAAACAGTTAAATTAAATAATGGTGTCGAAGTCCCAATTTTAGGTTTTGGTACCTTCCAAATTACCGATCCAAAAGAAGCTGAAGATGCAGTCTATGAAGCAATCAAAGCCGGTTACCGTCACATCGATACTGCTCAATCTTATTTAAATGAAGAAGCAGTCGGTAAAGGTATTGCAAAGGGTATTGCCGAAATTGGCGTGACTCGTGAAGAACTATTCATTACTACTAAAGTATGGGTGGAAAATGTTTCTTACGAAAAGGCCCGCGCTTCAGTTGAGCGTTCATTAAAACGTTTAGGTTTAGACTATGTTGATTTGCTATTGATTCACCAACCATTTAACGATGTTTATGGTGCATGGCGTGCAATGGAAGAATTACAATCAGAAGGCAAAGCAAAAGCCATTGGCGTATCAAACTTTGGCGTCGACCGTGCCGTTGATTTAGCAGAATTCAATCAAGCGACCCCGCAAGTCAACCAAATTGAAATTAATCCTTTCCAACAACAAACTGAAAACATTGCTGCTTTAAAGGCAGAAGGCATTGCGGTTGAAGCTTGGGCACCTTTTGCAGAAGGTAAAAATGGGATTTTCAAAAACGAAATCTTAACAAAAATTGGTGAAAAATATGGTAAATCTGTGGCGCAAGTAATTGTCCGTTGGTTAGTAGAACAAGATGTGATTGTTTTGACGAAATCAGTCAATCCTGACCGGATGGCACAAAACTTAGCTGTATTTGATTTTTCATTAACCGACGAAGACAAAGCGCAAATCGCAACATTAAACGTTGGTGCTAGTCAGTTCTTCTCGCATGCTGATCCAGAAATGATCAAATGGATGGCTGGACGGACGATGGACGTTTAAAACCATTTAACTATTTAATAATTAACAAGATGACTTCAATTTTACTATTAGAAAATTGAAGTCATCTTTTTTTTATTTACGTTAAAGAGTTCAGCCAATCAAATTTTTTCATTCATCGCTTTATTTTTTCTTACTTTGCGGTAAAACAAAGAAAATTGCCGCAAGTAAAGAAATAACTATAAAAATTGTTGCGATTAACATTTGTAATCTAAAACTACTAACCGGGTTAGTAACTGCTGATGAAAAAGCAATCACCACTGATAAACCAATCGATCCGCCAATTTGATGGACCATGTTCACCACGCCTGAAGCAGCACCAGCTTCATCTGCTGTCGTATGGGCAATTCCTGATGCGGTTAAAGGACTCAAAGAAAAGCCTTGTCCAATCCCAATGATCATCATAGGTATGGCGATACCAATCCAATAATTGCTATTTTCATTAAATAAACTCAAACCAAACATACCAAGTGCCACAATTGTCAAACCAATTACCATTAGTTTTCCATTACCAAACTTTTTAGTTAACCGAGAAACTTGTAATGAAGATAGGAAAATCGTGATACTTAAAGGAAAGAAAGCCAGTCCAGAAGTTAATGGTGAATAGCCCAAATAGTTTTGCATCATTTGTGGTGTCAAAAACCACAAAGCCAACATTGCTCCTAAAAAAGTAAAGCGGGCAATGTAAGCGCCCAAACGTTCTTTATTGGCAAAAAGACTTAACGGCATGATCGGTGAACTTGTTTTAGCTTCTTGGCGAATAAATAAACCAATAAAAACAATCGCAATCACTAACGCGATTATATTATTACTTTCGCCAACAATACTGTACACTAAAGCAATCATACCGATAACAGAAGTGATTGAACCAAAGATATCAATTTTCCCTTCAATCGTATCTTTTTCTTCAATAAATAGCATCGCCAAAATAAACATAATGATACTAATCGGTACATTAATAAAAAAACCATCTCGCCAAGAAAACTGACTGGCGAGTACGCCACCAATAATCAATCCTACTGAAGAACCAATTCCTGCTGTAGCACCGTAAGCCGCAACAGCTTTCGTCCGTTCTTCTCCTTCGAAATTATCCATTAAAATTGCTAATGTTGTCGGTGCTAAAATTGCCGAGCCGATCCCTTGAAACGCCCGAGCCATAATAATTGCTACTGGGCTACCTGCCAAACCGACAAACAATGAGCTAATCGCAAAAATGACTAATCCGATATTATACATTTTTCTGCGACCAAATAAATCTCCCGAACGGCCACCTAATAATAATAAACCACCGAAAGTTAATGAGTAAGCATTACTGACCCACGATAATTGGGCTTGATTTAATGCTAAATCCTGAGCAATTTTAACCGTCCCGGTAAAAATAATCGAATTATCCAGTAAGATCAAGAAATAGCTTAATAAAATAATCGGTAGTACCATAACACTTCTTTTGTTTATACTTGTTTCTTGCATTCTCTGTCCTTCTTTCCTTAATTACAAAACTGACTATAATCCATGGAGTGAACTCCAGAGCAAGAAGAAAGTTTTCCCATAACAAAAAAACACTGAAAAATCAGTGCTCGAAAAAATATTTAATTATTTGTTTCAGGTAAATTATTTAACCAATCCGTCACATCGCCTTCACTACCATCCACATCATCACGACTGATGGTCAAAGCATCGGTGACAATCGTTGCATCTGGAGCTTCTTCAGTAATACTGTTAACCGTATCAGAAAGACCGCTACCACCATGAACATTAAATGGGATCACCGTTTTGCCAGCCAAATCATGTTCCTCTAAAAAACTATACATAATCATCGGCATATCACCCCACCAGTTTGGATAACCAAAAAAGATGGTATCATATTCGTCAAGATTTTCCACTGACTCTTTTAAAGTTGGTCGCGCATTATTTGATTGTTCTTCTGAAGCAAATTCAGTTAACGCATCATGATCGGTTGTGTAAGGAGTTTCTGGTTCAATTCTGAAAATATCAGCTTCGGTTTGATCTTGGATTTGCATACCAACATATTGGACATTACCAAGTACTTCGTCATCCACTACTATAGCGCTATTTTCTTCTTCGGTTGTTAGATTATTAGGGTCGGTTGTCTCTGGTTGGGAAAAATAAACAACTAATGATTTGCCAAATTTTTCAGTTAAATTATCATTGGCTGCGACTGAATTTTGATTATTATCTGATGCTGCATTTTCATCGTTATTACCGCAAGCTGCCAAAGTTAGCAATCCAACGCCAATAAATAGTACACTCAACATTTTTTTCATAAAGGACCTGCTTTCCATATTTGATGTCTCAAGACTAGACTATGGAGTCTACTTCAAGGCAAGTTTTTTCGTCAAAAAATGCTGATTGTTTAATTTTTTTTAAACATATGAGCCACTGTTACTATTTGGAATCAAAAAAAAGCCACAACTGTCTAATTCATGACAGCTGAGACTTCTCATTTTTTCCTTCAACTTAATTAATTTCTTTTTCTGGTAAACTTTCCATCAATTGATAAAAGAATCCAGCTTCACCAGTCTCAAAATAATTATACCAAGCCGTCAACGTATCCAATTCAAAAACCTCCAGATAAGCAATAATTTCTTTAGTCCATAATAAATTACCTGTTGCACTTGCGGTGATTAGGTTGTCTGCTGACACAGCAGGCTGATCAACATAATTTTTTGAGCCTTGATAATTCAGGCAAAACATTTCTAAAAATCCTGAGCCATTACTAGTATGAAGACGATGGTCCAACATTCCAAAGTTGGCTAGCGGGACGGTTGCCCCACAAATCGCCGCTACACCAGCACCTTCAGAAAGAAAGCGATTGGCTTTTTCGATTATTGCTTGATGCTTTCCATCACCCCAAGTATCAGCGCCCGGCAATAATAATAGATTTTTTTCTTCTACTACTACATCTTCAATGGAACAATCAGGGGTAATTCTCATTCCTCCCATCGTTCTAATCGACTCTTTGTTATAACTGACTGTTTTAATAGTGATTTCTGCAGCGTCCTTTTTAAAAAATCTTTTCGAATTTAACTCTGCTGTGATATGACCTAATTCCCAATCAGCTAATGTATCTAATAAATAAACATAAATTGTTCGCATTTGTTTCCTCCATTTTTTTGTCGTCCATCTCAATTACCCTTTTAGTATACTAAGGAATTGTTGACAGCAGTATGGCAACAATCTAAAATAAATGGAATAGAATTTTGAAAAGATGTGAAAAAATGAAGGTAAATCGCTTAGTAAGTATTATTATACTTTTATTAGATAAGAAACGAATCAGTGCGCAGGAATTAGCGGAAACGTTTGAAGTGTCTCCCCGCACTATTTACCGCGATATTGACGCGATAAATTTGGCTGGTATCCCGATTCGTTCAACTCCTGGTGTCGGTGGCGGCTTTGAAATAATGAAAAATTATAAGCTAGATAATAAAGTATTGTCCTCTTCAGATATTTCAGCAATCTTGACAGGCCTTTCGAGTTTTTCTAATATGCTGCACCAAGACTCATTAGCGCATACATTAGCAAAAATCAAAAGCTTCATTCCAGCTGATCACGCCCAAGAAATTGAATTACGCACAAATCAAATTCAGATTGATTTAAGCCCTTGGATGGTCAATCCAAATATTCAAGCTGATCTAAAAATAATCCAACAAGCTTTGACAGAAAATAGAGAACTTTCCTTTGATTATATTGACCGCCACGGAAATAAATCTAATCGCACAGCTGAACCTTATCAATTAGTTTTAAAAGGAAATCATTGGTATTGGCAAGGCTATTGTTTAAAAAGAAATGATTACCGATTGTTTAAAATCGTACGAATGTCTAACTTAAAATTATCTGAACAATCTTTTACACCAAAGAATTATCAAAATCCTGTATTAGATTTTACTGATATTTTGTCTACCATTCAAACAAATATCAAGCTGCGGATCCACCGATCAGTGATGGACCAAGTGTTAGAGTATTGTCCATTTGAAAATTTTTCCTCAGACGGTGAAGATCATTATCTAGTAAATTTTCCTTTTATCGAAAATGATTTCTACTATAATATCCTGTTTAGTTTTGGCAGTCATTGTGAATGTATTGAACCTCTGCAAGTACGCAACGAAATCAAAAAAAGAATCAACCAGTTAGCTGATTTATATAGAAATTAAAGGCTGCGTTCATAAAGTTGCGGTACTGATTTATCACTGATTCGCACTTTTTTGAACCCATCAACAAGCAAAATAACCATCAGCGAGATCCCTACACCTAATATCCAACGAATCCAGCCGGTTTCAGCTGAAGTCAATCCACTTGTAGAGACAAAAATATTGAATAATTGAATTGGTATCATATGAAAGAAATAAATACCTTGTCCATACTTTCTTAAAGATTTGAAATCTGCTTTGCCGTGATAACTTAATAAAACTAAGAAAAAATAGAAACTAAAAGGAATCAGTGCAAAGTAAACATTTACGTCTCTCCCTTGATGGAGAAAAATTATCGTCCCTTCAATTAATAAAAGAAGGCTACTTAATATCAGTCCACGATAATTTTTCTCTGAATCAACTAGCAAACGTTGATGATTTTCAGCCAAATAAAAGCCGATTAAGACAAAGATCGTTGTAAAAAACAAACCATTTCTAGTAGTCAAAAATATATTAAAATAACTTTCCATAAGCTGACCAAAGCCCGTTCCAGCTAAATAAGCAGAATAAGTTTCACTTGCACCAATTGCGTATAAGACTAGTAGTCCACTAAACACCTTACCATATCCCCACTTATGAATCAGTTTATCTACAATTACTACTCCAAAAAATATCGCTGGGAAATACCAAAGATGATAAAAAGTTCCTGTATATACCAGACCAACAAGCACCCCCACAGGATATAATGCTAAAGGCAAATTGACATAGTCTTGAATAAACTGAATTCCAAATGGCAAATAAATCAACGACCACAATAAATACACTTGAATATTCTTCCGCAACCACATTTTCTTGCCAGCAGAATCCTTTTGGGCATAAAAGAAGGCATTACTTACACAATAAAAAGGCACAACCACCCGACATAAAATGTTTTTCAATAAAAAATGCAGTTCGGGATTACTGGTCAAACTGCCAACGTGGGCGACTACCACAAAAAATGGAAAAATAAATTGTGCCAAGTAAAGAAGCTGATACCCATCTTTCTTTTTCATCCTGTTTTCCTCTTTTCAAAGTTGTTTCGATAACTTAATTTTAAAGAGGAAACAAAGTCTCCACACGAGACTATAGTTTGAGATTGTTCTAGGTAATTAGTCTATTAAACGGTTTATTTTTAAAAATATAAAAAAAAGCTATGATAAAATAACATATAAAAGCTTCGCTAGCTAAATTAATAATTTAACTCTTGAAGATAATTTGTCTTATCAGCTTCAGTGATCGCTCGTAAAACTTTACAAGGATTTCCTACTGCAATTACGTTGGCTGGAATACTTTTAGTGACTACGCTACCAGAGCCGATAATTGTATTTTCGCCAATATCTACACCTTGATTCACTACTACATTTGCACCTAACCAAACATTATCTCCAATAGAAACCGATTTAGAATAACATCCTCCCAACGCTCTTTCTTGTGGATCAATTGCGTGATTGGTAGTGAAAATACCTACTCGCGGTCCGAAAAGCACATGATCGCCAATATAAATATCTGCACCATCAAGCAAAATACAATCAAAGTTAGCATAAAATTTCTTGCCTAAATGGATATTACTACCAAATTCACAACGAAAGTCTGGTTCAAAAAAAGCGTCTTCGTCCACAGATCCTAACAAATCTTTGAGCAATCGACTTCTCTTTTCTTCATCTTCACCATACAAAGCATTGTATTCTTTGGTAATTTTAACTGCTTTGCCGCGGGCTTCTAGAAATACTTTGTTCGTGTCATCATACATTTTTCCTGATTTCGATAAATTGAAATAGTCTTGTTCTGTCATGTGAATTGCTCCTTTTTTGTTTGTTGCTTTCCATGATACAGGATGTTAAAACACATGCAAGGACGGATTTTTAATTTTTGACTGATAAAACTAATAAAACTAATAATTGTAACCTTTATTTCCGCTGCCAAAAGAAACTCAAATCAGGAAAAATAAAAGGCATAATCAATGCAAAAATAGCAATGGCTAAAATCACAAAACTTATGATAATCGCCACTCGCCAAATTTTTTTTAAGCCGCTTTTACCTTTTTCATAATCTAAATACATTTCTGCGACTTTTTCATCAGTAAAATTTTTTTCTCGCACTTCTTGTACATCAATATCTTTTACCAGTTCATCAAGGGACAAATTAAAAAAATCGCTCAGTAAGACCAGTTTAGTGAAATCAGGATAGGATTGTCCGGCTTCCCATTTGGAAATGGTTTGTCTGGATACTTGCAGTTCCATGCCAAGTTCTTCTTGTGACAAGCCTTTTTGTTTTCTCAGAGCCAATAATTTTTCGTGGAATTTCATTTTTTACTCCCCCTATTTTCTATAAGAAAAATGTAGCTCAAATAGCGAAATGCCACAAGCAACCTTGGTTTACAATTTGTCAATTTCCTTTAACATCAAGGTTTTAATTATTGCTGGTAACCATATAAATTTAATTTCCCTGATAAATATTCCCCTAAATAAACTTCACTAATTTTTTCAAATCCTTGGGCATGGACCTGTTCTTCCAACCAACTTTCGTCTTGGCTAATAAGTTCCAAAACATCTTTATTTGATTGACCATCGACAATAATCGGATATTTGATATTTTCATCACCAAATTCAATTAAGGTCAGCTGACCATTTTGTTCTAAAATCGCCCGTTTGACATTTTGCACTTCGTAAATACCATTTGCCCTTAATTTGAACATCAATTCATTAGCAGAAATCCCACTTTTTAGACATTCATTGACATCGATTTTACCATCTTGAATCAAGGTAATCGGACGACCATCAATAATTAGTTTCACATAGCGATTATGATCCTTGGCAAATTTCAAAATTAAAACTAGCAGTGTCCAAATAATCAAAACTAGCACGAATTGTAAAACAGTGATGGAATCGTTGTAAATCACACCACCGATAATCCCCCCCAACACATAATTTTGGACTTGATCCATCGCTGATGAAGGTGCCAAATTGCCTTTTCCCATTACGTTAATTTGAATGATCAGACAAATAATTCCTAAAGCAAATTTTAAAATAATTGGATTATATAATTGCATTCTTTTACCTCCTATTTATTGATCACGATACTAGGATTCATCAAATGTGCTTTCGTCAAGGTATAAGAACTTTGATCGGCACTTAGATTGACTTGATAATAATTTTTCTTTATTTTGACAATGATTCCGTCAGTTAATTGGGTCGCATTGACAAAGATCTCTTTACTCGAAATGTCATTCTCTTTTGAAATATCTTGAACTAAATTCACCATCTGTGAGGACTGGGAATGTTTTGCTTGATTTGACTGATAATCAGAAAACTGCACCCCTGAAGCAAAAATTAACAACAACAGAAAAATAATACTTAAGTCACGGTATTTCGTCTGAATCCGATGTCTTAAATACAAAGAAAAAACAATCACTAAGAAAAACAGTGAACCAAAAATCAAAATATACTTGAAGTAATCATTAATGTTTGACTGTGATTTTAAATAGTCAATTCCGTAAAAATTCATCTTTCTCTCCCCTTTTTTATTTAGTAATTATACAATAGAATGTTTTTTTCAAGCGTAAAAACGATTTTTCAGCATAATTAATCTAAAAAAAGATCCATCCAATGACAATTTTAAAGATTGCCTTCTCAGATGTGATCTTTTTTCGAGTATTAATTTTAATTACCCGTAATTCTAATTTCTTTTAATTACGAATTTTTGGGTCTAACGTTAAATGATTAAATCCCATTAAATTAGTTGTCACTGGTTCAGCCGAAATATAATGTGTCCCTGCAATTTTAAGATAATCATTTTGCGAATATCATCAAAATTCTCTAAGACGTACTTTCTTTTTTCTAAGATTTTTTCATTCTTTGAGATATTGCCTGAGCCGTAAACAAATCTTGTGCCGCTATTCCCACCGTTTTAAAGAAAATAATCTCCTCGTCGTTTTCGCGCCCGATTAATTCTCCTTTTATAACAGCCCCAATATCGCCAGTAAAAGCTTCTTCGGTTATTGTTCCTTCTTTAAGAGGAATTAATAGATCTCCTGACTCCGAAAGAACCGCCTCTTCAGAATCAAAAAAGATTTTGTCGGCTTTTTTTACTAGACTTGCCGGTATTTCTTGCAGATGCGGTTGATAAGAACCCACCCCAGAAACTAGTGCCCCTTTTTTTACTTTCTCCCCATCAAACACCGGAACTGTCGAAGGCGTTACTGTGACGATAATGTCAGCATGTTCAATCGCAAGATCTGAATTTTCGACTGCTTTAATCATTACAGTGGTTTGCAATTCTGCTGTCATTTTTTCAACAAATTGTTGGGCTCTTTCAAAATTTAAATCGCTCACTCTGATTTCTGATAAATTTGCAGCAACAAGCATAGCTTCAAGTTGTGTCTGCGCCTGACCACCCGTACCGATTAAGGCACCGATTTTTGCATCTTTACGTGCCAAATGTTTGATGGCTACACCGGTTGCGGCTCCAGTACGTAATTGTGTGACATAATTACCATCAAGCAAAGCTTCAAAACCACCCGTTTTTGTATTCATTACTAAAATTTGGGCGTTAATTGAAGGCAGACCTTGATTAATATTTTCGGGAAACATATTCAAAACTTTGACACAGGACGCATCATATTCTTCGCTATATGCAGGCATGCATAAAAAAGTTCCCTTCCCTGTTCCGGTTGTTATTTGTGTTCTTAAAGGAACGTCTACTTTCCCTTCATAATAGTACTGAAAAGCCTCTTCTACTATTGGAATACAATCAGCTATTGAAAAAAATTTTTGAATGTCATTTTTATTTAAAATGTTCATTCTTTCTCCTCCTTTTTTGTGAATGACGTAAAACTCTTTATAATGAATATAGATCCTATGAAATACAACTCAATCATATCATCATAAAAGTATTTAAAAAATCAAATTTTTGAAAATAGTCTGTAAAAAGATTTATTTGCTGAGAATTTTATAGAAGCTACAAATCGAGGAAAATTAGAAGAACGGATGAACCTAGAAGTCCATCTGGCGCTTCGATGGGATTTAATATAAGTTATTCTATTATTATCCTGAAACAGGCTAGCTGATATTATTTTAGATGTCTATACTTACTTTTACTTCTTAATTTAAAGCTAGTTATTAAAATATTCGGTGGTCTAGTGTACAATGTAAGTTATTAATCAGGAGAGAAGGAGTATTTATGAAATTAGGATTTAAAACAGGTTTAGCGCTTGGTTTGTGTTTGGTGGGATTACAAGTTACTGGGACAAAAGTGTTTGCCGCAGAAATCAATGAAGATGATTCACAGATCCAACTTACAGAAGATCAAAGTGTGTATCAAAAAGAAAAACAAGCAGCGTTGGAAGCTGGCTATACATTGGCTCAATTTGAAGCAGTGATGGCTACGCCAAATATCACATCTGCACAAACAGTTCAAACTTTTGCTGACACTGCTGCTTTGACTGAGCAACAAAAAGTAGTCAACTTAGCACAAGCCCAAGTCGGCAAACCATTTGGTTGGGGCGCTGCTGGACCAAGTGCTTTTGACGCTTCAGGGTTGGTACAATATGTATTTAAAAATGCAGTGAATATGACCGTCCCTGCCCCAAGTACTTCTCAAGAGCGACTAGGCAAAGACGTTAGCATGAATGCTTTACAACCAGGTGACTTATTATTTTGGGGAACAAAAGGGAATTCTAACAATGTCGCTATTTTTATTGGCAACGGACAATACATTTATTCCCCAGGACCAGATCAAAATGTCAAAGTTGGTCAAATTGCTTGGTATAAACCTGATTTTGCCAAAAGAATTTTAAGTGACGGTGTTCAAAAAGTACCAGGTTTAGATGGTCAACAAGCCAACGAAAAATATGTGTTTAGACTGTACAACGCAAACGAAGGCAATCACCATTACACCCAAGATTTAGCTGAAGCCACCAACTTACAAAATATTGGCTGGACGTATGAAGGTGTCGCGTGGGCTGCACCAACCGCTGGTGACACAACTTATCGTTTATACAATCCTAATAATGGTCGTCATTTCTACACTTTAAGCTCCCAAGAAAATACTTGGTTAACAACAATTGGCTGGGAAAGTGAAGGCGTATCGTGGAATTCAGGCGGCAACGTTCCAGTTTATCGGGTCTACAATCCGAACGCCATCGGAAGCCAAGATAGCCATGTCTACACAACTAATTCTGGTGAGAAAAACAACTTAGTTAGTCTCGGCTGGAAAGATGAAGGCACTGCTTGGAATGCGGAGCGGGCTATTCAATAATAGAATACAAGTTAAAAAGACGAGATACCTAGGTATTTCGTTTTTTTTCATTGGACATCTGTTTAGACTTTTCTAACTATTGAATAAATTTTTTTCTTAATCTAATTTCACTTCACCCTTGATAATTTATGGGTAACCAATATTTTTAAAATGCGTTTTCTAATCAGCCAAAACGATGCTGTATTCAGCTATCGAAGTCATCTTTCTCGCAACCTACCAGAAAAATAGAGGATTTTAATATTTTTTACTGTAACTTTCTTGAAAATTCTTTAACATAGCTGATTTTTTTCAATCATGCTATAGTTTTCGATAAATACCAAGGAGGAGACAAAATGACAGCAAAAAAAATAAAAAAATTAACCTACATTCTCGCAATGACCATTCTTTTTCTAACTTTGTCTGGTTGTCAAAAGAATTCACAAAATAGCACTTCCATTAGTTCAAGTACGCTACAATCGAGTGAAAAAGCACCTCAAGTAGATGCGTCTGAATCATCGGATAAACAAGAAGCTCCCCTTTATCCCAGTGGTAGCTTACTTCAAGCTGTAACAACAGGAGATTTAAATGAGACAACAAAAATTCTTAATTCCGATCACTATAATATTAATGAAGTCAATGAAAAAGCCGAAACAGCTTTAATGATTGCCGTTCATAATAATCAAATCGATATTGCTAAACAATTAATTGACGCTGGGGCCGATATAAACAGCCAAGATAATCTTCAAGATAGTCCGTATCTTTACGCAGGTGCTGAGGGTCGGACTGAAATTCTTGCCTATATTCTCGCCCATGCAACACCAGATCAATCCATCGTCAATCGTTTTGGTGGGAATGCACTTATTCCCGCTGCAGAAAAAGGCCATCTTGAAAATGTAAAACTACTTTCAGCGGATAAACGTGTAAATATCAATCATCAAAATAATTATGGTTATACTGCCTTAATAGAAGCAATCGCTCTGCGAGATGGATCGCAAGTCTATCAAGATATTGTTGCTGAATTACTAAAAAATGGCGCCGATCCAACGATAGTAGATAATTACGGGAAATCCGCTATAGATTATGCCCATCAACTAGGCTATCAAAATATCTCAAACTTGCTTACTACTACTGAGCAATAAATTTTTCTTGAAAGAATGCCACAGCTTAAACATGCTATAATTAGTGCAGTAATATTTAGCATCAACAATTTATTCTGAATGGAGAAAACAATATGAATCCTAATCCCCATGATATTAAATTAGTTGCCGTAGATATGGACGGCACTTTTGCTCGCAGTGATTATACTTATGATATTCCACGCTTCAAGGCTATTTTGGCTCGAATGAAAGCTGTTGACTGTCAATTTGTCGTAGCCAGTGGCAATCAATATTATCAACTGCGCTCACTTTTTCCTGATTATTATGATGAATTGAGTTTTGTGGCAGAAAACGGTGCTTTGGTCAAAGACAAGAAAGAAGTCATTTTTTCTGGAAATATACCGAAAGAAACCATTTTGACAGTCCTTGAATTAGTTAAAAAATATACCGAAATCAAAAATGTCATGTGTGGTTTAAATAGCGCCTATTGTGAACGTGGAACCGTTAGTCAAGAATTTTTTCAGTTAACCAATATTTATTATCATAAATTAAAATGGGTCACCGATTTTGCCGAGGTAAATGACCAAATTTTAAAATTTGCGCCAACTGTTCCCGCGGAAAAAACAGATTATTACTGTAATTTATTTCGTGATGAACTAAAAGGCTCGTTAACTCCTACCAGCAGCGGTCATGGTTCAGTTGATTTAATCATTCCAGGTTGTCACAAAGCTGCCGGTTTAGAAAAATTAGTTCAACGATGGGGCATTACTCCGGAGCAATGTGTCGCTTTTGGAGATGGCGGAAATGACCTTGAAATGTTGGCTTATTGCGGGATCGGTTACGCAATGGATAATGCCCCTGCCAATGTAAAAAAAGTTGCCGATCAAGTTTGTCCTTCTAATGATAACGACGGCGTACTAGTTACCTTAGATGAATTGTTCCCAATTAATTAGAAAAAACAGCTCCACAAACCAATTAATGCAAATAAAAAAAATTATTTTTCTATTTGTGATGATTATCCATCTTTGTTACACTATAAATGTCTGCTAAAACAGGCAAAGAACTTCTATCTAGAGGAGGTAGTCATTAGGGGACTACCTCTTTTTTGATGACAAAAAGAGCTCTCACATTTTTGCAAGAGCAAGATTTTCACTTTTTTAACAAACTTATTGATAAATGCTAATTCACCGCTAACAACTAAGAAAAATAAAAGCCCACTCGCCGACAAGTTCTTAGTCACATAAAAAAGTCCCCCAGTTAATATTAGGGCAATTAAAAATGCTATCCCTGATTCTTTATTCATTTTCTCCCCCTCTTTATAACAACCTAGATTTAATTGTAAATTGGTTTGGTTATCCTATTGGAAAAATGTAAAAAGAATCAAATATTTTTTTAAGTTAAATACGCCTTAATTAATAGATCAATGGCTGCAACTCCCGCTGAAATTATTTCCTCAGCTTCCTTTTCAGTATGCTCACTATACAGCACTTCATCCACCAAAGAGGTAATAAAATCAAAAATAATCGTGGACAATATTTTTATTTGCTGTGGATTGCTTTGATTAGCATAATATAAAAAATGTTCGTACGTGAGATGTTTCATCTTGTTTTGTTGTTCGCGGACAACTTTTTTTACTTCTGGCACTGTCATCGCCAACATCTCAATTTCTTGATGAAAGGCCTCATCCTCCACTGAAATAAGTCGATTAATTAAGTTTACTAACCATTTTTGAGTATCGGTTTTGAATAGCTCAAAGGATTGAGATTGATTGATTTCAGCAAAAATTGTCAAAAAAGTTTTATGGTACTCCTCGACTAATTCGATTAAAATATCTTCTTTGCTATTGTAATAAGCATACAATGTGCCAATAGATAGACCGGCTTCTTTCGCAATTTCATTGGTAGACACATTAAAAAAATTTCTTTCAGAGAACAATTTTCGAGCAGTTGCTAAAATTTTCGCTTTTTTTTCGAGAGCTCTTTTTTGTAATGGTTTTCGAATTACTTTGTTTTCAGTCATGATTGCCCCTCCAATATTTCTATTATTTTACCTCTCAGCTAGAAAATATTCAATAAATCGAGTTAAAACTCATGAAATAAAAATTTGACATCACCTTTTTTTAGGATTATATTTGCAACACGATAAAAAAACTGAGTAATAACTCATATTTCGAAAAGTGGAGGCTTATCATGAATAAAAAAATCTTACTTACTGTTGCAATGTCGATTGGCATCTTTTTGGTGATGCTAGATACAACCATTATGAATATTGCTTTACCCGCAATTCAAAAAGGTTTGCAAATTGATTTAACTAAATTATCTTGGGCATTAAATGTCTATACGATAATTTTTGCTAGTTTGACCATTCCTTTAAGTAAATTAGGAGACATTTTTGGCAAAAATAGATTATTTCTTTTAGGTTTGTTTTTATTTGGATTAGGTAGTTTTATGGCTGGAATTGCCACATCTTTTTTGATTTTAATTGTCGGCAGGGTCATTTCCAGTTTGGGAGCGGCATTATTGTTACCGTTAGGAAATACGATCGGGCTTTCTGCTTGGAAAATTGAAGATCGCTTTAAAATCGTGGCTATTTTAGGATTAACTCAAGGGGGCGCCGCGGCAATTGGACCAA
Source organism: Enterococcus alishanensis (assembly GCF_019218635.1). GTDB lineage: Bacteria > Bacillota > Bacilli > Lactobacillales > Enterococcaceae > Enterococcus_A > Enterococcus_A alishanensis. Next base: position 100,110 of record NZ_JAHUZB010000003.1, on the reverse strand, counting down.
CCTTAGGAGGTATTTTGACTGATTCATTCAATTGGCATTGGATTTTTTTAATAAATCTGCCTCTTGTGGTTCTGGGACTAATTTTGTGTTTAACCACTTTAAATTTTAAACATGAAGAAAAAAGAAAAGAGAAAGTTGATTTTAGTGGTAGTTTGCTTTCAATGCTCAGCTTATTTTTTATTACACTGGGATTAATAAAAGTTAGGGAGTGGGGTGTGGTTGATGTGCGCTTCATGATTTGTGTCTTTATAGGTGTGGTGCTATTTGCTCTATTTGTATTAATCGAAAAGAAGGTCGCCTTTCCTATGATTGATTTGCAGCTTTTTAAAAATAAAAATTTCTCACTGTCAGCTTTGGTGGCATTATTAGCCCAATTTTTCTACATCGGAGTGGTCGTCATTTTACCTACCTATTTAACAAATGTCTTTCACCAATCGGAATTGCAGGCCGCATTAATTCTTCTACCAATGTCAATCACGGTCTTCATTTTTGGTGGTTTAGGCAGCTTGGCAATTCACAAACTGGGACCGCGCCTGTTAGTCTTTATCGGAATCATGTGTATTCTGATTGCCTATCTTTTCTTGGCTAATTTCAATGGACAAACAAAAAATTTATTATCGTTGGTTTTATTCATTCTGGGTATCGGCTTTGGTATTATTTCTGGTCCAATCAATGTGCTGGCTGCAACTAATTTACAAGGAACCCTGTTGACCAGCTCTCAAAGTATTATTAGTGTGGTTCGCCAAATCGGTTCTATATTAGGTGTATCCTTTTTTGTATCCAACATGACTGGTAACTTGACAGCGCTAAAAACATTTACCTTTTCAAAAATCAATCATGCCTACTTATCTATTTATCAAATTTGGCTACCGGTACTGGCACTTTTATTACTAATCGCCTTGGCATATCCTAAAAAAAGCGATTATTCAAACGATGCTACTATAGAATAAATAAGCACTTGAGCATTTTTGATAAATATATCCCCTCAAGTACTTTTACTCAAATAATATCCGTTCTTTTTTTGTAGGGATTCCATTAGTTTTCGTTACCCATCTTCCATTTTGAAAAACTTGATAATCATCAAAAGCACAAGGGAGTCCTTTGGCATTGCCAATATCTAAACGATCCATGACCTGTAAATGTAGATGTGGGGCAAAAGAATTTCCTGAATGACCGACTTTACCAATGATTTCACCAGTTTTTATCTGTTCACCGACAACGACCTCAATCGAAGCTTGTTGAAAATGGCATAATGCTACAAAAATATTTTCCGCCATTTTGATTATCACGTAATTTCCAGCCACTTCTTGGACATTATTACGACTAGGGTGAAAATTTTGACCATTGTCTCTGGCATTAGATAAATCTTTTCGTAAATTGGTTCGTTTGGCTTCAGGAAAACCATCTTTTGCAACCACAATTTCACCGTCACAAGGGGCATAGATTGTTTCTCCCCAGCAATAATAATCTTCTACCGGTATGCCTTTTTGTAAATACTTCAACAAGCCACCTTGGTAAGCTGGTTTTCCTAGTTTTTTCCAATCTAACTGAACAAAATCATAAGCGTAAGTCGTACCGAATTTATCCGAACCATGACTAGGAATTTGACTGCCAGGCGTATTGGGTGTATGCCATTGACCTTTTAACGGTGCTGATAAAATAACCGGATTTTCCATATTTATTTTCCTTTCAGTTGGCTTCATAACAAAAAATAAAATTGTTAGGGTCAACAATACCGCAATAATTTTATTCTTCGTCAACATAAAATAGCTTTCTCAATTCAGCAAGATACTCATCTAAAAGCTGTGTAGTTTTTGTTAGATCTAAAATTTCCTCATCCGCCAATAGCTCGTTAATCAAGCCTTGGTTACTCCAAAGAATGACCTTTTTAGCCTTTTCGATATTTACATTTTCGCGGAATTTACTAGTATCGATATGCTTAAATAAATCTACTTGGCAATTAAAAGAGGCCTGATCTTCTTTACTTGCTAAAAAGCTATTAATCACTTCTGATTTGGTATCCCCTTTTAAATTTTCAATCAATAACACATCAGGATAGGTTTGTAATATTTGAATTTGTAAAAGATACGATTGTCTCAGACGTACGAATACATCTTTTTGCTCGAGATCCAGCTTTAAATAATATTCCTGATGAATCAATTGATGAAAATAATCGTATACTAGCATAAATAATTCCTGTTTATTTTTTACATAATGAAACATCAAGCTTTTAGAAATACCAGAATTTTTAGCAATTTCATTAGTTGAAGCTTGATCAAATCCCCGTTGAGTAAATTCTTTTAAGGCGGCATTTAATAATGCTTCTTTTCGTTCCTTTGGCATATTTAATAACTGTTCCATCATATTCCTCCAACCGTATTGACCTGTTAGGACAAATTGAGTTTAGCAAAATTTACCTAATAGGTCAAATAGATAATAAAAAATTCGTTACCTATCATTTTATGCAAGACATTTTTCTCTAAGCTTTTTGTATCTAATAAGCACAGATGCTAAAATAAGTATACCTAAAAGGAGGGCGCAACCTATGTTTAAACGAGGAATTTTTGATTCATCAAAACGCATCAATATTCTTTATCGGAATGTGTTCTACTTTTCCATTATGATAGCTACGACTTTGATTTTTGATTTAATCAATCAGCGCTTTAATTGGGAATTTTATTTTATGTGGCTGCCGGCAATGATTGATTTGATACTCATCTATCTCCTAACATTTCGCTATCCCACTAATTTATTCCTTCATTATTTTATTTTAATTCTGCCATTTTTTCTTTATTTCTCACTATTAGGTTGGTATAGTGGCGGGACTGTAAACTGGACAAGCTATATCATTTATTTTGGGCTCAGCCTTCCCTTCGGACTCTTATTTGTCTTCGTTTCAACTATAAATAAAAAACAATATCAGGAGTGATCCCTTTGCTTGAGAAAAATTTTGATCAATTTGTAACTGATTTAAAAAATTGTACTCGTTGCGCCAATATTTTAAATCCAGCACCAGTCTTTTTGGGTAATCAAGACGCCAAAATCGTCCACATTAGCCAAGCGCCTTCCAATAAAGTTTCTCAGACCAAAAAGCCTTTCACCGATGCTTCTGGAAAAAAGCTACGAGATGAATGGTATCAGGTGAATGAAGAAACTTTTTACGACCCAGCAAAATTCTGCTTTTTAGCAGTAGGCTTGTGTTATCCCGGAAAAAACAAAAGTGGCGGTGACAAACAACCACCAGCTATTTGTTCAAAATTATGGTTAGATCCTGCTCTTGATTATCTACAAAACAAGTTATTTATTTTGGTTGGCAATAAAGCCGCACAGCATTTTTTTAAAGGACAAGATTTTGCTGAATTGATTTTCCAAACCCAAGAAATTCATGGCAAACCAACGATTGTTTTGCCGCATCCCTCTCCTTTAAATATCAAATGGTTCAAAGACCATCCAGATTTTTATCAGTATCGCTTACCAGAAATTCGTGCAATGGTGCAAACAATGCTCGAAAAATAAACAGCTGCGAAGATTCGCAGTTGTTTTTTTTAAGGTAATAATAGCAAACCTTTTTTCTAACAGTAGAATCTTGAACGCCCTCTTTATTTTTGACATGCTTTATTTCCATTTTCCCCTTGACTTAAAGTCCACTTTAACGAGTACACTAAATTTATCTTATACAAGAAAGTAGGAATTTTATGAAATCTGCAATTTTTGAAAAAGCCGGACTAGTATCGGTGGAAGAAGTTGAAAAACCAACCATTCAAGCAAATGATGATGTCATTATCAAAATCGTTCGTGCCTGTGTTTGTGGCTCTGATTTATGGTCTTATGCCCACGGTGACAATAAAGAACCTCATTCTGTCAATGATGGTCATGAAGCTTTAGGAATAGTTGAGGAAATTGGTTCAGAAATTACCACAGTAAAACCTGGCGACTTTGTCATCGTACCATTTACCCATGGCTGTGGTGAATGTGATGCTTGTCGAGCTGGTTTTGATGGTACTTGTGACCGCCACAAGGGCGCAACCAATTGGTCAAATGGTTTCCAATCTGAATACGTGCGTTTCCATTATGGAAACTGGGCGTTAGTAAAAGTTCCTGGACAGCCCGCAGATTATACAGAAGGCATGATTAAATCACTTTTGACTTTAGCAGATGTAATGCCCACAGGTTATCATGCGGCGCGTTGCGCTCATGTTGGAAAAGGTGATAAGGTTGTCGTTATTGGCGATGGTGCAGTTGGACAATGTGCTGTTATTGCCGCAAAAATGCGGGGTGCTTCACAAATTGTGTTGATGAGCCGTCATCAAGATCGGCAAGAGATGGCCTTGGCATCTGGCGCGACAGCGGTTGTAGCTGAACGTGGCGAAGAAGGAATCGCTAAAGTTCGTGAAATTCTGGGAGGCGGTGCTGATGCTGCCCTTGAATGTGTTGGAACAGGCCCAGCAATTGAGCAAGCGTTGGGTGTTTTACACAATGGTGGACGAATTGGCTACGTGGGTGTTCCTCATTACAATGACCGCCCAATCGGTTCAACTTTTGCCCAAAATATTTCAATTGCCGGTGGTTCTGCTTCGGTAACAACTTACGACAAACAAATTTTACTAAAAGCTGTACTTGATGGTGACATCAATCCAGGTCGGGTGTTTACTCAAACTTATGATTTAGCAGATATCAATCAAGCTTATACTGATATGCAAGAAAGAAAAACAATTAAATCTATGGTTGTTGTTTCTGATCTTGTTTAAAGACCAATTTACCAAGAAAAAACAATCCATATCGAAACGAATTCAAATAGATTTTATGGAGTGGAGAAATCCGCTCCTTTTTTAGTTATTTTTTTATAAAGTGATTTTCTCTTAAACCCTCCTCTAAAAAACATCTATTTGACACATTTTTTTATGTTATAATGAATAAAAATAGAGAGGTGGTATCACAATGGGGAAAATTGAAGAAATTAAGTTTATTGAGGCCGGCAAACCTGCTGACTACGAAAAGGCTGTATCAGAAGCTATCAAAGAACTACAATCGAAAGATTTAACCGTGGAAATTAATCCTACTATGGCAGCTGCTCAAAAAGGTGTCGGTTATATGTATTCTGCAGTTATTGTAGGAAGAAAATAAGCATAGGTTTACTTAGCGTAAAATCTCATAACCAAGACTAAAGTTGGATAGCTTCTTTTTATGATTGTTGTAAAATTTAGTTATAAGATTTGCAGCAATTTTAGGAGGTATAGACATGATTAATAATCGATTCGTCGTTCGAAAATGGGCTTTGGTTGTGGCAGTAGTTTTAACTATTTTAGCTGTAGTTGATTTATTAATTGGAAATTTTAGCCCATTGGGAATGAATTTCTTTTTTAAACAATTAATTATTATTGGGAAGTTACTCCTCCCTCTGTGTTTTTATGTGCTAGCTTTTAAACCAAAAAAATAACCTCCGGCTGTCTTTCATTAGGCAGTTTTTTTGTGCAATAGTATCGCTAATTGATATAATTTAACTAAGAGCTGAAAGGAAGATGACTATGACTTTTCTTGCCATTCTTGCTGGGATCGGTGCAATTTTTAATTATTATGCGGTCACTGCTGGAATCTATTCGTTATTTTTAGCAATCTTTTTGCAAATCCTTTTATTATTACTAGCAATTATTGCCGGGATTGGCTTTCGTGGTCAGCGTTCCCGTCGTAGCTATGATGGCGGTTGGTACAAAGTTGCCACCGTTCGTTTTGCCTTGATTATGATTTCTTTACTAGGTAATTTATCAATCTTCATCGTCTTTATTTTAAATCAGCTAGGATATTTGTCAGGATTTTAAAGGTAGTTTTATTTATGTGGTATAGATCCTCTAAACCCGCTACTTTATGCAAGCTAAATAAACCAGTTGCCAAAATCAGAGTGATTGGCAACTGGTTTATTGATATTTTTAGACCAAGATCCCTAGTGATTACCGATAATCGGTTTGTCCATTCTTCCAAGCTCGGTCTGCTGTGGAGAAAGTAAATGCTGATAAGTATATAGTTTCCCTTCTGTTAAACTACAGCTTGTATAACCTGTTCGGTCGGTAAATAGCGAATAATCAGGAAACTCATCAACGCCAAATGACAAGGCTTCTGCCATTATTTGTTTTTTACCAGCAAATTCTCCACTGCTAGCTTGATGGATATGCCCGACAAAAATCCCTATAATATCACTTTTCGCAATCACTTCTTCAAATCCAGCAGGAAGTTTGGTAGCAATCGCAGGATCTTCCCAGGCTAGTGGATGATGAACTAACAAAATAGTTCCTTTTTCTGCCGGCTTTGCCAACCATTTTTCCAATTGAGCCAGCTGACCATCTGAAATTTTTCCTTCATGATGATCATCTTGAGCAGAGTCCAAGCTAATAATTCTTAGACCACGTATTTCGGTACAATTTAAATACTCTTGGGAATCATTTGCCTCAACCCCCATACCTTCGAAGAAAACAGCTCGTCGATCGTGATTGCCGCGACAAAAAAAGTAAGGTGTTGTTGGTAAATAATGATCTAACATTTTTCGTAACGCTTGATAATCAGATACTTGACCCTCATGTACCAAATCTCCAGTCAATAACACAAAGTCATAATCCATCAAAGGTAAATTTTGTAATAACTGTTCTAATGCTAAGCGAGGATTTTGAGTCTTGGAAAACATCGTTGCAGTAAAATCATTGGTTTGATAATTTTCTCTGAAATGGGAATCAGATAGATGCAAAAAGCGCATGGATGTTGCCTCCTTCTTCTGTTAAATAATTTGGATAACCGAGATTCTCTGTTGTGCGATAATCAAAAAAGTGGATTTTTTCTTCCTTCAAAGCCAGATTAACGTTGTCGCCAATTTGCCAGTCGGGACGTTCATCCAAAACAATCATTTCCAAAACGCCTACCTGAACAGTGTAGGCATAACTTTGCCCCAAAAGCTCGCGATATTTAATTTGGCCTTTTAACTGACTAGTTTCTTTGGTAAAACTTAAATGTTCAGGACGAATTCCTAAATAAACTGCACCGTTAACATTAGCTAATTTCTTTTGCCATGCAGGATTTAATGGTAAAAACTGATTAGCAAACTTAATAGTCCCTTGATCATAAGTAACTTCCAACACATTCATTCCTGGTGAGCCGATAAAATTTGCAGTAAAAGTATTACTTGGCTTGGCATAGACATTTTGTGGTGTATCCACCATTTGAATTTTTCCTTCATTTAATAAAACGATTCGATCTGCCAAAGTCATTGCTTCGATTTGATCATGAGTGACATAAACAAAAGTCTGCTGATAACGTTGATGAATCTTCACCAATTCTTTACGCGCATCTAAACGTAAGCGCACATCTAAATTCGATAACGGTTCATCTAACAGAAAATAGTCACTGCGTTTAACAACTGCACGAGCTAACGCCACCCTTTGTCTTTGACCACCAGATAAATCTTTTGGTAAACGATCTTTATAAGGCGTTAATCCCAGCATATCTAGCGCTTCTTCCAAACGAAGCTGAATATCTGCAGCCTTGAGTTTATTTGCCTTTAAAGCAAAAGTAATATTTTCGCTAACTGTCATATGGGGATATAAGGCATAATTTTGAAAAACCATAGCGATTTCTCGCTCGCCGCAGGGCATTTGATTCGCTGCTTGGGTTCCTAAAAATAATTCCCCGCTAGTTATTTTTTCCAAACCAGCAATCATCCGTAGCAAGGTGGATTTCCCAGAGCCAGAAGGACCTAATAAAACAATCCGTTCTCCTGCTGCAACAGCTAAATCAATTTCTTGCAAGATTGTTTGATCCCCATATTTTTTCCCTATTTTTCGTAACTCAATCGTTTTCCCCATGAAAATTCCTCCAATTTATTTAATACCCGCAGAAACAAATGTCCCGATAATATATTTTTGAAAAATGGTATACAGCACCAGCGGTACGAACATCGTAATTAAGCTGATGGACATGGCTACCGTAAAATTTGTTCCTCCTTCTGAACTGATATAAGTCTGCATCGCCAGCGGTAGCGTATAATTTTCTACTGTCCGCAAAATTAAAACCGGCCAAACATACTCATTCCATGAAGTAATAAAAAACCAGATTCCGGTAGAAGTAATCGCGTGTCGCGTTAGCGGAAAAACAATTTTCCCCATAATCGCAGGCTGTTTGATATTATCTAAGGCTGCAACATCTAATAAACTAGCAGGAATTTCCCGCATGGTTTGCGTCAGTAAAAAAATCCCCATGGCATCTGCAAATTGCGGTAAAATCACACCCCAAGTAGTATTAATTAAGTTTAACTTTGCAATCAATAAGTAATTAGGAATCATTGAAACTGTAAAAGGAATAAACATCGTCCCAATAATTACTAAATACCAGATTTTTTTGCCTTTTATTCGACAATAGGTAAAACTGTAGGCCGCAAAAAAAGCGACTATCAGCTTAACCACTGTGATGATACTAGCAATAAAAAAAGTATTGCCCGTAATTTTTAAGATTGGCAGATTGTCAAACAAATATCGAAAGTTCTCTAACGTAAAAGGTTGCGGGATCAAACTAGTAATCGTCTGATATGCTTCTTTCAAAGGCTTAAAAGAATTGGCGATGATAAATAGCAAAGGATAAATAATGATTATTAAAATGACAATAAATAATAGATGGGGCAATAATCGTTTAATTTTCATAATAAACTCCTTTTTCAACAAATTTGAAAATCAAACCTAAGAAAACAGCAAAGATTATCAAGGTCAATACTGAAATTGCCGAAGATTCCCCGACTTTGTACATTTCAAAAGCCTTTTGATAAGCATAATAAATCACGTTGGCACTCCCGTTATTGGGGCCGCCGCGGGTGATAATCTTGATTGGTGTAAAAACATACTGTAGTCCTTGCACAATCGTCATAACTAATAAATATAAGCCCGTTGAACTACTCATAGGCAAAACAATCTTAAAAAATATTCGCCACATAGGTACCCGATCCAGCTTTGCGGCTTCAATCATTTCACGATCGATCCCGACGACTGCCGCAAAAATGACAATAAAATTATAGCCAAAAACTTTCCAAGCAGTGATACCAGCAATCACTGCAATTACCCATCCTTGAAGATTCATCCACATTGGCAACTTCAAACCAAAATGACCTAATAAGATGGCGATTGGTCCAGACACTGGGTTCAAGATCCAAGTAAAAACCATCCCTGCCACCACTAGCGAAATCACTGCGGGAATAAAAAATAGTGGCTTATAAAAATTTTGCCATTTCTCCACTACTACCCCTAAAAGAAAGGAAACAATGTATGGAACAACACAACTTAATAAAACAAAAAGAATCGTATAAACCAAAGTATTTTTCAACACTTTATGAAAGACGGGATCGGTCAAGACCTTACTATAATTAGCAAAGCCAACAAAATCTTTGGTAGGTGAAACCATATTCCAATCAAAAAAACTTAAATAAATCGTATAGATCAAAGGATAAAAAACAAAAATTCCCAGCAGAATAACCGCTGGTGCCAAGTAAATATAACCGATGTAACGCTTCATCAAAGGCAAACTCCTTATGTAAAGCAGTCAGTTAGTAGATGAAAATTTCCTGTTTTTCCTACTAACATGACTGCTTATTATTCTTATTTGAGTAACTGATTGATTTCTTTTTGAGTTGCTTTCATAGTGTCGCTCACATCGTCACCAGCTAAAATCTTATCTCGCATATCTAGTAACTTTTGTTCGGCTTCTAAGCCAGCATCTCCAGGGAAAGAACTCCAGCTGACCATCTTATCCATTTGATCAATCGCCGGTGTCATCATTTGATTTTCTGCCAAAAAAGTTTTTAAACCATCTTCCGCATCAGCCACATCTTTTCTTGGCGGTAAGTAGCCTGTACCTTCTGTCCATTTCGCCATTGATTCAACACTGTAAAGATACTGTAAAAAGTCCCAAGTGGCTGCTTTTTTCTCATCTGTTTGAGAAGTCACTGCCAACATTGCGCCACCGGCAGGCAACTTCACTTCTTTTCCTTGCCAACTAGGGGACTCAACCGCGGTTGCTGCAAAAGGACTGTTGCTTTGAATATTGTTTCTTTGAGCAATTGTCGTGTAAACCATCCCCACACTGCCATCTATAAAACTTTGGACACCTTGTTCCCAAGTCGTATGAAGAGCAGTTTCATCTTCCACCATACCTTGATACAATTCATAAGCCGCAATACCGTCATTAGAAGCAAACGCTGCTTTTCCATTTTTGATAACGCTAGCGCCATTACTTTCTAAAATAGCTTGCTGAGCCCAATTATCAGCGGGTTCTTGGATATATACACCGTAATTGCCGGTTTGTTCTTTAATTGCTTGTGAAAAACTCTGAACTTCTTCCCAAGTTTTGGGACCATTTTCATCTAAACCAGCTGCTTTTAACATATCTTGATTTAAATACAATACCGGATTACTAATCGAATAAGGAATCCCAACTTGTTTGCCATCCTTTTCCGACAGCGCCATAATATTATCTAAGAAGTGATCTTTAAAAAAATCAGCATTATCAGGTTCAACCTCTTCAACTAACGATTGTGGATCAGTGTATTCAAAATTCTCGGCAAAATAATCTTTAAATGCCCAGCCAACCTGCACCACATCAGGTACTTCATTAGACGCAACTGAGGCTTGTAAATTTTGCATTAATCCTTTGTACATATCAGGATTATATTTGGCAACAACCTTTACTTTGTCCTGTGACTGATTGTAATCTTCCACTAATTCATTAACCGTTTTTCCCCCTTGGGTATCTGCATTGACATGCCAATACTCAATTGTTACGGGCTCATTGGATTTTTTGGTCGTATCAGCATTGCCACTACCACAAGCTGCCAGTCCCAAAATACTTAAGGCTGAAACAGCACCCAAAATCATTCTTTTTTTAAACATTGATTCCCTCCTAATTTACCTTCTTGACTATTTCTCTAGCCAAAATCAGTATAAAGAACCTACGTAAATTTAATGAAAAAGTTTTGTAAATTTTCAGTATTGTTTTGGTTTAATATAATTTCCTCTAGAAAAAGCCTCACAACTTCCTAGTAAAGTTACTAAGTCTCTAAAGATAGAAATTAAAGAAGAGCGACAAAAAAAGCCCATTTTCATGGACTTTTATTCCCTCTATATTGTTCTTTGGTTAATTGATAAATCACCCACGTAATCATTTTGCCGGTTTCTTTGGGGTCTTTATCGCTATAAGGCATGGTGGCGATTTTTTCTAGTCCACTTTTGGTTAACACTCTGCCAGATGCTGTATTTTCCAGCTGATGTTTGGCAATTAAGCGATTAAAACCGATTTCTTCAAAGCCCGTCACAAGCAACTGACGACAGGCTTCAGTCGCTAGTCCTTGCCCCCAATATTTTTTATTGAGAATATAACCTAACTCACCAGTCATCGTATCCTCATTTAGATCATGATAATCCAAGGTACCGATCATTTTACGATTTTTCTTTAAAACCATTGCATATTTCCCAAGTGGCTCGGCAAGGAAAAAACGGGCTAAATCATGTTTGGTATGATTTAAATTTTGATGGGTGGGAAATACAAAACGGGTATTTTCTTCATCGCCGGCATATTCCAACATGTCATCGGCATCAGTTATTACCAAAGGGCGTAGAATAAGTCGTTCCGTCTCGATCTGTCGGTGTTCATAAAGCTTTAAATATAATTGATTCATTTTTTTCAACTCCTCAAAAAAACTGCTATCAAAAATAGCTTTGACAGCAGTTTACCACATTTATTTACGAGCTAAAAACTGAAAATCAACTGCATTAGCTTTTTCAGCCATTTCTCTTTCATCAACATTAACTAACTGCCCATCACGCACCACCACTTTACCAGCAACAACGGTATTGGCTACTGAATTTTTCCAACCAACTGTTCCTAGTAAAGATTTCGGATCTTGCAAGGTACCGACTAAAGCCAAGTTTCTAGTGTCAATCATAAATAAGTCACCGGCTTTACCTACTTCTAATGAGCCAATATCTTTTCGACCCAATAAAGTTGCACTACCTCGTGTAGCCATCTTCAAAATATCATAACCAGTCGGCGCTTTAGTAGAAGAATTTAAGCGATGCAGTAGATAACTCACCCGCAAATCTTCCAATAAATTTGAGCCATCATTGCTGGCAGAACCATCAACACCTAGTCCCACCGGCACGCCTAATTCTAACATCCGCGGCACTTTACAAATACCTGAAGACAATTTCATATTAGAACATGGACAGTGAGCTACCCCTGTCTGAGTTTTTGCCAAAAATTTCAATTCATCATCATTAAAGAAAATTCCGTGGGCATACCAGACATCGCTACCGGTCCAACCTAAAGTCTCCATAAATTCTAACGGACGCATATTATAATGCTCTTTTACATAGACTTCTTCATCCATTGTTTCCGCCAAATGAGTGTGCAAGCGCACCTCTAAATGACGCGCTAATTTTGCCGTTTCTTTCATTAAATCAGTGGTAACACTAAAAGGTGAGCACGGAGCCAAAACCACTTGATGCATAGAGAACTCAGCAGGATCGTGGAATTTTTTCACCAAACGTTCTGAATCTTTCAAAATCGTATCAATATCCTGCACGACAGAATCTGGTGGCAAGCCGCCATCTTTTTTGCTCAAATCCATACTGCCTCGTGCCGCGTGTAATCGCATACCCAGCTGATCAGCACTAGCAAACTGGGCTTCCATGATGCCACTTTCACTACCTTGCGGAAAAACATAATGGTGATCGAAAGCCGTGGTGCAGCCAGTCTTCAATAATTCTCCTAAGCCAGTCATAGTAGAATAATAAATCACTTCGTCATCTAAATTTTTCCACAACTCATACAAATAAACCAACCAATCAAACAATTCCATATTTTGCACATCAGGTAAATTCCGGGTAAATGTTTGATACAAATGATGGTGAGTATTGACTAGACCGGGATAAACCAAGTGATGGCTGGCATCAATTTCTTCATCGGCGGTTTGATGATCCGGTCCGATATACGTAATGACACCGTTTTCAATTAAGAGATTGACATTTTCCAACACGCGGTCTTGATCATCACAAGTCACCATCGTCTTGGCATTCTTGATTAAAAGCTTCGACATTTTTTTCTCGCCTCCTGTTTAAAATTACACGTTCATCTTATCACAAATAATTCAGGTTGTATAAATATTTTTTTGACAAAAAAATTATTTTTATCCTTTATTTGTGGCTAAAATAACAAAAAAGTGAGCTTTAAAATGAAGCAAATAATCAGATCTCATTCCTGACTTACTTCAAATTAAACTCACTTCTTATTTTTATGCAAACATTTTTGCAATTTCTGCCGCTATTACATCAAAATCAGCTACTTCAATCGTTCTTAAATCCAAATAATTCCGTTCATTTTTCACGCGTGAAATAATCGGCACTTTTTGTTCCCGTAGTTTAGTTTGCAATTCATCGGCAGTATCCGTCTGACTTTTTAGTGTTACCGCAAATGTTGGTAGAAGGTGCTCAGGGTAAGAACCCCCGCCGATTTTACTATCGTCTGGTAAGACTTCCACTTGTAGTTGGTCAGAAATATCGTCTAATCTCTCTTTTAAAGTCTGTGCTTTTTCAGCGATTTCCTCTGGTTTTTGGGCAATCATTCTGAGTGTTGGAATTTCCCGTATAGCTTCCTTTTCATCCAAGTAAAGACTTAAAGTCGCTTCCAAAGCTGCCAAGGTCATCTTGTCAATTCGAATTGCCCGCAACAATTGATTTTTCTTCATTTGTTCAATATATTTTTTCTTACCAACAATAATACCAGCTTGTGGTCCACCCAATAATTTATCACCACTGAAAGTTACGATGTCGGCACCCAATTTTAGGACTTCACGAATGGATGGTTCATATGGCAACCCAAATTGACGCATATCAATCAATAAACCTGAGCCCAAATCATCAATCAAAGGGAGCCCATGTTCTTTAGCTAATTCAGCTAACTCTGCCAAATCCGCCTTCGCTGTAAAACCGATAATCCGATAGTTACTAGTGTGAACTTTTAATAAGGCACCTGTATTTTCATTGACACCTTCACGAAAATCTTTAATGTGGGTGCGATTGGTGGTACCGACTTCAACAATTTCACCGCCTGCCGCCGTCACTACCTCAGGAATCCGAAAAGCACCACCGATTTCGACTAATTCTCCACGAGAAACTAAGACTTCTTTTTGATCAGCCAGTGTATTTAGCGCTAGTAAAACCGCCGCCGCATTATTATTCACGACAATCACATCTTCAGCACCTGTTAATTTTTGAATCACCGAAACTAAGTGACTATAACGGGAACCTCGTTGCCCGTTTGATAAATCAAATTCCAAATTTGAATAATTGAAACTGACTTCATTTAATTGTTGTCGCACTCGCTCAGATAGATTGGAACGCCCTAGATTGGTGTGTAATATTGTACCGGTAGCGTTGATTACCCGCTTGAAGGAATATTGATGTTTATCTAATTCATCTAAAGTCAAAGCGATAATTTCTTGTTCACTAGGCGCTTCAGTCATGTCACCAGCTAAAACTGCCTGCCGAATTTCAGCTAAAATTTTTTGTAATTTTTCTTTAACTTTCGAATGAGTTAATTCTTCGGTTGGAATTTGTTTTAATAACAAATCAACACTCGGTAATTGCGCTAAAATTTTCTGTATTTGGTTTGCCATACTTGCCTGTCCTTTCTAACGTTGCGCTAAATCTTTCAAAGCTTCAATCGCTAAAACGACTTCAGCCTTAGTGGTAAAACGTGAAAATGAAAAACGAACTGTCCCGCGATCTGCTGTGCCTAACGCTTCATGCATCAAGGGTGCACAATGATAACCTGGTCGTGTAGCAATTTCAAATTCCGACCACAATAAATCACTCACGATTGCCGATTCCGCATCTTTGATATTTAATGAAAAAACATCTACCCGTGGTTTGGTAAAATCACCATATAAATTAACCTCTGGCATTTTTTGTAGTTCAGTGACAAATAATTCTCCCAAATCATTGGATTGATAGGGATTTTCCAATAACCATGCGACACTAGCACCTAAACCAGCAATCCCAGGTACATTTACAGTGCCGGCTTCTAATAACGTCGGCAAGCGCTTGGGCTGTGTCTTAGAAAAACTTTGCATCCCATCGCCACCAGTTAAAACCGGCTCTAATGGTAAATCTTTTTTCAAACAAACACCACCAGTTCCCTGTGGACCATATAAACTTTTATGACCAGTGAAACATAGCGCATCAATGCCCTCATCTGATAAATCAATAGACACTACACCTGCTGTTTGCGAAGCATCCACCACTAAGAATAAGTGATGCTCACGACAAATTTTCTTAATTGCAGACAAATCAACTAAATTCCCCGTTACATTTGACGCATGGTTGATGACAATTGCTTTGGTATTTGCAGTTATTTTTTCAACGAACTCCGCTAAATTTAATTCGCCAGTTACAGATGAGCTGCTGACAAAATCTAGCGTTATCCCACTTGTTTCCAGTTGATATAGCGGGCGCAAAACAGAATTGTGTTCCCAGCTAGTTGTAATTACGTGATCACCAGCTTGCAGTAAGCCTTTTAACACTTCATTTAAAGCCACAGTGGCGTTGTTGGTAAAAGCTACTTCGTAATTTTGATTAGCGTGAAAAAGTTTTTTTAGATTTTCCCGTGCTTCATCCACTACTTGATAAGCGTTCAAAGAATAACCGTGGGCGCCACGAGATGGATTGCCATAAGCATCAGCTGACAAAATTTCCGCTACTTTTTTTGCCACAACTGGTGGTTTTTGCAAGGTCGTCGCAGCATTATCGAAATAATAGCCCATTTTATTTCCCCTTTTCTCCTAAAACACGGTAGTTTTCAACACGTTTCGTCACATTTTCTTTATCCAAATATTCTAAAATTAACATGGAAGCTTTACGGCTAGATTGGGTCATGTCACGGAAATCTCCCAGCGTCATTTGCTGGTGTTCAGCAATATATTTTTTAATTAAGTCTATGGCCTCTTGATAAACTTTTTTCAGAATAACAAATTCATGAGTTAAAAAGATAACCCTATCGCCATTCATTGCCTCTAAAACTTCCGGTGCATTTTTATCCAACACTTCTAAGTCTTCTTTTTTAACTGGCGTATAACCACTATCAGCTAACATTTTTTCAATCTTGGCTTGGGCAGCTTCTTGATATTTATTAAATGTGACAGTGAACTCAGCTAAAGCAAGCTTATCATTGGCTGACTTGATTAATTGGTTTTCGGTTAATAATTGCAGCAAAGCAGTAATCTCTTTATCCGATAAATTTTTTCGTAAACGTGAGCGGAACTCTTCAGTTGGAATCCCTTGGCGTAAACGGAATTTCTTATGGTACTCATCAATAATGGCTGATGCTTGTTCCTCTAATTTGGCATAGCTTACTGACGTTAAATAACCGACTTTGGTTTGAATCAACTGATTTTCCGTGACCATCTCTGCCAAAATTTCGGTCAACTCGTTTTGAGCAGTGCCTAGATAATCGGCCAATTCTTTTGCAGTTGTAAATGGTTGTTTTTTATTGGTCATAAAGTCAGCAATAATTTCTTCAGTACTGCCTTCTTCTTTAGCCTTCAAACTTTCTAAGACTTCTACTTTAAAGCGGCGATGCTTGCTTGGTGCAACATCTAACACTTCACCACCAGCAATCGTCTCCATTGGTGAATAGGCCCGCAAAATAAAATGATCTCGTTCTTTGACAGCCACTTGTTCTTCTAAGCGCAACTGTAAAAAACCTTCTGTCCCAGGAGCAATCCATTCTGCACCTAAAGGAACCGTTCGAGCCATGACTTCTCGCGTGCCGATTAATAACCGCACTCGATCCCATAAGCCAATCCCATTTTCTACTTCTGGCAAACATTTTATTTTAACATCCAACATCCAAGTATCATGTAATTTGTCAGAAATTGACAAAACATCCCCCCGTTGAATCTCATCCTTACTCAAATTAGCTAAATTCAAAGCCGTTCGTTGACCAGGAAAAGCTTCTTCTACATCAGTTTCGTGGACTTGGATATTTCGTACCCGAACTTTTTTTCCTTCTGGATATAGATGCAATTCGGTACCAACCTTAATTGGACCATCCAATAACGTGCCAGTAATAACCGTCCCAAATCCTTTGACACTAAATACCCGATCGACATTGATACGAGCTTGTCCATTTTGGGTAGTTTCACTGATATTTTCCGCATGTGTCTGAATTCTTTCCAGTAATTCAGGAATACCTGTGCCGGTCACAGCGTCAGTTTCGATAATTTCTGCATCAGCTAATGGTGTTTCTTTTAATTGGTCCCGAATGTCGTCAACTACTAGTTCTTTTAAGTCAGGATCAACGGTATCAACTTTAGTCAACACAATCAGAAAATCTCGAATTCCTAACAAGGTTAAAATATCAATATGTTCCTTAGTCTGAGGCATGATACCTTCTTGGGCATCAATCACCAATAACACTAGATTAATTCCCGGAAGCCCAGCTACCATGTTTTTGATGAACTTTTCATGACCAGGAACGTCGACAATTCCTACCCGCATCCCGTTTTTTAAATCTAAATATGCAAAGCCCAAATTAATCGACATGCCGCGCTTTTTCTCTTCCTTCGTGGTATCGGTTTCAATCCCCGTCAAGGCCTTAATCAGCGTGGTTTTCCCGTGGTCGATGTGTCCGGCCGTTCCAATAACAATATTTGCCAAGCTAATCTTCCTCTCTTTTTTGATATGTTGCTTTCAAGCCCTCTTGCTCCCCAATATAATAGCCTTCTGATTTTACTTCAGCCTGTTTTAATAACGCGTCTAACAGCTGATGATTTTCCAAGGGATACTTTAAAGAAAAGCCGCAACTGGCGTAAATCTTTTCCGGAGTGGGAATGATTCGCGCCTGTAGTCGGGCTTCTTTGGCAATTTTTTCAGCTTTCATCGCTTCATGGGTTGAGTAAAAGAGGGCGACGCCAAATTTCTCCATCGCCAAATACTCCTTAAAATAATTTTTATGGTTTCACAATCCGGTCAGATACCCGCATCATTTCGATAATGCGGAACATATTAGTAACTTCACCGACAGCCACTTGATCGGTAATTTCAAAGAAGTTCAAACAAGCACCGCAAGCATAAATTTCTACACCATTATCTTGTAATTTTATCAAATCTTCTACTGAGTCAGAGCCTTCAATCACAGACTGCACACCACCATTGTAGAAAATAATTTTACTAGGTAAAACATCCTGCTCGGTTAATGAATAAATAAACATTTTTAATAAGTTTTTACCTAATTCTTCTGAGCCTTGACCGATCGTGTTAGTGTCAATCACCACAATATAATCGTCAGACTTTGGTGCAACCACAACTTCTTCAGTCACTTCTGGATCAGGAATATCGGTTTCTTCGCCGTTCGCTTTTGAAATTACGACTGTATAATGTTGGGGACTATCTTGGTTCATTTGATAGACATAACCTAATTGATCCGCCATCTTATGCAAGTTCTGTGTAGCAATTTCATTATCGACTAACGTTTCTACGGCTTCATGTTCACGTAAAGCTTTTTTTGTTTCAATAACCGGTAATGGGCAAGCCATTCCTAATGCATTAACTTTAAACATAACCTATTCTCTCCTTAATAAACGATAATATCTTTTTCTTCTCTTGGAATCACCACGCCGAAATCTTCTGCTGGAATACCAGCTGATTGTAGCTCTGAAACTAATTTTTCTGCATCAGCTTCAGGTACTGAAACCAATAAACCACCTGAAGTCTGTGGATCATATAACAATTCTTCAATTCCAAAATCTTCAATCGTGAAATCCATCTTGCTCTCCATATAATTACGATTGCGTTGACCGCCAGCTGTTAAAATAAATTCTTTGGCGGCAGTATAAGCTTCCTCAAAATACGGTAGCTTTTTCGAATAAATTTCAGCGGAGAATTTTTCTCCCACCATCTCATGTAGATGTCCAGCTAAACCAAAACCTGTCACATCGGTACAGCTCGTGATTGGATAATTGCGAATAATATTCATCGCATATTTATTCAAAGTTTCCATTGATTTAGTCGCTTGATTAAAAGCTTCTTCTGATACTTCACCTGCTGAATAGCCGACAGTTAAAATGCTAACGCCTAATGGTTTAGTTAAAATTAAATGGTCCCCAACTTGACAAGTGTTATTTTGATAAATTTTTTCGGGATCAACAGTGCCTGTCACAGACAAGCCATATTTGACTGAATGATCATGAATCGAATGACCACCGGCTAAAATTGCACCAGCTTCCTCGACTTTTTCAGCCCCGCCCCGTAAAATTTCTTTTAATATATGTAAATCTTTTTCTTCTGGAAATGCCACGATATTTAAAGCCGATAACACTGTTCCGCCCATCGCATAGACGTCACTTAAGGCATTGGCTGCCGCAATTTTTCCAAATAAGTAAGGGTCAGTCACCATCGTTGGGAAAAAATCAACCGTCTGGATAATCGCCAAATCATCTGTTAGTTTAATAACAGCGGCATCATCAGTCGAATCAAAGCCCACTAATAAGTTCTCATTTTTTGACTTAGGTAAATCAGCTAAAAGATCACCTAAATTCCCCGGTCCAATTTTGGCATTACATCCGCCACATACAATTAATTGTTGCACTGATTCCATCTCTGTGCACCCCTTTCCACTGTCATATTATAACAGTTTAATGTGAAATTCTCCACAAAAGATCTCGTTATTAAGATAAGACTCATAGAGTTATGATGGTGCTTTTAATAAGAAAATGCAATACCTTGAATTTACACACAAAAATGGCTCATCGCTGAAATTTATATAAAAGAAGTTTGGTAAGAACACTATTAAGAAGGATCAACTATGAATAATTACAAACAGCTTACTATATTTTAACGATAAACAATATTTGTATTTACAGCTATCGATGATTCAATTTGAAAAATTACTCGTCAAATGGATATAACCTTTTTACGATTTTAAGTGACTGGTATATTGGACTTTACATCTTAAACACCAAAAAAGCCGAAAACAATTAAGTTTCCGGCTTTTTTTAACAACTGCTACAACATGTCATTATACAACGTGATAATCTCTTCCACCGTTGTTTCTCGTGGATTCCCTGGTGTGGTGACATCTTTTAACGCATCTTTAGCAATTTGTGGAATATCTTCTTTCTTCACTCCTAATTCCGTCAAGTTTTGCGGAATGCCTACATCAATGCCTAGTTGCTTCACGGCAGAGACAGCTTTTTCCCGTACTTCTGACAACGGTAATTGATCAGCCCCTGGGATATTAAATTTCTCAGCGATTTCGCGGTATTTCTCGCCAGTAAAATCTTTATTGTAATCCATAATTAGCGGCAATAAAGTTGCGCATGCCACACCGTGGGGAATATTGTACCAGGCACTTAATGGATGGGCCATGCCGTGAACCAAACCTAAACCAACATTCGAAAAGCCCATGCCAGCAATATATTGTCCCAATGCCATCGCTTCTCTAGCAGATTGATCTCCTGCAAAAGATTGACGTAATGAATTCGCAATTATTTCAATCGCTTTAATATGCAACATGTCGCTCATTTCCCAAGCGCCCTTAGTTACGAAACCTTCAATCGCGTGGGTCAAAGCATCCATTCCCGTTGCTGCGCATAAACTTTTCGGCATGCCCATCATCATATCGCTGTCGACAAAAGCCACCACCGGAATATCGTGAGGATCGACGCAGACAAATTTGCGATGATTTTTTGCATCAGTAATCACATAATTAATCGTCACTTCTGCTGCTGTACCAGAAGTTGTCGGCACTGCTAAAATCGGCAGACTTGGTTTTTTTGTCGCTGCGGTGCCTTCTAAACTAATCACGTCGAAAAATTCAGGATTTTCAATGATAATTCCAATTGCTTTTGCGGTATCAATCGGTGAGCCGCCGCCAATCGCCACAATATAATCTGCCTTCGCCGCTTTACAAGCTGCAACGCCCGCTTGCACATCTTCAATCGTCGGATTTGGTACAATCCCATCAAAAATTTCATAAGCCAAATCTGCTTCCTGTAAAATAGTTATCACTTTTGTCGCCACTTCAAATTTCAGCAGATCCTTATCCGTCACTACTAAAGCTTTTTTGAAGCCGCGTTTTTTGGCTTCGTTGGCCACTTCGGTGATTGCGCCTTTCCCAAAATAACCTGTTTCATTTAAAATCATGCGATTTACAACCATTTTCTTGCCTCCATTAATATTTATTGTGATAAAAGTCGATAAACTCTAAAGCATCTTTTTTCTTTTTAAAAAAGATTTCTTCGGTTTTTATTGCCGTTTTTAATTTGACACAGAAATTCATACCAACTTTATCTAAGTGCAGACTTTGAATTTGTTGGATCGGAAATAACATAAACTGCCCATCGCTAAAATCTAATAGTAAGTAATGATCGGTGCCGACAATCTGCCCGTTATAAGTAATAAACTGGCGATTGTTCTTGATTTCATCGATTAAACGTTTGTCTAATTTAGCCACTTCAGAAATTTTTTCTATCCCAAAATAACTACGTAAATCTTGCATTACTTCATTTTCTTGTAGTTTTTCTTTTTTCTTTTTCAGGAAATAAAAACCTAAAAATAAAATCAGATACAATCCTGCCAGTATTTGTAAATCTCGTGCTTGCAGATTTTTTTCAATCACGAGTCCGTTAACCATGTATAAAATCAAGATTACCAACGCGCCTTTTAAAAAATAGTTCAGTTGGTATAAGGTTTTATCTAAAGTAACTTTTCTAAGTAAAATGCCTTGTCCACCCATCGTGGTTCCTCCTAACCTTTTTTCGCAATATATTGTTGAATTTCTTTTTCATAAGTCAGCTGCTGAATGTTAGCTAAAAAATCAGCTTCTTTGGCGATTTCGTATAATTTCGTGACTGCTTTCATATGACTTTTTTTATCTTTCGGTGCGACGATGACAATCACATCGACCGTTAAATTTTCCGAAAAATGAATCGGCTGATGGAGCTTTAATAACGACATCCCGACTTTATAGACGCCATCTTCTGGGCCAGCATGAGGAATTGCGACGCCAGGTGCGATGACAAAATAAGGAAATTCTGGATCATAGTTTTCAATAATCGTCTCCAAATAATCTTTGTGGATATATCCTTGATTGACTAGCGGTTTGCCGGCAATTCTGATAGCTTCGGCTAGCGAATCAGCCTTCGGATAAATTTGAATATGGGAAACTGGCAATAATTCCGCCAGCTCTGGATCGTTTTGGCTTTTATTCACTTCCAAAGTGACATTGTTGGTTAAAATATAATTTTGCAAATCATCAACTAAACGCTGAAGATCCGTGACTTCACTGTTTTGTTGGATAATATTTACCAGTTGCGTCACCATCTGATGATTATGATTGCTGGTATTTGGTTGGAAATTAATTCGATTAGTGACTTCATTTTTCAGATTAATTTTTTCTTCATTGCTAAGAAAATGATTGATAAGAAAAACTTCTTTGTTAGTTTTTAGCGGCACCGTTGAAAAAACCACGTCGACTTGGCTCAAATCTTCTTTATAAAACTCTCTTAATGAGACATTTTTGGCGAAACGAATGTTATTGAACAACAGTTTTAATTCGCCAAACAGCAATTTTGAGACCGAAATTCCATGCTGACAAACCACGATCGCATCAATCGTGCGCTTGGTTTGTTTTTCCAATTCTTCACTGACAAAACTCAGTAAAATAATCGACAGATAAATCAATTCACCTTCTGGAAAAGTGATCTTTAAGTATTTTTCAATTCCAGAAATCGAACGTTTCACTAGCGGATGAATATATTCATAATCATCGACGGCTTTCACACTTAAAACTTCATTGTCTGGCAAACCAAATCTAATTCGATAATACGCCGGAATCAAATGTTGATACAAAGCTTGTTCTAACTGGCATTTATCTTTAATATTGGTGATCCCTAACACTTCAAAACTATTAATAAAGCGAATAATTTCTTGCTCCAGCTGCGGATCTTGATAATTCGAGCGAATCTTAATCAAATTGGTGCTCAACAGCTGAATTGAAATAAAATGAATCTCGTTGATGCTGTCTTGCCCCATTAAAAAGGGCGACAACGCCGTGCCGATTTTTTGATAAAAATCCGGCTCCACCATACGAATATAACCATCTAACAAACCATTCTCTAACGTATTGCCCTGTTTAAAGCGATAGATACACATGGCAATCGTCAAATATAAATCAGTTCGTTTAAACTCAGTAAATTCTAAATCCAAATCCTCTTCCAAAACCTCGATTTTTTGCTTCAAAGTTTCAAAAATTTGCGGATCCATCTTAATCACTTGCAAAATTACTTTTAATTTCGTGGCACTATCTTCAAACTTGCGGATAAATTTAATCCCCAAACGGCGAATGTCACTTTCTTTCCCTTTCAAGAAAAACCCGGTCTTTCGGGAAAAAGAAAGCTCAATCTGCAACTCATCTAAATAGTCAGTTTGGAGTTTCTTCTTATCTTTAATCACCGTGTTTTTACTTATCTTTAGCCGCTCGGCCAAAGATTGCAACGTCTCGTGATGATGAAACAAGACGGCTAAATATAAGACAATTAGCCGCTGTTCATCACTAAAATGGAGCTCGGCGACAACACTTTTTAAATACGTTCTGATCTTTTTTTCTTCACCATCAAAAGTTAAGAAAATTCCGACTTTTTTAATGCTACCTAGTTGATTTAATTGGAGTTCCTGATTAATTTTTCTAATCCGATAATCAAGTTTCCCTTTCGTCAAACTGAATTTTCTTTCCAGTGAAGTCAGACTGTTGTTGCGATTTGACAAAATCATTTCTAAAAGTTGCACCGCCAAAACATCCATTGGTCTTCCCTCCTTGTTACTGTTAAAGCTTTATTATAATCTAATCAACATATCGCTCACGTTGGTTTCAAAATAATCGTTCAAAACTTCTTTTAGCAAATACGGCGAGCGAGGAATCGCATCAATCGTGTCTCCTGCAATATGAGAAGTGATCACAATATTATCTAAAGCCAACAATGGGTCGTCTTTTTTAATTGGCTCTTCCCAAACAACGTCCAGCGCAGCACCAGAAATTTTATAATTCTTCAAAGTTTCCACCAAATCGGCTTTATTGACGATATCTGGCCGTGCTGTATTTATCAAATAGGATGACGGTGGCATCAGATCAAATAAATCTCGGTTAATCATATTTTTCGTCTCAGGCGTCACTCGCACATGCAGCGAAACAATATCTGCTGTGCGGAATAAATCTGGCAAGTCGACAAACGTAATCTGCAATCCTTCTGCGGCGATTTTTTCTTGGTCGACAAATGGATCATACGCCAAAACTTCTACGCCTAAAGCATTCAAACGCTTCACAACTAGTTTGCCAATGTATCCTAAACCGACTAAACCGACTTTTAAATTCGCCAAAGTTGTTTTGTAAGGATCATTGGGGAACTGTTTCGGCCAAGCGCCCTGCATCACTTGCTGATGAGCAAAAGCAATATTTCGTGTAATCGCATACATCAAACCAATCGTGAAATCCGCGACTGGCTCGGCATTACGAATCACGTGAATCAAAGGAATTTCTCGCTTCTTGACTTCATCAGTGGCGATATGTTCCAAACCACCGCGACAAGTGCCGATTAATTTTAACTGCGGTGCAGCTGCCAGCATTGCTTTTGAAATCGGCGCGATATGCACCAATAAATAATCCGCTGTGGCTAATGCTTCCAAAATACCTTCAGGAATTTCCACCGCTTCTGGTCCTTTTTGCTCAATCAATTTAATTTTTTCTTGAAACTGTTCCTTATTTAAATCGGCATACCAGTTAAATTTTTCTATTTCAATTGGTTGTGGGACATTTAGTTGTTGCGCGGCATCGACTAAAGTTTCCCCACTGACTAAACCATCTCCAACTACGACAATTTTGCTCATCTAAACTGCGGCTCCTTTCTCAGCCAAAATTCCGGCTTCTTCTTCCATTTTTGCCATGCTTTCCAAGTAGGCGTGGATTGATTCTTTTTTGATTCTGACAAATAGATACAAAATAATGTAAACTACCACGGTAAGTCCGATCCAGAGTGGATTTTGCGTCATAAAGATCAAGAATAAAATCCCCATAATATGATTGGTCATCACAGCAAAACTACAAATCATCAACGCACCTTCTGGTAAATTCACACCAACATCAACCGCAACTTGGGTAAAAATTGGTGCCACTGCAGTAATAATATACAAACCACCAACACACCAAATCGTGCCACTAATCAATGATTTAAAAATATTCCCATTTGAAATACAAATAATTAATTCAATCATATAAGGAATTGCAATCAAATCGACCATTGGCAAAGTTTGGTTACCAGGTAAGAAAATCGCCAAAAGCAACACGATTGGAATCAATAACATCCCCGTTAAAAGAGTTGCTGTTTCACCATAACCCGCCGCATCATTGATCGCTAAATACCATACACGGTCTTTGCCGCCAGAAGATTTTGCGGTGCCTTTTGATGCATCGGTAATCGCTGTAAATGCCGAAGCAAAAATCCCAGCAATTTTCGGGAAGATCGCCATAATTGCTGAAGTCGAAATCCCGATAATCATAATTTCGCCCCAACCAGTCAAACTATCTAGCCGCATGAAGTTGCCGGCCATCCCTAAACATAAGCCTAAAACAAAGCCTAAAGAAGTTGGTTCTCCTAAAAAGCCTAATTTATCTTGCAAAGTTTCTGGATTCCAACGAACTTTATTAGCACCTAATTTTGTCAACAGAAAATCCATCAATAAAGCTAAAGGTACCGAACAAATATGATGTGGCGCACTCATGGTACAACGAGGATAACCATAGTAAATTGACCATCTTTTCGCCACAATTTCGGTAAAAGTTAAACAGTAAAGATTAGATAAGACCATCAAACCAATTGACAACCACAAATTGCCGGTAGAAATATACAACATCGAACCCCAAAGCATGAAAGAATAATTATTCCACAAATCAGACGGCATAAAAATATCGGTAAATTTAATAATAAATAAAACTGCCTGTAATACTAAACCTAGCGCCAAGAAAATCATACCGACCTGTGTCGAGTAAGCCACCACACTTGTCGCCTGCCAACCAGTATCCAAAATCCTTAAATTTACACCAGTTGTTTCCACCATCCGATTAATCGCGGGTGTCACAATCGGCGTGTACGCACCGATAATCATATTAAAACCAGTCAATCCGATTCCGGCATTCAACGCTGCATTAAACGCTTTTTTTGGCTTCACTTTCATGATTAAAGCAATAAAAAAGATAATCACTGGTACAACGATTGCCGCACCAAAGGCATCCATTATAGATGATAAAATATTTAGCATGTCATCGATCCTTCTTTCTTAATTTTCTATACATCTAAGCTATTTACTTCATTTAATAAAGCTTCAAAAAATTCTTCTTCCCCCATACCTGAAAGTAAAGCCACCGCATTAATAGTTGGTAACTCATATTTGCGCTTTAATGGACTCGTGTGAACAATAATGTCCCATTTGCCGCTGGCTAGTTGTTCATCGACGCCACCAGGATTGACTTCCACCGTGCTGGCTTTATAACCATGCTCTTCTAAAAAATCTTTTACTTTTCCAGCTACCATCGAACTAGTAACAGTGCCAGAACCACAGACTGAAATGATATTAAATTTTTTTGCCATTTTTATTTCCTCCTAATTTTTTGAAATTTATTTTTTACTCCGGGCTTCTAAAATTCCTGCTTTTGGAGTCACACCAAATTGATCGGCTAAATCCCACAATTGATCACTAGTAATTTTCTGTTTGAAGCCACCTGGAACACCGACAACTTTCATATAAATGTCCGCCGCTTTTTCCACCGTTTCCACTAAACCAAACGCATCATCCATCGATTGTCCAGCGCCCATAATCCCATGATGTGGCCAAATAACAACACGTGAATCGTGCATTTTTTCCGCCGAAGCCAAACCAAGTTTCACTGTGCCAGCTACCATCCAAGGTAAAACAGAAACACCATCAGGGAACACCACTAAACATTCAGTAATCATTTCCCATAAAGAACGGGTAAATTTATTTTCATCTAAATCATGCACAAAAGTCATCGCCGACACCGCAATTGAATGACAGTGTAGAATCACTCGATGATTTTTATCTTCTGCTAAACGAACCGCGTGGCATTTTAGATGTGAAGCAAATTCACTGGTTGGTAAGCCGCCCCCTTCTAGGCCCCACAATACTTTGTAGCTACTGCCAGTTCCATCTAATTTAACAATCGCTAAATTCTTTGTCGGATTTTGGCAAATATTTTTAAAGTAGCTACCCGAAGCGGAAACTAAAAAGATTCGGTTCGCCAATTCCGGCACTTCAAAATCTAATTGTTTTTGATTAATCGCCGCATCAATATCTAAATATAAACGAACTTCCTCTTCATCTAAAAGGTAACTAATATTTCCACCATTTCTTTCGTCCCAACCGTTTTTCCATAAATTTTCGGTCACTTCCTGCATTTCTTTAATAAAAGGTGCTTGATAAATATCATGGATAATCATTCTTTTTCCTCACTTTCTTTTTTAAAAAAATTTGTGATTAAGTTAAAGATCTCAGTTTCATTTTCCTTACTAGCTAAATCCAGCATGGCTGCCTGATCCATAAACATTGCCATTAAATTTTGCAACAAGGTGAGTTGATCTTCCCCCTTGTTAAAGCCTAGAAAAAAAGCATAATCTGCATTGATGAATTGATCCGTAGTCCCCATTTGTCCAAATTTTACGGGATGTGCTAATTTTAAAATATAAATAAAAGGTTCTTTAATATGATTCGGATCTGTATGCGGGATCGCTACAGCACAAGTTGGGGTTTGCAAACCCGTCGGATATTCCGCTTCTCTTTGAATAATGGCATCGCTGTAGCTTTCATTAATAAAATTTTCCGCCAATAATTTTTGTTCAACAAATTGAACCAATGATTCAAAATTCTCATTCCCTTGATAAATATCGACTAATTTGGGATGAAAGAGACTATTAGTGATAAACATTTGACTTACCTCCCTTCAACTTGAACCAAGTTTAGCATGGCTATTTTACAAAAAGTATCCGCTTTCATCACAAAAAAAACTTTCTACTGATAAAAAAGTGTGATCTAGTTATCGACGTTTTTTTCCACTGGCTATTTTGGAGAACAAAAAAAGACCTTGAAAAATTTCAAAGTCTTTCTAATTTAATACTATGCAATACCCACTAAAGACAACACAATTCCCAATGCTACTACTAGCGCAATCAATAAAGCAAAATTCATTTTTTTCTTAGATAGCAACCAGAAACACAATAGAGTGAACAGTAATGGAATAATACCAACAAATATTTGGTCTAGTACTTCTTGAATAACTAATTCCTGTCCGCCGCCTAAATTAAATTTTAAGCTCGATTGAAATGAGACGTTACTTGCAGTCATTCCGCCAATCATAATCAAACCTAAGATACTCGCCGCTTTTGTTAACACGCTGATCATGCCGGACGCATATAATTCCTCAATATATTTAGCACCGACAGAAAAACCAAATTTAGTCAGCGACCAACGGGTAATTAATGATGGAATATTGTAAACCAATAGAAAAATAATCGGTGCCAAAGGATTTCCTTGTTCTCCAAATGTCATAGCTATCCCAGCTGCGACTACTCGTAAAACGCCCCAAAATAATGTGTCACCTATTCCTGAAAATGGTCCCATCAAGCTAGCTTTTACAGTATTAATCGAGGAAGCATCAAAATCTTCTTTTTCGCTATTTTCTTTTTCCATTGAAGCTGCAAGTCCCATAATGAAAGTACCGACATTTGAAGTCGCATTGTACCAAGTAATATGTCGCTCTAAAGCAGCAATGCGATCCTCTTTTTTATCATAGTACTTATTGATAAAGGGCATCATGGCATAACAGAAGCCACTCCCACCTTGTTTCGCATAATTAAAAGGGGCAAACACGGTAAAAGATCTAAAAAAGATGGATCGTAACATTTTTTGTTCATCTGCTGAAATTGTTGCTGTTTGATTGCTCATGCTAAAAAGTCCTCCTCTTCCATTTCTGCTGAATCACCAGTAGCTGCTGTTGCCACCCCTGAGTTTTTCATTTTTAAAAAGTCTTGATCAATGCTTACTTGGATCACTGCTGCGATGATTCCTAAAGTAGCTACCGCAATCAATGGTAATTTCAGATAGGCTACACAAACAAAACCTAGCAAATAATAAACCGCTAATTTGTTTGACCAAACCATTTTCAATAGCATCGCGAAACCAACTGCCGGCAATAATCCAGCTACGACACCTAAACCATTTGTAATAAATTCTGGCAAACTATTAACAAAATTTGAAACCGGTGTTGCTCCTGCTAAAACGGATACAAAAATTACTACTGAAAAAATAATATATTTCAAAAACCAGACACCGTAATGCAAGAATACAATTCTTTTTTCATCGCCAGCTGCAGCTGCTTTATCAAACGCGCCTCCAAAACCTGAGCATAAAATATTGACACCAATTTCTAAAAGGCCACCTAAAAGTCCTAATGGTACAGCAATTGCCAAAGCGAATTTTTGATCGCCGCCACTTAAGATCGCAAAAGCAATAGCCAAGGTCGTTCCAAATGAAGGATTCAAAGAAACCGCCCCACCGACATTTACAGCACCGATAAATAGTGCTTGTAAGGCGGCACCTAAAATTAAACCTGTCTGTAAATCACCTAATAATAAACCGACTAAAGCACCAACAACAATGGGTTGATCGGCCATATTTTGTGCCAATAACCAATTCCCACCAAAACAAATGAAATAAGCAATGGCACACAGTAAAGCTGCTGTTAAAGTAGTCATGTCGCTTTTCCTCCTTCTTACATCATATCTTCAAGTTTTTTTGCACTATTATCTGGAATAATTTGGTGAACTACTTTTAGATTTGGAATCTTCAATAAACGATCGAGGGCTTCGCTTTCTGCTTTACTTAATAAAATTGAAGAACCGATTGCCAATTTTTCTTCTTTTGGAACACCATCGAAACGGCCAACATTGGCTAAGTTGACTCTTTCAACTAATGTTCCTAAAGCTTGGGCTAATTTTTCTGCATCGGTCACATTACCTACAATCACCATTAAATCTGCTTCTTTCGCTTTTGGATTGTCAAAAAAGGTAACTGTATCTTCAACTGAACGAATCAACGCTTTTACATCTGATGGCAATGCCATTTTTAATGACATTTGTTGCGTCTTATCTTGACTTGCCCCATCATTGGCCACAATAATACGATTCACACCTAATGCTTTAGGCCACGTTAAAGCAATTTGTCCATGAATTAACCGATCATCTACTCTTAAATCTTTAATCATTAGTACCACTCCTTTTTAAATAAAATCATCTTCATCATCTTCAGTCATATCTATGTGAACCAGTGATAGTTCTTGACGACACTTTTCAACTAACTCTTCTACCATTGAACTATTTAATGTCTCACCAGCCAGAATAATTTCTAGCAAAATAGGTAAATTAAAGCCTGTAATCAGTTGAAAATCATACTTGTTTTTATAATTCACCATTTTTTGATTCACACTACCGCCATATAAATCAGTAAAAACAATGTACTCATCTTGATCGTTATATTTTTCAAAAAAATCATCTATTTTTTCTGTATAATCGGTATCATCCACATAGGCATCGATCACAGTAATTTCCGACCGTTCGCCAATTAACAAGTTTAAACTTCCCTGAATACCTGACGCGAAAGTGCTATGAGTTGCAATTAGAATATTACGCATTTTTTACCTCCTGTTTCATTTCATTGGTTATAGAAAAATTCCTAACTTTACGCCGTCCATCTGAATATTTGTTTCCATTGCTTCATTAATATCTGCCAAATCAAAACGATGAGTAATGATTTCGTTTATTGGTAAATTTTGTTGCTTCGCTTCTTTTAAAAATTCACACGCTTGAATCCAGTCAATTGATTGGTACGTCCACGAGCCCACTACTTTAATTTCTTTATTGCAAATATCTAAATGGGGATTATAAGTTGCCTCACCGTTATCAACAAAGAAACCCAATTCACACATTCCTCCAGCACGACGAACATATTTCCAAATGGCTGCTGCAGCTTTAGGTGAACCCGTACATTGAAAGGCAAAGTCAGCACCTTTTCCATTTGTTAAAGCTTTTACTTCAGCGACAGGATCATCACTTTCAGCTATATTAACCGTCCAATGGGCTCCTAATTTTTTAGCCAAAGCTAAACGATTTTTGTCGCCATCAACAGCAATGATATTTCTGACACCCATAGTTCT
This sequence comes from Enterococcus alishanensis, assembly GCF_019218635.1. Taxonomy (GTDB): domain Bacteria; phylum Bacillota; class Bacilli; order Lactobacillales; family Enterococcaceae; genus Enterococcus_A; species Enterococcus_A alishanensis. Next base: position 68,763 of record NZ_JAHUZB010000003.1, on the reverse strand, counting down.
GACTAAAGTTAATAGTAACAACCCAATTGGTCCGCAACCTTGAATAACTACATTTGAATGATGCTTAAAATTTGTAATCTCTTTGGCTTTTTCTACAGCATGAACTACGACAGCAGCAGGTTCGATCAGCATTCGCAAGTCTAAATCCATATCGCTAACGTTGAAAATAACACTGTTAGGATTGATTTTAATATATTCACCAAACCAACCATTTAAGAAATGCTCTTCCCCTGGCAGCAACCCATAAATCGCACCATTCTCACACAAATGCAGGTTTTCAGGATCATTTAAACAAGTGTCGCATTCACCACAAGGTTTTAAACCAGTCACAATTTTGTCGCCCACTTTTAATGGTTTGCCATAATAATCTTCGGTTACATTTTTTCCAATTTTAATGATTTCTCCGGTTCCTTCATGCCCTAGATGGATCGGAATATAATTAAATGGATCTCCTTTGTATTCATGGACATCAGTCCCACAAATACCACATGCTTCAACTTTTACTAAAAGCTCATCCTCATTAATTTCTGGAATCTCAACTTCTTTAAGTTCGATTGTTTTTTCACCAGTCAAAACAGCAATTTTACTAGATTTTGTCATCAGATTTCCTCCTTATGCCTTATTAGATGATCCAAACACACGAATTTTTGCAGCAATATTTTCTTTAACTAGTTCGATTGTCTTCATGTCTACATCAAATAGAAAAGCATCACTATTTTTGTTTAAATAATCTCGTAAACCATTCGTGACTTCGTATGACATGGTGGAATAATAATTGATTTTAGTAATCCCATTTTTTATCGATTCACGATATTCTTCATCTTTCAAACCAGAACCACCGTGCATGACCAATGGTTTGTTGGTTTTATCATGAATTTCTTTAATTCGTTGATAATTCAAATGAGGTTCAGCTTTATATAATCCATGAACTGTACCAAAAGCAATCGCTAGTGCATCCACGTCAGTAGCTTTAACAAATTCCGCTGCTTCTGCAACATTAGTGTAAGTATCATCCATCTGGTCATAATCTAAAGCACCACTGCCGTCTTCTGCGTTCATGATTCCCAATTCAGCTTCCACCGAGACATTTAATGCTCGAGCAATTTCCAAGACTTGATTGGTCCGCGTGATATTTTCTTTAAAAGGTTGGGTCGATGCGTCTACCATGACAGAGGTAAAACCTAAGTGCATGGCCTTAACAATTGTGTCAAAATTTTCACCATGATCTAAATGGACAACTACCGGTACCTTGGCTGTCTGTGCCAGTTGCAAATACATCGATGCCGCCTGCTCCAAAGAAATGTATTGTCCATGAACCTCCGCAAATTGCAAAATCACTGGTGCGTTTTCAGCTTCTGCAGCTGCAATAATTCCTCGCGCTGTATTTAAATCAGTCGCATTAAAAGCTCCTACAGCATATTTTTCAGTTTTAGCCTTTTCTAATACCGTTTTTAAATTTACTAACATTACTTCAACTTCCCTTCAAAAAGTTTGTGTTCTTTTTTACAAGGTCAGAATACCATAGAAAAATACGCTTACATTCAAATGAAAAGCAAGAAGGATTTCAGTCAAAAAAAATGCCCTAACATGACTGAACTTAGTCACATTGAGGCATTACATTATAAAATTTCTATTTATCCGCTATTTTTCACCCTTCAAATTTGAAATTTGGCAGGTTTTAATCATTCCAATAAATTAATTCATAGTCTAAACCATTCTCCTCCGGCATAAATTTAGCTGCTGGTTTTTTATCCGTAATCATGTAATCAATTTTTTGTGCTGGCACACTTTGGAAAGTATAATGCTTATCAAATTTAGAATAATCTAACAATAAAGCCACCTTTTGACTGTTAGCAATCACTGTTTTTTTGATCCCTGCCTCTGATTCTAAAATATCTGATGCGCCAAACAGATTGTCATAACCACGACAAGAAACAAAGGCAAAATCTACCTGTAACTCCCGCAAAAGCTTCTCACTTAATGAACCACCTACCTTACCATCAGTTACTAAACCACCTATACAATACACATTATTTTTCGGCTGACTGTCTATTTCTAACGCTGTCATCAAATTAGGAGTAATAACTTTGACGTTTTCTCTATTTTTACCAATTTTTTCAGCTAAAAAACGACTGGTTGAGCTAGCATCTAAAAAGACTGTCGAATAATCCTCGATAAAATCAATCGCTAATTCAGCGATCAAGCTTTTTTCTTCGGTATTGATTTTGTATTTTATTAAATAGGGATTTTCAATCAAATTATCTTTGATTAAAACTGCCCCGCCGGCTGTTCTTTTTACTAATTTTAATTTTTCTAAAGCTGTTAAATCTCGTCGAATCGTACTTTCACTATAATGCAACTGAGTAACCAAACCTGCTACTGAGACATACTTCTTTTGGTTCAATATTCTAATAATCGCTTCCTGTCTACTTTTCATTCTTACACCTCATATTTTGTTTTTTAGAATAATACTATAGACTGAACAGAAAACCAATAGAAAATAAGTCTCTTTATGATTCATATGGAAAAATCCCTATTCAACAAATTTTTTTATACTCTTGTGGATATTTTCATATTTGATAGAAAAATTTGATTAAGTATAATTGTGCTATCATTTGTTATTTTAGAAATTATTAATCAAATAAAAAAACCAAACAGCTAGAAAAAAATCCCTAACTGTTTGTCCTCATTTATGATTACTAAAAAGTATTTTGCTAAAGCTGATTACTCACCCATCACCATCACGTAACAAGTTCGATTTCGTTCTCTGTTTTGATCAAAATCAATGAAATAAACCGAACCAACCTCGCCGGTCATAATCTTTCCCTCGGATACTACAAAGGTTTCACTGGCGCCAAAAAATGATGCACGAATGTGAGCATCACCATTTAATATGGTCGAAGGATCGCCTTGGTAATCAGGATTTTGGATTGCCAATAAAAAATCTAAATGTTTCGGTCCAGGATAACGATATCCCGTATCCTCTGATAGCTCACGAGGAACGATTTTATCTAAAATTCGGTTTAAATCGACTTGTAAATATTCGTCACCGTTCCAATCTAAATCATGCATAAATTCTTCAAAAATAACTGAACAAGTAGTATGTGGTGATTGGACCACACACATTCCGTTGGTGATACCACTATTAGCCACCAGTTCTTTGATTTCTTTGGTAATGTTATGATAACTCACTCTTCGACCATTGGAACGCAGTGTTAAAGCTTCTTTTTTGAAAATCATTAATTGGCCTCCTTTTTATATTTTGCGACTGTTACAATCATTTCTTCGGCTATTTTTAAAGGATTTTCAGCTGCTACAATGCCACTTGTGCCACCGGTGGCATCAGCTCCTGATTTTAAAGCTTTTTCTACATCTGCGACTGTTGAAATGCCGGCACCTTGTAGAATTAAAATATCAGGATTCACTTGACGAACGGCTTCGTTGGTTTGTTTCATATAGTCAACATCACTAGATTTTCCAGTTCCGATTAATTCAGTTGGTTCACACACCATCATATCTGGTGCTAATGTAGCGATTGTTTGAGCTTCCGCGATCGAGTTGGCGCAGGCAATCGTTAAAATTCCCAGAGCTTGTGCTCGTTTGATGGCATTGACCAAATCTTCTACCATCATGGGATGTTCGGCGTGGTTTAAAAAGGTTGCTTCCGCGCCAGCAGCTAAAATACTTTCCGGCAATATTTTTCCCATACCGCGACCGATTTGATGTCCATCCATATGCTGAGCAGTGACAAATAAGTGCTGAACAGCTTGGCTTACGCGATACAAATCGGCATGTTGGCAAGTAAACAAGACATCCACATCATACTTTTCAGCTAATTGATCTAAAGCAATCGCAAATTGAACAGCTTCTTCACCAAATAAGTAAGATTTAGGATTCACCGAAAAAAAGGGTGTTCGCAAGGTTCGTTTTGACATTTAAACGCCTCCAGTCTAATGAAATAGATTGAAGTAAAAATTTTTACATTCTTACTTCAATCTCCTCTTTATTCTTTTAATTTTGCTTCGATTTCTTGATACATCGCATCAGCACCAATACCCGTCAATAAAGGAATGCCCATGATGACTTTGTCTTTGATTTTATCTGGCACAACAGTGGTCGTTACAACCACATCATAGTCATCAATTTTGTTGACTTCATCTGCAACTTTTGATTGGTATAATTTGACTTCATTTTCTAAGCCTTTTTCCTTCAGCCATTCTTTCATTTTGCCCGTTACAACAGTCGAAGTTGCTACACCGGTGCCACACATAATCAGTAATTTTTTCATTTAAAACAGTCCTCTCAAATTTGTCTTATGCATTTTGACTTTGTTTTTTTGGTAAAACTTTATTCACGTAAATCATTAAGGCTAAAATAACAATTCCAATGGCAATTAATCCACCCCAGCTAAATAATTTCGTCAAGCCCACATACATCCAAGTTGTCCATAGACCACCTTCTGCTAGAGCTGTAATTGACGCTTGTCCTTGTAAATCAAAGCTGGCTGCTTTTGCTGCACTAGTTACTAATGGTGCTACCCATGAAGTAATGTATAAAATTGAAGCCATATACATGGTTCCCGCAATAATTGTCCGAATAATATTGCCATTAAAAACGGCTGCCATTAAACAAACTAGAAATGGAATCGTCGCCAAGTCACCAAATGGTAAAGTGGTATTGCCTGGTAAAATAACTGCTAAGAAAATTGTAATCGGCACTAAAATTAAAGAAGATGACAAAACTGCCGGATGTCCAACTGATAACGCCGCATCCATCCCGATATATAATTCTCGCCCTGGAAAACGTTTTTGGACAAATGTATTGGCTGCTTCTGAAATAGGTGTCAAACCTTCCATCAATAATGAAACCATCCGCGGCATAATCACCATCACTGCACTGGTTTGGATCGCTAATTGTCCAATGCCGGCAACATCATACCCAGCTAAAATACCCATTGCTAACCCGATAATAAAACCCATTACAGTGGAATCACCAAAGACACCAAATTTTTCTTGAATCGTTTCTGGATCGGCCTTCCAATTTTTAATCCCCGGAATTCGATCAAACAACCAATTAAACGGTAAAGCAATAATAAAACCGGGAATCGCTGTTCCGTGAGGGAAAGTAATATTTGGAAAACTATAAAATTTATTAATAACAGGACCAAGAATATCACCAAATACTAAAATCATCATCGTGTAAATAACAGTCGCTGCAATCCCCATCGCAAAATTATTGGTTAAAGCATAGACCAATGAAGCGATAAAAGCTGCATGCCAAAGATTCCAAACATCGACATTTAAAGTCTTCGTTAAACCAACAACAATCAAAATTACATTTAAAGCAACCGCAATCGGAATCGCTAAAGAACCTAAAATCGTACCATAAGAAATCGCGGCAGCTGCCGGCCAACCTACATCGATCGTTGTTAAGTTCAGCCCAAAGCGTTCTACCATCGCTTGTGCGGCGGGTCCTAAACTATTGGTTAATAAATCGATCACCAAGTTCAAGCCGACAAATCCGACACCCACCGTTAATGCGGCCGAGAAAGCTTTCCCCGGTTTTGTTCCTAAAGCCAAACCAAAAATAAATATCAAAATCGGTAACACAACTGTTGCACCTAAATCGACAAACCACTGTAATGCATCTAACATAATTTTCCCCTCCTTGATTAATAAAGCCCACTTTCATGAATGATTGATAAATAATCGGCTGTTTGATCAACCGCTAATAATTGCTGTAAAACTCCTTCTTTTTGAAACATCGCAATCAAATTTTGAAGCATTGTTAGTTGTTGATGTGGTTCTTTTAAAGCTAGCATGAAGATAATTTGGACTTTCACCGGTTGATCGGTGGTACCCATTTGAAAAAAGCTGACTGGTTGTTTTAAAGATAAGAAACCAACTTGTGAACGATGAACAAATTCGCTATCGGTATGAGGTAATGCCACACCAATACCATTCACATCTAACCCTGTTGGAAAAGCCTCCTCTCTTTTTAAAATATTCTGATAAAAATCAGTCGTCACAAGTTTTTTTTCTTGAAAGACTTCCGCCAGACTTTTTAACGCCTCCGCAGCTGAGTCTGCTTCTTGCTGAAACAAAGTAATCTCTTCATTAAAAAACTCAGTCATAATTGTCATTCCTCTCTGAACGTAGAATTTGAATAATTTCCGTAGCCGATTCACAAGCAATCAGTTGCTGGATTTTTGCTTGGGAACTTAAAATGTTGTAAATAGAGGCCAGCATATTTTTTGCAACTGGCATGTCCTCTTCAGAAATCGCTAATAAAACAACTAAACGAATCTCTGTCTCGCCCCATTTAATTGGTTTTTTTAAAGTGATAATGGCGGCTTTGGTGGCTAAAACTGTCTCGGGGCTGGCATGAGGAATCGCCACGCCAGTACTCAATCCCGTTGAGCCTAATTTTTCTCGTTCAAAAATCGCTTCTTTAAAAGCTTCTGTCACGTAGCCTTTTAAGTGAAATTGCTGATTTAAAAACAACAGTACTTCTGCTTGGCTTGCCAATGTTAAATTTAAAAAAATCAACTGCGGATCTAAGACCGTCGAAATCGAATAAGAAGTTGAATAAATTGCTTTTGTCTTGAAACTTTTTTCTTTGGCGACGATTTGGGATAATTGTTTAATAATGGCATTGATTTCTTCATAAGTTGGCAAAGCAGAAACATAAGCAACTGGAATGCCTTGGGTATCGGACAACTTAATAGCAGTGATAATTAAATCAACATCTTTTAAAGTTTTTTCTTGATACTCTTGATAATCCACCACTTCAATAATGTTGACTGTCGGCAGATTTTGCCGAATCCGTTGGTAAATTAATTGAGAAGTCCCTAAACCTGTTGGACAGACAATTAAGATATGTTTGGCCGAACGAATTTTTTCAAAGGCCAGTTGAAAATGAATCGTTAAAAAACTAATTTCGTCGTCGGTTAATTTAATCTCGAAAATATCTTCAATTACAGCAACACCATATTTAACTAAAGTGAACATGGTTGAATATTGGGCAATAATTTGTTCTTTTAAAGGATTCTTTATTTCAACCCCAATTTGTAAACGAAAAATCATCGGCGAAATATGGGCACTAAGAGAATTAAACAAGCGTTCATCATGACTCAAATCAGCATCAATCAACAACGACATGCGGGCAATTAACTTTTTCACCCCATCAGTAATCGTCTCGTTTGATTCCTGAAAATTTGGTTCAATCCCATGGGCGACTAAAAATGAACACAAATAATAAATATCCGACTTAGAAAAAATAATATTCATTTCTCGGCTGCATTGCTCCGACAAGGCGATGGCGGTCATATACATCTGCATATTTTCCATATCACTAAATAACAAATTGGTATTTTCCCGATGATGGTGACCGATTTTGACCCGATTGATTAAAATCAGTAACTCATTTCGAAGGGAGTGAATGATATAAGCGTTAGGGAAATTCCCTTCCTGCAAACTAGTAATAAATTGTTCAACAATAGTGATAATTCCTTCATTAAACAACTCTATTTCTTGTTCATTACTGAGAGAATTAGTGGCTTGATACTTTTCCAAATAATCTTTAAAAGCCAATTGAATCCCCGCTTCATCCCCATTCACCGACAAGCCAGGAGACACTCTTTGCAAGACCAGCTGTCGTTCTGTTAAATAATCCTCAATCAAATCAATGTCTTTTTTTATCGTTTGGGTGCTAATAAAAAAATAATCAGCATATGCTTGATAACTGCAATAATCGTTTGAAAATAGCATCTCTGCAAAAATAAATAACCGCCGATACTGACCATCATAAGCATCATGACTGGTGACTATTTCACCCAACATCAGCTTTAATTTCCCACGACTCTCATCATTACCGACTAAACGAATTCCTTTTCTCGGAATTTTTTCAATCGACATTTGGTACGGTGCTAAAAATTCTTGAATATTCACCAAGTCTTTGTAAATAGTTTTTGTGGAAACTTGTAATTTTTCAGTAAAATACTGAGCAGACTGGTAACTTTTTTGGCGAATCAACATTTTCAAAAATTCTTTTTCCCTCTCTCTAAGATTCAAACTAATCACCTCTTAAGCGTTTCCATATTTTTATACTACCGTCAAAGATTACTGACGGATATTGTTTTATAGTTCCAGATTAATGTAGAACTATTGATTTTTTTGCACTTATTTCTAATAAAAATCCCCTGATTATTACTTTTTCAAAAAGCCACTTACCCTATATTTTTGTTGAAAATAAAGAAAGAGCCTCTATAAATGCTTCAATTCTGCATCTATAAATGCTCTTTCCAAGATAACAAGCGACTATTCAATTAAGATTGTTTACGGTAATCAACTGATCTTTAACGAATGGTTTTGACCTGTTCCAGATCCATATGATTTTCAAAATTGCCATATTTGAAAGAATTGGCGGGGACTATGCCGTCAGCTAGTTTTAACGTATCCACCCTGACACCGAATATTGGTAAAACCCAAAGTTTCAGGGACAGCATTTTTTACCGCATTTAGTATTCCTTTATCCGGGCAATCACGGCTTTTTCTGTTTCAATTACATCTTTTTAACCAACTCATTTCATCCCAACTTTCTTTTTTAAAAAATATTGTAATCGATTACCAATTTTTAAACAATTTGAATTTTAGCTTATAGTTGATTAAATAACAATCTTGTACCTTCCCACCAATTTGGAAACCCATTTAACTTTTCAACATATGCATCATGCATCATTCGTTACAAAACTAACGTTCCGTAAATAAAATACTAGCTTTAATAAGAGAAAACAAACTAACATAATTCCATTCAGAAACGTTTACAGAATCAATGTAACTGTCTTAATAAAACTAAGTAGCAAAAAAATATCCAAATAACATTTTTAAAACAGTATTTTATTAGCATATTGATCATCATTTTTTACTTATAGTCTCTTGTGCTATCATCTAAACATGGCCTCTAAACTTAATTTTTATTGAATAAAAATTAGAAATTTATTAAAAGTAATTTGTGCTATGATTAGAGTAATAATTTTTAAGGAGCTGAGTTATGTCTATATTAGAAGTGAAAAATCTTACCAAAACCTACGAAATAGAAGACCATCATTATAAAGCTTTGGACAATCTCACTTTTTCCGTTGAAAAAGGTGATTTCGTCGCCATTATGGGCGCTTCTGGATCAGGAAAATCTACACTACTAAATATTCTCGCAACCCTAGATCTAGCTAGCTCTGGACTCGTACTATTAGGAAATGAAGAACTATCCCAGCTATCGGAAAAACAACAAGCTGATTTTCGTAGTCGACACTTAAGCTTCATCTTCCAAAACTATAATTTGCTAGACAATTTAACTTTGCAGGAAAATATTGCTTTAGCACTAACCGTCAAAGGATATCCCAAACAAGAAATTCAGCAATTAGTTCTTGAGACTGCTGCCAAATTAGGGATTGAAGAACTACTGGCTAAATACCCTCACCAGGTTTCCGGTGGTCAACGACAGCGTTGTGCCTGTGCTCGGGCTTTAGCAACTTCACCAGATCTGATTTTAGCCGACGGGCCCACTGGAGCTTTGGATACCCAATCATCCAAACATTTGCTGACGACTTTAAAATCTATGAATGAAACACAAGGAACGACCATTTTACTAGTCACCCATGATGCCATTGCTGCCAGTTATTGCCAGCGCGTTTTATTTATACAGGACGGTCAATTCAGTAATGAACTCCACACTACAGGACAAAGTCAAAAAGAAACCTTTCACCAAATTCTGAAGTTGATGGGAGCTTTAGGAGATGATGCCCATGTATCTTAATTTAACCCTGCGCAATGCGCGACGTTCATTAAAAGATTATCTGATTTATTTAGTCACGCTAACCATACTCACTGCTATCATTTGTCTGTCCAATATCGTTTCAACTGTATCTGCCGAAACTGGAATTGAAGGCTCCTCCCTACCGGTACTGATTGTTTTGATTGCCGTAGCAATGCTTCATTACATGAATCAATTCTTCCTGAAACAGCGCTCCAGAGAATTAGCAACCTATTCTTTATTAGGCATGAGTAGAGAGCGAATCGCTCGCTTAATTTGTGCCGAATTATTTTTGTTGGGACTTATTTGCCTATTAATGGGAACTTTCTTAGGTGTTATGCTTTTTGGCATCTTTACATTTCTCGCTGATTCAACTCTTTCTTTAACTTTTTCTTTGATTAAGATTTTCTCTCAAAATCTGGGTTGCTTGTTACTGATTGAACTATTCACAGCCTTTCTGCTGCGTCAAAAAATTAAAAAGCTTCCACTAGGCCAATTGATAAATATGAAAGCGCAACAAGAAAGAAAAGAACGCTGCTCCTTTCATTTTTGGAAAAAAGCTTGTCTAATCAGTACACTGATTACAGTAATTATTAGCGGTATGATTCTATGGGATTTTGAAACCTTTGGCTATTCCCTGATTTCTATGCTGAGTATGCCACTGATTTTTGCTATTTATGCTTTTTACAAAACCGTTTTTCTCGCTTTACGAGAATATCGTCGACCAGAAAATACCGAGCTTTATGAAAATAACCGCCTACTGCGGATCAGCAAGCTATTGAGCCACCACCGTTCCAACGCGTTATTGTACACTATTCTTTCCTTGTGTCTGCTGTTTGCCTTTGTTTCTTTGAGCTTCGCTAATGCACTAAAAACGGGGCTGTTTCCATCTTTTGCAGTTTCTGACTATATGATTTTTTTACAAAATGTCCTAAGCTTCATTTTTACTTTCCTATATTTTTGTCTGCTCTCACTACTACAACTGGTAGACAGTTATCAGACTAGAAACGATTTTCGCATTTTGCATTATCTGGGCAAAGATCAGACAGCCTTAAAGAACTTTGCTCTAACAGATCTACTAACTCGTTTTTTTTTACCAGTTGTTTCATTCGCATTAATTTGTGGTCTATTACTATTGAGTATTACAGCTGGTAATTTTTCGACTATTTTGATTCAAACACTCTGGTCAAGTGCTGCTGCCTATTTTATACTCTTACTGATTTTAGGACTTTTGTTTTCCAGCGTAACCTATCAGCTGAATAGCCGAACTATCAAAGAAGTTATTCAGCCTTAAAAAGGAGAATCTAGCTACAACATTTTCTTCACTTTTCTTCTCTATAAAAGTCCTTCAAAAAGGTTAATAAGACTGTTATGATCGTCTTCTTAACCTTTTTTATAAACAAAAAAACCGAAGAATTAAATCTTCGGTTAATGTTTTTTTATTCCGCTACTCTCGCTGGTTGTAAACCTTTACGGATATAAGTTATACCAGAATAGATAACTACGACAATGATAATCCAAGTTAATACTTCAATATCTAAGCCAGTCACAAATTTCGCGGCAATGATTACGCCGATAATACCACCGATCGTGATACCTAACGAAACTTTACGGTTGTAATCCCCCGTTTTAATAAAGTTAGCTGAAGCGACTGGCATTAAGCCTGCACAAGAGCCCATCATGATTGGCATGGCAACTAAAGGACTCATCCCTAACATATAAACCATTGCCATACATGGCGCGTAAAGTCCCACACCAATCGTCATTAATGAACCTAAAATAAAGTTTCCGACAATTCCGATGACTAAAGCGCCACCAGTTAATGCTGTTGCTTCATTTCCAGCACCTAATAAATCTAACATTCCTAATTGACGTAAGGCCATTAGGATCGCTGTTACAATTAAGGCACAGCCCATGAAAAATTGGACTTTACGTTCAGGTAATTTAGTAACAAATTTTGAGCCGATAAATGAACCAGCAATTGCTGCAACAACCAGTGAAAATAACGTTAATGGAGCTACTTTTACTACTGTAATAAAGATAAAAGCTTCCATCATCACTGGAATTGCATGACTGATATTCAAAACGCCTGGTAAATGACGGTCATCGTCCAATTGTTTCGTAATTTCTAACAACATTGTAGTAGGTGCAAAACTCCCTACTCCTAAAGTATCTAAAAAGTCAGTCACAAAACCGATTGCTCCAGAGATTAACCAACTACCATTTCCCCAGTTGCCTTTGTTTTTTACCAAATCCCGAATAAAATAAAACAAATAATATACAAGTAATGCCCCTAAAAGGGTAAGTAAAGCTGCTACCATGTTCCCACTCCTCCAAATAAATTTAGCCCAAAGTAAACCCGTCCTTCAAACTATCTTTTGGATCAATCAAGAAATTATTAAAGCCAGTGATATAAGCTGAGCCAGTCACTCGCGGAATAATTCCTTTAAAGCCTTCAACTTCTGCTTCGGCTACGATTTCTCCTTTAAATTTCGTTCCCAAGATGCTTTCATATACAAAGGTGTCACCAACACCCATTTCTCCTTTACCGTACAAAGTTGCTAATTTTGCACTGGTTCCTGTGCCACATGGTGAGCGATCGACTTGCCCTTCACCAAAGACCACAACATTCCGATATTTCGCCTCTGGACTAACTCCAGGACCATAAAATTCCACTAAATCAGCGGTTTTAATATGTGCTAAGGTCGGATGTTGCATTTCAATTTGTTCATTAACAGCATCGCGAATCTTCATGCCTAATTCGCTAAATTTTGACGCGTTTTTCGGTTCGATTGTTAAGCCGAATTGTTCCGCTGGTAATAAGACAAAGAAGCTGCCACCAAAGGAAATATCGACTTTTATTTCTCCTACATCAGGAACATTTACTGAAACATTTTCTTTATATAAGAAAGATTCTACATTCTCAAATGAGACTGATTCTGCTGAATAATCTTCATCTAAATGGACCATGCCTGTCACGATCCCAGCAGGTGTATCTTGAACCACTTTGACTTCTCGGTCCCCTGGTTTTACATCCACCCAGCCAGTTTCAACCGCAGTCGTCATAGCTGCAATGGTATTGTGACCGCACATGTTTAAATAACCGCCAGCATCCATGAAAATAATGCCATAGTCGGCTTCCTCATGAACAGGTTCGCAAATAAAAGCACCAAACATCTCGTTATGTCCACGTGGTTCATGCATTAACATCGTTCGTAAATGATCTTGTTCATTTTCTAAATAAGCTCGTTTGTCAGCCATCGTTTTTCCAGGAAATTTAGGAATGCCACCGATGATTAAACGTGCGGCTTCGCCTGCTGTATGAGTGTCGATTGCTGAAATCATTTTTGATACTTTCATGATATTCCTCCAGATTATCTAATTTTCTGATCGTCTTTACGCATCTTTAATTTGATTGCAGCTAGTGCTTTGGCTGCATCGCGACGATCGATGGTATTTTCACCAACAATTTCGGTTTCAATTCCTTTTTCTGACTTATTAAAATCTAAAACATAAGGTGTATACTCATTTTCCACTACAAATTTCGCTTGTGATCCAATGAACTTGAGTCCAATCACGCTAATCTCTCGCTGACCAATTTCTGCCAGCGTGTTGGCAAAGTCCACATCCGAATTTCCCCAACCATCAGTAGAGGCAACTACGCCATTGGTCCTCATACCAGCTAACCATGCGGCGGTCCGTTGTCCCACCAAATATTTCATGGCATTGTCTTGCGGTGTTCCCACCACAATGACTCCTTGAAAATCAATATCAGGGTCACCGGCTAATAAATCAACTAGCGGATCTTGAAAATGGTGTAAAGATGTCTCTTTTGTCGATGGTCCAATCCCCATAAGCTGTACCTCTTTTCAAAAACTAAACCATTGAACGCAATGCCCCGTCTCGATATTCGTTGGCACTTAAAAAGACTGGCATGTTGTTCATATCAATAATTGATTGACCACCCTTAAAACCACTAGGCTCATCAGGAAAAAGTAACATATCATACATGGCGCCTTGTCCAGCTACTTGTTTGACTAGGCTGACTTTGGGTTTTCCTGGGTGCTGTTCTTCTTTGTATTCGTAACTTTCAATCGCTTGATTGCCTGACAACAGTTTTAATTCTTCCCGAATTTCTTGAATATATTGATCAACAATTTCGAACATTTTTAAAGCCAAGGCACGATTAAAAGCCGTCCCAGCTTTTGCCAGACAGTCAATCAATATTATATGATCACTGGATTTTGGTGTACCAACACGATCAAACATCATGTTTTCCGCCAATATTCCTTCTGAAGAACCGAATTCATGCATCTGTTCCCCAGCACAAATAGCACCAGTCATCACAACGGTCACACCGGTTAAAGTGTGGGTAATTCCGGCACCTAGCCGTCCCAATACCTTCGTGGAGATCGGAATGACATCCATGATGGTATTGGTGACAATGTGTGTCTGGCCAGGGGCGAGAAGTTTTACCGTTAATGATTCAAGATCGGGGCAGTCGGTCTCAAAGTCTTCTTTTAGCTGCAAGCTGTCAGGGGTTAATTTTAGCTTTTTCCCCGTTGTCATTTGCTGAATGTGAAAGACTTTGATTTTTAATGTATCGTCTGCCATAAGCCTACTCCTTAGACGTGAGCGATATACTCGTAAGGTAATGGAACGATCTTGCCTGGTGTTTCGATTGATACTAAGTTTCTTAAGGTATCATGTAAAATACCTAATTGCATTTCGATGTTGTTCGGTTCACCTGCGTTAGCACCCATCGGCACGCGTGGGGCAACGGCTCTTGGTGAACCATTTTGCCGTACTACTGGTGGTAATGCGGCAATTAAAATTGTAGGAATCCCGGCTTCCTCAATAGCTCTCTGCACGATCACGGCAGTTCTATGACAGGTTCCTCAGCCAGCGGTTAAGACAACTGCATCTACGTCTTCTTCCACTAATTTTTGAGCGATCTCTGGTCCAGTTACATCGTGAAAGGCTTCTTGGTCGCCCCCGCCGCCCATAAACCCATAATGGATTGGTGCAGCTTCTTTGATGAAACCTTCTTTAACTAAATCGTGTAACCGATCAATTGGAAACATCGCATTGATATCGCGGTTTACATCGGCATTATCGTACCCACCGTGTGAAACCATTAAATCACTTGTTGGAGTTGTATCAGGAATTTCCCGATAACTAGTATCCCCTGCAAGGTTGAATCTTTTATCAGATTTTAAATGTACGCCGGCAGCTGTTGCCAAAGCGATACGCATATCTTTAAGCTCTTTTTTAACTGGGGTGAAGACAGATTTCGGCGTAATTGGCACGAAAATTTCTGACTGTAACCCTTCAAAGACTGTTAAGCCCATCGTTTAATTCTCCTCTCTTGCTTCTCGTCGTTTTTGATTTTCTAGGCGACGTTTTTCGTGTTCATAGATTGCCGTTTTATAATGCTCATTCGGCGCTTCTTCCAACACTTCTGGATAACTCATTAAAAAGCCGACTTCTTGGCCGATTTCTAAATCGTACTCAGAAATAATCATTCTCCTAGGAATCTTTAATTGTCCTAGACGACCTTTAATGTCAATCGTGACACTGGCGTCGTGGACTTCTACAATGATACCCTCAAACATTTGCTCAGTTGAGGTGTATTTGAGTTTATCTATTCCATCCATAAGTTCACCTAAAATCTTAGTCTTCTTGTTCGTAAATTTCTAAACGCTTTTTGCTTTTCGGTAAGACTTGTTCATTGTCGACTTGTTCAATTTTTTGACCCGTAGTTTTTTCAATGATTTCAATGTTGTTTTGTTTAACGTTTGGATTCCATTTACGTTCAGCAGTTTTAATTGTGCCGCCGCCCATTAAGGTTTTCAACATTGCTAAGTCACGAATCGCATCTTCAGGACAAAGAGTATTGTTAGACAAGATTTCGTTTTCGATCCCTTGTTTTGATTTGTTGTTATCAACCATGGCACCCATTTCGTGGTTACCGACAACTAGCGCGCCTTGCATTGCACTATATGAGTCGCCGACAACTTTAACGCCACGTTTGCCGATTTCTTCAATGTGAGAAGCAAAGTCGATATGGTTGTTCCCAAATCCTTCAGTCGTTACGATGGCACCATCGACATCCATCGCTTCAATTGTCATCCCTAAACGTTTAGAGACATAATATTTTTCAGTGTTAGCTTGTGGTGAACCGACGAACATGATACCGACTAAATCGATTTCTTCGTCTGCCATCGCAGCTTGCACTAATGGTTCTCTCCAGTAGTGACGAGAAGTTTCTTTGGAAGCTGGTCCAATACAAGTTAATGCATGAATTCCGCCGTCTAAAACTTCGGTTGGTGCTAACATGATTGGTAAGTTTCCAAGGTCAACGTTTGGTTTGGCACCTAATGTTCCCACTGGTTCAACCGGCATGATTAAGTTGTCATGCATTGCACCTTGACCCATGATTTCTTTCACAATTACCACACGTTTATTACCAAAACGACGTTTTTGAATGATTTCTTCTGAATCCACAACTAAACTTTCATCAGCTTTTTTCAAGGCTTCGCGAATTTCTTGAGTAATATAATCAGATGCTTTATGGGCAGCTAATGGACCAGGGCGTTCCATGTTGGCATTTTCTTTAATGGTCACTTGAGTTTTAATAAAGATTTCGCCTTTATCTGGTGCTCCTGGACGACCCCACATGATGTTACGATCTAATTCACCTTCAGATGAACCAAATTCACCAATTTGTACGCCATTAGCATCTGTCCCAGTAACAACTAAAACGACACCATCTAAAACACGTGTAACGCCATGACCTAGATCGCCTTCTGTTTTAGCAGCTATTGGTTGAACATCCATGATTGTTTCACTATATTCGTTATATCTGTCTGGTGTGATGATTTCAATCGTCATTGCTTCAACTAATTCTTCTAATTCGACTGCTTCCGCACAAATGTCTTTCATATTGCGAATAGTCAACGTAGTGCCTTCGATTTTCGTTTCATCACCGAAAACAACTTCCGAAATTTTCATATGATCATGACGAACGGAACGAATAACTTTTTCTTCAACTTTTGGTTCAGGTTCAACTGCTGGAATCCCTTCAGTTGCTTCAAATTGCATTGGTGTTTCAGTAATTACTGGTGCGCTAGGTGCAACACCCATTTGACCCGCAATTGCCATTGGTACTTCTAAATCAATTCCACGACCTTCAGCAATGTGAATCTTGATTGTTTGACCGGCTACACTTGGTGCAACAGGTGCGACTGGCGCCACTGGAGCAATTGGTGCAACGATCTCTTCAGTTGTTTCAACAACTTCTGGTGCCGCTTCTTCAACTGGTGCACTGGAAGCTTTGACGCCTTCTAAAATAGATTCTGTTAATGGTACTAACGCATCCGTGGTTTCTTTCAAAGTTGCCCCAAGGACTTGTTCAATCGTTAATGCATTGTCAGGTAGTTCAAGCAAACCAGAATCTTCTAAATCCGCGAAAATCGCTGGATCTTCTAAATCATCTGGTGCAATCACTTTCCCTGCTTCAGCGCGGCAACATAAAACCGCTGGATCTAGTGCATGCTCTTTAGCAGTATCTGCAGTAATAGACATTTCGTTAATTCCTCCTAATTTTTAATTGCTAGTTGGTAATCGACGATATAGCTTATGTCCATCTGCACGCAGCACATGATCTGTATGATGATAAACCGGAACTCCTAACCTAGGAGCTACACCCATAACGGTGTTCGTTCAATCGGAACACGATCCAGTCATCACAACTTCAGCACCTTGTTTCTTCAAGGCCATTACGGTTTGCGCTTGTCCCGGACAGATACCTGGTAAGGCACATCTATATCGTCCATTCACTTCTACCATTCGTTTGCAACGCTCGGCTGCCACAACTTCAGCACCCATGTTGTTGGCAATTTCGGTCATGCGTTCAGCAGAACCGCCACACTCACAGATTAATAAACCAATCTTACGGCTTTCTTGTGGGAATGGCATTGCGACTAGCACGCCGCCACAAGTTTTAGTAATCGGACTCATTTCTGTGCCACTTCGACCAGTCATAGGTCCCCCTAAAACGATTTCGCCATGAGGTTCCACATAGCCGCCGACATTGTTAATCAACGTCTTTGCAAATGTCCCAATCGGTACATCAACAAAAACTGTTTCTTTTTGTTTCACGCGACCAGATACAGTCACATCTTTATCAATAAAAGGTTTACGGTCTTCAATAGCTTCAACGATTCGTTTGATGGTTTCCACATTGTCAACTACAGCACCAACTTCTGATGGCAGCTGACCAGGCTCTAAAACGATGTCTAAAACTTCCCGCACAATCATCCGTTCATCGCCTGCCGGATAAATATCTGGCAATTGATAAACAGAAATATTCGGTTCGTTAGCTACCGCTTTTTCCATTTGTAAAACCAATTGACGATGCTTACCTTTGATGGCAATCACGCCTTTTGGTGCTTGCGTCATCGTCATGCAATATTTCACACCACGAACTAACTGCGCCAAATGTTCTTTCATTTGTTTAACATTGTGAGCTAATAACGCTTCACATTCAGCTCCGTTTGCAATAAAGGTACCTTCTGTGATCTCACAAGCTAACTTAAGAAAAGTTGGAAAACCCGCTCCGCCAGCACCTACGACACCTGCGACTTCGACTGCTTGAATGTCAGATTCAGTCTCAGGAATTTTTACGTAAGTCGAAAAATCTTGTTCTTGATCAATCGTCATCACAACATTTTGATCATCTACTTCCACAATTGTTCCCGAAAAACTCGCATGAACGTTGGCACCTAAACCATTTGGAACCGCTATTAATTCTCCGCGAGAAATATGTTGTCCACTTTCTACGATACCTCTACAAGGTGCGCCGACATGTTGCTTTAATGGTATTAGAATTTCTGTCAATTTGATTCACCTCCTCTTAGTTAATGGTGGTACTTTTTGTTGCTGATGGAAAGTTAATATCACTTAAAATACAGTTATTTAACCAACCATTGTAAGATTTTTCACTTATAATAATAAGCTCAGAGTGACCCTCTTGTGAATAATATAATTTAATAGTATTATTAAGTAAATCGCTACTTTTTCAACTTATCCTTGAAGATGTCTCAACAATGGAAGTGATTTCGCTTTTTCTATAAAAAAGGAGTAAAAAAATGGATACTAGAAAATACAAAGTATTGTTGTCAGTCGTTGACTTAGGCAGCTTCACTAAAGCTTCTGAAGAGCTAGGCTATACGGTCTCAGGCATTTCTCATATGATGAATTCCTTAGAAGAAGAAATCGGATTTAAAATTTTATTTCGCTCCAAAAAAGGAGTTACCCTTTCGCACGATGGCGCCGAACTTCTACCGATTTTACGTTCAATTATCAAATTAGAAGAAAAATATGAGCAGACTTTAAGTGAGATTCACGACTTGAATCAAGGAACCATCCATATTGGTAGTTATCCCAGTGTCGCAAACCATTGGCTCCCAAAAATTATCAAACAATTTAATCAACAATACCCTAAAATAAAAATCAAAATTACCGAAGGCGTCAATCAAGAAATCATGCGCCTTTTAGATGAAAAGCGCGTTGACGTAGGTTTTGCCAGTAGCCAAAATACACAAAACTACACCTGGATTCCCTTAGGAACTGACCCGATGATTGCCGTTTTACCTTTGGATCATCCAAAAGCCAATGACAAATACTACGACTTAAAAGATGTCGAAATTGATGACTTCATTGTCACTGCTGGCGGGAATGACGAAGATGTTTCTAATTTATTGAGAAAATATTCACTAACTCCGAAAATTGGTTACCAAACTTTTGAAAACTATTCTGCTTTGGCAATGATTGAGGAAGGTTTAGGTATGAGTGTCATGAACGAACTGATTACTAAAGGCCGCAACGTTAATTTAGCTAAAAAACCATTGAATCCACCAGCATTTATTGAGCTTGGGATTTTATTACCAAAAGACATTGTCACTCCAGCGGTTACCAAATTTGTCGACTATACAAAAAAATACTTTCAAGAAAACCCGGTGATCTGATTTAGATTGAGGGAAGAGGATTAAGCTGTCATTCTTTGGCAGCTTTTTTATGTTCAAAAACTTAATGAAATGATTTACGCGTGCAAAAAGGGGCAAAATTTTTTAAAGTGTTCACAAAGGAGGGTAATGTTTCAGGAATGAAGAAAAAATGATTGCGAATTTGATCTATAATAAAACGCTTACTTTACAAGTCTATTGTACCATGATTTTTCACTTTTAAATAATGGCCTTTCTTTTTTTAAAAATTATTTTATTACTGATAGTTGGTACTACAAAAAGACAGATTAATTCCTTCGATTCGCATTTGTTTGTATAATACAGCAAACGTTTATTGACAGGAGAGGGACAACATGAAAAAGTTTTTTTGGGTTCTAGGAGCTATTGTAACAGTAGTCTTATTATTTTTGGCCATCAATTGGTATCAAAACCGGCAAAATTTAAACGATATGATCGCCAGATCCAGTGAAGTACCAAAATGGACTGCTGACACTAAAGCACTGGTAACTAAGAAAAATTTTGAACAAAATAGTATTTCCCGCGTCAAAGCCGATGGGCAGAAAATCGATCCTGCCAATGTTTCTTCGATTGTCATTCCTGGCTTGAGAGGTGCTTGGTCTGTCAATCATCAAACCAAACAAGCCTCTTTTGGGACTAATTGGGTACCTCAAGGGGTGACTGAATCTGGTAACCAATATTTTATCAGTTTGTATGATGGTGATCATAAACGTGATTCAATCATTGTGATCATTCATAAAAAAAGTCGAACTTACGAAAAAACTTTGATTTTAGGCTCCAAATCCCATGTTGGTGGAATTACTTATGATCAGGAACGGCAACGACTTTGGTGGGCGGATGATCACAAAAAAGATGCTGCCGGAATTGCCTATACTAGTCAAGCCACGATTGATAGTTATGATGCCCGTAAAGTCAAAGGCGCGATTGCTTTTACCCGTATTTCGATTCCCTGGTATACCCGGACTTCAACCATCCAATATTATAAAAATCAATTAATTGTCGGCATTTATCGACCTGGAAAACCCGGCCCGTTAATGGTGATGCCCACCGACCAAACAACTGGTCTACCTGATGCTCGGATTTCAACCGTAGTCGATGGAGTTGATTTAACCTCTCGCAAACAACTAGTAAAGCGACTGTTAGCCGAAAATATTTTAAGTAAAATTTCCATCGATGATCCTAATACACAAGGTGTTGCTGTCACTGGTAAATCCGGTTTGACTTTGATTTCTTCTTCGGAAGGAATAGAAAACTCAATGATTCAAGTGAAACAACCCAATCAAAAATCCGGCACTGGTTTCAGACTAGACAAAGAAACTGTCGGGGATCACACTATCACTATGCCGCCATCGATTGAGCAAATATCGGTTTATTCCGACCATTTATCCGCTATATTTGAAAGTGGCGCAAAAAAATATCGCGAAGTTGATGCTTTATTTGGGCGACCGATTATTACCGACCGAATAATGATTCTTAAAATCCAGGATGTCCAGCCAAAAAAAACCGGCCACCATTAAAGTGGTCGGTTAATTCCATATAAATACTGCAGCTGATCACCATTATAATAACTACTAATAAATTCAGCCAGTTTAGTCATACCAATACTTTCAGCAACTTTAATAGATGCATGATTATCAGGATGAATAATCGAGCAAACTTGATCTTGTTGTAATACTTCAAATGCATACTCTTTACAAGCTTCGGCAGCTTCACGGGCATAGCCATGATGCCAAGCATTTTCCTTTAATAAATAACCAATTTCCAAAACTTGATCTTCTTGATAGGCTTGTAAAGATAAACCAGCTTGTCCAATCATCTCGCCTGTTTCTTTTAAAACCATGGCCCACAAGCCAAAACCATCTGTATGATATCTTCTTCGCTGACGATCCAGCCATTTTTGCGCATCTTTATCAGTAAAATCGTGCTCATAAGCATACATCACCTTAGGGTTTTGCAGCATCGCCTTTAAATCTGGCAGATCGGCTTGCGACATTTCTCGTAAAATCAGTCGTTGTGTTTCAATCATCATCCCACGTACCCTCCGCATTTATTCAGTTGTTATCGTCATGACCATTTCATATTGGCTAGTAGTTTCGGTGAAGCCCAGATTTGTAAGAAATTGCAGCATCTCCACCAAACTAGTATCAATATTCACTAAACGCAATGGTTTTTGACTATGGGTCTGTAGCGCCGCCAGTAGATCTTAACCAATGCCTTGACGGCGCGCATTTTTCGCCACAGCCAATTGCGGTACGTCACCAGTGGCTCTTTCAACAATACCGTAGCCAACAATTCTATTATCGATTTTGGCTAAAACTACATCAAATAATTCTGCAACATTTTCGACTGATTGACGGGCATTTTGCCATGAATCAGCCACATCGGCAAAAGTTTCCATTAAGTCCCATTCAGCTGGCGATAATTTTTCGACAAAATATAATTGGCTGATAGATTTATCTGGTGGCACCAATTCTTTTTGTGCTTGCATCACTGAAAAACTGCGCCGAATGGTCATTCCTTGTTTTTCATACAGATGATAAGCTGTCGTATTCTCCTGTAAAACTTCCAACTGATATTTTTCCACACCGGCTTCAACATAAGCTTCCATGATGGCAGTCATCATTTGATTAGACAGTCCTTTGCCACGACTTTCCGGTTCAATACCTGTCATCAAATCATACGCCGTCCACTGGCCATCAATTTTTCGAAACCCACTTAAAACAAAACCAACTAATTGATCTTCTTGAAAAGCCCCCACCGAAATTTCCGGTTGATAGCTGCGGCGCTTTAACATGTTCTCATACTGGCTAAAATCTTGATTGAAGGGTACCGCGTAATCCGAAAAGGCTTTCATAAATGTCTGATACAATTTCTCTAAAGGAAAATTTTCAAGAGTTTTGACTTGATACATATTTTTAGCCTCCTTTTCGATTAGTTTAACAGTTAGGTATGACGGTTTGCTGAAAACTGATTAAGATTGTCATGACAACTACGTTTATCAATAGCTTGATTCATACTTTAAGACAAACCAAAGAAAACCCACACTTTAGATTTAAAGAGTGGGCTTTTTTTATGATATTTTTAACCTAAGTTATAAATAGTTACATCTTCACCAAAAGTTTCTTCCCAATCGTTGGAGAAATCAGTCACAGCTTGTTCAATCGAAGGCATCGCAAAAGCTGCGGCTAAAATATCGGCCCCCATAGTTGCCGCTTGGGATCCACTTTCTAGTGCTGTGGTTACTTGACCAACATTTTTAAAACTGGCAGCCAGAATTTTGGTCGCGCTCTTTGTTCGAGTGATTTCTTCTGCTAGTTGATAGATTACTTCACTAGAATCAATCGATAAGTTCTCCATTCGATTAAAATAAGGGGCTAAATAATCAGCTCCTGCCGCAATCGCTAAGTATCCCTGCATTTTTGTGTAGATCGCCGTTGCGGTGACATTGATGTCCCGTTTTTTTAGTTCCTTCATAACTTTCAAACCAACTTCTGAAGTCGGGACCTTAATGTAGACTTGATCGTCAATTTTTGCCAAAATTGTTTCAGCATCTTTTAGCATGCCTTCGTAATCTTTGGCAACAACTTGAACGTGTAAGCTTTTATCAAAACCAATGATTTCGCGAATTTGCTTCATATGATTGAAAAAATCGATTTTACCTTCTTTTTTAATGATGGAAGGATTAGAGGTAACTCCGGCTAGCAGCAAGCTATCATTGTAACGAGTAATTTCTGTTAAATTGGCTGTATCCAGTAAAAATTCCATGATGAGGGCTCCTTAAAAATTATTTTTGCGACCAATACTATATTGAGATTTTACAACAAATTACATAATTTCAATATCAAACTCGATATCATTGTTCAGTGGATGGATCTCTTCAACTTTTTCTTCTACATTTTTCTTCAAAGCAATGACAATTCCAGCTGTAATCACCGTTCCAATCAAAGTTCCAAGAATATACATAAGTGGATTACTCGTGACTGGTGCGACAATCCAGCCACCCCATGGTGCAGGATTACCAGCGCCTAAACCAATGGCAACTGCTGAACCAATCGCACTTCCAATGATATTGGCTGGAATACAACGTAACGGATCGGCTGCTGCAAAAGGAATCGCGCCTTCTGAGATACCAACCAAGCCCATGACAATAGCAGCTTTTCCTGAATTGCGTTCTTCAACTGAGAATTTTTTGGGTGCCACAATTGTTGCTAAACCCATCGCTAATGGTGGGATACAGATAGCTGCACCAATCCCCGCCATAATTGCGACCGCTGTTGCGCTAGGTAATCCGGTTGACGGATCGACCGTTCCAACCATTGCAGAGCCAAAACTAAAGGCTACCTTATTAATCGGTCCACCCATATCAGAAGCAATCATCGCTCCTAAAATCAGACCTAAAACAACTAAATTTCCTGTGCCCATTGCTTCTAACCATGAAGTTAAACTGGCCATTAACATTGCAGTTGGTCGACCAATTACCCAATACATTAAACCGCCGACAATGATTGTTCCCAACAATGGAAAAACAAAGATTGGGCCTAATGAACGTAAGCTAGAAGGCAATTTGATTTTTTTCAAGTAATAAATCACAATCCCTGCGATTAAACCTGATAAAATCCCGCCAATAAATCCAGCACCAATATTACTGGCAATCATCCCACCAATAATTCCGGGTGCCAGAGCTGGACGATCAGCCATCGAAAAGGCAATATAACCTGATAACATAGGTACGACTAAACCTAAGCCAACGACACCAATATTGGCAATATCTCCTAAGATCCCTTCAGTCGGGACCGCGGCTGTACCTGAAAATAAGACACTCAATGCCAGTAAAATCCCACCAGCAACTACAAAAGGAATCATATAAGAAACGCCAGTCATTAAATTTTTACGGGTATTTTTTAGTAATTCTATCATTCGTTTACTCCCCCTATGCTTTACCTAATTTTTCTTGCAATTTTTTTATAATTGCATCAGCTTTATTAATGCAATCTGCGGCACTCATACGGACAACTGGCTTCCCTTTAAAACGATCTTCATTTTTGATACCGATATTGTTGGTTAAAATTACGGCATCTGCGGCAGCAATTTGTTCTGTGGTTAATTCATTTTCGATACCGATCGACCCTTGTGTTTCTACGTGACACTCGACACTGTTGTTTTTTCCAGCTAATTCTAAACTTTCAGCTGCTAAATAAGTGTGGGCTACTCCTGAAGGACATGCTGTTACAGCTACAATTTTCATATTATATTTCCCCTTTTAAATGTTTTTTTAGGCTACGGCTGCTTGTAAACTTTCATTTAAGACAGCTAAAATTTCTGAAGGATTTTTAGCATCTTGTAAAGTTTTTCTAAAATCTTCGTGAATCAACTTACGGGAAAGACTGGCGATAATTTTTAAATGTTGATTGCCTTGACACGCTTCTGGAACAGCTAGTAAAAAGACTACATTCACATCCGTCTCATCTAAACTTTTCCAGTCCAACGCTTGATTTAAACGACCAAAAGCGACGGTGGTTTCTTTTACATGGGGTGTTTTCCCATGGGGAATCGCAATCCCAAATCCAATGCCAGTAGTGGTCAATTCTTCGCGGGCAATTACACTTTCGTAATAGCCATCATAATCATTCAGTCGGTCTGCCCCATGAATTTTTTTTGCTAAGGCTTGAATGGCTTCCTCTTTGGTGGTGGCATCAATATCTAAATCAATTAATTCTGCGTTAATAATTTCCATCTTACGACACTCCTTTAATTAGTTGGTAGATTTCTTCAGCACTCTTGTTATGGAAGAAATAGTTGACTGTTTGATCTGTTTTTACTAATTTGTGAATATCAGTCATCGCCCCTTTTAACAAACGGCGCTCTTGATCAGCAATACAAATCAATAAAACGAATTTAACTTTTTTGTTACTCCATAAAATCGGTTCTTCTAGTGCCAATAAAAATATCTTTGTTACCTGCACATTTTGTGGTGCCGCATGAGGAATGGCTACTCCTGTGCTCAAAGCTGTTTCGCCAAGCTTTTCTCTTTCGAAAACTTCTCTGCGAAAATCTTTGGTGACAATTTTTCGTTTTTCTAGTTTTTCAATCATATAGTCTAAACATTGTTGTTTGTCTTTAAACCTGCAACGGGTTTCAATCAACGAAAGATCTAAGATTTCTCTCAGATGAGGGAAATCAGTGGTAATTAATTGTTCTGTTTCTTCATTTCTAAAAAAGAAATCGGCATACAAGGAAGAAATATTTTTGATGTCTTCTTCCGTAATCAACGGAGAAACTTTAATCACGGGCACTTGAATATCCGTTAGTTCAACAGAAGAGATAATCAAATCCACGCTAGCTAATTGACTACTATATAACGATTGTAAGGTCGTTACTTCAGCAATATCTTGTGCTGGTAAGACCCGTGCAATTCGATTTAAAATCAATTCGCTAGTTCCCACCCCTGTCGGACAGACAATTAAAATCTTTTTGCCATTTCTAGATTTTTCTAATGATACTTGGAAGTACATTGCTAAAAAGGCGACTTCCTCTTCGTTGAAACTAACAGCTAATTGTTTTTCAACGACAGCCATGGCATACCAGGTCGCTCTAAAAATAACCGAATATTGATTTTTTATTTCTGCCAATAATGGATTGGTGGTTTCTAGGCCTAATTTCAAGCGATAAATCATTGGAATAAAATGTTTGATAAATCGCTCTTTTAACTCTCGATCTTGGCTGAAATCAACTTGCATCATTTCCCCCATTTGTTGGAAAATTTGATCAATGATTGGTTCAAACTTTTGGTAGTCTTTTTGATCGCTCATTTTCATTTTTACGCCATAGCCAATCAATTGACGATTAATGTAAGCCACAATTTCTTCAGAATTATCAAAATTAAGTCTTTTGGCAAGATCCGCGACTAGCTCAGTGGCAAGATAATAAGTATCGATAGATTGAATTTGCTCAAATAAAAATTCTTTTTGGGGACTTAATAGCTGGCCTTTCTTTAATCGGAAAAAATAAATGATAAAACTAAGTAAAATCGATTTTTTATACTGATAGGAAAGATCAAATTCTGAGTGTCGTTCAATATTGGTGATTTGTTCAATAATAGCTGTAACAATCTGGTCCCCGAATAATGCGGTTAATGCTTGGTAACCTTTTTGTTCAAATAATCCATCATCTGATATATGGTGCTCTTTTAAATAGTTTTCACAAAAACGAAAAATACTTCTTTGCAAATCCTCTTCGCTACAAACGACGCAGGTCCCTTTGTTTGAAGACAAAACATTGACATGATATTGCTGATGGATTTTTTCTAAGTCTTGCATGATTGAACTGGGGCTAACATGAAATTCTTCCGATAAACCTTTATGAGTGACGGTTGCTTCATCAATTAATAACATTTTGGCAATCAGAAATTGTCTCTGTGCAGGACTTTGCCCGGGACATTCAACTAGGTCTAGATCCATCTGCTGGAGTAACTTCATCTTGTCCTCGGCATTTCCCAATAAACGAATGCCTCTGCGTGGTTTTCTTTCAAGGGTAATATTATAGGCTTCTAGATTTATCTCATTTTGAATCGCTTCAAGGTCGGAATAAATTGTGCGATTGGTTTTTGCTATTTTTTCTGCAAAATAAGCAACTGGTAAATAATCTTCATTTTGAACTAGCAACTGAATCAAATATTTTTGTCTGGCTTTTATTCCTCCCATTTTTTCTCCTCCAAATTGTAAGCGCTTATCAACTGTAAGCTCAATATATCACATGATTTTTCAGCAAGATAATACATCTGATTTCCGCATTAATGTTGAAATAAGCATTTTTTATGTAATGAATCGTTTCATTTATAATAAAAAAGAAAAAAACAGGCGGTATTCAATAGAAAAAATAAATTTCCTATTTATTCCGCCTCGTTTTTTTATTTCAGACCATCCACATTTGCTGAAATACCTTCCGCTTCGAAAATTGATTGAATGGTTCTAACCTCTGCATCAGTCAGAGTCGAAGCATCCTTTAACTGATATTCCCAACCAAGATATTGATACTTATTACTTCCATACTGATGAAAGGGCAAAAGATGAACCGCAGACACTTCTTGTTGTATCAAATAGTCAATCAATGCCTGGATATTTGATTGACTCGTGGTATATCCTGGAATCAAAGGAATTCTTGGCGTTAATTCCAAATTTTGTGTGCGTAAAAACGCAAAATTCTCCTTAACTAGCTCCTGATTGATACCAATAACCTGACGAGCGTCTGTTTGATCCATTATTTTTAAATCGAATAATACTTGATTTAGATAAGGCGTCAAACTAGCTATTTCTTGAAGGGGAAAACAGCCAGTCGTCTCGATGGCGGTATCTACACCTAGTTGATGTAGCTCTTTTAACAATGCTTGGGCAAATTCTGCTTGCATCAGAACTTCTCCACCAGATAAAGTCACACCACCGCCGGAAGTTCTAAAAAATATTTCATCCTTCATTACTTCTTCGACTAATTGATCGACCGTCCACCACTCGCCTACTGTCTCTGCTTGACCATTTTTATTCCAGACCGTTGGCTTAACTGCTAAGCGTGATTCTGGATTTGAGCACCAAGGACATTTCAAGGGACAGCCTTTTAAAAAAATAATCGTCCGAATACCGTCGCCATCGTGGACCGAATAGCGTTGAATATTAAAAACTAGGCCTTCAGTCATTTTTCTTCTCCTATAATTCATGTCCTACGCGGGCAATAATATCATCTTGAATTTGCTTATTCAGATCGACAAAAAAGGCACTGTAGCCAGCTACTCGCACTAACAGACCAGAATATTTCGCGGGATTTTTTTGAGCATCCAACAAGGTTTCTTTTGATTGCACATTAAACTGGACATGTTGAATTTTTAATTTAGTAAAAGCCATTAAAAAGTTCGCAAATTTATTAAGACCCTGCTGACCCTTTAAAGTGTTGGGCTGAAATTTAATATTTAACAAGCTGCCGTTTACAGTCAAATAGTTATCCAATTTACTAACCGATTTCAATACTGCAGTCGGTCCTAAACGATCACGCCCCACCATAGGTGATAAGCCGCCATCTGCCAACTGTTCCTGCGCTTTACGACCATCTGGTGTTGCCCCCACGGCTTCCCCAAGAGGAATATGAGCCGATACTGTATATGCTCCTGGAATAAATTTTCCGCCACGTACATTTTCATATTTTTCGAGCTCTTTTGCATAATGCCGGAAAAAACTTGCCGCTATTTGATCGATTTCATCATTGTCATTACCATACTTATCAAAATCTTGAATCACATGTTGTTGCAGGGATTGATATTTCCCTTCGAAATTTGCAGCCAATGCTTCCACTAATTCAGCAAAGGTTAACTCTTGATTTTCAAAGACCATTTTCTTAATGACGTACATGGCATCACTCAAGTTTGCCTCGCCAATTCCCTGAACACCAGAAAAATTATAACGGGCACCACCTTCTGTTACATCTTGACCATTAGCTAAACAATCTTCAATTAAAACTGATAAAAATGGTGTAGGTGCATAAGCCCGATGACCCAAATCAACAATATTTGATCCTTTAACAACCAACTCAACATAATAATCAATTTTAGCTTTGATATCGGCTGACAACATTTCGTAGCTGACGTTTTTTTTATCCTTCAGATCATAGATACTGAGTTCCATAATCCTTAAAAGATTAAACAACGCAATATCATGTAAACCATATGTTTTCCCAGGAATTGACGTTTCAACACAACCGACTGTTGCATAATCTCGAGCATCATCTAATGAAACGCCTTTACTTAAAAAGGCTGGCACGCAAACCTCATCATTAAATAATTGCGGAATCCCTGTTCCTAGACGAATCGTTTCACAAGTTTTTAACAAAAATTTTCGAGGAATAACTTCATTCATCCGAACAGACAGATTAGGTTGCGGTAGCAAAATTTCATGATATAGATCCAACATCAAATAAGACAAAGGATTAACTGAAGCGTGACCTAATTCATCGAGACCACCTAAAACGACTGTGTAGCCCGTCGGAAAACCAGCAAAACATTTAGCACTGGTTTCACTTCTCAGTAAAACAACATCATTGGTTTTAATATAAAAATCACCTAAAACTTCGTATAAAAACGCTTCTGATTCACCTGCCCTAAGTGAAGCCTCGTAAAAAGGATATAAATATTGATCCATTCGCCCTAATGACAAGGAAGAGGCGTTGGATTCATATTGACCTACAATACTGGTCATCCATAATAGCTGAAGTGCTTCGTAAAAAGAACTTGGTTTTTCCTGACTTAATTTCTGACACATCCCAGCAATAACCAACAGTTCATTTTTTCTCACCGAATCGGCAGATTTTGCTAAGGTTAAAGCCAGTCTTTGATAACGAATAAAATGATTCCGCAATCCAACAAAAATTAAATATCCTGCTTTAAAAAAATCATTTTCCGGCTGATCATGGATTTTTTCCGCTAACTGATCAATATAATACGCAATCCCATGATTCAAAATGCCGGGAAAATCCATGATGATATGTCCTTGGCCCTTGTCTGTTTGATTTAATTTAAAGACTTCATCTTTTAAAGCATCTTTCACTTCATCAGTCAGTTGCTGATTAATAAAGTCCTTCATGGAGCGACCTTGCCAATAAGGATATAATTTTTCCCGGTAAATTTTCTTATCTGCTTCAGTAAATTCAAATTGATCCTGGGGTCGTCCATCAATCGTATCAATTTCTTTCATGATCCAATAAGGGTCCATCTCCGGTGAAAGAATCCCTGAACGAGGACGAATCGTTCGATTGCCCACCAACAATTCTCCTTCACGAATGCTAATCGCGACATTTTCTAAAATATGAACCACCGCTTTCGCCCGTCGAATAATCGTCGGTTCACCTTCTGTTTTCTGATAGCTTTCCGTATAAAGTAATGCACGTTCTAATGAAATTTGGCGTTTTTCCTTAAATAAATGATCTTTCATTGTTTGGATCCGCTGATTGC
Organism: Enterococcus alishanensis; assembly: GCF_019218635.1. Lineage (GTDB taxonomy): Bacteria > Bacillota > Bacilli > Lactobacillales > Enterococcaceae > Enterococcus_A > Enterococcus_A alishanensis. The sequence goes on along the minus strand of NZ_JAHUZB010000003.1, from coordinate 37,920 downwards.
CATCAACTACGATATTCGCAGTGTTAGCCTCACTTACTATCTGTGACATAACTATTTCATCTCCTCGTTATATTTTCTTTAGTATAATTTTTCACATAAACGATTTCCACGTTTTTCTTGGAATTAAGTAAAAATATTCCAATTTTTACCGATTATCCCAACTTTTTTGTTGAATTTATTGGAAATACTTGTTAATTTATTAATGAGGTGAGTCAAATGAAGGCATCAGAAATTGCACAGCGAAGAAAAGATATCACCGCTTTGCTCTATAAAGAAAATAACTTGAAAGTCGCTACTTTGGTTAGCTTGTTTGATGTATCAGACGAAACGATTCGTAAAGATCTAGCCTATTTAGCTAGTGAAGGAATTTTAGAAAAAAAACACGGACGCGCCCTCTTAATCAAAGAAAAACCTTTGGAGCCTGTCTTCCATCGTCGACCAAAAAATTTAGCCAAAAAAGAAACCATCGTCACAAAAGCGTTGGAGCTCTTGCAATCAGAAGATTTAATTATTGGTCTTGATCAGGGCAGTACCGTAGCACTTCTTGCCAGCAAAATCGCTCAGCTATCGTCACGACAAATTTTTACTGGTTCGTTAGCTGCCATTTTAGAGCTGGCCATTGCCCATCACCTACTTTATTCTTTTGGCGGACAATACAATGCCGAAGATATGACTTTTCGAAACGATACGGGAAAAGAAATGTACCCCGATATCCAATTTGACGTTTGCTTCTTTGGTTCCAGTGGGGTTAAAAATCGAAATGGTTTTTGTACTTCTTCCCTAGCAGACGCTGAAGCCAAAAGATTAATGCTGAAAAAATCATCAAAAAAAATCGTCCTAATCGACGATTCAAAATTCCAAACCACTTCTCTTGTGCAAGTCGCTTCTTGGTCAGAGGTTGATGTCGTTATCTCAAATCAAGGCTTATCACCTGAAATTGCTAATAATATTCGACACCAGACTCGCTTGATTTTGGTTCCGTGATTTTTAAGGATGGTGAATCCATAAAAAAATAGTCAATTTAGCAATTTTCAGCTTTTATATCTAAAAAATTTAAGGGGAATTTTTTTATAAATGATAGATAACAAGAAACAGTAGCTTTTACTTGTCTCTCGAATATTCGTTAATCAGCATCCGGTAAGAACTAAACAACAGAATGTTCAGTTTTTCTCATAAATTTAATTGACAACAAAATATCTCTATGCTAAAAATAAATGAACAATTAAATAAGGGAATGAATGTCTCCCTTGGTTAATCCAAAACTGCCTAATAGCTGATGACTTCTGCAAATGTTTATTTGTGGAAGTCATCAGTTTTTTTGTTCAGAAAGGAAGGTTAAATGAAAATTAATAGATTAAAAAATCCGCATTTCAAAAAAAGGTTAATTTTTTATTTTTTAGTCATTGTAGTTGCTTTAACAATGGGTGTCGTATCTCACTATCTATTATTCGGTTTAAATTTTGTTTCAAATTATAGAAGTCACCATGATGTCCTCTTGCTATTTCTGCCAGTAATTGGCGTGCTGACTGCTTTCGTTTATGAAAACTATGGAAAAGGATCCCAAAAAGGTAATAATTTGATTATCGAAAGTACTCAAAATGAAATTGATGTCCCTTTTAGAATGGGTATCTTTACTTTTTTATTTACTTTACTTACCCATCTTTTTGGTGGTTCCGCAGGTCGAGAGGGTTCAGCCGTCCAAATTGGTGGTGTTCTTTCTAACAAAGCAAGTCAACTATTTCGGCTTGAAAAAAATCAACATAAACAATTGATTCATGCAGGAGTAAGCGCGGGGTTTTCATCCATTTTTGGAACCCCTCTGGCAGGAGCTTTCTTTGGTATGGAAATGGTTTACATTGGAAAAATAGAACGTTCCTCCTTGATTTCTTGCTTTTTAGCTTCTTATATAGCTAACTATACTTCATTGAAATTCGGAACTAGTCATGAGCTGCATAGAATTGTTGACCTGCCACAAATGAGTTGGAAACTTTTATTTATCGTTTTCATCGCATCAATTTTATTTGGCATTTTTGGGCGTTTATTTGCTTTATGGACCCATACATTAAAACGAATTTATAAAGAAAAAATTGCTAATTACTTACTTAGGGCGTTAATTAGTGCTTCCATATTCGTTATTTTAATCTTACTTTTTTCTGGTCAGCAATATGAGGGCTTAAGCCTAAATTTAATCAATCATGCTTTTAGAGGTAATTCCTCATGGCTAGATCCAATATTAAAACTTTTTTATACTGGTTTAACTTTGGGAGCAGGATTTCAAGGTGGCGAAGTAACTCCTCTTTTTGACATAGGTGCTTCTCTTGGCAGTGTCATAGGTAATTTAACAAATATCTCGCCATCTTTTCTAGCAGCATTGGGTTTAATTTCTGTCTTTGGTTGTGCAGCAAATGTACCAATTACGACTATCATGTTAGGTATTGATTTGTTTGGTGTTGAAGCTCTGCCTTATTATGCAATGGCCTCATTTATCAGTTATCTTGTTTCTGGTCACCAAGGAATATATCCTGCTCAAACTATTGTACAAGCGAAATCATTTTATTTAAAACATCACGAAGGCTATCGAATAAGTGATTTAACTAGCAGAAAGGAAAATAAATAATGAACAATCATATACATCTAGCAAAAGGTTGGCGTTCAAAACATTATGAAATTCCCTTTGAAACGACTGGTAAAAAAACGATTATCATAAAAGTTGATGAAGGGAGTGTTCGACTAGGGCACCACATATTTGATATACAAAATGGGGCTTGGTTAGGGCATCCAGCAGATAAAAAAAAATATTACATTTTAGAAGAAGGAAAAGAATACGTTTTAAATTTTCACATTCATCAGCAACACAATCGATTGGACCGACTTTTCTTAACCAATGAACTTTTTTTTAAACCTTCAAAAATTAGTTTTAAAAAGATAAATAATCATTCAAAGAAAGGAGAAGAGGATGTTAATTAGTATTGCTATAGTAATTTTATTAGGGTTAATACTTGGTAGTTTTGCCAAAAAAGTGCATTTACCACCATTAGTTGGTTTTCTTTGTACAGGAATCCTTTTAGGTCCTTTTGCTTTAGACTTGCTTAGCTCGGATCTTTTATCCATCTCTACTGATTTAAGAGAAATTGCTTTAATTATTATTTTGACTCGAGCTGGACTTTCCCTTGATTTAAAAGATTTAATAAAAGTCGGACGACCAGCCATTTTAATGTGTTTTCTTCCTGCTTTGATAGAAATTATCGGCACAGTTATATTAGCACCTTTGTTTTTAAATTTTTCGATAGCAGAATCATTGCTATTAGGTAGTATCATTGCCGCAGTTTCTCCAGCAGTTATCGTGCCTAGAATGTTAAAATTAATGGAAGAAGGCTTAGGAAAAAATAAAAAAATCCCACAAATACTGTTAGCTGGTTCATCTGTTGACGATGTATTTGTATTAGTTCTATTTGCTTCTTTTTTAGGTATAAATCAAGGTGATAAATTTACAGTTAGTCTGTTAGGACAAATTCCTGTCGCCATTATTTTAGGCTTTCTAGGAGGCGTTTTAACTGGTATTATTATAGTTCAGTTATTCAAAAAAATGGCAATAAGAGATTCTCTCAAAGTCTTAATTATTATGAGTGTCTCATTTCTTTTAATGGGTGTTGAGGATCAGTTGGAAGGAATCTTATCATTTTCTGGTATGCTCAGTGTCATCAGCTTAAGTTTGACAATTTTTCAGTTTCAACCTCCTATTGCACAAAAATTAGCCATCAAATTTAATAAATTATGGTTAGCTGCTGAAATTTTTCTTTTTGTACTTGTCGGTGCCAGCGTTAATATAACATTTGCTTTAAAGGCTGGTATATTGCCTATTTTATTTATTTTATTGGTTACACTCATCCGAATGGTTGGTGTACTGCTCGCGCTTCTTAAAACGAACTTAAACTCTAAAGAAAAGTTATTTTGTATGATTGCCTATACACCAAAAGCAACCGTTCAAGCTGCAATTGTCGGTATTCCTTTTGCTCTTGGCATTTCTAATGGTGAAATGATGTTAACCGTTGCTGTTTTATCCATCTTGATAACCGCACCTATTGGAGCCTACTTGATAGACTTGTCCTATCAAAAACTGTTGACTGAATGAGTTTACCAATAAAACTACTGTGATACCTTAAAAAGAATGACAATCATTTTTATTTACATTTTTTAGCGACCCACACTATATCCACCGATATAATGGTTCATACTATTTCACTCAATCATTTTATCTATCGAAATCGTAAGGTAAAAATAGCAAATAGACTTCCAGATCGCTAAATTACAATTGGAATGCTAATACTGATAAATTAATCAGTATTAGCATTTTTTCGAATAAAATCAGTCTTGAAAGAAATTCCCTCTAGCACAATATTTATCAGACTTATTTTGACGTCAAGGTCCTTCCGCAGTTCATACTGAAAAATGGAGATAAAAAGCATGTCATAATGTGCGAATACTGCTGTTTCTAGATCTTATGATATTTCTACGCGTACCTTACGCTAGCTAGGGTTCGATTCAAAGTCAAAAAAATATCTGACTATGCTTATCGCATGTATGATGATGAAAATCTACAATTGCTACAGCAACTATTGATTTTACTTGTGCAACTAAAACGAACAAAAAATGTATTCAAGAGTTGGTTGAATCTCTGGAATGACTTGTTAAAATGAAAGTGGGAGGTATGAAAAGTATGAAAAATAAAAAAATGAATCTCAGTCAGAATTTGATTTATTTGCGCAAAGGCAATCATTATTCCATTGAGACTGTGGCTGAAAAAATCGGTGTTTCCCGCCAAGCTGTCTCTAAATGGGAAGCTGGGGAGACGATTCCAGACTTGATAAACTGCGATTTATTGGCGCAACTTTATGATGTTTCCTTAGAAGATTTAATTTATTATTCGCCAACCGAAAATATTCCCCTGCCACCGAAAAATAAACATATTTTTGGCACTGTCGTTCTCGCTGAAAGAGGACAAGTAGTATTGCCAAAAGCTGCTAGAGATTTGTTGCAGCTAAAAGCTGGGGATCGCTTGATGGTCTTAGGTGATAGTGCAACTGAAACACAAGGTTTGGCCTTGATTCCCGCGGATCATTTCTTGCGGGCAGCTGAGGAAATGATGGACAATTTTTATCCGAAAACAAAGGAGTGATTTTCATGGATTTATTGACTGTCAGAAATTTGACTAAAAAATACCCGCAATTTACTTTAGACAGACTATGCTTTAATTTGCCCGCCGGCGCAATCATGGGGCTGATTGGCAAAAATGGGGCTGGTAAAAGCACGGCTCTCAAATCTTTGCTAAATATGGTGCACCCAGATAGTGGGGAAATTAAGATGTTTGGACAAAATTTTTTTCAAGCTGAAGCAGCTTGTAAGCAACAATTAGGGATTGTCCTAGGAGGGACAGATTTTTATCCTTACAAAAAATTACGGGATATTTCACAAGTCACTAAAAAATTTTATCGTCATTGGGATGAAGCTGCTTACCAAAAATACATGACGCTTTTTGAATTGGCTGAAAATAAAAAAGTTAACCAATTATCTGAAGGTATGAAAGTCAAATATGCAATTGCCTTAGCTTTATCCCACCAAGCAAAATTGTTTATTTTTGATGAACCGACTAGCGGCCTAGATCCTGTCACTCGCGAGGAATTATTAGAGATTTTTCAATCCTTAGTTGCTGACGGCACCAGAAGTATTCTTTTTTCTACGCACATTACTTCGGATTTAGACAAATGTGCCACTCATATTACTTATATTCGAAAAGGTCAACTGGTATTAAGTGCTGAGAAAGATCGCTTTATCCAGACTTTTCAAAAGGAAAATCCAGCAAATACGACTTTAGAAGACATCATGCTCTACTCAGAAAGGAATGTTTCACATGAATCATTTGCTGTATAAAGAGTTTCGTTTAGCAGCCCATCCCACTCTCTATATTTTATTATGGATGGGGGCACTGATTTTAATTCCTAGCTATCCTTACACGACGGTTTTTATTTTTGGCTGTTTCGCGCCACTGATTACTTTGCAAAATGGACGAGAAAATCACGATGCTTTTTAAACGGCAACTTTGCCAGTTAAAAAAAGTCAGGTCGTAAAAGGTAAATTTGCATTATTTATCACTACACAAATCGCCCAATTATTTCTGACTCTATCTTTTACAATCATTCGAATCACTCAAATCCCCATTAAAAACACCGTTGGTATTGCGCCAAATTTAACTTATTATGCCGCTGGTTTGCTGGTTTTCACACTGTTCAACTTTTTCTTTTTCACCGAATTTTACAAAACAGCCTACAAAATTGGCAAGGCCTTTATCAAAGGAATGGTACCCGCCCTTTTAATAGCTGTTTTAACTGAAACCATCAGCCACATCCCCAAATTAGCTTGGTTAAATAGTCTAAATAAAACCGATCTACGATTGCAACTACCGATATTTCTTTTCGCATTGATTTTCTTCATCGCTGGCAACCTCTTGGCCTTTAAAATTTCCAAAGAACGCTTTGAAAAAGTTGATTTATAGTATACAAAAAAACTTGTCTTAGATACTTTCATCCAGACAAGTTTTAATCTATTGAGCCAGCTATTTCGGCTAGTTTTTCAACAACTTCTGCTTTTAATTCGTCAAATGCCAGTTGGCTAGTTGTGATCTTTAAAATAAAAGCAACCGCCTCTGCTTGGTCCAAATCAACTCGGTAGTCATTTATTTTCAAAAAAGTCACCATAGCGACTAGCGCTGTACGCTTATTCCCATTGTGAAAAGGATGACGTTTGATTAAATTTATCACTAAAATAGCCGCTTTATCGAAAATCGTTTGATAAAGTTCTTGACCAAAAACGACTTGCTGTGGCAAATTTACTATCATTGCTAAGGCTTTTGCATCTTTCAATCCAATCATTTCACCAGGCGAATAATTTGTTATGACTCGCGCGTTAATCCTTACAATTGCTTCACTACTCAAGTAAATCATAAGTCTACCAAATCTTTAATTGCTTCATCATATTCAGCCATCACGGAAATCACAATTTGATCAATATCAACCTCTTCAACGGCTTTAGTGATCACAATCGAACCATCTTCCTTCAACAAATAACTTATTGAATCGCCAGTATTGACCCCGATATGTTCTTTAACTTCTTTAGGAATCGTGGTCACATCACTATTGCCAGATTTTCTGATTTTATATTTTTTTTCCATTGAAATCTCTCCTTTGTATCTATTATATCATGTGTATATACATTTAAAAAGTAGATACTTATCTCGATAAAAAAACAGTTTTAGGATGACTTTACCTAAAACTGTTCATTATTATAGCAAGCTTTTACTGCCACCGTTTCAACTGCGGGAACAATCCCAACATAAATTCTCGGGCTTCAGTTTCTGTTTTATTTTGTGCCTTCAGTACCCTATCTTCCTTTAAATGCTGCACACTAAGCGCAATCATTTCCTCCATCGTCCTTTCACTTGTGAAATTTCCATCTTGATAACAATAAAAACAATACTCTTGATTTTTACTACCGCCAGCATCTGTCCCCAACATTTCCTGATTTTCCAAGGGCATTCCACAACTTTGACAATAAGTGATTTCTTGCATTTTATCAGCTCCTTTAATCAGCTCCTTTATTGATAGTCAAATTTTCCAAAATCATTTGATAATACTTTGTTGCTAACTGACTGACTTCCCCTTTTTTACAAAAAGCCAATTTATTCAAACGAGGAGAATGGCGTTCCACCACGATTTGATCCGCAACCGTTCGACTTTTCAGCCATTCAAACGCTTCCAAAAAACGCGGGTCTTTTTGCGCTTTAGGATAATGGGACAAGACATAGACATAATGAAAAATATTGTAATCCCCTAACGGATACTCCACTTGCATAAACAACCTGCCAATTCCATAATGACAAGGACCAATTGGCACCTTCATCTCCCAATGTTTTAATAAAAATTCTACCGCCCCATCTAATTGCCGCAATTCTTTAAAATTCGGTTGATAAATAAAAGCATGCAACACATACAACGTTGTCATGGGAGTGGAAAATTCCGTCTCTGGTCCCCGTCCAAAACTATATTTTTTACATTTCCAACCACCATCAGCTTCTTGCATCTCTAAAAAATAGCGGTAAGAGTTTGCCAGCCGCGGATCTTGCGCTTGTCCTAAACGACACAAGCTCGTCAAAGTAATCGCTGTCTGACAAGGGACCATACCACCTTTTGGATAGACTTTAAAACGCCCATCTTCCCTTAACACTGAAAACAGCAAATCGACATTTGCCTGAATCACCGGATCATCAATTGGTATTCCCAGCTCCACCAAATAAGTCGGTGCCGTCACTGCATTATACGGACTGCCCTTAAACAAACGTAAATCCTCCGTCGTCCAATAATCAAAATCAAACTGCTTTTTATAACTCATAATGATCTCGATATCTCGTTGGTACATGGTTTCACCTTCTTTGTTTACTTATTAGCTTTTCTCCTTTTTTGAAGCGCTTTTATCCATTTTATCTTTTTTAAAAATAGCGGTCAAACTGATAAAAAAAAGACTTCGAAGAAAATTCTCCAAAGTCTAAAGTCTGATTAATCTTTTTCTAATTGATCCAATGTTTTAGAACCAAACCATAGAACCAAACCAATCACGATTACGATAGCTGCTAAGATTCCGTAACCCATTTGGAATTGACTAGGATCAGTTGTTTGTAACAATGAATAAATTCTTGGATAAATCAAAGTTGAAGCGAATACCGCGATTGGCCATAAACCTAACAAGAAGCCCATTAGTTTTGATGGTGCCAAGTTCACGATAAATGAGTTCCCTAATGGCGAGAAGATCATTTCCCCAACTGACATCAAGATTGAAATAACTGCAATCCATACTAATGAAGTTGCGCCGTTACCAATCATGTCTGAGAAGACCATAACCACATAAGAAAGACCAACTAGGATAATTCCTAAGGCAGTTTTCTTGAACATGCTCATATCGCCTTTCGGACGGTTCGCCATCTTCGTCCATAAACGACCTAAAAGTGGACCTAAGATAATACAAGTCAAGGCGTTCATTGAATCGAAGTAAGAAGTTGGTACATGGAAGTTACCGATAAACCAGTTGGCACGGCCTAAGAATCCAGCGCCGTCACCCCAACCGAAGTAGTAGTAAGCAGGCATATAAGCCAAATACCAAACAGTCCAGAAAACAATTGAGAAGATTGTTACTAATACAATCGCAAATACACGTTTTTTATCAGTAGCAGATAAAGGTTGATTTTCTTCAGCTGCTTTCTTTTGTTCGTCAACGAATTGACGTTGGTCGATTTTGAATGGTTTTTTACCAGCGTCACCTAAAGCACGACCGTTTACTAAGAACCAAATAGCATCTAAGAATAATAGCAATCCACAAATTAAGAATACGCCGTTGTAACCAATTACTGGAATTAATAATACTAAGAATGTTGTCCCAGTAAATGAACCGATATTTACAAATGAATACTGTACTGAGAAGGCCTCATTCAGTTCTTTTTCATCACTGAACAGCAACCCGTTAATCCCTGATAAGTTCCCTTTGAATAAACCAGTCCCGATGGCAACTAAAATAATCATTGCCCAAACCATACCTAATGAATTGGCTTGCCAAGTAAGCAAATAACCAATCCCCATTAAAACTGCACCTGCTGGTACACAAAGTCGTGGGCTCAACCAGTAATCGGCTAAATAGCCCCCAACGATTGGTGTGATATAAGTCGCAGCTAAGAATGCCCCAGACATTGAAGCTGCCTTCACATCATCAAATCCTAACCCGCCTTTACCAACAGTTGTTGCAATCCAAATTGCCAACATATACTTTACAGTATAAAAAGCACAACGCTCAAAAGAGAAACTCAATGAACAGACATAAAAGCCAAAAGGTTTTTTCTTTTTCACAGGAGTCGCTTCCATTTTCATCCTTCTTTCTTAAATAAATATTTTTTTAGTCGTTATCACGCATCCATTGTTCCAAAATTGCCATATATTTAGGTTTTTCTTCAACAAATGGCATGTGACGGCTGTAGGCGAATAGTTCCCATTTTGCATTTGGGATGGCATCAAACATGGTTTTTGCAACTAGTGGTGTGGACAAATCATTGGTGCCGCTAGTTACTAGACTAGGAATCATTAAGTTTGGTAATTTATCTGTATATTCATAGTCATGCAAAGTACCAGTTGGTGAATATTCGTTTGGTCCCCAACCTGTGATGTAGCTTTCTGTTCCGGGTACTTTTTCCCGACGCAGTGGTTCAGGTGAATCTGCTGTTGGTACTGCCGCAGCATGACGCACCATAAAACGATCATTGGCAGCCAAATAAGCTGGGTCATCGTAGTTCCCAGTAGCTTCTGCCTTAGCAATTGCTGCTTGATCTTCTTCTGACATGAATTTAATCATGCGGTGTTGTTCTTGCGCCCATAATTTTGCTGAAGGCAAGGTACTTGATAGAATCAAACTCTTGATTCCTTTGGGTTGGTAATCACAAGCATAAATAATTGCTAACATGCCGCCCCAAGATTGACCTAGAATATGGACTTCGTCTAACCCTAGATGTTCTCTCAAAGCAATCAATTCTTCTGTCCAGGTTTCTTTTGTCCAAAGACTTGGATTTGATGGAACTGCTGATTTTCCGCAGCCAAGCTGATCATACATAATCAACTGACGGCCATCGACTGCCATCTCATCTAGTACTTCGAAATAATTATGGGTAGAGCCTGGGCCGCCGTGAAGTAAGATCAGAGGTGTTTTCCCCTGACCTTGCTCACCGACTACCCGATAATAAGTTTTGTAATCTTTAAAGGGCATATAGCCTTCGGTGATTTTCATCTTATTCCTCCTAGCCAACGATTTCTAGATCTTTTGGATAGCTGTTTAAGTTTTCGCAGCCATCTTCTGTTACGATTACTAAATCTTCAATCCGCACACCAACTTCGCCAGGAATATAAATGCCTGGTTCGATTGAAAAGACGTTGCCGACTTCAGTCAAGTTTTGGTTAGAACCTGAAACATCTCCAGTTTCATGATCTTCAATACCGATGAAGTGACCTAGACGGTGAGTGAAGTATTCGCCATAGCCTTTTTCAGTAATGTAGTCACGAGCAGCTGCATCAATTGATGCCAATGTTACGCCAGGTTTCACTGCATCGATTCCTCTTTGACAAGCTTCTTTAACGATTTCGAAAACTTCTCGGCTCTTTTCAGGAACTTCTTTGTAGAAATAAGTTCTTGTCATATCTGAGCAGTAGTTGTTTTTCACGCCACCGATATCAACAACGATGCTATCACCTGGTTTAGGTAATGAATCATCTGTTTCGTGATGCGGGTCAGCTCCGTTTGCGCCATAAGCAACGATTGGATCAAATGAATAACCAGAATTGCCTAATTCAGCATAAATTTTCGCTAATTCTTCAGTCATTTTACGTTCAGTCCAGCCATTAGAAAGAAGTTTCTTCAAGCGATCAATCGCCATGTCATTAGAACGAGAAGCTTCTCTCATCAATTCTTGTTCTTCATCATCTTTGATTGCACGCACACTGTCAGTGATCGTTGAGCCGTTGCCTAATTTTGCATCTGGCACTAATTCCATTAAGCGTAATAAGAAATGAGCTGGCCAGTTTTTGTCGATCCCAAATTTTTTGCTTGAGTCAACATATTCTAAAACTTTAGCCACACCATCATCCGTATCATCGATAAAGACTTTGTCCACACCTAAATCTTCTTCGATCGGGAATAGTTTGTTAACGATTAAAGTATTTTTACCTTCTGGTGTAATCACCAATACTAATAACCGTTCACCAGGATGGATCCAACGTCCAGTCAAATAAAAGATTGCTACTGGATCAGAAACAAGTAACTGACCGTAGTCTTCCTCTTTCATCTTCTCAACGATTCTTTGAACGCGACTTTCTTTTAACAAAATCAACACTCCCTTAGCTATATTTTGCCATCTTCACATGGCTCATAAAAACAATACGCAGATTGTTTTACATGACATTTTTTATAGCGACGATTACCAAAAAAACTTGATGTATAACAGTTTGCAATTTACCGAGTCAAATAATATGCTTGTGTAATAATTCACCTAACCCGACATAAAAATAACCATAAAGCACAGAAAAATGCAAGTTATTTTCGGAAAAAATGTTTTTCTATCTTCATCGCTATGACGATTTTACTATATATTTTCACATTTTTAAACGTTTTCTTTGATTTTTTCACCAAAAATTCAGAGAAACATTCGTCTTTTACTTTATTAAAAACACTGTCATGGCAGTTTTAAATCATATGAAAGCGCCTACATTATCAAGCGCAGTAAGCTTGTTTAGGGTTTTTTGTCATTTTTTGAACTTTATATATAACAAAAAACCTTCAGAACTTTTTTTTCCTGAAGGTTGCATTTTCTCATTATTTTTATTCTAAAAAAAGAACTGTTATAGAACATCTACTACAAAAATTTATTCTGCTAATTTTTTTCTTCGATGATAAGAGTAAAAACAATTTGGCGATAGTTCATAGCCAACAGAGATTCCTAACGAAATGGCGATAGCGATTTTCAAGACTTGAACACCAATTTGTGCAGCCTCGATCGAATCACCAATAAAGAAATTGTAAGTAAAATTATAAATCCCCAATCCTGGCACTAAACAGAAAATTCCGCAGATTAAAAAGATAGTCACTGGTGCCCGCAAAGCAAAAGACGCTTCTCGCGACAAGTAGATTAAAGCCAAAGAAGCCACAAAAGTCGCAGCAATCGGCGCATTAACAAAATGCATAAAGGCCAAATAAATCCCCCAGCCAATCGCCCCAATCGTCCCGCACCAAATATAATATTTTTTCGGCACTTCAAACAAAATAGCAAAAGAAACAGTCCCTAAAAAACCAGTTAAAATTTGAAAAAAAGGATTCATGCTGGCATCTCCTCCGTAAAATTTTTAAAAAATATTAAGCACTGATAAAACCAGACCAACGCCCATCGACACACACAAAGCGGTAATCACTGCATTAATCATTTGACCCCAGCCAGAACTGTAATCACCATCAAATAAATAGCGAATTCCGTTGACGACCGCTACCCCAGGCAACAAAGAAATGATCCCGCCAGAAACTAAAGGCGTTAAACGTAAGGTAGGAAAAACAGCCACCAAAATCCCTGCCAAAACCGTCACTAAAAAACCACCAGTAATATTTGAGATAATGCTAGACATCTGAAATTTCGGCACCAAATACAGCATGAAGCAAGCCAAGACCAGCCCTAAGAAAAAGGCGCCCAATGAACCCCAAACTGTCCCACCAAAGATATAGCAAAAGCTGGCACTGCCCATGCCATAAGCAGCTATCTTTAAAGGTGTCGAGGCAAAATTTTCCGCTTTGATTTCCTCTAAACGCGCCCGCGCCTCAAAAGGTGTCAATTTATTTTCTTTAATCCGTCGCGACAAAGTATTAATCTGTTCAATCCGCCCTAAATTAATCGGCGATATCGGCACATCCCGCACCTTAGCCTGCACCGTTTGATCTTTTAAACGGGCCGTCATGAAAATGCCATTTATTAATACAAAACTATCAAATTCCTTCAGCTCTAAAGCCTCCGCCACATGGCGAATGGTGGTTTCAATCCGTTTAATCTCAGCACCATTTTCCAAAAGCGTTTCTCCAATATCATAAACAAAATCAAAACGCTCCTGCTCGCTCATTTCCATGACCAAACCTCCTTTATTGTTTCTATGTATTTTTAATCTGGTTCGTTTTTACCAGAATTTTACTAGATTTTCAGTACGCATACCATTCTACTAAGGCGAAATACGCTAAGTAGAACTGGCAGCTATTTCATACGTAGGAATAATTTTTTTACAAAAATTTAATTGATTTTCAGTACGCATACCATTCTACTAAGGCAAAATACGCCAAGTAGAACTGGCATAAAGATAGGGGCTCCCTCGTGTTGAGTTAGCCCCTTGTAGTATAGCTTATTTAGTTCCTATAATTCAATCAAATCATGCGGTACGCTAATCATATTTTCGTAACCATCTTTAGTGATTAGCACTTGGTCTTCAATCCGGACGCCGCCCCAATCAGGAATATAAATTCCTGGTTCAACTGTCATTACAGAATTTTCATCTAAGACATCATCATATTGTTCTGCCAAATAAGGCAATTCATGAACAAACAAACCAATCGAGTGACCGATGTTGCCATAAGTATATGGAATGTAGTCAGTGTCTTTCAAAGGTTCTAACGACGCACGATAAACATCCCGCACCGGTACACCCGCTTTTAAGACCTCTAACGACGCTTCTAAGCTGCGTTTTTCATATTCATAGACATCTCGCTGTTTTTCTGTAGCTTTGCCGACAACGACTGTCCGCGTCATATCTGACATGTAGCCATTAAACTGACAACCATAATCCATCAAAACAAAATCGCCGTATTCAATCGCTTTTTCAGAAGGAATGCCATGAAGCAATGACGTATTTGCGCCAGAAATTAAAATGTTACCGTAAGGTTGTGTGTCGGCCCCTTCTTGCACCATGTACATAGAAAGTTTAGCTGCCAATTCTTTTTCCGTTACCCCAACTTGGATATCTTCTAAAATACGATAAAATGCCCGACATGAGATTTCACAAGCATTGCGCATATATTGGATTTCTTCTGGTGATTTAACCACCCGCATCCGATCAATCACGCCGCCTGCTTGCACCAGTTCACTTTTAACTTTACTAGAAAAATCAGCATACATGTCATAAGTTAAATGATCGGCTTCAAAGGCAATTGATTTAATATTGTGTTTTTCTGCCAAATCAGCTACCGTATCTCCTACCGTACGTCCAGGCAAGCGCCAGTTAATAATTTCATAGTTAGGCACTTCTTTTGCTGCTTGTTCTGTGTAACGGGGATCAGTTAAAAAATACAATCCATCTTGTGTAATCAACATGTAGGAATCATCACCAGTCCAACCGCTGGCAAAGCGAATGTTCACCCGTTTGGCCAAAAAGAAGCCATCAATTTTTTCTTGAGCTAAATACGCGCGAATCTTTTCCTCGTTCATTTTCATACCTTCTTTGCTTTTATTTTTGAAAACAAAAACGCTTCCACAAATAAGCGTATCAAATTTTTCTGAGAAAATCACCACAGTTTTTAAGTAAATTTTTTAATCTACAAAAAAAACGACTCCCGCTAAAAGCGAAAATCGTTTCAAAAAATTATCTGCGGCTACGTCTGCGATTGCCATTTGTTTGACTATCCGCAATTCGACGGCTAACTGGTGCTTTTTTTCCAAAGGGTAAATGACGCATGAAAACGGTGGCTGCATAACCAGCTAACCAGATCCATAAAAAAAGTTCCACGGGAAACAATAGGAGGAACAAACACGCAACCGCAAAGGGTTGACGCAAGATTATTGCACAACTTGCAGCAGTAAAAATCGCCACTAACAGACCTTCAGAGTAGGGCAAAAGATTGGTAAGTGCTAATCCAAAAGCGACACTGGCAAAAATCATTGGGAAAATAGTTCCACCCCGCCAATTAAATGCCAAAGACATCATAGTCAAAGTAACTTTCCCTAATGCCATTATCAACAGCATCACAAAGCTTAAATTTTCAGCCTGACGAGTAAAAGATAATAAAGTATGCTCACCAGAAAATAATAAATTCGGTGCAAAGACGCCCACTAAGCCGAAAATAAATCCAGCTAAAATAGCTAACGGCAACGGATTCTTGATCCGGCGGTTAAATTTTTCCGCTTTTTCTTGCGCAAATATAAAAAACTGTCCGAATAAAGCGCCTAAAACGATCATCGGCGCAATCAGTAATAATCCTTGCCATGTAATCCCATTATCCATGCTGCGGATCGCAAAAACTTGTTCTTGTCCTGGCAGCAATTGATTCATCAGAAGATAACCTAAAAACCCGGCAAAGGTCGTGAAAATATAAATCACATAGCGCTTCAAGCGACTTTCAGTTAAATTTCGCCAATCATCAGCCTCCAATGTCCGGCCAATCCCAAACAAAGGCGCCATGAAAATGATTCCCAAAGTCGTTCCAACACCGAACTCTAGCAACTCTTCTCGGTATTCCGAAACAAAACCAATCCGGTCAGCCGCAAAAGTCAATAAGCCTGCCACAATCGCAATCAAAGCAGCTTCTGGTCCGACACTTGCTCCAAATAATAAAATCAAAAAGCCAGCAGCGGCATTCTTCCAAATCTGACCTTGTTTATAATCCACTCGATCCCGACTATAAAACTCCGACAATGTTTCATTGATCGAACGAGGGTAGGCTTTAAAACGTTGGGCAAACATTCCCACCAGTCCCCCACCAATCAAACAGATTAGTAAAGGATACAACGCCGGATCATTGATTAGACCGGGAATATAATCCCAAATAAAATTGTGACACAAGGTGACAATACTTAAAAATAGTCCAATCACTGCCCCACAAGCCAGCCCAAATAGCCCACTATAGGCAAAGTAACGTAACTTAAAATTATCCATAAATAAATACCTTTCAACATAGACTCTGTTACATTATATCAAAGCTTGCCATGATTAGTAGCTAAATTACGGGTTTTTTTCAGAAAATCAAGCGGATTTTACTAAAACTTTCCTTTTCTGAAAATTTTCTACCCGTTCCAAAGTAGCAGCCAGGTGGTCATTCACCTCATAACTGTCCACTAGAAACTGACGGATTTTTTCCACAAAGAAACCTTTCAAAAAGCTAAAGAAGAACGCTTCTGGTTGAGAAACATTGCCATAACGATAGATTTGTTCACAGGCTTTTGCTATAGCATCAGGTAAGCCGTTTTTAAAATAAGGATTGTTTTCAAAAGTTAAAGCCTCTGCTTCTGGCGGTAATCCAGCTTTAATAAATTGTTGATTAGCTACATATTTAGCTTTAAAGATTAAATCAACGAATTTTTTGGCTTTGAGATAGCGATTATCACAAAAAGGCAAAAAGCGCATAAAGGCTGTCTCAGGGATTAAATGAGCATAACGAGCCTGTAAACCAGCCAGCAAAGCGGCTTCTTTATCCACAGGTTGCTGTAATTTTTTAGGCGCTACGTCTGTTTCACTTGTTTTATTTGTTGTTTTTACTAGTTGTTTACTTGTACTTATCGGCAAATTTTGCGAACTGGTGCTAGCAGATTTTGCGTCTCGTGATTTATCCACAGTTTGCGGGGCGCGATAATTTTTGAAAGTAAATTTCATGACGGTCCCTTCTGCAGGAGCTTTTGGATTCGCCACATAAATCCGATAATTTTTTAAACCATGACGAACCACTTTAATTAAGCCAAGTTCAGCCAATTGGTTTCGTAAAGTTGTCACTTTTCGCTCAGAAATTCTTAAAACCTCGGATACTTCTGCATTACTATAGTAAATAAAGGGAATTTTTTCTTCATCCAGCCAGCTGCCATCTTGCAAACTATTGTGGATACTGCAAGTCATACGCTGGGTATAAAGAGCATGCAAAAAGATTGCCTCAATCGATAGATCGGCATATTGTGGATTATTTAAAAAATTAAAATCAATTGGTAAAAAATTGCTGTTGGGCAGATTATCTGCGGTCATAAATGTTGATGTAAGACTATTCATAATACTCACCTTTCTCTAGGAAAACTTAAGAAAAAGTTGGTGAAACTTCGTGGTTCAATAGTCTGAGGTGATTGAGATTTGAGTAAATTTGTGGTATACTAAATAGAGATTAGGAGAACGCCAAATTTTCACTAATCTTTAGGATTTAAACAATCTATTTTGACTACTGAATATGTTAATCGCCAAATTAACATCATTCACCGAAGAGTTTGAAGATCGCCAAATCTTTGAACTCTTTTTTTCTTTACGCATTTAGAATAATCGAAATAAAGCCTATTGTAAAGCAATTTATGAACATCTTTTTTTAGGGTAAACTTTTATAAAAGTTTCAAAGATGAATGAAGTAAACTTTATTAATTGTTTAAAGATAATTTAAGTTAACCCTAAAATCTTTTAAATCTTTCAATAAAGTAAACTTAAATAAAAGAAAAAAAAGTTTTTTAAAAAGGTCTTTTGTGGAAAAATATTGGTGAGTCGCTATCTATAATTGAATTATCCACAGGACAAGGCAGAATCCCCTTATTCAAAAAGTAAACTTTAAATCAAGTTTCAAAAGTAATAAAAGTAAACTTAAAATAAAGTGCAAAGATAAAAAAAGTAAACCGCAAACCTCTTAAAAGAAGGTTTTGCGGTTTACTTTTTTTGTAATTAATTCTCATCATTTTCTAATTCAGCAAATAATTTCTGATATTTAGGCTTCTCTTTATACTCTTCCATCGCGGCATCTTCGACTTGTTTTAAGAAGATTCGGTCGTCTTGCAGCAACTCTTTTTCTAAGTAATAATCGTATAAAAATTCAATCACTTTGTCTGGTGTATAGCCGTCAAATTTAGAATCAATCAAGCCTTGTAGTCGGATTTTTGTTTGAGCAGAGATTTTTTGCATTTCGAGTGCTTTTTTTCGAGGATCATTATATTGGCGCTTGCGTCCCCTTTTAGCAGGCGTGCCCTTTTCTCGATTGGCTCTTTGTTCCTGGGCAAGTGCTTTTTGCTGATTCAGCAAGTGCGTTTCCCGTAAGCTACTGGTGTTTTCTATATTCTTTGCTGACAATAATTCCTTTGAAGTTGGCTTTGGTGCAGGTGCTTTCTTTTCCTCATTGGAATACTGGGACATTTTTTCGATCCCTTTATTCTTCTTGTTGGCAGTTAAAAGGGAGTCTAGCTTCATTTTTTTTGCCATTTAGCTCTCCCCTCCCCTACTCTTCACCGCTTAGTAAGCGACGATGTTGATCGATTTCATCTAAAATTGACAAGAAAACTTCATGAGCTCGACGGTCCCATTGCTCTACTTTGCCGTTTTTGTTGATTTCATAAGTAATACCAGAGCCATCGTATCGTTTCAAACGGCTTTGATTTAAGACAACGGTGTCTAATAAATGATTACCGTATAAATCTCTGGCTGCATGATAGATTTCTTGGTCAACTGAGTCTCTTTTTTGCATCATGAAAGGCACAATACCCACCACTTCTAGGCTAGTATCGTATTGTTCAATGAAAAAGTTCATGTAATCAATATAGTTTTGTGCCCCTTTTAGAGATTTTACTTGGGTTTGCAAGATGACAATAACGTATTCAGCCACATACATAGCAGCATTTGAATAAGTACTAATTGTCGGTGGTACATCAATGTAAATGACATCATAAATATCTTTTAATGGCGCAAATAGCTTTTCCATATACTGAAATTGAGCCAATTTATCAGAGGGATACTTTTCGATCATGTAATCTGGAAAATCAGAAAAAGAGATATTTGCAGGAATCAGATCCAAATTGGGGATGATATTGTAAATGGAATCATTAATGTCCCCGCCCCTAACTGCTTCCCAAATCGTATTGTCGAATTCATCAGGTAAATCGTGGGTACCAAAATTCTCAGCAGTTAACTTTAAAACGTCACTGGTATTGCCCTGAGGATCCAAATCGATAACTAAGGTTTTTCGTTCAGTCTGATAGGCGCTCTCGAATGAGAGCATTTGTACAGTGGTAGATTTACCTACCCCACCTTTAAAATTACCAACGACATATGTTTCAGCTTTCTTATTTGCCATAAGGTAAACTCCAATCTATTTTATATTCAAATAAAGTTTACCATATAATAGTTCGTTTGTAAAAGTTTACTTCAACTTTTTTTTTGTGGTAAACTGTAATAGATATTAAAAGTAACCTTAATAAAGTTAAAAAAGTATACTGAAAAGATTTAAGGAATACTCTTTGATACATGGGTAAACTTTAATTAAAAAGAGTAAACTTTTAAACAATTGTAGTAAACTTTTATGACAATAAAAAAGTATACTTCAAATAAAATAGGTAAACTCTATTAGAATATAAAAGTGAACCTATATAAATCGTTTTAAGTACACTTTATATATTTAGAGTATACTCTATAATTTAAACAAAAGGTAAACTTTATATATATCTAAAAGGTAAACTTTAAATTAAAACACTGATATAAAAGCTTTATTTGAGGTTAACTTAATTATTAAAAAGTTTACCCAATCAAATAGAAAAGTTTACTGAAATTCTTTTAGGATAACTTTATATCATCATAAAGTAAACTTCTATATAAAAGAGGTAAACTATTAAAGAAATGAAGTAAACTAAAATAGTCATTTAAAGTATACTTCAAAATTTAATTTAAAGTACACTTTAAATTAAAAAAGTTAATCATAAAACATCAAGAGTATACTTCAATTGAAATAAAGTAAACCTAATATATGTGGGTAAACTTTAATTCAGTATAAAAGGTAAACTTCAAATAAAAGAAGTAAACTTAATTATGATATTTAAAGTACACTTCAAATATTTAAGGTAAACGAAATATAAAAAATAAGGTATACTCTAAATTAAAAGAGTATACCTTATTTAATTTAATAAAGTAAACTTCAATAAAAAAGTAAACCTCAAAAATATCAGGTAAACAATTTTTTAATTACTGCAGTGATTGTAAGGAGAATAAAAAGTAAACTGCAATTATAAAAGTTTACCTTAAAATAGTATGATTGAGTTTACTTTGAAAATAAAAGTAAACCACAAAAAAACCAATTGAGGTATACTCAATTGGTTTTGAAGTAAACTTTTTAAAGACTTTCGATAACTTGAATGGCTGCGAAGACATCTTCAGCCGTTACATCAGGATCAACCATGTTGAAGGTTTCATTGGCAGAAGCCGCGTGGTTGACCACTTTTATAAGACTTTCTTGGCTAGTATCGGCTACATTTAATGCAGCTAATTTTAATGGTAAACCGGTAGCTTGGTAGAAGGGAATCAGTTTTTGGATTTCGTCATGCTCTTGAGTGTGTGCCAATTGGACTAGAATGCCGTATGCGACCTTTTTACCATGTAATTGATTATGAGTTGCTTCAATATAAGAAAGGCCGTCATGAACAGCATGAGCACCTGCGCTACGTCCATAAGTTGCAGCAAAGCCACCAGTTTCACCAGCGAGTGCGATGATGCAGTCTGTGATGCGTCCAAAGGCTGGAGATAGGCGTTTATTTTTTAAATCGTCAATCGCTGCGACGGAATCTTGTAGTAAAATGTCTAAGATTGCTTTAGCAGCAGCAATTCCAAGGCGTACATAAGCTGATTTTTTATCCTCACTTAAGCGACGAGTAATGCCGTCAATTTCGTACCATTTTGCTAAAGTATCACCGATTCCAGCGATAAAGTAGTCTACCGGTGTCACTTCTAATAAAAAGTCCCAGTCTACTAATGAAAGAAATGGTGCGCGAGTGATATAGCCAATTGAACGGAAAGTTCGATCGGGATGGTAAACTGCTACGATTGGTGTAAATGGCGCACAGTTTGAAATCAATGTTGGAATCAAAATGTATTCTACATTTAAAACTTCGGCTGTCATTTTGGCAGCGTCTAATAGACGACCGCCACCGATAGCTAAAATAACGTCTACTTGACCGATTTCATCTGCTAAACGCTGCGCATCTTCGCGACTGGCTGTTTCGTCATAGCGATAAATCGGGTAGGGTAGTTCTTCTTTATAGTAGCTAGTGAAAACTTCGTAAGATTTTTTTCCAGTAATTACAGCAATTTTTTCAAAAGAAGCCAAGTATTCTGGTAATTCTTCTAAAATATTTTGTCCACTGACGTAACGATTGGCGCCAGGACGGACTTCGTTGGCAATATTCATGTATTCATCTCCAGTTCTTAAATTTTGTTTATTGTAATCTTCTGAATTATTAAAGTCAAATGTGATTTCAATAAATATTTGTGTTGACAAATGAGATGTTAATGAGTATTATAACTTCAACAAGACAACTGAAAGAAAACGTGTGGAAGAGAAAAGTAAGTTTCATGTTTCTTTGTAGAGAGTCTCCGCCTGGTGAAAGGAGATAAGAAGCTGAGGTTGAAAAATGGTCTCTGAACGGCATTGTCGATAAGTAGGCAGTGACGGAGTAGCTTCCGTTAACAATGCTCTAGTATCAATGGTACTAGTCAAGGTAGCTTTTGCTGTGAGGCGGCTACGAATTAAAGGTGGTAACGCGACTTGCTCGTCCTTTTTGCTCAATAAATTTGGGTAGAGAGGGCGAGTTTTTTCTTTTAGTAATAAAAAATTAGGGGGACATTTTCATGAAAGCAGGAGTATTTAAGAAAGCGACAATTTTTGGTGGGATAGCATTAGCAGCAGCGGTTTTATTATCAGGGTGCGGCGCATCGAAATCAGGTTCAGATGAAGCGTTAAGCACAAAAGAAATTTCAGTTGGGGTGACAGCGGGACCTCACGAACAAATTATGGAAAATGTAGCCAAGTTAGCAAAAGAAGATGGTTTAACGATTAAATTAACTACTTTTGATGATTATAATACACCGAATACAGCTTTAAATGATGGTGACTTGAATAGTAACAGTTATCAAACGATTCAGTTTTTAGATCAGCAAGTGGAAGATCGTGGCTATGACATCGTACCGGCTTTCAAAACCATCTATGCTTTAATGGGAATTTATTCAAATAATGTTGATAGCGTAGAAGATATTCCTGATGGTGCAAAAATTGGCGTACCCAATGACCCAAGTAATGAATATCGGGCATTGAAATTATTGGAGACAGCTGGTTTGATTAAATTAAAATCTGGCTTAAATGAATCAGCGACTAAAAATGACATCGCTGAAAATCCAAAAAACTTGGACATTCAAGAATTAGAAGCTTCTCAAATCGTAAATCAATTAGATGATTTAAGTGCTGCAGTGGTCAACGGAAACTTTGCTGTAAATGCTGGTTTAAGTGTGGAAGACGATGCAATTTTCGGTGAACCAACAGAAGGAAACGAGTATTACAACGTTTTTGCTGTACAAAAAGGTCATAAAGATGATGAAGTCGTTAAAACAATCAAAAAATATTACCAATCGGCTGAAAATGTGAAATACATCGAAGATACCTTTAAAGGAGCAATCGTTCCGGCGTTTGAATAACCATCTGAGGCGAAGCTGCGGCTTCGTCTTATCGTTTTTTTTTAGAGTTTTTAAAGTGGAGGAAATTTTATGATTGAGTTGAAAAATGTATCAAAAACTTATGTACAAAAAAAGCGTCAGATTGAAGCCGTTAAGCCAGTTAGTTTAACGATTAATAAAGGCGAAATTTTCGGAGTGGTAGGTTATTCAGGTGCTGGGAAATCCACCTTGATTCGGATGGTGAACTTTTTGGAGCCACCAACGACTGGCGATGTTTTAGTTAATGGTAAAAACCTAAACCAGTTGTCAAAAAAAGAATTGCTATTGGCGCGTCGTAAAATCGGCATGATTTTTCAAGGTTATAATTTGTTATCGACTGCGACAGTTTATGACAACATTGCGAAGCCTTTAAAATTAGAAGGTCTTTCCGCCGATGTGATTAAAGAACGGGTAGATAAGTATTTAACCTTGGTAGGCTTGACTGATCGCAAGGATAATTATCCGGCGCAACTTTCTGGCGGACAAAGACAACGGGTGGCAATTGCACGGGCATTGGCACATGAACCGGAGATTTTGTTGTCAGATGAAGCGACAAGTGCGTTAGATCCGGAGACGACTGAATCAATTTTAGAATTATTGCTGAAAATTAATCAAGAATTAGGGATCACAATTTTCTTGATTACCCATGAAATTGATGTAGTGACACGAATCTGTGATCGCGTTGCGGTGATGGAAGAGGGTGCCGTGATTGAAGAAGGTCCAGTGATCGATGTCTTTACGCGACCAAAGAGTCCGACCACCAAACGATTTATTGGTGCCAATGAAAGTTACAATGTACCTGAAGATGTCTTGGCAGAAGCGAAAGCAACGGGTCGTTTGTTGAATCTGCAATTTATTGGTGAAAAGGCGACGACACCAATCTTGTCACAAGTATCCAAGGATTATCCGATTGCGGCGAATATTTTAAGCGGCAATATCAGTTATTTGAAGGAAAAACCTCATGGACATCTGTTAGTGCAGCTAGAGGGTGGCAGTGAGGCTGAGTTTCAAGCAGCTAAAGCATATATTGCATCGCAAGGCGTTTTTATTGAGGAGGTTAAGTAGATGAGTCAATTGATTTCAGAATGGGGTAGTGTGATTTATGAAGGGATTGGTCAAACCTTAATCATGGTGGGAATCGCCTTGGCGTTTGCGATTATTTTTGGGATTCCATTGGGGGTTTTGCTGGTGATGACGCGAGCAGAAGGGTTAACTCCTAATACAGTGATTTATTCAATTGCCAACACGTTGATCAATATTTTTCGCTCATTACCATTTATTATTTTACTATTTTTAATTTTACCAGTGACACGTTTCTTAGTGGGGACAACCATTGGGGTTCCTGGCGTGCTGCCTCCACTGATTTTATATACGACGCCGTATTTGGCTCGTCTAGTGGAAACCTCGTTGTTAGAAGTTGATCCTGGCGTGATTGAAGCTTACCAATCAATGGGGATTAGCAATTTTAATATTGTTAAAACAGTATTGTTAAGAGAATCGCGAGGCGGAATTATTCGTGGTTTGACGATTGCTTTGATTGGTTTAATCGGTGCGACAGCGATGGCTGGTTTAGTTGGGGCAGGTGGACTTGGGAGTATTGCTTATCAATATGGTTATTTGAGAAATGAACCGAGTGTGATGTATGCCACCATCGTGATCTTGATTATTTTGGTACAATTGGTACAAACGGTGGGTAATCTCATCGCAAATCAATTAGATCGGAGCAAATAATATGAAGATCACAGTCATGCAAATCGATTTAGCCTTTGGTGAACCAGAAAAAAACTTTGCCCATATTAAGGAAATTTTTTCCCAGCAAACTTTTCAGCCTAATCAATTAGTCGTCTTACCAGAAATGTGGAATACTGCTTATGATTTGACTCGTTTGTCAGAGATTGCTGATGAAGAGGGGATGGAGACCCAAGTATTTTTTGCTGAATTAGCCCAAACCCATCAGATTTATATCGTGGCAGGTTCAATTGCTCGTAAAGTGGGTGCAGAATTTTTTAATACGGCTTACACTTTCAATCCAAAAGGGGAAATCGTGGGTGACTATGACAAAGTCCATTTGTTTGGCTTGATGGCAGAAGATCAATATTTGGCTGCCGGTGATCAAGCAACTTCTTTTGATTGGGCAGGACATCAAGTTTCCACAGTGATTTGTTATGACTTGCGCTTTCCAGAATGGTTTCGCAAACAAGGGACGACAGGAACCGAACTGTTTGTTGTACCAGCACAATGGCCGAAGCAACGGATTCAAGTCTGGCGAAAACTATTACAGGCGCGAGCAATTGAAAATCAATGCTATGTTTTAGGGGTTAATCGAGTGGGGAGTGATCCCAACAATCAATTTAATGGTCATTCCATGTTGGCTGATCCTTTTGGGGAAATCGTGATGGAATTGGGCGAAAACGAAACAGTTCTTCAGACGGAAATTGATTTTTCACGATTAAAAGAAGCCCGTAAAGATATTCCTGTTTTCAACGATCGCCGACCAGAATTATACTAATTACTTTCTCAAAAGTTGGTTCTTTCTAACTTTTGAGGATTTTTTGTTTTTGAATGCAAACATGTTAAAATAAAGCACAATAATTAATGAGGTGAACAAGGATTTGGCAAAATTTTATGCAATTAAGGTCGGCAAAAAAACCGGCATCTTTACAACTTGGGAAGAAACCAGCCGCTTAGTCAAAGGTTATCCCGGCGCAAAATATAAATCTTTTCCTACAAAAGCAGAGGCGCAAAACTATTTAGAAGCTCCTAAAGTAACGGATGATTTCAGTGGGTATTCGGCTTTTGTGGATGGCTCCTTCAATAAAGGCAAACAACAATACGGCTCTGGTGTCGTTATTTTGAATAATGGTGAAGTGGTAGATGAACTATCGATTCCTGGAAATGATGCAACTTTTCTCGATAGTTTTCAGATTGCTGGCGAAGTGATCGCCTCACTGGAAGCGGTCAAATGGGCGGTGGATCATCAGCTAGACAAAATCATCATTCATTACGATTATCAAGGCATCGAATCTTGGGCCGTCGGTGATTGGAAAACCAATAAACCGATATCTCAGTTTTATAAAAAGGAATTTGATCAAGTAAGCCGCAATATCAGTGTCTCATTTGTCAAAGTTAAAGGACATTCTGGCGATAAATACAATGATCGAGCAGATTATTTAGCAGGAATGGCGGCAAATGCGTAATTTACAACTGAAAAAATAAAATGCTTGTCGAAGAAATAAAAGGATTAAATTAATTTAAAAGAATCTTCACAGGTTAGATAGTTTTCCTAACTTTTGGAGATTTTTATTTTTGCTTAAAAAGTTTGTGGTAAACTGCCATTTAATAGCTGTTAGAGAAATGAGGAAACCAGATGAAAGCCAAAGATTTATTAGTAAGTTTACAAGTGGCTAGTAGTGAGCCCAATCAAGTACCTGTGATTTCCTTTGTTTATTTGCCTGCGAAAAATCCGATTAATCGTTTAGAAATGATTGTTTTAGCTGATCGGATCGTTTTAAAAGCCAATCCGCGGGTTAAGCCTTTGACTTTGAGTGCTTTTGTGCGGGTTTTGAATCGGAAGAAAGAAGCCTATTTATATGCAGATGATCAGGTTATTTTTGGCTATAAAATAGTAGATACAGGAATTATGTTAGGATAAAATCCTAAATAGTTTTGAAAACTAGATTGAATTATTTTTGAAATCATGATATATTGTCTGTAGAAATGAACGAGGTGAAATTATGGTTGAATTTAGTAAGAAATATTTGATAACTAACGAAGTATTGAATGCAGTGACCCATGGTTTGGCGGCGATTTTGAGTATTGTCGGGCTGGTGGTCTTGCTGCAAAAAGCCAATACCACGTTGAGTTATGTTTCCTTTATTATTTATGGTCTTTCGTTGTTTCTACTATTTTTAGCCTCGACATTATTTCATTCGTTGATTTTTACTAAGGCAAAAAAAGTTTTTCAAGTCTTTGACCATTGTTCGATCTATCTATTGATTGCTGGCACGTACACACCATATTGCTTATTACGAATTCCCGGAGCAAAAGGTATCATTATTTTGACAGTGATTTGGGTGGCAGCGATTAGCGGTATTGTTTATAAAAGTGTCACTTTAAAACGGCAGAACAAAGTTTCAAAGGTCTCGACGATTTTATATAATGTGATGGGCTGGGCGATCGTTTTTGCTTTGCCGACACTGTATCATTCCATCGGATTAAAGGCGTTGATTTTACTATTCTTCGGCGGTGTCGCATATTCGGTTGGTTCATTATTTTACACCATGAAAGATAAAAAATTCACCCACGTCATCTGGCATTTGTTTGTGATGTTGGGGGCAGTCTTGATGTTCTTATCAATCTGTCAATTTTAAAAATAAAATCCTAGAAGCTGAATCATCGGCTTTTGGGATTTTTTTATTTTATAGAAGACTTCACTACTTAGAACGAATCTGGGAGATAGAAGTTACTATTTATATTATTCGCGTAAAAACAAAGGAGGCTATGATACCTCGGATGTTTCATGTGAAAACTTATTATTCTTAAATCATTATACAGAACCTGGATATGGGAATAATTACTATCTTTTCACCGGCGTTTATAAAAAGAGAAATACGTACTATAAGCATGCAAAATCAACAGAAAATGACTTTGAGAAACTAAGTATGGGTAAACAATTTATTGGAAGATTGATTTTTAAAGCTGATTCTGAAATTAGGAATAGTTTTCTTTAAATACGAAACTGTTGTAACTTTATTAAGTGTTTATGAACTTCCAGTAGAAAGCAATATGAGTGATTTTCCAGCTGATGCTAATATTTTAGGTAACTTTTCACAGCTTAAACAGCTTGCTCCACTATCAAATGTGAATGCTATCTGTTTACAAACTGATTTAGCAACAAGGAAGCATTATGTAGGTTCATCTTCTGGAAATAGCAACGGATTGTGGTAAAGATGGATGCAATACGCAAAAGGGGATCATGCCGGAGGAGATGTTGATTTGATAATTGTTGTAAAAGAAAAAGGGAATAATAAAGTCAAAATTATATTCAATATTCAATTTTAGAAATCTTTGATACACGAGTAGACTTTGATAGTGTGATTTACCTTAGAGAAGAATTTTGGAAACAGACCCTTGATACTAGAGTTCATGATTATGATAAAAATTAGAATATAAAAGTGTTCCCTAGAGTTATAAGGGAACACTTTCATTCTTAATAATATTGACTCATATTTAAAATATGTTTATAGATAATTCAAAGTATTAATAGTATCGTATAGTGTTTGATACTGATTTCTTAATTCGTTATCAGAAATATTTGCCTTGTTTAACACTGTATGTGATTGTGCTATAACTTGTTGTAATTTTGCGAAATCTGCACTTCCGACTTCTGTTTCAGTGATACTCTCAGCTACTAAAGTTAGAGTTTCCAAATGAGTATACATTGAAACTGCATAAAATTGTACATCTTCATTAAGCCATCCAGAACGCAATAAACCATCGTGTTCGTCTTTATTAATGGTGAACATATGGGATCCAGCTGCTACAGCATTTTTATTATAGCTACGATATACGGCTGTGTCTTTACCCTCAGAACTAAAGAAAGATCTTCCTTCTTGTAGCCATCCTTGTTGCTTTAACCAGTTATATTCGACGATACTTTTAGTGTAAAAATGATCTCCTGCATTAGGATTATAAAGACGGTATACTTCTTCTCCGCTAGTGGGTGTCATCCATGCAAGTCCCTCTGTTATCCATCCTTGTTCTTCTAACCATTCGGTTTCTTCAAAACTTTCAGTTAAAAAGTGCTCACCCGTATTTGGATTATATTCTCTCCATAAAAAATTTACGCTTGGAATTGACGTATTATAAACTTCCGATACATCAGCATTTGCGCTTGTATCAAACAATCCACCTAACCCCATAGATGCCAATAAACCTATACCTAAAAATACTTTTTTCATATAACTCCTCCTTGTGTAATAAAATTTTGAAATATTTTGGAAATTAATTATACCATATGAACTTATTAAGTAGCAGTCATCTCTAATTATTGTATGTTTCAATTTATAGATATATAAAGTTATTTAAAATTACCAATTAAATTACGCCTGCATCAGGTTAACTTTTTATGATTTTATTATGTCAACTAAAAAAATTATTCAATTAACATAAAAAAATAGATTTTCTATTTATAAATAATTCTTAATGTACTCTAAATGAATTTAGTTCTTATAAAATATCTATTTTTTGGAAAAATCAATTAACAGTTAAAAAATTATTAAATTCATTTTATTGTTAAATAAAATGAATTTATTTCGTTTATTGGAATAAAAGTTGAAATAATTATTGGTTTTGGTTAAAATATAAAATATTGACTGGTATTTTATTAATATTTTTAATAGTGAGTTCTGAATTATGTTTACTATTAATTGCACCATTCAATATCAGAATATCGAAGGTGACACTATTTCATCTAATGTGATTAAGTCCGGTAATGTTGGGGGTGCTATACATCAGAAAAACTAAGTATTAATTTTGTTTAAACAGTCATACTGTTTTCAGGAACATTTACTACTGATCCACAAACTATACTATTCGCAATACTTAGCGGGGAAATTCTAATCATCGGTGTTTTTATAATATATAGTAAATTTAAAATAAAAAAAAGACTGTAAATTAACCGATATAATCTCACAATCACGCGATATCCAAAATATTTTAAATAAATAATTTATAGGAGAACAAAATGAAAAAATCATATAGTTTATTATGTATAATCATAATAATGTTAGGTCAATTAATTTTGCCGATTTCTGCTGCTGCTGAAACAACTACAAGTTATAGTGAAGCAATTGATACCTGGATGCCCGATAAAAATTTACAAAAAGCGGTGGCTGAGAAGTATAATGTTGATGTTGATCATTTAACAAAAGAAATATTAGAAAACAATCAAGAATCCTATGTGGACCTTATGCTAACAGATGATCTTAACACAGCCAGTGATAGCGGACGTTACTATGTAGAAAATTTGAAAGGTTTAGAATTTATTTCAGGAATGTTAAATGTAGATATTAGCTTGTATCATACAACTAATACATTTATGAGTATAGATCAATCCTACTTTTTAGATATCAAAAATAATGCAAAAAGAAATCATACGATTTTTAATGAAAATTATAACTCG
Source organism: Enterococcus alishanensis (assembly GCF_019218635.1). GTDB lineage: Bacteria > Bacillota > Bacilli > Lactobacillales > Enterococcaceae > Enterococcus_A > Enterococcus_A alishanensis. The sequence continues at coordinate 7,662 of NZ_JAHUZB010000003.1, read as the reverse complement.
GAATTCACAAATTTTTCTCTATTTTGGGATTATTTAAATGGTGATAATACTTATTCATCTTTTTCTTTAGCTGACAGTCAGTCAATAAATCGAACAACTAATTTACGTTTAGAAACAACTATCGATGACTACAGAAATATAGTCCTACCTATTTCTAATTTTTATCAAAAAGGAACACCATTTTCGGAATCATATAGTGGTGCAATCTTGTCCATAGATCCATTAGAAGCGGTATGGGACAATGATTTTGATACAACAGAAGAGGCAGAAAACCCGTTAAATTTTTTGGATTATGTATATGTTTCTCAAGAAAACATAAAGTTAGTTTATGCTATATATCTAGAAAATGATAATTTGGTTTTTAAATTAAAGAAAGGTGATATCGATTTATCAGATATTGATTTAGATGAACCTTTAAGTACTAGTTTATCGTTATATCATATGTTAATACCTACTAGAAGCTTATTAGGTAATTATCGTTTTAGTACACAATTAAACACAGATATATATTTGAAAAAACCTATAGAAATAGGAGAGAATGTAACTATTCAATATCAAGATACAGAAGGTAATACCCTTGCACCTAACGAGGTTAAATCTGGTAATGTTGGGGATCCTTATACATCAGAGGAACTAACTATTGATGGTTATACATTTAAAGAAGTTAAAGGTAATGCTTCAGGAACATTTACTACTGATCCACAAACGGTTACCTACGTTTATACAAAGGATCCTGTTAAAAAAGCGGAGGTAACTATTCAATATCAAGATACAGAAGGTAATACCCTGGTACCTAACGATGTTAAATCCGGAAATATTGGTGATACTTATACATCAGAAGAACTAACTATTGATGGTTATACGTTTAAAGAAGTTAAAGGTAATGCTTCAGGAACATTTACTACTGATCCACAAACGGTTACCTACGTTTATACAAAGGATCCTGTTAAAAAAGCGGAGGTAACTATTCAATATCAAGATACAGAAGGTAATACCCTGGTACCTAACGATGTTAAATCCGGAAATATTGGTGATACTTATACATCAGAAGAACTAACTATTGATGGTTATACGTTTAAAGAAGTTAAAGGTAATGCTTCAGGAACATTTACTACTGATCCACAAACGGTTACCTACGTTTATACAAAGGATCCTGATAAAGGTGGTGGAGTAACTATTCAATACCAAGACACCGAAGGCAATACTATTGCACCTAACGATGTTAAATCCGGTAATGTTGGGGAACCTTATACATCAGAGAAACTAACTATCGATGGTTATACGTATAAAGAAGTTAAAGGACAAGCTTCAGGAACATTTACAACTAATCCACAAACGGTTACCTACGTTTATACAAAGGATCCTGATAAAAAAGCTGAGGTAACTATTCAATATCAAGATACTAAAGGTAATACTATTGCACCTAATGTGGTTAAATCCGGTAATGTTGGGGAACCTTATACATCAGAGAAACTAACTATTGATGGTTATACGTTTAAAGAAGTTAAAGGAGCTGCGTCAGGAACATTTACAACTGATCCACAAACGGTTACCTACGTTTATACGAATAATCAGGTCTCTTCTGTAATTCCCACAGATAGTAATATACCTATTAATTCAAAACCAATAATGAAATTTCTTCCTCAAACTGGTGAATCAAAGACTATATTATTCACATTACTTGGTGGAGTAATTCTAGTCATTGGAATAGGTATATTTATTTCAAGACAAAAAAAAATTAGATAAAAAATTCATTTCATACTTGAGCTAATTGCCAACTATTGAAAGAAAATCAATAGAGTAATTCACGCGGATAGGTGTTCTTTTGCCTAGCCGCGTCTTTGTTGTATGTAGGATTTTTTTATGGTTTAATCAATAGTATTATTTTTTCTGGCTTAGTATATTTTTGATTCCATATAGAAATCTATGAAAAAATAATCAGATAAAGCATACACATTCTCGTAATAGATGCTCAGAAGATAATGCTAGAATTGAGTGTTTTCACTTGAATTAGAAGCGTGGACATATAAACTTCCAAGCGTTTATGCAAATAGGTGGAGCAATAATTGGAATTGATAACTATATTCGTTGGTACAATAATGATTGGATTTCATTAGTTATAGGGAACTAAGGAACAATGGTACAATATGCCAATTAAGTAGCAGACTATCTGAGACAGATGAAAAATTATGTATGATATCTTATTTGAAAAAATAATGAGTTACTTTGCCTTGGGGTTCAAGCGGAGGCGCAAAGTATCGAAGGCAGCACGATTATTTACAGCGTATTATCTACAATCTAGAAAAGGGTTGTACGTTGGACTATGTTACTGGAAATATTAAATAAAGAGGGGTATGTATGAAAAAAATAGTTAAAACAATCCCTTTGATTCTTTTATTATTAATTGGATTAGCTTTAATTTTTAACAATCAGATAAAAAATTTTATCATTAGTAAAACAAGTGAACAGTATCAAGTCTCCAATGTAACAAAAAAAGAAATACAAGAAAATAAAAAAAAGAAAGAAACTTTTGATTTTGATGGAGTGCAACCCATCAGTAGTGAAGCTGTATTAAAAGCTAAATTATCTAACAAACGCTTACCAGTTATTGGCGGAGTAGCGATACCTAGCGTAGCTATCAATTTACCCATATTTAAGGGATTATCCAACGAAGCATTGTTGTGGGGTGCTGGTACGACTAAAGAGAATCAGCAAATGGGAGTGGGTAACTATGGATTAGCAAGTCACCATGCTTATGAGGATGATTTATTATTTTCACCTTTAGGAAAAGTTAATTTGGGCGCAACTATCTACTTAACTGACTTAGAAAATATTTATGAGTACAAAGTCACTTCAAAAGAAAAGGTGGATCCCACAGCAGTCCAATGGCTAGATGAAGTACCTGATAAATCATTAGTTACTTTAGTTACATGTGGAGATGTGAGTGGAATAAACAGAGTAATTGTTCAAGGAGAGTTACAGCAAATAGTACCTGTATTAAGTGCTGATAAAGACATGACAAATGCTTTTAATATGGAAGAAAAAACCTATTAATAGGAAAGAGGTTCTAATTTGATTTCATTTTTAATAATCCTAATGTTGCTTTATTTTATAAGAAAGCAATTCTCGTATGAATCCGTTAGTAAATTAACTTATTATTTTTTGCCCTCTTTTTCCTTGCTACAAGTGATCTTTCAATTTCATTACAGTCAAAATAATTTAATCATTTTACTTTTATGTATTTTTATTGGTTCCTCAGTAGGCTATTATCAAGCAAAATATGCAATGATCAGGCAGCACTTAATCCCGATGTATGTTTACTTTGACGATAATGGTGAAAAAAAGAATATATATAAAAATCAAGTGGCCGTGAAAGGTGGTCTACATTATTTGATCGGTTGGATTACCATTTTTGTGATTCAAGTGGTAATCCAAGTAATTTTTACAGCCAGTAAGGTTCAATTAAATTCAGCACTTTATGGGGAACTACTTGAGGATTTATTTTCTATATATAGATTACAAGATTTTCAGAAAGGATCACAGGCTTGGTTCACGTGGTCTTTATATGGTTTTTCTAGTCTGTCATACCTTTTATTCTTGTGTAAGAGAAACATAGTTATTAAAGAAGTTCTTTTCCATACTAATAAAGAAATCATAGAGTAATTATATTCAATATTCATCTATCTTAATTAAAATGCTGTAAATTGTAAGTGTTACTTTAGCATGGAAGTTAATTGAATCTTAGTTATGATTAGACATAAAACGTATTTAAGCCTAGTATTGAGTAAAATGAAGATACAAAAATATATCTTTTAAAGAAGGAATGAATGCTATGAAAACATGTACTAAAATTGGAATTGGTGTACTAACTATTGCTGGTGCATACGCTACAATTAACTGTTCAGAAAAAATACTAGGTAAGTTTGAACGTGAGGTAACTCGCTACAAAACTAAAAAAGTTGTTAAAGATAAATTTAATGGTAACGAAAAATTATTAGATATTGTTGATGATTTATCTGATAGCGAGCTAGACTCACTTAATCAAATCATTAAAAACGTTAAAACTAGTCGAGAAAAAGTTAAAGAAATGGGAAAGAAGATAAAAGATACTGCGGGAATTGTATTGTAATAGAAAGTCTTTAATTCCTTGAGTCTATAACATAAGTCTCCGAAAAAACTCCAGAAATGGCGGAAAACCGTCCATTTCTGGAGTTTTTTTGTAAAATAGCAGTGGTAATCGTACTCTCAATCATTCAATCTCCGAAAGGAATTAAAGTAAATATGCTCACTTTGGATATCTCAACTTGCTATTACCCAAAAGAAGATAATACCACTTAGTTTATCAATGAACGCGTCGAATCCCTTGAAATCAATGAGCTTGATCTTTTTTGGCGTCCTCGAAATTATGATCTGTGCGGGAAGATTAAAGCTAGTTCTTTTCCCCTCAATTTCAATCCGTACCGAACAAATACGCAAAAAATCTATAGCTATGCTCGAGATATCAAAGAGTACAAACAGAAAAATATACTAAAAAAGAAACAATTCAAGAAGCGTTAATCCAAGGTGGCAATACGTACATCATTAAGGTTAGTCCTTTGACGGATTATTTTAATGTAAACAATGAGCTTTACTTTCAGAACTTAAAAATGGAAAAATCTGCGCAATAAGAAAAATTGATCTAGAACCAGTCTTTGCGTGAATGAGGGCTGCGTTGTATGGAGGGATGGGAGAGGTGAAGAAAGAACCAATCCTCCTATTAGGGCATTAAATATGAGCACTCTAGCTGCAAGAAAATATATCAACATTTTGAGTACGTAAATAAGTTGGCTCCCAGAAATCATTTACAGTTTCCAGGAGCCAACTTTTTCAAAATAACAACTATGACTTATGTTACGTTCCCTTTATGATTTGTGGGCATTAAACTTATCTCCCAGTCAATTATGGATGTTAGAAGTTCACTAAATATATTAAATATAAAATAATGATTATTTAAGAGATCAAGACATCAGTACATTATAAGAGTAGTTAATTTCATGTTTCCATCCTCTTTATTTTCGCTATATAAGTGCCTCTCATTGATTTTAAATTGAATATTATAATTTATTTAAATAACACTTGTAGTATGTCTGCTCCATATTTTTGTTGATAAACTACACTAGTTACATTTAAATTTAGCTACAATAAAATAATCAAAAAAGAAAGAGGATAACTATGAAGAAATTAATTTTTATACTGGCGCTACTCTTTAGTTTTATAACTGTTACAAAGACAGTACATGCAGAAACTACTATACTACCTCCTAATCCTATAACCAATGTTCGAATTGATGCAAATTTAAAAAATAATGCAGAAGTAAAGTTGGATAACTTAGATATGCTTAATTCTAGACTTTATACCTTAGTGGACAATGAAAAAAATTTATATTTTTGTTTAGATGAAAGTAAATATTATCCTACTGGAAATGATTATCGGGCGGATTTAAATGAAAAACTACCTAGTTCTGTTTTATGGTTAATGGAAAATTTTTATCAAAATCAAGGAAAAAATGAAGAAGTTAAAAATATCCCTGCCTACAAAGATGCAAATGAATTGACCAGATATGCTGCTACTCAAATTGTTATATGGAAATTTACTGGAGGAAAATTTAGTGACAAGTTACTCACATCGAATCCGATAGTTAATGAACTATATAATGAAGCAAAAGCAAAACCAACTGATGACCACTCTTATCAAGAAATGATTGATAGATTGAACAATGTCGAAATAAATGCCAGTGAGATAACTCCTCATGGGGAAGATGGCGATAATTATCTTTACAAACTTCAATTTGAAGATAATTTAGACTCGGAAACGGAAAAACTATTTAAAATTGATAGTAACGAGACCAATATTAATGTTCAATTATACAAAAATTCTACTATAGAAAATATTACCAAAGATGTGACAATTGAAAATAATTATCAAGATCGTACTATTTTAATAAATATCCCAAAAACACTTATTGATGATAATCCTTCAGAAGATGCTAGTCTTTATTTTAATATAGATTCTGCTCTTGTGACGAGACAACCTTATTATTTGGTATTTGGGACCACAGGGTTTGTACAACCTATTGGAGGATATCAACCTATTAAAAAAATACTAACCACAAGAGCTAGTATTGATTTAAACACCTCCAACAAATCATTTTCAGTCCTAAAACACTGGGATGATAATAATAATCAAGATGGAAAAAGGCCTGAAGGCTTAAAAGTGCAATTGTATCAGAGTGATACACCCTATGAATATACAAATACAGAGGCCACTACGTCTGGTAAGGAAAACAAATTTGGTGATACACAATTATTAAACCAAGAGAATGGATGGGAATATATTTGGGCAAATTTACCAGCAGAGAACGATCAAGGAGAAAAATTATATTATACTGCTAGAGAAGAATTAAATGAAAATTCTGGTTATGATCTCACGATAAAAGATACAGATAATGGCAATGCTATTCTTCTAACCAATTCAAATGATCCTGAACAAATTAATTTAGCCGGAATAAAAAAATGGGACGATGCTAATAATCAAGATGGCATTCGCCCAAATAATATATCAATCAATTTGTTGGCCGACGGGGAAGCTATTCAAACTACGACTACTAATGAAAATTTAGGATGGTCATATGAATTTACTGATTTACCGAAATTTAAAAATGGAAAAGAAATTGTCTATACTGTTGAGGAACAGGATGTGCCTGGGTATACCACAAGTATAGATGGCAACACAATTACGAATGCCCATACACCTGAGTTAACAAAAATTGATGGTAAAAAAGTTTGGAATGATAGTAATAACCAAGATGGAAAGCGTCCAAATGCTATTACTGTAAATCTTTTAGCAGATGGAAGTAAAATAGATTCAAAAGTAGTGACTGAAAAAGAAAACTGGACCTACCAGTTTACTAATCTGGCTAAGTATAAAGAAGGACACGAAATAGTTTACACAGTCACCGAAAATACGATTCCAGACTATTCAACTAGTATTAACGGTACAACAATTACAAATAGCTATACGCCAGGTAAAACAAGTGTCACTGTGACAAAAGCTTGGGATGATCGTAATAATCAAGATGGTCTTCGCCCCGAGGGCATTAAAGTGCAATTATATGCAGATGGGGAGAAGTTAAAATCGCCTGTACTACTGAATGATTCCAATAATTGGACAACTACATGGGATGACTTACCTGAAAAAGAAGCAGGAAAAACAATTGAATATACAGTTAAAGAAGTAGACAAATTGGATGGATATGATGTTAGCGTCAATGACCATGATAAGGGTAATATTATCATTACGAATGCCCATACACCTGAGTTAACAAAAATTGATGGTAAAAAAGTTTGGAATGATAGTAATAACCAAGATGGAAAGCGTCCGAATTCTATTACTGTGAATCTTTTAGCGGATGGAAGTAAAATAGATTCAAAAGTAGTGACTGAAAAAGAGAACTGGACCTACCAGTTTACTAATCTGGCTAAGTATAAAGAAGGACACGAAATAGTTTACACAGTCACCGAAAATACTATTCCAGACTATTCAACTAGTATTAACGGTACAACAATTACAAATAGCTATACGCCAGGTAAAACAAGTGTCACTGTGACAAAAGCTTGGGATGAT